>CAWGUE010000036.1:0-42697 GCA_963825595.1 uncultured delta proteobacterium | reverse complement strand
AACCGCCCGGCCTGATATACGCCAAAGGACGCCAACCATGCCAAGTGAAGTGCTGTAAAAAATACTGAAAAGCATCCACTTGACGGAACCGGTTTCGCGCCGGATGGCGGTTACCGTGGCGAGACACGGTAAGTATAGAAGCACGAAGATCATCATGCAAAGAGCAGAGAGCGGTGTCATTCCGGATGCTTTGAGGGCCGAGCGCAACGCGTCGGATTGCTCATCCTCATCGACAGCGTAAAGCACGCCCAAGGTGCTCACGACGATTTCCTTGGCCACAAAACCGGACACAAGGGATACGCCTCCGCGCCAGTCGATCCCTATGGGCGCGAACAGAGGGGCGATGGCCTTACCGATCCAGCCCATATAGGAGTGTTCCATCTTTTCCGCCTGGCGGGCGCGTTTCAGTTCGGCAAGCGCCCCATTTTTTCGCTCCACCAGAAATGGCCTGTCGGTCTCTGCTGCCTGACGGATCTTGTTATCATAGGCAGTGCTGATCCGTGCCAATTCCCCGGCGTAGTCCTTCGAGTAAGTTATGTCGCGTGGGAAGGCCGACAGGCACCAGATGACCACCGATCCGACAAGAATGATGCCACCCATTTTTTTTAAAAATATCTTGGAGCGATCCCACATGTGAATCAGCAGGCTCCTCAGCATCGGTGCCCTATAGGGTGGCAGTTCCATGACAAAAGGGGCATCGGCACCCTTCAAGAGGGTGGACCTGAATAACCGCCCGGTTGCTATCGAAAGGCCGATACCGAGCAGGTAAACCGCAAAAATGATGTTGCCGGCCCGAGCGCCGAAGAAAGTGCCGGCCAAGGCGATATAGACCGGCAGCTTTGCCGAACAGGACATGAAAGGGGTAATCAAAATGGTCAGGATGCGATCTTTTTCGCTCTCGAGCGTGCGCGTGGCCATTATGGCCGGTACGTTGCAGCCGAATCCCATCAACATTGGTATGAAGGATTTACCGTGCAGTCCGATGAGATGCATTATCTTGTCCATCAGAAAGGCGGATCGTGCCATGTACCCGGTGTCTTCGAACAAAGCGATGCAAAAGAAAAGAATGAGGATATTGGGCAGAAAAACGATGACGCTTCCGACCCCGGCCACGATTCCTTCCAGCAGAAGTTCCTTGAAAATGCCAGCGGGCAGATTATCCGCCAGGATTGCCGAAGTCAGCCTGACGGCATGATCAATCCAGGTCATCGGATAGTCCCCCAGCGTAAAGGTGAGCTGGAACATGGCCCAGATGAAAAAAACAAATATGGGAAAACCGATGAATCGGTTGGTCAATACCAGGTCGATGTTTCGCGACATGTCGACCCGCTGCCGGGTTGCACTGACAAGCACCTCCTTGACGATGCCTGCAATGAACCCGTAGCGTTCATCGGTCATGATTATCTCCGGGTCATCATCGAAACGGTCACGCAGGTACTCTCTCAAAGATTGGGTCAGCGTGAAGATATCCGCCTTTGCATGACCAGCTTTTTCCTCAATCCGCTCTTTGACGATCTTGTCATCCTCGAGGAGCTTGATGGCGGTCCAGCGGGTATTGTAGGGCAGCCTTCGGCCGAGCCTATCGTCGATGAGTTGCTGAAGCTCTGCGATCGCCCTTTCGATATCCTGGCTGTATTTCACCCGTCGTTCCGGTCCTTTGGGTCTGTCCGCTTCCGCTAATTCGATCGCCAGTTTAAGTAGCCCATCGATGCCCTCGTTTTTGTTGCCGATGGTAAAGGCCACAGGCACATTCAACAGCTCGGATAACTTGACGGCGTTTATTTTATTGCCCCGGGAACGGGCCAAGTCGGCCATATTGAGGGCGTAGATGACTTTGCAATCGAGTTCCCTGATCTGGGTGGCAAGATAGAGGCTGCGCTCGAGATTGGAGGCATCGATTATATCGATGACAACATCGGGGGTTTCATCGAGGATGTAATTGCGGGCCACTATTTCCTCGATAGAAAACGGCGTGAGGCTGTAAGTACCGGGCAGGTCGATTATTTTTAACTGGTAACCGTGCTTGGAGACGGTTCCCTCTTTTTTTTCAACGGTGACGCCGGGCCAGTTGCCGACTTTCTGCCGGGTTCCGGTGATGCTGTTGAAAATGGTTGTCTTACCGGAATTTGGGTTACCGGTCAGTGCAATCGTCAAGCGTTTTGGGTGCATGCGGAAAGGTCCTATCTCACCTTTTCAACCGTAATGCGGGCCGCTTCTTCAACTCTCAGCGACACATGGTATCCCTTGACGATGAGTTCCAGCGGATCCCGCAGTGGCGCGTATTTTTCAACCCGCACCTCGGTGCCCTTTAGAATCCCCATCTCATGCAGCCTGCGCCGCAATGCGCTGTCACCGCCGATGCGATTGATGGTCGCCGTCTGTCCTTCTTTGACTTCACTCAAAAGCATGCTGTCACCCTGTCAAACGATAGGCAAGATTGCAGAAGCGCATGTCTGTTTAATCGAATCAAAATTGCGGATAGCGGGTTGTGACCACCCTCAATCCAGCGATGAACGTCCACCCGCACGAATTCTGCCGTCCGCGCCGAACAGAAGCCTGAGAGCTTAATGAACTATAAAACGGATGTCAACAATGGGTTCGCGAGCCGAATAGGAGCGCAGGAATTTAACCTGGTTGCCAAGCGCCTCCATCCGACAAAGCATTTCTCATGACATTCAGCCTTTGATAATGATCAATACCGCCCCACTGAGCATGAGTGCCGCACCTGCCAGACGTAACCCGATGTTATGTTCCTTGAAGACAACCGCGCCGAAAATGACGCCAAAGAGGATGCTGAGCCGTTTTATGGATATCATGTAGGCGGCTTGGGTCAAAGAAATGGCATAACCGTGACAAACCGCCTGCAGGAAGAGAAGAATTCCCGCAACCAGACCTTTGCCCGGTTGGGCTGTATAAGTCTGGAGGCTGATTTTGCTCAGAACCAAGAGAAAAAGTAGGATCGTCAGATTGAATGCAACAAAAAAAGTTAATGTAAAGTAAAGCGGTGAGGAGTGCAATATACCCTGCTTTCCAACAACGGCGGCAAAACTGAATAAAAAAGCAACGATCAGCATCATCCAGGAACCTTTCTCCCTGAAAACGGCCATCAACGGATCACGAAAGTTTGGTCGGGCAGGCTCCAGGTTGAGGACGTAACCGCCGACACAAGTGGTGAGTATGCCGATGATGCCCCACCGATTCGGCATTTCGCTCAGAACCACAGCCCCGGTTATGATCATGAACATCGGCGTAAACGCCAGATAAGGCACGGTCAGTGAAAGGGGTGATATTTTTATGGCCTGCATGTACAGAAGGAAACTGACGGCATTGAGAGGCAGGCTAATCAACAGGCACCACCAGTAGACGGCATCGAGAACCGGACGGGGTGCAAGCCACAAGCCGGCCATGAACATGGGGAGGCTGTAAAGCGCCGGGTACGCCATCATGTCATAGGAACTGAGGTGGGAAAAATATTTTTTTACCCACGTATCCTGAGTGGCGACGGTGACAGCCGTCAGCAACGAAAGGATAATCCAGAACATTGGAAAGCCTAAAAGGTTTAGCCTCAAGATATATTTGGAGAATACCAAAAAATGGTTCTCTCTGAACGCGCAATGCCTTGGAATCGCCCCAAGAATTGCCGCACCCCACCCTATTTGAATTCCGGCAATGCGTCCAGAGCAAAAAAAAGCCCCGTCAGACCCCAAAAGTCGGTCGGACGGGACTCGGTTGCAGGATTAACTATTGTCCATCCACTTGTCGCGGATGGACACTAACTAAGTCATTTCGATGCGCCGTTTCCTTCCGGCATGTATTGCATGGTATTTTCCATATTGATATTCGCCTCGGAGAACTCTTCAATGTCAGTGTAGTACAGTGCGCCGGCATCGATCTCCCGCTCTTCGATAAAGTCGGCCAGAGGGGCGATCGCCGGCATTTCCAGGAAAAACGGTCCAACAACGAAGAAAAACAACAGAACACCGGCAATACTGACCACCAGTGCTGCCCACCGCTTGAGGGAACACGCGGTGGCGGTGGTGCGGAAATCCCTTTTGAGTCCAATGCAAGCGGTATGTTCCATGATTAAATCTTGGCCGTGATTTCAGGAAAAACGAGGTAAAACATAATGTAAGCCATCGCCAGAGTCAATGCCAGGTTGAACGACTGCCCGAACACATAGAGAATGAGCGGCTTGCCGCCCTTGAAGTATTCCCCCAACTCGCGGAAATTGGTGGCCAAACCGATGCTGGTAAAGGCCAGGCAGAAAAACCAGCCCCTGAAATATCCGCGAAAAACCGCGGATACCACCATGCTCGAGCATCGTGTAGCCGGCATCGCTGCCCATGCTCTGGTACATCAGCGAAAAGACAATCGACGCCGCGATGAACCCCAGTACGAACTTGGGAAAGCGGTGCCAGATTTCCGTGGCGGGCACTTTCTGTCCCGGGACGCGATCCACCCGGGCCACCCAATAAATCGCTACCGCAAAGGCAATGACGCCGATCAGCACGTTCTGGATCATCTTGACGGTGGCGGCGACGTACAGGGCCCTGTCGCTCAGAAACGCACCAGCGGCGGCCACGGCTCCCGTGGCGTCGATGGTGCCCCCCATCCATGCCCCCCCCAGAACGTGGGGCATTCCCACGGCCTTGATGAAGGCCGGCATGACGATCATCATAATCGATGTGAACACCAGGGACAGTCCCACCGCCAACGTCAGCTCCTCCTTTTTGGCCCGGCAGGCTGCGGCGGTGGCGATAGCGGCTGAAACACCACACACCGACATATCGGATGAAATCGTGATGTTAAGGGTCTTGGAGGGCATCTTCACGACCTTTTGGCCGAAGATGTAGGTTGTAATCAACACGGTGGGTGTCACAACCCAGGCCACGAAGATCCCTGGAATGCCGATAGAAAGGATCTTACCGAACAGAATCTCGGCCCCAAGCAGAACCAGTCCGGTCTTGATGTAATACTCGGTTTGAACGGCAGGCATCACCCATTTGGGCGTTCCGACCGTGTTGCTGATGATCAGGCCGAACAGAATGGCCCAGGCGGCATAGCCGATGCCGTATCCCTTGGCCGTTGACTGGGCGGCGGCCATGTAAGCCAGCGTGGCAATAAAAAATACGAAAATGAATCCAACGAAAAACTTTCCAAAGGATTTTCCCATCACCGCAATGCCGATACCGAAGAAAACACCCATGACAGCCATCAATCCGATCAAATACGGAATCTGGTTGTAGGGTTTGGTGCCAATCTTCTTCTTGGCGCTCGACGCTTTGGCATGGGCCGATCGCCAATCGTCGATCGCCTTGACAGCCGCGGCATTCAACGCCGCATCCTGATATCCGGCATCGGCGGCAATCTTTTCAGCTGCCTGAGCGGCAGCCAGGGTTTCCGCATCTTTGGCCTTGGCTGCATCGTATTTGGGCATGCCTTTTTCGTTGGCTGCATCCGCAGCGGCTTGACTTTTCACAAACGAATCGACCGGATTGGTCTTCCACCCATGAGGCTTATTGGTAAACGTTTTGATCTTCTTTCCGATGGATGAGCCCGTGGCCTTGAGCTTCTTCTTGGCATCAACAGCCTGGTACCAAGCGATGGTCTTGAAAGGCGCCCGTTCGGATTCGGATTTAAGCGTGGCGTTGGCCTTAGAAATTTTTTCAGTCATCCCTTCCGGTTTCTGGGGCATAAAAATAAGCAGGCCAAGGATCAGTATCGTGAAGCCGAGCCAGATGGCCCAATAGTCTTCCTTTTTCCATAGATCGGAGATACTGCTTGTCGCACGGTCCTGAACGATATTAGGGTCCGGTGTCGGGGAATTTTTTTCAGCCATTTGTGATTCCTCCTTGTCCTATTTGATTTAGCGCGGCGGTTTTTTACCAACCCTGGGCTTTTGATAAACCATCGCATCCGAGCTGGTGTGCTCGTTTTACCTTTTTAATTATCCAGTCAGTCTTCAGAACAAATGACAATAATGTCTTTAATATGAGGGATCTGCAAATCATGTACCAACAACTCAATAAATCCTAACCAATTGTTATTATAACAATAATATCAATTGGTCATCGGGTTATATTTCTATCCCGCCGCATTTCGTTGGCAGTCAGGATCATCCATCCCGCCGTCAAAACGGGTCAGAGATTAAGCCGTAGTCTGCGCTTTGCAGTGGTTTGCGGGCAATCGTCAGCCTTTAGTCAGCACCTCTTTCAGCAAGTGCCGCATAGCGGCGGCAGTGCCGCACAGCGGCGGCATCATTTCGGTTGTTAGTCTTCGTAATTGGGTGCAAATGTGCTAATGGCGGTAGCGATCGACGGAGAACCCGTAGCGTTTGATGATTTTTTGGAGGGACTGTCGCTTTATTCCGCTGATTTGGGCCGAAAGGGTCACGTTCCCCCGGGTATGAGTCAGCAACCGGTCGAGATATTTTATAGTGAACCTTTCGATGACGTCGCTCTTGTTCTGCTTGTAAGGCTTTGATATCTCGAGTTCAACGGATTCTGACGTCATTTGGGGAGCCCCACGCGGGATGTCATCCAAAGCGATAACATCGCCGGGTATGAGCGCGGTCCAATTGAGAATCGTATTTTCCAACTCCCGGATATTTCCGGGCCAATCCCGCTGCATGAGATAATCGAGAACTTCAGGGGCAATGCTTTTCGGTGGGATACTCTCCTGGCAGGCGGCCTTGGCCAGAAAATGCTCGACGAGCAAGGGAATATCTTCGCGGAGGTCTTTCAACGGCGGCATGTTCAACGTGGCAACCTTGAGCCTGAAATACAGATCCGATCGGAATCGATGGGTATTTATCTTATGTTGCAGATCCTGGTTGGTGGCCGCAACGATCCGGACATCGACGCGGTAGCCGTCCGTGCCGCCCAACGGCGTAATGATACGATCCTGCAGCACCCGCAGCAATTTGGTCTGCACCCCAATCGGCAAGTCGCCGATCTCATCGAGAAAAATTGTCCCGCCATCGGCCCGGTCGAACAACCCGGGCTTGTCCTGGCCGGCATCGGTAAAGGCGCCCTTGCGATAGCCAAACAGCTCGCTTTCAAGAATGGTCTCAGGCAGAGCCGGACAGTTAACCGTTACCATAGAGCGGTTGCGCCGCTTGCTGGCCGCATGAAGGGCACGCGCAGCCAAATCCTTGCCGGTACCGGTCTCACCGATAATCAACACGGTGACATCGGTCTGGGCCAATGTCTGAATGGTTTCCAATACCGTGGTTATGGCAGCGCTTTTTCCGACAATGTTCTCGAAAGGTGCTCTTTCACACACCCTGGCCATGAGGCGCGCATTTTCCCGCACCAGGCGGTTGAGTTCGAAACCTTTGCGGATCAAGTGGATCAGGTCGTCTTCCCTGAAAGGTTTCTGAATGAAATCATAGGCGCCGGCCTTGATCGCTTTCACCGCCGCCTCGATCGTTCCGTAGGCGGTCATCATAATAACGGTCACGTGAGGATCGCTGTTTTTGACGGCTTTCAGCAGTTCGATGCCATCCATGCGGGGCATACAGACGTCGGTCAAAAGAACGTCCACTGGTTCGGAACCGATCAGTTTGAGTGCATGAGCACTATTGTCCGCCACGAGGATATCACAATCGATCTCCATGGCGATGGCGCGCTGCAACCCGATCAACAGATCTTTTTCGTCATCGACGATGAGGATGGTATCTCGCACGTGGTCTCCTTGCCCGATGCTCCTATTGCATGTGTTCAACGACCGGTAGAGCCACCGTGAACGTAGCGCCTTCACCGGGGCTGCTGTCAACTGTAATGTCACCGTCATGCTGCTTGACGATTCCGTAAGTCACCGCCAGGCCGAGCCCGGTTCCATTGCTCTCCGACTTGGTAGTGAAAAAAGGCTCGAATATCCTTTCCTGGTTCCTTACGGAAATACCGGTTCCCGAGTCCGAAATTCTGACGTATACGACACGCGTTGACATATCGCATTGCGTCTCGATGTCGATGTTGCCCTGGTGACCGATGGATTGCTGCGCATTTAGCAAAAGGTTCATGAACACCTGTTTCATTTTCTGCACATCGATCGTCAATAACGGCAGCCCGCTGCCGTATTGCCGTGTTATGGTAATTGAGTGTTTCTGCATGTGGCGATCCAGCACCGACAGCACATCATCGATACAGGCGTGAATGTCGGCCTGTTCCATGCGGGGCTCTGACACCCTTGCAAAGCTGAGTAGGGCTTCAACCACCGATTTGCAGTTCAGCGTGTGCTTTTCGATGATCTTGACGTCCTCTAAAATCTGCGAACCGGGCTCGGCCGATTTTCTGATCAGACCGGCGTAGCATTGGATCACTCCGAGCGGATTATTGATTTCATGCGCCACGCCGGCGGCCAGCTGACCGATGGAGGCCAGTTTTTCAGTCTGTGAAAGGTACTTTTCAAGCCGCCTTTTCTCGGTCACATCGCGGATACTGCCCTCTAACCCCTCTGGTTGGCCACGTTCACTCGCACGCTGATGTGCCGTTATGATGACATGGCGTCGGTTGCCGGCGCCCCCCACCATTGATGTCTCGAACTCATTAACGAAACCGCTGGTCTGAATTGTTTTCCAAAGAAGTTCGGCATCTTCGGCTTCCCGGAACAGCCGGTCGAATGCGGGAATTCGAAGGGCTTCAGCCCGATCTTGAAAACCAAAGAGTTTGATCCCCGCGCGATTGATATCCACCAGCCGGCGCTGAGTATCGCAAATGAATATCGCATCCAGGGAGGTTTCAAAAAGCTGCCGATATTTAGATTCGGATATCTTTAATTCGTCGTGTGCCTGTTTGACAGATAGTGCAGCGCTTTCGAGGGCCGCCTGAACCTGTTCCAGTTCACCTCTCGCAGCAGCCTGCGCTGTCGGGGTGTTGCCGATCGGTTTGCCGGAAATATCCTGGAAGGTGCCCATCAGCCCGCGCAAATGTGACACGATGGTCCGGTTGAAGAGCAGGTAGAACATCCCGAAAAGCACAAACAGACTGCCGGTGCCGATGATAAACACCCAGAAAGCTTTTTCCTTGATACGAACGAAAGCCACATCCACCGGAATATACACGGTGTCGGCCGCCACGACCTCGCCCAAATAATAGCCATACCCACCGCCGGTGCCATAGAGCGCTCGCATCTCAGCCGGCGCGTCCTTGGGATGGCCATGGCAGGCAAGGCATTCTTCCTCGGCATAGATGGCCTTCATGCGTGCGAAGTAAGATGTATTTCCCTTCCTGATGACTCCGGACCATTGTTCGGCTTCACGGTGGGAGTCAAACCAGTTCAACATCTGCAGCTCGAAGGCGTCGGCCTGGTTGACCGGATTCATTGGGTTTCGGGCGGCCCGTTTATAGTGAAAATGGGGAAACTGCTGCCTGACCCGATTCATGATTTCGCGCCCAACATAGGACGTGGACATCACTTCGGGGATGAAACCGCCAGGGGGAAGCATTCGGGTTATCCGGGGCCGGGTCACATCCTTGACATACGTGCGGGTGGATTCAACGGTGGTCACAAAAATTTCGGTCTCTTTGTATATGGCATCGTCGACCATGGTTTTCAGGGAAGAATAGACCAGCAAGGAAAAACCGATACCGAAGAGCAGCAGAATCACCGCCATCCCGACCCGGAACTGGTTTGTAAAACTGAGTTTTTTCATTGTTATCTTTTCTCCAGTTTGACCACCGCTTCGATATGATAGGTGTGGGGAAACATGTCTACCGGTTGAACGGCCGCAACGCGATAGAAATCTTTCATCAGGCCGAGGTCCCTGGCAAGTGTGGCCGGATTGCAGGATACGTAGACGATTCGGACCGGAGCCATATCGAGCACCTGACGCAAAACTTGCGTGTGCATCCCGGCCCGGGGCGGATCGATGACGACCACATCCGCCGGCGTTGTGACCTGTTGCAGTTCCGCGGCAATGTCGCCCTGAATGAAACGGCAGTTGGATATCCGATTCCGGTGGCAGTTTTTTATGGCGTCGGCCACAGCGCTTTCAACAATTTCGATACCGATCACTTCGCCGGCTTCAGGCGAAAGACATATGGCGATGGTTCCGGTCCCGCTGTAAAGATCGACCACCCGTTCACCACCTGTGAGCCCGGCGAAAGATCGCACGGTGGCATACAACCGTTCGGCCCCGGCGGTATTGGTTTGAAAAAAGCTGTTGGCTGAAATGTCGAATTGATAGGGGCCGATGCGGTCCGTAATAAAACTGTCGCCGGCAAGCGAAACTTCACTTTCGCCTATGGTGACGGCGGCCTTGCGGGCGTTGATGTTGTTAACGACCGAGACAATGTTCGGATGGGCCGTCATCAGTTGGGTGGCAAGGGGAATCAGTGTCCGCCGTTTGTCGGTTGCGGTGACGATATTCACCATCCAATGATCCGCAGCCACCGAATGGCGCAGCATCAGAAAACGCCAGAAGCCGCGGTGGCTTCTCAACCCGTATACCGGTTCGCCGGACGCTCTGACAAATTCCCTGACCTGCCCGAGAATGGCATTTCCCAAATCCGGCTGCAGAAGGCACGCCCGGATGTCGAGCACTTTGAAAAAAGTCCCGGGAGCATGCAGCCCGAGAGCCATCCCGGCGTCGACATCCGTTTTTCCCATTTCCTCGGCCATCAACCAGCGCCGGTCGGAAAAGGTAAACTCCATTTTGTTCCTGTAGTGAAAGATGTTATCCGAGGCAATCGTCTCGTGAACGTTGACGTCCTCGAGTTGGCCGATTCGGGCCAAGGTTTCCGCCACTTGCCGCTGTTTGTATTCGAGTTGTTTATCGTAGCGCAGAAATTGCCATTTGCAGCCACCACAAGTGCCGCTGTACGGGCAAGGGGGTGCTATTCGATAAGGTGATGGCCGCAGCAGGTCCACGAGAACGGCTTCGGCATAGCTTCGCCGCTTGCGGATGATCCGAATGCGCGCCTGGTCCATTGGTGCGACCTGGTCGACAAAAACCGCCATGCCGTCCACCCGTGCCAAGCCGCGGCCGCCGAACGCGAGATCCGCGATCTCCACATCGATAATCTGCCCCTTCTTGATTCCCACAACACTACCTCCCAACGATTCTGATTTGTATACTCCAGGACCGGTGAAAATGAAAGTGACAACGGCCCATTCGTGTTTAACATTAACAACAACTATTTGAACTTAAGGAGAAAATGTGATTAGGATTTATTCGGGGGAACGGCACAATACAATCAGTTTCGCATGTGATGGCTATCGTCTCAAAGGCGTTCTGCACCTGCCGGCGCTGGAAACCCCTCCGGTCGTCATTGGCGTGCACGGCCTGCTGAGCAGCAGTGAGTCTGCGAAACAGCGCGAACTGGCACGGTTGTGCACCGCTGCCGGAATGGCCTATTTCAGGTTCGATCACCGGGGATGCGGTCGAAGCCAGGGTTCTTTCTCGGAAGTGACTTCGTTGGGTGCCCGTGTGCGCGATCTTAGGGCGGCCGTACATTGCATCAAATCCCGCAGGGATATCGGCAAACGCATTGGAATTTTCGGCAGCAGCATGGGGGGAGCCGTTTGCCTGGCAGCGGCAACGTCGATATGCGCGGATGCCCTGGTGACATATGCGGCACCGTTGAAGAGTCGCTCCATCCGGGGTGTGGGCGACGGAAATGGGGAAAATGCCGCCCCCGGACTCCTCCGGCACCCGTTCGATATTTCCAAACACATCACGGGTCTCCGAAACCTTTTAATATTCCATGGCGATGCCGATGAGGTGGTCCCTTTCTCAGACGCACTCAAAATTTTCGACCATGCCGCCGAGCCGAAACGACTTGTGCGGCAACCGGGGGGCGATCACCCGATGAACCATAAACCACACCAGAAAACGTTCACCCGAATAACCGTGCAGTGGTTTGAATCTTACCTGAACAGATAAACCAGCAATCGCTATATGGGAAGGCCGCCGTGCCTGCTTTGAATGTATCGAAACCCGGTCATCAACATGAGGAGATTAGATGACAGACAATCATACCAAAAAGTTTTTCCGCAGGGCGTTCGTCAAAACGGCCCTGCGCCGAACGTTCGCACTGCTCGCCCTGGCTGGCTTGATTTACGGGCTGACGGCACTGATCTATGCCACCCGCACGATATTTAAGGTCAAGATGAACTATGCCGTCGTGCTGGAACGATTCGGTGGCAAACGTGAAGCCGTCACCGAAATCGGGTGGCACGTGCGGTTGCCTTACTTTACCCGCATCGAACAGGAAGTGTCGTTGATGAATCAGCGGCTATTTCTGGGGGGTACGATCGAACCGATACGGATCATTTCCCAGGAGAACGTCGCATTGTGGACATCAGCCCTGCTGACCTACCGCATACGCGACCTCAATACCTGGGCTATCGAAAACCTCGAGCCCCTGAATCTGCTCCAGGGGGATTACGACGGTATTGTCAAGGACATCCTCCAGGCGCAAAAGGTCAACTTGCTGATCAGTGATCGCGAATCGATCAAGGAGAAAATTTTCAACGCGTTAAAATCCCGCCCGATCAACGAAGGTGGACCGACCTTGGAGGAAAAATACGGCATCGACGTCGTCAGCTTCGTTCTCAAAGACACCCGCTTTGGCGATAAGTTGGTGGAAGCCACCGAAGAAAAGAAGCGCCGGGAGTTGATCGCGGAAGCCGAAAATTATGCCGCCGATCAGGAAGCCAGTCGCATTCGCAAACTCTACGCTGCCTACCTCGAAAGTATTGAACTGCTACAGAAAGCCATCGGACGCTCGGATGGTGCCACCGACATGGCGATCTTTGAGTTTTTGAATCAGCAGAAATGGGCCGCAGCTTACGAAAAGAACCAGGGCGACCAGCAGACCATTGTCATCCAAAACACCCAGGGTGCGCCGGCATTGACCATTCCACCGATGACACCTGAATCAAAAGATCGCCGGGAGAAAGACAATGCCCCGTAGGCTGACCAAAGAAATCAAGTATATCCGCCTGGCGGAAGAACGTATCCGTGAGATCCAGGATCTGGTCGCCTCGTGGCCATATGAAATCATGGTCTTCATGCGGGCTCGTCTGAACCAATACCGTCCACCGTCAGACATCGTCAACTCGGTGCTGGAATTGCTTTTATCTCTGTTCACGGCCGCGCCCAAGAAAAAATTCGATGTTCTCAAGAACCCGGATATCCTCACTGATTGGCAGAAGCGTTTCGAAATTTCGGGACAGACCAATCCCCAAGAGGCGTGGAACAAGATCCTGGAAAAGGAAGTATCTGCAAAAGAACATGCCTACTTGCTGTCACTGCTGGATCTTGAGCTGACAAACGTGCATATCCCCGAGGATCTGCGCACCCTATTTGAAAAAATTTACCGGGCCCACATCCGCAAGGAATACATCTCCGACAGCTCGGTCCCTAAGGCGCCCCTGCTGCTGGTTGTCGGCCCGAGCGGCAGCGGCAAGACCTCCACCGTTATCGAGGCCATCGAGAAAGTGATTTTTGGCAACGAAGTCATGCCGGAAGTCGACTTGAAACAAAAAAAGGAAGAGCTTCTGGCTGGAGAGCCCTTTTGGGAAACGATAGAGAAAATCGACCCGACCCTCTCGATGGAGATCGCCCGCAGAAAAAAAATAAAGTTCTATGAGCGATTGACAAAGATACCATTGATTCGAAGCGCTTTTAAAAGAAGAATCGGTCGCGGCCTCTCCGACCTCAAAGAACAGGGCCTGATGGTTGACTGGTCAATGGTCACTCCCAACGATTACCAGACCGCCCTGGCCGGTGAACCTGGAAATTACTTCAAGAAAGCGCTCGGTGATCCACGCAAAACCGCCATCCGGCATATCGAGGAAGCCCACAGTGCCTTCGGCAAATCAAACGGCCGCCAATCGGGGCTGGAACGGCAGCAAAGAACACTGATTGATACCTCCAACATTATAATAGACGAAATCATCAACGGTCGTCGGGATTGTCTGCTGATTGCCACCACAGACCAACCGGAACGTTTCGATCCGGCCATTTATCGGCGTTTCGTAGAAAAAGGCAAAATCATCAACATGGCCGATTTTTGGAAAACACCTGAAAATCTGCTTGAAGTCGTCCGCCTCGAGCTTCTGCGCCACGACATACGGGTGGCGACCTCTCCCGATAACCGTTGTCATCGGACAACCGTCTGCTTGGACCCTGGGGCTTTAGATCAATCGGTGGAAAAGCTCTATGTCGTTTTCGATGAGCGCTCCCTTAAAATTATTCCCTCTTATGTACGCAAACTCATCGATTCAATCATCGAAATCAAGGACGGTTTCGTACCGGAGTACTTGGACGACGCGTTACTTGTCCGTCGGGCATTCGAACTGGTGGCCATGAATTCCTACGGCGACCTTTTCAACAAAGTTGTCGATCGAATGGACCGCAAGGTCAAATGGGAAGAATATGTCGGTGAGATAAAAAACGTTTTTTCGGAAATGGCCAACAACTGTCTCCACTATGGCGTCAGCGAGGAAAAAGGGGTGGTGCTGAACGGCCCTCCCGGAAGCGGCAAAACGTTTCTGGCCCGCACCTGGTTGAGCGAAAATCAGGACATCCACGATATCTCGGCCAGCCCCAGTATGCTCCAAGATCCGATAAACCCCATCGACGGCGCGATCGAAAATCTCGAGAAACTATACGATATTGCCAAGATGATCGCCCCGACGGTGGTATTCTTCGACGAAGGGGACTCCCTTGCGCCCAAACGCAGCCCTTCAGGTGGTTCGCCTTCCGACAAGCTGACCAACAAATTTTTGAACATTATCGATGGAGAAATTCCGTTCAATCGGGTCTTCACCGTACTGACCACCAACCGGATCGACATACTCGACCCGGCTCTTATTCGCTCGAAACGTCTGAAAGTCATGGAGGTCTCGGGCAATCTCCGCAAAAAGGACATCATCGGCATCATTCAACGGTCCCTCGATGGGGTTCCACTGGCTGATGATCTCGACGCCTCAACCATCCTGGAAGTGGCCCAGCCCCTGTGCAACACGCCGGCGGATTACACCGCTTTTATTGAAAAGGCCTGTTCCCTGCGCAGCACCGAATATGAAGTCCTGTTGCGGTTGCGCAATCTCGCTCCCGGGGAGCGGGAACACATGATCAACTTCGTCAAGTTCAACTTTAAAACCCTGATCGGCATCCTGGATGCGGTCAATGCACCCCAAGCCATCCGAGCCGCAGTAAAAGATGATCCGGACGGATACCTGAATCATTACGACAAAATTATCGATTTGCTGGAAACGATCAGGGACGTCAAGGAATACCCCTTGATGCCGTCGCATCTGCAGTCGGCACGGCAGGAAATCTCTCAGAGCCCGGTCAAAAGGGGTAAGGTTCAATTGGACGAATTTCTGGAAGCCGAATTGAGCCAGGAACCGCAGGTCGGTTTTATCATCGGTGTCGGTGCCAATGACGTCGCGGGTGTGCTATTGCCGATCGCTACCAGCCTGACCTACAACCTGGGGCCGGAAAAGGTCATCGTCACCGGTGCGGTATCCACTTCGGCGCCGGGAGCTGCCGAGTTGGATATGGCCGTTAAAATGACCCAACAGTCGGCCCAAGAAGCTCTCACGATGGTCAAGAATTATCTACAGGACCTGCAACCCAAGGTCAGCACCTCACGCCTGTTGGGAGACTTTCTGGATCACTACACCATTCACCACCAACTTCTGAGCGCCTCATACAATGTCGGCGGCCCTTCCGCCGGCTACGCACTTGCGTTGAACACCCTCTCTACCCTTCTTTTGATACCGGTTTACAACGACTTCGGAATCACCGGGGCACCGTGGACCAAAGGGGTAAAGCGGGGCGAGGTCGGTGGTTCGGTAATCATCGGCGGCCACAAGAAAAAGGCTCAGAAAGTGTTGTTGCACCTGCGGCGCATGTACATGCCGCTTCAAAACTATAAAGATCTGGAGTATGAATTCCTGGATAACTATTGGGAATACAACAAGGATATTCTTGGGGTAACCCACTTCGGCGAACTCGTCCCGGAGGTGCTCTATCTTGGCCCACCGTACGAAGATATACTCCAGGACCTGATTGCTCTTCGGATTGACTACAAGCGACGGAAATTCAAGGGGAGAAAACCGTCTGAGGCACACAAGGAAAGAATCCTGAAAAGTAAGGAAATCTTGAAGATTCAAATTGAAAAGGAAATCGTCGACCGTCTGGAAGCGTTGCGGCGCTACCTGCGCTCGCCCACCCGCGATCCTCATTTATCTTTGGAAGAGATATTTCGGAAAAAACGCTCGCGCTTCGAGAATTTCAAACCGCTAGTGAAATACCTGAAAAAACGGAGCGAAAAAATGCTCCGCAGCGGTGAGGATCGTTCTCCCTGATTACGGCCGAGTTTCAATTTTATCGAATTATTCTAGAACCTATCGCAAAATAAAGATTTTGGTTCACACTTCCCGCCTGATCGATTCTTCATTGTGGGTCGTAACCCGCAGGCATACTCAAGTGTGTCGAGAACTTGGGATGAGGGCTCAACGCCGAGACTTGTCCGCCCCCGGAGGATTTATCCGCCCGCCTGAGGCGGGTAAACCTCAGGCAGATGGGGCCAAAAGATTATTTTGAGATAGGTTCTAGCAGCCTGCGTCGCAGCACGTCCAGCGCCGTGTACGCGAAGATCTTTTTATTCAGGCCGCGGTCATCGAATTGAAAATGATACCGCCGAGCCTGCGAACCGGCGGGGCCGGACAAACCGATGCACACGGTTCCCACCGGTTTATCCGCAGTGCCGCCGGCTGGCCCGGCAATGCCGGTGGTTGCCAACCCGTAGACGGCTTCAGCCCTCATACGCGCCCCCTCAGCCATTTCGATCGCCGTGTCTTCGTGTACCGCCCCGCAACGATCGATCGTCCGGGGATCCACACCCAGGACGTCAATTTTAGACCGATTGGTATATGTCACCGCACAAAAATTGAAATAATCCGAGCTGCCGGATGAATTTGTCAGCATATGGGCAATAAGGCCACCGGTGCAGCTTTCAGCCACACCTATGGTCGTATCCCGGCTTCGCAACAATTTCCCGACCACCTCGGCCATAGATTCTCCTTCCATGGAGAGAATCCGATGCCCCAGACGCTGTCGCATCCATTCGGCCGCGATTTCGGCAATATTTTCTGCAGAGCCATCGTAATCCCTACGAAGGCTGACCCGTACGTTTATTTCCGGGAATACGGCGCACAGTCCCAGTCGCAGCTGCGGAAAAACCGACTCGAATCCGGCAAGCTTCTCGGCCACTGTCGCTTCGGTCATTCCAAATACAGTCAGGTGTTTTTTAAGAGCGGAATGACCTGCGGACGACTCAAGCCTCCTGATCATCGGTAATGCGTCCTCAGAGAACATGCGCCGCATCTCGTTCGGTACACCGGGAAGGCAAAAGATCGCGCAGCCGCCAACCTTGACTTGAAACCCAGGGGCCGTGCCGATCGGATTAGGAATGCAAACTGAACCGATCGGCAGCAGGGCCTGTTTGCGGTTGGCCGGACTGCAGAGTTGTTGCCGATTCTTGAAGAAGGCATCCACCGAATCAAGGGCTTTGCTGCTCAATGCCAACTCCACGCCGGCTGCGAGAGCAACGGCCTCTGCAGTGACATCATCGTCGGTGGGGCCAAGGCCACCCGTCATCACGGCTACCTCCGAGCGTTCGGCAATTTCCTTCAGTACAGCCGCCAAGTCGCTCACATCATCTCCCACGCAACTGTGGCGCCTGACTTCGATTCCCGCCTCTTCGAGTCGCAGCGCGATGTAGGCGGAATTCGTGTCTACCACTGAACCGTTGCGGATTTCGTCACCTGTCGCAAGAACTTCTGCTCTCACGGGGAAAACCTCATCAATTAGGGTTTGAGTATTAGGAAAGTAAGTGGTTTTCGGGGCGGAACCTCATCACGGTGTCGAGGCATCCGGCGGTTGAAGAGTAAACATGGCAGGCGTAACAGGCACATCGACCATGTAGCGCTCGATATCGAGCTGCAGGGCGGTTCCGGTATCGGTGCTGAAACTCAGGCGCAAAGGGACCCGGTATTCCTGAACCACCTGTGTGTCAGTCATTTCGCCCCGGTAGAGAAGGGTTCCGTTTGTGCCGAAAATTTCGAAGCGCAGAACGGTTTGCCGGTCTTTACTCAAATAAATTTTTTGGACGACGGACCACCACTTCTCAAGCACCAGAATGACTTCCTCACCTGACTCCGCCCTTTGAAGAAAGGCGCGGCTGTGTTCACGAATCGGGGTTCGGCCGGCCAAAACCGTGGCGATGTCGCCGACGGTTGCCGGTATGCGTATAAACTTGTCGAGGCGGGGGTCGGAAGTCCTGATTTTCCTGTAGGAACCACTGGGGTCCTGGAGATCGACAGCATATAAATGATGTCCATCGGCCGCGACTTTAACCACCGGCCGGCCGGAGACAAGGACAGCGATGGCGAGTTTGTCGGGCAGCGACCCAACCCAGGCCACCCTTTCCGATAGGGTCGGCTTGTCAGTATCCCGCAACCGTATCCGGCCGATGCCTTTGAAGGATGCCAAATTCGAATTGGTATGTGAAATTTTCTGCAGGGTTGAATCAGCGTCGCGTTGCGCTGCAAACCTTTCTTCCGGTGGCAGCCGGTTCAGAGTGGAACAGGCCGACAGAAAGGTCATCATACCGGCAAGGAAGGCGACGATTAGACTCCTGGACGATACGAAGGTCATTGCTGCTCCAGCAGTTTGTTAATCTTCTCCTTTATCGCTGGTTGGTCCTTGTGCTCTTTTTCCAACGACCTTTCATACGCCTGGCGGGCGTTCTCCCTATCGCCGGCTTTCAGGTAGGCATCACCCAGGTGTTCAAGGATGATTGGATCATCCGGTACGAGTTCAACCGCTTTTTTAAGGGTTTCAAGGGCCTTAGTATAGTCTCCTTTTTTATAGTAGACCCATCCCAGGCTATCGGTGATATACCCGTCGCCGGGTTTATATTTCAAGGCTTCCTTTATCAACCGCTCGGCTTCATCCAGGTTTTTACCAAGGTCAGCATACGTGTATCCAAGATAATTCAAGGCATTGGCATCCTGGGGATCGAGGCTAATGACGGTTTTCATCGCCTCAATCGAGTCGTCTTTGCGACCCCATTTGTCATAGACGACCCCTAAACGAAAATGATATTTGGTCTCCTCCGGTTCGATCTGGATCGATCGCTGAAGCAGCTGTTCCGCTTTTTCATACTCCTCGCTGTCTTCGTAGAACGTGCCGAGGTAATACATGATTTCCGCATTATCCGGGTAGCGCTTGATGGTTTTCTCCATCAGATCGATGGATTCCTGCATCTGCCCCTTCTCGCGATAAAGAAAGGATAGATGGACAACAGCGTCCTGGTAGAAGCGGGATTTAGGCGTCACTTTTGAAAAGTGCTTCAACGCCTCATCATTATTCTTAATACCGTAATACGCGACTCCTGCCAGGTGGTGAAGATCCGGGTTGTCCGGTGCCCCTTTGAGCAGTCCTTCCAGTACGATGATAGCGTCTTGATACCTGTCGGGTTCGAGATATGTCTGGATAATTTTAAGAACGACGTCGAACTCATTGCTACTGCGCCGGCCCAGATCCTGGAATGTCTTTTCGGCATTTTTACGGCGCCCTTCTTTCCAGTAGATCAGACCGAGCTCAAGAGCCGCCCGGATGTTCAAAGGATTGTTCTTCAGGATGTCTTCATACGTCCGGACGATGATGTCGGTTTTTCCCTGGCCTTTATAAAGTTCAAGAAGCTCGAAGCGGGGCTCAAGCAGAGACGGTTCGATCTCCAGGGCCCTCTTGAATGACTGTTCAGCCTTGTCGGTCTGGCCTTGCTTGGCGTATATTTTCCCTAAAAACAAATGTCCCGTGTATGCTTCGGGAAAGTTCTTTGTCAGTTCTTCAAAGACGTTGCGGGCTTCATCAAAACGATTTTCTCGGAGATAAATTCCGCCGAGAAGCAAGTAAGCGTTCTGTTGCTCCTTATCGAGCTCGATGGCTTTTTGATATGCCCGGGTCGCTTCGTCGATTTGGTTCTGGCTCTGACGGATTCGGCCATACAGGATCAACATTTCCACGTCATCCGGGTGATCTTCCAAGATATTCTCGATCACTGACAATGCGCTCTGCTGATCCTTTAATTGGACAAATTCCATGGCGAGCTCTTTCTTCAAGTAGAGCGATTTCGGGTCTATCTCGATGGCTTTTGCCAACAAAGATGCGGCCAGCTCCCTTTCGCCATTTTGTCTTGCCAGTTGGGCTTCGGTATAATAATATAATGCATTGTCCGGCCGATCGATTGTGGCAGCTCGCACCCTTACCCGGCGGTGCGGGTCTTCGATGGTTGCACACCCTATCATGAAAGCCCCAGCTGTTATAACGGCGGCCAGCGTACGAAGTAATTGTCGCATGAATCCAGTGCCTTGTGATCGGTTTGAAGGGTTATGAAGGGAATCCGGTGACTGTGGTCAGTCGGCAGTGCTCTCTTCGGTGTAGGCAGCAAAATCGGGTATTTCCCGTTTAAAAAACTCACGCATTTTTTTAACGATGTTCTTTTCTACCTGCCGTACACGTTCTCGGGATATTCCATATCGATCGCCGATCTCCTGCAGGGTCACCGGATTGTCGGAGAAAATACGCAGGTCGAATATTTCTTTCTCTCGCGGTGTCATTTTTTTTCGAAATTCGGCAATCTTGGTATGCAATAAAGCTTCAATCTCTTTTTTGGCCACTTTGTCTTCAATCGATTCAGTAGTGGTACTGAGAAACTCGATACGTTCCGTATCCGAATCGTCTTTGAAGGGGGCATCCAGCGAAAGATCCCATCCGTCGAGACGCTGATCCATGTCCACGATTTCTTTTTCAGAAACGCCAAGGCGTTCCGATAGCAGCTTCGGTTTGGGATCGAACCCTTGGTCGATGAGCTTCTGTTTTTCCTTTTTCAGTTTAAAAAAAAGCTTTCGCTGGCCTTGGGTTGTTCCGATCTTCACCAATCGCCAGTTGTCCATGATGAATTTCAAGATGTAGGCTTTTATCCAAAAAGAGGCATAATAGGAAAACTTGACGTTTTTGTATGGGTCGAATTTCCGCACGGCCTGCATGAGACCGATGTTGCCCTCCTGGATCAAATCCAACAGGTTTTGCATCCACACCCTCTGGAATTCCAGGGCAATTTTTACCACCAACCTCAGATTGGAAGTTACCAAGGCATAAGCAGCCTCTCGATCGCCATATTCCTGGACCCGGATACCGTATTCTCTTTCCTCTTCGCGCGTCAGTAGTCGGTATCTACTTATCTCCGTCAAGTATCGCTGGAGTGGATCGTATTTGACCAGAGCCTTGTCGGCTGAATGCTTTTCCGGCGGTCTTTTGGCCCGGTTGTCTATCGGCTTGAGAGGCTTTTTCGGTTTTTTCCGGTCAGTTTTCTGCTGTGTCTTCTTTTGCTTGCTCATTTGGTCCGCCTGAATACGAATCGTCGGGTTTGGCAATGCCAAAAAGCTGATGGAATACGTTACTCCCGATATTTAATGCGGGAGACACCATCCGTGGTGCGTCGGCTTCTACTCAGCCTTAATAGCTTGAGACCGCCCGGTAATTGCTCTTTTTTGTTGTGGACATGCAAAGGTTCTTGTGTTAAGCACCCTCTGGACTTGTGCGCCTGTAGCTCAGTTGGATAGAGCAACGGACTTCTAATCCGTAGGTCGCAGGTTCGAATCCTGCCAGGCGTACCATTTACGATTCGACACATGCTGAGAGAATATCGGCGCTTTCATCCAGAGGCATATGGTGTCGGCGTATATCGATTTTTTCCCCATAACGGTTTGCCCGCCTCCGGTTGAAATGCGTCGCGTAAATCTTACTTACTAACAGGTATTGATTTGAACTACAAGAGCTATTTTCATAATGAACCGGTCCACTAAATTCGGTTACCCCGGATCTTTGATCACGCCCGAAAGCACGCGAAAAACCCCTGTTATTGACTCAGACTCAATGCCGCAGCCGTGAACCATCGGAAGTAAGACATGGGCCTACTGAAAAACGTAACGATACCTAAATTGAGCGATTGTCGAGGCTCGCTCGCCTTTGGCGATGTTGCTGCAGATACAAGGAAGATGCCGTTCCGTTCCGCCGTCGGCGGGATTTAGCTATGCGGGGCGGGATCTGACGCCGTAGATGCGGCAATCCTCCAGAGGCGGATAACGATCGGCAATCCCAAAGGGTTTCAAATTTTAAAAATTAAAAACGATAGAATTCCAAATAAATAATAATTGTTTCCCATCCTTTTGAAATTTTAAACGCTCATTTTAGGTGATATTTTGTTGCACCATGTTGGCCGCCGTCACCCTCGGCAACCTTTTTCTGAGCGAGGTTAAGTAAGCACACATCAACCGTTCTCCCTGGTATGCTCCTTACTTTACCCTACCGGGTTCTATGGTGTTGACCACTGTCCTGGGCGCACCACTGCTACTTTGGTTGATCAGAAAGTAATTTCCGAATTTTTCGCCGTGTGGCCAAACGATCAAGGGTGCACATCACCATAAAGGGTAGTTCGACCAGGAACTCCATTAATAGCCCGAAAACAATTAATATCAATATACAGGGTAATTTCAAAAAGTAGTATTTCATTTTTCCTTGCATGCAGCTCCTGGTCCGAATCCTCTTGTTCAGGCAATCCACTCCATGAGGGTATAAATGCTTTTCAGAAGATTTGGGAAAAGACATGAGATCAGCGCGGGAATATATGTTTGAGGTTAAGTTCTGGTGAACTCTAAGACCATTGACTGTTAGAGAAAAATCCTGAAAAACATTGATGTGATCCTGCAAGGCGGGTGATCTGCTTCCACTTTGGGCAATAGCGTATTGATTTGCCCTCGCAACGGCCCACTTCGCAGTGCCCCTGGGGCTGACATCAGGATCGGTTACGGTTATTTCACCGTCCGCGCTAAAGCCAAATGAACTGAAGCCGCACCTCCTGGATCATCAGATATCACAGGTTGATATAAAAATACATTATGATACCTGGTCAACTTGCTTTACATTCAGATTAAATTTAACATATCGTATTTATAACAATAAAGCATCTGTCATCATTCATTGGCACCCGGTCTTCAACGGAATCATCAGCGAGACAACCGCGGAAAAGAGGATTCTTGATGGCAACAACCCTGAGCACCCGGCAACTGGCCGGCCAAAGACTGATGGTCGGGTTTAACGGTACGACAGTTAACGATGACCTCTTATTTCTCATCCAAAAGCTACATGTCGGCGGCGTTATTCTTTTTACCCGTAATATCGTCGATCCCTTGCAATTGCAGAACCTGTGCGCAGATATCCAGCGCTGCGGTCGCCGCTCAGGCCTGCCGCCCCTCTACTTGGCTATCGATCAGGAAGGCGGCGATGTCGCAAGGCTCAAAGAACCTTTTACCCAACTCCCGGGAGCCTCCCAAATAGTGAACGAGGCGGATGCATTCGAGTTTGTCCGCATCACGGCCGCAGAACTGAGAACCGCCGGAGTCAACATGAACATGGCGCCGGTGATGGATATCGCACCGGAGGGAATCCCGAGTATCATGGCCTCAAGGAGCTACGGCGCAGATCCCGCGCAGGTTTCCAGATTGGGTTGCCGGGTGATCGAATACTTTCAGCAGCGCAACATCATGGCCGTTGCCAAGCACTTTCCGGGCATCGGTCGAACGGTGCTCGACTCCCATGACGACATGTCAACCCTTGACGTTGACATGGACATCCTGAAACAGTCAGACCTGATCCCTTTCGAGAGCGCCATCCATTGCCAAGTGGCCGGGGTGATGCTGTCTCATATTTCTTACAAGCGGATCGACCCCGATTGGCCTGCGAGTTTGTCACCGGCAATCGCCGGAGATCTTCTGAGGAAAGAAATGGGATACACGGGTGTGGTCATGACCGACGACCTGGACATGGGTGCGATCAAAAGGCACTATGACATCGAGACGGTCATAAAGCAGATCCTTGCCGCCGATGTCGACATCGCCCTTATCTGTCACAAAGGCCCTGACATCCAAATGGCTCACGAAACAATCCTCAAGCAGATCACGGACTCGATTGGACTGCGGCGGAAAGGAATCGCGTCGGTCAATCGCATTCTCCAGTTAAAAGTGAAATACCTGGGATATCGATAGTGGCGTCGCGGTCCGCGGGGGAAGACCATAAATGATTCAACCCGTAAAATCGATACAATTTGCGGGTTAAGCGCTATTTGTCAGAGGCCTGTTGAACTGCCGGGAATAAACGTCGTCGGTGACGTCCCCCCGTATGCCGGACTCGAGAAGATGGTATCCAGCGGCGGCGATCATGGCGGCATTGTCGCCGCACAAACTGAGAGCGGGAATGTGAACAGTGAGGCCCCTCTTTTCGGCCTCGGCGGTCACGGCCGATCGCAGCCGTTCGTTAGCCGCAACGCCTCCGACCAATGCGATCCGTTTGCATTCCGTTGTCGCTGCTGCCGTAATCACCTTGTAAACCAGTACGTCCACGACAGCATCCTGGAAACCGGCAGCGATATCGGCTATCCGGTTGGGCAGATCCTGTGAATGTTCTTGAATATAACGGTTGACGGCTGTCTTTATTCCACTGAAACTGAAGTCAAATCGCGATTTGTCCAAATACGATCGCGGAAATCGGATTCTTTCCGGATCCCCTTGCCGGGCAAGTGCCGAGATCACACCGCCGCCCGGGTAGCCCAATCCGAGCATCTTGGCCACCTTGTCGAAGGCCTCCCCGGCAGCATCGTCACGCGTCTGTCCCATGGTTTCTGATTCCGTGTGTGAAGTGACGAGGTATATCGCGGTATGCCCTCCGGAAACCAGGAGGGCAACGTATGGAAAAGTCGGCGGATCGCTCTCCAGGAAAACGGAATTGAGATGCCCGGCCAAGTGACTGACACCGACCCATGGTATTTTACGGACCATCGCGATGGCTTTGGCAAAAGAGAAGCCAACCAGCAACGAACCGATCAGTCCGGGTCCCTGGGTGACCGCCAACGCATTGACCTTATCCTCTGATACGTTGGCGTCTTCGAGCGCCCGGCGATAAACCGGTAAAATTGATTTGATATGGTTACGTGAGGCCAGTTCGGGAACAACGCCACCGAAGGGCCGATGAATGGCTATCTGAGAGGAAACCACCGAAGACAATATTCGGTGACCGTCGACGACAACCGCCGCTGCCGTTTCGTCGCAGGATGTTTCGATGCCGAGCACGATCATTTTTTATCAAAAGGAGGAATCGTTTGCTTCCGGTACAAACCTGCACCGTGACGTGCGGCACCTCAATCCCGGCAGAGCCCGCCCTTCTCATGACCTTTGGCGATCCAATTGAGAAACCGGCGAATTAGCGGCAGAATACCGGTCGGCAGTGTCTTATTGCGGCGACCTCCGTCCAACGTTCCTCGGCTTAAACCCACTGACAACGGTTGTCCGTTAACCGGCACTCGGCCACCTCGCCTATGACATAGGCTTTTTCGTTCAATGCCGAAAGGCGCGACAAGACCTCTATCGTTGCTTTCTCCGGAACAATCGCCGCTAACCCGATTCCATTGTTGAACGTTCGCATCATCTCGTCGTCACTGATGTTTCCTGCTTTCTGGAGAAAATCAAAGATGGGTGGGACCTCCCAACTACGCCGCTGTAAAACAACCTGGCAGGCCCTTGGAGTGATGCGCAGGATATTTTCTTCGATACCTCCACCGGTAATGTGCGCCAGCCCCTGAATCGGCAAATCACGGGTCAGATGCCGGATGGTTTCGGAATATATTTTGGTCGGTCTGATCAGCTCAGCCCCCAATGGTCCGCCTAACTCATCCACATGCGAGGCACAATTCAGTTTCAACAGGTCGAAACAGATTTTTCTGACCAAGGAATACCCGTTGCTGTGCAGGCCGTTCGATGCAATGCCGACGATTTTGTCACCCACGTGAACACCTGAACCGTCAATAATTTTGGTATTGTCTACAATTCCAACGGCAAACCCGGCCAAATCATACTCAGCGGGTTGATAAATTCCTGGCATTTCCGCAGTTTCACCGCCGATAAGTGCGCACTTGGCCTGATTGCACCCCTCTGCGATTCCGTTGACAATCTGGGTCACCCGGTCGTCATCGAGTTTTCCCATGGCTAAATAATCGAGGAAAAAAAGCGGTCGGGCCCCCTGTACCGCAATGTCGTTAATGCTCATGGCGACCAGGTCAATGCCGATTGTATCGTGCTGGTCCATCATGAATGCAATTTTCAGCTTTGTTCCGACACCATCGGTAGCACTGACAAGCACCGGGTTTTCGACATTGGCCATGTTCAGCGAATACAGGGCTCCGAAACCGCCGATCTCACCGAGTACACCCGATCTCGAGGTCTGGTTGGCGATATCTTTGATTTTATCGACCAGTCGGCCGGCCTTTTTGATGTCTACGCCGGCATCGGCATAGGTCAGGGATTTTGCCATGGTCATCTCCCGGAGATTAATGAAAAATTCTCAGAAAATTGAGTATTTAGACGGAATTGTGTGAAAAGTCAAAACTTATTTTTTGACATCGCCCTATGAATAATGTAAAAATTTTCAGCTAAATATCCGACAAACCCTTTACCAGAGAGACGCAGTTCCTCGCATCCTTACTGTACATCGGCGGTGGTGTTATACCTAATGTCCCTAAAAATAGAAGTCAAGGGTTCGAGCAGTCCGGTTGTGCAAGTGTGGATCATTTATGCCACGATCCTTTCGCAGTACGGTCCCATGGCCGACTTCCGACATGAAGACCATATCAAAAAAATGAACTTTCACGGTTGAAAGGTTTAAACGATGAGCAAATTTGCCAGACTGGATCGCCTGCCTCCATACATTTTCGCACAGGTCAACGCCATAAAAATGGAAGCCAGGCGGAAAGGCGAAGACATTATCGATCTGGGCATGGGAAATCCCGATCTGGGAACGCCCCAGCACATTGTCGATAAACTCGTGGAGGCTGCTCAGAAACCGCATAACCACCGCTATTCAGCCTCAATGGGGATTACCAAACTGAGAATGGCCATCGCCGACTGGTACAAGCGCCGGTATAACGTCGATATCGATCATGAAAACGAAGCGATTGTGACCATCGGCGTCAAAGAAGGCATTTCCCACTTGATTCTGGTGACGATCAGACCGGGGGACGTGGTGTTCACACCCAACCCGACCTACCCGATACACCCCTATTCAACCATCATATCGGGAGGAGACGTTCGTGGTATTCCACTGGGACCGGACCAAGACTTCTTTCACAATCTACAGCATGCGACCCGCCAGACGTGGCCGCGACCCAAAATTTTGATCATCAGCTATCCGCACAACCCGACCACCGAGATCGTCGATATCGAGTTCTTCGAAAAACTGGTCGACTTCGCCAAAGAGAACGACATCATGCTGATCCACGATTTCGCCTATGCTGAACTGACTTTCGACGGATACAAAGCCCCCAGTCTGCTCCAGGTCAAGGGAGCCAAAGATGTCGGGGTCGAATTCTATTCCCTTTCCAAGAGCTACAGTATGCCGGGATGGCGGGTCGGATTCTGCGTCGGCAATCGGGAAATAGTGGCCGCCCTGCGTCGGATCAAGAGCTATCTCGATTATGGTATTTTTCAACCGATCCAGATTGCCTCGATCATCGCACTCAACGGGCCCCAGGACTGCGTGGAGAATATCCGTCAGATTTACAAGGAGCGGCGGGATGCGCTGATCAACGGCCTCGAGCGAGTTGGCTGGCACATCAACAGCCCCAAAGGCACCATGTTCGTTTGGGGCAAGATTCCGGATGATTTCCTCAGCATGGGTTCGGTCGAATTCTCGAAGTTCCTGGTCAAGGAAGCCAAGGTTGCGGTTTCTCCGGGTCTCGGATTCGGCGAATACGGCGACGAATACGTCCGTTTTGCTCTCATTGAAAATAAAATGAGAATCAACCAAGCTGTCCGGGGTATTCGCAATATCATGCCATAGGATCAACCGTCATGCCGGCGACTATCAGGCCGCATGGTCTTTCCAATCAACCCGAAAACAACTTAAGCCGTAAGACAGGATACCGTAAATGAAAAACATCAACATTGGCCTTCTTGGATTCGGCACGGTGGGCTCCGGTGTTGCCCGGATCCTTTTGGACAGCAAAGACTTGATCACATCGCGCGTCGGAGCGACCCTGACCCTCAAGCGGGTCGCAGACATCGATATTACCACCGATCGGGGTATCCGATTTGCAGAGGACGTCCTGACCACCGACGCCCGGGACGTCATCAACGACCCGGATATCGATATTGTGGTCGAAATGATCGGCGGCGAAACTATTGCCAAGGAATTTATCCTTGCAGCGATCGAAAATGGCAAACAGATTGTGACCGCCAACAAGGCTCTGCTGGCCGCTCATGGAAACGCAATTTTCAGAGCCGCATCCCAAAGAGGGATCGATCTTGCGTTCGAGGCCAGTGTGGGAGGATGCATGCCCATCATCAAGACGATTCGGGAATCTCTCGTGGGTAACCACATCCGGACCATGACCGGAATTCTGAACGGCACCTGCAACTATATCCTGTCGAAGATTACCGAAGATGGCAGCCCCTTTGATATAGCCTTGGCGGAAGCCCAGGCCAAAGGCTATGCGGAAGCCGACCCGGCCCTGGATATCGAAGGCCGCGATACGGCCCACAAGATCGCTATTCTCTCTGCGCTGGCTTACGGCATGGAAATAAACCTGGGAGATGTCTACACGGAAGGCATATCACATATCACACCGATGGATATCGAATTTGCCAGCCAATTCGGTTACAAAATCAAGCTGTTGGCCATCAGCAAATTCAAGGACAATGCCGTTGAGGCCAGGGTTCATCCGACCATGATCCCATTTGACAATATGCTCAGCAATGTGAACGGGACCCTCAATGCGATCACGGTTTCCGCTGATGCCGCGGGCGACATTCTGCTCTACGGGCGCGGCGCCGGTATGATGCCGACGGCAAGCGCCGTGGTCGGAGACCTGGTTGATATCAGCAGAAATTTGATCACGGGTGCCACCGCACGGGTTCCCCTGCTCTCTTATCAAACAAACCAGATCCGCAAGATTCCGGTCAGGCCGATCAGCGATATCATCACCCACTATTACCTGAGGTTTTCGGCCCTCGACAAACCAGGCGTCCTGTCGACGATATCGGGCATTCTCGGAAAATACGGCATCAGCATAAAGAATGCTTACCAGAAAGGCCGTAAAATGAACGGATCGGTTCCGCTCGTGATGTTGACCCATTCAGCCAAAGAAGCATCGGCGATTAAAGCCCTGAATGACATCGCCTCCCTGGATGTGGTGAGTGCTAAGCCGATAATGATCAGGATCGAGGACGAATACCACGAAGAATGAGGCATGCCATGCACATTGTCTGTACTGACCTGGAAGGTGTATTTACGCCTGAAATCTGGATAAACGTGGCAGAAAAAACCGGAATCGCGGAACTCCGACTCACGACACGCGATATCCCCGACTACGATGTCCTCATGAAGAAACGGCTGGCTATCCTGAATGAGAACAAACTCAAACTCAAAGACATAACGGATGTGATCGATAAGATGCAGCCACTGGAAGGTGCCGGCGAATTCCTGTCCTGGCTGCGCGCGCAGACCCAGGTTATCGTCGTTTCCGACACCTACGTCGAATTTGCCAGGCCTTTGATGGAAAAGCTCGGTTGGCCGACACTGTTCTGCCATCACCTGACGGTCGACCCGGCGGGCACCATTCTCAACTACAACCTTCGCCAAAAAGACAGCAAGTTCAGGGCCGTGCAGGCACTGAAAAAATTGAACTTTAACGTCCTTTCAATCGGTGATTCTTATAACGACATCACCATGCTTTCCGAGGCCGACCACGGTTTTCTCTATCGCCCCCCGGAGAAAGTGAAGAAAGAATTTTCCCAGTTTCCCGTCTCCTACACTTACGACGAATTGAAAACCAGGATGGAGCCGATACTAAAGGATTTGCCATAGCCCAATCTTAGCCAGATTTCTTGCTGCCGGACAGGCCGTGGAAACGACCGTGCCACCAGAGCGTTAACAGATAAATCCAAATTCTTTCGCAGATGTTATCGAGCTGATTTTGATTTTCACCTAAATTGAGCGTTTCAAATGCTTTGTCTGAGAGGGTTCTCTGCATGCTGACCAACAGAACCACATGCCGCGTCCGTTATGGAGATACGGACCGCATGGGATACGCCTACTATGCGAACTATTTGCGATGGTTTGAAATCGGACGTTCGGAACTATTTCGGGCAGTTGGTATGACCTACCGGGAAATCGAGGAAAAGGGAATCCTGCTGCCGGTGGCCGAAGCGTACTGCAAATATTTGGCTCCGGCCCGCTACGATGATTCGATAATTATTGAAACAACCCTCGACACCGCCGTCAAGGGCGCCATGAAGTTCGATTACCGGGTGTTGAACGCAGACGGCCTCAAGGTTATTGCCGAAGGATACACCAAGCATCCCTTCGTCACGCCCGATGGCAAGGTCACCCGTCCGCCCAAGTTCCTGCGAGATTTCATCGCCCGTCAACGGTTACAACCCGACACCGAATGAACGTCATCCGCACCCACCCAAAAGGATTGGTCATAAAGGTTTTTATTCAGCCCCGATCTTCGAAAAATTCGATCGTCGGTCCCCACGGCGATGCATTGAAGATCAAACTGACGGCGCCGCCGGTGGCCGGTGAAGCCAACCGGATGTGTGTCAAATTTCTGGCAAAAAACCTTGGTTTGCCCAAAAGTTCATTGGAAATCATCTCAGGCCATGCCAGCCGTACCAAACAGGTGCTGGTGCACACCGCTTCAGACGAATCAGAAAAACACATGTGTATCGAAATTCAAAAATGGATAGACACTAAATAGTTTCTGAAGTCTCTTGACAGACCCCGGAGATACCGTTATATTCCAATCCGCATTTGATGCGGGGTGGAGCAGTCTGGTAGCTCGTCGGGCTCATAACCCGAAGGTCGTTGGTTCGAATCCAGCCCCCGCTACCAAAAAAAATAAGGGGTTAAGATTAAATCTTAACCCCTTTCATTATGCCTCACAAAAGCGGTTGCCCGCCCCCTTCAGTGATCGTTATCAAAAACCCTTAAATCATAGCACGAGATTTAACATTATAAGTTACCGATATATTTCACCTTCGAGCATCATCGATCGTGACGCCATCGGGAAGGGCCCCCTGGGCCCGCGACAGTTCATGCAATGCGATATTATAATCCGTAAGGGCACGGAGATAACTGCGGCTCGTGACCGCAAACAAGTCCTGGGCGCGCAAAAGCTCGAGGTTACTCGTCTGGCCGATATCGAATCGGGTGAATTCTCCTTCCACCACTTTTCCCGCGGCTTCTCTTGCCAATCGCGTGGCCTCGATCTCGCCCCTGCTGGTCGCAATCCGCTGCAGAACTTGCCTGATATCCAGTTTGATGTCATCCTCAAGGCTTTCCAACTGTGATTTTGCCTGCAATCGCTTGAGTTTGTTCTTTTGGTATTGGGATTTGGCCGATCGGTTTCCGATAGCCCACTCGAAGTTGATGCCGACCTCCCACACATTGTCTTCATTGAACGATACATCATCTACCGCGCCGCCAAAATCCTCACCGTAACCACTGACACCGTAACGCCCGAAAGCGTCGAGCTTCGGAAGACGCTGGTTTAACGCAAGCTCTTCGCCGGCTTGTCGGATTTTTAGCTCCTGCTTCGCTTTTATGATTTCCGGCCGGTCCTTGAGCGCCGTCTCGATAACTTCCATTTCGTCCACGCTCAAAGGCGCCGTCCGCGGCGTTTGAATAGGAATGACGTCATAATCAGAATCGATCCGCAGCTGCTTCCAATTCAAGAGCAGTTTGAGCCGATCCATGGTGACCCGATATTCCTCCTCAGACGTCAAAAGGGTGCTGCGGCGTGAATGGACATTGCTGCGCGCACGTTCGACATCCAGCTGCTGGGAGATGCCCCTGGCGAGACGCTCGGATTCACGGCGATAGATCTCTTCGGCCATATCGAGGTTCTGCTGATTTACCGCGATCAGCTCTTTGAACAAATAGAGTTTCCAGTAGACCCTGGCGACGCTGTTTGCTGTCTCAATGACTTTCTGACGGAACTCCTCTTTAGAAATATGGGCCTGATAATTAGCGATCTTGATGGCAGTCTTTTCCTTCTTGCCGCCCAAATTGTTCAACAACGGTTGCCGCAACTCGAGGGTCGGGGCCACGAGATTTTTGTAGACTCTCTCGAACTCCGCATTGTTCAAATCGCCATATCGCGTCTCCAGGTATGCCGACAAGCTGCCCCCTGTTTCCAGCGGTTTTCTGATGCCGGTCCTGCTGGTCCCGTTATCTTCGGTAACGATGTCATTCACACTCGACTCCAGATTCGGGTCCCGACGAAATGACGCGTCAGAGAACAGCAGCGGGTCGTACACCGATTGGGCGCCCTTAACGTCCTCCTGCGCTTGTTTCGGTGTGAAGGAAACAACACCGATTTCCCGGTTTCCTTCCAGACTGAAGCGGATGGCATCGATAAGTGACAGGCGCACAGCCGCCATCTTCGAATTCGTTTCTTCGGATGGTTCGCTATCGGGATGAGATCCGGATGCCGCCTGCGCAAACACGGAGGGGGAGGCCGATGGAAGTGATTCCGACGGCAACGCTCTGTTATCGTCCGTTGCCTGGCCGGGTCCGTGTTTCTGAACAGGAGCTCTCTTTTCTTCAATCTTCATGTCAGCTGTGAAAAGATAATCTCCTTTACCGTCCAACTTTCGGAGTATGAAGTCATCAACTACATCGCGTTGGACCAAATGCCCGGCAGCTTGGCGGGCCTCTTCTCTTGTGGCATACGAACCAACATAGACGCGATACCACATCCCCTTTCCGTCGACATCTTCATAACGGCAAAACGGGTTGCAACCCTTATCTCTTAGCCGTGAAAAGTCTTTTTCGACCTCCGGCAGCGTTCTATAGGCAGCCACTTGAATGGTAAATCTATCTGCCATCGGCTGTAGCTGACCATCGCCGTTATCTTCCACAATACCGGCTTTTGATACGGGGTGCTCGGCCTCGGCATTCGCGGCGCTGCCAGTGCTCAGGAGAATGAGAACGGTGAATAGGCCCGATACCAAATTTTTATGTATCGCCAGCATATAATAAATTATTCCCCATCTAATTGATTATCTCGTAAAAATTTGCTCTCCCGACGGTTTCGTAAAAAGTTCGAGATCAAGGCTTGCAAGTCCCTAAAAATGAGGCGTACTTCGTGAACGCCGCAGTGTCGATGGATGAGGCGTAACGCAGATATCGGACTTTTTAGGAATCCGTCAAATGTCATTGGCTGCAAATCCAAGATGTTCATCAAGCCAGTTATCTGCGGAGAGAACATCTCTGCGCATTCGAAACGAGACACGTTCGGCGCGACGCTGTAAGGCGTCGGTCAACCGACGCCAGAAAACCGAAGATATATCCCTGTTATTATAACAAAATAATTTCCTGAGTGCAATTGCCATCATACGGGCATGCTTTTGGAGGAGTTCGTCTTCCAAACTGATGAAGGCCTGTGCGCTCCCTGGGTCACCCTGTCGGGAACAGCGGCCGAAGAGCTGCCGGTCAATGCGTCGCGCATCGAATCTTTCAGTGGCGATGACGTGCAACCCCCCCAATTCCGCAACCCCGGCACCCAGGCGGATGTCCGTTCCGCGACCGGCCATGTTCGTGGAAACGGTGATTCGCCCCATTTGACCCGCCTCTGCAACAATTTGGGCCTCAGACGCCTGGTGTACAGCATTCAGCAGCCGGTGCGGCAAACCAATGGCTTTCAACTGATCACTCAGATGCTCGCTTTCTCGAATCCCACTGGTCCCGACCAGGATCGGGCGCCCGGTCCGATGCACGGCGTCAATCTCCGCGACCACCGCCTCCCACTTGGCAGCGGCCGTCGTGAACACGCGATCCGGCATGACCATCCTCTGGCACGGTCGATGGGTGGGGATGGATACCACCGGCAATCGATAAATTCCCCACAACTCCGTCTGCGCTTCGGCGACTGTCCCCGACATTCCGGATAATTTCCGATAGAGGCGGAAAAAACGCTGAAAGCTGATTCTTGCGTACGTTTCCTTGGGAAGGTTGATTTCGAGCCCTTCCTTGGCTTCAACCGCTTGATGGAGTCCATCACGCCAGGTTCGATCCGGCATGAGTCTTCCTGTGAACTCGTCGACAATAACCACCTTGTTCTCATCGACGACGTACTGCTTGTCTCGGATAAAGAACGCTGCCGCGGCAAGGGCTTGTGAAACCAATTCTTCGCGGCGCCGCCAACCCGCCCACAATCCCCCCAAGGGTTCGGCCATCTCGGCCAGGCGTTGCCTCCCGGGCGGGGTCAGGTGAACATCGCGATAACGACGATCGATCCGAAAATCGGTCGCAGGATCCAACACACCGGCCAATCGCGCCGCCTGTTCGTACGCTTCGATATGTTCTTGATTGGGAGCATCTCCAGAAATCAACAACGGCGTCACAGCATCATCGATGAACACGGAATCAGCCTCATCGACGATGGCGCACTCCAGCCCGCGCAGGACCAACCGGTCGACTTGAACCCCACGGTTGCCAGTCATCTGCGCCAGTAGCACCGACGGCAGCCCCTGAAGATGACCAATGAGCAGCCGGTCCCGGAGAAAATCGGCGGCCACCTCCTTGTTGGTGCAGTATGTAATGTCCGCATTGTAGGCCTGCTTGCGTCCAGCCGATTCCATACCCTGATTGATGCACCCAACGGTCAGACCGCAAAACCGGTAGATGGCCAGCATTAATTCGGCGTCCCGCTCGGCGAGGTAATCGTTGGCCGTAATGACATGACAGCCGCGCCCCCGCCAGCCGGCAAGGACTGCCGGCATCGTGGCCACAAGCGTCTTGCCTTCGCCGGTGGCCATTTCCGCCACGCAGCCGGCCTCCAGTGCCAGCCCAGCGGCGATTTGCTCCCGATAAGGACGCAGTCCAACCTTTCTCGTGGCGACTTCGCGCACGATGGCAACGGCCATCAGACGATCGGTTTCGGTAGCACGGCCGAGAAGAAATCGATCGCGCAAGGGTTCCATCAGGTCGCGCAGTTTGCGGTCTGAGACCTGAAGAAAATCCTTCTCCATGTCTTTAATTTTGTCTGCCTGTCGCAGAAAACGATCCGGTCTGCGCCTAAACCGACCGGCCAGACCGATCGCCTGATGCCAAAGCGCATCCAGCCCGCGGGGCGGTTCATCACTTTTCGGGTGCTGCGAAAGCATTCGCCATGTGGTGCTGGCCACACTTTCCATGTTAGACCTCAAATCTCTTCTGAAAAAGCTGCAGCAGGGAACGCCAACCCTGCAAGATGAGCGGCTTGGGAGATGTTTCGAATCGCAGCGCCATGGTTTGGCCGGGACGCAGGATCATGGTTTCCGGGATTGACGGTACAACCAGTATCTCGAAAAACGGCTCTGCCGCCTGTCTCCCGGTGGGATCCTCCAGGTCGATTCGGGTCGAACCACCGGCGGCATATCCCAGTGAGGCTGAAGGCAGCTTTTCCTGGCCGGCCGGAATAATCGTTTCAATCCGACCGGCGAGCTCGATGTCCGGCCGGCCTTTGACCCGAATGTCCACTTGCGGATTGGCGTCCACGATAAGTCTCGACGCGACTTTCTGGCTGGCAATGGCCCGAATACGCAATTCATCCAGATTGGCAACCACGCCGATGCGATGGCCCTGTTCCAAATGCATGGCTGTAATACGGTCGACGTCCGGTGCCACCCAGATCCCGGCTATGGGCGATTTAAGTGCCAAATCATCTAATTGCTGCCGCGTACGCTCAATCTGTTCTTCGAATGCGATGATCTTTTCGTCCATGATCTGGGTGGTGGCGGCTTCTTTGGTCCGGGCCGACTGGCGATTGACCTGAAGTCGACGATACTCGGCCAGAAGCTGATCGCGCTTTGCCTCCAATTCAGGACTGGCGGCATGGATCAATTCGGGCCCATCCGGCCCGGTTCTGGTGCCTGAATCAAGAAAATGTCGCACAAAACCCGCCGTTTTCATGTGGATGACAGAATACTCTCGCGGTTCGACGACCCCTTCCACCCGGCACCGATCCGGCATCCGAACAAGCCCGAAGGCAATAAAAAGAAAGCAAACGGCGACGGCGGAAGTGAGAACCGCGCGTTCTCTGCAGCGGACGAGCTCGCTGCTCGTCGCCAGATAGCGGAGGAAGTTTCCCAGGGGCAACACCACCCATCGCACAACCAGGATCACCACCAGCAACATGCCCATCGAAAAAAACATGTCCATGAGAAAAAGAGCAATGGCGGCAACAATGATGACGCGGCAGACTGTCGCGGCGATCGCGTAGAAGATCAGCCACCCTTTCTCTCCTTTGGTATGACTTGGGTTGGCGGCCTTTTGCATACCCCACAGGTACCGTTTGACCAGGTAGCGGATGTACAATTTCGATCGTGACTCGAGATTGGGGATCTCCAACACATCCAACAGGATGTAATACGCATCGTATCGAAGAAAAGGATTTCCGTTGAACGCCAGGGAAGAAATGCTGGCAATGAACATGACATTGTAGGCGATAGCATGAACCGTGGTTCCGTCGGCGGTGCGCACCCAGAGGATGGCGGCGATGGCGGCAATGGCCAACTCGGCCAGCATGCCGCTGGCACCGACCACGATGCGTTGCCATTTGTCTCGCAGAGCCCAGGCGCTTGAAGCATCCACAAACGGCAACGGAGTGAAGACCAGGAAAGTCACGCCCATCTGGTGCACCTCGCCGCCGGCGCCGGATTCTCGCCCGAAATATTTACACGAAAACGCATGGCCCATCTCATGGAACAATTTCACCAGCACAAGCGCTGCATACAGCAGGGGCAGGTTCTCCGGGTCCAAAATCCCCGCGGCTTTGGCTGACAGAGCTTGGACATGGCCACCGACGGACCACAGCCCAACGGCAAGGATCGCCGCCCACAGGATCGCACCGTACACGGAGAACGCTTTCCCGACGATACCCACCCACCGGTTCAAGAATCGGTCAGGGTCCCACAACGGTATGCGGATAAAAAGGAGACTCCCGACCGCACCCTTCACGTCTCGCCAAACACGTTTTTGGTGTCGTTTAAAAAGCGCTTCCGCGTCAGGGGCGATATTGCCATGTAATAAATTTGAAGCGTGGAGCTGACACAGCAGCTGAATCACTTCGCCCTGGGTCGGTGCGGCATCGCCGAATTGATCCATGCAGATCCGCCACACCCGGCTGACGGTGCGTCGGCCATCGAGCATTGAAGCAAAATGGTAGGCGGCGGCATTGAGACGAAAGTACCGGTTGTTGACCGGATCCTGCAGAATGTACCATCTGACGCCGCGGAAATGCTGCCGCCTGACCATAACCGTGGCAAGCAGTCTCGGGGTGAGTTCCGCCACGCGGTACCAGGATTCGCTGAATGTGGGACGGTCAATGCTCACATCGGCCCTCGTCTACACCCATAATTTCATTCGCAACCAGTTGACAAGGCGGTGGGAGGCGATCCAGAGGTAGGATTTTTTCCCTGCCGATATCCTGGCTTCACCTTCCATGCCGGGCCGCATCCACTCCAGGTTTTCGAGAAGCCGGGCACGCACCCTGAACACGTTTTGGTGATTCACCACCTCGGCGATGGGATTGATCCGCTCGATAACAAACTGAACTTTCTGATCGGGGTGGCCAACGGATGCCAACTCTCCGTCTTGCCCGGTGGCGACGTTCGCAATCGACGACTCCGGGACATACAGCTCGGCCCTTAAGGAATCGATACCGGCAATTTCAAAGAGGATCTTCCCGGTCTCTACCGGCGCACCGATCTGCTGCTTCAAATCCTCCGAAACCACCCAGCCGGTAATCGGCGCCACCAGTGACGCCTGCTCGATTTTCTTTTCGATCAAACGGATCTCAGCCGCCGTTTTGTCGCTCTGTGCCTGGGCGATTTGGGCCTCGGCGGTCTTCCGATCGCGCATCGATGCGGCCATCTGCTTTTGATATCCCAATTGTTCGGCCTTGAGAGCGGCCAATTTCAGCCTGAGTTCGGAGGTTTCGAGCATCCCCAAAATCGATTTTCCGGCCTCGACGCGATCTCCCGGCTCCACCGACACACTTTTGGTGAAGGTATCGAAGGGCGCAACGACCACTTGTTGATTTTGAGCCTCTAAGGCAAAGGCGGTTTTAATCCGGTAATCCCCTTTTGCCGTCGCGAGAAAGACGGCCATTAAAAAAACCAGGACTCCCCCCAACTTTGCCCAGGTGTGCTCATGACCCAGGAGCATGCCTGCGTGCTTTCGTGCCCGCGATGCCATACGCGCTCCGATCCACCGATCACTTCGAAAGAGGTCCAACAGCCGGGGGCTGCAAAGGTCGCAGATCAACCTGATGGTCTCGATCTCCTCCAGTCTATTAAAGGGCTGCTTGGGCGAACGCTCCAATGTCATCACGGCCGTTACGTTCCCGTCTTGGCGAATCGGCAGGCTGAGTATGTTGGAGGGCCCATGACATTCCGATAGCTTCGCGGATGCGCGATCGGCGTATATCGCCGCTTCACCTTTGGGATGAATCACCTCCACATCCTGGTCCAGGCATTCCTCCATAGCGGCTTCAATCGCCTGAACGACATCCATCTCGCGACCGAATGTATCCGTATGGCTCATCGCCCGTACCCTTACGTAACGGCCCTTGAGAATACCCAGACTGACCCGGCTGCAACTCAGCCGGGTAGCGATTTCGTTGCACAACGCCATGGCCGCACTCAAAAATCGCTTTGACTTGTTGACCACATCCAGCACTTCAAGGACCCGCCGCAGACGATTCATGGCCTCATGGTGCATTTTTGTTGTCAGGCGCATTTCATGGTGATTCAGCAAAAGAGATGTCGTTTCCAGGCGGGCGTGGCTCAGTAGAAGCTGATAACGGGATTTTGCCTTGATTCGGAATGCCGCGGCAGCACGAACGGCACCTTCGTTTTGAATCGGAATGACGACCAGATAATTCCGAGATTTAACGCCTTCTTGTGAGGCGGGTCTTTCTTGTGCAATGACCGTTTCGCCGCTTTTCATGACCCTGCGAAACGATTTTTCGGCTTTACCGACCCATTTCAGAGAATGGCCGTTCGTATCCGGGTTTGGGTATGCGGCCAGGGCCTCTATTCGATTGGCTTCCCCAAGGCGCATCACAACCCCGGCCTCACATTTGGCCAGATGGCACTGGGTGGAGAGTAACTCGGATAGGAAACGGTCCGGTGGCCCGTCGAAGGAGAACAGTTCAGAGAGCGCCTTCGTTCTGAAAGGCCCTGAAGGTCTTTGGTCCTCCGCTGATTCACCCGCCATGGATCGAGCCATAAAAAATTCCATTGTACCGGTGGTCTGTCCGCGCCGTCGGTATCTTCACACTACCGGCCGGGTCCCGGATACTGGCACGGGTGGATCGAAAGACGATGTGCGGAAACCACAGAAAACGTGGTCTATTCGTCAGTCTTCAACTGCCCGAGCTCCTTGTTTTCCATTTCGGGAGAGAAGCTGACAGCAACACGTTCGCCCGCCGGGCGCTTCAGGGGGTTGGGCACTTCGATTCTAATGCGCAGGGTATCGCTGGCGGCGTCTGCAACGGCCGCGATATTGATGATCTGAGCGTTCGGCGATGCATCAGCAGTGGTTCCGGGAAAGGTGACCCAGGCATTCTGTCCCACGGCCAATACGCCGGCCTGTGCCATCGGGACGGGCACGTCGATCCGGAGGGGATCATTTTGAACCACACGGATGACAGGCCCCAGCGAACCGACGGACTCCCCCACCTCGATAGTGACGTCCTCAACACGTCCTGCAATGGGGGCAACAAGACGCATCTGCTCCAACTGGCTCTGTGCGTGGTCGTATCGGCGCCGATACTGCTCTTGTTCCAAAACTGCCGACTTCAACGAAAGCTCTGCTATCCGGACGTTTAATCTTAAATGCTCAACTTCCCAAACACTGGCGGCACCTTTGGCCTGGGCCTGCTTGACCTTTTTTAAATCGACCTGTTTCTGTGCCAGTTCCGCTTTAGCGGCAAGGATTTTGGTACGGTCTTCGGACAGCATTTTTAGCTGCTGGCTCTGGATTCTTTCAGGTTCATCGTACAGGCGGACGAGCAATTGATCTTTTTCAACGCTATGGCCTTCTTTGACCAGGACATCGGACACCCTGCCCGGCACAACGAACGACAGGGTGATGTCGGCATTTGGTGAGGTGATGCCCTGCAGCGTCTCGGCCCTGGCTGAAATGGGGGTCGTCAGCAGCATCCAAAAGATCGCTGCCGGCAATACTGCGCTTCTGAAACTAGATTTCATGGATCTGGCCTTTCTTACGGGAGATGTTCGCTGTTGCCATAAATACGTTCCAATTGGCTGGTGCGCGCGACAGTATAAAATCCCCCCTGGCCCTTTTTTAAGGGGAGAAAGCATGCACCCTGGCACCCATTCTTATCGCAACTGTTGTGTTGAAACCACTCTAAGCATTTATCAGTCCCCCCTTTGACAAAGGAGGACAGGGGGATTTTAAATAGGTACCAATTGGAATAAACTTCTGACATTCGCTATAATGTCCTCAGCTCGTTGTGGGAATGAGGTGCCCTCATGGAGAATACGGCTCCCAGTGACTCAAGCAAAAAAAATGCCAAACAATGTCATCGTATTTTTCTATTTAATTTCAGATCGTTGTGTTGTTGATACTGATAATTCTTTCAGAAATGCCAGTAATTTGACGGTCGCACAGTCAATATTTATAGGGTTCGCTTCTTTCTGACCTCTCGCTTAATAGATTTCATGCATCGTTCGGGATGGAGGGAGAAAGCATCTCGAATATCTTGTCGGGCGGCACGGGGGGACTAAACAGATAACCTTGGTAGAGGTCGCACCCCTCTTCTTGCAGGAACTTCAACTGGGCCTTTGTCTCCACACCTTCGGCAACCGTTCGCAGGTTCATGTTCCGCGACAGATAAATCATGGAAGATACGAGGGCGCGGCTCTTCTCGTCCTCGAACAAACTGACAAAAAAGGAGCGATCGATTTTCAGTTCATCTAACGGTAGTCTTCTCAGATAACTTAAAGAAGAATAGCCGGTGCCGAAATCATCGATGGACAATTTGAGACCAAGTCCTTTCAAACGATTCATTATTTCAATTTTACTCTCGATATCCTCCAGCAACATACTTTCGGTGACTTCAAGGGTCAGCATTTCCGGAAATATACCACTGTTATAGATGATTTGTCTGAAACCATCCAGAATTTCATAGTTCTGAAATTGGACGGTAGACAAATTAACCGCCATACTGATCGGGGACGAGCAGGTCTGCTGCCACTCAGATAGCTGATTACAGGCTTGAGCCAAAACCCATTCTCCAATAGGGATCATGAGCCCGGTTTCCTCGGCAATGGGAATAAACTTGCTCGGTGGAATAACGCCCTGTTCAGGGGTGTTCCATCGCAGCAGTGCTTCCACTCCGGCAATAGTATTTGTCTGCACATCCAGCTTGGGTTGGTAGTACAGTAGCAGTTCATCCCGGTCGAGCGCCTTGCGTAGCCTGGCTTCAAGGTTAAGACGCTTCTGGTATTTGGTGTTGATTTGGCGCGAGGAAAATTGAAAAACGTTCCCGCCATGATTCTTGGCATAATCTTTAGCACTCGATGCCAGTTGCAACATGGTAACACTGTCGACATCTTCCGTGGGATACGTCGCGATGCCGATGCTGGCGGTCAAGTAGATTTCCGTGTTATCCACCAACAGCATGGATCGAATCGATTCCAACAAACATTCGGCAACCAGAGCGGCATCACTTTCGTTTGAGATGCGATGAAGAATTAGAGTAAAGACACCGCCGTCTAAGTGAAACAGATTGACAGGGACATATTCATCCATTTCATGATGCCCGAGTAAATCAAGGCCCATAACAACATCTTTGAAGCGCAGGGTTAACTGTCGCAAAATTTCATCCCCGGCGAAAAGTCCCAGTGTATCACTGACCTTGTCGAACTGGTCCAACTCGATACTCAACAATGCCAGGTTTTCATTATTCTGTTTAACCGACTTCAAGCCCCATTCCAGACATTCCATAAAAAGGTGTCTGTTGGGCAGTTTGGTCAACGGATCATAAAAAGCGAGGCGATCCATATAGGCCTTAGCGGCCAGGGTATTGCGAACGCGCAACCGCAGCTCACTCGAATCGACCGGCTTGGCCAGAAAATCGGTCGCGCCGAGATCGAGAGCCCGCAATTTATCCTTGTTGTCTGATGATGCCGTCAATATGATGACGGGCAGGTGCTTGAGTTTGGGATGCTCCCGTAATTGTTTCAACACATCGAAGCCCGACACCTGGGGCATCATCAGGTCGAGTAGCAGAAGATCGGGGCGCTCTTGCTCGAGGGTATCCATCGCATCACCGGAATTTTCAATCAAAACAAAGTTGCTGTATCCCGCCTCCTCCAGAAATGCCTGCACGACTTCCATGTTGATGGGTTCGTCATCGACGATGACAATATTTGCATTGAGCAATTGCTCAAACTCCTCCTGCAACTCTGTCGTGGCATCCCACTCCGGCATTTTCTTCTCTGCGCTTGCTGTCTGCATGTGAACAATATCTCCTTATTTATG
>CAWGUE010000035.1:0-47107 GCA_963825595.1 uncultured delta proteobacterium | reverse complement strand
GGATGGTCAAGATCAACCTGAAAAGCCTCGCCGACGGGGCTGAAGCAACCACCAGTGAAACCGTGGTCCTGGACATCACCCCCGGTCTCATGGCCAAGGCCAATTTCGGTGTGCTTTACGAACCGGAAACCATAAAAACCGGCCGGCCGGCCGAACCAGGGATCGCCATCCAATCCGAAGCAATCGAACAACCGATCCAGGTCCTCGGAAATGTCGACAGCCTGACGTTGATGATCAATGGAGAGGTGGTGGCTGTGCCCAACAACAATGTCCGCCTCCTTGTGGAAAACCTGAACGAAGTCGTTGAGCTCAAAGGAAGTCGACTGGGAAAACCGGTTCAGTTTCAGATCGATCGCAATTTCGATGTGCCCGTAGAGAATTGGGAATTGAAGATTTTGAACCCCAAGGGTGACGTGGTACATCGACTGAACGGAAAAGGTCAACCGCCGGAGACGATCGACTGGAATGGACGCTACGGTGCCAATCAGATGGTTACCGGCGGCGACATCTATCAATACCAGCTCGAGGTCAACCATACCGACGGCAGCCGGACCACCAGTGACCGCAGGATCTTCGGCATCAATCAATCCAAGATCATCTCCGTCAACCTGACGGGTGAGGCCTTTGTTTCGGACTCGGCCGAACTCAGTGAAAAAGCCCGTGACGTCTTGAAAGAAACGGCCAAGATTCTCAGGAAATTTCCGGATGAGAAAGTCGTCATCGAAGGCCACACCGATTCTTCAGGAACTGACTCATACAATCTGGAACTTTCCAAAAAAAGAGCGCAGTCGGCCCTGAACTACCTGGTCAAAGAAGAGAAGCTCCCCGAGAAGCGCTTTATCGTGCGTTGGTATGGCGAATCCCGCCCGATTGTCAGCAATGAATTTGCCGAAACCCGGGCCCTGAATCGCCGCATCGAAATCAAGGGCCAGATAAACAAAACAGAACGGTCGAAACTTTACGATCAATTTCGCACCGAAGCCGCAGTAAAAATCAACGGCAAAGACCTGCCGCTCGACGGCAGCCGGTTTTCAACCCAGGTTGCCGGTGAACAGATGAAGCGATTTACCGTCGAGGTAGTCAACCGGCGGGGGCAATCTCTCCAGACCACATTCAGCGTCCCCGATGTCGAGATTTTACAAACCGAAAAAACCGTCCTGCTGCCCTTCGGCAGTGCCGGAGACGGCTACCACGTTGAAGAGGCCGGCAGCGCGGAAACAGCTGGGCAGGCCACCATGGCGACCTATGAGGTGCAGGGTCGTACCACGCCCGGAAACACGATTGAAGTCGACGGCATCCCGATTCCGGTCAAACCCGACGGCGGATTCACGATACCCCTCGAGTTGAGGCGCGGCAGCAATGCCTACGGTCTGCTCGTCCGCAATTCCTCCGGTACAACCCAGCTTGTCAACCTGATGGTGACGGTCAACGATCGCGATCAAAACGGCGAGTTGATCCTGGCCACCGACCCGATACCGAATTTAACCGTTCAGTTGCCGCCCCGGGGGGTTCCGCTGACCCAACCGATACTGGCCGTCACCGGTGCCACCGATCCGGGCAACCGCATTGAAATCAACGGCGAAATGGTAGCAGTCACCGATGACGGAACGTTCTCTTCATCGGTGACTCTACCGCCCGGTGAAAGTGAACTCCTGATCCAGGCGATCGATCCGAAAGGCCGCATCGGAGAAATCAGTCGACCGGTCGAGTTTAAAGATACGCAACTGTTTTTCCTTGCTTTCGGCGACGGCAAAATCGGGTGGCTCAAGAGCAAAGGCTACCTCGAGGGCACCGACAAGGAAGACGGGTTTTACACCGAGGGACGGATCGCCTTTTACCTGAAGGGCGTCGTAAAGGGCAAGTACCTGATCACCGCCGCCATGGACACCGGGGTCGGCGAATTCGGCGACTTATTCAAGGACCTGGACAGAAAACAAAACGAACGGTTGTTGACGAATCTGGATCCCGACAAGATTTACCCGGTTTACGGAGATTCGAGCACCGTGGTTTACGATACCGATTCGAGAGGCAAGTTCTACCTGGCCCTGGACAGCGACGAATTCCATGCCCTGGTGGGAAACTATCAGATCAGTTTGTCCGACACCGAACTGGCCCGTTATCAAAGAACCTTTTTCGGTGCAAATGTGGCCTATAAATCGCTGTCGGAAACCAAGTACGGCCAACCGAACACAAAGGCGATGGTATTCGGTGCCGAAGTGCAGCAGCTGCACGTCAACGACCAGCTCGAGGCCACCGGCGGTTCCCTTTACTACCTGAGCCATCGCGACATCATCGAGGGCAGCGAACAGGTCAGCCTGGTCGTCAGGGACAAGAACACCGGCCTGGTGCTCTCACGTACCCCTCAGCAGCAAAACGTCGACTACACCATAAAATATGATACGGGGTATATACTCTTTCACCGCCCCGTCACCAGCAAAGCCGCTGACGGTTCGATCATCAATCAGGATATCCTTCCCGGCAACCCGGTCATCGTCGAGGTGGAGTACGAAGCCCTGGCCGATAGCCTGGAAAAGAAGGCTTACGGCGGCCGCGTCCGGCAGCAGATCGGCGATCACGTGGCCGTTGGCGGCACCTACATCAAGGACGATCTGGGGACGGAGTCCTACACACTTCAAGGGGTTGATACGGAAGTCCGCCTGGGTAAAAACACGCGTCTGATCGGCGAGTATGCCCAAAGCGAGGGGACCGGCAACGAGGTGTTCCTCAGTGTCGATGGCGGTCTCCAGTTCAGAGAAACCACCCCAAGCGGGAACCAAGATGGGGATGCCTACAAATTGGCTGCCGAAGTGGATATAGGTGAATGGTTTGAGCGCCCGGACAATTATCTCGCAGGTGCTTATTACAAGAGACAGAATCCGGGGTTTTTCACAGCCGGCAACCTCCTGCAGTCCGGGAGCGAAAACATCGGTATGAACCTGTCGTTCAAACTGAGTGAAGCCGATCTGCTACGGGGCAAGCTTGAGCAAACGAGCATCGACGCGACAGAGACCTTTGACAGCACTTCGGAAACCATCGGGACCCTGCAGTATATCCACGACCACAGCTGGTGGGGCGTTACCCTCGAATATCAGAATCGACAGCGCGACAGCGAGCAAGTGTTATCGGATGCCGGAGACAACAGTTATGCCGCCGCCGGACTTCGGGTGGACGCCACTGACGATTTGACGCTCAATCTCGACTACCAGCAGACCATAACCGGGCCGTCCAACAACCAGGCCAGACTGGGGGCCCGTTACCAGATTCACCCGAAAGTGGCTCTTGAGGCCGCCGGCACCGTCGGTAATGAAGGAAGCTCAGCCCTCGGGGGTGCCGTCGTGAAACTGGGCGACCAGGAACTTTACATTAACCAACGCTTGGCGGATCACCGGCCCGGCCGAAGCACAGCGACAGTGGTTGGTGCACGTGCATTGGTCGACTCATCCACAAAATTGTATACGGAATACCAATGGGAGAAAAACAACGGCGACGACCGTAATGTATCGGTAATCGGAGCCGAGCGCCAGTGGGAATTGACCAGAGGACTCAAGCTGCTGCTCTCCGGAGAGTATGGATCGACCAATGCGGATGCCGGCGACATCGACCGCTACGCGATCACCGGAGGCGTTGCCTATAACCATCCGGCCGGGCTCCTGGCATCTTCACAACAGCAATTCCGGGGAGAAAACGGTCGAGAGAGCACCGTCCAATTCCTGTCGAACAACAACCTGGAACTCAAACTCAACCCGGACTTCACGCTGCTCGGAAAGGTGCGGTACAGCGACACCCGCAATACCGACAGCGATGATACAACCGCCGGGTTCAGGGAATACAGCCTCGGGCTGGCCTACCGCCCGGTGGCCTTCGATCGACTGAATGCGCTGGCGAAGTACACCCTGCTTTCCGATATCGGCCCATTACGCCCCGGCGAGCTGGTGCTCTCGGATACCCATTCCCAGGTGGCCTCCATCGAGTGGATTTTCGATATCACCCGCGGCCTGCAGTGGGTCGAAAAATTGGCTTACAAAATGCAAACGGAGACGGTCGGCAGCCTCCCCGAGCAGGAAACCCAAACTTGGCTGTCGATCAACCGCCTGAATTGGAACTTCTGGCGCAAGTTCAGCCTGGGACTGGAATATCGCATCCTCTCACAAATCCAACCCAAGAACACCAGTCAGGGTTGGCTGACAGAACTGATGTGGGAACCGATCGATCACTTCCGGATTGGTGCCGGCTTTAACTTCACCGACTTTTCGGACAACGAGTTTGCGGACAACGACCACTCTTACGGTGGGCCGTTCTTCCGCTTCCAAGTAACTTACTAACGACGAATACGTGCACACTTGAAAGAAAATCAGCCCAACCCGAAGCCAACATTTTACAAGCGATTGAAAGCCCTTGGATCGCTTCTGGTGGAATCTGTCATGACGATTCTTCTGGTGCTGAGCTTTTTTTCGATCTTCCTCTATCTGCTTAACGCGTTGTTTCCCACCGGGGTCAGTCTGAAATCCTTGATGGACCAGAGAGACGCACAACGGTACTCTGCAAGACCGATACCAGGCAGCCACGCGATCGAACACGGTGAAGTGGTGACCTCATCCTGGCAAGAACTGGCCGCCATCGTCACCCGAACGCGCAACAGCGTAAAAAGTAAACGCGCTGAGGCCATCGTTTGGATGTCCGCCGACGTAGGGAAACACCTTTTTGACCGGGACGCCGTTCAAACGCTCGACCGATCGGCGGCTGACATTACCTTTGATGAACACTCGATTCTCAACATGGGGGAAAACTCCCTCCTGATAATAAAGAAACAAATCCAGGATCCGCTCTTCCGGGAAAAGAGATCCTTCATGGTTCTGGTGGACGGGGATTTGAGGGGCAGGATCAATGGATCGAACCCCAATTCGGTTCATCTTGAAATCGGAACACCGGCCGCCACCATCAACACCAAAGGTGGTGCAGCCACGAAAAAAGAATTGGATTTCAAGATATCCGTCAATCCGGACAAATCATCTACCATAGCGGTGTACAGCGGTTCTGCCGAAGTGGCGGCGAATGGCAAAAAAGTGATCGTGAAAGAAAACCAGGCTACGATTGTGGCCATGGGCCAGGCCCCGTTGATACCGCGGGTGATTCCGACGGTTGTCACACTCCGTGTACCTTCCAAGGGCCGTACCTACCCCTACCGGGATCTGCCACCGCACATCCGGTTCCACTGGAAAGACCAGGCGGCGGCCACCGGTTATCATTTCCTGCTGGCACGGGATCCTGAATTTCGAGAAATCGTCACGGAAGACACCTTCGAAGGGAACAAATTTAAGCACGGCAACCTGGTTGAAGGCACGTATTACTGGAAGGTAAGCGCACGTAACGATTCGATTGAGGGCTTTTTCAGCGAAGTCCGCCAGTTCAGGGTCCTGAGGGATAATACGCCGCCGTCACTGGACGTCCGGTTTCCTCCGAATACCGTCTACGGTGGTGACTTCCTTATGGAAGGAAAAACCGAACCCAATGCCACGGTCTACATCGGTGGCCAACGGGTCGATATCAGTTCGACGGGCAAGTTTACCCATCCACTCAATCTTTTGCCCGGCATGAATGTCATTGTCGTAGAAGCATTCGATACAGTGAACAATGTGGCGTACTGTTCCAAAAGGGTAGTAAGTAAATAGAAGCGATCTCAAATAGAGACCGGGGAATGTGCAATGGGAAAATTCTTCAAGTTTTCGATACGGTTTAAAATTCTGATCGTGTTGCTTCTGGTTGTGACCGCGGCAGTCAGCGCCATAACACTGACCATGGCGAAACTGTTTCACACGGACAAGTCGATTTACGTGCACGACCTGACCGCGGAAATGGCCATCCGAACGGCTGCCGAAACACGTGCGCTTCTGACCGGTTATCAGCGCAATCTGCATGTATTTACCCATCTACTGTATGACCCGGAGATGGAACCCGATCACAAACGGAAAATGGTTGAACAGCTATTTGCGGATTTCAACGATTTTGTCGCGATCACCCTATGGGTTGACGGTAAAGAGCTGACCAGTGTTTACGATGCACACATTTTAGAAACAACTGGTCTTTCCAAGGCGCATTTGTTAAGCTACTTCGAGACCCAGCCGATCCCCATGAGCCAGGTGCAGTTGGGTGAAGTGTATATTGCCAATGCAACCATCAAAGAAGACTTGCCGGCCATTGTAATGGCCACCGCTTATGACTCGCCCGAGTCAAACGCCGCAAATTGTGTGGTGTCGGCCGTCATCCGTCAGGATGGCCTGCAGCGACTGGCCGAACGCTCGAAAGCGTTTACAACATTTATCGCAGACTCCAAGGGAAATCCGATAGCCCACTCTGAATTGTCCCACGTCGTCAAACGCAGAAAGATCGAATGGATCGCCGCCCTAAATGGTCTGGGCAGCGATCGCCTGCGCGGTTCCACCCACGATTATATCGCCAACGGCCAAGAGATGGTCGGCGGGTTGGCACACACCGACATCAGGGACCTCCTGGCCGGCGTTGAGATCCCAAAAACCACGGCCTACCTTACCGCGCGGGAGTTGTTGAAAAATCTGATGTTGGTTTCCCTGATCCTTTTGTTTGTCGCGGCTGTCTTTAGCCTTCTCAGCTCGCGCTTCATCACTCGACCGGTGGAACACCTCGTGGAAGCGACCAAAGTCCTGGGCTCCGGACGATTTGACATTAAGGTGAACTCAAGATCTCGGGATGAAATCGGCGATCTGGCCAATTCCTTCAATCACATGGCCTCCGAGTTGGAAGTCCGTGAAAAGGAGCTGCAAGACGCCCAAGTCGCCCTTGTTCAATCGGAAAAGATGGCCGCCTTCGGACAACTGGGAGCCGGGATCGCACATGAAGTAAAAAATCCCTTGGCTGGTATTCTTGGGTTAACCCAACTGTGCCTGCTCGAGGCCGAGAAAAAGACTACTCAGTTCGAAAATTTATCCCTAATAGAGAAGGAAACCAAACGCTGCAAGACCATTATCGAGAATCTTTTAAAATTCTCCCGGCAGGAAAAAGTTACCTTTGACATGACGGACATCAATCAGGTGGTCGTGGATACCGTGGCCATTATCAACCACCAGCTCGGCATCAATCAGATTAAATTTTTTCAGGATTTCGCAAAGGAGCTCCCACCGGTCTACGGCAATGCCAACCAGATTCAACAGGTGCTGCTTAACCTGATGATAAACAGTCAGCAGGCCATGGCGGGAAAACCGGGGGAGATAAAACTGACAACGAAACTGATGAATGCAAAAACAGTAAAAATCCAGATCTTCGATACCGGCCCCGGCATTCCCAAGGATGTACAGTCCAAAATTTTTGAACCCTTTTTTACTACAAAGCCAACCGGCAAAGGGACGGGGTTAGGATTGTCGGTGAGTTACGGCATCGTCAAGAGCCATAAAGGGGATATTTACGTTCAGAGTGAACCGGGGAAAGGGACCGTATTTACGATCCTTTTGCCGGTGGGAAAACCCACTCGGGTAGTGGTCAAGGCCGCAGAATCGGAAAATCGACCAAGCGACCTTCTTGCGGATAACCGTCCACATAAAGGGGAAAAAAATGAGTCCGTTTAATGATAATCGTATCTTGATTGTCGATGACGAAGAGATCATACTTCAGGTGTTGTCCGGGCTGGTCACCCGTGACGGCTACACCGTTACGACAGCATCAAGCGGCGAAGAAGCCTGGGAAACTTTCTCTGACGAGCCGTTCCCGCTGGTTATAATGGATCTCGTAATGGATGGAATATCGGGGATCGATCTGCTGGAAAAAATCAGACAGCGCCATCCCGAAACACAAGTTATCATCATAACAGGCCATGCCTCGCTTGATTCCGCGACGGCAGCACTCCGTGCCGGTGCCTTCGATTATCTCTCCAAGCCGTTTGAAGACCTCGATATGATCACAACGTCAGTGAGCTGGGCCATGAAAAAGTATGAGCAAATTCATTCTAATCTGAGTGAAATTGAAAGCCTCAGAAAAAAGATCGAAGACGTCGAGAGGGCCAATAAAGTGTTGAATAACATGTCGATTCGAGACGGGTTGACCGGATTATTCAATTACCGATATTTTCAGGAAGACCTGGCCTACGAATTGCTCAGGTCAAACCGTTACAAGCGGACCTTCTCCCTGCTTTTTATTAAGTTAGAATCATTCCAGGACTTCATCGAGACGTATGGAAAAACGGAGGCGGATAAATTGCTCATTACAGTCGGCCACCAACTTAAACTAAACCTCAGAAAGACAGACCTTTTGGCACGCTACAAGGACGAAATGTTCTTGACCATTTTACCCGAGACCTCAAAACCGAATTCAGAAATACTGGCCGACAGCTTGTGCAAACGCGTGGCGAACAATATTCAGGAACAAAGGGGCACCCGTTCAACCTATGATGTCGCATTGAGTATCGGGGTATCGACATATCCGGTGGATGGCACAGACGGGTCAACGCTGTTAAAATATGCTCAGCAAACAACCTCGCGGACAACCGAAGGCGCGTTGAACAGAGTGAGTATAAAAATGCCATGAAAAAGGATAGCCGAAGATAGATGAAATTTAGATGTCATTGAAAGGAGTGGTTAAATGTCTCAAGAAAAAAAGGTGAGAATACTGGTCGTGGATGATGAGGAAAGTCTGTTGGCTGTCCTGTCCCAGGTCCTGAAAAGAGATGGCTTTGATGTCTCCACAGCCAAAAGTGCCGAAGAAGCATTGGAAGTCTTTCAACAAGACCCGTTCCCCCTTGTCGTCACTGATATCGTCATGCAAGGGATGACGGGTATCGATCTTCTCGAAAGCATTAAAAAGGCGCATCCCGAAACTCAGGTTATCGTCATGACCAGTTATGCGTCCCTGGACACGGCCATAATGGCTCTGCGGTCGGGCGCCTATGACTACCTTTTCAAACCCTTTGAAGATCTCACCGTCATATCGGCCGCCGCAGCCCGCGCAACTGAAAGCATCCGGCTTACCGCCGAGAACAAATTCCTGCTTGAAAAACTCAAACAGGTGAATAGCGATCTTGAAAACCGGATCAATGAAAGAACCGCTGAGCTGGCCCAGATAAACAAAAGCCTGAAAATGGAAATCGAATCCCGTAAACTGATAGAGATAGATCTGACCAAAGCCAAGGAAAACGCCGTAGCAGCCAACCTGGCGAAAAGCGAATTCTTGGCCAACATGACGCACGAGTTTCGAACCCCTTTAAATCATATCATCGGATTCACCGAGGTTGTCGTCGAAAAGAAATTCGGAGAATTGAACAAGGAGCAGGAAAAATATCTTCGGAACGTGCTGCAAAGCAGCCACCATCTGCTAACGCTTGTAACCGGCATCCTGGATTATTCCAAATATGAAACCGGAAACTTAAAATTGGAGCGCAGTGAATTCCAGCTTGCCCCTTTTTTACAGGAGTGCGTCAGTACATTTCGAGACGAAGCAGCGAAGAAGAACATCCAAATGACACTGGACGCAATGGACTCACCAGGCATGGCAAACGCGGATCAACCCAAGTTCAGGCAAATTATGTATAATCTTCTCTCGAATGCCTTAAAATTCACCCCCCAAAATGGGAAAGTTCACGTGGAGGGCAAAGAAGTCAAAATCCAAAGCCGTCCCGGTCTCCGACAGAGCGACTCCATATCGACGCAGATAATAAAAAAAGTCGATCAGGTTGTTGATGATGCCCCGGACAACTGTCAAAGGGGAGTTGAGGTATCCGTTTCCGACACCGGTGTCGGACTGAAGCCGGATGACCTGAGGCGAATTTTCAACAGGTTCGAACAGATCGATGGGTCGAAGGGCAGAAGTTACGCTGGAGCCGGTTTGGGTCTGGCTCTCACAAAGGCCTTCGTTGAGTTGCACGGGGGTGCCATAAAGGCCGAAAGCGCCGGTGATGGCAGAGGTTGTATCTTCACTTTAATCATTCCTATGTAAAGGTAATCACCAAATTACTAAGGACGCCACAATGAAAAAAACGACGATATTGGTGATCGAAGATAATGAATTCAATATGATTCTGGTTCGAGACCTTCTACAGCTCGAAGACTTCACGGTTGTCGAAGCATTTGATGCGGAAGCCGGCATCCGCAAGGCTCGCGAGACAATACCGGACCTCATATTAATGGATATTCAACTGCCGGGAATGGACGGACTGACAGCAACCCGCCTCATAAAGAAAGATCCGGCTCTTAAAAATATTCCGGTCGTGGCTCTGACAGCCTATGCCATGGAAAAAGATAAAAAGGAAGCGATAGCGGCCGGGTGCATCGGCTTCATTGCCAAACCGATCGACACCAGAATTTTTGTGAATGCGGTATCTATATTCATTACCGAACATTCTCTTTGATCGCTCAATTGGGGGAAAGTAACTATGGACATCAAAAAGAAGATCCTCATCGTTGACGACGAGCCTATGAACATCGATTTGCTGGAAGCAATGCTCATACAGGAGGATTACGAAATTGTCGCCGCCGGCAACGGGACTGAAGCCATCGCGGCGACGCAGTCAGCGCCACCTGATCTCATACTGCTCGACATTATGATGCCGGTAATGAACGGTTATGAGGTGGCCCAGAAGTTGAAAAGCGATCCAAATACCGCCCCTATTCCGATCATCCTCGTCACCGCGCTGAATGATATAAGTGACAGGGTCAAGGGGTTGGAAGCGGGCGCCGACGACTTTCTGACAAAGCCCGTTGAAAAATCGGAACTGAAGGCCCGGGTGAATAACCTGCTGAAGGTTAAAGCCTACCATGACCATATGCGTAGCTACCAGAATAAACTCGAGGAGGAAGTTTCCCTCAGAACCAAAGATTTAGAAAAAGAACTGGCGCGACGCAAGGAAACAGAAGGCCAGTTGATTCGGGCCCAGAAGATGGAGGCCATTGGGACGCTTGCCGGTGGTATTGCCCATGATTTCAACAATATTCTTTCCGCTATCATGGGATATTCAGAGATGGCGCTCCTCGCCGCTAAAAAGGACGCCTCTCTTTCTGACTATATTCGACAGATATACATCGCCGGTGAACGTGCGCGCGATCTGGTTTATCAAATTCTCACATTCAGCCGTAAAACCGACGACGAACTCAAGCCGGCCAAAATCAGTGTGATCATCAAAGAAGCGCTCAAACTGCTCGGTGCGACCTTGCCGTCAACAATCGCCATCGAGAATGACATTGGCAGCACCTCTCCGGTTCTGGCCAACCCCACCCAAATACATCAGCTCCTTATGAATCTGTGTACCAATGCCGCCCATGCCATGGAAGACAAGGGCGGGATCCTGTCTGTTAAACTAACCGATATCGAATTGGATGGTGAATCACTGGTGGGTCGACCCGATTTATCAGCCGGTAACTATGTCAAACTGAGTGTCAGCGATACCGGTAAAGGCATGTCCCCTGATGTATTAGAACGCATCTACGATCCGTTCTTTACAACCAAACCACAGGGCAAGGGAACCGGCCTGGGCCTGTCTACAGTGCATGGTATTGTAGAAAATCACTTCGGATCTATTGCCGTATCGAGCAAACCCAGTGAGGGAACGACTTTTGATATTTTTCTGCCGATTGTCGATCATGAGGTTGTAACGGTAATCCCGGGAGATGAGCCGATTCCTACCGGTACGGAAAGCATTCTCTTTGTTGATGACGATAAGACCATTGTGAACATGAGCAAAATAATGCTCGAAAAACTCGGATACCATGTCAACTCAAAGACAAGCAGCATCGATGCGCTCGTAGATTTCAAGAGACAGCCCGAAAAATACGATGTCGTGATCACTGACCTGACAATGCCACAGATGACAGGGTTGGAATTGGCTGATGAAATATTGAGCGTTCGTCCCGATACACCGATAATTCTCTGCACCGGCTATAGTTCGCACCTTACTTCCCAGGATAGAAGTAACAGGGGCATACAGGCTGTTTTGACGAAACCTATTCTCAGCCGGACAATGTCCGGTGCAATCCGCAACGCAATGAAGATAACCGTTTCTGCGGACTGCGGTGCCAGCGGTTAACCGACGCGTTCTTCAATCCACGGTTTATGGTCAATTCGAGGGCAACCAAATGGGATAGAATCCGTTTATCCTTACCTTGCAAAACGGATAGACCGACCAATGAGTAACCAACCACGAATGGTTGGCGGCACTCTTTACTGTCCAACATATCCTCGCAACCACAAGCGATCTTGACAAACGCCGCAGGTATCCCCATTCTGCTCAGAGCTCAGTGTACTTGGTACTCAGGCCTTTGGACTTGTCAGCCGGATATTTAACGGAATTTTTCTCCAGCTTCAGCGCGACGGCTCGCAGCAAGTCTATGTCGAAGGCATCACAGAGATAGAGCATGAAAATGAAAATATCGGCCAGCTCATCCTTGACCCTGGCGGTATCTGCGGCGTTCAAACGATAGGACTGATCCGTTGTCATCCACAGAAATATTTCCTGGAGTTCGGCGGCCTCTATCCCGATGGCCTGGGACAAACTTTTAGGGTCATGATACTGCTGCCAGTCTCTTGCGTCTCTGAATGCCATTATTTTTCTCTTCAACACATCCAGTTCAGTTTCCAAGAATGCCTCCCGTGACATATAGCGGTTAATTATTTTGAGCGCTTCGCTTTACGAAAAGTTCAATCGGCTTTAGAAACCAATCAGAAACGTAATCCTGATGACGAGAACAATTGGATATCCGGGTAGTCCCGCAGAAATTGACACCGATCGTCTGGTCGCCCTCGATGTCATGCGCGGAATCGTTATCGTCTTGATGGCTTTTGATCACGCCTCCGGTGTGTTCAATGCCGGGCGGTACGTAACCGATTCGGCCGCATTCTACCACTCCGGTTCGACGATTCCGGCGGCCCAGTTTCTGGTTCGATGGATGACCCACTTGTGCGCGCCCACATTCCTGTTTCTGGCAGGCTGGTCACTCAGCCTGAGCATCGGACGCCGTGAGACCGAAGGGGAGCCCGGTGCCCGCATCGATCTTTACCTACTCAAACGCGGCCTCTTCATCCTCCTGCTCGACCCCCTCTGGATGAGCATCGGATTCGGGCACGGCATCGTTTTCCAGGTTCTATACGCCATCGGCGGCAGCCTGTGTTGCATGATTTTTCTGCGTCGACTGGAACTGCGCGCATTACTGGCAGCGAGCCTCATTTTGATACTGTTCAGTGAAGCGCTGGCAGGTCTTGCGATCCAATTCGGCAGTAAAGAGTCCCCTGGCATCCTCGCCGCATTTCTGGTCACGGGCGGCCGCATCGGGTCATGGGCCTATGTCCTCTACCCGTTGCTGCCGTGGCTGGGTTACATGGTCCTCGGTTGGGGTATCGGCCGGTGGGTTGCCGACCGACCGTTGCCCTGCCCCGCGATGGTGTTCGGCCGGATCGGCCTTTCGGCCTTGACCGTCTTTATCGTCGTCCGTGGTCTCAACGGATACGGCAATATGCTGCTCTATCGTGACAATGGGTCCCTTCTGCAATGGTTGCACGTCAGCAAATATCCGCCCAGCCTGTCTTTTGCCGCCCTCGAGTTGGGCATCATGTTTTTGTGCCTGTCGGCACTGTTCGTCTTCTACCGCAATAAAACGGTCAACATCTGGAACCCACTGACGGTGTATGGGCAAACCCCTCTGTTTTTTTACATCCTGCATGTCCACCTTCTGGCGGCTGCCGCCTGGTTAATAAGCCTGCAGGGCAAGGGCGGACTGACCGAAACCCTCTGGGCGACTCTGGCGATATCGCTCATTTTGTACCCGGCCTGCCGATGGTACCGGAAATTGAAGCTGAGCCGGAAATACAGTCTGTTGCGCTACCTCTAACCCGAAAATGTCATGGGATTTTCTAAGGGAGTGACTCAATATAAGCAATGTTGGGGTGAAACCGCGTATTTTATTGATTCAGAAGAAGATGCGTGCCACCGCACCCGACACCCTCATTTTGTTGAAAAATACCGATAATGTTGGTATACGGCTCCCCATAGAACGTTCCCCACATTCGCCGTTAGGAATTCCTGAAAATCTCAGCCGCCGAGTGATGATCCGTTGTACGCGAGGAAAAGGTGGTCTGAATGGTATTCGCGCGTTTACTTAACGCGTCGCATTTAACACAACAGATAGGCACGATGAAACCGCGGAAGAAAAGTAAAATCTGGCAGATCCCGCTTTACTACCTTTTCGGCTGGTTCACCCGAATCTTGCTTCTGGCCGTATTCATCACCTGCCGGGTACAGGAATTCGGGCGAGACATCGCCGAAGACTATCAAAAGAAAAATCCCGGCAAAGGCCTGCTGGTGGGGACCTGGCACAGAGGTGTCATGTTTCTGATCTACCACTTTCGCCATCAGCAACGCGTCACCATGGCCAGTTCCAGCAAAGACGGCGAGCTGGCCGCCCAGGCAGCGGAGCGCCACGGCTGGATCGTTGTACGGGGGTCATCGAGTTATCGTGGATTCGAAGCGCTCAAGGAACTCGTGCGCCTCTTCGAGAGAGGCCACAGTGGCGGCCTGGTGGTGGATGCCCCCAGGGGACCGGCCCATGTTTCCAAAATGGGGATCATTACCGCCGCGCGCATGACCGGGTTGCCGATAATGCCCATCATGTGGAGCGCAGACCGTTGCTGGCGATTGCGGAGTTGGGACCGCACCATCATTCCCAAGCCCTTTTCCCGCATCGTGCTGGTATATAATGACACCCTTTTATGGGTTCCCAAACGGGCGTCACGGGAAGAAATGGAAATCTGTCGACAGCGTCTGGACGCTGCGCTCAACCGGCTCATGTACCAAACCGACCATTGCTTTTCAGCATCCGGCGTTACGGACCCCCGCCGGATCGCTGTAAAGAACGCGTCGGGGATTTCTCTCGCAAATACTGCCCCAAAACGGGAGAAATGATCAGCGACTAGTCCTCGGCCGTCACCAGTTCCATATCGTGGGTGATATCGATGCATCCGATAACACTCTGGGCAGCCGGGCAAAGGTGAATGTAATTTTCCAGAGCCTCCCTGGCGTCCGGAACTTTATCCTTCGGCAGTTTGAGCCGGTAAGACACCGCAATCCGGGTGATTTTCAACACACCGCTCACATCTTCGATATCGCCACTGACGGTGGCTCGGAACCGATCCTGAAACGTACGGATCTTTTTTTTGGCCAGCACCGCGGCCAATGTGCCCATCATTCAACCGCCTACGGCACCGACGACATGGTCGAGGGTTGCTGCGTGTTCCTCTTCCGGATCCACGCCGTAAAATTTCTTGATTCCGCCATGCACGCCATAGTAAACGGGCTGGTCAAAACCTTTGATGACCGCTTTGCGGGTCGGCCCTTTCTCGCGTGTAATCGTTATCTCGGATCGATGAACGACGTTTCCCATATCAACCTCCCTGTGCGCCGTGAAAAATGGTCGTGCCTTTGCCCACAATCCTTATCTGAGGTTTTTAAACCACTTCTACCAAACGCGGTACCGGCGGTGATTCAAACTCGAGTTGCGCTGGAATTGCGGGTCGGTATTGATCGCTTTAAGTCGTTTTTGCCCGACGGGCGCACATCAGGCTCATGACTGCCGCACCCCTATATCATAACGACCAACCGGCAAAGGTCAACAATTGACTGGCGGCTGACAAATGCGGGCCCGCAGATCTGCGGCCCAACACCGACTTCTGATGTCTTATTGGTCGGGATAGGTTATATCCACACAACCCTGTCGGATCGAAGCAAGATCCCGATCTGCCGTCCCGGATATAGCTGCCGCTTTTCGACCTCCTGCCGCGTCAATTTCACTGTGATCGGCAAGTGATCGACCTGCACCACCGCGATGACGTCCCGACCATCGCGCTCCAGAATCAGGCGAGACACCACCCCGTTTAACACACTGCCGTGCGAAACCGGTGGGCTGTCGCCGGTGTCTGGCGCCATTTCTGCGTCGGTGAACACCGCAACAGCAGCGGGTTTGGGCGGCGGCGGCACCACGATGGTCTGGCCGTCTGCCAGGATTTTCTGCCAGGTCCCGTCCCCTCGCGGCTGCCAGGGCCCGAAAACGATGTTTATCCGCTCCTGCCCGAACATCCGCCCTTTAAAAAGGTGCAGAACCACATCGCACACCTCGTAGAGCCACTGCCAATCGTGGCTCGCAATGACCAGGGTCGTTCCCCACTCACTGCGAGCTCTCAGGGTGGCAGCCTTGATCCTTTCGGCACTGGCCGCATCGACACTGGCAATCGGTTCGTCCAGGAGCAGCACTTCCGGCCGCAGTCCCAACCGCGCCGCCAGGGCCACGCGCTGGGCTTCGCCACCGGAGAGCTCATACCACTGCCGGCCTGAGAATTCCTTCTCCGGCAGCCCGACCCAGTCGAGGGCTGCAGCGATGCGGTCCTGGAGCAGTTCCCGGTCGCCGCGGAGTTCGAGGCCATAAGAAATGTTCCGGGCAACCGATCGCCGCAGAAGGTAAGGCTCCTGGCCCAGAAGAGTAACCTTGAACCTCACGTCACCCGAAAAGGGTACCGCCGGCCGACCCTTGAACAGAATGTCACCCCGGGTCGGCGCCATGACAAAACCGAGCAAATTCAAAAGAGTGCTCTTGCCGCTGCCGTTGGGCCCGATCAGCCCCACGATGGCTGCCGGCGGTATCTTCAAAGAATCGACCCTCAGGACCGGTTCTTTCCCGAAGCTGTGCTCGAGTCCCTTGATTTGATAAATGTCGTCGGAAGCCATACTTACCTTTTACGCAGGAAAGAAACCGATACGTTCACGATAAAGGCAATGGCCATAAGGACCAGCCCGAGAGCAATACCCATGGCAAAAAGGCCTTTGTTCGTTTCAAGGGCGATGGCCGTCGTGATGGTACGGGTATGCCACTTTATGTTCCCCCCCACCATCATGGAAATGCCAACCTCGGTCATCACCCGGCCGTAAGCGGTCAAAGCCGCAGCGAGAATTCCGTGGCGGACTTCCCAGAGACTGCTCAGCAGCAGCTGCCGGCGGTTGGCCCCCAGGGAAATAAGGGTGATGCGCAACCGCCGGTCCAGATTTTCAATGGCGCTGGCACTCAACGCCATCACGATGGGAAGAGCCAGGATTGTCTGCCCGATGGCAATGCCGGGTAGGGTGAACAGCAGGCCCATATGACCCAGTGGTCCCTGCCGGGACAAGAAGGCATAGACCAGCAGGCCGATGAAGACCGTCGGCAGTGCCAGGAGCGTGTCGACCACGAGCCTGACCTGCTTGCGCCCCGGAAACTTGCAGTACCCCAGAAGAAAGCCCAAAGGAACGCCGATCAACAGACTGGCCGTCATCGAGTAGCTCGACACCCTGACCGTGGCGAAGATGGCAGAATAGGTTTCCGCATCGCCACTACGCAACAGTTCGATGGCTGTCAAGAATCCGCTCAGAATGAAATCCATACCGGCACCGCGGGCCTTGTCAAATGAAAAGCCGCCCGTTCTGAACCATGAGCGGCTGGGGTCTGAATTCTAATACCAGAACCGCGCCCCGGGTATCCCCGGGGCGCGGCTGGTATTATTGGGCATTGGGAATAAACAGTTGTTTGCCCAGGAGTTTGAAATCCCGAATCAGCGTCTGAGCCTGCTGACCAGACAACCAGTCCGAAAATGACGTCGCCAGGTCATGCTTTACGTTGGCGCAGCGCCGGGGGTTGACGGCGATGACACTGTACTGGTTCAGTAAGACCGCATCGCCCTCCACCAGAATCTGCAGCGGCGGGTTGCCTTTCAGGTTATCCTCATATTTGATGTAAGTCCCCCGATCGGTCATCGTGTAGCCAGACCGCTCTGCTGCGATGTTGATTGTTGCCAACATCCCCTGGCCGGTCTGCACATACCATTTTTCTTTTTCAGGCACAGTCAGGCCGGCGGTCCCCCATAGCGACAGTTCTTTCTTGTGAGTCCCGGAATTGTCTCCTCTGCTGACGAAAAAAGCCTGCTTGACTCTAATTGCCTCAAGCGCCTGATTGACGCTTTGGCCCTTTATACCGGCCGGATCTTGCGATGGTCCGATGATGACGAAGTCATTGTACATAACCTCCCGGCGGTTGATACCGAACCCGTCCTGAACATATTTTTTTTCGGCCGACGGAGCATGAACCAGCAGAACATCGACATCGCAGCTTTCTCCCAGCTTCAGGGCTTTTCCGGTGCCCGTCGCCGTCCAGCGCAGCTCGATGCCGGTGGCCTTCTTGAAATGGGGTGCAAGGTAATCGAGCAACCCCGTGTTGTCCGTGCTGGTGGTGGTTGCCAGCATGACCACCCTTTCTGCCGCGAATCCATGCGCAGCCGACGCAATGATGATGCAAAGGAAAAAAAAATAGGGAAGAATGAGCCGTGCAATGATTGGCATCGTGTCTGACTCCTTTCTGGTTTAGACGTAATGGCTGCCCATTAAACGTTTCACAAAGATACGGGTTAACCATCCTGTGGATATATCATTTTCCCGCTCAACCTCAGATCGTATCCGCTCAGGCTGGCGCCCAGCTCACGAAAAGCCCCTTCGTGCAACAATCCCAGAAACCGCTGAATGTTTTCATCAAAGAAACGGTCCCTGGTAATCATCAGGTCGTAGCGCTCCCAGCGCAGCGGAAGAAAGTCAAGATCAAGCAGGCCGGCGACGGCCCGAATGCCCGGGGCGGCGTCCGCCCGGTCGGCCATGATTTCAAGCCCGACATCCAGGTGCCGGTTGAATTCCCGTGTATAGCCGTTGATTTTTTCACCCTTGATGCCGGCATTCTTCAACTCGTGATCCAAAAGCAAGCGGGTGCCGGTGCCAAGGGGCCGATTGGCAATGCGGATACCGGTTCGCGCCAGATCGGCAACACATTGAATTTTCATCGGGTTGGTCTTGCCGACCAGCAACCCCTGTTCGCGGCGGCAAAAATTAACCACCGCTGGCATTTTGTCGAGTTCTTTGACAACGAAGTCGAAGTTGTACTCATTTTCATTTTCCTGAAGCAGATGACTGGAAGCCACATGGCACTGGCCCTGCCGCAGGGCCCGCAGCCCACCCATGCTGCCCAGATTTCCGAACACGGCCACCTGGGTGTTGCTAAGCGTGTTGTAAAGGGCGATGGTTTTATCCAGGAGCGGATCGTTGCTGCCGGCAATGACCAAAAGACCCTGGCCGCAGGGAATCCGGGGGGCAGATTCCGGATAGTTAATGGTATGCGTCTCGATCCACTGCTCAACCAGATGGCGCGGAAACAACCACTTGCCCGTCACTTTTGAGGCCGGCAGCCCCTTATCGGAGACAAGAGTGTAGATCATCTTCTCGTTGACATTGAGAAGTTTGGCCACGTCTTTGGTTGAAAGGAGATTTGACATTGCCCTGTCTTTTGAGATCGTTATTATGCTGAATCGATCGAGATTTTGAGGCGCCGATCGATAACGAGACCAATTTTTTTCAGCGGCTTGAGCTCTTTTTAAGTTTTCCTTTCTACTTTTTAGGTTGTTTTATGTCAATTGAATTTTTATTTCGATCTTAATATAACCAATATTAACTTATATCAACCACGAGGAGTCCTGCGTCGATCTCATTATTTCAGGCGGCAGTCCTCGGCGCCGGCAGATACAGCCGCATGCGGCCAAACGGTTTTGCCCGGACACGGGCAGAGGGGATCAAATCCAAAGATTTCATGAATTATGCGGGCTAAATCCTGCGAAACAATGCCGCCGTGACCCCGGTGGCTTGCTTGTCCGTGTATCGAGCTGACGGCGGGGTTGCAACCGGAAGTTAGAGGGTGTTGCGGTAAACCAGTCGAGTCTTGACTTCCGGGTAAATGGTCTTTAGAATTTTGCGTATCTTGTCGGTGCGCGATTCAGGATGGGAGGCTTTCCGATTTGGCTTTTCCGTCAGCCCTAAAGATTTCTTGTCAGCGCTTCTTGAAACATTGGCATGGCTGTTGAAAAACATCATGAGCGCAGACAAGGCAATATCCGGCGAAAAACCAGCGTTTAAGAGTGATAAAGAAGCATTTAAGCTGAGGTAGGTGCAGGGCCCCCGATGCGGCCATTGACACTGTTTGGCCAAGCGCCATCGTATTTAACAGCTTGATAGTGATCGCCTTCAACGATCACCCCACGACAACACCATGACAACGTCAAAAAATAAAGTACGTGCGTTGGGGCTCTGTTCCGGTGGACTCGACAGCACCCTGGCCGGGCTCGTGCTGCGCAAGCAGCAAATCGAGGTGGAGTGGATCAGCTTCGAAACACCGTTTTTCTCGGCCGACAAAGCCCGCCGAGCAGCAGGGCAGACGGGAATTCCGCTGACAGTTGAAAACATTTCGGACGAATACATCACCATGTTGCGCCATCCGAACTGCGGTTACGGACAGCATATGAATCCCTGCTTGGACTGCCACGCACTGATGTTCAGAGTGGCGGCCAGGTTTATGAAAGAGCGTAAATTCGATTTTCTTTTCAGCGGGGAAGTCGTTGGACAGCGCCCCATGTCCCAGACCAAACCGTCACTGCGCTATGTAGAAAAGAATTCCGATTGCGACGGCTACATACTGCGGCCGCTCAGCGCCAGGCTTCTACCGGAGACCATCCCGGAAAAAGAGGGCCTGGTTGACCGGGAGCAGTTGCTGGACATTTCCGGCCGGGGCCGGAAGCGACAGATTCAGCTCGCAAAGCAATTCGGTCTCACCGATTACCCTGCACCTGCCGGCGGATGTCTGCTAACAGCCAAGGGGTATTCAAACCGTCTCAGAGACCTTTTCGCGCACCAGGAGACCAGTACGGAAAATGAGCTGCATCTGTTGCGCTACGGCCGTCACTTCCGCCTCAACGACCAATCGAAATTGATTGTCGGCCGCACCCAGGCCGACAACGACAACCTGCTCCGCCTCCACAATCCAAAAACCGACACAGTGATAGAAGTCAGCCATTTCCCCGGTCCCATTGCACTTCTTCCCCACGGCACCAAAGATGTCATCACGCTGGCGGCCTCCATTTGTACCGGCTATAGCAAAGCCCCGGTGTTGACGGCAGTGGAAGTCAGCATTACGTCACCGGAATCCCGTTCCGTTGTCCGGGTTCTTGGACTCCTGCCATCGGATGTCAGCAAGTTTCTGATTGAATAGAAGTGTATTCATTATTAGATCGATTCTGGGTCATTTCCAACCGGTTTGGGCATTACGCCTTACAGTTTCTGCCGCGCACGATTGGCCCGAAGCTGGCCGCAAGCGGCCGATATATCCAGCCCCTTGCTGCGACGGACGATCACCGTGTAGTGCTTGGACAGAAGAATCTGCTGAAATTGCTCGATAACCGCTTCATGCGGCCGTTCAAAGCGACTGGCCGCATGAGGGTTGAATGGTATCAGGTTGACCTTGGCTTTCACTGGACTGAGTAATGCCGCCAGTCGGCGGGCGTCCTCAACAGTGTCATTGACCCCTTTGATCAGGATGTACTCGATGGTAATCCGCCGATGCGGTTTCAGGGGATATCGCCGACACGCCTGAAGTAGCTTTTCAATGGGATACGTCCGGTTGATCGGCATCAGATAATCACGGGTGCGGTTGTCCGCCGCATTCAGAGAAATGGCGACATTGACGGCCGATTCTTTACCCAGCTGCAAAAGCTGCGGCACCAGCCCGGCGGTCGACAAGGTTATCCGGCGACCGGCGAAAGCGAAACCGTCAACGTTATCGATCAGCGTGCGCAATGCTTCGGTCACGTTGGCGTAGTTGGCCAGGGGCTCGCCCATACCCATGAGTACGATGTTCGTCAGGCGCGCCGGTTCATCCAGGTCTCTTTGAACATCCCGCACCTGGGCAAGGATCTCGCCTTGGCTGAGATTGCGGATCAATCCGCCCTTGCCGGTCATGCAAAACCGGCACCCCAGGGCGCAACCGACCTGGCTCGATATGCAGAGCGTGAAGTGATTGCGCTCCGGAATAAGCACGCTTTCAATCTGCTGATCGTCCTTGAGACCGAAAAGGTATTTGCGGGAGCCGTCCACAGACGTATCGACCTGAATTCTTTGCAGGCGATCGATCGAAAAGAAAGCAGCGAGTTTCTCCCGGACCGTTTTACTCAAATCGGTCATTTGGTCGAAACGATCCACCTGCCGGTTGTATAGCCACCGCGAAATCTGGCCGGCCCGGTATGAAGCAATGTCCTGCCGAGCGAGCCAATCACGCAGCTGCCCGATTGTCAGGTCTTTGATGTCGGGTTTTGCGATCATTTTGTTTGCAATTGTCTAACTGTTAAGCTAATGGTGAAAACAGGATAGCAGCGAGGCCGAATCGGCATCCGCCGCAACGCTCTGCCGGTGTGCGGCCGCAATCTGTTTGCCGAGAAGCCGGAGATTCGTTGCGGCGAAGACCGCGCAACCTTGACCAGACAATGCCAAAAAAACGCTCTTAAATAAAGGGTCGAATTGGCTTGACATATTGTTTTGATCAGTCTATTTTTAGCGTTTTTGATCATAATTATAGCGTTGGCTTATCATCATGTTCGACAACCTAAGCGATAAACTTAACGCCGTTTTCAAAAAGCTCAAGGGGCACGGCAAGCTAACGGAGAAGAACATCGAAGCGGGCCTGAAGGAAGTGCGCCTGGCCCTGCTCGAGGCCGATGTTCACTACCAGGTCGTTAAAACGTTTATCGCCGCCATAAAGGAGCGAGCGCTGGGTCGCGAAGTTCTGACCAGCCTAACCCCGGGCCAGCAGGTTGTTAAAATTGTATTCGATGAATTGACGACGCTGATGGGCTCCAGCAATGAGGCGTTGAATCTCGCTGGAACACATCCGGTTGCCGTCATGCTGGTGGGGCTCCAAGGATCCGGGAAAACGACCACATCGGGCAAGCTGGCCATCCACCTGGGCAAAATCGGTAAAAAACCGTACCTGGTGCCTGTGGACGTCTACCGGCCGGCCGCCATCGACCAGTTGAAAAAATTGGGCGAACAACTGTCGGTGCCTGTTTTTCCCTCGACTTCCGACATGGACCCGGTAACGATCTGCCGGGATGCGCGCACCGCGGCAGCCCGGGAAGGTTGTGACACGCTGTTGCTGGACACAGCCGGCCGCCTGCATGTCGACCATCAACTGATGGATGAGCTGAAATCCATCCGGGAAGCCGTCAAGCCATCCGATATACTCCTGGTGGCCGACGCGATGACCGGTCAGGACGCCGTTAATATCGCCCAGGCCTTCGACGATGCTTTGGACATCGGCGGCGTCATTCTAACTAAAATGGATGGTGATGCCCGCGGCGGGGCTGCCTTATCGATCAAGGCCATCACCAACAAACCGATCAAATTTATCGGGGTCGGCGAAAAACTCGATCAACTGGAGCCATTTCACCCGGACCGATTGGCGTCGACCATTCTCGGAATGGGAGATGTTCTGACCTTGGTCGAGAAAGCTCAAGCCGCGGTAGACGGTAAAAAGGCGGCCGAGCTCGAAAAGAAGCTGCGTAAAAGCCAATTCACACTGGAAGATTTCCGCGATCAGATGCTGCAAATTCGCAAAATGGGATCGCTGTCGGATCTATTGAAAATGATCCCCGGTGTCGGCAATAGTAAGCAGTTCAAGAATATGCAGGTCGATGACCGGGAGCTGGTAAGGATTGAAGCAATCATCAACTCCATGACGCCCGATGAACGGCAACGGCATGCAATCATCAACGGCAACCGCCGCAAACGCATCGCCAGAGGCAGTGGCACGAGTATCCAGGATGTCAACCGTCTCCTGAAGAACTACACCCAGGTGATGAAGATGATGAAAAAGCTCAACAAAAGCGGCATGCGCGGACTCAATCGCGGCATGCTGCCATTCTGAAGGAAACACTGAAGGAGATCACCATGGCAGTAAAAATCAGATTGGCCAGACACGGCGCAAAGAAAAGACCATTTTATCGTATTGTCGCGGCGGACAGTGAAGCGCCACGGGATGGCAAGTTTCTGGAAACCCTCGGCACATACAATCCCCTGCTCGAAACGGCGGAAGTTAATCTAAAAACCGAAAGAGTCAGATACTGGATGGAAAAGGGTGCGACGCCAACGGTGACGGTCAAAAATTTATTGAAGAAACAAGGTTTCTTTGCGGCGAGCGCATAAAGTCTGATCTATCGTCGCGCAGCCTAATGGCACCCTTCCTTTACCTCAACCGCCAACAAAGGAGATGGAGCTATGAAAGACTTGATCAGCACCATTGCGCAGGCGCTGGTTGACTATCCGGAACAGGTGTCTGTCTCAGAAGTAGAGGGAAACCAAACATCCGTGCTGGAGCTTAAAGTTGCGAAAGAGGACCTGGGGAAGGTGATCGGCAAACAGGGCCGGACGGCACGGGCCATGCGGACCATTCTGAGCGCTGCTTCGGCCAAGATCAAAAAACGCACTGTGCTGGAAATCATTGAATAGTTCCGGTGAAAAAAGCGCGCTCGTTTCGATCGGTAAAATAGTCGGGGTTCACGGCCTGAATGGGACGTGCAAAGTTTATCCGTATGCCGATTTATTGGAGGATTTTGCTCGCGGAGACGAAATTTTCGTCCTTGAGGCAGCCGAAGCGAACTTGAAGGCGTTTGAAGTCGACTGGTCCAAACCCCACAACCGCTTTGTGCTACTGAGCTTAAAAGGGGTCAGCGACCGTAACCAGGCTGAAAAACTGATCGGCAGCGAAATCGTCATCGACAGGGCCGGCCTGCCGAATTTGGATCCCGGAACGTATTACTGGCACGATCTGATCGGAATGACGGTCTATACGAAGGAGGACGTTCTCCTGGGACGCCTGGAAGCGGTGATGACGACGGGAAGCAACGACGTTTATGTGGTCAAGCGGCCGGAAGGCGGACCGAACGACGAGACCCTGGTTCCGGCCCTCAATTCGGTGGTGATGGAAATCGACCTCGAAAATCGCCGAATGCGCGTAGACCTGCCGGAGGGACTTTGATCCGGTCATCATGCGCACGGAAGATACCCACATCAGCCAACGGCAGGTTCAGAACTTGGAATCCGAATTGCCGATCTGGGGCCGAACATAAGCACGCATGAAATTTTTCGCTCTGACAATCTTTCCCGACCTGTTCTCCTCATTCAGGAAACACGGGATCGTCAGACGAGCGATAGAGCGGAACATAATTTCTCTTAATACGCTCAACGTCAGAGACTATACAACCGATCGGCATCAGGTTACCGACGACAGGCCTTATGGCGGCGGCAGCGGAATGGTAATGAAACCCGAACCGTTGGCAGGAGCCATCCGAGCCGCGAAAGAGGCCGTTCCAACCGCGGCGACGGTTCTCCTGACACCCCAGGGAAGGGTTTTCAACCAACAGAGGGCCCGCGAGTTGACGGCATTGAGCGGCTTGATTTTTATATGCGGCCGCTATGAGGGGGTCGACGAAAGGGTGTGCGAACACTACGTCGACTTCGACATCTCTATCGGGGATTTCGTCCTCACCGGCGGAGAGTTGGCGGCTATGAGCGTCATCGACGCCGTCACCCGCCTGTTGCCGGGGGCCTTGGGAGGCGAGGAAGCCGCCGAAAAGGACTCGTTTTCAAACGATCTGCTGGAACACGCACACTACACGCGGCCGCCGCTCTTCGAAGGCGCCGAACCGCCCCCGGTTTTATTGTCGGGCCATCACAAGGAGATAGAAAATTGGCGGTTCGAGTCAGCAATGATCCGTACATTTCTCCATCGGCAAGATCTGCTGGAACACCGCTCGCTGAACCGACGGGAAGTCGACATTTTGAAAAAATGGTGCACCGATATTGAAAGGATCATCCAGGCCCAATCTTCATCTGGCACTGGTTCATTATCCGGTGACCAATAAAAACGGCGATGTGATCGCCTCTGCAGTTACCAATCTGGATCTGCACGACATCGCCCGGGCGGCCAGAACATACGGCGTGAAATCGTTTTATGTGGTGACGCCGCTCGAAGACCAGATCACGCTGGTAAATCAGTTGATATCGCATTGGATCAGCGGTGCAGGGGCCGTATACAATCCGAAGCGACGGCAGGCCCTGGAGCTTATCCGGATCAAAAAAGACCTGGAGGCGGTCATTTCAGATATCAGTGCCCTGCCCGGCAGCACCGGGGTACCCCGAACCGTTGTGACCAGCGCTGCCACAAAACGCGCCGTTGTCAGCTTTTCGGGCCTGCGCCGCATGTTGCACGATGGATTTCCGTATCTGCTGGTATTTGGAACCGCCTGGGGACTGGCAGAGACGCTGATAGCATCCGCCGACTTTGCCCTCGCGCCGATTCAGGGAGCGACGCGGTACAACCATCTATCGGTTCGTTCGGCAGCGGCCATTATTCTCGACCGGCTGCTCCGTCCTCGAGACATGGAGTGATACAGGCACCGGACAGCAAGATATTAACCCAAATTGAGCGATTTTCAAGGCTTGCTCGCCTCTGGCGATGTTGCCGTAGATACGAGAAAAATGTCGTTCCGCTATAGTCTGCTATGCGGGTCCCGCTTACGGGAAGATGCGGTGATCCGCCAGAGGCGGATAAAAATTGGAAATCCCTTAGGGTTTTATATTTTCGAAAATCCAATTGGTAGAATTCCTAATAATTATTTTTAATTTTGTCATTTCGAAAATGTGAAACGCTCAACTTGGGATTAATTAACTTTTAACACGTTATGCCAAAATATTTTCGAATGATCAGTTGACTTGGAGGTCAAATGGAAAAGATTAAACAGCTGGAAAGAGAAGTGATGCGGCTTGACCTGCCGGCTTTCGCTCCCGGTGATACCGTCAAGGTTCACGTCAAAATCAAGGAGGGCGAAAAAGAGCGGATTCAGGTGTTTCAGGGAGTCGTCATTAGCAAGCGCAGAGGAACGACAAATGCCACCTTCATCGTGCGCAAGGTTTCATATGGTGTGGGTGTCGAACGCATTTTTCCGTTGCATTCTCCCATCATTGACAAGATCGAGATCGTTACCAGAGGCCGTGTACGGCGTGCAAAGATCTACTATCTGCGTAAACTCAGAGGCAAAGCCGCTCGCCTGAAAGAACGCCGTTTCTGATCCCGGAACGGTATGCCACCGACAGCGAATCGACACGAATCAGGGCGCATTGCTCCGGATACCGCTGGCCGATTTAGAGCGGGCCTGGGGATGCATGATCGATGTGTCAATTCCGGCGGCGCCATGCAAGAGTGAGGGGGAAGCATGCCAACAGTCCGGGTGAGGCGATCCGGATCAACTCAGCGCCGAATCTCCGGCGTTTCCGGACCAAATGACAGCACACTTGGTTCACGGCAAGCGGTTCTTGACTTGAAGTGCCGCAACGGCCCCGCCCCGGGTGCTGTCGGCGATCCATGGGCTTACGAAAAAAGAGCCACCGCAAAGGGCCATGTGACGATTGCGGGAATTGACGAGGCCGGTCGGGGGCCGCTGGCCGGACCCGTGGTGTCGGCTGCTGTCATTCTCCCGCTGAATTTCTCGAACCCGGAAGTCACCGATTCCAAAAAATTGTCTCCCGCCCGGCGCAGCAGACTCTATGACTTGATCTACGCGCACGCCGTCGCGATCGGTATCGGAATCGTCGATGCTGCGGAGATCGATCGCATCAACATCCTCCAGGCCTCGCTGCTGTCAATGGCCATAGCGACCCTCAACCTCGACCCACCGCCCGACTGCCTGCTCATCGACGGCACCTTTCCCATTTCTCTGCCGACACACCAGGTGACTATCCCCAAGGGGGATGCACTGAGCATTTCCATTTCGGCCGCTTCGATCATCGCCAAGGTTACACGCGACCGCCTGATGGATCGTTACGATCTGGATTACCCGCAGTACCGCTTCACTTCACACAAAGGATACCCCACCAAGGCTCACCGGGAGGCCATTCAACGATTCGGCTGCTGCCCGATACATCGGCGCAGTTTCAAAGGCGTGACAGAACATGTCCGGCCATCGAATAGCCGACAGCTGCCTCTGAGGTCTGACGATGCTGAATCGAAGACAACAAATCGGTAAAACCGGCGAATCGATCGCTGTCCAGTTTCTGCGAAGCAAAGGCTACCGGATTCTGGAACAGAATTACCGCACCGGTCTCGGTGAAATCGACATCATCGCCAGGGATAGGAAAACGCTGGTGTTCGTGGAGGTCAAGGCGCGCAATTCGCGCCGTTTCGGCAATCCCAAGAGTGCGGTTACATCCCGCAAACAACGCAAAATCTCCATGGTCGCCCTGCAATATCTGAAGTCCACCGATCAAACGCGGGCCAAGGCCCGCTTCGATGTCGTTGCCATTAGTTCCGCCAACGCATCAACGCAAATCGAGCTGATAAAAAATGCCTTCAACCTCGCCTACGAATAATATCGCCGGGACCGAGCGCCGGGGGATTCTTTATGTTGTGGCGACACCGATCGGCAATCTTCAGGATATCACTCTCAGGGCCTTGGACGTTCTCGGGTCGGTCGATATCATCGCTGCCGAGGACACCCGTAAGACCGGTCGACTTTTGAAAAATAGAGGCATACAGGGAAAGTTTATCTCCTACCATGAACACAACGAGCAGCAACGGTGTCCCCTGCTGCTCGATAAACTCGAATCCGGTTTATCGGTGGCGATCGTATCCAACGCCGGGACGCCGTCGGTCTCGGATCCCGGTTTCAGGCTGGTCCAAAGCGCCATCGATCGCAATATTGAGATCATACCCGTTCCGGGAGCCTCCGCCGCCATTACCGCGATCAGTGCTTCCGGACTCCCCTCGGACGGGTTCGTGTTCATCGGTTTCTTGGCCCGCAAACAAGGCCAACGCACCAGGCAGTTGAAAACACTGCAGAACGTCCCTTGGACGCTGATATTTTATGAATCACCGAAACGGATTACCGGGCTCATAGATGATATCCTGACCCTTTTTGGCGATCGCTCTGCCGTGCTGGCGCGCGAAATGACCAAGCGCCATGAAGAATTCGTGCGCGGTCGCCTGTCCGACTTGATGCAAACCCTCAATGATAGGCCGAGCATCAAGGGTGAATGCACCCTTCTTGTCGCCGGAAAGAGCGGAGAAACGGCATACCATCCCGATTCTCTGAAAGAGGAATTGACAACCCGCCTGAAACAGAAGAAACTGACCCTGTCAGAAATTGTGCGGGAAGTTGCCGCAGAAACCGGGCTTTCAAAAAAACGGGTATACGCCGAAGCCCTGGCAATAAAAAAGACCCATCAGGAGCCAAATTCAAGTGGATCCGCTTGATGCTATATTCAGCCCCGAATCAGTGGCCGTCATCGGTGCTTCGGGCACCCCGGGAAAAGTCGGTCACGACATCTTCGTCAATATTCTGAGGGGTGGCTACCGCGGCACCCTCTATCCTGTAAACCCCAACGCGCATTCGATTGCATGCGTTAAGTCATACCCTGCCATCAAGGAAATCCCTGATTCAATCGACCTCGCTATGATCATCCTGCCGCCGGAACCGGCTCTCAAGGCTGTCGAAGCAGCCATTGACAAAGCCGTCAAGGGAATTGTGATTGTCTCGGCCGGCTTTCGTGAAGTCGGAAATGAAGGCCGACGAATTGAAGACCGCATCGTTTCCATCTGCAAGGAGGCGGGTGTCAGGGTGGTGGGGCCCAATTGTCTGGGTGTCATCAATCCCCAACGCTCCGTAAAGTTGAATGCGAGTTTCTCCGCTCGAATGCCCAAGTCCGGTAATGTCTCGTTTATTTCTCAGAGCGGGGCACTGTGCACCGCGGTGCTCGATTTCGCCGCCGACAGGGAATTCGGATTTTCAAAATTTATCTCCATCGGCAACAAAGCCGATGTGGATGAACTCGATCTGCTGCGCTATTTCCACCGCGATCTGGAAACCGAAGTCATTATGATTTACCTGGAGGAATTGCGCCGTGGACCGGAGTTTATCCAAACGGTGAAGGATATCACCTGCGGCGATTTTCGTCCGACACCGGTGTTGGTGATCAAGTCCGGTCGAACCAACGCCGGTGCGCGGGCGGCAGCCTCCCACACCGGTGCGCTGGCCGGAACAGAAGGTGTTTATAATGCCATATTCAAGCAGGCCGGTATCATCCGGGTAGAATCTATCAACGAACTCTTTGACTTTGCCAGCGCGTTCGCCTACAAAAATGAAACCGAACTCGGAAAAATGCGCCGCAAGGTGCCCCACGGCAACCGTGTGGCCATTGTCACCAATGCCGGTGGACCGGGTATCGTGGCTACCGACGTAACGGTGTCTGCTGGCTTGACCCTGGCGGAATTCAGCGAAGAAACCGTTGAAACACTGGCCAGCCACCTGCCTCTGACAGCCAACCTGAACAACCCGGTGGATGTGATTGGAGATGCCGCCCCGGAACGGTATGAGAACGCGTTGGTAGCCGTTATCAGGGATGAGGGTGTCGACGGCGCGCTGGTCGTCCTGACGCCTCAATCGATGACCAACGCTTTGGGCACGGCCGAAGCCATCGTCCGAATCGCCCGGCGTTCCCACAAACCGATCATCTGCTGTTTCATGGGCATCGTCGATGTTTCCGCCGGCGTAAAATATCTTCAGGAACACGGTATTCCGGTATTTAAGTTTCCTGAGAGTGCCGCGAATTCCTTTGGCGCACTTTACCGGTATTCCCGCTGGCTCAATCGTCAGCACTTGTCACAGTTCAACTTCGAACATGATCGCGACAAGGCGGCCGGCATCATTGCCGAAAACCTGGCGGCGGGAAATACACAGATCGGGGAACTGGTCGGCAACCGGCTGCTGGAATGCTATGGTTTCAAGGTCTTGCCGACAGAACTGGCTCAAACGGCCGCTGAGGCCGCCGCCATCGCTGAAGAACTGGGGTTTCCGGTGGTATTGAAGATCGTTTCCGCGCAGATCTTGCACAAATCGGATGCCGGCGGCGTGGTTATCGGCCTCGATAATATCGTATCGGTAAAAAACGCCTTTGGGAAAATTGTCGAGCGGGCCAAAGCATTCGACCCGCAAGCATTGATCGACGGCGTGCTGGTTCAAAAAATGGCCCCACCCGGTGAAGAGGTTATCATGGGAGCCAACCGCTATCCGATCTTCGGCCCCCTATTGATGTTCGGTATCGGCGGCATTTTCGTGGAAGTCTTCAAGGACGTTGAATTCCGATTGGCCCCTATCGGTCGTAACGAGGCCCGTCGAATGATACGCTCCATCAAGGGTTACAAGCTGCTGAAGGGTTTTAGGGGACGCCCAAAAACTGAAATCGACATTCTCGAGAAATCCCTGGTTGCCTTATCGGATATGGTAATCAACCACCCTGAAATAATGGAGCTCGATATCAACCCGCTCCTGGTTTACCCGGAAGGCCAAGGCGTGCTGGTAGCCGACTGCCGGATGATTCTAAAGGCTTTCGGGGAATCCCGGCAGGACAGCGGGGTAAAAAGTGTTGAATAGACCCGGGCGAACTGCGGGTCTTGTGTCTTCCAAAGCAGAAAGACAATGCCTCCGAAGATCGGCAGCGTGTTTCAACGTCCCTTAAAATGAGGGGAAAACGATGTTGGCAAAAAAGAAACGAATCGTTGTAGGACTGCTGGTAGGCCTGGTCTTGACGGCATGTATGCCGGGGACCAAATCCGCCAAAACGGAAAACCGGCTGGAAAATTACCGGAGTCAATCACAGAATGAAATCCGGCGGTTGGAAACAGAAAACACGCGGCTCACCGCCGACGTGGGAGAACTGAACCAGCAAAACGTTACGCTTCAAAGGGCCAATGAACAATTGACCGAAAATATAAAAAACCTTTCTGAACAAACCCAGAAATTAAAGGCTGAACTGGATCGCCAGCGGTCTATGGTGCGGTTGCAGCAGCAGGTCATCAAGCTGTTGGATGATACCAAAAAAACCATCGAATCGAGCCTTAGGGACCAGATCGATTCAAAAGGCATCGAGATTGTTGATACCACCGATCGGTTGAAGGTGGTGCTGACCGACAAGATTCTTTTTGACCCGGGCAGCCAGGAAATTAGTGCCGACGGTAAAAAACTTCTGCTGGCTCTGGCGGAATCCTTTAAGATGGACGACACATACCATATCGTGGTGGAAGGGCACACGGACAATGTTCCCTTGGGAAAGCGTTTGAAAAAACTGTATCCAACGAATTGGGAACTGGCTGCTGCGAGAGCTGGATCCGTTGTCCGCTTCTTGCAATGGCAGGGTGGGGTCGATCCCAAGCGCCTCTCGCTGGTCAGCTATGCCTCTTACCGCCCGGTGGTGATGAACAGCTCAGAGGAAGGCCGTCGTCAGAATCGGCGCATCGTCATCACCCTCGGATCGCCACAATGATCCATTGATAGAACGTTTCTTAAACCTAAATTGAGCGTTTCAAATTTTCAAAAAGCGTTATTTTGTATTTATAAAGAGGAGTTAGACCGGTTTTAATATTGAAAATTTGAAACCCTTTGGGATTGCCGATCTTACCACATCTACTGCGTCAGAAGCCCTTCCGCATAGTCCACTATTGCGGAACGACTTCTTCCTTGTACCTGCGGCAACCTCGCCAATCGCTCAAATAAGGTGAAAATAAGGTCAGGGTTCAGGGCAAGGCCTGCAACGACGAAAACGCGGAGCCTCCAACTCGATGGGGGCATTTTGAGTCGTTTCATGACGCCGCTATGGGCACTGAGACTCGTGTCCATCTACTTTTCGCGGATGGGCACTATTGAATGATTTCATTCAGTTTTGACGACAGGCTGAAGATATCGTAAGGTTTCTGCAGCAAACCGATGCCACCCTGTCGGATGATCTCATCGGCTTGGAGGGAATGGCTGTATCCGCTGATCAATAGGACCTGGACGTCAGGATTGATCTGTTTTAACCGATCGAAGGTTTCCTTGCCGTTCATCCCGGGCATGATCATATCAAGGGTAATCAAGTCGAAATCCTGCCGGTATTCGCGATAGAGATTCAGTGCTTCCTCGCCGCCTCTGGCGCACACCACCTCATAGCCCAGTTCGCGCATCATCAACTCTGTCGCAGTAATCGACTCTTCCTCGTCGTCGACAACCAGAATCCTTCCTTTACCCCTGGCAATCCTTTCTTCTCGAAAGGCGGGTATGTCGGCCATGTCGTTATCGGCGATCGGGAGGTAGATCCTGAAGGTTGTACCGCGCCCCTTGCGGCTGTCCACTTGAATGGCGCCTTTATGGTTTTTGATGATACCGTACGCGGAGGCAAGTCCCAAACCGGTGCCTTTCCCTATCCCTTTTGTGGTGAAAAAGGGTTCGAATATCCGTTCCATGGTGTCGCGATCCATTCCGCCACCGCTGTCGCTCACGGAAATCTTGACATAATCGCCGGCCTGAATGCCGATACGGTTGCAGAATGCTTCCGTCAGGCGAATATTCTCAGTTTTGATCGTCAGATTGCCGCCTTGCGGCATCGCCTGCCAGGCGTTGACGTACAGATTGATCAATACTTGTTCGATTTGACCCCGATCGGCCTTCACCGGCCGAACATCCTCGCGGCAGTTGAGCTGCAGATCGATCTCTTTGCGGGTGCTGATGAACATGCGAGTGCTCTCCTCCACCAGGGTATTGATACAGGTCGGCTTGATCTCATATTGACCCTTTCTGGCAAATCCCAGCAATTGATTCGTCAGATTGGTGGCACTCAAAATCGTTTTCTCGATCGGCTCGATATGATCAAAGTGCGGCTGATTTGAATTTGACTGCAAGCGGATCATCGATAGACGGCCCTGGATGCCCATCAATAAGTTATTGAAATCATGCGCGATACCACCCGCAAGGGTGCCGATTGCCTCCATTTTTTGAGCATGAATCAATTGGGCCTCGAGTTGACTTTTCTCCTCTTCGATCTTCAACTGTTCAGTAATATCAAAAACCTGGGCCACAATTTTTTCCTGCCCGTTGGAATCCTTGAAGCGATTGGCGGTGATCCTCACCGTTCGTCGTTCTCCGTTTTTTCCATTGACCTGATATACTGCCGGCGGTTTCATGTTGAACGGGTTGTTCGACCGTGTCAGATACTCGACCGTGAAGGGCGGTCCCTCTGCGGCGAGGTAATCCTTGAAATGACTGTATTCCAACGTATGGATCGGCTGACCCAGGATATTCGACAAAACCCGGTTGGCAAACAGAATTTGCAGACCATCACCGAGGATCATGATCCCGTCACTGGAATTCTCGACTACCGAACGATAGCGTTCCTCACTCTCCCGCAACGCCTTTTCCGCTTCCACCCGGCGGCTGATGTCTCTGGCGACATTCAGAATAACCGGATGGCCTCTGTATAGAATCGGGCGGGAATAGATTTCAACCGGCACAACGCTGCCGTCCCTTTTACGGTGCACTGTCTCAAGGGTCAGCTTACCGACGGGAGGCACTTCATCCCCCGATTGCACCTGTGCAAGGATCCGGCGGGCATCTTGCTCGGGTAGCAGCTTTTCCAGGCCCAGCTGATAAAACACTGACGACGGATAACCAAGCGGAGAATAGGCCGCCATGTTGGCATCCAGAATTCGCCCGGATTTTTCCACGATATAGACGGCATCGTCGACATTTTCGAGCAGCTCCCTGTATCGGGAACGTTCCTCGGCGTCTTTCAGATGGGAAAGCATGTAATTGAACGCCTCAGACATCTGGTCGAACTCCCAATAAGGACCGCTTCGCTCGAAAAGCAGGTCTTTCTGGCCCTCGGATATCTGAATGGCCTTGCGGGTCATATCCCGCAACGGCCTGGTCATCCGGCGACCGATTAAAAATGCGATCAGCACGGCAGCAGCCAATACGAGACCGGAGAAAAGACCCATCAACAACGTGACCCTTCTCTTTTCCATGTTGAGGGGTCTTAGGGATGACAGAAAATAGACGTGCTCGAATTCAGATATTCTGGTATAGGCGTAATCTTTACCGATGGTACTGACGTCCGCATCTTCCACGGTTTGCTGGAAGTTTCGGGGATTGAATGACAGCGGCTTGCCGGTAATAATGGAATAGAGGGTGTCTGATCTGATATAGGCGAGATCCCCCTCGACGGCCTCGCGGACAGCGGCGATAAGTTCCCTGTCGTTGAGGATATCATAAAGGGCATAGGCGGTCCCCATCCGCCCTTCCGCATGCATGATCGGTAGTGAGAAGAGCCAGAGGAGACGGGTTTTTTTTCGATCCTGGAAAATTTCACCCCGTGGCCTGATTTTCAGTACGGATCGGATAACCCCATCGGGAAAAACGTGATTTTCTTCGGGGCAAATCGTCCGATCGGAATAGTTCTGAACAAAGTAATACGCACCGTTGCCGCCCGGGTAGGATTGGGTGATATGTTCGGACAACTGGTCACCGGCTCCCAGCATAACTGTCACCCGGATCGTGTTGTCGGAACTCAATTCTCTCAGTACGGCATCGATACTGGCCATGCGGTTGTTAATTAAAAGTTCCACCTGCCCTTTTTGGGCTCGAATCTTTTTCTGAAATTCGACATCCACCCGGCGGCTGAAATACTCGTTCAACACAAAAAGGCTGGCAAATACAGAGAGCGTGACCAGAGAGATGATGGTTGCCATCAACACCGTGGAGAACCGTCGGCGTCCTTTGGGACCCAATGGAGAAGATCGGGGAATTTTCTTTTCTGACGACGCGTCCATAACCGTCTCGGAAGACAGGATGCGGCAGGCAGGACGAACACCGCCAGCCGCGTGAATAGTTCACGGTGCGTTTAAAAATTATGGCAAATATGGCATGGTTGTGCAATATATAATAGCTAAAATGAGCGATTGCTGAGGTTGGCGCGCGCACAAGGAAGATGTCGTTCCTTACCGCCGCCAACGGGATTAGCTAGTGTCCATCCATAAATGGCCTTTTTTCCGCTGGACGGCGTTCTCCGCAGGTTTCCGGCTGCGGCGTACGATAAGTACGCCTCGCCGCAAACCTTTGTGCGGCCTTGCCCAACGAAAAAAATCCTCATTTATGAATTGGACACTCTGTAATGCCTTTAACGACTCGCGGATGGGCAATAGCTAAGCGCGACGGTATCTGACACCGCAGATACGGTAATCCCTAAGGGTTTCAAATTTAAAAAACCAATACAGATAGATTTCCTCATAAATTTACGAGATCACCCTTCTTTTGAAATTTGGAACGCTCGTTTTTGGCCATAATGAAAAAAGAACTTACACTCTACCCTGTCATCCTTTCTGTTCCCGCAGACGCGCGCCAACTTCCACCCCGCGACCTTGTCGTTTATCTGAGTCGCCATGCCCGCAAGGCACTGAAACTCTCCGCCGAAAAGAGCAACCTCGAAATGGGTGAACCGCTCAAGGATAAGGGCGGGAGACCGTTGCCGACAAAAGGTGTCTATTGGTCGTTGACGCACAAATCGGACTATGTCGCGGCCGTGGTCGCCCGATACCCCATCGGTATCGACGTCGAAAAAATCACCGAGCGCAAAACCAGGGGCCTATTTAAAAAAGTGGCCGTGCCGGACGAATGGGCGCTTGTCGGTGGGAGGTCTTGGGAAGGATTTCACCGCTATTGGACGGCAAAGGAAGCGGTATTGAAGGCCGAAGGCACGGGCTTGATAGCCCTATCACGCTGCCGCGTGATTGGAATCCTTGACGGGTTTAATCTGATTATTCAAGTCGGCAAGCGCAGAATGAGCGTTGAACACCATTATTTCGACAACCATATTGCATCGATCGCCAAAACTGACGATAATGTCCGCTGGACAGTTGTGCATACACCACAAGATTCGGGTTTGACCGGATCGTTCGGGCCTCCGGACCGCCGGTCACCGTAACAGGGTGTTGAAAAACGCCATGCGTGCCTGCAAGACAAGGCCATATATAGTTGCAAAACGATGTTTATAGGCGCATTTTCGCTGAAGCGGTGGCAGGCCGCACACACGGCCTGGCCAAGCGCAATCGTTTTTCAACAGCCGGAATAGGGTCATCTGCCACAGAGTCTTACCTAAATTGAGCGTTTCAAATTTTCAAAAAGCGTTATTATGTATTTATCCAAAGGAGTTAGACTGGTTTTAATTTTGAAAATATGAAACCCTTTGGGATTGCCGATCTTACCACATCTACGGCGTCAGAAGCCGTTCCGCATAGTCCACTATTGCGGAACGACTTCTTCCTTGTACCTGCGGCAACCTCGACAATCACTCAAATTAGGTCTTTTTTACGACAGACCAGTGGCGGTCAATACCATCTTGCCCTCAACTCGCCGCAAACGCAATCCGAACATTACAATGGTCTTTTCCAAAGGACGGCCAAAAAGAAAGTCGAGCATTTCCGGTTCGACCCGGCATGTCTCGATGACCAGCCGCCTGAGGTGGTTGTCGTAATTGATGATCTCTCCAAGATCATCGGCCAGATGTTTTTTATGATCTTTTTTCAAACGTGATATGAGGTCGCCCAACCGACCGTAACCGCAGCGCTGGTCGTGGTCCGCAACCAGCTCCCGCAAGCCGGCAACGTCTGCCAGCAGATTCTCGCGTGTCAGCCGGTCCTGCTCATACATCCCTTCAATAGCCGTTGTATCCCAGCATTTGAGCAAACGGCACTCCAAGGGGCGATCGGCGTATATCCGGCACTTCGCTTTCCGGTCGTCATAAAATGTGCAGATACGCGAACCTGCGTTGCTTTTAATTTTAATAACCTCCGAATTAACGGAGAGCACGGCGTCGCGAATGGGGTCGTGCACCAACTCGCCCTTGCGTAGCGTGTATAGATACCGGAGCTGAATAATTCCCTTTTCGATCAACAACCGGTCTTCATCGTGAAAGGCCGGCCCGCCTTTTTTACAGCAGGTGCCGCAGCATCGGCAGGAGGAGATACCGTTTGCAGATCTATTTAAAGATTCTGAATCCATTTTCAAAGTTTAAATAATTGATGAGGCCGGGTGTGTTCTCTATAAAAACCAGTCCCTAAAGGCCAGGATAATCAGCTATAGAACATGTAAGGTGTCTGATCCTTGGAAATGAATTCTTCAGCCGCGTAAAGTGGTTGTCCAAAAAAATCATTCCGTTATTCGAACGTTTATTCCTACAACGACTTATACCGCCCTTCCGTCGTTCGGAATTTATTTTTGAGAAGTATTATGCGTCCCGTTCAAAGTCGAGAGGGCCGTTTGCGTATCTCAAACGGCCCTCTCGTGTCTGGTGGTAAAGGATATCTTAATGTTCCGCTCTGTTAGGCGGTGGTTTCCTCTACCTTGCACACTGAAGTGGGATCGGCCAGTAGTTTGAGGGCCTGGTAGCGCTCCTTGACTTCCTCTCCAAGACGGGCATTGAGTTTTTGGGCTTCTTCCGGAAACATCAGCTTCAGAGATGCATACCGGATTTCACCGGATATAAACTCATCGATCTTACCGTCGGGCTCTTTGGAGTCAAGGACAAACGGGTTTTTTCCTTCAGCCTTGAGCTGCGGATTATACCGGTACAGCGGCCAATAGCCACACTGAACGGCAAGCTTTGACTCGTCTTGGCTGTGCCCCATGCCACGCTTGATGCCGTGGTTGATGCACGGCGAATAGGCCATGATGATCGAAGGCCCATTGTATGCTTCGGCCTCGGCGAACGCTTTGGCCATTTGCTGCTTGTTGGCGCCCATGGCCACGGACGCGACATAAACGTAGCCGTAGCTCATCATCATACCCCCCATGTCCTTCTTGGTCGTCTTCTTGCCGGAAGCGGCGAATTTGGCCACCGATCCGGTGGGCGTCGCCTTGGAGGACTGCCCACCGGTGTTGGAGTAAACTTCCGTATCGAAGACCAGAATGTTGATGTCCTCCCCCGAGGCCATAACATGATCAATGCCGCCGAAGGCGATGTCATAGGCAGCGCCGTCGCCGGCAAACACCCAGAAAGATTTCTTAGTGAACAGCTTGGACATGCCGTTGATATCTTTCAGCAGAGCGACGTCTGCGTATTTCGGCAACAAGGCCTTGAGCTGGTCACCGAACTTGCGGGACCCTTCCGGATCGCCCATCTGATCCAGCCATCCCTTGAGAGATGTTTTCACCTCTGAGGGAACATCCGCCTCAAGGGCCTGACGGGCCAAATCGGCCAGCTTGCGGCGTTGCTGCAGGACGCCCAGAAACATGCCATAGGTGAATTCGGCCGGATCCTCGAAGAGTGAGTTGCCCCAAGTGGGGCCGAAACCGTCCTTGTTCACACAGTAAGGGATGGCCGGTGCCGAGCCGCCCCATATGGAGCTGCAGCCGGTTGCATTCCCGATGACCATCCGCTCGCCGAACATCTGGGTCAACAACTTGGCATAGGGTGTTTCACCGCATCCGGCACAGGCGCCCGAGAACTCCAGCAGCGGTTGGCAGAACTGGCTGCCCTTTATACTCTTGCGACTCATCATACCTTCGCGCACCGGCAACTCCACCGCATGCTCCCAGAGAGGAACCTGTAGCGGCGTCTGGGTGTCGAGAGGCTTCATAACCAGGGCCACTTTCTTGGCGGGACAGATATCGGCACAGTTCCCGCAACCGTAGCAGTCGAGCGTATCGACCTGAATCCTGAAATAGTAGTCTTTCAGCTCCTTGCCCAACGCTTTTTTAGCCTCGAAACCCTCAGGGGCATCGGCCAATTCGTCTTCGGTCATCAGAAAGGGGCGGATGGAGGCGTGGGGGCAGACCATGGCGCACTGGTTGCACTGGATGCAGTTGTCCATGATCCACTCCGGCACGTTAATGGCGACACCACGTTTTTCATACTTCGAGGTATCCACCGGGAAAATGCCGTCCGGCATGAAAGCACTGACCGGCAGCCTGTCGCCCTGTTGAGCGATGATGGGCCGCATGACATTTTTGACAAAATCAGGATCGTGTTTTCCCGCTGTCCGCTGGTCGACGGCATCGGCCCAGGCCGCCGGATATTTTATTTCCACTAGGTTATCGAGGGTTTTGTCGACCGCTTCGTGGTTCATGCGAATGATCTTGTCACCCTTGCGTCCGAAGACTTTTTCGATTTCCTTCTTGAGCAGTTTAATGGCTTCGTCGACCGGAAGCACTTTGGCCAACTTGAAAAAAGCCGTCTGCATGATCATGTTGATTCGACCGCCCAGACCGACTTCCTGTGCGATTTTTACGGCGTCGATATTGTAAAACTTCAATTTCTTTCGGGCGATGGTCTGGCGCACGCCGGACGGCAGCTTCTCTTCCATATCCGCCAGGGACCAGTTCGAGTTGAGCACAAAGGTGCCACCTTCCTTGACGCCTTCAAGCACATCGTAGATCTCTACGTAATTGTCCTTGTGACAGGCGATGTAGTCGGCGGCATCGATCAGGTACGTCGACTGAATCTGGGTCTTGCCGAAACGCAGGTGGGATATGGTGATTCCGCCTGACTTTTTGGAATCGTAGGCGAAATACGCCTGGGCGTACATGTCCGTGTTATCGCCGATGATTTTGATGGCACTTTTGTTGGCCCCGACCGTACCGTCGGCGCCCAATCCCCAGAACTTGCACTGAACCGTCCCCATTGGCGCCACCTCGAAACCCGGTTTGACTTCCAGGGAGGTGTGGGTGACATCGTCGACGATTCCGACCGTAAAATGGTTTTTGGGTTTGTCGGCTTTCATGTTGTCGAAAACCGCCTTGACCATACTCGGGTTGAACTCCTTCGAACCGAGCCCATAACGTCCCCCGAGGACCATCGGCGTCTGACCGCGTTCCATGAATGCCGTACACATATCGGTGTAGAGTGGGTCTCCTAAAGCGCCCGGCTCTTTGGTGCGGTCGAGCACGGTTATACGCTTGGTGGTGGCGGGCATGACCGCAAACAGGTGCTCGGGCGAAAACGGCCGGTAAAGCCTCACTTTAATGAGCCCGACCTTCTCCCCCTGCTGGGTGAGATGATTGACAACCTCCTCGATGGTCTCACACGAAGATCCCATCGACACGACCACCTGTTCCGCCTGGGGATCTCCCACATAGTCAAAAAGCTTGTAGGCCCGCCCGGTCAATTTGGAAACTTTTTGCATGTACGCTTCCACGATCCCGGGAACTTTTAAATAATATGCATTCGCAGCTTCACGGCCTTGAAAATAGATGTCCGGATTCTGGGCTGTCCCTCTCAATTCCGGTCTTTCCGGGTTTGTGCCCCGGGCTCGAAACCTGGCCAGTGCTTCTCTGTTGACCAGTCGGGCCATGTCCTCGTAATCGATCAGCTCGATCTTCTGAATTTCATGCGAGGTGCGGAATCCGTCGAAAAAGTGCAGAAACGGGACGCTCGACTCGATTGATGCCAGATGGGCAACAAGCCCCAGATCCATGACTTCCTGTACGGAGGCCGATGCGAGCAGGGCGAAACCGGTCTGGCGCACTGCCATCACATCTTGGTGGTCGCCAAAAATGGAGAGGGCATGGGCCGCAATCGCACGGGCGGTCACGTGCATAACGCCCGGCAGCAGTTCGCCGGACATCTTGTACATATTGGGGATCATCAACAGCAACCCTTGGGAAGCCGTATAGGTCGTGGTCAGCGCCCCGGCAGCCAGACTCCCGTGAACGGCGGCGGCAGCGCCGGCTTCGGACTGCATTTGTCTGACCGTCATGGCCTGACCGAAAATGTTTTTACGGCCGACGGCAGCCCATTCATCCGCAATTTCACCGATTGGTGAGGAAGGGGTAATAGGATAGATCGCTGCCACGTCGCTCATGGCGTAGGCCACATGCGCGGCAGCGGTATTTCCGTCGATCGTCATCATCTGCTTTGCCATGGAAAAACTCCTTTATCTTGATGTGATTGGATGCAACCGCTGACACTCGGTAATGGCATCCAAGCGTCCTTGCCAAACTCACTGGTTATTGATCAAACTATCATTTTTATGGCACGGCTTTCGGTTTGTAAAGCGATAGTTTTTTAAGTTTTATTCATATTGTGAATTTTATTCACCGTCACGCAGCCGAATGTTTTTATTGGCCGAATGAGCGGGATTAAGTCAAAGCAGGTTTTCAAAAAAATCGTTGCCTTTGTCATCCACAATGATAAACGCCGGAAAATCTTTGACGGTGATCTGATAAATAGCCTCCATCCCCAGTTCCGGGTAGGCAATGATGTCGACGGCCGTAATGCACTCCTTACCCAGACGGGCAGCCGGACCACCGATGGAACCGAGATAAAAGCCGCCGTATTTTTTGCACGACTCGGTGACGATTTTCGAACGGTTCCCCTTGGCCAGCATCACCAGGGATGCACCCTGTGCCTGGAATTCCGGCACGTAAGGGTCCATTCGTCCAGCGGTTGTCGGCCCAAATGAACCCGATGGATATCCTGCAGGCGTTTTGGCCGGTCCGGCATAATAAATGATGTGATCCTTTACATACTGCGGCAGTCCCTCTCCCCGTTGGCGTCTTTCATTGAGCCGGGCGTGGGCGATGTCCCGTGCAACCACGATCTTGCCGGTCAAGAGCAAGCGGGTTGCCACCGGAAACTTGGACAGTTCGGCCCGGATGTCATCCATGGGCCGGTTCAGGTCGATGCGCACGGCATCGGCGTCCTCGCCGGAAGGCTCGGGCAGGTACTGCGCCGGATCCCTTTCCAACCGCTCGAGGAAAATCCCCTCTCGGGTAATTTTAGCTTTAACATTGCGGTCGGCACTGCAGCTGACCCCCATTCCGATGGGGCAGGACGCGCCGTGCCGCGGCAATCGAATGACACGGACATCGTGGCAAAAGTACTTCCCGCCGAACTGGGCCCCGATGCCCGACGTTTGCGCCAAGCCCTGCAGTTGGTTTTCGAGTTTCCTGTCCCGGAAGGCGTGCCCGGATTCACTACCGACTTCCGGCAGTGAATCCAGGTAGCCGGCAGTGGCGAGTTTGACGGTTTTAAGATTGGATTCGGCTGAAGTCCCGCCAACCACGAAGGATAGATGGTAAGGAGGGCATGCGGCGGTGCCCAGGGTCTTCATCTTGCTTGCCAGGAAAGCGACCAAGTTGTTCGGGGTCAGGATCGCTTTCGTTTCCTGGTAAAGATAGGTTTTATTCGCCGAACCACCACCCTTGGCAATAAACAGAAACGAGTATGCGCTGCCCTGGCTGGCGTACAAATCGATTTGGGCCGGCAGGTTGCATCCGGTGTTTTTCTCCTCGTACATGTTGAGGGGTGCGTTCTGGGAATAGCGCAGGTTTTTGGTGGTGTAAGCGTTATACACGCCTCGCGACAGGGCCTCTTCGTCGCAAATCCCCGTAATGATCTGTTGACCCTTTTTGCCGATAATAATCGCGGTACCGGTGTCCTGGCACATGGGGAAAATGCCTTCGGCGGAAATGACGGCATTCTTGAGCATCTCTTGTGCCACGTAGCGGTCGTTTCCGGACGCTTCCGGATCCTTCAATATTTTGGCCAGAAATGCCAAATGGGAAGGCCGCAGCAGGTGGGCGACATCGGTGAAAGCCTGTTCGGCCAGCAGGGTCAACGCTTCCGGTTCGACCTGCAGGAATTCTTTTCCGTCAAGCGTCAGCACAGATACGTTTTCCCACGTGAGTTGACGGTATTCGGTCACGTCCTCGGAAAGCGGAAACATTTCCTGGTATGTAAATTCCGGCATGTCAAATCTCCTTTGCATCCTAACAGTATTGATGACAACCCACTTCAATAAAGTCGAACACATCCCGGTGCGAAGCACGGGCCGACGAGAAAGTGCAACACCTGCGGAAGCAGGGCGTGCATGAAATTCCGCCGCGGCAGGGCCGTTGGCCGCCGGATGTGTTTTTGAGATCGGTTGTAGAAACAAGCCTCGCCGAAGTCAAGGATAATCCATCGCATGCGTGTTCTACAAATGTCTTCCAAGACGCACGCACTCGCTAAAAAATCGGTTCATCGAACACCAGGCAAATATATGCGAAACAAAGCGGTTTGACAAAAAAGTGATTGTCCTTTTTCACATGAGCAGCTAATCTTAGCGCTGAGTCGCCCGAAATCAAGGACCCCGGACCCAAGACCGCCAAAACCGGTCCATGCGTTAACTGGGGCGCACAGCCGTGCCGGATGACCTGAACGGCGGCGGCGTACCATCAAACGTTCTGGGCACCGATCGGGCATCCAATCTTCAGATACCAGGAGATAGAGGTGATCGTCGCCGGGTTGACAGGAGGAATCGGTACAGGAAAATCCACGGTTGCCGCCATTTTCGAGGAAGCCGGGGCCATCGTCATCGATGCGGATAAGATTGCCAAAGAAGTCGTGGAGACGGGCCGACCGGCGTGGCAGAAGATCGTCACGCAATTCGGTCGGAATATTTTGCTGCCAAACGGTGGCATCGATCGCAAACGCATGGCTGACATCATCTTCAACGCTCCTCTGCAGAAAGACCGCCTCAATCGAATCGTGCACCCGTTTGTCATTGCAGAAACCGAACGCAGGCTGAAGGAGATAGAAAGGGATCATCCCGAATCGGTCGTCATCCTTGACATTCCCCTGCTCATCGAGGCCGGCATGGACCGGGATCTGGCCGAAATCATCGTGGTCTATGTCCCGGAGGCTATTCAGCAGAAGCGTCTTATGCGCAGAGACCGACTCAACGCAACAGAGGCCCTGGCGCGTATCCGGGCTCAAATGCCGATCGACAAAAAAAAAACGAAAGCCACCATCCTGATTGACAACAGCGCCTCACCGGCCGTTACGCGCAAGATCGCGTTGAGGGTGTTCGAGGACCTGCAGCAGCGATCCCGCCGCCAGCGCCGACCATAGCCCTATCGGCAGCTGGAAGGGGGGACGCAGTCCCTTGGACCATGGGCAACGGGCGGGGTGGTATGTAAAACCGCACCGGCATTCCCATCTGATTGCCAGGCGGAGTTTATGGTCCTATTTTTTTGTTTCAGACCCAGGGTTTGGATCTGAATCTGTTTTGTATCGCTCGGCATCAACAGCTTAAACGAGAGGCGATTATGGAAAATTCGACGGCAAAACCGGCAATTGACAACCTGAAAAAAATTACGCTTTCCGTCACGGCGGGCACCTCCCCCCAGACATCGGATATCATCGCTCAACCACAATCCTTTAGTTTTATCTTCGGGCTGGGGACCGATGGACTGACACCTTTCGAGTATGCACTGACAGGCAAGACAAGCGGAGACGAGGTCAGCGTGCAGCTGAAGCGTGAGGACCTGAACCGAATTTTTCGGCACATCAACCCGCCTTTCACGCGAGATCTTGTCGGCCATGCGGAAATTTTTCTGACAGCCCATATTACTCTGGTTGAACCGGCCGAAAGTCGGGAAGTCATCCGAACGATGGCTGCCATGGCCGAATGCGAAAGCGGATGTGACGGCGGATGCGGATGCGGATGTGATGAAAACGTCACCCAAGGATCCAATTGATTTAAGAAACAATTTTTTTCACCTGGGTGCATTTTCGCCATCCAGCGGGGTTCGTCATGCATACACTCTCACCCGGCAGCCGCTTAGCCAACACCGGGGCGCAGGCAATTTGTGAAAGCTTTGACCATTTTCACACCCAATTCAAGACCATCACGCTCCGAGCCGGGAACCGCTTCCTCAAGCGGGACTGGTCGGGTCTTCAGAAGGACGCCGCCCAGCGTTTGGGACTTTACCGAACAATGGTCAGGGAAATCGAGATTGACGTGCGCCGACTGCTCGGGGATTCCCTCACGAACCGTCCCATCTGGAACGCGATGAAATCGGTGTATTCGGGACTGATCGGAAAACGAAACGATTGGGAAATTGCGGAAACCTATTTTAATTCCATCACTCGCCGCATCTTTGTCACGGTCGGAGTCGATCCTCAAATAGAGTTTGTCAACTCTGATTTCGATTCACCGCCCTCTTCGACCATTAATAATGAATATCGAAGTTATGTGTCGGAAAATGATTTAACTCCTGCTTCAGAACTTCTGCGCAGCATTTTCCGGGATTGCGGTTTCGGAGAAAAAATTCAAAATCGCGACCATTCAGTGGATGTTGCAGCAGCGCAAATTCGACAGCATATCAAGATGGGCGATGAATTCGCGCCGGTTGAACGGATCGATATGGCCTGCAGTATTTTCTATCGCAGTAAAGGGGCGTACCTCCTTGGCCGAGTCATCACCTCACAAGGACTATTTCCTTTCGCCGTCGCCCTGCACCATCCGAAGGAAGGCATCGTGATCGATGCGGTTTTGTTTGACGAGGAGAGCCTCAGCATCTTGTTCTCCTTCACGCGTTCGTATTTCTTCGCATGCACCGACCGACCATACGATCTGGTCCGCTTCTTAAAAACTATGATGCCGCACAAGCGCATCGCCGAACTCTACACGTCCATCGGATATAACAAGCACGGCAAAACAGAGCTTTACCGAGACATTGTCAAATTCACCAGTGAATGCGGCAGCGAGCAGTTTACCCTTTCGCCCGGCAAACGCGGTATGGTCATGATTGTATTTAACATGGCCCACGATGATCTGGTTATCAAGCTGATCCGTGACCGGTTCAGCAGCCCGAAAAAGATTACGCGAAACGAAGTTATCGACAAGTATGAATTGGTATTCCGGCACGACCGGGCCGGTCGGCTGGTTGAGGCGCATACCTTCGAATACCTGCAGTTCGACCGCTGCTGGTTTTCTGATGAACTTCTCGATGAACTCCGGATGGAGGCTGCTCAAACGGTACGTATCCGGGAAAACGACATCGTTATCCGGCACGCTTATGTGGAACGGCGGGTCACACCACTGGACATTTACCTACGCGTCGCCGATCGTCATTCTGCATCCGCGGCATTGCAGGATTTCGGCAATGCCATCAAGGACCTGGCCGTCAGCGATATCTTTCCGGGTGATATGCTGCTGAAAAATTTCGGGGTAACCCGACACGGACGTGTTGTATTCTACGACTACGACGAATTGTGCCTCCTGTCGAGCTGCAATTTTAGAACGTTACCGCCGCCGCGATTCGAAGAAGATGAACTCGCGGATGAGCCCTGGTTCTTGGTGGGGCCAAACGATGTTTTCCCGGAGGAAATGACACGGTTTTTGGGATTATCGCCGGATCTGCTCAAAGTGTTCATGCAGCACCATGCCGACCTATTCACAGTGGATTTCTGGCTGAAGGCCCAAGCAGCCATCAGGGCCGGCAAGATCATTCACATATTGCCGTACGCGCAGGAGAAGCGCCTGATTTAAACCAAAGTTGAACGATTTTTGGGGAAGCGATGTGCTGAGATCGTGCTCATCAA
>CAWGUE010000034.1:0-163634 GCA_963825595.1 uncultured delta proteobacterium | reverse complement strand
TTGGTGATGGCATCAGTTCATCTCGGCCAGAATTTTCCCCAATGCGACGATTCCTTTCTCTACAGCTGGGGTGTAAGGCATCCCGAAGCTGATCTGAACGTGGTTCTTGAAAAGTCCCGAATTGGAACACACCACTCCCGGTATCAAGGCAATGTGACGGCTCAATGCTTTCTGGTGAACTTCCAGCCCGTTCATTTCGGGCGGAAGCTGCACCCACAGGAGAGACCCCCCTTCCGGCACCGATAACCGGGTGTCCTCCGGAAAATGCTTCTGAACCGCCATTGCGGTCCGGATCATATTCTGCCCCAGGATTGCCCGGAGTCGGCGCAGATGCCGTTCATAGCTGCCGGTTTCGATGAACTGCGCCATGAGATGCTGGTCCAGAGAAGATGTGGATACCGTCGTTCCGGCTTTCAGGTTCTGGATCTTTTCTCTATAGTGCCTGCCAGGCAGCACCCAGCCGATCCGCAATCCCGGAGCCAGGGTTTTTGAAAAGGAAGAGCAGGTCAATACCAGGTTGTCGCGGTCGAATGCCTTCAGCGGCAAGGGGCGCTGATGGCCAAAATGGAGTTCGGCGCTGATGTCGTCTTCGATCAGCGGTATTCTGCAGCGGTTCAAAAGGCGCACGAGGGCATCCTTATGACTGTCGGGCATCAGAGCGCCCAGGGGATTGTGAAAATTGGGCATGAAAAGACAGGCATCGATCCGTGTGCGGCGGATCAAGCGCTCCAGAGCCTGAATGTCCAGTCCCGTCCGGGGGTCGGTGGGCACTTCGGCCACCATCAGGCCAAGTTCTTTCAACATTTGCAGGAATGTGAAGTTGGTCGGGGCTTCGACCGCCACCGTGCCGCCGGGCGTTACCGTCGCCAGCAGGCAGAGGGCCACCGCTTCCATGCAGCCGTTGGTGATGATGATGTCCTCCTCGGTGATCCCGTTCACGATCCCCAGGTAGCGATGGGCCAAACGGCGTTTCAATTCCGGTGATCCCTCAGAAAGGGCGTAGGACAACAACGCTTTGAGCTGTCGCTGGGTTGTCGCCTTTAAAATGCGCGACAATGCCTTGAACGGAAGCAGTTCGGCGTCGATCACCGTCATCCCCAGCGGTAGAAGGCCCGGATCGTTGATGGCGGTGACCACAGAATTGATCACCGCTGAAAGCTGGATTTCCCGGGGCGGTATCGAGCGTTTGCGGTGAAACGGCGCTTTGATTTGCTGAAGCGTTACCGGACTGACGAAGTACCCGGACCTGGGACGGGCCTCCACCAGTCCCGTTTTTTCGAGTTCCACGAAAGCCTGGTAAATCGTTGAGATGCTCAGGTTGGTGCGGCGGTGGAGTCGGCGTATAGACGGCAGCCGCTCGCCTGCCTGATATTTCCCACTGAGAATCTCCCGTTCGATCTCCTTGGCAAGCTGTCGGTAACGAAATACTTTTTTCGATTGGATCACGAAAGAATCCTTCCGTACTTCCTGGGTAGGTTCGGGGTCTATCTGTTATGATAAAATTTATAGAATACTGTATCTGTTTTATTATCATCGCCCGTCGTAATTATCTACAACTGATTTCATAAAGTCAAAACAGAGGCGGGCCAATCCTCCAACGATTCTTGCGAGATGAGGACCGCCGGAAAGGAGGGCTGTAAGAATGAAAGATGTTCAAAATGATGGTTCAAGAGAAACCGGAGGGTTTACCGTAAAAAGCGGTATGGCGAAGATGCTTAAGGGGGGCGTCATCATGGATGTCGTATCCCCCGAACATGCCGTTATCGCCGAAACGGCCGGCGCTGTGGCCGTTATGGCACTGGAGCGGGTGCCGTCCGACATCCGCCAGAACGGCGGTGTGGCCCGCATGTCGGACCCCGGCCTGATTCGGGAAATCATGGCAGCGGTCAGCATACCGGTGATGGCCAAATGCCGGATTGGGCATTTCGTCGAGGCCCAGGTGTTGCAAAGCATCGGGGTGGACTATGTTGATGAGAGCGAGGTGCTCACACCGGCGGATGATCGCTTCCACATTGACAAGCATGCGTTTACGGTCCCTTTTGTCTGCGGGTGTCGGGGCCTGGGGGAGGCTCTGCGTCGCATCGGGGAGGGGGCCGCGATGATACGAACCAAAGGCGAAGCCGGCACCGGCGACGTGGTGGAGGCTGTCAGACACGCACGCACCCTCATGAGCGAAATCCGGCACCTTCACCAGCTGCCGCAAGATGAATTAATGGCGTATGCCAAAACCATCGGAGCGCCCTATGACCTGGTGAAACAGACCCGGGAACTGGGTCGGTTGCCGGTGGTCAATTTTGCTGCCGGCGGACTGGCCACGCCGGCCGATGCGGCAATGATGATGCAACTGGGCCTGGACGGGGTTTTTGTCGGCTCCGGCATATTTAAGAGCGGCAACCCGGCCGAGCGCGGTAAAGCGATTGTCGAAGCCACAACCCACTTCGACAATCCCGAAATTCTGGCCCGGGTGAGTGAAAACCTCGGGGAACCGATGCCGGGCATCAGCATCCGGGACCTGCCGGAGAACGAGCTGCTTGCCGGTCGCGGTTGGTAACCGGCATTCGCGGGACGGAAATTTTTCCGGAATTATTTAAGGGACGTCAATGAAAATCGGCGTTTTGGCTCTCCAGGGAGCCTTTAAAGAGCACATTGAAATTTTTACGCGGATTGGCGCCCGGGCGTTCCAGGTGAAGCTTGCCGAAGATCTTGAAGGGCTCGACGGTCTGGTCATCCCCGGCGGGGAAAGCACGACCATCGGTAAGCTGGCGGTCAGCTATGATCTGGTGTCGCCTTTGCGCCGGTTTGCCGAGCGTAAAGCCGTGTGGGGGATCTGTGCCGGGATGATTCTGATGGCCAAACGTATCGACTGTGATCAGCCCCGGTTGGGAATCATGGACATGTCTGTATCGCGCAACGCCTTTGGCCGCCAGATCGACAGCTTCGAAACCGGCGTGACGGTACACGGGTTGTCGAACGACACGTCGACACCCTTTCCGGCGGTCTTTATCCGCGCGCCTAAAGTGATCGAAACCTGGGGCGAGGCCGGCGTTATCGCCCGGGTGGATGCCCAAACCATTGTGGCGGTCCGGCAGCATAAGCATCTGGCCACCGCGTTTCACCCGGAATTGACCGATGATCCGCGCCTGCACCAATACTTCTTGAGACTGGCCCAGGCTTGAGACAGGTGGTCACCTTTGCTATCGGCGATGTCAGGCATATCCGCAGGATCATCGCAGTGGGGTTCAAAGGACAAGCGTCCGGGAACACGTGCTTCCTGGCACTCTACAAGTGTGCGATTCCGTCTTTTCAGCCGGATTTAGTATCGATCTAAACCCTTCACCCCTGGTGGAGGACCCGGAAGGGTTGCACCGTCGTGGCGCGTTGTTTTGTGACTGTTCGTTCATTTTCTTTCACGTGAAAGAAAACGAACCAAAAGAAACCGCCCGTGTCCCGCTTGATCCTGCGCGTCGTCGATGCGGCCGGAGCCCGCGGAAACTCGCCCGCCTCCGGCGGACTCAAACAGGTCCGCGCGCTACTATTCGGCCACCTCGCCGATGCTCGGCGCGGGACAAGGGGGAAAAACCAGAACCTTAGAGGCGTTTCAAGCCCGCCTGCGACGGGCTAACCGAGGCCTACCGTCCTGCGGGGGGAGCCTCACTCGTAGTAGCGACGCCGTCTCCGATTGCATTCAGGCAGTGTCTGCTTTCACCGCAGCCCATCCTCTCCGTGCCGGGCAGAGCCGTGCCTACCCCACCCCCAGGTTTTCTACGAATCAGTTCTTGGTTGACATAACTAAAAGACTACAATAACTTCAACAGCTTTCATTAACTGAATCTTGAATGAATTAATTTTATATCCATATTAACGGGTCTTGAAAGGAGTTGCAATGGATTCGTCAAAGGTGACAGTTGAAAAATTCGTGGCCGAACAGCGGGCCAAGTTCGATAAGAGCCTAACGGAAGAAGACCTGGAAAAAAAGGTCTCCGTGCCGGTGATCACCCTCAGCATGGAAGCCGGCAGCGGCGGGTATCTCATCGCAGAAGGCTTGGCCCAAAGGTTGGGTTTCGAATTGTATTCGAGAAACATCCTCAATGCGGTCTCCCACAGCGCCGATGTCAGCAGCAATGCCCTCGATCTCATCGAAAAAGAGAGGTTTGGCAGGCTGCAGGATTTCGTCTCTTCTCTGGTCAGCGATACGTATGTCTATTCCGGTGACTACCTCCATCACCTCAACAAGATAGTCAGTGCCCTGGGGATTATCGGCCGGGCGGTGATCGTGGGCCGCGGCGCCAATTTTATCCTCTCCCCCGAAAAGCGCTTCGCCATACGCGTCGTTGCCCCTGAAGAGGTGCGGGAGAAAAACGTGGCTTTTCATTTCGGCGTTTCCATCGTTGATGCGCGTAAAAGGATCAAGCACCGCGATTCCCGGCGAAAGGCCTTTGTCAGGGAGACCTTCCGCAAAGATATCGCCGACTGGAAACACTATGATCTTGTCATCAACACCGCGCGCCTCGACCTGAATGCTGCGGTCGAAGCAGCTGTCGGAACGATCTTGGGTGCGCAGAAAAACCAGGCCTTCGAAAAGTCGACATCCTACATACTCAGGAGTAAAAAGTAGCCCCCAATGACATCTCTCATTTTTTTTGTAGCATTGATTTTCGTGCCGTCACTCTCATGGGCGGCTGAACCCGGAACGGCCGCCGTTATAGATTTAACTTCCAGTGCCTATGGCTACCTGGGGCTGCTGCTGTTCGTCGGCGCTTACGCCCTCGTTCCGCTCGAAAACAAAATCCATCTGCGCAAGAGCAAACCGGTCTTGCTGGCTGCAGGGGTCATCTGGGTCCTGGTGGCGCTCGGTTACGCTTCCGTGGGGGATACACACACCCCCCACGAGGCGATCCGTCACAGTCTGCTCGAATACGCGGAGCTTTTTCTTTTTCTCCTGGTGGCGATGACCTACATCAACGCCCTTGAAGAAAGGAATGTTTTCCAGGCCCTGCGGTCTTATCTCGTTTCCAAGGGCTATTCACTGCGCAAGATTTTTTGGATCACCGGTTTGCTGGCGTTCTTTATTTCCCCGATTGCCGATAACCTGACCACTGCACTGCTGATGGGGGCCGTGGTCATGGCGGTCGGCGGCGCTAACAAGAAGTTTGTTTCACTGGCCTGCATTAACGTCGTTATTGCCGCCAATGCCGGCGGCGCCTTCTCGCCCTTCGGCGATATCACCACCCTGATGGTGTGGCAGAAGGGGAAGGTTCAGTTTCTCGAATTTTTCGATATTTTCATTCCCTCCCTCGTCAACTGGTTGGTCCCAGCATTCCTGATGAGCCTGGGTATCGAACGGAAAGTGCCGGAGGTGAGCGACGAGGCGGTAACCATGAAACTGGGCGCTCATCGCATGATCGTTCTGTTTCTGCTGACCATTGCCACCGCGGTGTCATTTCATAACTTTCTCCACCTGCCGCCGGCGGCGGGAATGATGCTGGGGCTCGGATATCTCGGTGCGTTTTCCTATTTCATCAAGTTGCGTGAAGGCCGCTTAGACAGGTATGACAGCATCCTCGGCCAACGCCCGCATGAAACGCTTCACCCCCTGGCGGCATTGATGCAGAGACGCAACATCCTCTCGGAGTTCATTGAGGAATATTCCGAACCGACGTTTATGATCGACAACGATCATATCGTTACCCACTGGAACCGAGCGATGGAGAAACTCAGTGGCGTGTCGGCCAGCGAGGTCGTCGGTACCCGCCGTCACTGGCATCCGTTCTACGAAAGGGAACGGCTGGTTTTGGCGGATCTGGTGCTGGAAAACTTTCCCAAGGAAGAGATCGGCCGGCATTACGGCGGCCATCACAAACAGCTCCATTCACTCGAACATGCATACGAAACGGCCGCTTTTTTTCCTACGCTGGGAAAAGAAGGTAAATGGCTTTCCATCGCCGCGGCACCGGTCAAGGACGAGACGGGAAGTGTCATCGGGGTTGTGGAAACGCTGCACGATTACACGAACATGAAACGCAAGACCTCGCATTTCGACCTGATGAAACGAATTGCCCGTGCGGAATGGGACACCCTGCTGTTTTTTTACGGTGTGATTTTGTGCGTCGGTGGGATTTCGCAGTTCGGCTATCTGGCGCTGGTTTCCAATTACATGTATGTCGACCTGGGGCCGACGGCCGCCAACACGGCTGTCGGTGTTCTTTCCGCGATTGTCGACAATATCCCGGTCATGTTTGCCGTGCTGACCATGGATCCCAGCATGTCGCACGGGCAATGGCTTCTGGTGACATTGACGGCCGGAGTCGGCGGCAGCCTGCTGGCCATCGGCTCGGCGGCCGGAGTGGGATTGCTGGGAACGGCGCGTGGGATATACACCTTCGGTTCCCACCTGAAGTGGACACCGGCCATCGCCCTGGGGTACGCGCTGAGCATATTGTGCCACCTGGTCATCAATGCGCGGCTTTTTTAGAAGTCATCTCAAAAAAGTCTTTTCGCCCGATATCGGCGTTGAGTCCTCGTTTTGGCACAGGCGCAGGTCCCTTCCCGCGCCTGTGCGGACATACGTGAGTATGCCTGCGGGTTGATTCTTGGTCTCGCCTTGATCTCGAACAAAAATCCTAATTTTGAGATAGCTTCTATTGTCCATCCATAAATGGTCTTTTTTCCGCTAACCTCTCTTGGATGGGCATTTATCGATCTTTCTTCTTGCCATAGATGAGTGCTTCCGGATGGCGTTCGAGGTAATCGGTCAGGGCACGCAGAGATCGGGCTGCGGCAATAAGCTCCACCAGCGCGCTGTTGATGTTCACCTGCAGTGGGGAGTCTTCGTTCAGGGTCGTTTCCACCGCGGCGAGGGATTGTTTCGCTTGCGCCAGGGTGGCCGAAATGTCCGGCGTAATTCCCGTTCTCAACTCAGCAATCAGTTGCTGCGTTTGCCTGAGGATCCCGTTTAGATTCCGGGCGGCTTCAGTCAGTTCAGGGGCCCCCATCAGTTTCTTGGTGCTCGCGACGGTGTCGCGAAGGTCCTTGCCGATTTCATCCAGGGGCATGCTGTCCAGTTTGGTAAGGATACGGCTGACTTGACTGCCGATTTCCTCGATCGGTGTCGGCACGGTAGGAAATTCCGGGTAAGGATCATTCCAGTAGATTTGCCGGCGCGGGGCGTTGGGGAAGATGTCGAAAGAAACCAATTGCTGCCCGGTAATCAGGTTGCCGATCTTGAGCTGACCCCGGAAACCTTTCGCCACCAGAAAATCGAGTATCCCGCGGTGCTTTTCCTCCCGGTCGATTTCCACAGTGGGAATAAATCGCTCCGGTTCTATTTCTACGAGAACCGGAATACGGAAATTACGGTTCACAGCATTGAATTCAAGATTGATGTCAACGACTTTACCGATTTTGATACCCCTGAATTCGACCGGCGCTCCCGGCGAAAGCCCCCTCACCGACCCTTCGAAATAGAGTACCCAGTAATTTTTCACCTGGTACGTCTTTTCCTGACTGGCGGCGTAATTTTCATAGAGATTGAACACCTGATCCGCTGCGGCCGGATCGCCGGTTTCGAGATAGCTTGGCACGTCAAAGGAGATACCACCTACCAGCATGGTTACCAACGATTCCGTGTTGAGTTGAACACCGGCGGCGCCGATCGAGAGATCCAATCCACTGGCGTTCCAGAAACGGGAATTTTTGTATACGAACCGGTGGTAGGGGCTGTTAATAAAAACCTTTATCGTGACGCTCTGACCGTCTTCGTTCAACTGGTAACCGACAACCTGACCCACCCTGATTTGACGGAAATAGACCGGCGAACCCGTGTCGAGCGAGCCGCGTTGTTCAGCCTTCAGGACGAAGTGCCGGCCCGGTAGGTCGGTTGTGACGGTCGGCGGCTCTTCCATTCCGGTAAACTGGTTGGCCGGCTTGCCGGGCTTGCCCGGATCCATGCCGATGTAAGCGCCTGAAAAAAGGGTGCCAAGCCCCGAAACCCCACTAACATTAATCCGGGCCCGCACGACCCAGAAGCGCGTGTTTTCTGAAATCAGATCTTCCGCCTGCTTGACGAGTTTGGCGGTGACGACCACCTGAGACAGATCCGGGCCGAGACTGATTTTCTGGACCTGGCCGAGGTCGACTTCCTTGTACTTGATCTTGGTTTTACCAGCCTCGAGGCCTTCGGCCGTCTGGAAAGTCATGGTTATCGTCGGGCCTTTTTCCGACTGGGCCTTGTATATCAGCCACACGCCGATAAGTACCGCGACCAGCGGAATGATCCATACGATCGAGAACTGACTGATGCGGGATTGGACAACAGCTTCCGGTATTTCTTCAGGCAGGGACTCTTCTGTTTTCTGCTCGTTCATTGCGGAACTCCTTATTTATCCCATATCAGCCTGGGGTCGAAACTCATTGCGGCAAACATGGTCAAAACGACCACCGCGGCAAAAAACACGAGTCCCGGACCGGCTTCAAAAAATGCCACCGCACCCATTCTTACCAGGGCGACCGTGATCGTGATGACAAAGATATCGACCATGGACCAGCGTCCGATGGCCTCGGTCAGGCGGTAAAAACGGGCGCGATCCTTCGGACGCCAGGTCGAACGGCGCTGCACCGATACCAACAGGAAGGAAAGTATGGCAAGCTTCAACAACGGCACCAGAATGCTGGCGATAAAAATAATCAGGGCGATCGGCCACATACCGGTATTGATGAAATAAATCACCCCGCTCATAATGGTGTCGGTCTGTACGTCTCCTAAGGAGCTGGCTATTGTTGCCGGCAGAATATTCGCCGGGATATAACAGACTAACGCGGCGATCAACAGCGCCCAGGTGCGTTTTATGCTGCGGGGCTTGCGTTGATGCAGGGTGGCACTGCAGCGTGGACATCGAATAGGGCGGCGGTCCTGCGATGCAGCCGGCCGGCAGAGGAGGTGGCAGCTGTGACAGCTGATCAGGTCGGCGTCTTTGGCGGTGATCTTCGCTGATGTCATCAGACCTCCCTCCATTTTTCCCACACGCGGCTTGGGTCCAGGGAGGCGGTGATGGCCGCCAGGACATAAATGAGCGCCAGGAAACAGTAGAGGGAGATCCCCGGGACGACGTCCGCCATTTTTGTGAGTTTGACCATTGCTACCAGAATGCCAAGCATGAACACTTCCAGCATGCTCCACGGTTGCAGGTAGCGGACCCAGCGGAATACCCGCCAGATTGCCGGAGTCAGCCGGTTTAATTTCAGCGGCAGCAGGACATACAGCAGCCCCGTCAGCTGCAGAAACGGCGATACGACTGTGGTCAGAAGCACCAGTGCGGCGATTTCCGGCATCCCCTGAAGGTACAGTTCCTTAATGCCGGTCAACAAGACGATCTGTCGGTACTGGCCTTCCATCGTCATGGCCATAAAGGGAAATAGATTGGCCAGGCTAAACAGGGTCAGTCCGGCGATGGTCAGGGCCAGGGTCCGTTCGAGGCTCCTGCGCCGGCGGCGAGACAACACCGCACCGCAGCGGGTGCAGCGGGCCAGCGTTCCTGGCGGAAGCGGCCCGAGCCAAAGCAGCAGATCACATTCGTGACAGGCAATCATAATCTTTTTCGGCATTCAGGACCTCACAATGTCGCCATAAACCACCTACCCGTCCCAGGATCCGTTCGACAGCCCCTCAGCTGTATAACCGGGACTTGCGCGTGAAAACACTTAACGTTATAAAAACGACAGCAAAGCGCCTTAATGGTGGCACCCGATGCATCATGATTCATAAGGCGGCGCCTGTCAATATCCCACGCCAGCCTGCAGTGCGTTTGGTATGTTATATCATTTTTTAAAGAGCCTTCGGTGTTGCTATGGTTCTTCACCAGAGAGAGACAAGGTGGTTTTCCCTTTACATTTTTGTATATATTTCATAATGTTATACTGATGAAAGATTTCAGGGAAGAAATGCGGCAGCGGAAGTCGCCGCCTGACAATATATCCGAAAGGGTTCCGAGGATACTGTTTGACCGACGCGACCACGAACTGCTGCGTATTGTCACCGGTGTTCTGAATCGGGACCGAACCTTCGAATACACCCGCAGAATCTATTATCCGTATTTTCATCCCAACGGCATCAAGGAAATGGCCGAATCGAAGGGCTTGCGTATCGCCTACGCCGTTGTCCACCTTCTCAGTTCGCTTGAGGTCGGGGCAGTGGATGAACGTCTCAGTGCCTTACGGTCACTTCGGGACGAAATTCTCGACACGGCTGCCGGAACCATGCCTAAAAATACCGCCCGGGTATTAATGGAGATCATGAAGGAACTGGTCAGGTCTCATGGCAATTATCGCCGCCAACTCGAGCTGGCGCATGATTTTCGGATGACGGCCACCGGAAAGCCACGCTTCGTGCGGGAGCAGCTTCGGCAATACCATCTGCTGGAAATGCCCGAGGAATGGAATCAGATCGCATTTGACGACCATGTTCACGACGCCAACACCAAAGGGCGCAAATCATCCACTCACCTTATAATGGATGCCTGGATCAAGGGTATCCGACGGTTGCGAGTCATTCACTACAATTATATCGAACCACGATTTGCCGCCGAGCTTTTGGAAGCGGCTGCCATCATGGGGGTCGACGTACGCATCGGCATCGAATTTTCGGCCCGCTTTCGAGGCAAATATGTGCAGGTGATTTGGGTGCCAAGGGGCTTTCCCGACTCCCAGGCATTCCTGTGCTTCCTGGCGGAAGTTCCGGTCATGCAGATGATGGAAGAGGGGCGGGTGGTTTCAGCCTATCAGCAGGAATATGTGCTGGCACTGCTGAAAGAATTTAATCAGACCCACCGACGGCAGATTGCCGAGACTTACCGGATCGAGCTGCCTCCCTTGGAAGAAACCGCATTTCTTAAATTTGTCGCCCTCGGCCAGAAATCCACTCTGCATCTTTCCAAATTCATTCATCAACATTTACTGACCGCTCTGCATGTGCGCGTCGCTGCCTTACGTGAGCGTTGCAACGGCGCTGATGCCAAAGTGCAGCGCGACATACGCGATGAGATCGAAGCCCTCAACAGCATGGACATCGAACTATTGCTGGAGGGGCTTCTGCGGCCGGAAAAGAACCCGAATCTCCCCAACCCGGGTATTCCCAGCGACGGTCCGGAGGTTCCCGATCTGTTGCGCCTGAGCCCTTGCGAGTTGATCAAACGCCTGACAGGCCTGCATTCCGGACATCGAATCACTCTCAATCTCAGTAATCTAAAGGTGGAGGATGTCCTGGAGTTGCTCTATGACTGCGAGGGCATGGTCACCCGGCTCGAAATATTCAACCTCAAAGACTATGCCGACGGTAACACCGCCCATCTGACCGACATCAACATGCTGCAGCAGGCTCTCAATGAAGGCAGTGTCATCAGCCTGAAACGAATTATTCGCAAGATTATTAACAGCTTGGAGGCTTCGGATCTTCCCGATCGGACCGATCGGGTCTGGAAGCTGAAGACAATTCTGCACGATATTCTTCACCTAAAGGCGCTTTACGAAGGAACGCCGTTGAAAGCCAGAATCGGGAGTGATTCCACCGGTCGCTCCCCGCGGGTGCACGGTATGGGGTTGGCCGTTATCGAGACTCTGGCTCCCCGTGCCAGAAAAGAAGTGGCCCAACAGGCCGGGAAAAATCGTGAAATCATTCCGATGACCATGACGGTTTTGCGGCGACTGACGTTTGTGCCTTACAGGGGATACGGTCGTTTCCTGCGGGCCCTCATTCAAACGGCAGGACGTATGCCGGTCATTCGCCGGTTGGGCCACCGGTGCATCGAAGACTGGTACGTGGAGGAAAAGTCAATCCGGATGAAACAACCCGGGGAAATCGTCACCCTCGGCGGTGTTCAGAAGGAGCTTACCAACGAGCTTTACCTTGAACCACCGCCGTTGAACCAACATCACAAACGGGTTTCCTGGCGCTACATGAATACCCGTCTCAAGAACACTCTCAAGGTGTTGATCGGCTTTGTTCCCGCGTTCACCACCTTTGCCCTGACAAAAGACTGGTGGGTGCTGGCATACGGCGGCGCCTTCATCTGGTTCGGCATCACCGGATTGCGCAATATTCTGCAGTCCGTTCTCGGGGGGGGAGGACTCAGGCGGTCGCCCCTGTTGCGATGGAACGACTACGTCAGCTGGGATCGTCTGACCGATTCATTGCTATACACTGGGTTTTCGGTGCCATTGCTCGACCTGGTCGTGAAAACCCTCATCCTGGACAAGGGCTTCGGCATTACCACCGCCAACCATCCGATGGCCTTGTATACATTCATGGCGCTGGCCAATGGAATTTACCTCTCCAGCCACAATGCCTTTCGTGGATTTCCCCGGGGCGTCATCGTGGGTAATTTCTTCCGCAGCGTGCTGTCGATTCCAATTGCCATCGCTTTCAATGCGGCTGCCGGTTCTTTGCTAAACCTCGCCGGTGTTCCTGGAGTCGACGGTGTTCTTCAGAGGTGGGCGGCTGTCATCTCGAAGGCGGCATCGGATTTTGTCGCCGGCATTATCGAAGGTCTCAGCGACCGCTACACCAACATTCAATCCCGCTTCCGGGAATATCGCAAAAAAGTCTCCGGGCTCTTTAGTGTCTATGCCCAGTTGGAAGTCATGTTTCCCGAAACAGGCACCCGTGAGATCCTCGAAAAACCATGCCGCTATAACGGCAGGACCAATGCCGAGGCGCGCGACCTGGAAAAGATTATCATGGTCCATGTCCTGGACATGCTTTATTTCTGGATGTACCAGCCGCGTGCCCGCACGGCCCTGATGCGTCTGCTCAACACCATCAGCGAGGAGGACCGCCAGGTTCTGGTGACCTCTCAGTTCGCCTTGGATCGCAACCGGGAAATCAGCCAGATGTTCATCGACGGCGTTCTGGGGAAAGACTTTGCCCGGGCCCTCTCCTTCTACCTCTCCCGCTCTCCGGAATATCTCGAAGTCATGAAGCGGTTTTCGGAATAATAATCATCGGTAATCCCCTGTTTTTCTATGGAGACCTCCAAAGATTAGCAGTTTCAGGAGGTAACAACTAATTGAGACGATGATTGTTATATAACACTAAACTACGAATCTCCCTGCAGCTTGCTGCAGGGAGATTCGTAGTTGGGCCCATTTTATCACGACGGCTTTATTTGGCCTACCGCAGTCCTCGAGCGTGGAGCCCAAGGCATCTTAAAAATCGGATAAGTCAGAATTGGATTCATGAAGGGAAACCCAATTGTTGTCGATATGGATTGGTGGCGGAAATTCGACATTGTCGATCAAACAAGGGTTGGTGTATTTAGTGGGGATCGGAAAACATCAGTGGTTTCGCAATCAATCTGACAGTAATGGGGCACTGCTTGCTTCATCGGGATGAAACCGGAGAGGAATGGCTATATAGAGGTTTGATCACACTTTTCCGGACCCGAGCATTCCACGGACTGAAGGCTTACAGTGCTGCAGGTGAAGCGGACCACAGTTACCGACTGCCTCGCGAGCTCTGATTTGGCTCGCTGGGTGGTCGGGTCAAATGCTTTGTAGGTAAGCATTGAAAAGCTTGTGGTACTTGTCTTTGGAAATCCTGTTTCTCATCACCGAGCAGCGGCTGAAAAGGATAAATTCTTTCAGCCTGTCGACATACTCAAAATCGCAAGGGCATTCATCATTCGGATGATTTTTACTTTTTAGAAGGAGACGTTCCGCCTCGGTTGCTTCCATGTTTGCCAGGGTGATTGCCTCCGTGAAGGACTTGCCTTCGATTGCATCGAAAAATGTTTCGATGCGACAATCCTCTGATATCATCTTCCCTCCAATCAAATAAACTCTATGAAACCGATTTCTATCTCAAAGACAAAGAATAAAATGCGCTGGGAAAGTAGGTTATGCTCGGCAGCATGTCAAACGATTTAGTGTTAGATTTTTGTTAGCGCGCGGACGAATAGATTCGCAGTCGGGTTTAATCTCTTGGGGTCTAATTCCCCGAAGCTCGCTTCGATAAAATTGAAGAAATTCGTACTGTAAGATACTCCGCAGCTTGCTGCGGGGAGAGTTCATTCAGTTAAATTTTGAGTAATAACAAAATTTTGTCATGTGATGTCATGAGGTGGTTTCAAAACCTTAGATCACGCCCAAGTGCAAGGCGTGGGCCGACGAAAAAACGCAGCATACGTGGGCGTATGTATTCAGTGTCATGGGCGGGGCCCCTGACACTCATCCTGAAGGCCCACAACATCGCAACTTTTTCGCCCACCTGAGGCGGGATAACCCGCGGCGGATTGGGTGTTCGATGGTGTTTTGAAAACATCTCAACCCAAATTCTGCCAATGGTCACGTACAGATGGCCTCACTTAAGGTTTTACAGCTTCGAGAAGGGATTTTTTACATGATATTAGGATTTTCCTTGACCTTAAAAACACAAATTATCTATTTAAAAAAATTTGCGTGATGAACCATGCCATTGATTTGCCAGTTTAGAACCGTGTAATAATCATCGATAAACCCCCAGCATTTCTGGGGTGACTCCCAAAGTTTGACAGTTCCAGGAGTTAACCAAGACCAGAGACGAATTTAGACCTGCAGCGGATAGAAGCGTCAGGCATTGTCACCCGGTATTACAATGCCGATATTCACCGGGCCGCTTTCATGCTGCCGGTTTTCATGACCAAACGGCTTGAGTCACTCTTTGATCCAGTTACCTTTGACAGATAACTATCGACCCAAACCGGTTGACGCCGCGCAGACATCAGGAGCGCTTAAACGATTTCATCAGTTGATCGAGCCCTCTGGTGTTAAGCACATCTTGAGGTTCGAGCCAGCCGCGGCGGGCCTGGGCAATCCCGAGGCGCATGAAATCGAAGTCGTCGATACGGTGAGCGTCGGTTGAAATGGCCACCCGGACGCCCTTGTCTTTGGCGATGCGGCAATGAACATCATCCAGATCGAGGCGCTCGGGGTGGGCGTTGAGTTCCATGAAACAGCCCCGTTCTGCAGCCGCCCCGATCAGGCGGTCGAGATCCACCTCATAAGCCGGGCGCCGATTGAGCAGGCGGCCGCTCGGGTGCCCCAGGATGTTGAAGTAGGGATTGTCCATTGCCCTCATGATGCGTTCGGTTTGCTCGGTCCGCGACAAACCGAAATGTGAATGGATCGAGCAGACCGTGAAGTCGAGTTCTTTCAGGATGTCATTTGGCAGATCAAGGGTTCCGTCTCTTAAAATATCGACCTCCATCGATTTCAATATCACCACATGAGGCAACTTCTGATTAACACGATCGATTCTTTTGAGCAGGCGTTTGACGTCGGCGGTCTCAAGACCACGGGCGATCTTCAGGCTTCCCGTGTGATTGGTGACCGCTATGTAGGCATATCCCCTGAGTTCAGCCTGACGGGCCATCTCGTCCAGGCTGTTGTGACCATCGCTGTCATCCGTGTGGCAGTGAAGGTCTCCGCGAATGTCTTTCAATGAAATCAGAGAGGGCAGGCGATTTTCTCGGCCGGCCTGGATTTCGCCACAGTCCTCACGCAGCTCCGGCGCGATATAGGGCAGGCCCACTTGGGCGAAAATATCTTCTTCCGTTTGGCCGGCTATCCGTCGGATGCCTTCGAAAACCCCGTACTCATTTATTTTCAACCCTTTCTGCCGAGCCAGCCGTCTTATGGCGATGTTATGAGCCTGAGAGCCTGTGAAATAGTGCAGGGCCGCACCGAAGCATTCGCGGTCAACGACCCGCAGATCGACCTGGAGGCCCGAACGCAACTGAATCGACGCGCGCGTATGGCCGTGGGAAAGCACGCGATCGACGTGATCGAAATTTACGAAGCCCGTCATGATTGCCATCGGATCCTGGCCGGCGGCCAGAATATCGAGATCACGAACGGTTTCTTTCCGGCGCCGGAAACTTCCGGTGACCACAAGGTCCCCAACTGAAAATTCGTGACCCAGGTATTCTGTCAGTGATCGGGCAACATTTTCGGCCGAAATCCATAGTGTTCGCCTATCATGACTGTCCAGCCGATCGACATCCTTCAGGATCCGTTCTTCGGATTTGGGTCCAAACCCCGCCAGTTCCCGGATACGTCCTTCCCGGGCCGCTCGCCTCAGATCTTCGATGTTTCGAATGTCTAGATCGTCGAAAAGGACTTTGACTTTGCGCGGTCCGAGGCCGGGAATGTCGAGAACCCGGTGAAGGCCTGGCGGCACGCGCTCTTCGAGTTCTTCGAGCTTGCCCAACTTTCCGGACCGAACAATCTCCTTGATTTTTTCATCGAGTTCCCTGCCGATTCCGGGCAGCCTTGTCAGATCCGAGTTCTCGGCCAGCAGATCGGTGACCGTGCGGGCAAGACCCGCGATCGTCCGGGCGGCATTACGATAGGCGCGCACCCGGAACGGGTTGGTGCCTTCGATCTCGAGAAAATCAGCCGTTCTCTTGAACAGTTCGGCAATGTCGGTGTTGCGGATTTTCATAGCGACATGTCAGGATGGGTTTTGACTTGTGGGCTGAATCGGCCCTGAAACAGTGTGGCAGCATGCCTGTCACACCAATGTTTATTAACCACTCGTGGATGGGCACAAATTTAAGAATGGAACCATATTTGTCAAATCATACCATTAGCCGCTTGGTCGTTCTTAATCACCCGGATATCCAGGGCAATGGCAGGGCGGGAAAGTGGGAAGAAAACATCATATTTAATGGGAAAGTGGTTTCCTAGTTTATGTCTATTTCAATGAAATTTAAATTTTAATACACTGAATTTATAATGTATTTAATATTTGGGGCAAATTGCATGTTTTTTGCATCGGTTTAAGCAGCAATTCTCAATCCTGTGCTGGTCTTAACCACTGTTTAATGGTATAATACGGACTAATTCAGCAATATGATGCAGACCGGATTCCGATTTCAGATCGTGGGCACGGCGTAAATAGAATGATACCGGAGATATATTTGCTGAATGTGCAGTGCCACGATAAACCTAAAGGCGGGCCCGCTGCAAAACCGCGTTGACGGAGGGAAACAACAGGGGTGGCGAGACGAACTGATATGTCAGATAATGGCGGTCGCCGCCGATTGGCGGACAGGCGCAAGCGTACATCAGCCTATCGGTTCCCGGAGCGCCGCTGGCAACGGTATCGCAGAAGCGGCTCTGATCGCAGAACAGCACTGATGCTGCGTTTCCGTAAAGATCTGGAGAGAAGAGACGCCTATCAAGAACTCTATGAAGGTCAAGAACAAATGAGTGAAGAGGACAGTTAAGTCATTTCAGTATCCCTCCATATTCTTATCGCATAAATTCTCAAACTGACTGTACAAAACCTATAGCGCCTGACGATACGGCGTTAAAATCCTTCTCGGCCTACTCATTTATTAAAATTAAACGCCGCTTTTTCGTCGGATTTTGACTTGTCTCGCCGGCGCCCACCATGTTTTCAATACCCGGTTAAGACTGCCATCTATCGTGTACCGGCTATCGGGGCACTGGTTTCCTCGGTACCTTGCCTGGCTGGAGGTTTTTTTTGATTCAGGTTCCCCTGCGTTACACTTTCCCTGTTGTACAGATTCCTTCTACGAAAAATTAATAAAATCTTTAAGTGCTTGTCTTACAGTGAATTTTGATTTTGAATATTCCATTGACATGTGCTGCAGTATGTAGTGATTGTTATAAATAACATTCCGTTTTTCGAACGTTTTTTTACAATCAACTATACCGCCCTTCCGTTTTTCGGGAGTTTATTTTTGAAAAGCGGTGTAATGCGACGAATCGAACGGGAACATTATCGGGACGTATATGGAGGAGTATTCAGTCATGATGCCGAGGACTTGCGTGGCACCGTCCGGCCGCTTTGTATATGGTGTTCATAAACCGAGCTATACCGTCAGCAATCTGAGGCACGGTGACCACATTCAGGCGCTCGGTGCTGACCGGGATTTCCGACCGGTGCACAATCATGTCAACTTTCCGCCCGGTGACGTCGAGGAGCGAGGGACGGATATCATATATGAAATCCCCAATGCGTTTCCCTTTCGGGGGGTTACCTACATCCTCAAAAGTTGGGCGGACGCCAAAACGGCCGACCCGACGGCCATTTCGCTACCTAAACCGCAGGCATGCTCTTTTTTCAAATATATCGAGGAATGGGGCGGCGACAGTGAATTACCGGAACACCGGATCGACCGGATGTTTCGATCGCTCCCGGACGCTCTGAAGTTGGCGCTGGCCACAAACTCCACTGACCCGGAGGACCTCAGGCGCCTGTCGGAACAGTGTTGCGAGTTTGTTTACGATTTGGAAACCGGCCGGCCGGTTGGCCTGGTTTTTGATAATGATGAAAATGGTCAATCCAGGGCGGCCATCGCAAACATGCATCTGTTTGACGCTATAGCCAACAATGCCCTGTTGCCCGATGATTACAAGACGGTGATGGTGATACGACCCGGTGCTCAAGGCGGCAGCGAGATCGTCGGCGACTGGCAGGACCAGGGCCGCGACAGTCATGTGTTCGAGTATCTGCGCCGCAACAGCTATATCCCGTGGGGACATTATGCCGCCAACATGGCCGACGATGCCATTCGCTACCGGATCGAAGATCTCAGTTTAAAGGACATCACCGGCATGCGCCATTTGTATTATCAGCGGACCTACGTCCGTGTGGCCCGCGAGCTTGGGTTGCCGCTACCGCCGGCGCGTGCGACCCTGTCAGCCGAAACGCTGGAAGAGTTGCGCTGCGCGATCGGTCACACGCTCAACACAAACGGTAGAACGTCACGACCCCGGTTCAACGCTACCCTGTGGGGCTGGAACTTCGGGTTTGACTATTCACCCAGTGGCTACCGCCTGCATGCTTCCCACCAGCAAATTCACCAACAGTATGCCATGGTTCCGGAGCTGGCGAGCTCCGACAACAACGGCCAACCATCCGAAGAACCGCTCAAGGCATTCTGTTGCGGTGACATGATTCAGGAATTTACAGACAAATACCGTAACGACACGGGCAGGCCTTTTTTCGACGCTTACCTGGAGGCGATTCGCAGCAATCAGCGCCTGGATGGTCGCCGCGACCGGGAGAACAGCTTGATCATTTACGAAGATGACCGGGTCATGCTTTTCGTGCCCAAGGCCCAGACCTCCCAGTGGGAGCTTCAGATAGTGACTTGCGGTGCTATCGGTAACATCTTAGAGGCTGACATTATCACCCGGTCAGCACTCGACAGGGCCATGCTGATTGCCATGAAAATACTGTCGGCCTTGGGGTCCAGGATGGTTACCGTTATCGAGTATGCCAAACGGTTTGACAACGACGATAGCGACCAACGGTTGCTTTACGCCTTTCTGCCCCGTGTTCCCGAGTCGCCAGGGGCCTTTAGCGAAGCCCAGATGCGCTGGATCAACGGGCACTACCCGGAAGACTTTGCGGTTGCCTGCCGAAGTCAGCTGCCGGGTGTTCTGGAAGAAATTGATTAGGCGGATACAGGCTGCCTGACAGGTGACCGGGAACCGTTATCCCCGGTAACTATTGGACAATTGGATCTGTCAGCAACACGATTCTAATAGAACTCTAACTGGAAGGTAACACTTTTGCGATAAATCCCGAATCCGTAATCAAATCGTATTTAAAAATCGTGTTGGAGAGATCCTTCATGGCTAAAACGACCTAACCGGCTTCTAACAGTTAACTTATGCGTTCATCGGGTCGAGGTACATACGTCACCCCTGGGCAATAGTGGCTAACCCACACAATGCTTGTAATGTACTTGATGTCAACATGCTGTAATCATTGTGCTTCGAACCTGGAACAGATCGCCTCAAGTAAAGTAAACGGGATGGATGGATATGGCAAAAGAAAAGGTACTTGTTGTCGATGATGAAGAAGACATTCTTGAGTTGGTGCGCTATAATCTCAATAAGGACGGGTATAAAATCACCTGTGCACTGACCGGAGAAGATGCCTTAAAGAAGGCCCGATCAGAGATATACGATCTTATCATCCTCGATCTGATGTTACCGGGTATCGATGGCCTCGAGGTGACCCGCAAGCTCAAAGACGATCAAAAGACCCGCAGCGTTCCGGTGGTCATGTTGACGGCCAAGGGCGAGGAATCGGATGTCGTTGCGGGACTGGAACTCGGCGCAGACGACTACATCACCAAACCGTTCAGCCCCAGAATTCTGACCGCCCGCGTCCGGGCGGTGCTGCGTCGAAAATCAACCGAGCCCGAAGACGACACCGCGGTTATCCGGATTCACGGTTTTGAAATCGATCCCGGGAAACGCAGTGTCACGGTCGACGGCCAACTGGTAGGGTTGACCTACACAGAATTTCAGGTGTTGTGGAGCCTGGCTCGCAGGCCCGGCTGGGTATTTACCCGCACACAGATCGTCGATGCCGTGCGCGGCGACGATTATCCTGTAACCGACCGCAGTGTCGATGTCCAAATCGTCGGCTTGAGAAAGAAGCTCGGTACCCACGGCGAGTTCATCGAGACGGTTCGCGGCGTCGGGTACCGTTTCAGGGAGAAAGAATGAAACGCAGGCGGCGTTTGATATGGCAGCTCTACCCGCCATATCTGCTCATCACGATAGTGTCCCTTATGGCCGTTACGTGGTATGCATCGGACACGCTTGTCCGGTTTTATCTCGACCAGACCGCCAAAGACCTCGAAGCCCGCGCTTACCTGATTAAAAAGCAGATCGGCGGATTGCTCAACCCTCTCGAGCCTGCCGCTGTCGACAATTTTTGCAAAAACGCCGGTCAGGTTTCCGCCACACGGATCACGGTCATTTTGCCGGACGGTAAAGTTGTCGGTGATTCCAGGGAAACGCCCCGGTTCATGGACAACCATGCCGACCGCGCCGAAGTCGCCGGTGCGCTGGCCGGAAGTGTCACGCGATCCGTCCGCTTCAGTGGCACCCTGCATCAGAAAATGATGTACGTGGCTGTTCCCTTGCTGGCAGATGGGAGGGTCGCAGCCGTTCTCCGCACTGCCGTTTCGGTTGCCTCACTGGATCAGACCCTGCATTCAGTACAGTTGCAAATCGCTTTCGGCGGCCTGGTGATCGCCGCTTTGGCTGCTTTTGTGAGCCTGGTGGTTTCACGGCGCATCAGCGAACCTATTGAAAAAATCAGGCAGGGCGCCATTCGTTTTTTTGAGGGAGATCTGACGCACCGGCTTCCTGTTCCGAATACAAAAGAAATGGCCGACCTGTCCGAAGCAATGAACCGCATGGCCGCTCAGCTGGACAACCGGATGAGGACAGTGCTCCAGCAGCGCAACGAACTCGAAGCCGTGCTCTCCAGCATGCTCGAAGGTGTGGTCGCCCTGGACCGCAATGAGCGTATCATCAACATGAATCCTGCCGCCGGCGGGATTTTCGACTGTGATCCGGGCAAGGTTCCGGGGCGCAACCTCCAGGAAGTGATCCGCAACCTGGCTCTTCAGCGGTTTGCCGCCCGCGCTCTCAAGACAAGCGAAATTATAGAAGGCGACTTTGTCCTGTACCGAAGAGAAGAACGTATTCTCAACGTTCACAGTTCACCACTCTATGATGCCGGCAGCCAGCAGATCGGGACACTGCTGGTTATCAATGACGTCACCCGCCTCCGTCATCTGGAGAATGTCAGAAGTGATTTTGTGGCCAACGTGTCCCACGAGCTCAAAACCCCCCTGACAGCCATCAAAGGGTTTGTGGAGACCCTTCAGCAGGGAGAAGGGCAAAGTCGGGAGGAAGAGGAGCGATTTTTAAGCATCATACTCAAGCATGTTAACCGGCTCAACGCCATTCTCGAAGATCTGCTGTTGCTCTCAAGGATGGAGCAGGAGAACGACAATACGAGCATTCACCTGGCTGAAGGCCGCATCAGGGACGTCATCCAAACGGCTGTCCAGATTTGCCAACCCAAAGCAACGGCCAAGGGCATCACCATCGATCTTGATGTCCCGGATGATATTACAGCCGACTTGGATGCCACCCTGCTGGAACAGGCCCTTGTCAACCTGATCGACAATGCCGTCAAATACAGTGGCGAGGGCAGCCGTGTCGCCGTGACGGCACGCAGTGAGACAAAAGAATTCAAAATCGAAATAGCTGACCAGGGAGCCGGAATTCCCCAGAAACATCTGCCCAGGCTCTTCGAAAGGTTCTATCGGGTCGACACGGCCCGGAGCCGTAAATTGGGCGGTACCGGGCTCGGCCTGGCGATCGTCAAGCATATCGTCCAGGTCCACGGCGGCCACATCAACGTTGAAAGTACGTTGGGGCAGGGGAGCATCTTTATCATCCACCTGCCGCGCCAACAAAAAAATAGCCCCGAATAACCTCCGATGCCTATTTGTCACCTTCGTACGTTAAACCAAATCCGGAATCCTTCCTTCTCGCGTCTCCGAATTAGTTTCCGTCCATAAATGGCCCTTTTCCGCAATTTCGGCGTCAATCGGCGGAATCGTTTGTGCGGCGTACACAAGTATGCCTCCGCGCAATTCCTTGATTTCCTTGAACTTGCAGAAAATTGCACATTTCTGAATCGGAAACTTATTAGTGCTCTTCATAAAGTCGTGGATGGGCACGAATTAACCGTTGAACTAAAAAAACCTCCGTGTTATGGGTCGCCAACCTATCCTAATAATTTTCTAACACCCGAATCGATGGCTTGTCATTCAGGCTGAAACATAGCGGCTCAAGAGCCTTGGTCCCATAGGAACGTCTGCTGGAGAGACCACCCAAGGCGTTCCGGATCGAATGAGCGATACCATCGGCTGAACAGACCGCGACGAATTCTGGATAACTATGACATCTGAATACACTGTTCTGATCATCGGTTATATATTCGGTTTCTACATGGCCTGGAACATCGGGGCCAACGATGTTGCCAATTCCATGGCTTCCACCGTGGGATCCAAGGCCATCACCATTCGCCAGGCGCTTTTCATTGCCGGCATTTTAAATATTGTCGGCGCTGTCTTCATCGGATCGCACGTCACAGACACCATCCGCAAGGGGATCGTATCGACCGACGTTCTATCCGATCCCCATCTGGCACTGATCGGGGCGCTCTCCGCTTTGCTGGCCTCAGCGTTGTGGGTGTCTTTTGCCACCTGGCGCTCCCTTCCGGTCTCAACGACCCATTCGATCGTCGGGGCCATGATAGGGTTCGGCATCATGGCCGGCGGATTTTCGGTTATTAATTGGGACAAACTCGGGGCTGTCGTCCTGAGTTGGGTCATCTCACCGGTATTCAGCTTGGTGATTGGCTATTTTATATTCAAAATCATCGTCAAGTTGATTTTGACTCGGAGTGACCCTTTTGATCGGGCCCTCCGTCTTTCGCCGTGGTTTATCGGTATGACTGTATTTGTGGTGGCGCTCTCGTTTCTGTTCAAAACGCCCCTGGGCAAAACACTGTCGCTGGGAACCCCGAGTGCGCTGCTGCTGGCCGCGTTGATATCCATCGCACTGGGGGTGGCCGGAATGAAACTGATGGAACGGATCATCCGTCCTAAAGGTCCGCATGGAGAAGAGGCTATTTTTAAAAGAATCCAGATCGCCACAGCCTGCTACGTGGCTCTGGCCCAGGGGGCCAACGATGTCGCCAATGCCATCGGCCCTCTGGCGGTGATTTATTTTCTGGTCAAGACCGGCGAAATCGGGACCCAGGTACCGGTGCCGACATTCCTGCTCCTTTTCGGCGGCGTCGGCATTGCCTGCGGTATCGGGATGGCGGGTCACCGCGTTATGGAAACCATCGGCACCAAAATTACGACCCTGACCAATTCCCGCGGCTTCTCGGTCGAATTTGCGGCCGCCACCACGGTTTTGATTGCATCTAAACTGGGGCTACCGGTCTCGACTACCCACGCGGCCGTGGGAGGGGTCATGGGGGTCGGGCTGGCCCGCGGAATTGAAGCGGTCAATTTTCGTATCATATTTAAAATCATCATCTACTGGGTACTGACCGTCCCGGCGTCAGCGATTACCAGTGTCGTTATCTTCAAGATCCTGGAGTATTTTTTGTAAAGGAGATCAGGGATATGCGAATACCATTCATTTCCATGTTCATGACCTCGCCCTTTGAAGGGCTGCATGAGCATGCAGAGATCATCAAAGAGTGCACCTGGACCTTTCAACAGGCCATCGAGTGCCACATATCCAGAGACTGCACGCGATTCGAGGAATTCAGAATGGAGGTGCACCGGCTCGAGCACGACGCCGATGCCGTCAAGCGGCGGATCCGCGGGCACCTGCCCAAGGGCACCCTGCTGCCGGTGGACAAGTTTCAGATTTTCCGCTATCTGCGCGAACAGGACCGTGTGCTCGATTCTGTCGAAGACACGTTGGATTGGATCTCCTACCGCAACGAACCCGGTATACCGCAAGATTTCCAGAAGGATTTTGTTCTCCTGGTGGATGCGGTGATCGAACCGATCGAAGAGTTGAGCAGCATGGTCAGCGAAGCGCGGAAGTTCTTCCAGAATTTTTCGGAGAAGCAGCGCGTGGTGGTCAAGGACATCATACGAAACCTGCGCAAGCATGAACACGAAGCAGACCAACTCGAGGATCAGCTCAAAAGAAGAATGTTCAATTCAAATCTGGATCCGGTGACCATATTTCATATGATCCGGCTGGCTGAAACCATCGGCTCGATCGCGGATCACGCTGAAAATGCCGGAGACATGATGCGGGCCATGATGGCGAAGTAGGATCGGCAGCGGAAATTTCTTGCGGAAAAGAAGCACAGTTGAGGCGGTTATTTTTGGCGCGATGACGGCTTGGCGTTAAGAAACGTTTTGCAGCACCGTTATTTCCATTTTAGAACCGACTGACAACGACGGATGAGAAAAAAGAAGCGCATCGCTTTGGTGGCCCATGACGATTGCAAACAGGATCTGCTCAAATGGGCCCGACATCATGCCGATTCTATATAGTATTTTAAACTTCCTTATATCGGCTCAAATCAATTTCACCCGGCTCCATTTTTATCAATTCACCATTGCAGTGTGGGCAAAATAATGTTGCGCAGTTGTGCTCGTCAACACATGCTTCCGGGGGGATTGTGATTATGTACGATCCCTTTCCTTTATAAGGGCATTCCTTTCGATAACAACTGAATTCCATAATATTGGTCCTTTCTCAAGTTTTTCTAAAAGATATTAGATACTAAGCATACCTTTGGGGTTGTCAAATTTAACTCATCCGGGGCGGCTGCCCAAGACCATTAATGTGGGGAAAAAAAACTGAACAGTAAATTTTTCATCAGCGATGGCACCGGGGCTGGTAAATGCTTTTTCCAGGCCCGCAATGTCATCATATCCGTCGCCACCATGCGACAGCCAAGACGCTGCGATGGTGACTAACTTTATTCCATCTATCAGGAATATTTTTTTAGAAGGGAGACATACCAGCAAGTTACGTCCATTGCAATGGCCTTCATGTTGTGGGTCTATAATAAAAAGCGGGAATTAGGGAGGACTATCTTTGGATGCGATTTTAATGAAATTTGCGAGCTCGATCGCATAGGCACGAATTGCAGTCGCCCATTTGCGAGACGCACTCCTTAAATTGAGTGATCAGATGTGTGATCCCGCAACCAGAGGACTTTCCTGGGCGCAGCTGTGCTCGGGTACTGCCAACCCATTGATAACGCATAAGATGAATGGATGAGGCTTGAAAGGGGGTAGCATTTTGCATAGGTTGGCCCTGTACAAATTACCCGCGGCTGTTTTACGGCAAATAACACGATAGCGAGCCGTTATCTTGTCCTTTATTTATCTGCTGAAAATTGTTGATGGCGTTCGGTTTATAGACCGGACCGTATGACCAAATCAGTAATCGGTCCCCGGGATTTATCGCCCTTCAAAACCAGGTGAGCGTAAATCTTGCTCCCCTTGAACTTGTTCACCACCCAGTTCATGCCATTGTTGTCATGGTTTAAATACGGATTGTCGACCTGGTGGATATCGCCCAGGCAGATGCATTTTACCCCTTCGCCCATCCTGGAGAGAAGAGAACGGCATTCACTGCGGGACATGTTCTGCATTTCGTCGATAATCACCACGGCATTTTCGATGTTCATTCCCCTGATGTAGGCCAGCGGTAGAAGTTCGAACTTTTTCGGATTGTATTTCGGCGGGACTTCGTTCGGGTCGAAAAAGATCCGGTTGGCCGTGCGCAATCGGTGCAGTTTGAGAACGAGGTCAGACATATAGCGGGTGTAGGGCTCCATTTTTTCATCGATTCGACCGGGCAGGTAACCCAATTTCTGACCAATCTCTATCATCGGTTTAACCACAAAGATCTTTGTGTGGGTCTTTCTTTCGAGCGTATGATAAAGAGCCGCTGCCAGTGCCAGGAAACTCTTGCCGTACCCGGCAGCACTCTGTATGGTAACAATGGGAATATCGAGGCTGTTCATCAATTCCAGGGCCAAGTTCTGGTACACATTGCGCGGTATGACATTCCAGGTTTTAAGCTGGTAGTCGATCACCTTTTCTTTGTTCGGTCCGTAAAAGACCGGTTTGCCTTTGTCATTCCACATAAAACAGTTGGGAGTGATATCGTCACCCGGGGCAATAAACCCTGTAAAACGTTCGGCTTCGGATTTCGACGGTACCGATTCTTTGTAATTTTCGCTTCTGATCCCGAAAAGTCCGGCCTGCAGTTGAAACACCTTGTCATTGGTCACCAGGATCGGCTCTATTAGGGCGTTGGAGCGGATTTCCTCCAGTATATGGTTGTCCACCTGGTTTGAGAATGAATCGGCAATGCGATCAGACCTTAAGAGTTTAAACTGGTCGGGATAATCGGAGATGTTGTGGATCGCCTTGGTAGCGATGTGACCCAGGCGCGGGTCTTTTTTGAATTTATTGAGTTCGAGGAGAACATGGTAAGGGATATAAACGAGGTTTTCGTTTCCGTTCCGAAGCTTGAAAAGCGAATTGGGGTCTTCCAGCAATACATTGGTGTCAACAACATAATGTTTGGTGTTTTCCATGTACCAGCCTTTCTTGAAACGAAAATGTTAAAGAGCCATCGCGGATCCGTATCGGCAACCGCAAAATGAGGTCCGAGTCGATCGGGCACTCATTGCACTATATATAGCATTCATGATGATAAAAATATACAACAAAATGTATAAAGCGCCATGATCGGTGCAACCAACAGATTTCATCTCAATTCCAATCGTTTTAAAATGTCGGTCTCAACAGCTTATGAGTTGGAAATCCAGGATGGCCTTAACCAGCGATACAGACCCGTTATATAGTAAGGACTTCGGGGCGACAATGCTCCGGGAGTTACCCACGGAAAAGAGGCAACCGTCTGCCAACCCGAAACAAAATACTCATCGTGAACTAACCAGATTTTAACATTTGTATACCAGTATCAATCTGTTTTAAGATAATCATATTGCCGTTCAGAAACTAATTTGGCCACCAAATGGTTTGGTTTCCCATTTTAGCATTGGTAGATAGAATATAAGGGGGCGCTCATGGCAAATATTTTTATTCGTGAACTGGACAATATAAAAAAAATGATTTTGTCACTTGGCGCCATGGTGGAGGAACGCGTGCGGCTCGCCGTCGAAGCCGTGGTCAACCAAGATTCCCAGGCTGCCCAGCAAATTATTAAAACAGACTATGAAATCGACGAAATGGAAGTTGAAATCGAAGAAGAGTGTTTGAAGGTGCTGGCTTTGCACCAACCCGTGGCCGTAGACCTGCGGTTTCTCATCGCAGTCATTAAGATTAACAACGACCTGGAGCGCATTGGAGACCAGGCGGTAAACATCGCGCAACGGGTCAGTGTACTGTCCAAGCACCACAACCCGGTTTACAATTTTGATTATACGCTTATGGCTCAAAAAGCCGAAACCATGCTCAGGATGAGCCTGGATGCACTTGTCAACCTTGACGAGGATATCGCCTTAAAGGTGGTGACAATGGATGATGAGGTGGACCTCATCCAGAGAGAGGCCTACGATCGCATTAAAAACGCCATGAAGGAAAATCCCGGTATGACAGGATATCTAATTAACCTGTTCCTCGTCTCCCGCCACCTGGAACGCCTGGCAGACCACGCCACCAACATTGCCGAAGAGGTCATATACATGATCGAGGGTGAAATTATTCGGCACGGCAACTATTGAAGCCGGTTATCGCCAGCACACCTTCTTAAGATAGCTGCGGTATCGGTTTTTGAAGTAAAAAATAGCTTGCCGAAAAATTACATGAAATCTTTTCAGGAGTTAGCCAAAACGGCCGGTGATGTAATCCTGGGTCAACTGATGGCTGGGCCTGGTAAAGATCATTTTTGTCGGACCGACTTCGATGAGATCACCCAGGTGGAAGTAGGCGGTCCGTTGGGAAACGCGGGCTGCCTGCTGCATGGAGTGGGTCACGATGGCGATGGAGTATTGCTCGCGGAGCTCGTTGATCAGATCCTCGATCACCGATGTGGCGATGGGATCGAGGGCCGAACAGGGTTCGTCCATCAGGATGACTTCAGGGCCGACGGCAATGGTTCTGGCGATGCAAAGGCGTTGCTGCTGACCGCCGGAAAGACCGGTGCCCGGCTGATCGAGACGGTCCTTGACTTCATCCCACAAACCGGCCTTGCGAAGAGACGTCTCAACGATCTCATCCAGCTCAGACTTGTTCTGGGCCAGTCCGTGGATCTTCGGTCCATAGGCAACATTATCGTAGACTGACTTGGGGAAGGGGTTCGGTTTCTGGAATACCATGCCCACTTGTGCCCTTAAGGGTACCACGTCAATGTTTTTTCCGTAGATGTCGATCCCGTCCAGGGTAATCTCTCCCGTAACGCGGCAACCGTCGATGGTGTCGTTCATGCGGTTCAGACAGCGAATAAAAGTCGATTTGCCGCACCCGGAAGGACCGATCATGGCGATGACTTCATTGCGACCGATGTCGAGGGAAACATTTATGATGGCTTGCTTGTCGCCATAATGAACATTGACATCTCGGCAGGACATCCGGGGATTGTTAACCGTGATGTCTCCAACGGTTCTGCGGTCATCACGACTAACCAGTTTGTGACCGGCCTTTACGTGGGATTTCCAATCGCCGTCAATATCCCCGCTGCTTTCCAGCTTTTGATCGAACGACCGGCTATGTATCGAATTTGATGCTTCTGCCTCTGGCATGATAGTATCCCCATGTGTTAGCAAAATGTGGTGAAACGGACTTATAAATAAAACCAAACGAGCCAGGCTGTCAATCGATCAATGACACTCTGAAAGCTTTTAAAACCTGCCTGCCGTTCATAAATGTTAAGCAGGCTGGTGGTAAAACCGTCCGGCCTGCTTGCAATGGCATGATTTTTTGTCGCGACTTACATGGCAATTGGTTTCAGGCTGCTAACGTCCTCGTTGAACTTGTCCCGTTCGGCTTTCGGCATTGGAATCAGCCCTCTTTCCGACAGGTAACCATCATCCCCCCAACACTTCTCGCTGGTGAACTCCGCCAGGTATTCCTTCATGCCCGGGATGTTATCGACATGGGCCTTCTTGACATAGAAGAATAAGGGACGGGAAACAGGGTACTTTCCGTCGGCAATGTTTTCGAAGGTCGGCTGGACGCCGTCAACGTATGAGCCCTGAATCTTATCAGTATTTTGATCCAGAAAGCTAAAGCCGAAAATGCCGAGCGCATTGGGATTGGCCTCGAGTTTCTGGACGATCAGGTTGTCGTTCTCACCGGCTTCGACATAGGCGCCGTCTTCACGGACCGTGTGGGCAATGCTTTTGTACATTTTCTTATCGCTTTTGGCCATAGCTTTGATCCATCCAAATTCATCCGCACCGGGTTCCATGACCAGCTCGACAAAGGCGTCACGGGTACCGGAGGTCGGTGGCGGACCCAGGACCTCGATCTTGACATCCGGTAGAGAAGAATTCACGTCCTTCCAGGTCTTGTAAGGATTGGGAACGGTTTTTTCAGCGCCGCTGGGATCGGGCACATTCTTGGCGAGCGCCAGGAAGATATCTTTGCGGGTCAGGTTCAAGGCTTTGCCCTTTTTGGCGTTGGCGACGACGATGCCGTCATACCCGATTTTGACCTCGACAATTTCTTTCACGCCGTTGGTCATGCATTTGTCGTACTCGGATTTCTTGATGGCCCGCGAAGCATTGGTGATGTCAGGATGCTCGGTACCGACACCGGCACAGAATAGTTTGAGTCCGCCTCCCGAACCGGTGGATTCGATTTTGGGCGTTTTGAACTGGGTGGTTTTCCCGAATTGCTCGGCGACAACCGTGGCGAACGGGTACACCGTGGATGAGCCGACGATGCTGATGTAGTCTCTGGCGGATTGGGCAGTGGCCATGCCACTGAAACCAATCCCAATGATGGAAAGTACAGCGATAAATAAGACGATTCTCTTAACCATTAGGACCTCCTTCTAAATGAATTGGATTGACACTTCACTGCACCACAGTAAAAATTTGACCGGATTCCGAACCTGCTGGTAATACATTGTTAGGGTATTGAAAGCTTCCAATATCACGCTGATAGCAGTGACCTCTCAGCCTGAACATGCCAAATATGGAAAGCCTGCGTTAAAGCGGCGTGAGGGTAAAGTTAGTTTTTCGTTAGGACAGGGTGGGATCACCAGCGGCGTTCGAAGCGCTTGCGCAGGACAACGGCGGCAGCGTTCATTACGATGAGAAATGCCAGTAAGACGATGGTGGCGGCGGAGGTGAGTTCGACAAATGACCTTTCGGGGCTGTCGGCCCATAGATATATCTGAACCGGCAGAACCGTCGCCGGGTCTGTAAAACCACCGGGAATGTCGACGATAAAGGCCACCATGCCGATCATCAGCAAGGGGGCGGATTCACCCAGCGCCCGGGCCATGCCGATGATCGTTCCGGTCAGCATGCCGGGCAGGGCCAGGGGCAGGACGTGATGGGCGACCATTTGCATTCTGGAAGCACCCACGCCGAGCGCGGCTTCACGGATAGAAGGCGGAACCGACTGCAGGGATGCCCGGCTGGCGATGATGATGGTGGGCAGGGTCATCAATGTGAGCACCAGGCCGCCCACAAGGGGTGCGGAACGGGGTAGGCCGAAGAAATTGAGGAAAACGGCCAACCCCAGCAAACCGAAGACGATCGACGGTACAGCCGCAAGGTTGTTGATGTTGACTTCGATGAGGTCGGTCCATCGATTTTTGGGTGCAAACTCCTCCAGGTAAATTGCAGCCGCCACTCCGATCGGGAAAGAGAGTGCGAGGGTGATCACCAGGGTAAGAAAAGATCCCACCACCGCCCCCCAAATGCCGGCGAGTTCGGGATCACGCGAGTCACCGCCATTGAAAAACGTCCGGTTGAAGCGTTTTTCGATCCGGTTGTCCCTTTCGAGGGCCTCGATCCAGGACAGTTGCTTATCGTTCATCCGGCGTTCGCTTTCAGGGGCCTTGCGGTCGGCATGGCCCTTCACAAGCATGTCAACATCGTCATCGGCCGGGACCCACACCGGCTCGGTGCGGCCGATGACATCCGGATCCTTGAGCACCATCTCTCGCAACTGGAAAGCGGCACCCGAACTGACCAGGCTATAGAGATCCCGTTTGTCCCTTCGTCCAGACACATCGGGAAACATTTTGCGAAGAGACGTCTTGACCAGGGCGGCGTAATCGGCGGTGGCCAGCGCGTCCTGCCGCAGAACGCCAGGATCGAAAAAAATGTCCAGTTTGACAAACGTTTTGTAAAAAGCGGGGTAGCCTTTGCCGATGATGCTGACGAAGAGAAAAGACAAAAATATCAGGCTGAGAACGATGGCTGAAATGCCGTAAAGTCTGAACCTCCTTTCGGCGTTGTAGCGACGGGGCAGGCTGCGGTTGACGATATCGATGGTCCGCGCCGAACGCTTGCCATTCGCAGAATTGCTATGGGAAGACTTATTCATACTGCTCCCGGTATTTGCGCACCACCTGCAGGGCGATAACGTTGAGGATCAGGGTGATGACGAACAAGAGGAGGCCAAGGGCGAAGGCAGCCAGGGTTTTGGGGCTGTCGAATTCCTGGTCGCCCACAAGCAGCGTGACGATTTGAACGGTTACTGTCGTGACGGCACTCAGGGGGTTGAAGGTCAGATTGGCCGCCAATCCGGCGGCCATGACCACAATCATGGTTTCTCCGATGGCCCTTGAAATGGCCAGAAGTATTCCCCCGACGATGCCGGGCAACGCAGCGGGGATGACAACCTGCTTGATGGTTTCGGATTGGGTGGCTCCGAGGCTGTATGCTCCGTCACGCATCGCCTGGGGTACGGCATTGATGACGTCGTCAGAAATCGAGGAAACAAAGGGGATGATCATGATGCCCATGACCAGGCCCGCCGCCAGAGCGCTTTCGGAGGACACGTCGAGACCGATAAGCGTACCCGAGTTTCGAATCAGCGGCGCCACCACCAGGGCGGCAAAGAAACCGTAGACGACTGTCGGTATTCCGGCCAGGATTTCCAACAGCGGCTTGGCGGTTGAACGAAAGCGGGGATGGGCATATTCCGAGAGATAGATGGCCGACATGAGACCGATGGGAACGGCGACAATCATGGCGATAGCCGAAATCAAGAGGGTTCCGACGAAGACCGGCACCGAACCGAAGGCACCGGATGAGCCGACCTGATCGGCACGAATGGCCATCTGGGGGCTCCACCTCAAGCCGAATAAAAATTCCCAGATCGATATTTGGCCGAAAAAACGAACGGCTTCATACAGCACCGACAATATGATGCCGATTGTCGTAAATATGGCCACTGTCGAACAGCCGATTAAAATGATCGTGGTGATATTTTCGACGTGATTGCGCGCTCGCAGGTTCGGGGAGATTTTGACCCGGACGATCAAGGTGGCGGTTGTGGCAAGGGCCAGGGCCACCACCGCCAGGGCACCGTGACTGATGGTAACGAGATGACGGTAATGATTGGCCGCCATTTGCATGGACGAGTCGATGCTTCCCGAGACAATATTGCCGCTGACAAGGTTTTTGATGTCATTGACCACCAGGTTCAAGCGGTCCGGCGTCAGACTGTTGAATGTGTCGGATAAGTCAGTCACGACCAGGTGGGTTATGACCGATTGCTCAAAGGCCATCCAAAAACCGAACAGGATCAGGGCCGGTAAACCGCACCAGATCGCGGCCAGGGCACCGTAATAAGTGGGACGCGAATGGAGTTTTTTAACCTTGTCGGGGGTGCCCGCCACCGAGAATGCACGGCGGCGTCCCAGGATGTAAGCCACGGACGACAGCGCCAGGAGAACGACCAGGAGAGTTGATGGTGACATGAGAACCGTCATATAATTATTCGATATAATGTTGATTTTCTACCTCTGCGTCGTTCGCGTGCCCATCGGCCGGCGGGTGCCGAGATGACCCAAATCCTCTATTACAATTAAGGATAAACTGTTAGGGTTGTGTTAGGATTCGGTGAGGTTTTGGTTCGCTTTGCCGTCTCAATTTGGGGCTGTAATGCCGGAATCGCCCCTTTTGCTGCGGCGCAGCGTTTTCGCTTGAATCGTAATTGCAAGTTTGTTACCAATTAAAATGAATATTTTAAATACAAAGTCAAAGGGAAATTCTGTTAACGTAAGATATTTATTGCTATTTTCAGCGTCAACTGCCGCCCAAGCGAGCCGGATTTTGCTCTGCTGTATCTGCGTCAACCGCAACAATCGCTTAAGTCGGTTTCCAGCCCTAATGAGGCGCCCCGGGGCATGGATCGGCCCGAATCGTTCATTAACCGTTTTTCATAGCTCATAAATACATTAACACAGGGGGAGGCTACCATGGATGATGTACTGCAACTGGTCATCAACAAAGATCCGCATGAAAAGGAATTTCACCAGGCGGTCAGCGAAGTTTTTGATACGATTAAGCCCGTGTTGGACCAGAACCAGATATACCGCCAGGCCAAAATCCTGGAGCGGCTGGCTGAACCGGAGAGGGTGATCATGTTCCGGGTACCTTGGATGGACGACCAGGGACAGGCCCAGGTGAACAGAGGCTTTCGCATTGAAATGAACAGCGCCATCGGTCCTTATAAGGGCGGCTTGCGGTTTCACCCGTCGGTGAATTTGGGGATCTTGAAGTTTTTGGCATTCGAGCAGGTGTTTAAAAATGCACTGACCACACTGCCGATGGGGGGCGGAAAGGGTGGTTCGGATTTCGATCCCAAAGGAAAATCCGACAACGAAGTCATGCGATTCTGCCAGAGTTTCATGTGCGAACTGTTTCGCCATATTGGGCCAAACACGGATGTGCCGGCCGGGGATATCGGTGTCGGAGCCAGAGAGATCGGCTTCCTTTTCGGCATGTACAAGAAACTCCGCAACGAATTCACCGGTGTGTTGACCGGTAAAAGCCTCAACTGGGGCGGCAGCCTCATCCGGCCGGAAGCCACCGGTTACGGATCAGTCTATTTTGCCGCTGAGATGTTAGCGACCCACGATCAAACACTTGAGGGCAAGACCTGCCTGGTGTCCGGATCCGGAAACGTGGCGCAGTACACCGTCGAAAAACTGATCGACCTCGGGGCTAAAGCCGTGACGCTGTCCGACTCGTCCGGTTATATTTACGATGAGAGCGGCATTGACGCAAAAAAGCTGGCCTATGTCATGCTACTCAAGAATGTCCGGCGGGGGCGGATAAAGGAATATGCCGAAAAATACCCCGAAGCGGTCTATACGCCGTTAGCCCCGGCGGACGATTTCAATCCCCTTTGGGATCACAAAGCCGACTGTGCTTTCCCCAGCGCGACCCAGAACGAGATTAACGCCAAAGATGCCCAGAATCTGGTTAACAACGGCGTCTTTTTGGTTTGTGAGGGGGCCAACATGCCGACCGTGCCGGATGGTGTCGATATATTTTTAAACAGCAAGCTGCTCTATGGTCCCGGCAAGGCAGCCAACGCCGGTGGCGTGTCGGTCTCCGGCCTGGAGATGACCCAAAACAGCATGAGACTCGCATGGACCAGGGAAGAGGTTGACAGCCGCCTGCAGATGATCATGAAGAGTATTCACCGAACCTGCGTCGATGCGGCCGAGCAGTATGGTCAGGCCGGGAACTATGTGATCGGGGCCAATATCGCCGGTTTCCTCAAGGTGGTGGATGCGATGATGGATCAAGGACTCGTATAGAAATAAGTCTAACTTGGGCCAAACGAAGGTGTCCATAAACGGTGTTATCCGAGACTTTTATTTGATGGCCTGTGGCTTCGCCTCGAAATGCCTTGGTCTTGAAAACCGCCATTTGGTGAGATATCCGGGTTGGTGTTGACGTTCAAATGCTGTAATGAGTCGTTTCCGGTGTAAATTTTATTCCGAACCCGTCCGGGCCAACCCAGGCCACACTGCCGGTCTTTTTTACGGGTGCGGTAGAGACGGGTTTGGAAAAGGTCACCAGAATTTCCTGACCGCCGGGGGAGGTTTTTACCGGTAGGACCGACACCGGTTCCGAATAGGTCAAAACGACCTCATGACCCAGCGGAATGGAATTGCTGGTTTCAATAAAGGCCCCGCCGGTGCTGATGTTTTTAATGAAATCCCGGTAGACTTTTCCTTTGTATGCATAATCCGCATAGAAAAAGCATGGTTTCCGGTCAGATTTTCTCTTTTCACTTAAGGCCATATGTCCCTCCGGGTTTGAATTTTTCCTGTCACGATTTTCATTGTTAATATCTGCCGCAACACATCCGAGGCGTCACCCATCGAGGCGGCAAAGAGTCTATTTTCAGTGATTCACCAAATACTCTTAGCAAAATTTGGGCCATAATATTTCAATGTTTTTAAGTGTATTGATAACAGTATGTTATAGGAAGGATGATGCTGGGGATGAATGCAATCATCAGGAGGGCTGCGATTTATTCGTCAAAAAATTGGCTACCATAGCATCGGCAAGCTGTTGATTTGACGCATTATAAGCTTAAATTACTCACGCTTTGCCGGGATCACACATCCGCTATATTTTCTACTGTGTGCGACTTCCTGATGAACGAATGCGACTAAAAAGGCGGGCCAAGGCGTCTGAATTCCCACATCTTGTCGTTTTACAGTGAGTCGCACCTTCTTGTTGATGGTCGTTACAGTTGTTGTAGTATTGAAGAAATAAAGACTGTAAGCAGCAAACTCGACAAGGTTACTAAGGCAGCGATCGAGTCGGTCAAGAAGAACAAAAAACCGATTCTGAAATAATGCAGATTGAAAGATGAACACAAATGGCAAATCCAAATATCGATGAATTAGAAACAAAAAGTGAGAACGAGGTGAGTAGGCAACCTGCCAACCCACATCCGACATTCGCCGAAGCATTCCGATTCTGGCTGAAGCTGGGTTTTATCAGTTTCGGCGGGACCGGCAGGGCAGATTTCGATTATGCATCAGGAATTGGTGGATCGGAAAAGATGGATCAGTAACGAACGGTTTTTAAATGCCTTGAATTACTGCATGCTGCTGCCAGGACCCGAAGCCCAGCAGTTAGCCACCTATATCGGCTGGTTATTGCACCGAATGCCCGGGGGAATCGTAGCGGGCGCTTTTTTCGTCATCCCGTCAATTTTCATCCTGTTCGCCTTAAGTTATACCTATGCCGCCTATGGAACGGTTCCCTGGGTGGCATCCATATTCAATGGCCTGAAGGCCGCCATCATGGCGATTGTGGTGGCAGCGGTGATCAAAATCGGGAAAAAGGCCCTCAAGAACAGTCTCATGGTGAGCCTCGCCGTGATTTCGTTTATATCCATCTATTTCCTCAAAATTCCGTTTCCCATTATTGTGCTCGGTGCCGGTCTCTTCGGGCTTGCCGGCAGCTACTTTTTACCAGCGAAGTTCGATGTCATAAAGGGTAAGACCGCCTCGGATTTCGATGCAGGATATGTCCAAATTTGCGAAGATCCGCTGGAATGCCACGTTAACCCTTCCACCCGGCGAAATATTCTTCTGATGACTGTATTTGTTCTGTTGTGGATTTTTCCCGTGATCATACTATATGCCTTCCTGATCAATCCGGTTTTTTACAACGAAGCACTTTTTTTCACCAAGGCTGCATTCTTGACCTTTGGCGGTGCTTATGCCGTGCTGGCCTACATTGCCCAAGCAGGGGTCGAGCAGTATGCCTGGTTGACCGGGCCGCAGATGATTGACGGGCTGGGATTGGCCGAGACCACACCGGGGCCGTTGATTATGGTGGTGCAGTTTGTCGGATTCATGGCCGGATGGAACTATTCCGGAAGTTGGAGCCCGGTGATGGGCGGGTTGGTGGGCTCGCTGGTGGCGACGTATTTTACGTTTCTGCCGTGCTTTCTATTCATATTCCTCGGCGGTCCCTATATCGAAAAATTCCGCAACAATGCCAAGTTTTCAGCGACCCTTTCGAGCATCACTGCTGCCGTGGTCGGCGTCGTGCTCAATCTTGCGGTTTGGTTCGGTTTACAGGTGCTTTTCCCCACCCAAGGCGGATTCAGCTGGTTTGCCGCCATTATCGGTGCGGCGGCATTTGCGGCGATCCAATGGTTTAAGGTCGGAATGATTACCGTGATTGCCGTCTCCGGCCTGTTGGGACTTTTCTGGTATCAGGTTGTTCTTTAGATGGATAGGTCGGGGTTTATTTAATTTTTCTATTTAGTGCCCATCCACGATTGTTGATAAAATCAGTGGGCACATGTGTCAGTTTCCGATTTATAAATGAGACAATATATCTGGGCAAGGCCGCTCAAGGGTTTCAACCGCAGGCGTAGCATGGCTACGTTGAGGATTAAAACCCGCGGATAATCCCGCCGTGGCGGGACCCGGGGGAAAAAGGGCCATTTATGGAAGGACACTATCTTGGGCTCGCCCGCAGCGGAATCGAAGATTGCAAATAATCAATGCGAATGATCACCACACTTTCTTGAATATGCTTTTCACGCCCTGCCGGACACCTTCGACCACCGATGGTTGGTTTTCTTTATCGGAAGAACTGTCGTTACCTTTATTTTGATCGGCAATAGAGTCATCTGTTTTTGGTTGAGCCGTTGGCTGTGTTGGGTAACCACCGGTTTTACCCATGGAAGGCATGTCCATCATCCTGACCCCTGGCGGAAGTTGATAATAAGTAATATCCAGGGAAGGCTTCTCGACACGCTGCAGGATCATGTCCTTCCCATACCGCAGCATGCCGCCATATCCCTTCATTTGGGCTGACTTTAGGGACTGATCCAGCTTCTGGGCCGAATCCTGACCCAGCGTCTGCGCCATGCGTGATGCGAACACGACCCAGCCTTTTTGAATTTTCACGATATCTTTGTGTTTGCTCAGCACCATCTCATCCGTTTGCTTCTTACCTGTATCATCAGTGTATTCGACGTCGAACACCTTGCCCTTGTAGCCGGCGATGGTTTCAGAACGGCCGGTATCTTTAAATTTTTCCTGAAACCCTTTTGCGCTCGACGGTTTTTTGTTTTTTTGAAACATTTTCATCATGCCGGCCATTTGATCCATATCAAAAGCGGTCCATTGGCCATCCTCTTTGCGCACCATGTATACTTTGTTGTCTTTGACCAACATGTAGGTGTCTTTTTCGTTGGTGTCGATGCGAACATGTTTGTCATCGTGGATGCTCAGCTTGGTATTGGTCCCATCATTCATGCGCCATGTTGCAACGATGTCGGCCGAACTCAGATTGGCAGTTAACAGAACGGCAAGTATACCCAGGATTGTTCCGCGCATGTGACACCTCCGTTGACAAAGTTTGAATTCAAAAATCTTTACAAGATTTTCCTGATATAAAAGCGACGCTTTGTAACACCATTTTTGGGTCGATATGTAAATTTATTAAACAGGTAAAACCGCTAAACATGTTTGTAAACCTTTATCTTATCCAAAAATTCCTGAAAATTTCATGATAAGATGTCTACTGAGCCAACCGCTACTATTTCAAAATATTGTTCTGTTTTGAACGGACAGCATCACCGATGAGTTTTCCTGTCAATTTTAATTTTTCCCTGGTGCCTTTCTTGTTCGCCATGATGGTGTCGTAAAGTTCCTCGCGCGTTTGAGGTGGTTTGACTTCAATGGTTTTTTTAAACAGGGTAATGGACCCGGTCGGACAATCGGAGATGCAAACCCCGCATCCGAGACATCGTTTCCGGTCCACGACAGCATGCTCTTTTTTTGCGGAAACCCTGACCGCATTCACCTGGCAGCGTTCCTCGCAGACCCCGCACCCGATGCATGTATCCGGGTCTACGGCTGCCTGAAAGTTCGCGGCCCAAAATTCCAATGGTTTGGGTAAGGATTTGTGCACGCTCAGCATCCCACAACAGCATCCGCAACATGAACAGATGAACTCGGCTATGGCCGTGTTGGACGGCTGAAGAACCAATCCCTGGTCCTGGTTTTTTTCGATGATCGATAACGCCTCTTCTCTGGTAATCTCCCTGCCGTTACCGCTCAGCAGGACGGTCTGGGCCGTGCTGCCAATGGCCAGGCAGGTTTCTGTTCTATCGGTTATCTTGCAGGCTTTCCCCTCCATCGATTTCTTTTTACGGCAAATGCATTCGATAATGACAAAGGGATCTTCCGCTTTTTGCAGCAGCGCTGTTACTTCATCGAACGTGCTCACATGGTGCTGCGGCCGAATGCTTTTGGCCACTGGTATGGTGCGCATCTGGGGAAGCTCGGTACTCAAAAACTCGATGCCGAATTTTCTGTCGGAAGTATATTCGTTGAAATCCTTGATAAACTCAGGGGTGAGACGGCCAAGCTGTAATTCGAACATTCCCACAACAAGCGGGGCGTTGCAGTAAAGTTTTTTGCCGTACTTTATTTTTGTTTCGATCCCCCCTTTTTTCTGTATTCGATCGAGATGTTGTTCCAGTGTTTCGGCTGAGTCGACCCGGTGTCGAATCCGGTCCCATATAATTTCTACCGGCTCAGGTTTATAGCTTAAAGAGGTTGCTATTTCAGCTTCATATGGCGTGAAGATGTGTTTGAGTATTTTAATCTCAGCCTTTGAACGTGTCGCTGGGAATCCAACCGCCTGGTTGTCCAGGTGCTTTTGTAATTTGATATAAACATGATCGTCTTGTTCCACGTAAACCTCACTTCTTTCGTTATCGATTGTGAAATACGGTTTCTTATTTACACTTCTTTAGCTTAGACCGTCACCGCTGTATTCCTCATTCTTTATAACATATACGAAAAACTCTCCAGATGCCCAGAAAATTAATGCCCATCCGCGATTGTTGAAAAAATCGACGGACACATATGTAAGTGTCCGATTCATAAATGAGCAATTTTTTCTCTGGGCAAGGCCGCACAAGGGTTTTGACCGCAGGCGCAGCATGGCTACGTTGAGGATCAAAACCCGCGGATAATCCCGCCATGGCGGGACCCAGGGGCAAAAGGGCCATTTATCGACGGACACTAATTATTCATCAGCAAATCGAGGGTCTCCTCGGCAGCGGCTTCGAGCACACCGGCATGTGCGGCCAGGTCGAGAATGGTGATCCGCTCCCGGATGGTGCGGGCGAATCGCGCCGCCAGGATAAATTCGTCCGGCATTAGATCCAATGCAGAAAGGGTCATCGGGTAACCTGTCCGTCGAATGCGTTCGAGAAATACTCTGGCCGGGGGAACGGAAGCCAGCAGTGGCCTAATATTCAGCCAGTTTTCCGGCAGAAGGTCATCGAATTGGAGTAGAAGCCCTTTTTTCAAGTTGAACCGTTTGCGCACTTCGGGGGCGAATTGATTCCAGATGGCCTGAATTTCTTCGGCATCCGCCCTAAAGCGCTTCAAAGCTGCAGGCCGCAGGGCCTCCCCATCGGTATGGCGTAATTTTTCATAACAGACGGCTGACATGACGATGCCCGCACCCACCTGCAGGCCGTGATATTCGGGCACCCGCCCGGTCAGATCTTCGCGCATATCCCAGAAATGCGACAAGAGGTGCTCCCCGCCGGAGGCCGGCGCGCTGGAGCCGGCCAGGCTCATGCCGATACCCGAAATCAGGAGGCCCTTAAACAGTGCGTCCACCGAATCTTTCTCACCGGCCGCAATACTTTCCGGTCGTTCGATGTAGAAGACTTCGGACTCGGCCACAATGGCGGACGGCAGGGCGCAGTACGAACCGCCGAAAAGGAGGGATTCGATTTGCCAGTCCACATCCGATACCGATTTGGCCATCACGTCGCAGTAACCCGCTTGGCGAAGTTTCAGGGGCGCATTTCGAAGGATCTCAGGCTGAATATAGATTGCCTTTGGGGGCGCAGAAGGTAGGGTCCTTTTAACCCCGGCCGCCTTAACGGCCGCAATGGAAGAGGTGTATCCGTTCATGGACGGCGCGGTGGGAACACACCAGTAAGGGATCTGCAACTGGTGGGCCGTGTATTTGCCGAGGTCGTTCACCGTGCCGGACCCCACGGCGATAATCAAGGGGCTTCCGTCGGCTTGGCGCCTGATATCAGCGGCAAGATTATCAGTCAGGTGGATATCTCCCGCAAGGGTGATGACCCGGTAATCGACGGCGGCGGCGCTCAGGGCTGCGGTCACTGCTGCGCCGGCGGCTTTATGGGTGTTTTCGTCATCGAGCACGAGGGCTCGTTTTCCCGCCAGGAAAATGTTTCCGTCGGCTGCCAGGACATCGAAGGCGTTCCCGTTGGTGTAACTGAGGACATCGGGTATGCTGTGTGAGCCTCCACAGGTGCACCGTTCGGCACACCGGGCCTTATCGACAAGCGCTGTCTTTTCCTCAGGGGTCATCACTTTTCTCTTTCTACCAGTCCTTGGACGAACCAGCGCTGCATCAAGAGCACAACCAGAATGGGCGGCAACATGACCAGCAGGGCGCCGGCCAAGGCAACATTCCAGTAGGGAACGTCGTCGATCTGAGGGATCAGATTCTGCAGTCCGATGACGGCGGTGGTCATGTCCGGGTCGGTGGTGATGAGCAGGGGCCAGAGATATTGGTTCCAGCCGTAGACGAACTCGATTACCACCAAGGCGGCGATGTTGGTTTTGGAGAGCGGCAGAAGGATCCGGTGAAAGAACTTCATGGCTGAAGCCCCGTCCAGCTTGGCCGCTTCGCACAGTTCTTCGGGTACGGTAAGAAAGAACTGTCGGAAAAGAAAGGTGCAGGTGGCCGACGCCACCAGGGGCAGAATCAGACCGGTGTAGCTGTCCAACAGGCTCCACTCCAGGCTGATTTCGAAATCGTTTCCCACCCACCACTGAATGATGCTGCCGAGGTGCAGGGTGTCGATCAACCACTGCAGGGGGCCGAAGAGGTTGGCAGCGATTTCGTAAGTGGGGAGGATGCGGACTTCCACCGGCAGCATCAGGGTGCAAAAGACCGTGGCAAAGGCGACTTTTCGGAACCGGTAGTTAAAATAGACGATGGAGAAGGCACCCAGCATGGAGACCACGATTTTGCCGATGGTGATCCCCGAGGCCATGACGAAGGAGTTTAAGAGCTGTCGGCCGAGGTTGCCCCGTTCCCAGGCCTCCTGGATATTGATCCAGAACTGGTTACCCGGCACGAGGGGCATCGGGACCTTGGAAACCTCTTCCAGGGGAAGCGATGCCGCAACGAAGGTGTAGAAGATGGGAAAACAGACGATACAGATCCCCAGCATCAGAAAAACGTAGGTCAGCATGTCGAGAATGGGTGTTCGTTCAACCATGGCTCATATCGTATACTGGACTTTGCGCTCCACGTATCGGAACTGCAGCACCGTAATGGTTACGATCAAGGCCATCAGGACCACGGATTGGGCCGCTGAAGAACCCAGGTTCAGCCCGATGAAACCGTCTTGATAAACCTTATACACCAGGGTATTGGTGGCGCCGCCCGGCCCGCCCTGAGTCACGGTGTGGATGACGCCGAAGGTTTCGAAAAAAGCGTAAATGACGTTCATGACCATGAGAAAGAAAAACGTCGGCGACAGCAATGGAAAGGTGATGGCCCAGAAACGTCGGAACGGACCGGCGCCGTCCATGGCTGCGGCTTCGATCAGAGAGTGAGGTATGGCCTGGAGACCGGCCATAAAGAAGACGAAATTGTAACTGATTTGCTTCCAGGCGCTGGCCAGCACCACCATGATGAAGGCATCGGTTCCGCTGAGCACCGGATTCCAGTCGATGCCGAGACGGCGCTGAAGAAAGAAGGCCGCCACGCCGAATGAAGGGTGCAGCAGAAAGAGCCACAGGATGCCGGAAATCGCCGGAGCAACTGCGTAAGGCCAGATCAGCATGGTTCGGATCGCCGCTTTGGCTTTAAAGGTCCGGTTGGCCATACTGGCGATGAACAACCCGAAGATAATTGAAACGGCCGCGGTGGCAAAACTGAAAGTCAGGGTGATGCCGACGGATTTCAGGTAGAGGGGATCGGTGAAGATGCTCTTGAAATTATCGAACCAGACGAAACGGCTGCGTTGCCCGAACGGATCGCTGAGCATGAGCGATTGGAGCAGTCCCTGGGCGGCCGGCCAATAGAAAAAGGTCAGCGTCACGATCACCTGGGGCGCGATCAGCAGATAGGGCAGAGCGCGGGACTTGAAATGGGAACGCTTGATCATCGCCGTTGCATTCGAGCTGCCGGATGCTGGCTGGAGGCCTGTCGGAACACATCCGCATGTTGAGATATAGACTTCAAGATAATGATTTTGGCAAAGCAGAGCGAGGAAGTCGTATAAGTCATCCGTCGATCAGCGATAACGCCGTCCAAAATCTTTATATGGAAATCTATTGATCCAGAGGGACCGGTGCTCCGGGCAAGCGCCGCACGCCGCTCCGGAGCACCGGTTTTTTGTTACTCTGCGCCTTGAGGTCTGTTGGTTTACTTGTACGTTTTTTCGAACTCACGCAGTTTTTCGTTGCTGCGCGACACAGCAGCGTCCATTGCTTCCTGGGGCGACTTCCCGCCGTTCCAAATCAGTTCCATCTCTTCATTGATAATGTTTCGGATCTGTACAAAATATCCCAGACGCAAACCACGCGAATTTTTCGTGGGATTCCGGCGGGTCATCTGTTTGATACCCACTTCCTGGTAGGGATTGGCATCGAAATAGCCTTTGGCTTTAAGGGCTTCATAGGCGGTGATCGTGATGGGGAAATAGCCGGTTTCCTGATGCCAAAGCTCCTGCATGTCGGTTTGGGCCAGAAAGTCCAGAAAGGCGGCCACCCCCTTGTAATCTTTCTTGGAATGGCCTTTCATCACCCACAGGGACGCCCCTCCGATGATGCTGTTCTGGGGGGCTTTCATGCTCGATTCCACCGGCAGGGGGGCCAGATCCCATGCAAAGGTGGCATTTTTCTTGACGTTGCCGATACCGCTGATCGATTCCATTAAGATGGCGGCATCCTGCGCAATGAAGGCGGCCTGGGGGCCCTGGTATTTTTGCCCCTCATAGGAGAAACGGCCATCCGCCATCCAGGTCTTGAGTCGTTGGAGGTGGTTGACCACCTGGGGGTTGTTGATGACCAGTTCGCAGTCCAACCCCTCGTAGCCGTCCGCCTTGGTGGCGAATGCCAGGTCATGAATGGCACTGTAGTTTTCCACTTGAACCCAGGATTGCCAGGAGGTGACCATGCCCTTCTTGACGCCTGAGGCCACCAGTTTGGCTGTGATTTCTCCCACTTGGTCCCAAGTGAGAGGTTCGGTTTTGGAGGGCATATCGATGCCGGCTTTCTTGAATAGATCCACATTGTAGTACATGACCGGCGTGGATGAGTTGAACGGCATGGAGAGCAGGTTCCCTTTTTCATCGACGTAGTATGACAGCACCGGTTGGAGATATGTGGACCAGTCGATCTTGTATCCCTGGTCGGCCATGAGTTTGTAGACCGGATAGATGGCGCCCGACAGCATCATCGTCAGTGTGCCGACTTCAAACGACTGCAAGATGTGGGGTTGTTTCTTGGCCCGGTAGGCGGCCACCCCGGCGTTAACGGTTTCATCATAGTTACCTTTATTGGTTTCAATTACGACAAACTCTTTCTGAGAAGCGTTGAACGCATCGACGATTTTTTTGAGTGTTTCACCGCGGGCACCGCGCATGGCGTGCCACCATTGAATCTCGGTGGGTGCGGCCAGGGCGGTACCGGTCCATACCAGTAAAGCGGCCATGACTGTAGTGATCCAAAATCTGTTTCTTCTGTTCATACCTGCCTCCTCCTTGTTTTAAAAAACGGTTAAGAACGGAGCCAACGGAAACTTCGGAAGTAGAGGGAATGCACCCCGGTCCCCATCACCGAACGACGCAACCGGTAGGTGTTTCCGGCGAAGTTACCGTAGCCGAAGTGAAATAATTACTCAAGCCTTTTCACTTTGGGAAACGTTTCATCGAACAGCAACCGGGAATCTCTCCGATACACCGTCGCCAAACGACTGTCCAATACTGCCATGTGTGTGCGAATGCGAATGATTGCTTGACGCCGGCGCCGAAAACATGGTTTGGATGGGTCGACAAGAGACGGCCCGTTAACAGGTTTTTACCCATAGGAAGGTCCCATGGCAAGTGTTGTACTGAAAAATGTTGTCAAACGTTTTGGCAAGACGGAAGTCGTTCATGGCATCGACCTGGAAATCAGAGACAAAGAATTCGTCGTACTGGTCGGCCCTTCGGGTTGCGGCAAATCGACCGTTCTGCGGCTCATCGCCGGTCTGGAAGAGATTACCGGGGGCGAAATATGGATCGATGACCGGATCGTCAACAACGTGGCCCCAAAAGACCGAAAAACGGCCATGGTGTTCCAGAATTATGCCCTCTATCCCCATATGGACGTTTTCAAAAATATGGCTTTCGGGTTGACACTGGCCAAGAAACCCCGGGCGGAAATCGAAGAGCGGGTCCAGTCTGCTGCAACAATGCTGGAGCTGCAGGACCTGCTGAAGCGCAAACCGCACCAACTCTCCGGCGGCCAGCGTCAACGGGTGGCCATGGGACGCGCCATCGTCCGAAATCCTTCCGTTTTTCTTTTCGATGAACCGCTCTCCAACCTGGATGCCAAACTGCGGACGCAGATGCGGACCGAGATCAAGCAGCTGCATCACAAGGTGTCCACGACAGTCATCTATGTCACCCACGACCAGGTGGAGGCCATGACTTTGGCCGATCGAATCGTGGTCATGCGCAACGGGCGTATCGAGCAGATCGGAGAGCCGATCGAGATTTTCCAACGACCAAACAATACCTTCGTTGCCGGTTTCATCGGATCGCCCCCCATGAATCTGGTTTCTGCCAAAACACGGTTTTCCGAGCAAGGATTTTATCTGTTTTTCAACGACAAGCTTCAAATACCCATCCCTCCGAAACCGGAAGCCCGATTAAGTGACGGTGCTGAGGCGATCATGGGGCTGCGTACCGAAGACATCATTCCGGCCGACGGATCCGAAAATCATTCAGCCTACTGCACGGTGCACGGCGTTGTGGAGTTTGTCGAACCCCTGGGAAGCGAAACCAATATCCACATGAATCTTCAAGGCATAAAGGTCATCGGCAAATGTGATGGTCGGCGGCCGGTTCGTGTGGGTGAAACCATGAAAATGGAGTTGAACCTGGGGCATCTCCACATATTTGATGCGTCAACGACCCAGTCCCTGTATTGATGCGCCCGGTTTGCGATACATGGCTGCTCGCCGGGAAATGGTTTAGGTGAACGACCCATGAAAAATAAGATCATACCCTTTCAGCCACAGAAACGTCTGCTGGAAAAATCCCGCTGTTACATCGATGACCTGGAGCTATTTTTGAGTGAAAGAGACATTGCCGTTCCCATCCTGCTTAAATCACTTCGGCATGCAGACCGACAGCTGAAGCACCGCATCATTCTCCTGTTGGGCGGGTTTGCAAAACAGGAGATTGCCTGGCCGCTCTACAATTTGATGAACGATTCGACTGAGGAAGAGTCGGTTCGCCACGATGCATCGGTTCAACTCAGTGTCACCATGCCATTCATGAAGCGGCCCCAAGCGCTCATCGATCGGCTCATGCAGGATCTCAGAAACAGAGATCCGGAACTGCGGGCCAATGCCGCCTTTGCCTTGGGCTGGAAGGGTAATACCCAGGCGGCTATTCCGTTGATCGAACTATTATACGAACCGGAATCGCAGGTGCAGCAGGCGGCGGTCAATGCCCTGTCGAACCTGCAAGACGATCGAATTTTCGGGTTGCTGCTGGAACGCTTCGAGCACGCCGACTTGGAGCAGAGGCGGAGCATCCTCTACAATTTATGGCGGTTTGGTGCCCGGCGCGCCGAGGCGGCGAAGGTCTATCTGCGCTGCATTGAACGCAAGCATGATGAACTGCGCTTCGACGCCCTGGTTCTTCTTGGTTTGGTCAGCAGGGCCCAGGATCATCTGGCAGTTTATCGGAAGTGCATGACGGATACCGATCCTCGGATCCGTGAGCTGGCTTTCCGTGAGCTTGCGGCCCTTGCACCCCTTGAGTTGGAGCGGTTCCGCAATGAGATCGAAGCCGGACTGACTGACCCGGAAATGGCGGTGAAGCGGGCAGCGATCGCGATCCTGAAAAAAATGTGACCACTTCAATTGACACTCATTGTCATCCGGCAGCCCCGGCCACTTGAAAGAACTTGACAGTAGATAGGTGATGGCCTAAAGGCTATATGACATAAATTTTGCGGGAGCTCGGAGGAACCGGGCTGAGAGGGATCCTGCGGCGTCATCGTGGGTCCGACCGTTGAACCTGATCCGGATAATGCCGGTGGAGGGAAATGGCAGCCCATCAACCGACCTTCATCTGGTCGGTTTTTTTGTTTGTGCACCGGGCAATCCCAAGATCGCAATAAAAGGAAACAGGTATCTGATGGACATCAAGCCAATAGGTCGAAGCGATAGAAGCCTCGGCGGATTCGATTACTTTTTGTTGTGGGCCGGTGTGGCCATTTCTCTGGCCGAGATCTGGGCCGGTGGTTTCCTGGCACCCATGGGATTTTGGGCAGGGTTTTGGGCGATTATCTTGGGGCACCTCATAGGGAACACATTCATGTCTCTCGGCGGCATCATCGGTTCAGACCACGGAATCATGGCGATGGTGTCCGTGCGGCCGGCTTTTGGCATCCGTGGGTCAAATCTGGCCGCGGCGTTGAACATTATTCAGCTGATTGGATGGGCCTCTATCATGCTCATTATCGGCGGCAGGGCCGGTGCCATGCTTGGCCACTCCGTCGGCGGCCTGCTGGCCCTCGATCGTTTCTGGATCGTGCTTATCGGGATCGGCACTCTGCTTTGGGCATTGTACACCGGCAGGCCGATCTGGAAATTCCTGCAAACCACGGCAGTCATTGCTCTGCTGCTGGTCATCATTCTGATGACTGTGGTGTCGTTCAGGGAGTTCGGCGCTGACATGTTAAAGACACCTTCCCAGGGTATGCAATTTATGATCGGTATGGATATCGTGATCGCCATGCCGATTTCGTGGATGCCGCTGGTGGCCGACTACGCCAGGTTTTCCAGGAAGACAGCGCCGGCTTTCTGGAACACCTGGTGGGGATATTTTCTTGTTTCCTCCTGGATGTACCTGCTCGGGTTGACGGCCACCCTGGTCACCGGTGAAGCCGATCCGGGATTGCTGATTCTGAAGATCATGGGCCGCATCGGGCTGGCGCTGCCGGCCTTGATCATGGTGGTCTTATCCAGCATTACCTCCGATTTCCCGGATGTCTACTCAGCCACCTGCTCGATGCTGAATATCTCCCAGCGGATCCGATCCGGAGTCGTCATGTGGATGGCCGGGATCCTGGCTATTCTGGTCGCCCTGGTTTTTCCTATGGAGCAGTATGAAAACTTCCTGCTCTTCATCGGGTCGATGTTCGTGCCCTTGTTCGGGGTCGTGTTGACCGATTATTTTTTCATCCGACGGCGAAAACTGAATCTCGATGCACTCTATGCCGTCGGGGGAGCTTACTGGTACACCGGCGGGTTCAATGTCGCCGCGCTCGTATCCTGGTCAGCCGGATTCGCCCTCTATTGGATAGCGGTCAAGATGACCGCCCTTGGCGGGTCACTGCCGTCAATTTTGTTTGCCGGGCTGGCATATTACGTCATTGCGCGACGAAAGGTTCAATCCGTGTAAGCATTCACAGGGCGCCGCATCTCCTTTGTTGTCGGACACTTGAAGTACAAAAGTACGTCTGCGCGCCCGACGCCTTACATCTGCGGCACCCTGTAAACGCTTACAATTCGGCGGTCTGAAGCACACCGGATGTTGCAACCCTGTGAACGGATACCATGCCGCCGAGGGGTGAAAAAGAGGTATAATTCATCATATATGATCTAGACGGGTTGCAGATTCGATCCGTACGGTGGGGCAAAGCGCATATTCGGACGTCGTTCGGCCGGTTAGGTCAGCTGGGATAAGGCCCGTTTCAAAGCGGCCGAGTGTACTTTGCCGGCAAAGTGGACCGGGCTCTTGCCGTGAATCGGATCCCACCCGGCAGGGTCGGCCGTGCAGAAATATTGGACTTCGAGTCCAATCCGGACGATCGCTTCCTCTTTCGGCAGGTCAATCATGCGCCGGGCGGCTTCCCAGGTCGCCCCGCATGGGGCGCCGCGAATCACGTCGATTCCTTCAATCTTGCCGGCCGATAACCGCACTGAGAATTCCGGTGCACCGAACCTTTCGCCATACCGCCCCAGGGCCACCTGCCGGGGAAGGCCGCATCAGGTCGGCGGTGTCAATACCCCTTCCATCTGCAATTTTTTCCCGGAAGCCACGACCGGTACTCCCTGACGCCGGCAGATGTTCGCCAGATCCTGGGTCAGGTCCGGATGCTTCAGAAAGTCCAAGACGAGATCCGCTTCGATTCGCTTTGGCAGATATTCGGAGGCATCGTCGATGATCGGTGCCAGAGGCGTGTCGATGCTCCAGCGTTCCACCACAAACGCATTGCCGCCATGGGTCAGGAGACCCTTGACTTTATGCGTACCACTTCCGTTTTGTTCAACAACGAGGATTCTCTGGGGTTTCATTCTCATCCTTTTACCTTCAGGCTTGGATCGGCACAGGGGACTTAATCATAAAAAAGACCCCCTTGCAACCTCGCTTAATTGGCTAAGACATTATGGGCGGCGCGAATGGCCCGTGTCGGCCCTGCACCGGGTTTGAAGCTGGCATGGATTGTCGCGCAAGAACAGGGTGCTCTTTGATTGTGAAATGACTCCCCCAACCATCGCCATCATCGACACATTGTTACTTGGTCATGTATCGAAGTCGGCCAGTTTTTCTTCGACGACATGCTTGCGGTTTTCATAATGCTCTGAACGTGTTTCCAGGTCGTCAAACAGACGATCTATGGCCGATTGGCAGGCATGGATGGCTTGGGAGAGTTCGGCGATGAGATTTCCGTTGCCCGTGGCGGTCGCTTTTTGCATCTCCTGGGTAAGATGATCGAGTCTCTTTTCATTGGCGTCGATTTCATCTTCGAGATTGTTAATAGCCTGTTCGAGGGGCCGCAAAAGGCGAGCGCGCTCAGCCAGTAGATCGGAGCGTTGGCGCCGCAGCGCTTTCTTGCTGATCTTCTCCGGTTTATCTGCGGCCGCCATCTCTGAGGATTCGGCTGTTATGGGAAAAGCATTTTCGTTCCAGCCGTCCTTTTCGATAAAACGCTGGTAGCTGTCTTCGAAGATCTCAATGCCTTCCGGCTGAAACACGACCAACCGGCGTGCCAGAAGATGCAGAAACATTTCATTATGCGTGACCATAACCACCGCTCCGTCGAAATTGTCGAGTGCGGCCAGAAGAGCGTCGCAGGATTCCATATCCAGGTGGTTGGTCGGTTCGTCCAGCAGCAGGAGGTTGACCGGAGTGACCAGCAACTTGCCCAGCATAACCCGGCTCTTCTCCCCGCCGGACAACACGCTGACCTTTTTCAACGCGCTGTCGCCCGCAAACATCATCGCACCGCAGATGTTACGGGCGGCCTGGCGCGTGATGTCGGGGTTGGCGTAAATGATTTCCTCCTCCACGGTACGGGTGTCCACAAGTGTTTTCAGATTGGTCTGCTCAAAGGTGCCCATACACAGGTTCGGGTTCCTTCGAATTTCCCCGCCTTGTGGCCGCAGACTTTCCCCCAAAAGCCTGAGCAGGGTTGTCTTGCCGCGACCGTTTTTCCCGACGATACAGATTCTGTCGGTGGAGGAGATGTTCAAGTTGAAATGGTCGATCAATGGCTTTTGCGGGTGGTATGAAAAGCTGAGGTTTTCAACACCCAGCATGTTTTTACCGGAAAATGGCTTGTGGTTGAACGAAAAATCGAGCGATTTAATTTTTTCGAGTTTTTCATGTTTTTCCATTTTCTGCAGGGTTTTGATCCGCGATTGCACAAGGTTCGCCAATCTGGCTTTAGCACGGAAACGGTTGATAAACTGCTCGATATCCCTGCTGCGGCGCTGGTCGTTCAGCCTGGTTTTTTCGTATACCTCTTCGTCCTGGGCGAGTTGAGTGTAATATTTTTCCGTTCCGCCGGTGATCTTGCGCAATTTCTGGCGGTGTATTCCCATGGTGTGGGTAACGATGCTGTCCATGAAACTGCGGTCATGGGTGATGATCATGAGCTCCCGCGGCCAGGTCAGAAAAAAGCTTTTGACCCATCTTATGGAGGTGATGTCAAGGTAGTTGGTCGGCTCGTCGAGCAGAAGCAGATCGGGCTCGGCCACCAGCGCCTTGGCCAGGTTGAGGCGAACCTGGAATCCGCCCGAGAATTCCCCAGGGTGTCGTTGCATGTCCTCATCTGAGAATCCCAGGCCGCTCAGGATTTTTTCGGCTTTCCACTGTTGATCGCGTTCGTGTTCCGGTAAATCGACCGCAGCCTCTGATAAAACGGTTTTCTCGGTGAAAGCAACCATTTGGTGAACATGGACGATATGGTAGTTCTTGGGAATGTTTAATTTGCCCTCATCTGGCTGTTCCTCGCCGCTGATCATCCTGAACAGGGTGGTTTTGCCGTGGCCGTTCCTTCCAACCAGACCCAGACGTTCACGACGGTTCAGCTGGAAACCGACGTCGTCGAACAGGACATGATCACCGAATCGTTTCGATAGGTTTTCAATACTAATCATTTTAATAGATCCTACATAGGGACGCTCAAGAGTGCCGGTTATCATAGCGTGTGCCGGTCCCGGATTCAAGCTTTGCCTGCAGCCGTGCGACCCGACGGCTGCAGGGAGGGTTGGCAGGCGGGGGCGGTTTGATCATGAGGCTGAAAAACAGCACCGCAGGGTGAGATGCGGTCCTTCGAAGGCTCGGAAAGGCGTCCCGTTGGTATTCTGTCTGCCTTATTTGACGGGCCCGGCACGGCCTGATGGTGTTATTTTTGGGTATAAACAGGCCGTTGGGAATATACCGAGACGATATCAACGCTACAATGGTTTCTTGACATCAATCGACATAATACGATAGATCGTAATCTTTTAAGATAAGACACCCGGCTGACGTTTGAAAAATCCTCAAAAAGGGATGCCATTCATGAACCGATCATTATCTGCCGCATCACCAATCGCCACCCTTGGCCGATCTGCCATATCGGTGGTGCGGGAGATGGGCGACACCATGATTTTCTTTGTCAAGGGATTCGCGCTGATCTTCACCCTTCCCAGCATTGTGCCCAAAACCCTCCAACAGGTGAATTTCATTGGTTCCCGTTCGATATTCGTCATCTGCCTGACGGGCGCTTTTACCGGTATGGTTTTAGGATTACAGGGATACTATGTATTGGTCAAATACGGCTCCACCGGTTCACTGGGATCGGCCGTTGCGCTGACCCTGGTTCGTGAAATGGGGCCGGTCCTAACGGCCATTATGGTCATCGCCCGGGCCGGATCGGCAATGTCGGCCGAAATCGGGATCATGCGGATTTCAGAGCAAATCGATGCACTGGAAACCATGAACATCAATCCGATTCAATTCCTGATCAGTCCAAGAATTGCCGCCGCTCTGATCAGCTTTCCCATACTGACCGCCCTGTTCGATGTCGTCGGCATTTTCGGCGGGTATCTGACGGGCTCAGTTCTGTTAGGTCTCAGCTCGGGAATTTACTTTTCGCGGGTCGAATCGAGCGTCGTGATGATGGATATCACCGGGGGATTCATCAAATCGATTGTATTTGCCATCGTGGTTATCACCATCTGCTGCTACCATGGCTACAACACGCATCGCCGATCGAATGGGCAGGGCGCCAAGGGTGTCAGTTCTTCCACCACCAATGCCGTGGTTCATTCCTGCGTTCTCATTCTCGTGACCGATTACATTTTGACTTCTTTCCTCTTGTGAGGGTCGATGGATATACCGCTGATAGAATTTAGAAATGTATCCAAGAGTTTCGGAGATCACCGGGTTCTCGACGGTCTCAATCTCAGTATCTATAAAGGCCTGATAACCTCGATTATCGGCAAAAGCGGCGTCGGAAAGAGCGTTCTTTTAAAACACATCATCGGTCTGGTCCGGCAGGATTCGGGCGAGATACACTTCAACGGCACTCCTCTGGGTGCGGCCCCTAAAAAAGATCGAGCGGCTCTTAAACGTAAGTTCAGTTACATGTTCCAGGGAACGGCCCTGTTTGACTCGATGACCGTATTTGAGAATATTGCGCTGCCGCTGGCGGAAAAATCCTTTCTGCCACGAGACGAAATTCGTCAACGGGTGCATAACAAAATGGCGACGCTCGACCTGCACGATATCGACGATGAATATCCTTCCCAGCTATCGGGCGGGATGAAGAAACGCGTGGCTCTTGCCAGGGCATTGGTTACGGACCCGGAAATTGTATTGTTTGACGAACCGACGACCGGCTTGGATCCGATCCGCAAAGGGGTGGTTTACAGCATGATTTCGGATTACCAGAAGAAATTCGGATTCACGGGTGTCATCGTCAGTCACGATATCCCCAATATCTTCTACATTTCCCAACGCATTGCCATGTTGGAAGAAGGTAAAATACTTTTCGAAGGCACAGCCGATGAGATACAGTACACGGAAGATCCACTGGTCCGTCAGTTCATCACCGGCCTCGAAAGCCGTCGTGATGATCTCACGGGTCTGGCATCACAGCAGGCCGGGGAGAGAAAATTCCGAGAGGAGATGCTGCGTCTGCAGAGCCACCAGATCGCATTCTCACTGGTGTTGCTGACCATTCAAGACCTCGACAAGATTATCGAATCCGTTGGATACAAAGCCAGTCAGTTGACACTGAAAAATTTTGCGGCTCAGCTGCAACACCATATTCGAATCACCGATACCTGTTCGCGCTACGGTATGAACAAAATACTGTTGGTACTGGCCAACACGAACAAGGAACAGGCACGGGCTTTTTGCACCAAGCTTGCTAAGGTGATCAAGGCGGAGGACATAATGGATATCCTGCCGCAGCCGAATACCTGTTTTACGATCAGTGCGGGCATTGTCGAAGCCCAAAGAGGGAGTCATATCGAGCAGGTTTTGGCCAATGCCGAAGCCAAGCAGGAAAACCTGTTCGAGTTTCGCGTGTGCTAAAGATAAGGAGGCAAGATGAAAAAATTGTCGACGGAGACTGCTGTAGGCATATTCGTGCTTATAGGCATCGTCTGTATAGGATATTTGACCGTGCGTCTCGGGAAAATGGAAATCATCGGCGACAATTACTATTCTATTTCCGCCCGTTTTCAGTCGATTGCGGGATTGAAAGCCGGATCTCAGGTGGAGCTGGCCGGGGTGCCGATCGGTCAGGTGGAAGGAATTTTTCTGGACCAGGAGCGCTGGATGGCGGTGGTCAAGATGAAGATCGAAAAGGACGTCGCCCTGACAGAGGATACGATTGCATCGATTAAAACTTCAGGGCTAATCGGAGACAAGTACATAAAGATCTCCCCGGGGGTGTCGGACATCCCCTTGAAGCAGGGGGGTATGTTAACAGAAACCGAATCGGCGGTGGACATTGAGGAATTGATCAGCAAGTTTGTCTTCGGAAAGATCTAATAGCTATGCTTGAACCGACCGATTAGCCATCGCGCTGAATACTTCCATACAGGAATCGAAGAGACCAAAGGAGATCTAGGTGAAAAGAACCATTTTCCTGGCGATAATACTTTTGACCGCACTGCCGGCGGTTGCCGAGGTCGGGCAGCCGGTCGACGCGCTCAAAGCCCCCATACAACAGGTGGTTGAGATTCTCGATGACCCGCAGTACAACGATCCCGCCCTGCGCGACGATCAACGCGAAAAAATTCGATCGGCCACCAAGGATATGTTTGACTTCGATCTGATAGCCAAACGGGCCACCGGTCGTTACCATTGGGAAAACAGCTTCACCCCCCAGCAGCGGCAGGAATTTACGGATCTCTTTGCCCGATTTCTCGGCAACAACTACCTGTCCCGGATCAGCGATGACCTCAAAGGGCTCAAGGTCGAATATCTCGACCAGGATATCGACGCGGTGCGTAAACGCGCAAGGGTCAAGACCAAAATTCCAGCCTCAAATGGGGATTTGACCGTCGATTACAGCATGCGTTTGACGGATGGGCAGTGGAAAATCTACGACGTCTACGTTGAAGGCGTCAGCCTGGTCCAGAACTATCAAACCCAGTTTCGGGATCTCTTTGAAAAAGAATCGGCAAAGCAGGTCATCGATCGACTCAGGCAGAAGATCAAGGACCAGGAACAACAAATAAAAACCAGTGGGTAATGAATGCCCATTTATACAAAGGACTGCCTGAAGTATGAATACCCGGATACCAGCCTCGTATTTTGTCTGCTTTATCCTGATAACGTTTATTTCGTTCAGTAGTTATGCATTCGGGGCGCAGGTAAGCCCCGGCGCAAAGGAAGCGCAGGCGGCAGGCCCCCTGGCGTCGGACCAGACATCGTCTGAGGGGAGCCTTACCGCAGATCCGGTGTTGAAGCCGGCGGACGACGCTGAATATGAGAAAGAGTTTGAATTTCCGGAGGATGAGGCATTTGTCTCCCCGGTCCAGGTCGCCGACCCGCTTGAGCCTTTGAACCGTGTTATATTTCAGGTTAACGACAAGCTCTACTTCTGGTTGCTCAAACCAGCGACGCAAGGGTACAAATTCGTAATACCGGGGGATTTCCGCTTAATCGTCAGAAATTTTTTCAGTAACGTTTTGACCCCGGTACGATTGGTGAATTGCATACTGCAGGGCAAAATGAAAAACGCCGGAACGGAAGTCGCCCGATTTTTTGTCAATTCCACGATTGGCATACTGGGATTCGGGGATCCAGGCAAACAAATGTTCAACATGGACATCAGTGATGAAGACCTTGGACAGACCCTCGGGCGTTGGGGTTTCGGCAATGGGTTCTACATCGTCTGGCCGGTTATCGGGTCTTCTACTCTGCGGGAATCGGCGGGCTTCTTTGGAGATTTGTGGGTTAATCCCATCGGCTACCTGGAGCCCGCTGCTGCCGCAGTCAGCGTCGGCGCTTACCGTCGATTGAACGATTTGTCTTTCCGTATTGGTGAATACGAAGCCATCAAGGCGGCCGCAATCGAACCGTATTCGGCCGTGCGGGACGGGTACATCCAGTTCAGAAACGCCCTTGTTGACAGGTAAGCGCGCCGCCCCGTCGGTTTATTAATCCCGTAGCAGGTGCGCCGAAAAATTCGTTCCTCGACGGCGTGTGATTCCTGGCCGCCCCCTGCCCGTTAAAGCGACCGCGGAACCCTGAGCTTCGTTCATCTTTCCGCTTGACGCTTGACTAAAGAACCGGATTCCATAAGTTAAGGCACAAAAAAAAAGCCCCAACGCAACGACATCTGAAGAGGAGTTTGTATGAAGGTCTTGGTCAGTGACAACCTGGGTGACATCGGAATTCGGAAATTTCAGGAAGAAAACGGCATAACCGTCGATGTGAAAACAGGCCTTTCACCGGAGGGTCTCCAAAATATAATCGGCGCGTACGACGCTCTTGTGATCCGGAGTGCCACCAAGGTCACCGAAGCGCTTCTGGAAGCTGCCGGGAGACTCAAAGTTGTCGGCCGGGCCGGAATCGGACTCGACAATGTCGACATACCGGCAGCGACCAAAAGGGGTGTGGTTGTTATGAACACGCCGACCGGAAACGTCATCACCACCGCCGAGCACACGATTGCCATGATAATGGCGCTCAGCCGCAACATTCCAATGGGAACCGCATCCCTGAAAGCCGGACAATGGGAGAAAAAGAACCTCCAGGGAAGGGAAGTCTATAACAAATGGCTCGGTATCATTGGCTTTGGGAAGATCGGATCCATCGTCGCCGATCGCGCCCGCGGTTTGAGGATGCGCGTGATGATTCACGATCCGTATGTTGCTGCCGAGCAAATTGTCAAAGCCGGCTACAAGAGCGTCACCCTGGACGAGTTATTCGGCAGTGCCGATTTCATTACCGTGCACGTGCCGAAAATGAAGAACACCGAAAAGCTCATCAATAGAGATACCATCGCGAAGATGAAAGACGGCGTGATGGTTATCAACTGCGCCCGTGGCGGTATCGTGGATGAGGCCGCGCTGGAAGAGGCCCTGGTGTCCGGCAAGATCGCCGGTGCAGCGCTGGATGTATTTGAAACTGAACCCCCCAGGGCCTGTGGTCTCTTCAAGCATGACCACCTCATCTGCACGCCTCACCTGGGGGCATCGACCCTTGAGGCGCAAACCAATGTCGCCCTCGCGATTTCCGAGCAGATCATCGCTTATTTAAAGGACGGGACGATCGTCAATGCGGTCAATGTTCCCTCGATTACCGGTGAACTGTTGACCAAATTAGGTCCCTATCTTTCGCTGGCCGACGGAATCGGTGCTCTTCAGGCCCAACTGTCCCGGGGACCGGTGAAAAAAGTCGAAATCATGTATGAAGGTGACTTCAACGGGCTCGATTTGTCGCCGGTGTCCACGGCGGTGCTCAAAGGCCTTTTGACGCCCATAGTCCAGGATTCCGTGAATTTCGTCAACTCACCGGTGATTGCAAAGGAGATGGGCATAAAGGTTATCGAGAGTACCAGTGCCGACTCCGACCATTTCATTAACCTGATCTCAGTGCGGGTGGTGACCACCGACATGACCACCTCTGTGGCCGGCACCATATACGGCAAGCGAGATCCCCGCATTGTGAAAATCAATAACTTCGGACTCGAGCTCATTCCAGAGGGCCATCTGGCCCTGATCTACAATCAGGACAAACCCGGCGCGATCGGCAGCATCGGCACGACTCTCGGCAAGCACGCCATCAACATCAGTCGGATGCAGGTCGGACAGGATCAAGACGGCGAAAACAATATAATTTTTCTAAAAACGGACACTTCCATTCCGGATGATGTCCTCAGCGAACTGCGGGCGCTGCCGATGGTCAATACGGTCACACCGCTTGAATTATGATGTATAGATCATTACGAGCGCGCCTTGAAATCAGACGTTTTGCTCATTTTCTCGCTACGATCAGTGGAGACTTGCCCGTTTGCCGGCCGACGATGACGCTTTGATTTGTCAGAATAGAGACGTTACAGGCCACCCGAGCGCTTCGCCGGCGTAAGGCAGAAAAATCGAAGTGATGTGGACTTATGCGCGCGTCCACTACCAAACAGCCCCTGCGACAGTGGACAGGGACAGGAGACTGGAGGTCAGGTATGTCAGACGAAGAAAAGGGATTTGTCATCAGAGACCGCCGGAAATTTTCCGATGGAGAGACCCAAAAAGAAAACATGGATTCGGATAAGAAAGCGTCCGCGGGGGCGGCCCCCGATGAACCCGTCGTTACAGCGGAGAAAAATCAGCAGGATGCAATCGGGGATGACAGCGGAACCGAAGAGACCCTGCTGCCGGAAGTCAATTTCCCGACCTTTATCATGTCGTTGAACGCCTCGGCCATGGTTCATCTGGGTATCATCGAAGACCCGGCGACCGGGCAGAGCACGAAAAACTTGCCGTTGGCCAAACAAACCATCGACATTCTGAGCCTGCTCGAGGAGAAAACCCGCGGGAACCTGACAAAGGTTGAAGCAGATATTATCAAGAACATCCTCTATGACCTGAGAATCGCCTATGTCAGGGAGAGAGAATAAGCACGGGCGGCCAGCGGATGTCGCTGTTGAAAGCGCCATGGTCTGAAGAAAATAACGGGCGTCAAATGATCCAGATATCTGCTCCGGCCAAGCTCAACCTTTTTTTACAAGTCACCGGCAAACGACTTGACGGATACCACGAGCTGTTCACTTTGATGTGTCCCATCGGACTGTCCGACGACGTGCGGATAGCACCGATAAAATCCGGGATACGGATTGCGTGCTCGAATCCGACCGTTCCCACCGATGACTCCAATACAGCCCACCAGGCCGCCGAGATTTTTATCAGGCATCACGCGCGCTGCCGCGGCGGCACATCACTCGGGGTCGATATCACCCTCACCAAACGAATTCCGGTTGGCGCAGGGTTAGGCGGCGGCAGCAGTGATGCTGCTGCGGTCCTGATTGGCTTGAACAAACACTGCGGTTATCCATTCCGCCGTGCGGAACTCATGCAGATGGGGCTGGAGATCGGGGCGGATGTTCCGTTTTTCATTTTTGGCCAACCGGCTATAGCCACCGGCATTGGCGAGTGTCTTGTCCCTTACCGGAACTTGACGGCCTATATCGCATTATTGCTCTATCCCGGTATCAGCGTGTCAACCGCAGAGGTATACAAAAATCTGGATTTGGGATTGACAAACTGTGAAAAAAAACTTAAAGATCACGCTTTGAAAGATGGGCCCTTTGATGCGGCGTACCATTTATGCAATGACTTGGAAACGGTCACACTTGCCAGGTATCCACAGGTTAAAGCCGCCAAAACGGCCGTCAGCGGTTGCGGAGCGCGCGGTGTCTTGATGTCGGGCAGCGGTTCGACCGTGTTCGGGCTGTTCGAAAATACCTCGGAGGCTCTTCAGGCGATGCGCACCCTTGACCTCGAAAAAAACAACGCACCCGACTGGATGCTTTTCCTTACAGAATTGATCGTCGCCGCTGATGACAGCCGTCAATTCCGGTGATACCGAAGACTGCCCGGATAGGCATTCGCAGCAGCCGGCGGCAATATTTTTTTATTTGTTGGGGCGTCGTCAAGCGGTAAGACACAGGACTTTGGTTCCTGCATTCGGAGGTTCGAATCCTCCCGCCCCAGCCATAAAGATTGCAAAGCAGAGAACTTGTTTCTGCACATATCCTCGGTGCGGGGCGCAAATGAGCTGGGAGATATAATTATATAAATGGCAGCGAATAATAATGATCTCGTCATCTTCACGGGTAATTCAAATCCCGCTCTCGCCCGAAAGATTTGCAAGTACCTCGATCTGCCACTCGGCGGTGCCAAGGTAAAAACGTTCAGTGATGGCGAGATTCAGATAGAGATCGACGAAAACGTCCGCCTGAAAGACGTATTCATCATCCAATCCACCTGCTCTCCGGTTAACGACAATCTTGTCGAACTGCTGTTGATGATCGACGCCTGCAATCGTTCATCAGCCAAACGGATTACGGCTGTCCTTCCGTATTACGGATACGCTCGGCAGGATAAAAAAGTCGCTCCCCGGGTTCCCATAAGTGCCAAACTGGTTGCCGATTTGTTGACGGTGGCCGGTACAAAAAGAGTCATTACAATGGACCTGCATGCCGGGCAGATTCAGGGATTCTTCAGCATACCGGTCGACAACCTTTTTGCGGCACCGGTCCTCATTGATTATATCCAGTCGAACTTCAGTGACAATCTGGTTGTCGTCTCGCCCGATGCCGGGGGTGTCGAGCGGGCCCGGGCGTTTGCCAAGCGCTTCAACGCCGATTTGGCCATCATCGACAAACGTCGTTCCGCCCCTAACCAGGCCAAGGCAATGGCCGTCGTTGGAGACGTGAACGACAAGGTCGCTATCATTTTGGATGACATGGTGGATACAGCCGGCACACTTATCGCCGCCGCAGCTGCTATCAAGAAGGCCGGTGCCAGGGAGGTGCACGCCAGTTGTGCGCATGCGGTGCTGTCCGGGCCGGCTATCGAACGCATTGAGGGTTCATGTCTGAAGAGCCTGGTCATAACCGACACGATTCCGCTGAAACCAGAGGCTAAAAAATGTAGGAAAATCAAAGTTCTGACAATCTCAGGCTTGGTCGGTGAAGCCATCATTCGCAGCCACACCGGAGATTCGGTAACATCGCTTTTTGTATAGCGGGCATTGCGCTCGAACATTTAAAGGCTTGTTTCAAAGTCCGAAGTAAGGAGGAAAGATAAACTTGGAAAAAATTCAATTAACAGCAAACGTTCGCGAAACCTCCGGGAGCGGGCCGGCCCGGGTTTTGCGTCGCGAAGGCCTCATACCGGCTGTCCTTTACGGGCCCGATGCCGAACCGATCCTGCTCATGGTAAATACCCATGAATTCGAACTGCTGCTCAAGGAACACAATATCAATCAGGTGGTGTTGGATCTTGAGGTTAAAAACGGCAAGACGCTCAATAAATCAGTCATGATCAAGGAATTGCAGACCCATCCGGTATCGCAAAATCCCCTGCACGTCGATTTTTACGAAATCAGCATGACCCGCAAAATAAAGGTCAATGTCCCGGTCGTTACCACCGGCAAATCCGTCGGAGAAGAGCGTGGCGGCATCGTGCAGATTGTCCGGCGTGAGCTTGAGGTCTTTTGTTTGCCTGGTGAAATTCCCGAATCCTTCACTCTCGATATCAGCAACCTGGATATCGGTGATGCCATCCATGTGGAGGACATCACCACGGAAGGTGATATCGAAATTCCGGCCGAGACTAATTTTACCATCGTAACCGTCACCACTCCGCAAGCGGAAGAGGTTGAAGAGGAAGAGGTCGAGGAGGAAGAAGAAGGAGAAGAGGCCGAAGGCGAGGATGCCGCCGAGGAACCGGCGGAAGAATAACCGCAATGAGTGCCGCCCGCAAGACGGCACTGAATTTTGCGGGGCACTTAGGGGGCAAACACCTGTCTTGGCGCCAGCAGGTGCTGAAAGAGGTGGTGGAAGACGGACGGCAGCAGGCGGTATATAAAAAATGCCTGAAAAGCGCATTTGGTTGATAGCGGGGTTGGGCAATCCCGGGGCAGCCTACCGCAACACGCGGCACAATCTGGGGTTTAAGGTCCTGGAAAAAGTGGCCGTAGCCTTTTCGATCCAACTGGACAAAACCAAGTTTCAGACACGTTACGGCCGCGGCATGATCGAGGGGGTCGAAGCGATATTGGTTCAGCCTCTGGCCTTCATGAACAACAGCGGACCGCCCGTTAGGAGCTTGGCCGACTACTATAAAATACCCGGCAGGGATATGCTGGTCATTCATGATGATTTAGACTTGTCTTTTGGAAGATTAAAAATCAAAGAGAAAGGAGGGCATGGAGGACACAATGGTTTGAAATCGTTGATGAGCGCCTTTGGCGGCGGAGATTTTGCCCGCCTGCGCATCGGAATCGGGCGTCCGGTCGATGAGCGCAGCGCAACGGATCATGTTTTGAGCCGGTATACTATGGAAGAGACCGAGGTGCTGAACCAGATACTCGAAAGGGCCCAGAAGGCGGTGGAGGCTATTCTGACCGATGGGCTCACGGTTGGCATGAACCGATTCAACGATCGACAATTTCTGATCTGATTTTAATCTTTTTGATTCTGGATGGAGGAAAGGATGAACTACCTACCTTTAGTTTGTACGTTAGTAGGCATCGCGGGCGTACTGTTCTCGATCATTACCGCGAGCATGGTAAAAAATTCGCCGGCAGGCGATGGGAAAATGATTGAGATAGCCGACGCAATCAAGACAGGAGCGATCGCTTATCTCAACCGGCAGTTGAAAAGCATGGGCCTTGCGGCCGTCGCTTTGTTCGTTTTGATCGCCTTTACGCTCGGCATCAAAACCGCCATCGGTTTTCTCGTCGGTGCGGCGGCCTCTTTTATGGCCGGTTACATCGGCATGCGGGTGTCGGTCATCGCCAATGTGCGCACGGCCGAAGCGGCCAAAGGCGGGCTCGCCAAGGCCCTGTCCATGGCTTTCAGAGGTGGGGCTGTGACCGGCATGATCGTGGCCGGCCTGGCCCTGACCGCCGTGGCCGGTTTTTATACCATTCTCGTTAACACGGGTACACCGGTTCGGGATGCGGTTATCGCCCTGGTTGCCCTTGGATTCGGCGGCAGCCTGATCTCCATTTTTGCCCGTCTCGGTGGTGGCATCTTCACCAAGGGCGCCGATGTCGGCGCCGACCTGGTCGGGAAAGTGGAAGCCGGTATTCCCGAAGACGATCCCCGTAACCCCGCGGTTATCGCGGACAACGTCGGTGACAATGTCGGTGACTGTGCCGGGATGGCTGCCGACCTCTTTGAAACCTATGCCGTCACCGCCGTAGCTGCCATGCTGCTGGGCAACCTGCTCTTTCCCGATTATGTCATTGCCACTGAATTTCCATTGGTGCTGGGCGCGATTTCCATCGTTGCATCGATCATCGCAGTCGGATTCGTTCGCCTGGGAGCCAATGAATACATCATGGGCGCCCTCTACAAAGGCATGTTCGGAGCGGCCATATTGGCTGCCATCGCCTTTTTTGTCGCCTGCCGACAAATGCTGCCGACGCTCGAGGTTCCCGGTGTCAGGGTGATCACCCCATTGGCGATTTTTTACTCGACCTTGGTCGGGCTGGCCTTGACCGTCATTATCGTCATAATTACTGAGTACTACACCGGCATCCGCAAACCGGTCAAATTCGTGGCTGACGCCTCGACCACCGGCCACGGGACCAACATTATCGCCGGCCTGGCTGTCAGCATGGAAGCCACCGCTCTTCCGGCGCTGGCTATCTGTCTCGCCATCGGTACTGCTCACTATTTCGCGGGACTTTACGGTATTGCCATGGCGGCCATGTCGATGCTGTCCATGACCGGTATGGTCATTGCCATCGATGCCTATGGACCCATCACCGACAACGCCGGTGGTATCGCCGAAATGGCCGGGATGGATGAAAGTGTCCGTGCCGTCACCGATCCGCTGGATGCGGTTGGAAACACCACCAAGGCCGTTACCAAAGGTTACGCCATCGGGTCGGCGGCACTGGCTGCTCTGGTGCTGTTTGCCGCGTACACTCAGGAGTTCGCCCTCCACGGCGGCGGTGAGGAATTGAGCTTTGACCTCAGCAACGTGAACGTCATCATCGGCCTCTTCATCGGCGGAATGCTGCCTTACGTTTTTGCTTCCATTTGCATGAAGGCGGTGGGCAAAGCCGGCGGTGCCGTCGTCGATGAGGTCCGGCGGCAGTTCCGCGATATCCCGGGAATCATGGAAGGGACCGGCAAACCGGATTACGCGGCCTGCGTCGACATCGTGACCAAGTTCGCCCTCAAGGAGATGGTCATTCCGGCCCTTCTGCCGGTTGCCGTACCGATTATCGTCGGCCTGGTCCTGGGCAAAATCGCCCTGGGCGGTCTGCTGATCGGCAGTATCGTCACCGGTCTGTTCCTGGCGATTTCCATGACCACCGGTGGCGCGGCCTGGGACAATGCCAAGAAGTACATCGAAGACGGCAACCTGGGCGGCAAGGGCAGTGATGCGCATAAAGCCGCCGTTACCGGTGACACCGTCGGCGATCCTTACAAGGATACCGCCGGTCCGGCCATCAACCCGATGATCAAGATCCTGAATGTCGTGGCGCTGTTGCTGGTACCCATCCTGATCAAAATGGGTTAACGAATGAATATCGGCTTCAGCAAGCCACATTGAAGTAGAGTAAAAAAGGCCGGCACATCGAACATGGGTGTGCCGGCCTTTTTTTATTTTATTGATTACTATATATTGTTGTGATATAAGTAGATACTTGATTTTTGGGCATTAATTCGCCTGTTCCGCCCTGGTTGCCCACCTGGAACGGGATCGCCGTCCACAAATCTTGAACCGGATAGAATAGCGGGCCTCAGGCCGCTGACCCTGAAGGAAACCATTGAAACACGTGGATGCCGTATATCCGCCGTGTGCGCCGGCCGGTGCGCACGTCAGAACGACAATCGGTGCGAAACAACCTAAACGATCGGTGTGTAAATGAGTAAGAAAAAAGCGAGTGTTGCGACGAAATCCCGACCGAAGAAACCCAAGATAAAGCAATTCCACGTCGGAGATCTCGCCGTCTATCCGGCCCACGGTGTCGGGAAAATAGAAGCGATCGAGAGCCGTGTGATCAACGGTGAGAAGCATGATTTTTACATGATGAAGGTATTAGAAAATAATATGCTCATCATGATCCCGGTCAAAAACGTCGATTCGGTCGGATTGAGAGACGTCATCGATAAAAAGGAAATCCCCAAAGTCTACGCGGTCATGAAGTCGAAGAAAGACTCCGGCAGCGATAATCAGACCTGGAATCGCCGTTACCGCGAATACATGGACAAGATAAAGACCGGCTCCCTTTATGATGTTGCTGAAGTTTTCAGGGATCTTTCTCTTCTGAAGTTGACCAAAGACCTATCCTTTGGAGAACGAAAGCTTTACGACACCGCCCAGATACTGCTCGTCAGGGAATTATCGACGGCCAAGAAAACAGACGAAAAGACCATCCTGTCCGAACTCGAATCGTTTTTCACTCCCGAAAGCGTGCAGGAGACCGACGCGTAATATCATCCCAGAAGATGCCTGCCACACCCTCCTACGGAACTTTTCACATCATCGCCGGTGTTTCCGATAATGGGGTGCGCCTCGATACCTTTGTCGCTTCCCGGATAACCGCCTTGACCCGCTCCCAGGCAGCCGCTCTCATCCAGAACGAAACCATCAGAGTGAACAGCCAGGTGAAAAAGCCGGGCTACCGGATCCGTGCAAGGGATGACATCCGTGGAATCGTTCCGCCGCCTGTGCGCGTGACGTTGATCCCCGAATCGCTCGATTTGGATATTCTGTATGAAGACGACGATGTGATCGTGATCAACAAGCCGCCGGGAATGGTGGTCCATCCAGCCCCCGGGCATGAATCCGGCACCCTGGTTAACGCCCTGTTGCATCATAACCCCGGTATGGGCCCGATTGGGGGTGAAATGCGGCCGGGTATCGTCCATCGCCTGGACAAAGACACTTCCGGCATTCTTGTCGTTGCGAAAAATGCTGCGGCGCATGCCCATATATCCGCCCAATTTGCTTGCCGGAGCATTCGAAAACTGTATCAGGCGGTTGTGTATGGCGAGGTCGAAAATGAGTCCGGCGTTATTGACTATCCTATCGGCCGACACCCTGTCGACCGCAAACGAATGTCAACCAGCAGTCGAAAACAGCGGGCCGCTGAAACCCGGTGGCGCGTGCGGGAACGGATCAATGGCTTGACGATGTTGGATTTGAATCTCAAGACCGGGCGAACCCACCAAGCACGCGTCCATTGCGCAGCCATTGGGCACGCGATTGTCGGCGATCCGGTTTACGCCGGTCGAAAAGCCGGCAGGAATTTGGCCCGCGATGTTTATGAACTGACACGCCGGGTCAACAGACAGATGCTGCACGCCCGGCGATTGACGTTTGCTCACCCATCAAGTGGCACGTCTGTTTCCTTCGAGGCCACACTTCCCGAGGATATGACGCGATTGCTCGATCAGTTGCGCTGTATCGACAATAAAAAGGCACCCTAAATTGATGCGGTGCCTTTTTAATTCGTCGTATTGTTGCAAACGTTGCCGATCAAGCCGCAGATTTGATATCCGGATTATAGCACAAGCGGCAGCATGAGAGGCAGCGTCGTGATTCCGCCAAAGCGTCTTTTTCCGCAAGCACCAGATCGGCTTCTTCGAATGTTTTAATCCGTTCCTGTACCGGCAACTCGGGCATTTCGGCCCGCTTGGCCTGCCGGATGCCTTCCACGTGCTCAAAGAGTGATTCGGGAATGTGTTTTTTGCGCAGCGACTTCAAGACCGGTTCCACCGGGTGACCGGCCAGGAAGAGATGAATGGCGCGAGCCGCTCTTCGCCCTCCGCCAATGGCCTCCACCACTAATGAGGCACCGGTGTATGCGTCACCGGCGGCGAAGACATTCGGGATGTTTGACTGGAGTATTTCCGGATTCGCATCAATAGTGCTCCAGCGGGTGACATTCATTTCCTTTAAGCGGTTGTCTTTTTCCATGAAGCCGACATCCGGACCCTGTCCGATGGCTGACACGATCATGTCCGCTTCCATCAAGGTTTCGGACCCTTCGACCGGGACAGGGCGCCTTCTGCCGCTGGCGTCCGGTTCACCGAGCTCCATTTTCAAAAATTCCAGATGTGCTGCATTACCGTTGTCGTCGCTGATGACCCGGGTCGGCGCGGCCAGGAAGTGGAATTTAACCCCTTCGTGTTCAGCGGCCACGATTTCCACGTCGTTGGCAGGCATTTCCTTGCGCGTCCGGCGGTAGACAATGGAGACTTCTTCGGCCCCGAGACGCACCAAGGTGCGGACACAATCGATGGCGGTGTTTCCGCCCCCGATCACGGCACATTTGCGACCGATGGGGATGTCGTTTTTACCTGTATCGGATTGCTGTTTGAGGGCAAATTTGGTCAAAAAATCGATTCCGGTGTAGCACCCCTTCATGTTCTCGCCCTCGATCCGCAAACTGTAATCTTTCCACGCACCAATCCCCAGAAAGACAGCGTCGAATCCTTCATCCTCCAAACTGGCCAATGTGAAGTCTTCGCCAAGTTTGACGCTGGGGCGGTGATCGATACCGAGGTTCAAGATGCTGTCAATCTCCCACTGCAATACTTCTTTGGGCAGCCGGTATTCGGGGATGCCGTAGCGGACCATCCCACCCAATTGGGGCATCATATCGAAAAGCGTTACGCCATGGCCGAGTCGTCTCAGAAAATAGGCACAGGTCAGCCCGGCCGGGCCGCCGCCGATAACGGCCACCTTCTTGCCTGTATCCGCAGCGCACGGGATCGGCAGCCGACGGCCTGAATTCATTTCGTAGTCGGCAGCAAAACGTTTCAATTGGTTGATGGATACCGGTTCGTCTTCGATGCCGCGTCTGCAGTAGTCTTCACACGGATGCGGACAGACCCTTCCGCAAGTCAGAAGCAAGGGGTTGCGTTCACGGATGGTCGTGACGGCACCTTCATAATCGCCGTCACGGATGCAGGCGATATAGCGCGGTATATCGATTTCAGCCGGGCAGGTCTGCTGGCAGGGAGCCAGGGCGTCGTCCTCCTGATTGAAGTGCAGCAGACGCTGGGATATGGTACGGACCTGAAGGATGGACTTCGGGCAGGCTTTTTCACATGCACCGCAACCGACGCACTTCATCTCGTCGACCACCGGATACCCGTCCGGGCCCATGTGGATAGCGTCAAACCGGCAGGAAGCGATGCAGTCCCCGAATCCCAGGCAACCGACCCGGCATTCACGCTTCCCGCCATATAGCGCGGACAGTGCGCGGCAGCTGTTGACTCCGGAATAGTAGTACTTGTCGTCCGCGCGGTTTCCGCCCAAACAGGTGTTCAAAGACTTCAGCGGCTCCACGGTGCCGGGGTCGATTCCCATCACCGCGGCGACCTGGATAGCGGTTTCAAGGCCGGCCACGACGCAGACGCCGGGAGCCGCCTTGCCGCCAACCACCGCAGCGGCCGCGCCCGAACAGCCAGGGAAACCGCAACCGCCGCAATTCGCCCCGGCCAGCAAACCTTCGACTTCGGCGATGCGCGGATCTTCATAAACGTAGAAAACTTTTGACGCGACGGTCAGCATCGATGCGCAGGCAGCGCCCAGCCCCAACATTACAAGCACGGCTTCTATCAAGTTGTCCTCCGGTGACGGGCCGTTTAATGTTTTTCATTCTGACCGGTCGGTTTTTCGGCTCGACCCGCTGCGGCCGAATTTCGGTCAACGGCAATTTTAGTCGAATCGTGAGTGTCCTGTCAACGGTGCCCTCCTCCGAATTGACCCCTGCTTGTGCGTCCTCGCAGCCACGGCCTCCGGATACCCCATTCAGACCTGTCAGAAAAAGCAAATTCACGTCGAGATGGGTGGAAGGCAAGGAAAGACGGGCAAGAGCCCGTTGATCGGAAGGACTTCGGTGATGAGCTGCGCAATGGAATATTTGATTGCATTTAGCCGGTAGCGCGTCACATTGGCAAGGTGCCGTACATTCGTTGATCCCGATTCAGGCGGCACGCAGCACCGTTTCAGACAATATATTATACCCAGCCTTTGAAAGCAAAAAAAGTCAAAGACAGGACGCCCGCCGTCACCAAAGCAATCGAGGTGTCCTGCAGCGGCCGCGGGACCCTGGCGAGCAAAATGCGCTCGCGTACGCCGGCAAACAGGATCAGGGCCAGGCCGAAGCCAACCGCGTAGGAAAAAGATGTCACCAGGGCCTGGAGGAAGTTGTACTCCTCGTTGATATTGATCAGGCAGACGCCCATAACGGCGCAGTTGGTTGTGATCAGCGGCAGAAATATTCCCAGCCCGGCATAAAGGGCGGGGATGCTCTTCTTCAAGAACATCTCGACGAACTGCACCAGAGAGGCGATTACCAGAATAAATGCCACCGTGCGCATGTACTCCATTCCGAATTTGACCAGGACATAGTTGTTGACCACCCAGGTGATCATTCCTGCCAACACCAGCACGAAAACCACTGCCATGGCCATGCCCACGGCCGTCTCCATTTTTTTGGAGGTGCCGAGGAACGGGCAATTGCCGAGGTATTGGGCCAACAGAATATTGTTGATCAGAATGCAGCTGATGGCCAGAACGATGTAGTCACCCATGACGATCTCCTATTTTTTCCCCAGCATGTTCATGATGCACAGCATCAGACCCAGGCCGACAAACGCACCCGGCGCTTCGACCATGAAGCCGAACGGTTGGTATGAGGAACCGAAAATCTGTAGCGGTGTTTCATATATAGTCAGGGAACCGGTCCCGAGCAGCTCCCGGACGGCTCCCAGCGCCGAAAGCGCCAGCGTGAAGCCGATGCCGATTCCGAGACCGTCCAGAGTGGATCGCACAACGCCGTTTTTCGATGCGAAGGCCTCGGCCCGACCTAAAACGATGCAATTGACGACGATCAGGGGGATGAAGATGCCCAGTTTCAAGAAGAGGGGGTAGGCATACGCCTGCATGGCCAGTTCAACCACGGTCACAAACGTGGCGATGATGATGATGAAACAGGCAATCCTGACCTTGGATGGAATGGCTTTCCGCAATAGAGAAACCAGTACATTGGAGCACACCAACACGAATGTGGTTGCCAGGCCCATACCCCAGCCGTTCTCGACCGTTTTGGTGACCGCAAGGACGGGACAGAGTCCCAGAACCAGACGAAACGGCGGTATTTCATCCCATAGGCCTTTGGTAAACTCCTGAGCAATCGATCGCGCCATTTTGTTCTCCCGTTGTCTATTTGGAAAATGACTTGAGTTTGTCCGCTATCTGGGGCTTGAGACTTTCATAAATCTTGCTGGCATCGGTCAATGCGGCGCTTACTCCCCGGGACGTAATCGTCGCTCCGGACAGGGCGTCCACCTGGCCCCCGTCGGTCTTGACCTTGAACGTATCCTTCAGTGGCATTCCCTTGAACTGGGAGCTGAAACCGGCATCTGTTTTGGCTCTGGCACCGATTCCAGGGGTTTCACTGTGGGTGGTGACGCCGACACCGACGATTTTGTCGTCGTCGAGGTTGACGCCGATCATCACACCGATGTCACCGCCGTAACCTTTGCCCGAACTTTCGAAAGTTACCGTGTTGGCTTTGCCATCAAAGACACCTGCGAAAAAGCTACGTTCGGTCTCGCCGTCTTTGAGTTTGAAACGGTCCGTGATGGGATCGTTGGCCGATCCTTCAAGGATGGCTCGTATCGCCGGGCCCTTGACGAATACCAGTTGCTGATATTCGATCTGCTCCTTGGTTCCATTTCTGATGGAGGCGAGCAGCCCGCCGGAAACGACACTTAAGATGGTGAGGACCACGACCATTTGGATCATTTCGCGCATGTTAGACAACCTTTCCTAATGCTTTGGGGCGGATCTTGTCCATCAGGGGATTGACAAGGTTGATCACCAGAATGGCATAGAGCACGCCGTCGGCATAAACGCCGATGTTCCTGATCATGACCGTCACGATTCCACCGGTCGCTCCGTAGATCAGCATGGGGATGAAATTGACCGGTGACGACGAGTCTTCGGTGGCCAGGAAGAAGGCGCCGATAAGGGTGTAGCCGGTCAGCAGATGAAACATCGGGCCGGCGAACCGGGCCGGATCGGCCAGGTGAAAAATCGCGGCCGACACCAGGATGCCCACGAGAAAGGAGACCGAAATTTCCCAGCGGATAAATCCCCTGATGATCAGGTAGATTCCGCCGATGATCAGTCCCAGTCCGAAATTGGAGCCGAGCCCCCCGACCTGGCGTCCCAGCAACAGGTCACCGATCGAAAAGTCGGCGATCGCATTCGTGCCGAAGGCTTTCACGGCGACCAGGGGATGATACATTGTGAACCCCAGATCGTAGTTGACCAATGCCGAATCGAAATCGAAGATTTCTTTCCAGGAAATGATAACGATAGCTAATGCCAGGGCCACCGGATTGAAGGAGTTGCCGCCGATGCCGCCGAAAATTTGCTTGCAGATCACAACCGCTATAAAGGTGGCGGTCAGCACCGCCCACCAGGGCGTCGTCGCCGGTATGAGCATGGCGAGCAGCAGGCCGATAAGCGCGGCGTTTCCGTCGCCGACCGTGTTGGGGCGTTTGGTAACAGCTGAATATCCGAGTTCCCACAGGATAGCGGTCGATACGGAAAGGGCCACCACGGACAGGGCCGGGAGTCCGTATTGGTAGATGCCCAACAAAACGGCCGGCAGCGCTGCGAGAATCGTATGGTAACTGCGCTCGTTGACATTGCTGCCGTAGTGCCAGAAGGGCGCATGTGAAACAATGAACTTTTTGCGACTATTCATTCACCGCCTCCGCTGCTTTTGCCCGGCCAATTTCGTACTTGGCCAACCGGATATATTGCAAGATGGGTATTTTTGACACGCAGACAAAACTACACAGACCGCATTCGATGCATGAATACAGATCATACATATCCGCAGCATCCTCATAGTGCCCGGCTTCGAGAAAGCGCACCAGCATATTGATCGGTATGTCGACCGGACAGATGCGGATGCAGTCTCCGCAGTTTATGCAGGGATAGTCGGAAACAAGGGATACGTCGGCGCTGGCCTGCACGATGATGGCGCTCGTGCCAGGCTCGACCGGGAAATCTTCGGAATAGATGGCCGATCCGGTCATGGGGCCGCCGATAATAAGACGGTCTCTCTCCTCCATGGTGATGCCGACGGCACGCAATATTTCTCCGATGGGGGTTCCCACGACGGCCGATACCAGCTTCAGGCCGCCGGCCTTGTTGGCGACCGTAATAAGTTTCCTGATCGGATGACGTCCGGTCTGGATGGCCTCCCCGATGGATGCCACCGCTTCGGCCGTCATGAAGGTCACCCCGAGGTCTTCCGGTGTCTGACCGGCCGGAACCACCTGGCCGAGGGCATTTTTCATGATCATCTGGGGAAATGCCGCCGGATAGTCCAAAGCGACGTTTTTGACCTCGGCGCCGATATGACCGTACCCCTGAATAATTTCGCCGGGGATGGCCACGACGACTTTTTCCACACCGGTGATCTGCTTGAGGGCCGCAATGCCGGCTTTGACCTCGTCCAACCTGGATTTAATGACATACTGGTTGGTGTTGATCAGAAGATCGCCGTCACCGCCGTAAATGACAACGGTGTGAATGGGTGTCTGCGGGTCCTTGAATTTTTCAAACGCCGGGGCTCCTGGCAGACACACCAGAGTATCGAGAGCGGAGTCAAGAGTGGGCAGAAATTGATTATCTTCGGTTTGTCCGTCGCCTTCATCCACCTCGGACACATCGATGGTGACTGCCGTGAAGGCTTTACCGAAATCACCGGAATGCGGCAAGACCGCGGCCACGGTTCCACTGACGGTCGCCATCGCGTAGGCACCGCCAGTTTCAGAGTGGATCAGTTTTTGACCGCGCGTGACCGTATCGCCCGGTTTGACGGCTGCCTTACTTTGGTTCTCAAAGGCTCCTTCGATCAAGAGCTTGGCCGATTTCGGGGGGGGAATGGTCAGGATTTCCGGCATCGCACCGGTGAGGGCAGCGTATTCGAAGCGGGGTTTAGCAAGGCCGAAAAACGATTTTTGTATCATATCTCACCCTTTATCGTTTGGTCGCAATACATGTAATACGGAGACAGTTCGCTATGCCAGCCGCGGCATGTCGCTTGCTTATAGCACATGACATGAATTACAGTCCTCGGGGCCTGCTCCGGCGTCCTTGTGGCAGTTGATGCACTGAAAATGAAAGGCATCGCCCCTTTTGGCGACTTCCGTATCTTCGATTTCGTCCTTGTCGTGGCATTCGATGCATGATTCCGGAAGTTGTCCCGTCTCGACCGGCAGATTGTGACAGTCGCCGCAGGCGCGCAAGGCAGACTCATCCTCCGGAGGATGATGATGGCAGTCATAACAGGAGAAACCGTATCCGGTATCGGCTGTATGTGTTTTGTGATCGAAGAGAACTTTGCCCGCCGCGCTGTGATACATAATTCGCACCGGCTCTTCGGGCGGTTTGGCTGAAAAGGCTGTATATGCGTAGCTTACGACGCCCACAACGAACAACACGATTGCCATTCCGTAGGCCAGCTTTAGCTCCTTTTTAGAACTCATGACACATACATTCCTTTCAAGGGTGAGGAGGGATTATTGAAGAGCGGAAGCAAAAAAAACACCCATCGCCTATCACAATGGATATCAGCTTTCAAGTCTTTTTTCAGTGGTACAGGCGGAGAAAAGTCGCTGTTGAAGGGCTCTTACTGAAGGGAAAAACTAAAAGCGATCTCAAAAAGTTTCTTCGCCCGACATCGCCGCTGAGCCCTCGTCTCAAGTCCTCGACATACATGAGTATGCCTGCGGGTTGCGACCCACAAATAAGAATCGATCAGGCGCGGAATACCGTTCAACGGGGATCCTCGATTCTGGCCTTGATCTGGACCGAAAATACTCATTTTGAGATCGCTATCAGTGTTGTTTTATCCGTCCGGGTCCACGTGGCAGATTCCGCAAAGGTTACAGTCATTCATCGGGCAAGGCGGCGATGTTTGGCCCTCGAGGGCCCTGCGGTATTCCCGGGCCAGGAATGATTTCTTGATGCCGTGGTCGATGATGTCCCATGGCAGTTCCTCAGTGAGCTCGCGTTCGCGAACCACGTAAAAGTCGGCATTGATAGGGGATTCTTTCAGCGTCTGTGGCCAATTCTGACCATTTCGATGGGCCAGAAGCAGATGGTCCGCAACCCGGCGATCTCCCCGGGACAGCAGCGCCTGGATATACGCCCAGCGAGGGACGTCTGCGTGCACACGAATGTTGGGTACTTTCTTGAGACCGTTTTTCACCTGTCGGATCTTTTTTTTGAGCGTATTGACGTCATCCATGGCCGCCCACTGGAACGGTGTAACAGGCTTCGGCACAAATGAATTCAAGCTGACGGTGATGTCACCCATGCGTCCCTTGTTGCGACTTTCCCGCAGAAAAACGTGCTTAATCCTTTTACAGAGCGTGACGATGGCCTCGACGTCATCCCCGGTCTCCGTCGGCAGTCCGACCATGAAATAGAGTTTGAGATTCGGTATACCGTTGGCCACCAGCAGCGATGCGGCCCTCAGAATCGTTTGTTCATCGATGCCCTTGTTGATGACCCGCCGCATCCTTTCGGAGCCGGCATCCGGTGCTATCGTGGCGGTTTTGACATTGCCGTGTTTCAGGACGGCCAACAGATCTTCGTCGAGGGCATCGGCCCGCAGGGAGCTGAAAGATATCCGGATATCATCCTGCCGGGCATGGCTGCAAAGTTCTCGGATTTGCGGCAGATCCGAGACTGCCGCTCCAGCCAATCCAATTCGGTCGGTAACGGTCGCGCCTTCCTGAATACAGGCCTGAAGCAGGGAAAGGGGGCGAAAGCGGGGCGGGCGGTAAATAAAGCCGGCGGTGCAGAAGCGACATCCGTGGGGGCAGCCCCGGCCAATCTCGATTAAAAAGGTGTGATCGAAGGCGGTGTGGGGAGTGACCACGGTACTGCAGGCCGGTACCGTCGAAAGATCGGCCAGATACGTCCGGCGTACTCTATCGGGAACATCGGCCTGCGGCGCCATAGCTGTCAGGATGCCGCCGTCCGTATAGATGGGACGATAAAACCGGGGGACATAAACGCCCGGGATCCGGCGGGCGCACTCCGCCAGGGTCGACCATCTGTCCCCCCCGTCGGTTAAGCCGGCCGCCAGAAGTTGCGTGCAGAAATTTTCCAGCATGGCTTCGGCTTCACCGATCAGAAAGCAGTCGATGAATGGCGACAGCGGTTCGGGGTTCAGGAAACAGGCCACTCCCCCTGCAAGTACCAGGGGGTGATTGGTATGGCGCTCTTGCCATTGCAGGGGGAGGCCTGCTGCTTCCAATGTGCTGAGGACGTTGGGGTAGTCGTTTTCAAAAGAGATAGAAAACGCGATAACGTCAAAGTCCTTCAGCGGTTTTCCGGACTCGAGACTCTGGATGCCGACACTGCCATGCGTCTCGCTGCCCGGAGAAAAAGCCCTTTCGCAGACCACGTCGTCAAGTTGGTTCAACAGGCGGTAAACCACCTGAAATCCGAGGTTCGACATGCCGACGTGGTAACTGTTGGGGTAGACCAGCGCGATATTGATGCGGCCGGGACCGCTTTTTCGTATCGTGCCGATTTCTGCGTCGATCAGGTCTGACTTGGTCTGTTTTCGATCTTTTCGCATGGGCTGCTACCAGCTTTATTGAAACGCGAGCCCCGTCGAGGGAGGCTTTTCGCTTACGATAGCTACGATAAAGCTGATTTGCAACCGGCCGACCAGCCACCACCGGTGGTGACAGCGCCCTTGCGTTGGATGGCGTCGAAGCGCCATCTCGGATCGCATCGATAATCCACTGCATGTCCGGCCCGAAAGCAGGCCAAAGCCTCAATCGGCTTTGCGTCTCAGAAAAGTCGGCACATCCAGGTCTGAGTTGTCCAAAACGATACCGCGATGTCCGCGGTACGTGGCCCGGTTGGATTCCCCGACGGCTTCCTTTTGACGGATGAATGTGGGGACGTCCAGATCCTCGGCATACTGGAGATCCGCGGGTGTGAGATCGCGAACTTTGCCGCGGAGCTGGATATCCGCGCGGGTGCTTTTCGCCAGCGGTTCGGCGGAACCGCCGATGCCAGTGGCGATCAGGGTGACGCGGATCTCCTCGCCCAGGCTGTCGTCGACGACTGTCCCCCAGATGATCTCCGCATCCTCACCGACCTCATTGTATATCCGGTCCGAGGCCTCGGTCATCTCTTCCATGGTTAGATCACTGGTGCTGGTGATGTTCATGAGCACACCCCTGGCCCCGTTGATGGAGATATCTTCGAGCAGCGGGTGTGAAATCGCTCTTTCAGCGGCCAGGACAGCGCGGTTTTCGCCGCTGGCACTACCGATGCCCATAATGGCCATTCCTGCCTTGGACATCGTCGTTTTCACATCGGCAAAATCCAGATTGACCAGCCCCGGCATCATGATCAGGTCCGTGATTCCCTTGACCGAGTGGACCAGGACCTCATCGGCTTTTTTGAACATTTCGATCATGGTGGCGCTCTTGGAGGCGATACCCCTCAGACGGTCGTTGGGAATCGTAATCGCCGTATCGGCGACATGTTTCAGGGCTTCGAGGCCTTCTTCCGCCTGCCGAAAACGTTTGCGTCCCTCGAAGGAAAAAGGTTTGCTCACCACCGCGACCGTCAGGGCACCAAGATCCTTGCAGATTTGAGCGATGACCGGTGCGGCCCCGGTGCCGGTGCCGCCGCCCAAGCCGGCGGTAATAAAAACCATGTGGCTGTCCTTTAAAGCGTCCCGGATCACCTCTTCGCTCTCAAGGGCTGCCTGACGACCGACCTCGGGATTGGCGCCGGCGCCCAGGCCTTCGGTGAGCTGCTCCCCGAGCTGGATTTTGATCGGTGCGTTGGAGGTATCGAGAGCCTGCGCGTCCGTATTGGCCGCGATAAATTTGACGCCCTGGAGTTTCGATGCGATCATGTTGTTAATGGCGTTCCCTCCGGCCCCACCGACACCGATTACTTTGATTTTTGCCGATTTTTCATTGTCAACGTAAGTAAACATGTTTCACCCCCCGATTGGATAGTTGTTGACGCAGGACACCTGGCCAGAATCGTCCAAGTCGGGGGCGCTTCCCGGTGCGCCGCCGTGCTTACCAGATTCCGAAACCCGGTTTCTGCATCGTTGGATTAGCAAATTTTGTTCGTCCCACGATGTTTCAATATCCATCAATCCGATGCCTATACCACCTCCTTAAACCACCGCTTCATGCGGGTCATGATGCGGTTGAATATATTTTTGTCGCGTATCCTGAACTTTTTCGTGTTTTGCCGCCTGGCCCCATAGATGACCAGTCCCACGCCGGTGGCGTACATCGGATTGTTGACGACATCGACCAGTCCACTAATCCCCTGTGGTTTGCCGAGCCGAGTTGGAAGGCCGAAAATCGATTCAGCGATTTCGGTCGTACCATCCAGCAAGGAGGAGCCGCCGGTGAGAACCACCCCGGACGGGATCGAGTTTTCCTGGCCTGCCCGGAAAATCTCCCGATTGATCAGGGTAAATATTTCCTCCGTGCGTGGTTCCAATATTTCGGCCAGTATCTGCCGCGGCAGTTTCCGCGGTACCCGTCCGCCCATTCCCGGCACTTCGATGGTATCGTCGTTCCCGATATTACTGGAGAGGCAGGTGCCGAATTTGGTTTTGATTTTTTCCGCTTCCGCAAGGGGAGCCCGCAGCCCGATGGCGATGTCATTGGACAGATTGTTGCCGCCGAGGGCCAGCACGAAAGTATGCTTGATGTTCTTGCCTGAAAAAACCGCCAGATCCGTGGTGCCGCCGCCCATGTCGATGAGCGCCGTACCGAGATCCTTTTCTTCTTCGGTCAAGACGGCTTCACCGGAGGCGAGGGATTCCAGCACGATGTCGCAGACATCCAGACCGGAGCGGTTGGCACATTTCACAATGTTGTGTGCGGATGTCACGGCACCGGTTACAATGTGGATCTTGGCCTCCAGTCGCACCCCGGCCATACCGACCGGGTTTTGAATTCCTGCTTCGTCGTCGACCATGTACTCCTGGGGCAGGACGTGAATCACCTCCCGGTCCATGGGTATGGCCACGGCTCTGGCGGCATCGATAACCCGCTCCACATCCTGCTCGGTTATTTCGGGCCCTTTGATGGCCACGATACCGCGACTGTTGAAACCGGTGATGTGACCTCCGGCAATTCCGGCGTACACCGACGAAATTTCGCAACCGGCCATCAGTTCGGCTTCTTCAACCGCCTTTTTTATCGATTCCACCGTCGATTCGATGTTGACGACCACGCCTTTTCGCAGGCCGATGGAGGGATGCGTGCCGATGCCGATGATGTTCAATTTTCCGCCGGAGGCCTCGCCAACGACGGCACAGATTTTGGTCGTTCCGATGTCCAGACCGACGATAATGTTGCCCTGTTCCTGCATCTCTCAAACCTCCTTGTTCAAGCGCTGCGCTCTGTCGGTAATCTCTTGCCTCTGTCTGCCCGACGCGACATTTTTTATGCCGTTCAGGCCATAACACCACCCGTCTCGGGGTTAGGAAACCGTGTTGTTGCCACCGGTATTCTTCTGCAACCCCGTGTCGGTTTCCGAATCATAGAGCGGTTGGAGGACGATCCGGTCCAAATTGTTCAGGTCGATCGCCTCGACTCCGCGCCAGTCTGCAACGGGACCCTGGGCCAGGTAAGCCAGCAATCGTTGCAGAAGGGCATATTTGGCAGTAAAATCTCCAAAGCCCAGTCTGACGATTCTCGGCCCCTCTATCATGTGGATCGTGATACCGGTTTCCCGGTCTACGTCGATGCGATCGACCAGGTTGTTGGGCATCACACTGTCTTTTTCGCTGCCGAGCGCCAGCACGGAGACAAGGGCCCCATAGGGCGATGCGTAACGCTTTTTACCCGTTGCCTCACCGTCGATCGTATCCATCGGTTTCCGGGATCGGAATGCAGCGGCGTCAATCTCCACATCGGCGTAGCTCAGCCCATGGACGACCGGCAGGTTTACGGCGTCTTTCAGCTCCAGCTCTTTGAAAAGCGTCCCGGCATCATCGAGCAGAAATCTACGGCCAAGGTCGATCACGGCAACTGCCCGATGTTCTCGGATGTGGAAGTGAATCCCATCCGGTATCTCCCGCTGGATGTGTGTTTCGGCGACCCAGGGGTGGGAAAGGAGTCTTTTGCGGGCAGCGGTCAAGTTGACGGCAAAGATATTGGCGCCCGGCTGTATCTGGGTCTGTTCGCAAACCTGTTCCCGACTCAAGCGCTGATTCCCCGTCAGTGTTATTCTTGCCACCCTGAAGGCATCCCATTGGGTGATAACATCGTGGCAGAGGATAAAAATGACGCTGAGAAAGGACACACCCACCCCGGCGACGATAATTTTTACCCCGCTGACCAGGGCACTGCCTTTAGATTTCCCTTGTTTGGGCCGGAAACGGTTTTTTCTGATGCGTTTAGTGCCCAATTATTTTCACCTCGGGTTCGAGGTCGACCTTGAACTGGTCGGCCACTCTTTTCCTGACGAGTTCCATCAAAGACAATATGTCGCGGGCGGAGGCGCCACCAAGATTGACGATAAAGTTGGCATGCTTTGTTGATACCTGCGCCTTTCCGATGCGGCACCCCTTCAGTTCGCAACGATCGATCAGTTCTCCCGCAGCCGGCCCGCCGACCGGATTCCTGAAGAAGCATCCGGCGCTGGGTTGATTGAGCGGTTGTTTTTCAGCGCGGGTTTTCAAGAGGTCCGCCGCCTCTTTTCGCAAGATTGACGCATCGCCGGCCTTCAAACGGAAACATCCGTCAATGACGATCGGGCTATCGGCAGCGTTGACCGGCCGGGTTTTTTCCCAGGAAAGGCGTCTGTAGGAGAATTCGAGCAGGCCGCGTTCGTACCTCACCGTCCGCCCGTCCCACAGCAGGCATCCGACGGACTCGATGACATCGGCTATCGTTCCCAGGGTCGTACCGGCGTTCATCATGACCGCTCCACCCACCGTTCCGGGAATACCGACCGCGAAGTTCATTCCACTCATTCCTTGTTTGGCGCAAAACCGGCAAAAAGCTTGCAAGTTCACCCCTGCCTGGGCTGTCACCATGGGCTGCTTCCCGGCCACCACCACTTTGATGTCCCTCAAGCTCCGTCGCAGGCTGATGACGACACCGGCGATGCCGCGATCCTTTACCAGCAGATTCGAGCCGCCGCCGAGGACAAACGCCTGGTGACCCTCAGATGTGCACCAGCGTACCAGCCGTTGAAGGCTCTCCAGGTCAAGCGGGCTTACCAAGGCCTCTGCCGGCCCGCCGACCCGGAAATAGGTGTGCCTGGACATGGGTTCATCGAACCTGACCTGCGGACCATAATTTTCGGCAAGCCATCGCCTGCCCGCGGCTCCGATTGACATATCCGAATAACAGCGCCCCCGCCTTAGAAAAGCGGGACGAAGATCCCGTGTTCATTGCACGCGCCTCAAGAAACCTCCGGCAGCATTTCGGCCAGAAGGCTTTCACCCACTTTCCAGACGTCCCCGGCGCCCAGCGTCAAAAGAACATCCCCGGGTTGAAGAATATCTTTCAGGCCGCTAACGGCCGTTGTCAGGCTTTCCTTGCAGATGACTTCCCTGTGGCCATGCTTGCGGATACCGTCGCACATGGAAAAACTGTCCACGCCTGCGAGGACTTTTTCGCCGGCCGAATATATCGGCAGGACCAGCAGCACGTCCGACTGGTAAAAAGAACGGGTGAAGTCGTCGAACAGGGCCCGGGTGCGGGAGTACCGATGCGGTTGGAACACCACCACGATTCTGCGGTCCGGCCAGGCTTCCTTGGCCGCCTGCAGAGTGGCTTTGATCTCGGTCGGGTGATGGCCGTAATCGTCCACGACGGTGATGTTGTTGATCTCCCCTTTTATTTCCAGGCGCCTCTGGACGCCCTGCAGCGTCTCCAGAGCCTCTTTGATCGTATCAAACGGTATGGAGAGCTCGAGACCCACGGCCACGCTTGCCATGGAATTGTAGACATTGTGAATACCGGGAAGATTCAGGCGGATATCTCCCAGGTGGATGCCCCGATGGTACAGCGAGAATTGGCTTTGGAGCCCCTCGAAGAGAACGTTTTTGGCCTGGATATCCGCCTGAGCGCTTATACCGTAGGTGGTGTAGCGTTTCTTGATGTCCGGGATAATATCCTGAACCGATTCGTTGTCCAAACAGAGAACCGCCAGCCCATAGAATGGGATGCGGTCGATGAAATTGAGAAAGGCCGATTTGATTTCATCCAGATCCTCGTAGTGATCGAGATGCTCCCGGTCGATATTGGTGACGACGGCAATGGCGGGGGACATTTTCAGAAACGACCCGTCACTCTCATCGGCCTCGGCCACAATGAACTCGCCCTCCCCGAGACGGGCGTTGGTGTCGATGCTCTTGAGCTTGCCGCCGATGACCACCGTGGGGTCGAGTCCGCCGCGATCGAGAACGGCGGCGACGATCGAGGTGGTGGTCGTCTTACCGTGAGCCCCGGCCACGGCGATGCTGTATTTCAGGCGCATCAGTTCGGCCAGCATTTCAGCGCGCGGGATGACCGGTATAGACATCTGGCGAGCGGTCCGAACTTCAGGGTTGTTTTCATCGACGGCCGAAGAAACGACCACAACATTGGCGCCTGCGACCTGATCCGCCTCATGCCCCCTGAATATGGTGCCGCCGAATCGTCGCAGACGCTCCGTAATATCCGAGGATTTAAGGTCAGATCCGGAAACCTTGTAGCCGAGGTTCAGCAGAAGCTCGGCAATGCCACTCATGCCGATACCGCCGATGCCGACAAAATGGATGTGGTACTGTTTACGGTACATTTTTTACCGGTCCGGATGACTGGTTACGGGTTGCTTTTTCAAGCGGCCATTTTGCTTTTTGATTTGCATCTCTTCAGTCGTCAATCAGCCGGTAGCAGTCGTCGACGATCCTGCGGGCCGCCTCCGGCTTTCCAAGGAGCCGCGCAATACCCGCCATGCGGGCCAGGCTTTCGCGGTCATGGATGTAGTCATTGATTCGATCCGCCAGCCTTTCATTGCTGAGGTCCTTTTCTTCGATCATTTCGGCTGCGCCGCGGGCGGTCAGGGCTGCAGCGTTCAGTTTCTGATGGTCGTCGGCCGCAAAAGGGAACGGAATAAAAAGAGCCGCTTTGCCGATGGCGGTGATCTCCGCCACCGTTGTGGCTCCCGCGCGGCAGATGATCAGATCCGCCATTTTGTACTGGTGATCCATATTCTCAAAAAATGTTCCCACCGTCGCCTCAATGCCGTGGGTGTCGTATGCCGTCCTGACCCGGGATTCATCGGCAGCTCCGGTCTGGTGTACGACCCGCAGCCGCTCTTTCTGGGCGATAGAGGGAAGCGCGCCGACCATGGCCATGTTAATGGCATGGGCCCCCTGACTGCCCCCCACGATTAATAGATTCAACGCGGCTTTGGCGGATATCGGTCCGTCATCTCGCGGATCGGTGGCGGCGGCTGTCTGCAATATTTCTTTTCTGACCGGGTTGCCCGTCAACCGGACTTTCTCCGGGTTGAACCCACCGGCCGTGTTTTCAAAAGAAACGTAGATCCGGCGGGCAAAACGGGCCAGAAACCGATTCGTGATTCCCGGAAGGATGTTCTGCTCGTGGAGGACCACCGGCGTGCCGATTATCCATGCCGCCAACACGATGGGTCCGGCAGCATAACTGCCGACACCCAACACCAGGTCTGGCCTGAAGTTTCTGAGGATTCCCATCGATTGAAACATCCCTACCGGTATGAGCGACAGGGATTTGATCTTCCGCCACACACCGCGCCCCTTGAGGCCCGCCACGGCAATTTTTTTCAGAGGAAAGCCTGCCCGGGACAATGCGCCTTGCTCAAACCGGTTACCGGCGCTGACGAAGAGAACCTTGTTCAGCGGATTGCGGGCCATGAATTCCTTTGCAATGGCGATACCCGGAAACAAGTGGCCGCCGGTGCCCCCACCGGCAACAAGGAGGCGTCCGGCCACAGTTGCCTCAGCGGCCGCTGGGCACATCAGTCCCGATAGAATCCGGGTAAGGTTACCGGCGTTCATGGCTGCGCCTCCGACGCTTTGGGCCCGACCGTGTCGATGCACCGATGTTCATCAGGATACCGACCGAGGCCAGGTTGATCAGCAGCGACGTGCCGCCGTAACTCAAAAAGGGCAGGGTCAACCCTTTGGTGGGAAGAAGCCCGAGGGCCACGGCCATATTGACACAGACCTGGAGGACGATGCCGGCGGTGAGCCCTAATGCCAGAAAAGACCCAAAGTCATCTGATGCGTTGCGGGCGATACCGATTCCGCGCCAAAGAATGGCAGCATAGAGACCCAGGATGAGCACGACCCCCACCAAACCCAGTTCCTCTCCGATGACGGCGAAAATAAAGTCCGTGTGAGGCTCCGGAAGGTAGAAAAGTTTCTGGTACCCTTTTCCGACGCCGGTTCCCCAGAGCCCCCCGGTACCGAAGGCCATCATTGAATGGATGATCTGGTAGCCTTCGGCCGACTGATACTGCCACGGATCCAGGAAACTGAGCAGCCGTTTCAAGCGATAGGCGGCATTGAGCGTGAAATAGTAGCCCAGGGGCAGCAGCAGAAAAAGAGACAGCAGGAGATGGATGATGCGGACGCCGCCGGCAAAGAGCATAATCCAGGTCAGGATCGACAGGATGGCCACCGAGCCGAAATCGGGTTGGGTGATGATCAGAGCCGCGAAGATGGTCAGCACCAGCGCGTGAGGCAGAAACCCGATGGTGAAATTTTTCAGCAGCCCCTGTTTTTTTTCCAGCGAGTAGGCCAGGTAGACGATCAACGCCAGGCGTGCAACCTCCGAAGGCTGGAACGTCACCGGCCCGAGACGCAGCCAGCGGGTCGATCCCCCCGCTGAAGTGCCGTATCCGGGGATGTGGACCACGGCCAGCAAAACGAGGGACAATACCAGGAGCGGATAGGCCAGAGGGCGATACCATTGATATGGAACGTGGCGGCAGGCCACCAGGACGGCCATGCCGAACAACGCGAATGCGGCCTGTTTCTGCAAAAACAGGTAACCGTTGCCGAAGGTTTTCAGGGCAATGGCTGAACTGGCGGAATAGACCATCACAATGCCGATTCCGACCAGAAACAGCACCGGGAACAGGAGGCGGACATCATAATTGATGGATGACATATGGGATGTTTTTGCCGCCACAGCTTTCCTCATTAATCCGTTTAGCAGCCTCAGGCCGCGTCCCTCAGTCTTTCGACGCACCAACGGAAATCATCACCCCGCCGGGCGTAATTGTCGTACATGTCAAAACTGGCACAACCCGGCGAGAGAAGGACAACGTCCCCGGCCGCCGCGATTTCCCCGGCTTTGGTGACCACATCCGCCATTGATTGCGCGAAAAACGCTGAAACGACCCCTCTTAATGCCGCATTGATTTCATTCCGCGCTTCGCCGAACAGAATCAGATATTTCACCCGACCTCGCATGCTGTCGGCCAACAGTGTGAAGTCGCCGCCCTTGTTGCGGCCGCCCAGGAGAAGCACGACCGGTTCACTGAAGGACTCCAGGGCCCGAACGACGGCATCGACGTTGGTCGCCTTGGAATCGTTATAGAAACGGACACCCCCGACAGTGGCCACGAACTCCAAACGGTGCGGCAGCCCAACAAAATGCGCCAGGGCTGCCATGATACCGGGGATATTCCCGCCGGCCGCCAGGGTCGCCAAAGCGGCCGCAGCCGTATTCTCCTGGTTGTGGCGGCCAAAAAGCTTGATAGCGGCAAAGGGGATGACCGCCTCATCGACGGCAGGGAATCTTGAAATTTCATCTGATTGCACGTCCTTAACACGTCGGGGGTGCAAGATTATGGCCTCCTCGGTGATGACGGCATCCTCGCCAGCGGATTTCTGTCGGCCGGCGCCGTTTCGGGCAAAGGACAACGTGCGTGCGGCAATGTTTTCCGTCAAGGCCGCGATCCGCCTGTCGGAACCGTTTATGACGGCCACATCATCCGGGCCCTGATTCTCGAAGATGCGGGCCTTCGACCGGGCATAGGCATCGATATCCGGGTAACGGTCCAGATGGTCCTCCGCTATGTTAAGCAGAACCGCCACGTTGGCCCGGAAGCGATCGATGGTGTCGAGTTGAAAGCTGCTGACCTCGACCACCACGATCTGGGCTTTTTCACCCCGATCGACATAACTGATTAATGGTGTACCGATGTTTCCACCGACGAAGACCTTGAGACCGGACCGCGTGAGCATGTCTCCGACCAGGGTGGTGGTCGTTGTTTTGCCGTTTGTGCCCGTAATGGCCACGATCGGATCTTTGACGAAGCGGGCGGCCAGTTCCATCTCGCCCAGCACGGTGATGTTATGCGCTCTGGCATAGGACAGGGGCGCAGCCGTATGGGGGACGCCGGGACTGGTAACCACCAGGTCTGCGGTTGCAAGGCTTTCGAAGTTGTGTCCGCCCAACTCCAGGTGGACCCCCTTTTCGCGAAGTGACAGAGCTGCTGGGCTCATATCCGCTTCACCGGCCATATCGGTGGCGGTGACAACGGCCCCGCGGTTTCTGAGGAATTGCGCCGTGGCCACGCCGCTTGCGCCGAGACCGACCACCACAATTTTCTTGCTTGCCAATTCCATATTCTATCTCAGTTTCAGCGTACTCATGGCCACAAGCGCCAGGGCGATGGCGATGATCCAGAATCGGACGATGACTTTTGGCTCCGCCCAGCCTTTCAATTCAAAGTGGTGGTGCAATGGTGCCATCCTGAATATTCGTCGCCCCTTGGTGACTTTGAAGAAGCCGACCTGAAAGATGACCGACAGGGCTTCCATCACGAACAGCCCGCCGACGATCACCAGCAGGATTTCCTGTTTGGTGATCACCGCAATGGCCCCCAGGGCGCCTCCCAACGGAAGCGACCCGACATCACCCATGAAAATTTGGGCCGGGTACGCATTGAACCACAGAAATCCGATGCCGGCACCGGCCATGGCGCTGCAAAAGATCGTCGCTTCTCCGCTGCCGGTAACATAATTGATCTGAAGGTAGTCAGCGATTTTGACATGTCCGGCCACATAGGCAAAAATCATGTAGGTGACGCTGGCAATCACCACCGGCCCGATGGCCAGACCGTCGAGACCGTCGGTCAGATTCACGGCATTGGACGTACCGACGATCACAAAGGCGGCAAACACGACATACCCCCAGCCCAGGTCCGGGGTGATGTTCTTGAAAAACGGGAGAGTAACCTGGGTGTTGAAATCCGGGCGACTGCAGACCAGCACTCCCGCCAACAGCGCGACCAGGGCTTGCAGAGCCATCTTGCCGCGGGCGCTGAGCCCTTTGCTCCGCTTCTTGACCTGCATCAGGTAGTCGTCGACAAAACCGATGGCCGCATAGCAGGTCGTGACCCCCAGTAGGATCCAGATGTAAAAGTTGGTCAAATTGGCCCACAGCAAGGTCGACAGCACAATTGCAAAGATAATCAGTGTACCGCCCATTGTGGGGGTGCCCGCCTTTTTGAGGTGCGCTTGGGGGCCGTCATCGCGGATGTACTGACCGACCTGCATGGTTCTGAGTTTGCGGATAAACCAGGGGCCCAGGATGAAACAGATCAGAAAAGCCGTCAGGCTGGCATAAATCGCCCGGAATGTGATGTACCGGAAAACATTGAATGCCGATATGTTCACGTGCAGCGGATAGAGAAGATGGTACAACACGGTTTGGCCCGATTCTCCTGATTTATTGGTTTATAAGAAACCTGCGATCATCGGCTCGCCCACTCGCGGAGGTTGCCGACGATTTCCTCCATAGCCATGGCCCGCGATCCTTTGACGAGGACCCAGTCCCCGGGCTGCAGGATCCGGATGAGCCTGCCCAGAAGATCTGCTTTGCTTCCGGTGACGATATTCCGGGCATCCATTCCGGCCTCACCGGCCCCCCGGGCGACGCTGTCCGCAAAATCGCCGGTGACGAAAAGCGCGGTGATTCCGGAGCGGGCCGCAAGGGCCCCGAGCTCGTGGTGAAGTGCCTGCGAATGCCGGCCCAGTTCGCGCATATCGCCCACCACGAAAAAAGCGCGCTGACCTTTACGCAACCCCTCAAGGGTGTCCAGCGCCGCCGCCATGGAACCGGGGTTGGCGTTGTAGGTGTCGTCAATCAATTGGATACCGGAGCGCGTCGACAAAATGTTCAAGCGCCCTTGAGCCGGTACGAAGTTTTCGAGGCCGGCCTTGATTTCCGGGGGCGCCAATCCGATTATGTGCCCGACAGCAGCGGCGGCCAGGGCGTTTAAGACCATGAAATTACCGGGAATTTTCAATTCGACAGCCACCCGGCCGCCGGGCAGCATCAGATCGAACCGACTGCCCTGTTCGGTGGCGGTGACATTGGCGGCCCGGATCACGGCTTCCTCTGCCGTGCCGAAAAGCAGGACGTCGCAGACCGCTTTGCTGGCCAGGCTGCGCACCATCGGGTCATCGGCGTTGAGAACAGCCGCACCGCCGGGATCGATTTTTTCCAGGAGTTCGCTTTTGGCATGCATAACGCCCTCAACCGAACCCAAGCCTTCGAGGTGTGCCGGCGCGACATTGGTGATGACACCGATATCCGGTCGGCAGATTTGGGCCAGGTAAGCGATCTCGCCCGGCGCATTCATTCCCAATTCGACAACCGCCCACTGATGTTCCCGGCAAAGCTCGAACAGCGTCAACGGCAACCCGATGTTATTGTTGAAATTTTTACGGGTCGACAGGGTGCGATACCGCTGCGAGACCACCATGGCCGTCATCTGCCGGGTGGTTGTTTTACCGTTGGATCCGGTGATAGCGACAACCCTGGCGCTGTTGCGGTTGCGATGATAAGCAGCCAGCTTCCCCAGCGCTTCAATGGTGTCGTCGACCGCGATGCAGGCGACCTCCTCTCGGATCCAATCCTCCCAGGGCAAATCTCCGAGACTGTTACGGGCCAGCAGGAGCCCCTTGACACCCTGGCGGACGACCTCGGCGGCGAAGCTGTGGCCGTCATGGGTATCCCCCCTGATCGCTATGAACAGGTTTGACGGCCCCGCCTGGCGTGAATCGATGCAGATGGCATCGAACTCGCGTCCGTCGCCACCACCGAGAAATTCTCCACCCGTGGCCTTTGTGCAGTCGGTCACTGTCCATGACTGTGGAGATTTCGTGGCGTTTTTCGGATCCGTCATGCCGAAAGTCCCGTTTCTGTATCGTCGGTAATGGCCTCGATGGCCCTGGTGGCCTCCTGGCGATCGTCAAATGCGATGGTTTGGTCGCCGAGAATCTGATAGGTTTCATGACCCTTGCCGGCGATGAGAATCGTATCACCCGGCCGTGAGGCGGCAAGGGCCAGGCGAATGGCCGTGCGCCGATCCGGTTCCACGATGTAGCCCTTTTCCAGGACGCCGTATCCCAGTTCAGCCGGCAGGTATTCTCGGTGACCGCCCGGCCGGATTCCGACCAAAATCTGTTCGATAATTTGCAACGGTGGTTCAGACCGAGGATTGTCGGAGGTGACCACGGCCAGGTCGCACATCCGGGCGGCGATCGCCCCCATCTGTGGGCGTTTGCCCTGGTCCCGGTCTCCGCCGCAGCCGAACACACAGAGTATTTTTTTACGGGCGATGGCGGTCAGAGAGGACAGCACGTTTTGAAGCGCATCCGGGGTATGCGCATAATCGACAAAAACGAAGCGTGTCCGATCGTTGGCCACCGGCTCGAGGCGGCCGGGGATTTTCTCCAGGTTTTCAATCCCGGCTTTTATGACGTTCAACGGCAGGCCGAGAGCGATCCCGACCCCGGCAGCACACAAAATATTCTCCAGGTTGTGTATGCCCACAAGGGGTGACCGGAATTCGAAAGCGTCCGTCCGGGTGCATATTCTGCCGCTGATGCCGTAAAGGCTTTGCTCGGTCGCATCGCACCAGATGTCGTTATCCCGGGATTCACCGACCGTGATGTGCCGGAGATCGTTAATTTCTTCGAGTTCCCGGCCTTTGGGATCGTTGCCATTGATAACGGCCACCGCTCGATCCTTTTTGGGGCCTGAACGGAGAACCTCGCTGAAAAGCTTTTTCTTGCAGGCCCAGTAGCCGGCCATGTCCTTGTGATAGTCCAGATGATCCTGGGATAAATTTGTAAATACCCCCACATCCATCCAGCACGCGTCCACCCGGTGCAGATCCAGGGCGTGGGAGGAGACCTCCAACACCACGTGCGTCACCTCGGCGTCGAGCATCCGCTTCAGGATCCGTTGCAGGTCCAGCGACTCCGGCGTGGTCACCGGATTGCCGTGCTCTTTACCGGCAAAGCGGTAATTTACGGTGCCGACCACACCCACGGCCCGTCCGGCCTGGCGGAGCATACTTTCGATGAGATAAGAGGTGGTGGTCTTGCCATTGGTGCCGGTGATGCCGACCACGACCATTTTCTTGGAAGGTGACCCATAAAACCGGGCCGCCAGCGCGGCCAGGGCGGCCCGGGTGTTGTTTACTTCAATCAGCGGAATTTCCGGGGGCACCGTCACCGGTTTCTGAGAAATGACGGCCGCAGCCCCTGATTTCAACGCCTGATCGATGTAATCGTGTCCGTCGGCTGCAAAACCCTGAATGGCGACAAAGAGACCGCCGGGCTTGACGTTCTGGGCCCGGGAGTGCAGTGATGTTATTTCCGGATCATGGTTTGGAAAACGGTCGATTCCGTTGGGTTTCCCGGCTGATCGGTCGGCGAGGTTTTTATTGAGAATGCCGCTTATCAGGGTTGTCAGTTTCAAATTCGACCTTCCGCTCGCCGGGTGACAGCCAGACGATCGCCGAGACTGTCAGGATGCACATTGAGGTAATTAAGGGTCTCCTGGGCGATCCGCCGGAATGCCGGCGCGGCGACGATTCCGCCATAGTATGCCTTTCTCGGTTCGTCGATGATGACCAGCGCACAGATCGCCGGGTCTTCGCACGGGGTGAAGCCGATGAATGAGGCGATATAGTTTTCGTTGGAATAGGTGCCGTCCTCTCCGATTTTCTTGGCGGTTCCGGTTTTACCGCAAACGGAGTAGCCGTCCAGGGCCGCTTGGGCGCCGGTTCCGCCCTCGGCCACGACAGTTCTGAGGATATTTCGGATCGCCCTGGCGCTGTCCCCCGAAATAACGCGCCGCACCTCTCGCGGTGCGAAAGTCTGAACGATCCGGTTGCTCTGATCCGTGATCTGCGACACCAGGTAAGGCTTTACGAGAACACCGTTATTGGCGATCGCGGAGACGGCCGTTACCAGTTGGAGCGGCGATACGGCCACCCCGTGCCCGAAAGCGATCGCACTGGTGTCCATCCGGGTCCATTTGCGATAGTGAGACAGACTGCCGGGGGTTTCGCCGGGAGCGTCGAAGCCGGTTTTCCTACCGAAGCCGAACTGCGTCAGGGTTTTGTGCAGACTCTGGGGGCCGATGTCTTCACTGAGTTTTATGGCTCCGATATTACTGGAATATTTTATAATCTGCTGTAGTGAGAGCCAGCCGTGGGAGGTGGTGTCGTGGACGACCTTAGAGCCGATACGATAAGATCCGTTCTCGCAGAAGAATATCGAATTGGGCGATAACCCGCCATATTTGATGGCCGCGGCGGCACTGAAGATTTTCAGGGTCGAACCGGGTTCGATGGCGTCGGTGATGGCCCGGTTGCGCCAATGATCGGTTTTGAACTTGCGGTAGGCATTGGGATTGAAATCGGGATATTGAGCCATAGCCAGAATGGCCCCGGTTTTGGGTTCCATAACGATCACAATGCCGCCACCGGCCTCATATTGCCTGACCGTATCCTCCAGCGTTTTCTCGGCGATAAACTGGATCGATTGATCGATTGTCAGGATCAGGTTCTGGCCACTGAAATCCGGTATTTCTTTGTCGTCGGAAACAATGCGGTGGCCAAATGCGTCTCTTAGCAACGTGCGCTCCGATGGGACCCCTTTCAAGGAGCGATTGTAGTAATGCTCGACACCTTCCAACCCTTCACCGTCGACACCGGTGAAGCCGATAACCTGGGCGGCAAGGGTCTTTTGGGGATAGAAACGATTGTATTCAGGGACAAATCCAATGCCCTCGATGTTCAGTTGCTTTACCAGCGCGACTTCCCGCGGCGTAGCCTGACGTTTGATCCAAACGAAGGATTTTTTCGATTTCAAACTTTTCTGAAGGGAGCGGCGGTTAATTTTTAGAGGCTTGGCTATCGATGCTGCCGCCTTGGCTGGATTTTTAAGCCTTTTTGGATAAGCGGCAATGGAGGTCACCGGGATGCTCACCGCCAGTTCCGACATTTTACGGTCGTAGATGGTTCCGCGCTTGCCCGATGATTTTACCGATGACTCGTACTGCTCCGCCGCCATACCGGACAGCCACGGCCCGTGATAGATTTGCAGGTAAGCGGCTTTGCCACAGATGACGGCCAGAAAGAGACCAAAAAATAGGCCGACGAGTGCAACCCGGATGCGGAGGTATTTTCTTTCGGCGGAATTCATGGCAAAGACATGATCTGTTCCGGTTGCGGCATGACCAAACCGAGCTTATCCGTGGCAATTTTGACGATCCGCTCGGGAGATTTCAGCCGTGCCAGTTCGATTTTAAGATTGTTTTGCAAAGCCATCTGGCGGTTTTGGGTTTCAGTCGCTCGGTTGATTTCATAACCGATCTGGGTGCACTGCACCCGGAACCAGGTGTAAATCAATAGCTCGACAATGAAGATCCCCATCAAGAGGGCCCACAATCCGGCATGATGCAACTGCTGCGGTCGGTTCACTCTTTTATTCACTGTCTCCACCCTGATTCCGACCCTTGCGGGGATAACCTTTCATCGCTGTCGTTACCAACATCAATCAACCTCAGCAGCGCGAGGTGCCAGTTTTTCCAGCGCCCGGAGTTTGGTGCTGCGTGCCATTGGGTTGGCATCGATTTCTTCCGCTGTCGGCCGGACGACCTTGCGGGTCAGAATCCGCACGGTCGGTTGATGGTCGCAGGCACATTGCGGCAGCGCCGGCGGGCAGATGCAGCCTCGGGCCAACGCGGCAAACTGCTGTTTTACGATCCGGTCTTCAAGCGAATGAAAGGATAGAACGCACAGCCGGCCGCCCGAATTCAAGCAATCCACCGCCCATCCGAGAAACTCTTCAAGCAGCTCAAGTTCGCGATTGACGGCAATGCGCAGGGCCATGAAGACCCGCGTTGCGGGATGGATCTTCCGGCCATGGCGGTTCTTTTTCGGGAGTGCATCGATAACGAGGCGGGCCAGCTGGCCGCTCGTGCGAATCGGTTGTTTTTTTCGTTCGTATACGATTTTGCGTGCGATGGATCGCGCCCGGCGCTCTTCTCCGTATTCTCTGAAAATCCTGGCCAATGCGGCTTCGCTCTCATGATTGAGAAGATCTCCGGCACTGGTGTCGGATCCAGCGTCCATGCGCATGTCCAGCGGTTCGTCACGATTGAAGCTGAAACCACGCCCACTGGCCTCGATCTGATGGAGAGAAAGGCCGAGATCGAGCAGGATGCCGTCGACTTCAGCAATTTTCAATCGGCCGAGGATGCTCGGCAGATTGATGAAATTGTCATGGATAATGTGGACGGTTGCTTTGCAGGGAGCCAATACCTCGCGTGCATTTCTGACGGCATCGATATCCTGATCGATACCGATCAGGGTTCCCCCCGGTAGAATTCTTGCGCAAATCTGGCCGGCATGACCGGCGCCCCCCAGGGTGCAGTCTACGTAACATCCCCCGGGGCGGCAGTTCAGATATCCGATGGCTTCGACCGGCATCGCGGAGATATGGCGGTAGCGCATTCAATCAGAGCCTCAGCCCGGAAATTTGATTGCGAAATTCCTCTTCCTGCATGTCTCGATCCGACAGGGCGTTTTCATTTTCCCAGTTATCCCGGGCCCAGACCTCAAAGTGATCCAGCACGCCGACCAGGGAAATTTCCTTGGTTAAATCCGCGTAGTCACGCAGGGAGGGCGGGATAAGGATGCGGTCCAGTTTGTCGCAGAAACACTCGAAGGCACCTCCGATGAAAACCCGCCGGAAGCGCCGCATGGCATCGCTGCGTTCGGCCAGCTCGAGAATCCGCTCCTCGATTTTTTCCCATTCTTCAAACGGGTAGGCCACCAGGCACCTGTCCATCTTGGAAACCATTACACCGGGCCGCTCGCCATTCTTGATGAGCTCTTTGAAGCGGGCCGGTATTATCAGGCGTCCCTTAGAATCGATGGTATGGTGCGATAAGCCGCGGAACCTGGTCATCCTTGATCCCCAATTTAATCCACTTTAATCCACATTTTTGAATATTTAAGTTTATTTTTATCAAGTTGTCAAGAAAAACCCTTTAAGAAAATTATTTTTATAAATAATTAGCGGGCGTTAAAACATAAATGAAATATGAAATCAATGGTGGAGTAATGTGGAGATAACCCGTTAATTTTGCATTTTTTATGGATCGGCGAAGGGTGGCTTATCGAAAGCCTTGTCCTTATCTAACTAAATACTTGTAATTGTTTAATTAAATTGTTGAATTGTAGCTTGTTATTCCTATCACAATGTGTTATATTGTATTACATTTTAGTATCTAAAATACGCTGCTGTAATTTGAATTACAAAATTTGAAAATTATACGAAATTCGGGAAGGCCATACTGTTGATCAAAATCCTTAAAATCATGTTCTCCCTATTACTTCTTATTCTCGGTATTACTGGTGCGGTTCAAGCTGAGATTGGAGAACTTCCGAGTCTCGCCGTTTACTACTCCGACCATGTGCCCGTGCAGGAGCTTGCTCAATTCGACCGGATTGTGGTGGAAGCCGAACATGTGGATACCGCTCAACTCCATCAATTGGAAGCCTACGGTGGCCGTGTTCACGCTTACGTTTCGGTTGGCGAGGCCGAGTCCTGGCGCAGTGACTACCGGGACATGAAAACCTGCTGGTTTATCGGACGCAATCCCGGCTGGGACACCGACATCACCGATCTGGCAAACCCGGACTATCGAGAATTTTTGTTGTCCAGGCGCTTCCAACTGCTCTGGAAACGCGGGTTTCGGGCGTTTTTTCTGGATACCCTGGACAGCTATCAAGGCATCGATCAAGCAAAACTCGACTGGCAGGCTCAGGAGCAAGGGCTGATCGGCCTGATTCATGATCTGAAGGCCCGCTTCCCGGATGCGGAACTGCTGCTCAACCGGGGTTTTCCTGCCGTTTCACGGATTAAAGAGTTGATCCAGGGAGTGGTCGTTGAAAGTCTGTTTCACGCTTGGAACCCTCGTAACGGTGAATATTACCCTGTAGAAGCCAAAGAGCGAAACTGGTTACTTAAAGAGCTGCAAAAAGCACGAGATGAATTCGGATTGGCCGTCTATAGCATCGACTATGTGCCGGCGAATCAGCGCCAATTGGCGCACCAAACGGCCAGACAGATTGCCGAACTCGGTATATCCCCATGGATCACCGTCCCGGAGCACGATGCCATCGGCACCGGTTTTAAAGAAGTGCTGCCGCGGCGCATTTTATTGATTCACGATGGGGAATCAGGGCGCCGGGATTCCGAGGGGTTATCCGTGGTGCTCGATTATTTCGGGTACATACCGGTGTATCAAGATGTTCACCAGCCTCTGCCGTCGTTTCGGTTAATGAATCGATATGCCGGAATTGTATCCTGGCTGTATAACAAGGGCCCCTCAGGCTATGAAACCTGGCTGGAACGACAGGTGACGGATGGGGTGCGAGTTGTAATGCTGGCTCACCCCGGCGTCGCTACGCAAAGCAGGCTATTGAGGTCTTTTGGGCTGTCACGGACTGGGGTTACCTATCCTTGCCGTGTGGTGGCGCACGACAGCTTTTATGGTTTCGAGAACCGCAATGATGTCACCGCAGAACCACTGACCAATTTGCAGAGTACGGATCCCGCCAACACGGTCCATGTTCGGGCGGTTGGCAAACAGGGCAAGTACATAACCCCTGTTGTAACCGGTCATTGGGGAGGGATGGCATTGGATCCCTGGCTTCGCAGTAATAATTCCCTGAACGCTGACCGCTGGATTGTCGATCCCTTTGCTTTGATCAAGGCCGGCTTGGCCTTGCCCGACGTTCCCATGCCCGATGTTACCACTGAAAACGGCCACCGCCTCTGGATGTCACATATCGACGGCGATGGCTTCCTCAACCGAGCGGAATTTCCAGGGACACCCTATGCCGCCGATGTCATCCGAAACCAAATTCTGCAAAAATACAACCTGCCGACCACCGTATCGATCATCGAAGGTGAGATCGGTCCCGAAGGTTTGTACCCGAAGCAGAGTCCCGCGCTGGAGCGGATCGCTCGCGCCATTTTCCGTCTGCCTAAGGTGGAACTTGCCAGTCACACTTACAGCCACCCCTTTAGCTGGAAAGCCGTTGAAGAGGGTGGTGCCGTTAATGGCGAATACAGTTTGCCGATTCCCCGCTACCGGTACTCTTTGGACCGAGAGATCATCGGTTCTGTTGAATATATCAATACCCGCCTGGCACCTCCGGGAAAACGCGTGAAAGTACTTTTGTGGACGGGAGATTGCCTGCCTTCTGAAAGAGCCATCCGCATCGCTCGAGAAGCGGGCCTATACAACCTCAACGGTGGGGAGACAACCATTCGCAAAAATCAACCGTTTATCTCCCTCATTTCGCCGATAACCAGGCCGGTAGGTCGTGAACTGCAGCTTTATGCTTCCGCCATGAATGAGAATGTCTACACCAACCTCTGGCGCGGACCCTTTTACGGATTCCGTCATGTGATCGAAACGTTTAAACTGACAGACCACCCCCGGCGACTCAAACCTATTGACATTTACTATCATTTTTACTCGGGCGAAAAGACAGCCTCACTCCGTGCTCTAAAGGAAGTATACGACTGGACACTCGAACAGGAAATTATACCTCTTTTTATGAGTGATTATGTGAAGCGGGTTATGGCCTATCAGCAGACCACGGTCGCCCAGGATCTTAAAGGCAATTTACATTACCTGGCACCCGCCGAGTTACGGTCGTTGCGGCAGATCGGAGACAGAAAAACGCAGGCATTCTCGCCCGGTAAAAATATCGCCGGTTATCGGTGGCTTCATGACGGCAGTTATTATTCCCTGGCCGGAGGGACGAAGACCGAATTAGCTCGCAAATCCACCGTCAAACCCTCCATTCGCCTGGTTCGGGCCAACGGTAGTTTGAGCCTTTGGCAGAAAAAGGACGAAGCGGTGAGGTTATCGATTCATGGCCATCAACCCCTGGTGCTGGTTCTTGACGGACCCGGGGAATGCCGTTTGACCTATGGGAAAAGGGTGTTTAAAGGCAGGCAAACCAAGGAGGGATGGCTCTTTAAAACCAGCAGACAAAACCTGGAGGGAGTGGAGATTGTCTGCCGATAAGCGTCCACAACTGATCAATCTTCCGTTCATGATCGTCTTGGTGTTGATGTTCAGCGCCATTTTCATGGTCTTGGTGCATGGAAGAAACAGTTTTGAAAATGAGCGCTTTGATTTGCAGCCGGGCCCCCTGTCGGAAGCGTATTTGATGGTATTTCTGAAGGCCGAGCCCGAAAATCACTCGGTAAGGCTGCAACTGGCCAAGCACTATCTCACCATTGGAGAATGGGCAAAGGCCAGCTCAGTCTTGAAAGAAGGCGGTTCGTCGTTGGAAATTTTACCCCAAACCAAATGGTTGATGCTGCAGTTGCTCCTTGCCCAGTATTCAGCCTTACCAAGGTCAAGTTCTCAACACCAGATACATAAGCAGTCGATCCGTGATCATATCGCGACGTTGGATCTGGAAAACCTGACAACCGAGCAGATCATTCACCTGGCAGACGTCAGCCTGCAAATGGGGGCGCCCGATTACGCCGCGACTTACTACGTCATAATGGCCAAAAAGGACGTCGGTAACGCGTGGCACTGGTATGCTGAAGCCGGACGGTGGTCCCTCGCCGCCAACCGTTTAGAGGAGGCGGCCGCCTATTATGAGCAGGCGTATCAGCTTGCGCCGGACCCGGATACCGCCGCAATGTTGGCCGAAGAAACCATAAGGGTCTACGAGGCCTCCATGAGTGTCGGGCAGGCGCTGGTCATGATCCGAAGGGCTCTTGATCGTCAACCACCGGATCATCGGCTTTTGGAGCGAGGCATCTCCATGGCGATGGCCCAACAACAGTTCGAACTGGCTCGCAAATGGAATCTGCTTTATCTGCAAGACCATCCAAATGACTTGGTTGCCTTGGATCGGCAGATCGATTTGTCGGTGCATGGTGGCCACAAGAAACAGGCGCTCGAATTTTCGAAGCGCTATATTGATCTCGATCCTGAAAACAATGTAGCTTTGCGCCGGCATGCCGAATTGGCGGAGTGGAATGGTCGTTATCCGGAGTCCGTGCAGGCATGGCAGACTCTGGCGCAAAGAACAGAAGATCCCGAGATCTATTTGCATCTCCTGCGCTATGCTCAGATCGACTTTGATGTCGATTTTGAACTTAAAACGATGGCGATTTTGGCCAATCGTCCGGATTTAAAAGAGGAAGAAGCGCTGCGTCTGGCTGTCCGTTACGAATACCTGGGTTACATAGAACGCGCTGAGCGTCTCCTCAATGATTTTGGTCGAAGATACCCCGAGAGTAGATCCATTTTAATGTTTCAGGCTGAATTGCAAGAGCGTATGGGTGATTTAGATAAAGCACTGCAAAGTCGTCAGGCTTTGAGCACGCGTCGGGATGCAAGCCCTGATGATCACCTGCAAACCGCGCGACTTTTGTATCAACTGGGTCGCTACGAGGCGGCGTACGGGGTGATGAAGATGGTTACCGCCGCCGATATCGTGGAAAGCGATTATGCCTACCAGTTAATCGGAGAACTGGCATGGCTGCAAGAGGACTATAAAGTGGCCGCTGATGCTTATTATTCTCTCTGGGAAAAATATCCTGGAGATGAATTTTCACGGCAGCGGTTGATTGTCGCCAAACAACAACTTGGACAGACAAAAGAAGCCGTGCAATTTCTTGAAGAACACTGGCGGCGGACAGGGGACCGAATGGCCTTTGTGGCCGCTCTTACAGCCGCACGACAGGCAGAATTATGGCCGTTAATGGACCGGTTGTTTGCATTGGCCCAATCGGTGCCGGACCAGTTTGCTTCTGATGAGAAGTACTGGTTGCTCAAAGGCGATTGGCACAGCTACAGACAAGAATACCCCCAGGCTTATCTGGCTTACCGGCAAGCTTTGGCTCTCAATTCTCGGTCGACAGAAGCGGCCGATGGGGTCCTCTGGAGTCTGATCAATGCAAAGGATCACGATCGACTGAGCCGATGGGTGAATAATCACGTTCGGTCCGGCCTTCCGTTGACTGAAGCCCATGCCGTCGCTTTGCAAATGTTGGGACGCGATAGAGAGGCCATTGTCTGGTATGAGAGTCAGTTCGATTATCATCAAATCGACGTGCTTTGGCTTCTCGATTTTTCAGATCTGCTTGTCAAAGTCGGGCGTAAAAATGCTGCTTACCGGGTCCGAAAACATGCGCTTAACGTGTTGATGGAACAGAAAAAGACAGTGCCAGACGATCGTGTGACCGAATTGATGGCCGACCTCCACGGGGTTCCCATTGCTTCCCAATGGCTGAAAAGTCAAATAGAATCCGCAGAACAAGCCGTGGTTATCAATTGGTGGCTTTATCGTCAGCAGTACGAGGCCGCCCGAATTTGGCTGCTTCAGCACCATGTCGAACGCAGCAGTTTGCCTACCTGGCAGCAATTGCAGTTGGCGCTGGCTGAAAATGATCATAAGGCCGTTGCCAATTTGCTCCAGAACGACGAGATAAGTGCCGGCACCGCCGATCGCATGAACGCATACGCATTGTTAGGCCGGCATGATCTGGCACTGGCTGAACTTGGCACTGTGGATCAGTTGGAACCCGAACATCGGGCAGCGGCAGTGGCGGCGGCTGTCAAGCTGCCAAATCTATGGGAAGCAGACATCAGTACCGGCAGTCTCGGCGGACTTGGCATCCGCAATATGGAAGGATTGTACTGGAGAAATAGGGGAAGGTACGGCTGGGGGTTGACTGGCGGAATCAGTGCTTTCGAGCAAGACGATGACGTCCTTGCTGTTTTACCCCACAACGAGACCCGGTTGACCGGGGCCTGGCGTCGATACCGCGACGATGTGTGGGCCTTCGATCTCGGCTACCGGGAGGGCAACGGTGGATCGGTCTTTCCGCTGGGCCTGACGTATCGCTCTTCCGATCGGCGGCGCTGGCAATACCAAATAGGCCTGCAAAGCGACTCATTGACCGCAGTCAGCGGTCTTATGCGTCTCTTGGGTGCCCAGGACCGACTCGGCCTGAAGTTTGAGTATGCGATTGATCCGAGACTTTCCCTATCACTTGGTGCCGATCGTCATCGCTACGAGAGCCTTGGCGGCAGTACTCTGGCCAATGGCAATACCTTCAATTTCAATTTCAGTTATCGACTCTTCGGCGGTCTGAACCAGTGGCTGTTGGGGGGCGGTGCGGCATGGGAGAAGAACAATGTGGTCGACCAGGTGCCGACTGACCTGCAGCCGTTTCTCAATCCCGATGTGGGCACAGAGGCCCTGGTACCGGAGGCGTATCGCGATATCGGTCTTTCCATGTACCTGGGACGCGGTCAGCTGCTCAGCACTTATCCCATGGCGGCGAGTCCCCTTTCGGCCAGTCCGCGGTGGTTTACCGATTTTTGGATCGGCTATATCGAGCCCGAGTCAACCCTGGGAGTAGCTGCCCGTGCGGGTGTGGGCACATCTCTGTTTGGCGGTGACGAACTTGGTCTGACCGCTGCGTACGATGACCGGTTGAACAGAATAGCAGGCGGGGGGCCGTCCTATCGGGTACAACTGTACTACCGTTTTTACCTTGGACGCTGACAGGTTGCCGGGACGGATGCGAATGTTTCTGACAGTTATTGTGGACGAATATGGACGTTACAAAGCAGGAGGAACCATGAAAATATTCAAATGGATCGTATTGACAATGCTTGTCGGGTTACTTGGGGCCTGCACGGTCCACCAAGTGCAGGAGAGCCAGCCGCTGGACAAGGATACCACATGGCTGATTTTGCCCGTGGTGAATTTGGCAGAAGTCCCTATGGCAGGGGAGAATATCGAGGCGATGCTCGACAGTGCCTTGCGCATCCGCGGTGTCGCCGATCTGCAACGTCAGGCAGGGCTGCCTCAGACCGGCGGGGGACTAATGCTGGACGATCGCCAACGGTATGAACAGGCGCTGGAACAGGCCAGCAAAAGCAACGCTCGCTATGGTGTAACAGGTGCGGTTCATGAATGGCGGTATAAAACCGGACTGGATGGGGAGCCGGCCGTGGGGTTGACCTTGCAGGTCGTTGATCTGCCATCAGGTCAGGTACTCTGGACGGCCTCCGGAGCCAAGACAGGCTGGGGGTATTCCAACGTGAGCGGAACAGCGGAAAAACTGGTGATGCAGCTCCTCAAGGGGCTGACGCTGCAGTAGGCTATCAATGGCGATATTCGATAAATATGCGCGCGAGAATGACAAGCGCACCCGTTTTTTTACCGCCGAGGGAGAAACGCTGACGATACTGCTGGCGTTTCTGACCGTTGGTTATTGGCTGAATCCAACGGATCCTTTTTTTGTGCAGTCGGAGTTCCCCTGGCTGATCTTCGCCAGTCTTTTACCAGCCCTGCGCTATGGGTTTGTCTATGGGTTCACCAGCGCCATGCTGCTTATTGGACTGTTGGGTGCGGCGGCACATTGGCAAAAGTTTGGCATTGAAACGTTTCCGGTAAAATACAGCATCGGGTTACTCTTTTCAGCGATGCTTGCGGGAGAATTTGTTGATGTGTGGATGAAAAGGGAAGCCAGGCAACGCATTGTCAACAGTTACCAGCGCATGCGACTGGAAGAATTTACGCGCAGCTATCATCTGTTAAAGGTTTCTCATGACCGTATGGAACACCGCCTCGCAGCCGGCACGGTCAGCCTGAGGGAAGCTTTGATGGGATTACGTCGACGTCTTATGCTTCAAACCAGCGATGAAACGTTAGGCAAGGATAGCGGGGGACGGATCTTACGGCTTTTTGCCGATTATGTCTCGATTCGAATTGCGGCCCTCTACCGCGTGGATGGCGCGAAAAAGGTCGCCAATGATCCGGTGGCGACCCTTGGCCAGCTAAAGATTGATCCAAATCACGAAATGGTCTCCCTTGCATTGCAAAAGGGCTGTTTGGTGAGTGTCCGCGATATTATCGAACGTCAAGAGGCCATGGAAGACAGCCCATTGGCGGTGGTGCCCCTGATCGATGTCAATGACAGGATCCATGCGGTTCTGGTTATAGAAGATATGCTGTTTCTGTCCCTGCAGGAGGAGAATTTGCGTTTGCTGGCGGTTTTGGGTGGCCAAATCGGCGACATGTTGGCCCTTGCCTCCAGCCATACGGGTACTGACGCGGATAGTGCCCGATTCGTTCGGGAGACCCAGCGTGCCATTATCAATCAACGTCAATTTGGTCTGCCAGCTATGCTGGTGAGCATTTCAATGCCGCTGGGAGATCAAGGCAAAGAAATCGAGACTTTACTTTTGAGGCAGCGGCGCGGTCTCGACTGCATCTGGGTGCGCGGCCATAATTCCGGGAAAACACTGTTGCTGTTGATGCCGCTCACAGGACCTTTGGAATATGAAGGTTATCAGAAGCGTATCGCCCAAATCCTGCGTGAACGTTTCGGTCAGTCCGTTGAAGAACTCGGTCTTCGGATCACGACGCGTGAGATAACGGCCAAACAAAAGATAGATACCCTCTTTAGTCATAATGATCAACTGGTATAGAAAAATATGGCTTCCATTGGCCGTCCTCAGTGCAATAGGCCTTGAGATCGCTGGCTTGAATGTTTTGTTCACCGGTACGTCAACGGTATTTCAGAAAAAAGCGTTTTTAATTCTTCACGCTTCGGGCGGTATTGTTGGCAGCGCGTTTATGGTCGGCATCCTTCCCCGCGCATATCGGCAATCGCTTTTTACAGTATTTTTCTACTTTTTTCTCATCTGCTTTTTCATACCCGGTCTGGGGCTGATCGGTTTGCTCTTATCGGTTTGGCCGGCTTTATATCGCGTCCGTCACATGCAGGATAAAGGTTACATGCAGGTCCCGGTGCCGGAACTGCCCTATAAACCGCTCAAAGTTCAGCAGCAACCCATTTATGGCCAGGCGGGTATGGTAAGTATTTTGCGGCACTCTCAAGATTTGGAAAGAAGAATCAAGGCGGTGATGGCCACGCGGCAAATGACATCCCAGGAGGCCATCCCTGTGCTCAAAGAAGCCCTACGGGATCCGGCCGATGATGTCCGTTTGTTGGCATACTCCATGCTCGATGCTTTGGAGGAGGAGATCAATACCACCATTCGCTCTTTGCTGACCCGGATTGAAAACGAAGCACCATCTCAACATCAGGACCTGCATGAGCGTATCAGCAACAGCTATTGGGAATTGGCCTACCTCGGACTTGCCCAGGGAGATGTTTTGCGCCATGTACTCAATCGATCGTTACATCATCTCGAGCGGGCATTGGAGACCGGTGCCGGCGACCCGGGTTTGCACATTCAGCGCGGCCGACTGCTCATGCACCAGCAGCGGTGGGACGAAGCGGCGAATGCCTTTGCCACGGCGGTTGAAAGGGGCGTTCCGGATACGAGCGTAGCGCCTTATCTGGCAGAAATTGCCTTCGAAAAACGAGATTTTAATCACGTCGTCACCTTGATTGGCCACCTTGGGCCATCGATTCGAAAAAGCGAACGGCTGGCGGCTATTGCGGCTTATTGGACATGAATAAAAATTGGCAAAAAGTGCTCAATTCCGGCGCACCGGCCGATATCGGCCTGATGCTGGAAGGGACATACCCCTTTGTCAGCGGCGGGGTTTCCAGTTGGGTTCGGCAAATCATTGACGGATTTCCCCAATTTACCTTCGCACTGGTTTTTCTGGGCGGCGCTCAAAAACATTATGGCGATACGAAATATCCGTTGCCATCCAACGTGGTTCACCTTGAAGTTCATTATCTCATGGATCCGCAGCAGGGCGAAAAGCCCCATCGAATGAAGGGTAATCCTGCCGTTTTCGCAACCGTAAAAGATCTGCATGAGGTACTGCGATCAGCCCGCGGCATTGATCTCAATCTCCTAATGAAAAACTTGATCAAAGAGCTGAGAGACCCAAAAGGCATGGGGCTTGATAGCTTTTTGCACAGCCAGGAAGCCTGGGCTCAGATTACAGACAGCTACTCGAATTTTTGTACCGAACCGTCGTTTGTTAATTATTTCTGGACGGTCCGGATCATGCACACGCCCATATTTCGTCTCGCGGCGATGACCGACAAAATACCCCCGATTAAACTGGTGCACAGTATCTCGACAGGATACGCGGGATTTTTGGCCACATTGCTCAAACACAAGCGAGACATTCCTTTCATTCTCACCGAGCATGGCATTTATACCAAGGAACGGAAGATCGATCTCGCCCAGGCTGACTGGATAGAAGATCCGCGTGAAGCCTTCGGCAGTAGTCTCGATGCTGATGTGAGCTATGTCCGCCGGTTGTGGATTCGGTTCTTTGAAGGCATTGGACGGGTGGCATATGATGCGGCTGATCCGATCATTTCTCTATACGAAGGAAATCGATTAAGACAAATTCAAGATGGCGCCGATAAGTCACGTACGCATGTTATCCCCAACGGTATCGATCTTGATCGCTATACACCGGTCCGCACTGCCCGTAAAAAGGGTGTCCCGCCGATCCTGGCGCTTATCGGGCGCGTGGTTCCCATTAAAGACATTAAGACATTCATTCGGGCGATGCGGACGATCTGCAACACACTACCGAATGCCGAAGGCTGGATAGTTGGACCAGAGGAGGAGGATCAAGACTATGCCGCTGAATGTCGGGCCTTGGTTGGGAATCTTGAATTGCAGAACAGTATTAAGTTTTTGGGTTTTCAAAAAGTTGAGGAAATTTTTCGCCAAGTAGGGTTACTGGTGCTGACTTCCATCAGTGAAGCGCTGCCTTTGGTTATCCTCGAAGGTTTTGCCAGCGGGGTACCGGCTGTAGCGACCGACGTCGGTTCGTGCCGAGAGTTGATCGAAGGGGGACGACCGGAAGATAAAGCGCTGGGGATGGCCGGTGCAGTGGTTTCTATTGCCAGCCCGGAGGCGACAGCTCAGTCCGCCCTATCATTGCTGCAGAACGAATCTACCTGGTATGCTGCTCAGCAAGCGGGCATCACAAGGGTGGAGGCGTATTACACCCAAAAAGACATGTTTGCGAAATACGGTGGTTTTTATCAGGAAGCATTTGAAGCGGTGGAGAGGAACGACTGATGGCGGGCATCGGTTTTGAGCTGCGCAGGCTGCTCAAGAAGGATTCACTTTTTGGTATCATCCGCGCGTACAGCTATGCCGGTGTTATCGGTTCAGGGCCCTGGGTGCTCTCGATCCTTTGTGTGATGCTGATTGGCGTGCTGAGCATTGGTCGCGTCCTACCGCAAAAGCTGATTGTTCAGTACCTGGTATCGGTCACCCATTTGATGGCCGCTTCGCTGATAGTTACGAGCCCCTTACAACTGTTATTTACCCGTTTTATATCGGACCGTCTATTCGAAAAGCGGGATAAGGTTGTATTGCCCAACCTCCTCGGTGCTTTATTGCTTGCCACTTTGGTGTCAGGAATGATGGGCGTGGCATTGACCTTAACCATTTTGCAGGAAACATTTCTGTATGAATTACTCATGGTCGCTTCATTTGTTACCCTGTCCAACATCTGGGTGGTGGTGATATTTCTGTCGGGAATGAAATCCTACCATGCTATTCTACTCGTTTTTACAGGCGGATATGGCACGGCTTTCATTGCTTCGCTATTGCTACGGTCTATGGGGATGGAAGGATTGCTGGGTGGGTTTTTGATCGGCCAGTCCGTACTTCTCTTTGCCATGATCTATCTGGTCATTAGCCAGTACCCGGGTGAGAATTTGCTTGCTTTTGAATTCCTCAGCCCTCGCCGATCCTATTATTCTCTGGCGGCAACGGGGCTGATGTTCAATCTGGCCATTTGGGCGGATAAATTCATTTTCTGGTGGACGCCGGCGACCTCCCAGCCGATCATCGGCCCGCTGCGCGCATCCATCATATACGATCTGCCGATTTTTCTCGCTTATTTGTCCATCATTCCCGGCATGTCAGTTTTCCTGGTACGCATGGAGACGGATTTTGTCGAGAGCTACGATAAATTCTATTCGGCTGTTCGTCAAGGAGATACTCTGGACCACATCCGTCTGCACAAAGACGACATGGTTCTCAACGTCAAGCAGGGGATATACGAGATTTTCAAGGTGCAGGGAATAACGGTTGTTCTGCTGTTTCTGGCTGCAGAGCGATTGCTGGATGCTATTGGTATATCGAACCTGTACAGTCATCTGTTTCGCGTGAATCTGGTCGGAATCGGTGTACAGGTGCTTCTTTTGGCGGTTTTAAATGTGGCCTTTTATCTGGATTTGCGCCGCTCAGCGATGATGCTGACAGGGCTTTTCCTGCTGACCAACGTTGTGGCAACCTTAATGAGTATTCATTTGGGCCCCCATTATTACGGATTCGGTTTTGCGCTGGCCACGACCATGACCAGCCTTGTCGGCATTGTCCATCTCCACAGTAAATTGAAAGATCTTGAGTACGAAACCTTCATGCTTCAGCCGTGAAAAACCAAGCCTCGGTTATTTTTCAACCAAACTTCTCCACCCGTTTCGCACAAAAGTCGGTCAATCCGGTCCGGATTCCTGCCAACGAACCCTAAGGTGAAGTGGCCATTATAATCTTCGGGGAAAAGTCGGTCCCGTAGAAACCGTGTGGCAATTTCTACATTGTTTCCCTCCGAATCGAAAAATCGGTTGATTAATCGACGCCATGGCATTAGAGAAAGACCTGAATCGTTTTTTAACCTCGAAAGAACGACAGAAGTGAGGGTTAGCAACCAAACAAGGGTTGATTCCAGCAGGGTAGGAAATTTATGCGTAGAAAAGACAAAAAGATCAACTCTCAAGGGGAAATTGAAGCCATAATAGAAAAGTCCGTGGTTTGCCGGCTTGCCATGGCCGATGAAAACGGACCCTATCTTGTACCGCTCTGCTTTGGTTTCAGGGACAATACCCTCTATTTCCATTCTGCGATCCATGGCAAGAAACTTGACATTCTTCGAAAAAACTCCCGGATATGTTTCGAATTCGACGCTGATTGCGAGATCCGTTCCGGTGAAAAAGCGTGTGATTTCAGCATGAGATACAGCAGTGTTATCGGATTCGGAACAGCCACCTTCATCGAGCAACCGGAAGCCAAACGCGACGCAATGGATGTCATCATGGCTCATTATGCCGACAATAAGTTTACCTACACCGATCCGGCGATCGAAAAAATAGCCATCATCAAAGTCGACATCGACAGCATGACCGGCAAGGCCTCTCGTTGACGGCAACTCTCGCACCAATGTTTTGGACAACCCGAATTCATGTTGGAATCTAACGACAATCGATCTGTAGCGCGCCCCGTAAACGGATGCGATAACCCCGTTGAAGACAACGGTTCTGCCGAAGATACCGTCCCCGCTATAAAAGCCATTGCTGCCGCATTTTTTTCCCGTGCCCGGGGCAGCCACGATTGGGACCACACATTAAGGGTCTTGCGTCTTTGTGAGAGGATCGGCGCTGCTGAATTGGCGGATCTGCAAGTGGTTCGCGTTGCCGCCCTGCTGCACGATATCGGTCGCACGGAACAGGATGACACCAACGGCAGCGTGTGTCATGCCCGGCAAGGCGCCCGGTTGGCCCGCCCGATAGTGGCGAACTTGCCGCTGACAGATCGACAGAAACAAAACATCCTGCATTGTATTGCCACCCACCGTTTCCGGGGAGGCAGCGTACCCGACACGATCGAGGCCAGGGTCTTGTTCGATGCAGACAAATTGGATGCGATCGGCGCCGTAGGCGTGGCCAGGGCATTTCTATTTGCCGGCGAAGTCGGTGCCCGCCTTCACAATCCCGAAGCCAGGATCGAAGAGACCCTGCCGTACACGGCGGATGACACAGGATACCGGGAATACCGGATTAAACTCTGCCGGATAAAAGATTGCATGCTGACCGCCACCGGGAGGCATCTGGCCGAAAAAAGGCATCATTTTATGGAAAAATTCTTTAAGCGTTTTCTACAGGAATACGACGGAAAGGGGTAGATTCATGAGCATCAATGTGGTTGGGAAAATCGACGCGTATGTCGCCGTGAAGCATGTTCTGGTCAGTGTGTCAGACAAAAGCGGACTGGAATCGTTCGTTCCGCGACTTTTGGACATCAATCCTGAGCTGAAGTTCTTTTCCACCGGCGGCACTTATAATCGGCTAAAGGAGATCCTGGGCGCAAAGGCCGACGCCTGCCTGACCCAGGTCTCCGAATACACGGGACAACCCGAAACCCAGGGAGGATTGGTCAAGACGCTTGATTTTAAAATCTACCTGGGCCTTTTAACGGAAACTTACAACAACGCCCACCAGTCCGACCTGAAAAGGACCGGGAGCGTTCCAATCGACATGGTCGTTGTCAACCTCTATCCGTTCAAGGAGACCATTACACGCAGCGGTGTGACTGTCGAGCAAGCCAGGGGCAACATCGATATCGGCGGGCCCTGCATGATACGAGCGGCAGCCAAGAATTTCATCCGCGTCGCCTCGGTCGTCGATCCGGCAGACTATGACAAGATCGTTTCCGAACTGAAGGCCTCCAACGGAAAGCTTCCCCTTGCACTCCGGTATCAGCTCGCCGGCAAGGCCTTTACCCATACGGCCGTTTATGACCGCACCATAGCGGAATATCTGGCCGGACAGACAGTCGATCAGGTTGCCGGTTGCTACAAAGGGTAAACCGGCATTAGACGAAGTGGATGATGGGCCCCATAATTTGGGGTCCGCCAGACAAGTGGAACGATAAAGGAGACAGCCATGGCCGAAGATCTCAAGAAAATGTACCGTACCATTGTCGATGATCATTTCCCGCCCCAAATGGAGATCAGCTTTATAGAGGGAAACAAGCGGCAGACGCTTTGCTATGAAAAGGTGCTCTGGACCATTGACGATGTCCAAAAAGGATTGCGCTATGGGGAAAATCCCGGACAGGAAGCCGCCCTCTACAAGATGGTCAACGGCAACCTGGTTCTCGGGGAGGCCGAATCGATTCAGCCGGGACAATACCTGGCCTCTGACATTGAGCTGCTTCAATCCGGAAAACATCCGGGGAAGACAAACCTGACCGACGCGGATAATTCTTTGAACATTCTGCGGTACTTCATGGACAAACCGACCGTGGTGATTGTGAAGCACAACAACCCTTGCGGTGTTGCCAGGTCCGATACCCTTGAGGATGCATACCTCAAGGCGAACATGGCCGACCGGGTGGCTGCATTCGGGGGCTGTATCGCCCTGAACCGGGCCGTCGATCGGGCGACGGCCGAAGCGATCAACCAGCAGTATGCCGAGGTCGTGGTGGCGCCGGGTTTCGAAGACGGGGTGATGGAAATCTTTGCCCGGAAGAAAAACCTGAGGGTCATCCGCATCGGAAACATTGATCGCCTGAACACTTTCGTCAGTCAGCGCGTGGTGGAGTTCAAGTCACTGATCGATGGCGGCATCATCGCCCAGTGGTCTTTCGTGCCGGCGACCCGCACCAAAGAAAAACTCCAATTGGCGCAATGTGACTACAAGGGCAAGACGTACCGGGTCAACCGGAAACCGTCTGATAAAGAATACGACGACCTTCTCTTCGGGTGGTTGGTCGAATCGGGGATAACATCCAACTCCGTTATCTACGTCAAAGACCAGGTGACGGTGGGCATCGGCACCGGTGAGCAGGACCGGGTCGGAGTGGCCGAGATTGCCAGGGATAAGGCCTACCGTAAGCTGGCAGACCGCTATTGCTTCGAAACCTACGGCAAGGCATACAACGACATGAAGGACAAAGACAAAAAGGCCGGGATCGACGACCGGGTGGCCCGGGAGAAGGGCGGCTTGGTCGGGGCCGCCATGGTCAGTGACGCTTTCTTCCCTTTCAGGGACGGGATCGATGTCGGGCTGCATGAAGGCGTCTCGGCGGTCATTCAACCGGGCGGCTCGACCAACGATTACCAGTCCATCGAAGCCTGCAACGAAGCCGAGGCAACCATGGTTTTCACCGGCCAGCGCTCATTCAAGCATTGATGGGTCGGCGCCGTGCGAAAGAAGAACAGCTTCGGCTTATCAAAATCAATTGGATGACAACGAGCGGGCATGACGCCCGTTCGTTATTTTTTGAACCACGGCCCCGGGACAATACCTTGAATATTGCCGGTTGAAGAGGAATGAAAATTATGGTGGTATTAGAGTAAAATAGATAAAAATTTTGGTGGGTTAAACCAGCTCGGCCGTATGCTTTTCATAACATTTGAGGCAATCAGCCACGATTTGTTGATCCCTTTCGAGCAAGATACCGCCTTGTAGTCCAAAACCCCCGGAAGTCTGGTGGACTTCAATTTTTACGTCACACCCGCATTCATTGCAGGTCCGTTGCATGACAACCGGACTCTCCGGGCTGTTGTCCGCGTATATCCTTCTCAGCGTATCCAAACTGACCAATCTCAGTTTCATTCGAAAGCACCGATGATAACGATTCTGTCATTGCCATGTGAAAATATTTACCCATACATATGACACAAATTTCACAATTGTCAAATTAATTATATCAGAATAAATTCATCTGTACGAAGCCGGAGAGAGTGAAAATGATCGTTTGCACAAGGGCTGTTATGAGAAGCGAATGGGGAGAGGGGGGTTATTTATTCGTTTTTCTGTTCAAATATTTTTCGGCGCTCATGGGTGTCGGATCTTTTCACTCCCAATCCGCTTCTGCGATCCTCACCGGATCGACGGTCTCGGTTTGATCTTCTTTCGGGAATATGCAGAGAGTAGGTTACTTTCCGTCTCTCATACCCCATTCGTCGACCGCCTTTGTCATGCTCGATGGCACTCATTTATGCAAGTCTTTCAGAATTTTTATTTTCTAAAAACCAGACGTCGGCTGATTGATATCTTTGAAACCTCTTCTCCACGTTCCGGTTATCATATCACAATGAGGCGAAGTAGAGTAGACTTAAAACCATAACCCGCGATTTAATTGAAGGAACGTCATACGGTTCTAGTGATGCATAGGTTATTCTGTGCTATGCGAGTAAATTTCAGAAACTGCGTTGACTGTGGGCCGTATGACCGAAAACCATCGATACTTCAATCCCAAGGCCATCCTCAGACGTGCATCTGTAAATTGATCAATGAATATTTGCTTGCGGTTTTCGATTATCAGAGGTGCCGAGTGAGTGACTTGAAAGAGGTCTCGTGTACCTCATGGAAAAGTGGGTTGTAGAGCAGAGGAATCGAAAATACGATGATCTCTCCAATACGAACAAAATGTTGATTCGATTCCGGATAGCAACTTTATCATTCGTGTGTTTTTTCTTTAGTGAAAAAGCGGCGTAAAGAATACACCGCTTCATACTTCCCCAAATGGGATTTATTTCTTAAATTTTCTCCTAATTCCTGCTATTCCCAGAATGCCCGTACCCAAAAGAATAATTGCGGGCGGTACTGGCACAACCGTCGGCGCTTTAACATAAAGCAGAGTTGCATTAACTGGAGATGCACCTGCTCGGTCACCGTAAAGACTGCTCCATTGTCCATCAAAGGGTGATGGAATTCCTTGATTAAACGATGCTGAAGATAGGGTTATTCTAAATATACCGCCATTGCCAAAACTGAAATCAGCCGAAGAGTCCCAGGTTACTTGTCCCTCATCATTTATCCAGCCCGTTTCTGTATCATAAAAATAGTCTACTGTTCCCCATTCAGTGAAACCTTTTGTTATACCAGTTATCGGGCCGCCAGTAGCGACTGGCATTGAAAAATCAAACGCTACGGTTATTGGTTTCTCGATATCATCTTCACCATAAGTAACCTGACTTTCGGTAGTCCAAATGTCAAATAGGGTGAACGGATTTGTTGTTTGCCCTTCCACTAGATCAGGCGTGGTATAGGGGACGAAACCTGTGGCATCTGTAAAAATGTTAAGAGCGTTATCAACACCGGGGATTTCATCGAAGTCTGTAATTGAAATACTGTTTAAAGTGAATGTAGCGGCATTGACATGAGGTATAGCGCCACTTAAGAGCAGAGTCGCAAAGACGATTGACAGAAATCCATTCTTGATCATTGTGTCGCCCTCCTTTTGCTGCTTACAGTTGGATTTACACTGATTTTATATCTGACGCCGCATGGTTACCAGAGCCATGAGTCAACTAAAAGGGTGGGGAAAGATAAATCGATCAGAGCGAGGTCGTGGTTCGGGTGGCACTTAATTTGTGATAAGAAGCACAAGTGTCGTTTCGGTTTCCCCTTCCCCGTCACGAGAAATGCAAGATACGTGCAAAGTCATTATGGTATTTGCAGAAAAAATTGGTAAAAATTATAGCCGGTTGACCCATGTGCCACATTGTATCATAGGTCAAGTATGGAGATCGTTTCACAATTTTGAGTAATGGATGCCACATTTGGTGCCAGGAAGTATTCATTGAGGGGAGAAAACATAGATCAGGTCACATTCCCGGTGCAATCCCTGCCAGTGTTACGGAAACCTAACTGTTCTATAGTACTTCATCAAACACACCCAAAGCATGATCGATATCTTCGGTGGTTATGTGGTAGTGGGTGACGGCCCGCAGACGCTTTTTGCCGGTGGGAAGGACCCGCACTCCTTCAGCGGCCAGTTCCGCGGCAAGTTGTTCCGCCGCAACGTCATCGTCATTTGTCTCAAAAAAGACAATGTTCGTCCTCACGGCATCGGGATCGATGGAAATGCCTTTCAGCTCCGCCAAGCCTTCAGCCAGGCGCCTGGCATTGGCGTGATCTTCGGCCAGCCGATCGGTCATCTCCGTTAGGGCCAGGATGCCGGCCGCGGCCAGGATGCCGGCCTGTCGCATACCGCCGCCCAGGACCTTGCGGGCCCTCCTGGCCCTGTCGATAAAAGATCGGGTGCCGCAGACAACCGAACCCACAGGGGCCGCCAGCCCTTTGCTGAGGCAGACGCTGACCGAGTCTGCTGCGGCCGCCAGTTCGGCTGCCGCAACATCGAGTGCAACGGCGGCATTGAAAAGCCGTGCCCCGTCCATATGGATTTTCAGGCCATACGTGTCGGCCAGACGCCGGACCGACTGAAGATAATCGCTGTCCAGCGGCGCGCCGTTGCAGCGGTTATGGGTGTTTTCGAGAACCACCAGCCGGGTTACCGGGAAATGGACGTTGTCCGGGCGAACGGCCGCTTCGATATCCTCCAATAACAGTTTTCCGTCGGGCTGATTGGGAACGGTCCGGGGGTGAATGCTTCCCACGGCCGATGATCCGCCCTGTTCATAGAAAAAAATGTGGGCCTGATCCCCCAGAATCATCTCTTCCCCCCGGCCACAGTGGGTCAGCTGGCAGACCAGGTTCGCCATCGTCCCGCTGGTCACGTAAAGTCCCGCTTCCTTGCCGAGCCGCTCGGCGGCCATCTCCTCCAGATGGTTGACCGTCGGATCTTCTCCGAAAACATCGTCTCCGACGTCGGCCGTTGCCATGGCATTCCGCATCGAGGGGGTCGGCAGTGTAATCGTATCTGAACGCAGATCGACAATTCGTTTGGCCATGCGTTTTCTCCTCATTCGATATAGTGGTTTAAAAGTTCCCTGCAGTTAGAACATTAAACGATATCTTGAATCCAACCTGGGTTTAAGAAATATTTTCCCTACCTGCAAGCCTTTTCATTCGGATTATCCTACCGCCATTTCAGGATGAAGATCACAGCGCTCAAAATATCAGTCAAACATTATATGCCTCAACCACGCAACGCGCGTCTTGACGAGCACCATTGCAACCATGTAATAGAGGAGAAAGGAAAACTTCCGAGGTTGCCAGCGTCTTTTTCAAGATGTTCTCGGATAAGACGACATCGACAATACGCATAGATTCATTATTATCCGACCGGTCCAAAAGAAAGGAAGCGGTTCATGGGAAAACTCTTGTGGAAACCAGCGGCGGAAAAGGTCAAAGCCACCAACATGTATCGTTTCATGAACCAGATCAACGAACGCTTCGGGCAGGATTTCAGCGAATACGATCCGCTCTACCATTGGTCGGTTGAAAACATCCCCGAATTCTGGACCGCCATGTGGGACTTTGCCGGAGTTATCGCTTCTGCGCCCTACCAGGAAGTGATCGACGATCTGAACAAGATGCCGGGTGCCAAATGGTTTACCGGGGCCCGGCTCAATTTTGCCGAAAACCTTCTGCGCTACCGGGACGAACAGGTGGCGATCGTTTTCAAGGGTGAAGACCAGGAGGCCACCTACCTGACCTACGCCGAACTCTATCGCGAGGTATCCCGGCTGGTGAAGGCCCTTAAGCAAACCGGCGTGCAGGTCGGTGACCGGGTCGTCGGGTTTATGCCCAACATGCCCCAGACGATCATTGCCATGCTGGCCGCCGCAAGTTTGGGCGCTGTTTGGTCATCCTGTTCCCCGGATTTCGGCATCAAGGGCGTGCTCGACCGGTTCGGTCAGATCCGACCCAAGGTGCTCTTTACGGCCAACGGGTATTCGTTCAAAGGCAAGAAGATCGATTCGCTGGAGCGGATCGCCGACATTCTGAAACAGCTGCCCTCGATAGAGAAAGTGGTCGTAGTGGCCTATACCGAACAGGATCCGAATATCGCTGCCGTGCCCAACGCTATTCTCTACCATGATTTCATCGCTTCGGATACCGGGCGTGACATCGAGTTTGCCCAGCTGCCGGTCGATCATCCTCTTTATATCATGTACTCGTCCGGAACCACTGGGTTGCCCAAGTGCATGGTTCAATGCGCCGGCGGCATTCTGATTCATCACTTAAAGGAACTGATGCTGCATACTGATTTGAAAAGACAGGACACGATTTTTTATTTTACGACCTGCGGCTGGATGATGTGGAACTGGCTGACCAGTTCACTGGCCGTGGGGGCGACCCTGGTGCTTTTCGACGGAAACCCTTTTCATCCTCATCCCGGCGCACTGTGGGAAATGGCCCAAGATGAAAAGGTCACGGTTTTTGGTACCAGCGCCGGCTACATCGCCGCTCTTCAGACCGCCGGCGTTGCACCCGGAAAAACCTATGACCTTTCCCCCTTGCGGGCGGTGTTGTCAACCGGATCACCCCTGTCCATCGAAGGCTTTGATTTCATTTACCGGGAGGTCAAATCCGATCTTCAGCTGGCGTCCATTTCCGGTGGTACGGATCTCAACGGATGCTTTGCCCTGGGTAACCCCATGGCCCCTGTTTATGCCGGTGAGCTGCAATGCCGGGGGCTGGCCATGAAGGTCGAGGCATACGACGATAACGGTCGACCGGTCGTCGGACGACAGGGTGAACTGGTCTGCAGTCGGCCCTTTCCCTCCATGCCGATCTATTTCTGGGATGATCCGGACGGCGCCAAATATCACCAGGCATACTTCGATGTCTATCCGAATGTCTGGCGCCACGGTGACTTCATCGAGATTAACGACCGCGGGGGGGTGGTCATTTACGGCCGGTCGGATGCGACGCTGAATCCCGGCGGAGTGCGGATCGGAACGGCCGATATTTACCGTCTCATAGAACAGATCGAAGAAATCGAGGACAGTGTCGTGGTGGGGCAGGATTGGGAGAATGACGTGCGGATCGTCCTGTTCGTTAAAATGGCGCCTAACAGCCAACTCTCCGAGGCATTGCAGAATAAAATCCGTCATATGATCCGGGAGAACGCATCGCCCCGCCACGTACCGAAGAAGATTATCAGTATCCCCGCCGTTCCCTATACGCTGAACATGAAAAAAGTGGAATTGGCGGTAAAAAAGATCATCGAGGGCAAACCGGTGCTCAACCGGGACGCTTTGAGCAACCCGGAAGCGCTCGATTATTACAAGGATTTGCCTGAGCTGCAGGTGGATTGACGTGCGACTGAAAAAGACGGCCTCGCGTCGTGACGCCAGTATACGTGCACTTCAGCATCACCCGGCGGATCGGCCGCTCCAGCGGACTGACAGTGCTGCGCTCGATCCGGTGGAATCCCTGACTATCGACCTATGAACCTGCAGGTTATCTCTGATGGTTAACTCTTACCATATCCACCCGGTGGGAATCATTCACAATAGGGAAGGCGATGTCCGGATCGAGATTTATCCGGCTTACACAAAAGCATTGCTGGGCTTGAACCAGTTCTCCCACATCCAAGTGCTTTACTGGTTGCATGTCAACGACACACCTGAAAAGCGAAAAACGCTGCAGGTCCATCCCCGTAAAAATCCCGTCAATCCGCTGACCGGCGTTTTTGCGACCCATTCTCCCCGACGACCCAATCCCATCGCCCTTTCGCGGTGCAGAATCTTGGCTATCACCGCCACCGGTATCGATATCGATGACATCGACGCCCTCGATGGATCACCTGTTATCGACATAAAAGCCTTTTTCCCTCATGACCCCGACGACACTCCGGTCAGATTTCCCGACTGGAAGTGACAAAGCGGCCGGAATTGCTTTTCGCCTGAATGTTGCCGAAGATACCCATGTCAGAAGAACTTGTCGGCCAAATAGAGCACATCACATACACCAATCAAGAGAACGGTTACACGATTGCCAGGGTGAGGGTTCCCGGCCGGCCGGATCCGGTTACCATCGTGGGCAGCATCATGGCCCCCACGCCGGGCGAAGTCCTCCACATGACCGGCGAATGGACCCGGCACCCCCAATACGGCGATCAGTTCAAGGTCCACGGTTACGAGACATCCGTTCCTGCCACCGTGCACGGCATCCGGGTCTATTTAGGCTCGGGGATGATAAAAGGTCTCGGACCGGTTATGGCCAAACGGATCGTCAAAAAGTTCGGTCGCGAGACCCTGGACATCGTTGACAAGGATATCGACCGGCTGACCGAAGTCGATGGCATCGGCGCAAAGCGTGTGGCCATGATCAAAAGTGCCTGGGACGAGCAAAAGGACATTCGGAATGTCATGATCTTTTTGCAGTCCCACGGGGTGAGCAGCGGTTATGCGACCAAGATATTCAAACAATACGGCAACCGCTCGGTCGCCGTTGTGAAGCAGAACCCTTTTCGACTGGCTTCCGACATTTACGGTATCGGTTTTAAAATTGCCGATCGGATCGCTACGCTGCTCGACTTCCCGGCCGACTCGGAGCTGCGGGTGGCGGCCGGTGTGCTCTATGTTCTCGACCTGATGGCCGGGGAAGGTCACGTTTATGCGCCCTATGAGGACCTCAGAGCCGAAAGCTGCAGGGTCCTCAATGTCGCGCCGGGGCTCGTGGAAAAAGCTCTGAAAAGCCTGACTCTCGAGCGGAGGGTCGTTATCGAAGATCTGGGGCCTGATAGGGGGGAGGTGGGGGATCGCGGCCAGGCGGTTTACCTGACACGCTTTCACGTTTGCGAGACGGGTATCGCCGAACGGTTGAAAACCCTCAAGGCGTCTCCCAAAAGCGTGCGTCCGATCCGCGTGCAAGACGCCCTGACTTGGCTCCAGCGAAGGCTCGCCATCGACCTGGCCGACGAACAGCGCCGTGCCGTTTCGGCGGCGCTGACAGACAAGGTCTTGGTGATCACGGGTGGACCGGGAACCGGCAAGACGACGATCATCAATGCCATCCTGCAGATATTCAACCGAATCGGCATCAGGGTTCTTCTGGCCGCGCCCACCGGCCGGGCCGCCAAACGCATGAGCGAGACTTGCCTATGCGATGCCCGTACTATTCACCGCATGCTCGAATTCAACCTGCTCAAAGGCGGTTTCCAGAGAAACGAGCACAAACCCCTGGCGTGTGATCTGCTGGTTATCGACGAAGCGTCCATGGTCGACACCATCCTGATGTACCACCTGCTCAAGGCCGTTCCGTCAGGAGCGACCCTGATCCTGGTCGGTGATGTGAATCAACTGCCGTCGGTTGGTGCCGGCAACGTTCTGAAAGACGTCATTGGATCGGGCACCGTGACGGTGGTGGCGCTGAATGAGATCTTCAGGCAGGCGAAGCACAGCCGAATCATTGTCAACGCTCACCGCATCAATAGCGGGCTGCAGCCGGAATGGTCGGACACCTCCCCGGCGGACCCGTCCATGTCTGACTTTTACTTCATCCAGCAGGAAGACCCCGAGAAGGTCCTGAATATCATTCTGGAATTGACAAAGGAGAGAATTCCGCGCCGCTTCGGCCTTGATCCGATCGACGACATTCAGGTGCTCACCCCCATGCACCGGGGTGTGGTCGGTGCGGATAACCTGAATATCCGGTTGCAGGAAACACTCAATCCCACAGCGGAGCGAATCACCCGGGGGGACCGCGAATTGCGGGTCAACGACAAGGTCATGCAGATCAGAAACAATTATGACAAGGATGTCTTTAACGGAGATATCGGGCGGGTCGTCCGTATCGATCCGGTTGACCAGGAGGTGGTTATCCGTTTCGACGATCTGGAACTGACCTATTCGTATTCAGATCTGGACCAGATCATCCTGGCCTATGCGGTATCCGTACACAAATCCCAGGGCTCGGAGTACCCGGCGGTGGTCATCCCCATCCTCACCCAACACTACCTGCTGCTGCAACGCAACCTGATTTACACGGCCATCACGCGCGGCCGCATCCTGGTGATCATGGTCGGCACCCGTAAAGCTTTGGCCATGGCGGTCGGGAATTCAAAACCCCAGCGGCGTTTCACTCATCTCCAAGAGAGACTGGACGCTGCCGGAGAGAAGGGGTTAGAGAGCACAATGTGACGGCATTCTTTTTCAGTTTTGACTGAAAACAAAAACCGCCCGAGCACTCAGGCTGCAGGCGGTTCCTGGTTGTCTGAAAACCGGATATTTCAGCAAATGGCGGTTTTCGTGAAATTTTAGGACTAACGGGTCAGCTTTATAACAATAAAGCCCGAGTTGCCTCTCCTTATCAACAGCATAATGGGGTCGCCTTTTTTCACTTTGTCCAGTTCCTTGCGAAAATCGACCGCGCTGGTAATGGGTGTGCGGTTGACTTCCTTGATCAAATCTCCCTCCTGGACTCCGGCTTTTTCCGCTTTGCTGTCTCCCTGGATGCCTGTGACCAGGACGCCTTTTTCAGCTTCATCATATCCCAGCCGCGAGGCGACCTCGGGCTCAAGGGTCTGGACGCTGAACCCCAGCTTGTCTTCGCTCTCGGGTTTGGCCCGGGCTTGCAATTCCTGATCTTCCCGTTTGGTCGTTTTAATGGAGATGGTTCTTTCTTTGCCACCTCTGACGATGGTTATTTCGGCGCTTTTTCCAACTCCCAGGCCGGCGATACGTCGCGACAGTTCACGACTGCTGGTGATGGGCTCTCCGCCGACCGAGACGATCAGATCGTTGACCTTGATACCGGCTTTATCGGCCGGATCTCCTTCAAAAACATGGGTCACCAAAACCCCGGATCGATCTCCAAGTTTATAATATTCCGACAGCTCGGGCGTCAGGTCCTGGATACCAACACCCAGCCAACCGCGGGTAACCTCGCCTTTGGACTTCAGTTGGGTGACGATGTCTTTGGCCATGTTGATCGGAATGGCAAAGCCGATGCCTTGTCCGCTGGCGACGATGGCCGTATTGATTCCGATCACCTCGCCTTTCATATTTATAAGTGGTCCGCCGCTGTTGCCCGGGTTGATGGAGGCATCGGTCTGGATAAAATCGTCATAAGGGCCGGATCCCAGGATGCGTCCCTTGGCACTGATGATACCGGCCGTAACGGTCTGCTCCAGCCCGAAAGGGCTGCCGATGGCCACGACCCAGGAGCCCACGGTTTGATTGTCAGAGTCTCCCATCGGCAAAGGGCTGAGATCGACAGCGCCTTCGATTTTTATGAGCGCCAGATCGGTTTTCGAATCCCTACCCACGACCGTGGCGTCATACTCTTTGTCAGTCGCCAGCCGGACTTTAATCTGGTCGGCATCCTCGACGACGTGATTGTTTGTCACAATGTAGCCATCACTGTCGATGATGAAGCCCGAACCCAGACTGCGCTGCTTGAATTCGCGCGAGGGCCCGTTGTCGTTCGGACCGAAAAAATCTCTAAACGGATCGCGTTCGCGATTACCGAACGGGTTACCGAAAAAGTGCCGGAACACGCGTCCGCCTCCCTGGATCGTTTTTACGGTGCGGATGTTGACGACACCGGGCTTGGCGATTTTGGCCAGTTGGCTGAAGTTTGCGGGCACCATTGGCGTCGGCACGTCTGTGGCTGCGCCGGCATCGAGTGGCTGAATTCCGGCGAGAAAACCGATCATGGTGAAGATGACGGCAGTCCTGAAATTTAGTGATACCCTCTTTGGCAGACTCATTTTTTCCTCCCTGATTGAAGATCCATCCATCCAGCGGTTCCGGCAGTTGAACATGTGCGTATTCCGCGGCCGGACAATGGAGTCTCCGGTAACTGATACGACTGCCTGCTAAAATTTTAACAGCCTCAATATATAGCGCAATTACCTTAAAGCAACCCCACTGCTCCGCTGAAGCGGTGTTGATCATCCCAATTACTGGGAGCTCATGTGGAACCCCGGCTGGCAAGGAATTTGACTCACAGGCGAGGCCGCATATCGGCGGTTATGCCGGCCACCGCAGGCCATTTAACCTTGACATTTTGTAAAAAATAGCTAAAATTGACACGTTTAGAGTAGATGAGAAGAAACTGAAAAGTCGTTATCGCAAGGGGGACTGTACATGCCGGTTTATGAATTCGAATGTTCCTGCGGCGCAATTTCGGAAGAACTCGTCAAGATGGGGACACGATCCGTTGCCTGCCCGAAGTGTGGGAAAAAGGCTAAAAAAATCATTTCGACCTGTTCCTTTGAGTTGAAGGGCGGCGGTTGGTATGCCGACGGTTATTCATCCAGAAAAAACAGTTCAACATCGGGTTCCAGCAAATAGCCGGTTGCACCAATTTTCCGACTGCCCGGTGGAACGGACAATCGGTCTAATACAAGGTAAATGGAGCGCAGTGGTTCAGGATTGAACACTGCGCTTTGTTATTGGCGAATCCGAATGACGAGTGCAAGAACCCCAGAAAGATGGCATTTCAATGGAAACAAAGCTCAGTCCCTTGACGGCAATCTCCCCAATTGACGGGCGGTATCGCAGCGCTACTGAAAAGCTTGGTGAATACTTTTCGGAAGGTGCCTTGATCAAATACCGCGTCATGGTGGAAGTGGAATATTTTCTGGCCCTCTGCGATTTGCCGCTGCCGCAGCTGGCATCCTTCGATACGGCAAAGTTTCCCCGACTGCGTGAAATTTATTCCTCTTTCAGCCTCAAAGATGCCCAGCGGGTGAAGGACATTGAAAAACGGACCAATCATGATGTCAAGGCGGTCGAATACTTTTTGAAAGAAGAATTCGACCGCCTTGGTTTGGGTGCTTTCAAAGAGTTCATTCACTTCGGTCTGACGTCACAGGATATCACCAACACCGCCTTGCCCCATTGTCTCAAGAAGGCTTGGCTCGAGGTGCTCAGACCGGTTCTGCTCGATTTGATCGCCGTTCTGTCCGAAAAAGCCGGAATGTGGAAAAACGTCCCGATGCTTGCAAGGACCCACGGGCAGCCGGCGTCACCGACCAGTGCCGGAAAAGAGATTTACGTGTTTGTGGAGCGTCTGAACCGCCAATTGGCGCTTATCGACGCCGTTCCGTTCTCGGCCAAGTTCGGTGGGGCGACCGGCAATTTCAACGCCCACGCCGTTGCTTATCCGGACATCGATTGGTTCGCTTTTGCCGACCGGTTGCTGAGTGAGCAACTGGGCGTGGTGCGATCGCGCAACACGACGCAGATAGAGCACTACGACAACCTGGCGGCCTTTTGCGACAACCTCAAACGGATCAATACCATTATGATCGACCTGGCGCGCGACTGCTGGACATATATATCCATGGATTATTTCAAGCAGCAGATCAAAGCCGGCGAGATCGGCTCTTCCACCATGCCTCATAAGGTCAATCCCATCGATTTCGAGAATGCCGAAGGTAACCTTGGCATCGCCAATGCCGTTCTATCGCACCTGTCGGCCAAACTGCCCATATCCCGTCTGCAGCGCGACTTGTCCGACTCTACCGTGATACGCAACGTCGGGGTGCCGCTGGCCCATATACTGATAGCGTTGACATCGCTGCTCAAAGGCTTGGCCAAGCTGATTATCAACCAGGAGGCCATCCGCGAAGACCTGCGTGACAACTGGGCCGTGGTGGCTGAAGCCATCCAGACCGTATTGCGGCGCGAGGGTTACCCCGAGCCGTATGAAGCCCTCAAAGCGTTGACGCGCATCCATTCCCGTATCGATCAAGAGGCCATTGCGGAATTTATTGACGGTTTGAATGTTGCCGACGAAGTAAAAACCGAGCTCTTGAACATTACGCCGGAGAACTACACCGGAATTCTCGAATTTTAAATTGGGACGGCCCTCCACCGGCTATAATGGATGCTGGTACAGACCTTCACAGCACTCACTCACTCGAACCAGGAGATATCCATCGATGACCTTCATCCCAGCCCTGCAGCCTCCGGCCGGTGTTGACCGACCCCAGTGGTGGTTTTTGTTTCGGGATGATCGAATCCTCGTTCTTCGTCAGAATGACAATTCCGTTTGCCCCTTCGTTACCGATGTTTCACCATTTGAAAAGGCTCTCGTCCGGAAACAATATCTTGGCTACCTGAACGGGACGGATTGCCACACCGCTGAGCTGAGGCCAGACACGTCGCTGCCTTCAAATAGCGCGCTGCTGGGGCTGAGACGTCTTCTCGGAGAAGTCGATGACGAACTGCTGGGAATCGCCGGTCGGGCAAATCAGATGATTCATTGGGCGCAAACCCATCAGTTCTGCGGCCGGTGCGCTCACCTGACCCAGGATGCGGCGCATGAGCGTGGGAAGGTCTGTCCCCATTGCGGCCTGATCAACTATCCAAGGGTGTCCCCCGCCATTATCGTTGCGGTTTTGAAGGGGCGTCGCATTCTGCTCGCCCGATCGACCCGGATAGGGTCGATCTATCACAGTGTTCTGGCGGGGTTCGTGGAACCGGGAGAAACTCTCGAGGATTGTGTCAGGCGCGAAGTCAAAGAGGAAGTCGGTATCCGGGTCAAGAATATCCGCTATTTCGGCAGTCAGCCCTGGCCCTTTCCAAATGCGTTGATGGTGGCATTCACCGCCGAATATGCCGATGGTGACATCAGGGTGAATCTCTCTGAAATCTCAGAGGCCGAGTGGTTTGACGCCGATGCATTGCCCCGGATTCCCGGTAAGTGGAGTATTTCCAGGCGGCTCATCGACTGGTTTGCCAAGACCATCGCGTAATTCGATTCAACAAGGTGTTAAAGCGTGACATGATCCCAGGCAAGACAAGGCCAAATTCGTCAAAAAGCGACGTTTATAAGTGATCGCGGATTCGTCGGCATCTGCAGGGGACAGACATATCGGTGAATCCGTCAGCAGAGTCGCTGAATCGATAGGTACGGTGATCAGGCTGGAAGATTATTGCCGATTTTCCCCGGCGACGATCTCGTTTTTCCAGGCCGATATCATTTGGATGGCAATTTTCTTGGCTTCAGGCAGAAGAATGGCCCGGTTGTCTTTGTCGGTGACCGATCGGATGTAGGGATGGTTTTCAAATTCGTCAATAAAGACGTTGTCAATGATGAATTGGCTGTATGCCGCTGGATTGACGGAAGATTTGCTGTTTGGCGTTTTTTTTCGATACATGGCTTGGGTGTATTTTTTCAGCCGGGGAATGACCTTGTCCTTGAAATGTTGGAGCTGTTCGGACCGGACGCCGAGATGGTAAGCGAGTTGGTCGGCCAAGGTTTGATCGGCCCGGCTGAAACTCTGGTCGACGAGCTGTTTGGCGCGCAGGTCGGTCAGCTCGGGCGCCAAATTCTTGATGAAAAAGAGCATGACGCTTTTATTCGTCAACAGGTTGTCAAGGGCATAGTTTGACAATATACTTGGAAGCTCGTCCTGCAGTACGGTTTGAATCTGATTTTCTATCGGCGCGTTCTTTTGGGCACCGCGTGAAAACAATGCAAACTTCCGGCTTAATATCGGTATGATATCGGAGATGAGAGTATCCGTATCGTCGATATCGATGCCGAGATGACCGGCGAGTTCCCGAAGTCTCCCGGATCCCGGGCTTGAAGATGTGGTCTTGTCAGTCATGTCTTTGTGGTGAGATCGAAGTCGAACTTGTTTTCTTATCCAGCTCCCAGATCGCTGGATATGCCATTCCGTTTCATCCCGGGCACGATAGCGATCAATCGCCCCAATTGCCCTGTGAAAGGGCATGGCGGTAAGCGTTCATTGCGATGCCGAGCGAAAAGCCGCGTCTCTGTAGATAACCGATAAGCCGCTTCTTGAAGTCTGCCCGATCGAGATGGCCCCACTGCTTCAGTTTGCCCTCGATAGAGCGCCAGGCGAGGTGCGCATCGTCAACCTCCTTTAATACCGCGTCAAGAACATCATCGTCAATCCCCTTTTGGTAAAGTTCATGGCGCAGAAGCGCACACGATCGCGGGCGCAAGCGTACCCGACTCTCGATGAAGAGGCGTGCGAATTCCTCGTCGTTGAGGTAGCGTTCTTCTTCGAGGCGTGTCATGACGGCGGAAACTGTTTTCCGTGCAAACCCTTTGCGACCACTTAAATATCGATCGACTTCCTTTCGGCTGCGCCTTCGATAGCCGAGGTACCGGATGGCGCAGACATAGGCAGTGTGATCTTCATGTTTCCTTCTCATTCGGGCAACAACCGCTTCACCCAGCCCCTGGCCCTTTGAAAGTGCCGCAGCGTCGAGCAGGTTTACCGTGAAGGCATAGCGGTGGTCGAGATACACCTGCACCCGACCCGGGCTGCGCTTGGAGAATTTAAAGTCAGTGATGATGTTTTTCATGGAATTGCTATCCTAAGGTGCATCGACATCCGCAATTTCTCTTGTGGGAATTTGACCTCAATTGCCCCCCTTGTCAAGACCCCTCAGGTAGCCGGCAGGTTCCGGATATTAGCCCGCCACGGTCAGTTCCCATCCGAAGCTGCCGGCCCGGGACGACAGGTCGCCTTATAGAACCCCAAGCAGAATATAAAGAAATAGTCGCGGTGGAACTTCGTTTGACAAGCCGTCTTGAAATGAACTATAGGGCCCTTTAATTGTTGGCCCGTCAAATTTATTGAGACCGGCAGAAATCTGGCGATCCCAGGTTAATCGCTTAACGTGTATATACATCAATTATGATAGCGGTTGCCTGATCAAAATCTTACGCAGAACCGCTACCCAATCTACCCATTCGGATGAAGACCAAAACAACTGAAAGGATCGAGTAAATGGAATCAAACAGGTTCTCACTGACAAATGTGGCCTTGGCATCAACAGTCCTGCTGGCGGTTTTTCTCGTCATCATACTGATTTACGGACCGACCTCATATCAAACGGTGGACGCGGATTACGCCGAGGACACAGCTGCGGCGACCCAAAACAAACACGCCCAAAAACCCGGTCCCGACGAAGTCTTGACGATGCTGCGGGAAGGTAACGAACGCTTTTATACCGGGAAGCCGATCCACCCCCATGCCGATGCAGCGCGCCTCGCCTTGGCCGGGAAGGAAAATCAGGGAGACCATGCCTACGCAACGATCATTTCATGCTCCGATTCGCGCGTGCCGGTGGAGTTGATTTTCGATGCCGGCGTTATGGACATGTTCGTGATCCGGGTTGCGGGAAACGTGGTTGACACCGATGAGGCCGGATCGATCGAGTATGGACTGGCCCACGTCTACACCCCGGTGTTCCTTGTGCTGGGACATACCCAGTGCGGCGCTGTAACGGCCGTTTCCCACATGCTGGAGGGCGAAGGTCACCAACTTGAAATAAATATCCCTCCCTTGGTCGACAACATCATTCCGGCCGTGCAACGTGCCAAGGAACAACACAGCGACATTCACGGCAATGAAATCATCCCCTATGCCATCGAAGAAAACGTGTGGCAGGCTGTCGAAGATCTTTTTATGCAAAGCCCGACGGCACGCAAACTTGTGGAAGAAGGTAAGGCCAAAGTGGTCGGCGCCATCTATGACGTCGGGACAGGACAAATAAAATGGCTCGGCACGGCAAAGGTCGATGAGATCCTGAATCGCGTAGAAGCCTCTCCGGATAAGCAAACAAAAACATTTGCCGATAAATAACACCTTTTCACAGCAGGCGAAAGAAATAGTGAACCGGGGATGTAATGGGATATCCAGAAGCCTATCACGATAAAGGAGCTATCTGAAAAGGTCAGAAACGTCCTTAGCGCCACTTGATAGGGTAAATCGGGTGCAGGGCGCAGCGAGCTCAATCCTAATCAAGCTTTAAGGCGCTGCTAGATGAATTCAATTTTTTCACTGGCAGATGTTACGACGAAAACGCGTTCATTGTTACTTTTCGTTTCCGCTGGTGTGATGTAGAAACCTTGGCGATCGGGAGAGTATCCCATCGTGTAGCCGATAATCGTCTCTCCATCTGAAAAATTCACCTTTATCTTGCGGCCGTAACCGGCCATCTCATCTTCATATGACTCCACATGGTCCTTGTCACCCGCAAAATCTTTGACAAAGAACACGGCTTTCAACTTTTCGACACTGATTTCGGTTACCTCACCATCTTCCGACTCCAGATGAAATTGGTTCTTATTCGGCAGAAAGTCCCGCGTGTTGCCCTTTAAGATCGATCCGTCTTTGAACCTCACGACAACCTTGTTTTTTCCCATTGTGCCTCCGACTATTTGAGTTTTTCATATAATTGTACTATAAAATCAGGACAATGCAAATTTTTATCTTACGCGCCGGATTGAGGGGCTCGCAAGACCCCATAATTCGCATATTTATGTGGGCCTGAATATTTATCTGCAGATCTGGAAATAAAGCATGATATCATCGTGTTATTTCAACTCGTAGCCGGAGCATGTCATGGTAAAATATATCGGGTATACTTTATGTATATTGGTCATTCTGTTTTTGCTCGAATGGTTCAGGATCGTCGATATTCCGTATTTTGACATCCCGAATTATACCGGAAGCAAAAAAGAGCTGTTCGATAAATCGCAGGAAACGTTGAAGGACTGATCATCTAAACGAGCTGCCGAGGTAGAAATTTGAGTGTTTCACGATTGAAATATGGCCGGCCGAACGTGTCGAACGTTCGAGTCGTGAAAAATTCGGACTGCTGATTGTAGTACTTCCACCGGGTTGCCCAGTCGTCACGCGTTTCGATGAACATCCTGCCGATGTCATGCTAAATGATATCGCAACCCGATAGGTGCTGGATGCGATTGTTGCCGCCGATATGATCACAATGGCAGTTCGTGGTGACGATGGCGGACACTTCGGAAAGGTCGAGGTCGAGATCGGTGAATATCCGCCGGGTCGTTTCAAAATCCGCGATATAACCGGTGTCGATCAATGTCGGCGGATCACCGCGGTAGACAAAATGGTTGGCATTCAAATACCCCCGCTCTATAAAAAAGAGATCTTCAAGTATTTCCAGTTGGGGGATGTACATTTCACGGAATCTCAAGTCATTCAGTCGCTACCGCCGGCTTCACAACGGCCGGTGGTACCGTGCCAAGTCATAATACCATGGTGTCGTCTACAATGAATGCCGAACTGCGTACAGCAATACTGCGCTTCTTGACCCAGATCCGAACCATCAATACGGTATCCCCGTCGAGGCCAACGAGATTCGGCAGTTCTTCGACATATGAGATATCTTTTTTCATGAACTCATAGTACATCGTGTTCGTACTGTAGGGGTCCGTGACCAGTATAACCCTGTAGGAGTCGAACGGGTGTTTCTGCGGAGACCCGCTGAAGGCGACATGGGTTTTTCTCAACTCTTTATGGTTTTTAGGTCGTTTGTAGGCCTGGATTTCAAACTTTTCAGCCGTCTTGAGAAAATTCGAAATGACCATTGTGTTACCTCCTTCCTGGCCGTTTCCCAGTCCCGCTTAGGTCATACCCAAAATGATCGTAAACAAGATGTGGTGGATTTTTATATATACGATTTATCACGTAATATGTAAGTAGACGTGCTATTGATTAACTCTTGCTACAGAGAGTTGTAAAAGTCCACTTTTAATCCTATGTTGTTTACGATTACTTAGGGTCATCCTATCATTCCGGCAGCAAATCTTTCAGGGTCTTCTCATCGACAATTCCCAGTTTGAGGGCCACCTTCGGCTTGAGAAGAGCGAAAACACCCCTGGCAGAGGCGTACAATTCATCTTGCGCCTGCGAATAGAGCTGTCCCGCCATTACCGCTTCTCTTTCATTCCTGATTTCAAGTACGGTCCCAACAGCTTTGAGCGGCCGACCGACATGAACCGGCTTTTTGAACTCAACTGTCATGGATTTGGTGAGTATGACGGTTTTGAACATATGGATGGCCGACCAACTCATGATTTCATCGAGGATCGTAGAAACGACACCGCCGTGAACCATAGTGCTCCAACCCCGCAGATGGTCAGGTACGCTCAGGTAGGACACGACCCGGTCGCTGCCGGCGGAAAACCGCATGTGGAGACCAGCTGGGTTGGCCGGTCCGCAGGCAAAGCACATGTGGTCGTCCTGAACTGGAAGAATTTCGTAGCGGTCCTCTGTACCTTTATCCATTATTTATTCCTTAGCATTCATAGAGGGTATTGATCTATCGTCGATTTTGCTGAAATGCATCAGATAGTTGACCGTGGCCTTCCCGCCGAGTCGTTTTAGCTTGAGTAGCGGATTGTATTGCAGCCCGGTCAGGTTGCGAAGCACCAATCCTGATTCTGCGGCCCAACCGTCGAGTTCGGACGGTTTGACAAACTTGCGGTAAGTGTGGGTACCTCTTTTGACGATGCCCAGAATATATTCCGCAGCGATGATGGCCAGCAGAAAAGATACCCAATTCCGGTTGAGCGTTGCAAAAAAAACGTCACCGCCGGGCCGCACCAGTCTACTGCAGGCCTTAACGACGGACGGTGGATTCGGAACGTGTTCCAACAGTTCCATACAAGTCACAACATCAAATGCGCCGGCCTCGGTTTCGGCCAGTTCTTCGGCGGTAACTTTACGGTAAACGATATCAAGTCCACTGTCCAGTGCGTGTTGACTTGCAACGATCAGGGGCGCTTTCCCGGCGTCGATGCCTGTCACCCGCGCGCCAATCTCCGCCATGCCTTCGGCCAGAAGGCCCCCGCCACAACCCACATCGAGCACCGACTTTTCCGCCAGGGGTGAACGCTTGTCAATGTAACTCAGGCGCAGGGGGTTGATGTCGTGAAGCCCTTTGAATTCACCGGTTTTGTCCCACCACTGGGGTGTTTGTGCCTCGAATTTCCGGATTTCGTCTTCATCGATATTGATCGGCATTGCGGCATGCTCTCCATTGCCTCGGGGGGATCGGGTTTAACCTTAACCGCTCATGGGGGGGCATCGTTCGTCGCGACATTCCGCCGCCGCTTTGGGCCGTTTATTGCATGAACATATTTCTGCATCTCTTCTATGTGGCAGAAGCACAAAGTATTCTGTTGGATTAACACTCGATATGATATTCAACGCATCGTTATTATATTATTTTATTAGATCTGCTGAAAAATTTTCATGCGCGGATTGACGGTCAAGCCGATGTCTGCTTTACGGCGGATTTTTTCAGAATGGGCAGTTTCACCAGGCCCCAGAGCTGGGAGATTAGCATGCCGGCCAGCATCAATCCACAACCGCTCAAGCCCCTGGTTGTCAATTGCTCTCCCAGCATGATCCATCCGCCAATGGCGGCGAAGACAGCTTCCAGGCTCAGCAGGATGGCGGCATGGGCCGGATGGGCGTTGCGTTGGGCGACAACCTGAAGGGTGTAGGCCACCCCGACAGATAAAACGCCACCGTAAAGAATCGGCCCTGCGGCCTGCATAACACTGTGGAAGGCCATCTCTTCAAATATCGCCGCCGTTAGAAGACTCAGCAACGAACAGACCATAAACTGGGTCAATGCCAGTTTGAGGGAATCCGAACGCGGCGACAACCAGCCGATAATCAGAACATGAGCAGCCCAGAAGAAAGCCCCCGCCAGAACGAGTAAATCCCCGGAGGCAATGGTAAACTGGTTGGTAATACTCAAGAAATAGAGGCCGACCGCAGCCAGAAAGGCCCCGATCCACGTTCCGGAGTTTGCCCTTAACCTGAAAAGAGCACCCAAAATCGGAACGATCACCACGTAAAGACCGGTGATGAAACCGGCATTCCCGGCCGTTGTGTAAACCAGCCCCGTCTGTTGGAGTGAGGCGCCCGTGAACAGAATGACACCGGCAAGGCAGCCCCCTGAAAAGAGCTGGCCAGCCCCGCTCCGAACAGGTGGAGCGGCCTTGGACGTGCCCCTTTTGCTGTGTTTCATAATAAACGGGATGAGGACAAAACCGCCCAAGGCAAAACGGATGCCGTTAAAGGTAAAAGGGCCCACGTAATCCATGCCCACTCGTTGGGCGACGAATGCGAAACCCCATATCGTGGCGGTGAGCAGAAGCAGGCCGTCGGATTTCAGTATTCGCGTATTCATCATATCGGGAATCGGTATGTTTTTTCACAGGTGTCTTAGAAGTGGTTTCAAAACCTCATCTAACACCCAACTCGCCTAAGGTATACCCGCCTCAGGCGAGCGGACGAGTTGCGGTGTTGTGATCCGTCTGGGACAGTGTCAGGGGTCCCTGCCCCTGACGCTGAATACATACCTTCATGTATGCTGCGTTTTTTCGTCGGCCCACGCCTTGCATTTGGGCGTGATCTAAGGTTTTGAAACCACTTCTACCGGGACGATCGAAGATTGTTTTCCGGATTGGAGTCAGTTCAATTTTCCTACCGCTTCTTCGACCGCCGCGAGAATGTCATTCCCCTGCATCAAGCGGCGCATACAGGCGATGTCGGCCGCCAGGATGCGGTCTGTTTCCAGATGCGCGATCGTCTTCCGGATAACGTCGTAGGCGGCTTTGGTTCCCCGGCCGGGTTTTAGATTGGTGAAAAGGTCCAGGGCTTGGGCGGCGCACAACAGTTCGATGGCGATGACGTCACGGGCGTTGTCGATAATGGTACGACTTTTTCTGGCCGCAATGGTGCCCATAGACACGTGGTCTTCCTTGTTGGCGGAAGTCGGTATGGAGTCTACGCTGGCCGGGTGGGCCAAAACTTTGTTTTCCGATACGAGGGCGGCAGCGGTGTATTGGGCAATCATGAAACCCGAGTTGAGGCCACCGTCTTTGACCAGGAAGGCCGGCAGACCGCTCAGATTCGGGTTGACCAGCCGCTCGATGCGGCGTTCGGAAATATTTGCCAGCTCGGCGACGGACATGCCGAGGAAATCGAGAGCAAGGCCCACCGGTTGACCGTGAAAATTGCCGCCAAGCAGGAAATCCTCCTGATCGGCAAAGATCAGCGGGTTGTTGGTGGACGCGTTCATTTCGATTTCAATGACATTGCGAGCATAGCCAATGGCGTCTTTGGTGGCGCCGTGCACCTGGGGGGAACACCGCAGGGTGTAGGCATCCTGGATTCGGAAGCAGTCCTTGTGCGATGTGATGATTTCGCTGTCCTGAATGATCCGCTCCATGTTATCCGCCACTGCGGCTTGTCCGGGATGGGGACGGACCATGTGAATGCGGGGATTGAACTCGGTTCGGCTCCCCATCAACACCTCAAGAGTCATGGCGGCTGCGATGTCGGTTAATTTGGACAGCTGCAGAGCGTCGTTGACGGAAAGGGCACCGATGGCTGTCATTACCTGGGTACCGTTGACCAGCGCCAAACCTTCCGCCGATTCGAGGATAATCGGGGTCAGTCCGAACATTTTAAGGGCCTCGGCGCCCGGCATTCTCTTACCTTTGCAGAAGGCTTCACCCTTGCCGAGCAGCACCAGGGCAAGGTGCGCCAGGGGGGCCAAATCGCCGCTGGCCCCCACCGATCCTTTTTCCGGGATGACCGGGCAGATGTTTAGATTGAGCAGCTCAATCAGGCGCTGTACGGTTTCCAGTCGAATACCCGAATGGCCCCGGGCCAGGTCTTTGATACGCAGGACCATCACGGCACGAACCGTTTCAGGACTCAGGGGGGCACCTACCCCGGCGGAATGACTCATGATGATGTTTTCCTGAAGTCGTCGCGTGTTAATCGCACTAATGGTGACATCACTCAGGGCTCCGAAACCGGTGGTAATGCCATAGATCGTCCTTCCTTCAGTAATCCAGCGTTCCACCAGCCGTCGGGTCTTTCGGATCCGGGCTTCCGATCCTTCGGTGAGGACCACCTTCCGGCCATCTCTTGCCACCGCCGCCAGTTCCAGCAACGTCAAGCCGTCATATCCGATCTTTATCGTTTCCACATTCATATCCCGTTGGTTTGATGAAGAAAGTTGTTCCTTAAATACGATTCATTAAAGAAGAGATTGTGTGGTTTGAATTTGGGTCATCCATGGTGTAACCATTAACCGTAACCCCGCGTCACTCGCTGGCACAGGCAGTCAACCGCCCGCTTTCTGGATAATACAGTTGGAACGAAAATACAATCCTGCTGCTTCTGTTCCTCTCCGCTCTTGATTTTTTCGACCGGTTTGACATATTTTGATTTCAACCGGTTCCGAGGAGCCGAATTGAAATGGGAGGGCGCTATCATGATAGACAACCGACAAATCGCCGCATCCATGAGTGTCCGTTTGGATGAGATTTTGACCGAGTTGCCGCGTATGCCAGCATTTGTCGAAGGCATCCGAAGGGCACCCAGAAGGAAGATCGTTTTGTCCGATAGTGAGATCGAACTCGCGCTGAGGAATGCCTTGCGGTACATTCCGGATGTATGGCACGCTACGCTGGCCCCGGAATTCCTTGCAGAATTGCTGGACCGCGGACGGATCTACGGCTACCGTTTCCGACCGCAGGGGCGCATCCTCGGACGTCCGATCGAAACCTATCAGGGAAGCTGTGTCGAGGGGCGTGCCTTTCAGGTAATGATCGACAACAATCTGGATTTCGACATCGCCCTCTACCCTTACGAGCTGGTGACTTACGGGGAGACCGGTCAGGTCTGCCAAAACTGGATGCAGTACCGTCTGATCATGCGATTTCTTGAGATCCTGAACCGGGAACAGACACTGGTTGTGGCTTCGGGACACCCTCTCGGCCTTTTCGCGTCTTCACCGGCGGCACCGCGGGTCATCATCACCAATGCGCTGATGATCGGGGCTTTCGACGATCAGGAGAACTGGCAGCGGGCCGCAGCACTGGGCGTGGCCAATTACGGGCAGATGACGGCCGGCGGCTGGATGTATATCGGGCCCCAGGGAATCGTGCACGGTACATACAGTACCTTATTGAATGCCGGGCGCTCTATACTCGGTATTCCGCCCGAGGAGAATCTGTCCGGCCGACTGTTTGTTTCTTCCGGTTTGGGCGGGATGAGCGGTGCCCAGGGCAAAGCCGTCGAAATCGCCGGCGGGGTGGGAATCATTGCCGAAGTCGACCGCTCCAGAATTCAAACCCGCCATGACCAGGGATGGCTTGGCGCGGTCGTCGACGATCCGGCCGAGGCCTTTACCCTGGCAGACCGCCATCTTAAAAAACGTCAGGGATTTGCAATTGCATTTCACGGCAACATCGTCGGCCTGCTCGAACATGCAGTCCGTCATAAAAAAAGTATCGACCTGTTGTCCGACCAGACGTCATGTCATGCGGCATACGACGGGGGATATTGCCCCCAGGGGTTGAGTTTCGAAGAGCGCACGGAATTACTCAAGACCGATCCGTCAGCCTTCAGGGGATTCGTCGACCGTTCCTTGCAGCGGCATTTCGAGTTGATCCAGAAGCTGGTTCAGGCGGGCGTGTACTTTTTCGACTATGGCAACAGCTTCATGAAGGCGGTTTACGACGCGGGCATAAAGGACATATGTAAGAACGGCAAAGACCCTTTGGATGGATTTATCTTCCCCTCCTATGTCGAGGATATTATGGGGCCGTTGCTGTTCGACTACGGGTACGGACCTTTTCGGTGGGTCTGTTTGAGTGGCCGAAAAGATGACCTGTTGAAGACCGACAAAGCCGCTTTGGACTGTATCGAACCCGAGCGACGGTTTCAGGATCGCGACAATTACACCTGGATACGCGATGCCGACAAAAACAGGCTCGTGGTCGGTACACAGGCGAGAATCCTCTACCAGGATGCCTTGGGCCGCATGAAAATCGCATTGAGATTCAACGCCATGGTTCGCAGCGGTGACATCGGCCCGGTGATGCTCGGGCGGGACCACCATGATACCGGCGGCACGGATTCTCCATTCCGTGAGACCGCCAACATCAAGGACGGCAGCAACATCATGGCCGAGATGGCCACCCACTGTTTTGCCGGCAACGCCGCGCGGGGCATGAGTCTGGTGGCTCTGCACAACGGAGGAGGGGTCGGGATCGGAAACGCCATCAATGGCGGCTTCGGACTGGTGCTGGACGGAAGCGAGCGGGTGGACAATATCATTGGACTCGCGATTCCTTGGGATGTCATGGGCGGTGTGGCACGGCGCGCATGGGCCCGCAATGAAAATGCCATTGATACCGGCATCCAATACAATTCACTGCGCAAGGGGGCGGAGTTGATCACACTGCCATATGGCGCCGACGATCAGATGATCGCCCGTCTGGTAACCAAAGCCTTGGCTGAAAGAGCCTGAGACGTCCGCACGTTGGATCAAGGTCGCCGGTCTTAGGGGCCGGCCCTCCCCGGGCGGAAAGAAAAGGAGACGCTGCCGTCATGTATAAAATCATCGAGTGTGTTCCCAACTTCAGTGAGGGCCGTGACATTGAGAATATCGATAAAATTATATCACCGTTCAAGACGATGAGCGGCGTCAAGCTTCTCGATACTCAGAAGGACGAAGACCATAACCGACTCGTGGTGACGGTCATCGGTGCGCCTGAAGAGATGAAGGCAGCGGTGATAGCGGCCATGGGAGAAGCGATCGCGGTTATCGATATGCGTCGGCACAAGGGACAGCATCCCCGTATGGGTGCCGTGGACGTGGTGCCCTTTATTCCGGTGAAGAACGTCAGCATGGCCGAAGCGGTCGCTCTGTCCAGGGCGGTTGCCGCCGAGGCGTCGCAGAAATACAATCTGCCGATATTTCTCTATGAGGCATCGGCGGAACGGGCGGAACGGAGGAATCTGGCCGCCATTCGCAAAGGCCAGTTCGAGGGGATGGCAGACAAGATAAAAAACCCGGAATGGGCACCCGATTTCGGACCCACCGCGGTTCACCCCACCGCCGGGGTTACGGCAATGGGCGCCCGGATGCCTCTTGTGGCTTTCAATGTCAATCTCGATACCGATAAACGTGACATCGCCAACGATATTGCCAAAAAGGTCAGGCACATCAGCGGCGGACTGCAGCACTGTAAGGCCTTGGGAATTGAACTTGTGGACCGCGGCATCGTTCAGGTCTCGATGAACATGACCGATTACACTCGAACCGCCCTTTATCAAGTCTTTGAGCTGATCCGGATCGAAGCCAGGCGTTACGGGGTGAACGTCATCGGTAGCGAGATTGTCGGTATGGTGCCGATGGCGGCGCTGGTGGAAACGGCCGCTCATTACCTGGGACTGGAAAACTTTTCTCCGGAGCAGGTGCTCGAATCACGCATTTACGAGTAGGATTTCAGAATGGATGCAAACCTCATCATAAAGAACGCTGCGCAGCTGGTCACCTGCAGTGGATTCAGAGCCAAGCACGGATCGGAGATGGCCGATCTGGGCGTCATCGAGAACGGGGCGGTCGTTGTCGAGGGGGGGCGCATTCAGGCGGTCGGACGTTCTCAGGAACTCCTGCAGGGGATGGACACGGCCGGTTTTGAGATCCTCGACGCCTCGGGCAAGGCGGTGCTGCCGGGATTCGTCGATTCCCACACTCATTTTGTTTTCGGCGGATATCGGGCGGAAGAATATGCCTGGCGGCTTCGCGGCGACAGCTACATGGACATCATGCAAAGAGGCGGCGGGATCCTCAGCACCGTTCACGCCACCCGCACGGCCGATGTGCAGGATTTGGTTGCTTCCGGGCGCCGACGGCTCGACAGCATGCTTGCCTTCGGCGTAACGACGGTCGAGGGCAAAAGCGGCTACGGCCTCGACCGGGAGACGGAGATCAAACAGCTCGAGGTCATGCAGATTCTCGGCGGTGAGCATCCCGTGGACATTGTACCTACCTTCATGGGGGCCCATGCCGTGCCGCCGGAATACCGGGGCCGGGAAGAGGATTACATCGATTTCATGCTGGATACGGTGATGCCAGAAATTGCCGGTCGGCGCCTGGCCGAGTTCTGTGACGTCTTCTGCGAGAAAAATGTTTTCTCTATCGGCCAGTCCCGGCGCCTGCTGCAGAAAGCCCGTCACCTGGGATTCAAACTGAAGATTCACGCCGATGAAATTGCACCGATAGGGGGTACCGAACTGGCGGCCGAGCTTGGAGCCGTCTCAGCGGATCATCTTCTGCAGGCTTCCGACAGAGGGCTCGCCGAATTGGCCCGCAAAGGCGTTGTGGCGACGCTGCTGCCGGGGACGGCTTTCAGCCTCAAGGAACCCTATGCCCGGGGGCGTGAGATGATCGACCGCGGCTGCGCCGTCGCTTTGGCCTCGGATTTTAACCCCGGCAGCTGCTTTACCGAATCGATTCCACTGATTGTTGCTCTGGCAACGCTCTGCATGAACATCGGTACCGAGGAGGCGATCACGGCATTGACCATAAACGGAGCCGCTGCCGTTGACCGGGCCGAAACCATCGGCAGCATCGACCCCGGCAAACAGGCGGATCTTATCGTTCTCGAGTTTCCCTCTTACACCTTTATTCCCTACCATATCGGCGTGAGTACGGTGGAGAAGGTGATCAAAGGAGGCATGGTCGTTTTTGATAAATACAATCAGAAGGGGGGCGGGCATGTATGCTGATTTGCCCATTAAAGACTATTTGAAGGAGACGGCTTCATCCGCTCCGGTGCCCGGGGGCGGCAGTGTCGCTGCTGTCGGTGCCTCACTGGCGGCGGCGCTTTCTGAGATGGTCGCCGGTCTGACCGTCGGCCGGAAAGGATTCGAAGCCGTACATGGCGCGATGGAAGAAATCTGCGTCGCAGCCTCCGCCATGAGAATGCGCTGCATCGAGGACATCGACCGGGACCCGGAGGCTTACCGTCAAGTTCTGGAGGCGTTCAGGTTGCCGAAAAAGACCGCCGAAGACAAGGCCTTCCGGACTCAGGCCATCCAGAAAGCCATGAAGGGTGCGGCTCTGGTGCCCTTGGTATTGGCCGAAAGGGTATGCCGGATCATGGAAATGGCCGGCAGTGTGGTTCAGAATGGCAATCCCAACGCCGTAACCGATGGGGCGGTGGCTGCCATGATGGCCCGTACGGCCGGCCTGGCAGCCCTTTACAACGTTCGAACGAACCTGACCGCGATCAAAGACGCAGATTTCGTCAACGAGGTCACGCACAAGGTCGAGAATCTGGAGGCGGACATTATCAAACGAGAAAAAGAGATTCTCGAACAGGTCAAGTTCTGAACAAATCTGCTGGATCGATTCCGGGCCCTAACGCTGATTTCTCAAGTTGCCGTGCGCTTGCTCGTCAGCTGACCGTTTCGGTGAGAACGACATCGGCCTCGTCGGTCAGGAATGCCACCCGCAGGGCTTCGTCGATCCGATCGATCGTCACGAATATCATCGTGTTACGGACCTCATCCGGCAGGTCTTCCAGATCTTTCTCGTTGCGCTTCGGCAGAATGACAGTCGTGAGTCCGGCGCGATGGGCTGCCAGAAGCTTCTGTTTGATGCCGCCCACCGGCATTACCCGTCCCCGCAATGTCACCTCACCGGTCATGCCGACATCTCCGCGCAGAGGCCGTCCGCTGAACAGGCTGGCCATGGCCAGCACCATGGCGATGCCGGCAGACGGTCCGTCCTTTGGAACCGCACCAGCTGGTACGTGCAGATGCACGTCCGTACCTTCGAACCGATTCGGATCGATATGCAGTTCACCGGACTTCGACCGGACATAACTGTGAGCAATCTGGGCACTTTCCCGCATCACATCACCAAGTTGTCCGGTGAGGGTGAGTTTGCCCCTACCATTCATGCGTGTGGCTTCGATGAACAGAATGTCACCGCCGACGGCGGTGACGGCCAATCCGGTGGCAATGCCGGGGATTTCTATATTTTCTGACAGTTCGGCCTCGAACTTTTCCTTTTTCAAGTATTCGCGTACCAACTCCGGTGTGATGACCACGTGCAACCACTCCTGGGCGGCAATCTTGACGACACTCTTGCGGCAGACAGCACCGATCTGGCGCTCCAGGTTGCGCACACCCGCTTCGCGGGTGTAGTCTTGAATGATTTTTCGAAGCGCTTCGTCGGTAAAGGTGATTTCGTCTTCCTTTAACGCATGGGCCGAAAATTGTCGCGGCACCAGGTGTCTCTGAGCAATCTGCAGCTTCTCGTATTCAGTGTAGCCGTCAAGCTGTATGATTTCCATCCGGTCCCGCAGGGGCGCCGGAATCGTCTCGAGCTGATTGGCTGTCGTAATGAAGATCACATCGCTCAGATCAAAATCCACATCCAGGTAATAATCACGGAAAGCGTGATTCTGGGCCGGATCAAGAACTTCCAGCAACGCACTGCTGGGGTCGCCGCGCCAATCGACACCTATTTTGTCCACCTCGTCGAGCATAAAAACCGGATTGCGGGTGCCGGCGCGTTTGATGGCCTGAATGATGCGCCCAGGCATGGCGCCGATATACGTTCGGCGATGTCCGCGGATCTCGGCCTCGTCGCGCATGCCTCCCAGACTCATGCGCGTGAACTTCCGTCCCAGGGAACGGGCGATACCCTGACCGAGACTGGTCTTGCCCACGCCGGGAGGACCGGCAAAACAAAGAATGACCCCCATGGCGTCCGTGCGCCCTTCGGCACGATCCGGCGTTTCGACCCCGCGGTCATGGATCAGTTTGCGCACCGCCAGATATTCGATAATCCTTTGCTTGACATCCTCAAGGCCATAGTGGTCTTCATCCAGGACGATTTGCGCCCGTGAGATGTCGGTCTGGTCATCGCTGGTTTTGTTCCAGGGCAGGTCCAACAGCCAATCCAAGTAGGTTTTGATGACCGAATATTCGGCGGCCTGCGGTGACATCCCCGAGAGACGCTTGAGTTCGCGTTCCGCCTCTTTGCGGGCTTCATCCGGCAGAGCGGCATCGTCTATTTTCATTGTGTATTCGTCGACTTCAGACTGTTCCCGGTCCGCTTCGCCCAATTCCTTTTGAATGGCCCGCAACTGCTGACGCAAATAATATTCGCGCTGGGCCTTGTTCATTTCTTCACGCGCTTCGGATTCGATCTTTTTCCCTATGGTCAACACTTCCTTTTCACGTGAGAGGTGGGCGATTAACAGGCGGAATTTTTCCTTCAGCGAATCAATATCGAGTACCTGCTGCGCTTTTGAAACCTCCAAACCGGCCCCGCTGGCCACCAGATAGACCAGATATCGCGGATCCTTGACCTGGGCTAAATAATCGCTGACCTCTTTGGGAAACTTCGGTGACAGTGCCACGACCTGGCGGGCCAGTTCACGCAGGTTGCGCTGCAGGGCATCCTGTTCGACATCTGTTTCGATTTTGTCCGGGGCCAGAGTAATGTGGGCCCGGAGGTAGGGATTGTCGGCCACCCAGTATTCGATTCGGAACCGTTCGATGCCCTGCACGATGACCTGGAGGCTGTTATCGGCCGACCGGGTGACGTGCTCGACCTTGGCAATCGTACCGACCTCATAGGTTTGACCCGGCAGTGGTTCTTCAATTTCGGGGTGTTTCATACTGACCAGCCCGATCAGGCGATCACCCTTCAGGGCGTCGTTAATAAGTTTTACCGATCGCGGAATGCCGACGGTCAAAGGGATCATCGAGAACGGAAATGCCACCGTATTGCGCAGGGGCAGTATGGGAAGCTCGTTGGGTATATCCGGGTTCGAACCGGGGTTTTTTCCCGATTCTAACTCGCTGCTCGGCTGTATCGGTTTTTCTTTGTCGCTCATGGCATCACCTTTATTTTGACAAGCGCTAGCGCTTGATTGTCGACAGGTTTTGATTGTGAAGACAAATGTTCACAAGGAGCAATTACTTTTTGTTACGAGAATGAAAAATAATGCAGAAAACGCGATTGTAAAGTGTGCCGCTGAACGGCTTTTCAGTTCGTCCTGCTTTCGGGGGAAAAGTTCATTCGGAGAAGCGCCGGCTTCATACCGATTGGAAGAAATACGTTAAGATGGCGCATGTGGGGATTTCGGTGTCACTCCGGAAAAGATAACGTCAAGGGATTTTTTTAAGTTCGTGAACTAGGCTAAAAGCCGTTGCATCAGGCGGGTGTCGTGGACCACATCTTCAAAAGAGCACTGGAGGTACTGCACGTTCTTGGACAGGGCGCAGTACTGCTGCTTTAAGCGGTCCGCTCTTTTGGTATTGATGACAACCAGTCGAACATCCTTTCGCAGGTTCCGCATGAATAGGGCCTTGATGTGAACATCCGCATCAGAGAGGGAGTATCCGATAAAAACGATTTTACGGCTTGCTCGAATTTCAGTTGCCGCCTCGCCGAAAAGCTGGGTGATGACCGGATGGTTCAATGATTTCATGTATGAGGGCGGCATGATGAGCGTCTGAAACTCGGTTCCGTCGATCGGGCAATGGTAATCGTACTCTTCAGCCTCCGGATATGTGTGTCCGATCAGTTTACCGCGGTTCAAGTCTATCTTACGGTCCCAGGGTGTCAGCAAGACCTGGTTGCAGCAGTTGCAGTATTTCCAGTTCAGACTGCCGTGGAGTTTGATGACCTTAATGGGCACCGGATCCTCGCCCGCACGAATGGTGACCGGCAGGCGGGTGTTAACCCAAAAATTGAAGGTTTTGAGCGCAGCGAGCCTTTCATAGTTCATCAAGTGAATGCAGTAGTCCAGGTAGCCCAATTTGCGGAACATAAAGTCGAATGCCTGCTCGAGCAGGGTGTCGTAGTTAAGGGTGATAATGGACACGTTACGATTGTCACGCGCGATGGAATCCCAGAAGTGGTGATATATCTGGCTGCGTTCATCGGTTCTCAGGTTGACGATGTAATGAATCGCTTTGATCAGATTTTCCTTTATCTGTCGTATCGTTGAATGATCATAGGTCGAATTCAGACTTTCGTTTTGCTGAATGAAGTAATCCAGAAATCCGAAGACAGCCTCGAGTTCGGGGTACACATTCGCACCCTCGTCAACATAGAAGTTGTCGTTGACAAATTCTCTGGTTTGCTGGCCGATGGCGGAGCCGGCGATCCCACAGGTATCGTCGGAAATGATCAACGGTAGGATATCCTGCTGCAGGGGGACACCGTCGGGATGGGACGCGCCCGCACCTAGAACAAAGACAATGTCCCGTTGGGGGGCATATCTGAGGAATTTTTCTTTGAAGGACTTGGAGCTCATGGCGAATCGCGACGTGTTAAATCAACGGGTGGACCCTGATCGATTTGAGTAGTGTATCGTTTCGTCTTGTTCTTTGGAACCAGAGCTAATGTCTTCATTGCACAGCTCATCGGAGAGGTCCAAAAGGTCACTGAAGGTGATCTCATTGATCCGGTCGTACATGGCCCGGGCGGCTTCCTGCCAAACGAAACGTGTGGCACATTTGGCGGCACGCCGGCATTGGTGCGGGTTTTCGGCGCATCGGATCAGTTCATTGCCGCCCTCCAGCAGGGCCACGATTTCTCCCACCGTAATTTCTTGGGGGGTTTTGGTCAGCATGTGTCCACCTTTGGGTCCTCTGATGCTGGTGACGTAACCGGCTTTTTTCAGCGGCCGGATGATCTGTTCGAGATATTTGATGGAAATGTTCTGTCGTTGAGCGATATCGGCCAGGGGAACAGGATTTCGCCTGAAATTTCTGGCCAGTTCCAGAATCAACCGTGTGCCGTAGCGGCTGCGGGTGGACAGCTTCAAATCACGCGTCTCCGGACCCCGGCCAATCAGTGCTTGGGTTTCAGATTCTGCCGGGTGCTTATAGTGAGTTTGTGTACCGATTAAAATTTTAAATGCTCAGCTTAAATTACAGATAATCGATCTCGGATAGCCCTTTGCGCCGTCGGATAGCCTCCAGCAATCCGACGGTTCCAGTCATCATGTTGTCTCCCCAAGGGGCCCCGAGCGTTATCGGCAACCGTGACGTTTCAACCATACGACGTTTGGGTCCAGTGGCCAGAATCATTTCGACGGTATTGAATCCGATCGTCCGGTGAACATAGGCGCCATGGCCGCCTTCTTTCAAAATGTCTTCATTGGTCAGTTTGCCTTCGGCCAGTTCACACAGCAAGGATTCCATCCGATCCAAGGTAATGTCACGTGTGTGATATTCGAAGAACCCGGCCAACTCACCGCCTGACAAGGCAGCCCCCACGGTATGACTTGTTGCGACGTCCAGAACCATGATGTTTGTTTTGGAGCTGGCGAGCGAATCCACGGAGGCGCCGAGTATGGCCGCCATACCGCTGTCCATAACATACACTTCGGCCGCCGGGAGCTTTTGGGCACTTTTGGCGACGGCGCTCAACCGATTGAGGGTTGTCGGCACTTCCGAACTGCTGTAGAGCAGCGCATGCGGATAGGGGTGACGATCAAGAACCGTGCGATTGATTGCGTGGCGGTAAGCCAGGTGGGAAACGCCAGGCGGCGGGACACCGTGATCCTGGGCACAAACGCCGACCGCATCGAATTCAAAAGCCACACCGAATCCATTTATGATTCTCTCCAGCCGTTTTATGTTCAGGTCTTCGACAGTCAGATGTGAGTACCGGGGATTATTGCTGAATTCTTCGACATCGGTATCAGCAACGATCCGGATGCCCCATTCACGAATACGGTCCGGGGAGTGGCTGAGGGTTGCCGCGGCCGATGTGCTCATAACAACCTGCGCCTTGCGCGCCCGTTCTTTCAGGACTTCCGTTATTGGCCCACCGCCCATCTCCGTGCCGGTCACCAACAAATCTCCCGGCAGACCTTCGGCCTCCGCGGCCACCGTCTGCACCGGCGACTTGACAACGGCTTTGTAATGCTGGTCTGATGCGGTATCGCAGTAAAGAACATCCATGGTCCCGGCGCCGATATCAACGAGTAAGAAGCGGCTCATAGACATAAATCTCCTGTGGTTCGGTCGGTGGATCAACTTCAGACGTGTTAAAAAGGCTTGGGCGTTATGAGGGTCACCAGTCAGGGGGTTGAAAAACGATTGCGCCAGGCCATACAGTAATAAAGGCTGAACCAGGGGCCCCAGCCCCGCTTCAGCGAAAAAGCTCACTGATCAATTATACAGGCTGCTTTTTCTCCGGGTTTTCCCTTGTCTTGCCTGCGCTCATGGCAATTTTCAGTGCTCCGTTACACCGTGACCGTTTCACCCCGTTTCGGCACGATGGTAGAATAGCCTTCACTCCGGAGTTGATCTGCAAATGCCAGTGACTGGTCTTCCTCCCCGTGTACCACGGCGATTCGCTTCACGTTCAGGTTGGACGACTGGATGAAACGCAGAAGTTCATTTTTGTCGCCATGGGCACTGAATCCACCGATATTTTCAACGTGTGCATTCAGCGGATAGACTTTGTTCATAATCTTAAGCTGCGGCGGCGGCCCACTTCTGCCTGAAATTTCATAGGCTTTGCCTTCGTCAAGGATTCTGCGACCCAAAGTGTTTTGCGCCATGAAACCGACCACCAGAATCGTGTTGTTCTCATTATGGATCTTGTACCGGAGGTGGTGGAGAATCCGCCCGGCTTCACACATGCCGGAGGCGGAGAGGACAACATGGGGCTTTTTCTCACGATTCAACCTCATCGACTCTTCTACCGACGTAATGAACCGGACCTGATCGAACATGAAAGGGTTCCTGCCGTTTTTGAGGAAATCTTCCTGTGCATCTCGGTCGTAGACTTCGGGGTGTTCGCCGAAAACCTTCGTGATATTAACGGCCAACGGACTGTCCACGTACACCGGCACACGAGGGACGGCCTTCTCTGCATAAAGTTCGTGTAGAACGTACAGCAATTCCTGGGTGCGGCCGAACGCAAAGGACGGAATAAGCACACTGCCTCGCCGGCTGAACGTATCGGACAGGACCCTGGCGAGCTGTGGTTTGAGATCGACAACAGGGTCATGAGTGCGGTCGCCGTAGGTGCTTTCAATGATCAGCAGGTCGACCTCCCGATGCCGTTCGTCGAACGTCAGAGTCGGATCCTTGATTATCGGTTTGTCAAAGCGGCCGACATCCCCGGTGTAGCATATCGTTTTGGATCGGCCGTTCTGATTCACCTCGATCATGCTCATGGCGGAGCCCAGAATGTGTCCGGCGTCGTAGAACACGCATTTCATGTTTACCCCGATCGAAACCGGGTACCGGTAAGGGTAGCCGTCAAAATTTTTAAGGGCCAGATTGGCATCGGCGCGTGTGAAAAGCGGTTCAACCTTGTCGAGATTCAGCCGGTCGATGTGATCGTTGATGACGTCGCCATCCAGCTGGTGGCGGTTCTTTTTAAGCATCTTCTTGATGTCCCGAATGCGGCTGCCGACATTCATTTTTTTGCGGCTGGATGGCTTCATCTGGGAGAAAGCCTGCCGCAGGGTTTTGTAGTTCAGATATTCGGCATCGGACTCCTGGATGTGAGCCGCATCAGGGAGGAGGTAGTCACAGGCCGAAGCTGTTGCCCGGGTGCACATCACGCGGCCGTTAAAACCGTTTTTCACCAACAGGGGGACCCTACCTGAGTGGTCTATGTGGGCGTGTGACAATACCAAATTGGTGATGATCTGGGGGTCAAAGGGAAGAATCCTGTTTTTTGCGTTGCTTTCTTTCCGTCGACCCTGGAACATACCGCAGTCCAGCATCACCCTGTCATTTTCGGTTGTCAAAAGGTGCATGGAACCGGTGACTTCACGGACGGCGCCGTGGAAAGTGACATTCATAGCATACTCCTTTTCCACTTTAAATGTTACCAAATGTCGGCCGGAGCCGCCATTCCACTATAGCCACCTAATCCCGATTTGAAAAGGTTTGCTTGATTCAATTCGAAAAATTGTGTAAAATATACATCTTATAAAGGCTACCCTACCGTCTTGGCCTCGTCAAACATACATATTCTAAGACATACCCGTTGACTGACCAACTGGTGCCGAACGCCGCCGGCCAGCGCCGTAATCTGCTGCGCATGGGCGATATTCGTGCATCCTTGAACCCGTGTGCGCCATATTTGGTTAATAATAATCGCGTTCCCAAGGAGATCGCATTCATGGCTGATCAAAGCACTACTGCAGGAAACCCAACCGTCAGCAAAGAACTGACGGATATTATGGTCACTCTCAATATCACCAGAGATTTCCTGACCCTGGTGGAGTTGCTGGACACCCTGCCAAACATGCAAAAAACGCCCTACGATGTCACCCGCAGCCTGTATCAGGCGGTTTCGCAAGGCCGTGATATCCCTACCCTCGGCAAGGAGCTGGAAGGGTTTTTCGGGCCGCCGAAGAAACCGGCCGGAAAACCGATGCCGGTCAAGTTGAAGTTCAATTCAACACTCAAATACCTGAACGGCATCCGTGACGATCAGGTTCTCTATCTGCGCAAGAGCAAGAACGGCGTCTTTTACGGAGCGCTGTGGCCTTGGCATAAAAAACCGGGCAACATCACCGTGCACCTCGGCTATTGCGCCAACAAGCTGACCGATAAGGATGCCGAGAATCTCGAGAAACAGATCAAAACCAGAGTGTTGAACAGCAAGGTTTTCGATGCCTTGTCCAATGGCGAAGGCGGTATGGTGCATGGAATAAGCCTGGCCGCGTTCCTGCACATGGCGCTCCTCGAAAGACTCACTTGCACGCTCGAGGTCCGAACGGCCGGAGCGATTGGATACCTTCACCTGCATAATGGTGATTTGATTGCCGCCGAATCCGGCAGCATGAAAAACCGATCGGCGGCGTATGAGATTATTAGCTGGGACAACACGGAAATTTCGATCAAGGATTCGGTTGCGGGGATGAAGGTGGAGATTGATCAGCCGCTAATGGATATCCTTATGGAAGCGCTGAGGCTCCGCAATGATAAAGTCGGTAAAAATAAGGTGGCGCCGGCGGCGGCGGCTTCCGTTCTCAATATCTCCCCGACCGACCGTTATAAACACTTGCGCGAGGCTCAAAAGACGCCGCCGAACCGAACACTGCGGGTTGCCGGCGCGGCGTTTCTGGCGGTTCTGCTGCTTGTGGCTGCAGGACTATTCGGGTCTCGTTATTGGACCGCACGCCAAATCGAAAAAGATTACCAATCCGTATTGGAGCAGGTCGACGCCACCGATGACCCTGAAGATAAGAAAGTCTTGCTGCACTATTTTATCAGTTCCCACGATGAGAGCGACTTCCACAATGATGCCCGTGAAAAAATCCGGCAGATCAGCGACTCAATTGAATTGCAGGACTATGAGTATGCCATGAACTCAGTCGCCGAGCTGCCCATAGACAGGCACTTTGAAACTGCTGCGACCGCATTGTACAGCCAGTTTCTGGATAAATACCCGGAGAGCCCGCGTTACGGCGAAGTCCAGCTAAAGATGTCAGAAATACCTAAAATGATTGACAACATCGATTATGCCCGACTCACGGAATTGGTTCAGTTGGATTACAAGAATCGGATCGAAGCCTATCTGGGCTACCTCCTGAAACACCCGAACGGACGCCACAGGACCAAGGTCGAAGCCCTTATCGCCGAAATGAGCGAAGAGTACTACGGTCATTTGATGCGGGAAATTCCCCAATGCGACCAGACCGGCAACTGGGATCGGTGTATCCTGCTTTGTGGTAACTTCCTTAAATTTTTCCAAACCAATTACCGTACTGCGGAAGTGGAAAATTTGAAGGCTGTCATGGAGGACAAAAGAGATGTCGCCAGCCTCATGCATACGGTGCAGCGTCTCGGAGACAAATATGAATCCGCCAAAAAAATCCTGACCGAATACTTGTATGACAACCCGGACTCCACTCAGGTTGACCGGATCAAAGAGAAGATTGCAAAACTGGATCGAATCATCAGAGAAAACAGTGAGTGGCGGACGGTTGTCGCCTACAGCCAGAACAGCCGGCACAGTTTGCCCGACAGAATCAACTACCTTGCTCAGTATATCCGGTTGAATTCATCCAGCAAATACGACCAGAATGCACAAACGCTTTTGGCCCAACTCCAGACTGAAAACCGCTCGCTGTATCAGACCCGCATTGAAGAGCAGCGCCAACGGCAGCAAACGGAACTGGCTTTGAGGCAAAAGCAATTTCAGGCAGCCAGAAAAAGGATCTTGGCTAAGGTGCAACAGGCCGGCTCGCGCTACCAGGTCAAAGGCGACGATACCTTTATCGATAAGAAAACAGGCTTGACCTGGAGTCTTCTCGACTCCTATTCAATCACGGGCGCTTGTCAGGATTTCAGTTCCGCGCAAGCATACGTGAGTGAATTGACGACCGGCGGGTACCGCGACTGGCGTTTGCCTTTTGGCAGTGAACTGGCGGAACTTTATAAGAGTAAACCGTTTTATCCGGGGGATAGTGCGGCCTGGTATTGGACAACTGAAGTATTTGTCAAGGGTTACAACAAGGCCGCACTCATCGTGACAACAGCCAGGGAGAACGGTTTCAGACGGCAACAGAAGAATTTGTATGATTGCGGTGCGGTTCGTGCCGTACGCCCCTGAACCGCTTGATTGATCAACTTCAGCGCAGTCCGCGCAACCTTTTTAAGCGGCCGGTAATCTCCGTTATTTGGATACCATATTTTTCGTCCTTTACGAGGACGATCCCCTTGGCTATTAACCGGTCATTGGCCAAGATGTCGACCGGTTCGCCCTCGAGCCTTGACAGTGGCACAGCTGAACCGGGTCCCAGTTGGAGCAGTTCGTTAATCGGCATTTGCGTTCTTCCAAGCTCAACTGTAATCTCCAGCGGGATATCAAGGATCATATCGAGGTTCAAGCTGTCGTTTCGAAGAGACGCCTCCTGCTTGCCAGCCGCGTTTTGACCGCCGGCAGCCACATCTGCTTCTTGATCGCCTACAGAATCGCTCGGGTTTGCCTGCTCCGGAAGGGGCGTGGGCGTTTCGTGATTCTCTATGACTTCTCTACCGATGATACCGGCCTCATCAGCGTCTTTGCGCAGTGACGCGTCCGTGGGATGGAGTTGCTCACTCGGTTTGGACTCATCAGAGTTTGTCGACTCGGGCGGTTTTTCCATGTCATCCTTTATTTAGCGTCCATCCATGAATGGTTTTTTCATGCTGGGTCCCGCCTCGGCGGGATTCTCCAAAGGTTTCCAGCTGCGGTGTACGTATTCGCTGCAAAACTTAAGGCGGCCTTGCCCAGCGGAAAAAATTCTCATGCATGATTTGGACACCTTATGGTGCCATCTGCTTATCGCGGAAGGACGCAAGCTAAAATTTATCACTCCATCGAAGCTGCTGTAAGCCAGCCGGTAGCCGCGATGTTTCTAATCAGTATGTCAGTCCACCTAAACCTGCCTGAGCCCCATCGCCTATTAGGAATTCAAACAATCGCGAATCGGCTTGGCCCCCACCGCCGATCGTGGTCGTGACGCATGAGAACGATGCCTGTGGCCCAGTGGCATCGTTCTTTTTCGCCCATGATGCTACACAACCACACCGTGTCTTTTAGGTCAATAGCAACCCGTTTTTCGACCCTGACAAATATGTTGTTACACATGTTAAAAAACATTGACATTGTAATACAATATTTATACAATACAAATGCTATGAAAAAAGACATCGTATACAGTATTCGGATGAGTATCTTGGTGCGCGAAGCACTCAAGCGGGCAGCCAAGAAAGAGAGGCGCACCGTCGCTTCCCTGCTGGACAAGATCATTCTCGACTATCTCGAAGAGCAACGCTATCTGCTGCCCCACGAAACCGGTTCCGACCGGCGTGGTCACCAGAGAAGCAAAATTACTCTTCCGGCGACCACGACGATGGAAATAGACGGACTAAGGGATACGTTCCCGTGTGTCATCACCGATATCGCCATGGGCGGTGTTTTCGTGACATATCCCAAGGGCTCGAAAATCAAAGAAGCATTCCTGCGAGAACTCGATCGGTTCACTCTTACTTTCAAACTTCCCCAGACCGGTGAAGAACTCGATTTTCAGTGTGATGCCCGTCGTATGGTGGAAGTGGACGGCGAGATACAGGTCGGGGCAGTTCTCAATCAGCCCGAAGACACCGATCTAAAAAAGCTCAAAGCCTATCTTATCTAAAGAGACATTGTACTTCCGGTTTGGGTGTTGTTTTCCTGTCTGCAAGATCATGGGGCATTCGTCTTTCGGTACCCATCCGGCCCTCCCTCCCATCGGCGCAAGATTGTCGATCCCCGCATTGTGCTGCGCCCCTATCCGCTTGTGTAGGCTGTTGAAGAAATATTGTGTCTGCTGAGACGGCGAAAAAAGCCGGCCCAGACGGCCCATAGATGCCGCTGATGTGCCAAAATCCGCCTTGCTTTGGCGGCGTATGGCCACCTCACATCATTTTGTTCGGTTTTCGAAATAAGGTTGAGCGAAATCGAGTAGATCCGGAAAAAATGTCAAGAAATTTTCTTCCAGCCGCTGGTAGTTATTTTTGACTTCATCGATCGATCCGTTAAGGCAGTTTTCCCTGGAGATCCGTTTGGCGATCCGATTCAAGGTGATATCGACCCCGTCGAGGGTGAGGTAGCATGCCAACCAGTTCTGTTTAAACATGCGGGGCAGAACGGTCTGCAGTTTTAAGGGGAGAATACTCCGGTGACGTTTCAGGACCGCGTAGATCCTTTCGATGAACCCCGGAAGCTCGGTGTCGGCATATGTGGACCAGTGTCTGGACAGGAAATGATCGTAACAGATATCGAGGATGATCCCGGCAAATCGGCGGCGGTGAGGACTGAATAAGCTGCGGCTGGCGCGGGTCAGTTTGTGGCTGTCCGTAAAAGTGTCGACCTGCCGGTGGAACAGGATACCATTGGTGATTTCGGCACTGAAATGAGCTCCCACCGAACCCTTGACAAAATCCCCTATGAAACTGCCGATCAAAAACTCATCTGATGATTCGGCGAGATATGCGTGTGCCAGATAATTCATTCCGCTTAACCAAAAGCGCCATCAACGGTTTCAAACTGAATCCGCAACTGTTGTTAAGAGTATAACCTATATCCCGCATCCGGAACAACGGCGGACCAACTCAACCCTCCCTCAATTTCCGGGTCAGAACTGCTTTTCTTCAGTGGATCCGGAGAGGGCACCCACCGACGTTTCTCCGCTTGTGATGGCATTCATTACGCGGTCGAAGTATCCGGTTCCGACGAATTTCTGGTGGGTGGTCGCCATATAGCCGTCTTCCTCTCCGTGCTTGAATTCTTCCTCCTGGAACTGGGAGTAAGCCAGCATCCCCTTCTTGCGATAACTCAATGCAAGATCGAACATTCCCAGGTTAAGGGCGTGAAAGCCGGCCAGGGTAACGAATTGGAATTTGTACCCCATAGCCGACAGCTCCCGTTGAAATCGGGATATGGTGGCGTCATCCAGGTTTGCTTTCCAGTTGAAGGAGGGGGAGCAGTTGTAAGCCAGAAGTTTGCCCGGATATTCCGCGTGGATCCCCTCGGCAAATTTGCGCGCCTGTCCAAGATCGGGCGTCGATGTTTCGCACCAGACCATATCGGCATAGGGGGCATAGGCTCTGCCCCTGGCAATGGCGGTTTCCACACCATTCTTCATATAGTAGAATCCTTCGGAAGAGCGGGGTTGATCGAGAATGAACGGCTTGTCGCGTTCGTCGGCATCACTGGTCACCAATCGGGCGGCATCGGCGTCGGTGCGTGCGATCAGCACCGTCGGAACGCCGCAGATATCCGCCGCCAGGCGCGCGGCGATGAGTTTGGATATGAACTCTTGGGTCGGAACCAGGACCTTGCCGCCGAGATGCCCGCATTTTTTGGCTGAAGCGAGCTGGTCTTCGTAATGCACTCCGGCGGCTCCGGCTTCGATCATCATTTTCATCAGCTCGAACGCGTTCAACGGTCCACCAAAACCGGCTTCTGCATCGGCGACGATCGGGGCAAACCAGTACGGGCCATTCTTGCGGGTATCGAGAACCTGGATTTGATCCGCTCGACGCAGAGCGTTGTTAATCCGTTTAACGACGGCGGGCACACTGTTGCACGGATAGAGGCTCTGATCCGGGTACATTTCTCCGGCGAGATTGGCATCCGCCGCCACCTGCCAGCCGCTCAGATAGATCGCCTTCAATCCGGCTTCGACCTGCTGGACGGCTTGGTTACCGGTCAATGCTCCCAGCGCAGGCACATATTCTTCGGTATTCAGAAGATACCAAAGCCTTTTGGCGCCGACTTCGGCGAAGGTATACGACACGCATAAGTTACCGCGTAATTGCAGAATTTCTTCGGCCGAATAGGGCCGAACAATTCCTTTCCAACGCGGATCCTGTTCCCAACCTTCACGGCATTCGACGACCTCATCAGGTTGAACTTCGTGGCAGGTGAGTCGATTACATATTTCAGCTGCTGTTTCTTCAATCGTTTTCATCTTTCCTCCTCGTCAAACATAGATTTTTTATCTGAAATGTAAAGAAAACCGCCGTTGACCCACATGCCAACCTGCGATTTCAACGTTTATGGACCGGTATATTGTAACCAAAATTGAGCGATTTTTGACTCGCGCTGCACCCATCTATTGCTCATCAAAGGCCTGTGCCAATCCCCGACATCGCCATGGGTATGCCTGCGGTTGGCGCAGGCCTTTGATGAGCACGATCTCAGCACATCGCTTCCCCAAAAATCGTTCAACTTTGGTTTAAATCAGGCGCTTCTCCTGCGCGTACGGCAATATGTGAATGATCTTGCCGGCCCTGATGGCTGCCTGGGCCTTCAGCCAGAAATCCACTGTGAATAGGTCGGCATGGTGCTGCATGAACACTTTGAGCAGATCCGGCGATAATCCCAAAAACCGTGTCATTTCCTCCGGGAAAACATCGTTTGGCCCCACCAAGAACCAGGGCTCATCCGCGAGTTCATCTTCTTCGAATCGCGGCGGCGGTAACGTTCTAAAATTGCAGCTCGACAGGAGGCACAATTCGTCGTAGTCGTAGAATACAACACGTCCGTGTCGGGTTACCCCGAAATTTTTCAGCAGCATATCACCCGGAAAGATATCGCTGACGGCCAGGTCCTTGATGGCATTGCCGAAATCCTGCAATGCCGCGGATGCAGAATGACGATCGGCGACGCGTAGGTAAATGTCCAGTGGTGTGACCCGCCGTTCCACATAAGCGTGCCGGATAACGATGTCGTTTTCCCGGATACGTACCGTTTGAGCAGCCTCCATCCGGAGTTCATCGAGAAGTTCATCAGAAAACCAGCAGCGGTCGAACTGCAGGTATTCGAAGGTATGCGCCTCAACCAGCCGACCGGCCCGGTCGTGCCGGAATACCAATTCATACTTGTCGATAACTTCGTTTCGCGTAATCTTTTTCGGGCTGCTGAACCGGTCACGGATCAGCTTGATAACCAGATCATCGTGGGCCATGTTAAATACAATCATGACCATACCGCGTTTGCCGGGCGAAAGGGTAAACTGCTCGCTGCCGCATTCACTGGTGAATTTGACAATGTCTCGGTAAAGCTCTGTTTTGCCGTGCTTGTTATATCCGATGGACGTGTAGAGTTCGGCGATGCGCTTGTGCGGCATCATAGTTTTTAAGAAGCGGACCAGATCGTATGGTCGGTCGGTGCAAGCGAAGAAATACGAACGCGTGAAGGAGAACAAGATGCTGAGGCTCTCCTCGTCAAACAAAACCGCATCGATCACGATGCCTTCCTTCGGATGGTGCAGGGCGACGGCGAAAGGAAATAGTCCTTGTGAGGTGATGACTCGGCCAAGGAGGTACGCCCCTTTACTGCGATAGAAAATACTGCAGGCCATATCGATCCGTTCAACCGGCGCGAATTCATCGCCCATCTTGATATGCTGTCGAATTTGCGCTGCTGCAACATCCACTGAATGGTCGCGATTTTGAATTTTTTCTCCGAAACCGCAATCCCGGAAAATGCTGCGCAGAAGTTCTGAAGCAGGAGTTAAATCATTTTCCGACACATAACTTCGATATTCAATATTAATGGTTGAAGAGGGCGGTGAATCGAAATCAGAGTTGACAAACTCAATTTGAGGATCGACTCCGACCGTGACAAAGATGCGGCGAGTGATGGAATTAAAATAGGTTTCCGCAATTTCCCAATCGTTTCGTTTTCCGATCAGTCCCGAATACACCGATTTCATCGCGTTCCAGATGGGACGGTTCATGAGGGAATCCCCGAGCAGTCGGCGCACGTCAACCTCGATCTCCCTGACCATTGTTCGGTAAAGTCCCAAACGCTGGGCGGCGTCCTTCTGAAGACCCGACCAGTCCCGCTTGAGGAAGCGGTTCCCGGCTCGGAGCGTGATGGTCTTGAATTGGGTGTGAAAATGGTCAAAGCTTTCACAAATTGCCTGCGCCCCGGTGTTGGCTAAGCGGCTGCCGGGTGAGAGTGTATGCATGACGAACCCCGCTGGATGGCGAAAATGCACCCAGGTGAAAAAAATTGTTTCTTAAATCAATTGGATCCTTGGGTGACGTTTTCATCACATCCGCATCCGCATCCGCCGTCACATCCGCTTTCGCATTCGGCCATGGCAGCCATCGTTCGGATGACTTCCCGACTTTCGGCCGGTTCAACCAGAGTAATATGGGCTGTCAGAAAAATTTCCGCATGGCCGACAAGATCTCGCGTGAAAGGCGGGTTGATGTGCCGAAAAATTCGGTTCAGGTCCTCACGCTTCAGCTGCACGCTGACCTCGTCTCCGCTTGTCTTGCCTGTCAGTGCATACTCGAAAGGTGTCAGTCCATCGGTCCCCAGCCCGAAGATAAAACTAAAGGATTGTGGTTGAGCGATGATATCCGATGTCTGGGGGGAGGTGCCCGCCGTGACGGAAAGCGTAATTTTTTTCAGGTTGTCAATTGCCGGTTTTGCCGTCGAATTTTCCATAACCGCCTCTCGTTTAAGCTGTTGATGCCGAGCGATACAAAACAGATTCAGATCCAAGCCCTGGGTCTGAAACAAAAAAATAGGACCATAAACTCCGCCTGGCAATCAAATGGGAATGCCGGTGCGGTTTTACATACCGCCCCGCCCGTTGCCCATGGTCCAAGGGACTGCGTCCCCCCTTCCAGCTGCCGATAGGGCTATGGTCGGCGCTGGCGGCGGGATCGCTGCTGCAGGTCCTCGAACACCCTCAACGCGATCTTGCGCGTAACGGCCGGTGAGGCGCTGTTGTCAATCAGGATGGTGGCTTTCGTTTTTTTTTTGTCGATCGGCATTTGAGCGCGGATACGCGCCAGGGCCTCTGTTGCGTTGAGTCGGTCTCTGCGCATAAGACGCTTCTGCTGAATAGCCTCCGGGACATAGACCACGATGATTTCGGCCAGATCCCGGTCCATGCCGGCCTCGATGAGCAGGGGAATGTCAAGGATGACGACCGATTCGGGATGATCCCTTTCTATCTCCTTCAGCCTGCGTTCGGTTTCTGCAATGACAAACGGGTGCACGATTCGATTGAGGCGGTCTTTCTGCAGTGGAGCGTTGAAGATGATGTCAGCCATGCGTTTGCGATCGATGCCACCGTTTGGCAGCAAAACATTCCGACCGAATTGCGTGACGATTTTCTGCCACGCCGGTCGGCCCGTCTCCACGACTTCTTTGGCAATCTTATCCGCATCGATGACGATGGCCCCGGCTTCCTCGAATATGGCGGCAACCGTGGATTTTCCTGTACCGATTCCTCCTGTCAACCCGGCGACGATCACCTCTATCTCCTGGTATCTGAAGATTGGATGCCCGATCGGTGCCCAGAACGTTTGATGGTACGCCGCCGCCGCTCAGGTCATCCGGCACGGCTGTGCGCCCCAGTTAACGCATGGACCGGTTTTGGCGGTCTTGGGTCCGGGGTCCTTGATTTCGGGCGACTCAGCGCTAAGATTAGCTGCTCATGTGAAAAAGGACAATCACTTTTTTGTCAAACCGCTTTGTTTCGCACATATTTGCCTGGTGTTCGATGAACCGATTTTTTAGCGAGTGCGTGCGTCTTGGAAGACATTTGTAGAACACGCATGCGATGGATTATCCTTGACTTCGGCGAGGCTTGTTTCTACAACCGATCTCAAAAACACATCCGGCGGCCAACGGCCCTGCCGCGGCGGAATTTCATGCACGCCCTGCTTCCGCAGGTGTTGCGCTTTCTCGTCGGCCCGTGCTTCGCACCGGGATGTGTTCGACTTTATTGAAGTGGGTTGTCATCAATACTGTTAGGATGCAAAGGAGATTTGACATGCCGGAATTTACATACCAGGAAATGTTTCCGCTTTCCGAGGACGTGACCGAATACCGTCAACTCACGCGGGAAAACGTATCTGTGCTGACGCTTGACGGAAAAGAATTCCTGCAGGTCGAACCGGAAGCGTTGACCCTGCTGGCCGAACAGGCTTTCACCGATGTCGCCCACCTGCTGCGGCCTTCCCATTTGGCATTTCTGGCCAAAATATTGAAGGATCCGGAAGCGTCCGGAAACGACCGCTACGTGGCACAAGAGATGCTCAAGAATGCCGTCATTTCCGCCGAAGGCATTTTCCCCATGTGCCAGGACACCGGTACCGCGATTATTATCGGCAAAAAGGGTCAACAGATCATTACGGGGATTTGCGACGAAGAGGCCCTGTCGCGAGGCGTGTATAACGCTTACACCACCAAAAACCTGCGCTATTCCCAGAACGCACCCCTCAACATGTACGAGGAGAAAAACACCGGATGCAACCTGCCGGCCCAAATCGATTTGTACGCCAGCCAGGGCAGCGCATACTCGTTTCTGTTTATTGCCAAGGGTGGCGGTTCGGCGAATAAAACCTATCTTTACCAGGAAACGAAAGCGATCCTGACCCCGAACAACTTGGTCGCTTTCCTGGCAAGCAAGATGAAGACCCTGGGCACCGCCGCATGCCCTCCTTACCATCTAGCCTTCGTGGTTGGCGGGACTTCAGCCGAATCCAATCTTAAAACCGTCAAACTCGCCACTGCCGGCTACCTGGATTCACTGCCGGAAGTCGGTAGTGAATCCGGGCACGCCTTCCGGGACAGGAAACTCGAAAACCAACTGCAGGGCTTGGCGCAAACGTCGGGCATCGGGGCCCAGTTCGGCGGGAAGTACTTTTGCCACGATGTCCGTGTCATTCGTTTGCCGCGGCACGGCGCGTCCTGCCCCATCGGAATGGGGGTCAGCTGCAGTGCCGACCGCAATGTTAAAGCTAAAATTACCCGAGAGGGGATTTTCCTCGAGCGGTTGGAAAGGGATCCGGCGCAGTACCTGCCCGAGCCTTCCGGCGAGGACGCCGATGCCGTGCGCATCGACCTGAACCGGCCCATGGATGACATCCGGGCCGAACTGTCCAAGTTTCCGGTGGCAACCCGCTTGCTCTTGACCGGCAAGATCGTGGTTGCACGGGACATCGCCCACGCCCGGCTCAATGAAAGACGCCAACGGGGAGAGGGACTGCCGCAGTATGTAAAGGATCACATCATTTATTATGCCGGACCGGCCAAAACGCCTGCAGGATATCCATCGGGTTCATTTGGGCCGACAACCGCTGGACGAATGGACCCTTACGTGCCGGAATTCCAGGCACAGGGTGCATCCCTGGTGATGCTGGCCAAGGGGAACCGTTCGAAAATCGTCACCGAGTCGTGCAAAAAATACGGCGGCTTTTATCTCGGTTCCATCGGTGGTCCGGCTGCCCGTCTGGGTAAGGAGTGCATTACGGCCGTCGACATCATTGCCTACCCGGAACTGGGGATGGAGGCTATTTATCAGATCACCGTCAAAGATTTTCCGGCGTTTATCATTGTGGATGACAAAGGCAACGATTTTTTTGAAAACCTGCTTTGACTTAATCCCGCTCATTCGGCCAATAAAAACATTCGGCTGCGTGACGGTGAATAAAATTCATAATATGAATAAAACTTAAAAAACTATCGCTTTACAAACCGAAAGCCGTGCCATAAAAATGATAGTTTGATCAATAACCAGTGAGTTTGGCAAAGACGCTTGGATGCCATTACCGAGTGTCAGCGGTTGCATCCAATCACATCAAGATAAAGGAGTTTTTCCATGGCAAAGCAGATGATGACGATCGACGGAAATACCGCTGCCGCGCATGTGGCCTACGCCATGAGCGACGTGGCAGCGATCTATCCTATTACCCCTTCCTCACCAATCGGTGAAATTGCGGATGAATGGGCTGCCGTCGGCCGTAAAAACATTTTCGGTCAGGCCATGACGGTCAGACAAATGCAGTCCGAAGCCGGCGCTGCCGCCGCCGTTCACGGGAGTCTGGCTGCCGGGGCGCTGACCACGACCTATACGGCTTCCCAAGGGTTGCTGTTGATGATCCCCAATATGTACAAGATGTCCGGCGAACTCCTGCCGGGCGTTATGCACGTGACCGCCCGTGCGATAGCGGCCCATGCCCTTTCCATTTTTGGCGACCACCAAGATGTGATGGCAGTGCGCCAGACCGGTTTCGCCCTGCTCGCATCGGCCTCCGTACAGGAAGTCATGGATCTGGGGCTGGTTGCCCATCTGGCATCAATCGAGTCGAGCGTCCCGTTTCTGCACTTTTTCGACGGATTCCGTACCTCCCACGAAATTCAGAAGATCGAGCTGATCGATTACGAGGACATGGCCCGATTGGTCAACAGAGAAGCGCTGGCCAGGTTCCGAGCCCGCGGCACAAACCCGGAAAGACCGGAATTGAGAGGGACAGCCCAGAATCCGGACATCTATTTTCAAGGCCGTGAAGCTGCGAATGCATATTATTTAAAAGTTCCCGGGATCGTGGAAGCGTACATGCAAAAAGTTTCCAAATTGACCGGGCGGGCCTACAAGCTTTTTGACTATGTGGGAGATCCCCAGGCGGAACAGGTGGTCGTGTCGATGGGATCTTCGTGTGAGACCATCGAGGAGGTCGTCAATCATCTCACCCAGCAGGGTGAGAAGGTCGGGCTCATTAAAGTGAGGCTTTACCGGCCGTTTTCGCCCGAACACCTTTTTGCGGTCATGCCCGCCACCACCAAGCGGATCACCGTGCTCGACCGCACCAAAGAGCCGGGCGCCTTAGGTGACCCGCTCTACACCGATATGTGTACGGCATTCATGGAACGCGGTCAGACGCCGATGGTCCTCGGGGGACGTTATGGGCTCGGTTCGAAGGAGTTCAACCCGAGTATGGTCAAGGCGGTTTTCGACAACATGAAAGCCGACAAACCCAAAAACCATTTTACGGTCGGAATCGTCGACGATGTCACCCACACCTCCCTGGAAGTCAAACCGGGTTTCGAGGTGGCGCCAACGGGGACGGTTCAGTGCAAGTTCTGGGGATTGGGTGCCGACGGTACGGTCGGGGCCAACAAAAGCGCCATCAAAATCATCGGCGATAACACGGACATGTACGCCCAGGCGTATTTCGCCTACGATTCCAAAAAGTCAGGCGGAATCACCATATCCCACCTGCGTTTCGGCAAGACCCAGATTCAGTCGACGTACCTGATCGATGCCGCCGACTACATCGCCTGTCACAAGGACAATTACGTCGAGATCTACGATGTGCTTGAAGGCGTCAAGGAAGGTGGCACCTTTGTGCTCAACTCGAACTGGTCCCTGGCGGATATGGAAGAGAAGCTGCCGTCCGGCGTGCGCCAGACCATCGCCCGAAAGAAATTGAAGTTTTACAATATCGACGCCGTAAAAATCGCACAGGAAGTCGGTCTGGGCGGTCGAATCAACATGATCATGCAGACGGCTTTTTTCAAGTTGGCCAAAGTGCTTCCGGTCGACGAAGCCATTAAGCTGCTCAAGAAGGAAATCGAAAAAGTCTTCGGACGCAAGGGTGACAAGATCATTCGAATGAACCACGAAGCGGTCGACAAAACCCTCGATAACCTAGTGGAAATAAAATATCCGGCGGCCTGGGCCGATGCCGTCGACCAACCGACAGCGGGAAAACACGATCCTGATTTTGTCAAAAATGTCATGCGACCCATCATCGCTCAACAGGGCGACAGGCTGCCGGTCAGTGCTTTCATGCCGGACGGCATTTTCCCGGTGGATACCTCGAAGTACGAAAAACGTGGTGTCGCCATTAACGTGCCGGAGTGGATCATGGACAACTGCATTCAGTGCAACCAGTGCGCCATGGTCTGCCCCCACGCCTCCATCCGTCCCTTTCTGATGACCGAAGACGAATTGGCCGATGCACCTGAGGGTTTCGAAGCTAAAAAAGCGTTGGGCAAGGAGCTGAAAGACTACTATTTCAGGATTCAGGTCGATACGCTCGACTGCTACGGTTGCGGGAACTGTGCCGATATCTGTCCCGCCAAGAAAGTGGCCCTGGTTATGAAGCCTCTCGACACCCAGACGCCGCTACAGGTTCCTCTCTGGGAGCATGCGGTGGAGTTGCCGGTGCGCGAAGGCATGATGAGTCGCAAGAGTATAAAGGGCAGCCAGTTCTGCCAACCGCTGCTGGAGTTCTCGGGCGCCTGTGCCGGATGCGGTGAAACACCCTATGCCAAGTTGTTGACCCAGATGTTCGGCGAGCGGATGGTCATCGGGAATGCAACCGGCTGCAGCTCCATATGGGGCGGCTCGGCACCGGCCATCCCGTACTGTGTGAACAAGGACGGTTTCGGCCCCACTTGGGGCAACTCACTCTTCGAGGATCCGGCCGAATTCACCTATGGCATGTTTCTGGGCGTCCTGCAGCAACGCCGCAAGCTGGCCGATTTGGCCCGTCAGGCCCTTGAGGCGGATGTTCCCTCAGAGGTGAAAACATCTCTCAAGGGATGGCTGGATCAGATGGGCGATCCGGAAGGGTCCCGCAAGTTCGGTGACCAGCTCAAGGCCTTGTTGCCGAAATACGCAGACGTCGCTCTGCTGAAAGAGATCAACGGCATGTCCAAGCTGTTCACTAAGAAATCTTTCTGGGTGTTTGCCGGCGACGGCGCTGCCTATGACATCGCCTTCGGCGGCATTGATCATGTTATGGCCTCGGGGGAGGACATCAACATTCTGGTCTTCGATACGGAAGTTTACTCCAACACCGGTGGGCAGTCCTCCAAGGCGACGCCCACCGGATCGGTGGCCAAATTCGCCGCTTCCGGCAAGAAGACGACCAAGAAGGACATGGGGGGTATGATGATGAGCTACGGCTACGTTTATGTCGCGTCCGTGGCCATGGGCGCCAACAAGCAGCAAATGGCCAAAGCGTTCGCCGAGGCCGAAGCATACAATGGGCCTTCGATCATCATGGCCTATTCGCCGTGCATCAACCACGGCATCAAGCGTGGCATGGGGCACAGCCAAGACGAGTCAAAGCTTGCCGTTCAGTGTGGCTATTGGCCGCTGTACCGGTATAATCCGCAGCTCAAGGCTGAAGGAAAAAACCCGTTTGTCCTTGACTCCAAAGAGCCGACGGTAGAGATCGATGGAGTTTTACTATCCGGTGAAATCCGGTATGCATCTCTGAAGCTGATGTTTCCGGAAGAAGCCCAAAAAGCTCAATGCCCGTCTTGGAGAGGAAGTCAAGGAGCGCTACCAGGCCCTCAAACTACTCAGGCCGATCCCACTTCAGTGTGCAAGGTCAGAGGAAACCACCGCCTAACAGAGCCGGAACATTAAGATATCCTTTACCACCAGACACAGAGAGGGCCGTTTGAGATACGCAAACGGCCCTCTCGACTTTGAACGGGACGCATAATACTTCTCAAAAATAAATTCCGAACGACGGAAGGGCGGTATAAGTCGTTGTAGGAATAAACGTTCGAATAACCAAATAGTCTTTTGGACAACCACTTTACGCGGCTGAAGAACTCGTTTCCAAGGATCAGACACCTTACATGTTCTATAGCTGATTATCCTGGCCTTTCAGGGACTCGTTTTTTAGAGACACACACCCGGCCTCATCAATTATTTAAACTTTAGAAATGGATTCAGAATATTTAAATAGATCTGCAAACGGTATCTCCTCCTGCCGATGCTGCGGCACCTGCTGTAAAAAAGGCGGCCGGCCTTTCACGATGAAGACCGGTTGTTGATCAAAAGGGAATTATTCAGCTCCGGTATCTATACACGCTACGCAAGGGCGAGTTGGTGCACGACCCCATTCGCGACGCCGTGCCTCTCCGTTTAATTCAGAGGTGCTGTTAAATTTAAAAGCAACGCAGGTTCGCGTATCTGCACATTTTATGACGACCGGAAAGCGGAAATGCCGGATATACGCCGATCGCCCCTTGGAGTGCCGTTTGCTCAAATGCTGGGATACAACGGCTATTGAAGGGATGTATGAGCAGGACCGGCTCAACACTTACGCGAGAATCTGCTGGCGGACGTTGCCGGCTTGCGGGAGCTGGTTGCGGACCACGACCAGCGCTGCGGTTACGGTCGGTTGGGCGACCTCATATCACGTTTGAAAAAGATCATAAAAAACATCTGGCCGATGATCTTGGAGAGATCATCAATTACGACAACCACCTCGGCGAGCTCGTCATCGAGACATGCCGGGTCGAGAACCGGAAATGCTCGACTTTCTTTTCGGCCGTCCTTTGGAAAAGAAGCCGACTGTAATGTTCGGATGCGTTTGCGGCGAGTAGAGGGCAAGATGGTATTGACCGCGACTGGTCTGTCGTAGAAAAAACCTAATTTGAGCGATTGTCAAGGCTGCCTTAGCTACAAGAAAGATGTCGTTCCGCAATAGTGGACTATGCGGGTCAACATCTGACGCCGTAGATGTGGTGAGATCGCCAATCCCAAAGGGTTTCATATTTTCGAAATTAAACCAGTGCAGCTCCTTCGATAAATACATAATAACGCTTTTGAAAATTTGAAACGCTCAATTTAGGTAAAACTATGCGGCAGATGACCCTATTCCGGCTGTTGAAAAACGATGCGCTTGGCCAGGCCGTGTGTGCGGCCTGCCACCGCTTCACGAAAATGCGCCTATAAATGGGGCCTATAAACATCGTTTTGCAACTATATATGGCCTTGTCTTGCCGGCGCGCATGGCGTTTTTCAACACCCTGTTACGGTGACCGGCGGTCCGGAGGCCCGAAAGATCCGGTCAAACCCGAATCTTGTGGTGTATGCACAACTGTCCAGCGGACATTATCGTCCGGTTTGGCGATAAATCCGAATCGGTTGTCGAAATAATAGTGTTCTCAACGCTCATTCTGCGCTTGCCGACTTGAATAATCAGATTAAACCCGTCAAGGATTCTTTCTCCAATCACGCGGCAGCGTGATAGGGCTATCAAGCCCGTGCCTTCGGCCTTCAATACCGCTTCCTTTGCCGTCCAATAGCGGGTGAAATCCTTCCCCAAGACCTCCCACCGACAAGCGCCCATTCGCCTCCGGCACGGCCGCTTTTTTGGAATAGGCCCCTCGTTTTGCGCTCGGTCATTTTTGCGACATCGATACCGATGGGGTGACGACAAGACCACGGCCGCGACATAGTCCGACTTGTGCGTCAACGAACAATAGACACCTTTAGTCGGGCAACGGTCTCCCGCCCTTATCCTTGAGCGGTTTCACCCATTTCGAGGTTGCTCTTTCGGCGGAGAGTTCATTGCCTTGCGGGCATGGCGACTCAGATAAAACGACAAGGTCGCGGGGTGGAAGTTGGCGCGCGTCTGCGGGAACAGAAAGGATAGACAGGGTAGAGTGTACAGTTCTTTTTTCATTATGGCCAAAAACGAGCGTTTCCAATTTCAAGAAAAGGGTGATCTCGTAGAATTTATGAGGAAATCTATCTGTGTCTCGTTTTCTTTAAATTTGAAACCCTCAGGGATTACCGTATCTGCGATCTCAGATACCGTCGCGCTTAGCTGCCAGTCCGCGAGTCGTTAAAGGCATTACAAGTGTCCAATTCATCCGAGAATTAAGATTCTTCGTTGGGCAGAGCCACACAAGAGTTTGCGGCGAGGCGTGCTTGTGGTTCGCCGCAGCCGGAAACCTGCGGAGAACACCGTGCAGCAGAAAAAGGCCGTTTATAAATGAGCACTAGCTAATCCCGCCGGCGGCGATTCTCGACGACATCTTCCTTGTGCGCGCGCCAACCTGGCGATCGCTCCATTTAGCTTTTATATATGCACAACCATGCCATATTTGCCATAATTTTTAAACGCACCGTGAACTATTCACGCGGCTGGCGGTGTCGACCTGCCTGCCGCATCCTGCATTCCCGAGACGGTTATGGACGCGTCGTCAGAAAAGAAAATTCCCCGATCTTCTCCATTGGGTCCCAAAGGACGCCGACGGTTCTCCACGGTGTTGATGGCAACCATCATCTCTCTGGTCACGCTCTCTGTATTTGCCAGCCTTTTTGTGTTGAACGAGTATTTCAGCCGCCGGGTGGATGTCGAATTTCAGAAAAAGATTCGAGCCCAAAAAGGGCAGGTGGAACTTTTAATTAACAACCGCATGGCCAGTATCGATGCCGTACTGAGAGAATTGAGTTCCGACAACACGATCCGGGTGACAGTTATGCTGGGAGCCGGTGACCAGTTGTCCGAACATATCACCCAATCCTACCCGGGCGGCAACGGTGCGTATTACTTTGTTCAGAACTATTCCGATCGGACGATTTGCCCGAAGAAAATCACGTTTTTCCCGATGGGGTTATCCGATCCGTACTGAAAATCAGGCCACGGGGTGAAATTTTCCAGGATCGAAAAAAAACCCGTCTCCTCTGGCTCTTCTCACTACCGATCATGCATGCGGAAGGGCGGATGGGGACCGCCTATGCCCTTTATGATATCCTCAACGACAGGGAACTTATCGCCGCTGTCCGCGAGGCCGTCGAGGGGGATCTCGCCTATATCAGATCAGACACCCTCTATTCCATTATTACCGGCAAGCCGCTGTCATTCAATCCCGAAACTTCCAGCAAACC
>CAWGUE010000033.1:0-56257 GCA_963825595.1 uncultured delta proteobacterium | reverse complement strand
ACACGCCGTCGGTGTTGATGAAAGGCGCATCGAACGGGCAAGAGCGCACGCAGGCCAGGCAGGCGGCACAGAGGTCGGGGTTGACCTCGGCCACGGTCGCCGGTGTCGACATCCGTTCCTTGGAGAGTATCTTGGCGGCCTGCTGGGCCGCCCCCCCGGCCATGGCAAGGGCTTCGGATATGAATCGGGGGCTGTGGGCCAGTCCGGCCAGAAAAATCCCCGGAGACGCAAATTCGAGTGGCTGCAGTTTGACATGGGCCTCCAGAAAGAACCCCTCCCGGGTCCGCGGCAGTTTCAGTATCGGGGCGATCTGGTCGGCACCGGCGCTGGGTCGTATGCCGGCACTCAGCACAACAAGGTCGGATTCCACCCGAAAATCCTGATGAGAACTGCGGTCGCTGAAATCGACCGTTAATTTACCGTCCGTATCGTTGGTCACAAGAGGCGGTTCCTCGGGGATGAACCTGAAAAACAGGACACCCATCCGGCGCGCTTTCAAGTAGTAAAGTTCTTTGAATCCGAATGTGCGCAAGTCCCGGTAGAGGATCACGACCTGGGCATCCGGGTTGAGGTCCTTGATGGAAATACTGTTCTTCACCGCGGCGCTGCAGCACACCCGGCTGCAAAAAGTAAAATCCTCGTTGCGGGAACCGACGCATTGAATCATCACGACCCGTTCGAGCCGCCGGACCCAGGAAGGGTCCTGCTTGATGCGGCGAGAAAGTTCGACCTGGGCCAATACCCGCTCATCTGTGCCGTATCGGTGTTCCTGGGGTTCGTATGCCCGGCCGCCCGTCGCCACAATTACGGCCCCGTATTTAATTTCGCGTTTCCCTTCCTCTCCTTCGATCGTTCCGCTGAAAGCGCCCACATGCCCCTGGTGGGCCGTCAAACGACTGTTCAGACCCAGGTCAATCAGGGGATGGCGCTTCACCCTGTCTGTCATGTTGCGGATGAGTTTGAGCGGTGAATCCCCCTCCAGGGTTTCGGTCAACTGCCGGGCGAATCCGCCCAATTGGGTCTCTTTTTCAACCAGGTGGACGGGATACCCCTGGTCGGCCAGCTTGAGCGCGGCGTGCATTCCAGCCAGACCCCCTCCGATGACCACGGCCTGATGCTCGACACTGTAGCTTTGGTCTTTTAACGGTTCCAGATGGCACGCCCTGGAAACACTCGCCCGGATCAATTCGAGGGACTTCGCGGTGGCTTTTACCGGCTGACTCCCATGCACCCACGAGCACTGGTTGCGGATATTGGCCATTTCAAACAGATACGGATTCAAGCCGGCTTTCCGCAACGTCTCCCGAAAGAGCGGCTCATGTGTTTTCGGCGAACAGGCCGCTACGACAACGCGGTTCAAACGGTATTTCTTAATCAGATCGATCAGCGGTTGCTGGGTCTCGGCCGAACAGGTGAAAATGAAATCGGTGGCTAACGCCACATGGGTCATTTTTTCGATCTGCGGTATCAGACTGGGGATATCGACCACCCCGGCGATATTCGACCCGCAGTGGCAAACAAAGACGCCGATACGGGGTTTGCCGTCATCGAACCGCTCCGGGATTTCCTCCACGGAGATTGTGGCGGTGTTCCGGCCGGATTGGATGACAATCGCCGCTTCGGCTGCGGCCGCCCCGGCCTGGATGACCGTCTCCGGAATGTCTTTGGGCGCCTCGATTCCCCCGCAGGCAAACACACCCTCCCGGGAAGTGGCGACCGGATCATCGAAGTCGGCGGTGGCGAAACCGTAAGGGTTGACGTTCAGTCCCAGCCGCTTGACAAGATCGTTCCAGTCGTCGGAGGGCTTGAAACCGCTGGAGAGAACCACCAGATCATACTCTTCTTCTATCTTGCGGTTGCGATGATGATCGAAGGTTTCGATAATCAGATTCTCGTTATCCGGATTGAGATAAACCTGCGATATCAGCGACCGCCTATAGCGGACACCATGCGTGTGACGGGCCCGTTCGATGTAACCATCAAACCCTTTTCCGTGCGCCCTGATGTCCATGAAGTAGATAGTGGCCTCCGTCTCCGGCGCATGGCTGCGGGTCAGCACGGCCTGTTTAGCGGCGTGCATGCAGCAGACCGAAGAACAGAAGGGCCGGTTGCGGGCGGCGTCCCGTGACAACACACATTGGATCCAGGCGACCTTCTTCGGCACCTGACCATCGGAAGGGCGCTGCAGGTGCCCGGCGTAGGGCCCGGTGGCGGACAGCATGCGTTCGTATTGAAGCGACGTCACGACATTGCGATAACGGCCGTATCCATATTCGCCCTCCAGGGCCGTTAATGCCAGCTCAAAGCCGGTCGCCAACACCACGGCACCGGTTTCAAGGGAGATGGTTTCGGGTTGCTGGTCGAATTCAACCGCCCCGGTGGGACAGATTTTTTTGCAGAGACCGCAGCGCTTGCGGGTCAGGTAGAGGCAGTGTTCGGCATCCAGAGCATACTTCAACGGTACGGCCTGGGGGAAGGTCAGAAAAGCCGCCTTGCGATTCCCGAGTTCGCCGTTAAATGGGTCGGATACTTTCTTGGGGCACTTTTCGGCGCACTGACCGCAGGCAATACATTTTTCGACATTGATGAAACGGGGCTGTTTTTCAATACGGGCGGTGAAATGTCCCGGTTCGCCCTCCAGCGCCAGCAAACGGCTGGAGGAAATAATCTCGATATTGGGATTGCCGGCCACCTGAACCAGTTTGGGAGAAAACATGCAGGTGGAGCAGTCGTTGGTGGGAAAGGTCTTGTCCAACCGGGCCATGGTCCCACCGAGGGTGTGGGTCTTGTCGAGCAGGTAAACATAGAAGCCTGTTTCGGCCAAATCGAGGGCGCACTGAATTCCGCCGATGCCGCCGCCGATGACGATGACACGTCCGACAGATTGGCCGGAAGTCGGAATTTTTCTTGCATGATCGTTCAACGAAGTAAATCCTTTGACTTCAACAGAGGCACCGGATTGGTGATGTGCATTCGAAACCAACGCGGGGTCCCCTTGGCTGTGTCGAATGAGAGGCGCAACAGCTCAGTGAAATAAAAAACCGGCAACGGCGGATCCGAACTCCCCTTCTGTATCATGTCGAGGTTGGCCTGGCACAGGGGGCATGATACCACCACGGCCTCGGCTCCGGCCTGACGGGCTCTGTCAACCAACCGTTGGGTAAGATATTCCTGAATATCCCGGCGTCCGATGCCGATGCTGGCACCGCAACAGGTGGTTTTGTAGGACCAGTCCAGCACCTCGGCACCGGCAGCCGCGGCCAGATCGTCGAGCGTCATCGGATTTTCATAGTCGGTATATCCCGTGATTCGCGGTGGTCGAACCATCTGGCATCCGTAATAGCTGACGATCTTCAAACCTTTCAGCGACCTGCGAACGCGGGACTTGATGCGTTCGAGCATTTCCGGTTGCGCCAGAAAGCGTGTCATATCATGGATCGCGATGTTCCCGGTCACCGGCCAGGGAACGTCATAGATTTTTTTCTGCAGCATGACCTGGGAGAATACCGTAACCGGTTAAAACAATTGGCGCAGGGCGAAATGATATCGAGCCCCATTTTTTCAGCGGCAGCGATATTCCTGGCGGGCAGCGCGACGGCCATCGTTTCGCTCAAACTATGGGCCGCCGTGGCGCCACAGCAGGACCAATCCTCGATTTCCACCAGTTCGATATCCAGATGCTTGAACACCGCAATGATGGAATGCGCATAGTCATTGGCCATGCCTTCCAGTGAGCAGCCCGGATAAAATGCCAGCTTCATACGACGTGTACCGCCTTATCTTTTTTTATATATTTCTTGAATCTCTTTTATGGCTTTGCTTCGACGGGGCAACAGGTTCAACTTGCCCTTGCGCCAGAGTGTCAAGCCCAGTTCGAGTTCCTTTTTCAGCTCCCCGGATTTGAGCTTTTCCTTCAGAATACCGGGTTTACGATTGAGTGCCGCCATCAACCAGACCTCGTTAACGCGCCCGAGGCGCTGAAGTTCTTCGAGAAACGTCTGATGAAAAACCGCCAGCTGCTTTTCCTTCGGTGGCACGGTGGAACGGGCGGCCATGCTTCGCAGGTGCAGAATGGTCTCCGCCACACTGACCTCGTTGGGACAGTAGGTGGTGCACATCTCGCAGGACAGGCAAACCCAGATCGTTGAGGACTGCAGGAGTTCTTCGCGCCAACCCAGTTGAACATAACGGATCACCTGGTGGGGCTTGACATCCATGTAGGCGGAAACGGGACACGAGTTGGTGCAGCGTTCACATTGGTAACAGGCCGAAATGTTGGCTGCGGTCTCCCCTTCCATCCGGTTCAGAAAATGGCTGCCCCGGTCTCCGATTAATCGCCTTCTTCGGGGCGCTTTTACCCTCTCTGTCCTGTCATTCTGGCTTTGGCTCAATTTTCCCCCTTCGTTAACGCATTTGAGGACAAATCATCTCTAAGCGAAGATGCCTTACATTCAATTAGCAGCTCTGCGGGCGTATGATCAATTTGTTTTTGACAGGAATTTTTAACGGCATTTCGTGGTCGACATCGATAACCGGTCTTGTATTTGATGTCAGCTGTATCAAACCCCAATTTTACAAGGTTACATAATAGATAATTTAATGCCACATTGTGGCACTTACTGTCAACGCGATACGTGCCCATCTCTGGCTACGAAAGACAACTTAATGGCAAACGTAATCTTTCCAGCTGTTTCGGGCGACTCTGCCCGCTAAACGTTTTCGCAACAGGGTTGCGCCGGATCGTGTTCCGGTATATTCATAATATCGTTACAGAGATGCGTCAAAGGATCGGGGATTCGGCGCGTAAAACAGCTGTTGACATCGTTTCCCAATTTAATATTATTTTTTGGGAGCGGAATTCCGTTGCCGAGCATCTTCGGTTCAAACGGTTTCCGAAATATCAGAGGAAAGAGAATGAATTTGTCTTCCGTAGTGGGCCCGAGTGCTTTTCCGGTGCGGCCTGTAGCGGCGCAATGGCCGGGGTCGGCCAAACGTGCGCTATTTATCTTCCTGTATCTCTGCCTTGTCTGGATGTTCGTTTTATTGAGCGCACGGGCAGAGGCCGTCACCCTTCAAGCGTGCATCCACGAAGCCCTTGCACGCAATCCCGATGCCAAGGCCGCAGCCATGCGGGTCGATGCTGCCCAAGCGTTAATCACGGAATCCGGTTCGGCCTATTTTCCACAACTCTCGGTGGCCGGAACTTTTGCAGCGACAGACAATCCGACCCAGGCGTTCATGATGCAGCTCAACCAGCGCACCCTGGACATCAGATCACCGGACTTCGATCCCAATGACCCCGGTAACACCGACAACATTCGACTCTCCGCCGCTCTAAAGTATCGGGTCTACGATTTCGGTCAGCGCCGCATGCAGACCGAAAGTGCCGAACTGGGTGCCGACGCTGCCGATTTTCAGCTTCAGGGTGTCCGCAACGAACTGATCCATCAGGTCACGCGCGGTTATTTCGGCGTGCTGCAAGCCCTTGATTTCGTCACGGTTCAACAGGAAACCATCGCCAGCCTGGAAGAAAGCCTTCAGATAGCCCAGGCCCGTGTCAAAGCCGGCGCCGCCGTCAAGACCGATGTGCTGAACCTGGAGGTCCAGTTGGCCCAGGCCCGCGAAAACCTGATTCGCGCTCAAAACAGTGCCGATCTGGCCATCGCCGTATTAAACGCCGTCATCGGTTACGACTTTATCTCGCCACAAAACCAACCTGCGCCCGAGAGCAAGACCCTGATTCCCCCTCCAACCGATCTCGATCTCAGTGTGATTGAAAACCGGCCGGAGTACAAGGCCACCAGCAAGATGGCACTGGCCAAGGAAAAAGAGTACTTGAAAAATAAACGTCTGTACTTCCCGGTAATCAACGCTTACGGATCCTACGATCTGGACAGCGGTCGTCTGGATTCCTTCGAAGGTAGTTATCTGGTCGGAATTAGCGCCGAGTGGGACCTCTTCACCGGATACCGCGATTCCGCCGCCATCCGTGGCACGAAAGCGCAGTGGCGCGCAGCCAGGCAGGAAGAACTGAAGGTTCGCAACAATCTGAAATTGGACTTGAAACGGGCGCAGATTCAGACGGTCGAATCGTGGCAACGCCTTGATGTGGTCCGCAAGAGTGTTGAAAGTGCGGAAGAATCTCTGCGAATCACCCGGGTCCGTTATCGGGAAGGTGTGGCCAGTTTGCCGGACCTGTTAACAGCCCAGGTCGGGTTGACGGCCACCCGCACGCGTAACATTGCCGCCTACTACGCTTACACTGTCGCGATGTCAAACCTTAAACGGGCCCGCGGAGAACTCCACACGCTTTACAGGGTATCAAATGACTAATGCGGCAATACTTGTTAAGACATCGTTTCTTGACTGCAGAAATAAATATTCATCGCAAAGGCACAAAAAGAGCAGAGTTTATTTGTCTAAATATTAACGAACTCATCTATAACAGGCGGTTGAGAGGGCCACCGTCGCCAACGAGGTCAATTTCCCGCCCAGGATCACGCCGTCCCTGACGCCACGCTAACCAGATCGCAGATACGAACGGCCTCAAGCAAACCATCCCGATAAATTTTGACGACCTCCGTATCGTCTTGAAGGGACCTCAAGCCGGTATCCGTAAGGTTGGTCGGCAGGGCGGCGGCGGCCCATGCAGCCAGTCCGCGCAGCGCGGGTTTGGCGGATTCCATGTAGGCACAGAGAAACGGTGCGGCATCTGCCACATGTGTGGGCCTGGCATGGGCCAAGCGGCCGATGCCCCAAAGTACGCCGGTCTGAAGGTCCTCGTGCTCGAGGTAGTTTCCATCCGGTCGGATGTAAGACACAAGAATGGTCGCGTATTCATCCGCCAGTTTTTTACTGAGAGCCATCGTCTCGCCCATCGCTTCGGGCGATCCCCAGCCGATTCCACCCGATTCGTCGTTCAGGTTCCAGATAAAGCGGCGCATAACAATGCGGGCCGACTCCATCTCTTCTTCGGCCAGTCGCGATATCACGGCCCCCATGGCACTGACGGCACGCCACTTGATCGTTTCGTCGAGACTGTAGAGAAAAGAAAACAGTGGGTTGACAACCTGGCGATACGGAAGAAGGCAGATCTGCTGAATGCCGGAGTCAAAGTCCGGTTGTTGCAGCAGTTCAAAAACCGTCTTCTTCAACTGCCGGCCGGAGAGCCTTGATTTCATCATTGGGCCAGATAGCTTCTAGTTAAAACGTAATGACGTCATACCCCTGGTCACGGTAGTAAGCCATTCCCGGGTGTCCGTTCATGTCTTCGAGCAGCGGCAGCCCCTGCACGCGGGCAGCTTCTGTGGTTTCCATCTTTTTCGAGCAGGCCTTGCAGGCGCCGTGCACGAGACCGGCGGCTTTGGCTTTATCCCACAGCATGTTCAAGGGATTGTCAGACTTGGCAAGTTCCGGCAGCAGCTTGGTCGCAGCCCCTTCGACGATGATTTTTGCTTCGTACCCCTTCTCTTTCATGTCCAGAGCGTTCAACAGAACGTGTATAAAACACATGGGGTCGCCATTGAAAACAAAAAGTGCCGCTTTCTTCATTGATTCCTCCACAGAGAAGGCCCGGAATTGCGTAAATCCATCCCTATGATAAGGGTTAGGATTCGGCCCAATATATGCAGTCAGCCGGGCAGTTCTTGATTGCTTCTTCGACTTCGGGTTCCGGATACGTCGAAAGGTCGGCCACTTCGATATACCCGGCGTCGTTCATCCTGAAAACAGACGGGCAAGCTGCAACACAGACTTCACACAGGATACATTCGCTGAGTTCGACAACAGGCACTTTCATTTCAATTCCAAGCCGGTGATCAATATTCGTGAAATTTCCCGGGCTAACCGGCCACCGCCTTTCCGATTTTACGGCCGAAATCAGCGCACGCCTCCAGCGCGTCGTTGCCGGGAACGTATTGAACGCGAAGACCCGGCTCAACGATATCGATGTTTATTTCCTGCAGCTCTTTCTCGATGAGCTTGACCGCTTCGCCGCTCCAGCCGTAAGAGCCAAATGCCGCGCCGATTTTGCCCTTCGGCTTCAGCCCTTTCATGTATGTTAAAAAGTCGGCCAGGGTCGGAAACAAACCGTTGTTGAGGGTCGGCGACCCAACGACAATGGCTTTGGCATCCAGCACTTCGGTCATTATGTCACTACGGTGCCACTTTCTGAGGTACATCGGCCGAACGTCCACGCCTTCGGCGCTGATGGCTGCAGCAATGGCGTTGGCCATCCTTTCGGTGCTGTGCCACATGGTATCATAAATGACGAGCGCTTTTTTCTTCGGCTCCTGACCGCTCCAGCGCACATAGGCGTTGATGATTTTGGTTGGATCTTTACGCCAGATCACCCCGTGATCCGGGCAGATCATATCGATTGGAAGGCCCATCTCCGTGACTTTGTCCACCAGTTTGAGAATCAAGGGGGAGTAGAGCAGCAGAATGTTCGCGAAATATTTCTTCGCGTGGGGCATAATGGCATCACCGATCTGTTCGTCGAACTTTTCATGACCGGCGTAATGCTGACCGAACCCGTCACTAGAAAACAGGATATGGTCTTCTTTCAAATAGGTGAACATACTGTCGGGCCAGTGAAGCATTCGGGTTTCGATAAAAGTGAGCGTGCGCTTTCCGATACTCAGTTCCTGCCCGCTCTCCATCGCCTGGTAATTCATACGCTGGCGAAAATGACGCGCGAGGTTTTTCTTCCCCATTTTGGAACAGTACAGCGGTTTCTCTTCGCCGATGCGGTGCATGATGCGGGCGAGACTGCCGGAGTGATCCATCTCGGTGTGATTACTGACAACCAGGTCGATTTTTTTAGGGTCGACGACCTTGGCGATATTGTAAAGCAACTCATCGGCAAATTCGGTCTTCACCGTGTCGATCAGTGCGATTTTTTCATCGATGATCAGGAAAGCATTATAACTCGTTCCGTACGGTGTCGAATATCCGTGAAAGTCGCTGATATTCCAGTCGTTGACACCGACATCGTAGATCCCATTGGCAATTTCGATCGGTTTCATCTCATCATCCTTACTTTATATAGTGGTTGTCAAAAAAACGCTTCGTTATTCGAACGTTTTTTTCGACAACCAATTATACCGCCCTTCCGTACTTCGGAGTTTATTTTTAAAAAGCGGTATAAAGTATTGATGCCCTTTTTGGCACGACCGCAAAAAGGGCATCGGGTATCGACAATGCTGCCAGGCATTGCCTGGACTCGTAAAGCGCCGGGGCGTCCTACGAGTTTGTCAGTCAAATTGAAGGTGTCGGCCTCCACATCTTCGATGAGCCCCTTGACGGGTAAAATCGACATTCAGGGGCTGATCGGTTGAAATTCCGCGTTCGTTTTTACTCTTCTATTTCGAAGTCATCCTTGCCGGCACCACAAACAGGGCAGGTCCAATCGTCGGGCACATCATCGAAACTTGTTCCGGCAGCCACGCCGCTGTCAGGATCGCCTTGGGACGGATCGTACACATAACCGCAAATCGTACAGACATATCTTGCCATTCCTTCACCCTCCTTTTTTTAAGTTTTCTGAATTAACTTCGTTTAGCGGGCACAAAAATTCATTCAATATCGATAAACTCTCTCACCCGTTTCTCGACTTCATCACGAACGCTCCGCATGAACTCCAAGCTTTGGTCATGGGGATCGGGCAGATCCCAATCAAGCCTTTGGGCCCCGGGAACCATCGGGCAGATTTCACCACAGCCCATGGTGACGATGACTTCCGGCGGCCCGTTTTCAAGAGCTGTCTCAATCGACTTCGGCCGACGGAAGGCCATGTCGATACCCTTTTCCTGCATCGCCGCAACCATGACAGGGTTGACGGTTTCAGCCGGCTGGCTGCCGCCGGTGGTAATATCAAAACGGTCACCGGCAAGAAGCTGGGCAAATGCGCCGGCCATCTGGCTGCGCCCGGCGTTTTCACGACAGGCAAATAAAACTTTCTTGCGGGCTGCGAGGGGACTTACCAATTGAGCGACCGCTACTCTGACATCGTTCAATACCGTCGGATGATTCGACATATCTTTGGGCCCTTCTATGCCTCTGTATGTCAAGTTGCCCGAAAATTCGGCCCCGACAGCATCGAAGAAATATTGGGCGGTGAGTTTCATGCCCTCGAAAAGGTTCCGTCCCTGGGTGGCACCGGTCGCCAGCAAGAACCCCTTGCGGTGCTTGCGCGCCGGATCGGTCAATTTCAACCGGTATTTGCGCGCCCAGAGGGTTTGACAACGGTCAATGAGTGCCTTGAGCTGTGCGGTCACATTGTAGAAAAACACCGGACTTGCCAACAGTATGATATCGGTATCACGAAGCAGCGCATATATCTCGTGCTTCATGTCGTCATCGATGGGGCAAAATCCTTTTCTCTCACAAACGATGAGCTCTTTGCACGGTACGATGTTGTGATCGACAACCCGGACTGCACGCGTCCGCGCGCCCAATCCCTCGGCTTCGGATAGAAATTCCGACAGGAGAAAATGGGTGTTTCCATTTTTCCTAGGACTGCCATTTATACCGAGAACGTGCATATGTATTTATATAACCGGAAGCCGGTCCCGGTCACAATGACCGTGACGAATCCAAGAGGTTTCAGGCGCCACCCTCGAGTGTGCACTGCGCAAAATCAATGTCTTTACCGCATTTGGCACATTTGTGGGGCCGATCGAACTCATCGGAAAAGACTTCCTTTTCGGCGCCGCACTCCGGGCATTTACACATGAAAGATTTAAGGGTTTTAAAATTTGCGAACCCTGGACAATGCTGAGGTGTTGACGGCATTTCGATCTCCTTTCAGTCTTCTAACGGGTCAATAAATTAAGATGCGGCCATCAGCTCGGCCACCTGGCGTCCGTAATCCTGGGCCATCTGGATCCCGCCCCCGAGATCGCTTGACTTCAGCATCAGCGACTCTTTGACCATCTTCATCCGGAAAATGTTTTCCATCGTTCCAAAAATGCGCCCTGGGGCTTCCCCGCTCCAGCCGAAAGCGCCGAAAGCGGCACCGATCTTACCCTCGAGGCCGGCTTTTTCCGCCAGAAAGAGAAGCGTCTTCATCCCCTGCATCATGTCGCCATGGTAGGTCGCCGATCCGAAAACATAGGCATCATAGCCCTCCAGGTCAGCCTCCTTTTTTATTTCTTTTTCGCTGACAATATTGGCTTCATGGCCTGATATGCGGATCCCCTCGGCAATCAGCTCGCCGATTTTTTGTGTCTGACCGGTGCGTGTCGTGTACACTATGAGTGCCTTGGCCATGTTCACATCCCCCTATTACTTGATCCGCTTGTCAACTCCGTCTACCGCGCAGTCGGGTGTATAGCAGGAGTTGTCCAGAAATTCACATTTTTCTTTGCAGGATGGACAGGTGTCCGGCGGCGCATCCGCATCGAACGTATACCCGCAATTATGACATTTCCAACTTGGCATTTAGCTCACCTCCCTATCGGCTCGTGGTTAGACCTTCCACAATCCGTGCAAGTTGCAGTACTCTCTCGCCGTAACTGTGGTGGCATTAATTTCAAAAATTGCCTCCGGGGCCTGTCCCGGGCAGAGGAACTCCCGGTAGGCTTTGCCGTCGGCGATGAGTTCAACCCACTCGATGAAATGCTTTTCTTCCATGGGATGCGCGACACTGCCGACCTTGACTTTGTATCCACCGTCGACTTTTTCGATCACCGGAACGTGTTTTTCTTTAGCGGCATCCACCGTGTTTTCCTTTTGAAAAACCATGGGTTGCCCGCAACACACCAGTTCGCCCTCGCCGCCGTGCAAAACTTCGACGATGTTGCCACAAAGCTCACATTTGTAAACCTGCAGACTCTCAGCCATTTTTTCCTCCTTAATTATGTTGTTGGTATGGTGAAACACGCCCTCTTGCGAGAATGCGCGTTTGCTTTGGCGGCAGCATATCCACTATTCCGTCATCCATATCCCCTTTTGGATGTGCGCCTCTTTTTCCTTCTCAGCCAGTTTTCTCAGTTTGTAGGCCGAATCACGCAGTATACCGTAAAGAACCACGCAACTGGTGTCCTCCCGGTCAGCATCTCCCCTGTCAGCGAGATCGATCATTTCCACGGTGAGTTCCAGGGTTCTGATGATGTGCTTGTTGCAGGCTTTCTAAGGTCTCAAAACTTTAAATTGTCACATTTCAGTGGGACTGTAAAGACCATTTTCGATGCGCAAGTTCATCATGCAGGCCGAAGTGCCCTCAATCCATGGCATTGATAATTATAATTATTCAAGCCCTTTATATAGAGGTGGTTTCAAAACCCCATCTAACACCCAATTGCGGTGTCGGATGGGGTTTTGAAACCACTTCAATAATCATTTAGGGTTCAAGGTTATTATCCGGCAGATCGGGTGTCCGGTGTCCGCCTCAAAATGCTGCCCTTGGTGCTGACCACGACCTCTTCCATCGGTATGGCGGCTCCGGACATCTCCAAACCTTTCTTGACGATCATCGGCAACCCGGCACAACAAGGGACCTCCATAACGACGGTGGTGATGCTTTTGATGCCGGCGGTCCGAAAAACCTGGGCGAATTTGTCGATATACTTCTGGGCATCGTCGAGCTTCGGACATCCCATCATAACGGCCTTTCCCTTCAGGAAATCGCGATGCAAGGTCGGGAAGGCCACCGGTACGCAGTCCGCCAGGACCAGGAGGTCGGCTCCTTTCAGAAATGGTGCGGTTGGGGGCACCAAATGGATCTGAATCGGCCAATGGCTGAGGGCAGATGCCTGAGGACCTTCTGCCGGCCGGGCTTGCTCATCGACTTGAGGTACAGCAGGCGAAAACTGCATGATCCGGGCTGACGGGCAGCCACCACCGATCACCCGTTCCGGCAACTTTTTTTCTTCTTCAGCCTCTTTTTCGGCCAGAAATTTTTCGACCGCCTCTTCATCGAATTCTTCGGCTTCACGTTCGACAATCTTCAACGCATCGTTGGGACACTCACCCAGGCAGGCCCCCAGGCCGTCGCACAAATTGTCGGACACAACCCTGACCTTACCATCCACGAGCTTGAGAGAGCCCTCGGCGCATGCCGGTACGCACAACCCGCAACCATCGCACTTTTCTTCATCGATCTTTATTATTTTTCGCATGACTTTCATGATTTCACCTCATTAAGCGAATATGACCACTATCGAACACAGGGTAATGCCATATCGGGCATCGATTGGCTGACCCATTCCGGCGACAGGGTGCAGGTCGTTTTCACCGTTTTATATTTTGATCCTCGATTTCTGTCGTTCCATGTCGCAGGTATTTAATCCGGTCCGGTTACAGCAGCAAGGATCGGGCTTCTTCCTTGCCGGCCTCGGTCAGCAGATCCTTTTCGATCATTTTCGACACCTGCGCGGTATCCATCGGCTGCTCTTTAAGGCGTGCCTCCATCTGCGCCACCCAGTCGGCATCGTAGACGATCTTTGTATCGGGCGGTGCTTCCCGTCCCGGATACCGATGATGGCCGACAATGGCACAGACAGCGTCGACGAGCGGTTCACGCGCTTTCAACGCTGTCAAAATACTACGGGCGACCGCCGGACTCTCTTTTTCAAGGTGCTCAGCCGACGCATCGCCGTACTTTTGCAGCGCTTGCGGGGCGCCGATATCCCTTAGGTAAGCGGCGCAGAGCACCACCGGCAGCGTCCCCCGCTCCTTACCGGCAATGCGCTCGGCATACCGCGCCCGCCGGGTGGCCTGCCCGATCCGTTTGAAATCACGGCTGAAAAAACGTTTCATTTCGACCGCCACCCGGTCCTTGAGCAGATCCTCTTTCAGAGACAGAACCTCGTCCGGCAGGGTTCCCAGGCATTGCTCGGCATACTGGCAGTACGCCGCACAACCGAAGTCCATGTTGGGATTGACAAAGCGATGACCGCAATGGCGGCACTTCCGGGCGGTATCATCCTTGAAGAACTCCACCGGTTTTTCGCATTTCGGGCAACTGACTTCATAAATGGCTCCCGGTTTCCAGTACTGTGTATCCTGACCCGGACATTTCATGACGGGTTCCCTTTTTTGAAGTTAGCGGTTTACGGCCGATCCAGACCTGCAATGTCATCGGGACCGGCCGTTTCACTGGACAAACTCACAAAAGTGCCATGATAACGACTATCCGAGAATGGCCTTTAGGTCTTCATCCGGTGTCTTGATGGGCATGATGTTGAAATTTTTCACCAGCACATCCAGCACATTCGGCGAAACAAAAGCCGGCAGGCTGGGACCCAGGCGGATATTCTTGATTCCCAGATAAAGCAGGGTCAAGAGGATGGCACAGGCTTTCTGCTCATACCAGGACAGTATCATCGACAGCGGCAGGTCGTTGACGCCCACATCGAACGCCTTTGACAAGGCCAAGGCGATCTGCACAGCCGAATAAGCATCGTTGCACTGTCCGACATCCAGCAAACGCGGAATCCCGCCGATATCACCGAGCTGTTTGTCAAAGAAGCGGAACTTTCCGCAAGCCAGGGTCAGGACGACACAGTCATCGGGCAGTTTTTCCACGAACTCGGTGTAATAACTGCGGCCGGGTTTGGCCCCGTCACAGCCGCCAACCAGGAAGAAATGGCGGATGGCCTTGCTCTTGACCGCCTCGACAACCTTGCCGGCTACGCCCATCACGGCATTGCGGCCGAAACCCACCATGACTTTCTGTCCGTTGGTATCTTCGCTGAAGCCCGGCATTTCCAGCGCCTTGTTGATGACCGGTGTGAAATCCTTGGACACATGGGTCAACCCCGGCCAGCCCACCAGGCCGGTTGTGAATATGTTGCTCTTGTATGAATCCTTGGGCTTCTGAATGCAGTTGGTGGTCATCAGGATGGCGCCGGGGAATTCGGCGAACTCCTTGGCCTGGTTCTGCCAGGCCGTGCCGTAATGACCGACGAAATGGGCATATTTCTTCAGTTCCGGATACCCGTGACACGGCAGCATTTCACCGTGGGTGTAAACGTTGATGCCTTTGCCTTCGGTCTGCTTGAGAATCAGATCCAAATCCTTGAGGTCATGACCGGACACGAGGATGGCCTTGCCTTTTTTGGCTCCCAACGGCACCTCGGTGGGTACCGGATGACCGTAGGTTCCGGTGTTGCCGGCATCCAGCAGCTCCATGGCCCGCAGGTTGATCTCGCCGCACTTCAATACCAAACCGACCAGTTCTTCGACACCCAGCGAGTCATCCAGGGTGCTCACCAACCCTTCGTGAAAGAATGCGTATACGTTGTCGTCTTCCTGACCCAGAATTGCGGCATGATCCGCGTAGGCGGCCGTACCCTTGATGCCGTATATCAGCAGTTCGCGCAGAGAAAGAATGTCCGGATTCACATCCGGGTTGGACTTGATACCAACCGATTCCCCTTGCGCGACCATGGCTTCGCGAGAGGCTTGGAGCTGGAACACGGCCGGACCTTCGGTGAAGCCGGTTTTGCCGCCGGCGGCCTTGACTTTTGCTTTCAAGGCTTCGCGGTGAGAAACGGCCTCCTTGATCAGTTCCACGAAACGGTCCGGATCGAAATCCACGTTGGTCAGGGTTGAAAATACCGCCTTGCAGGTAAACTGGTCCACTTTCCGATCGGTGACACCTACCTTGCGGCCTTCAACCGCGTAGAGGGAAAGGCCCTTAACGGCATAGATTAAAAGATCCTGAAGGGCGGCAACTTCCGGCTGCTTTCCGCAAACACCGATCTTTGTGCAGCCCTCACCTTTTGAAGTCTGCTCACACTGAAAACAAAACATCGTTTTTCTCCTTTGTTTTGGGTTTGTGGCAACCCGGTTTCGGTTTACTCTCTCCCAAGTTGAATGTTTCATATTTTCGAAATGACATAATTAAAATGAATTATAGGGAATCCTGCCGATTTGACTTTCGAAAATATGAAACCCGCTACGGGATTTCCAATTTTTATCCGCCTCTGGCGGATCACCGCATCTACGGCGTCAAATGCCGTCCCGCATAGCAGACTATTGCGGAACGACATTTTCCTTGTACCAGCGACATCGCAGGGCGAGAAGCCTTGAAAATCGCTCAATTTGGGTTTCTGAAATTGATGAATCGACCATAACGAAAGGTTGTTGAGGGTGCATTGACTTAAGTCAACTCGCACAATTTTTTTCTGGATTCAGGGTTTTATTTCCGATTCTAGCCGGTAACCGACCGGCGGCATGTGTCGCCCTTAACACTATAGTCACTGAAGATGATAGGCATTGACATAGGTCAAAAGCCGGTGATAATTCGGGGGAAAGGAAAGCCATGGAAAAAGCAGTTGAATTTATTTCAAAAATATCTGTTTTTAACGGACTGTCGCCGGCGCAGCTCGAGGAGGTCCGGCAAATCGCCGATTACCGAAATTTCGCGAAGGGCGAAACGATTTTCCTTGAAGGCGATCGAGGCAGCGGTTTCTATGTCGTCGTTAAAGGCCAGGTCAAAATCTTTAAACTCGCGATGGACGGCAAGGAACATATCCTTCACATCATCGGTCCGGGGGATCCCTTCGGGGAGGTGGCTGTGTTCGCCGGGCGATCGTTCCCGGCCAATGCAGAGGCGCTGGTCGACAGCCGTCTGCTGTTTTTCCCCCGCAACGGCTTTGTCGCCCTCATCTCCCGCAATCCGTCGCTGGCAATGAAGATGCTCGCCGTGCTGTCGATACGGTTGCGCCAGTTCGCAGTTCAAATCGAAAACCTCTCCCTGAAAGAAGTTCCGGGTCGCCTGGCCTCTTATCTCATCATTCTGACGAATGAGCAGGAGAATGCAGCATCGGTGATGCTGCCGATTTCGAAAGGGCAACTGGCCAGTTTATTGGGTACCATCCCGGAAACCCTCTCGCGAATATTCGCCAAGATGGCGGGGCAGGGCCTGATCGAGGTCAACGGCCGGAAGATCAGCATCCTGGACCCTGTCGGGTTGGAAGAAATTTCGATCCAGGGAAAAGTATCAGATTAAGCGGTGCTGGCCTCGCGCTGCCGGTTCTTTTATTAATGTAAGCCAATGCACACCGCGTACGTCAAATCCATCATCAAATCCATTTTTAACGCATTGATACGATAATTTTTTCAGCCCTGCACGAAAACATTTATCAAACATACAGGCTATTTGTGCAGCTGAGTCAACTCACGGCTCAGCAGCCGAATGTGACCCATTTCTTCTTTTATGATTCCCTCGATCCGATCCCGCCCCAGTTTCTCCGGAACGGCATTTTTCATGCCCAGGTAAAACACGATCGAGTCTTTCTCGGCCTCGATGGCCGCTTTCAAAATTTTTTCCATCGATGACACGTCGATCTTTTTTTCGAAAAAAACGCGCGTGTCCACCAGGGCGCGCAAATACAGGGCGGCTTCGCCATCCGGGTCGAAAACAGTGGCGGCTTTAGCGGCAGCGCTTAGATCCTTGTGCATGGCCTTGAAAGTTTTTTCGTGCTCGACTTCCATAGCGGCGAGCTTCAGCAGGAGCTCGCGGTGCGCATTGTCCTGAATCGACGCCGCCGCTTTCTTGTAAAAGCCCTCACCGTTTCTTTCCATCTGTTCGGCCATTTCAAAAATCTCGTCAGCATTAAAATCATATTTCATGTTGCCAATCCTTTCGTATTTCATCTGTGAGTCAAATAGGCCATACAATCCGAACATTTCAACGACTTTAAAACCGCCAATCTGGTTGACGTAAAGATAAAGATACATCCGGGAATGTAAAGCTGTTGAGACAAAATTATCGTTGACAGCAAATCGACACAAAAAGTATAGTATTTTGGTATGAATTAAGACCAACAATTAAAATCACATACCAATGACAAGATATCGACATAAAAAACAGAGCGTTCTAACGCTCGTGCTCATCACAATGCTCTGCCTGAGTTTACTGGCCGGCAGAGCTTCTGCCGCTACCGGCTGCTCCGCGAGCTGCTGCGTCGGCAGCCAAATGGACGGCCATGGGCATACAACGGCGCAAATTATCGGCGATTTTCCCTGCCCGTGCTGCTCCGCTGCGGTTGCCTGCGCCACTGAAAAGAATTTTCCGCCGGTGACCCTTGGAGCGCTGCATCACGATGGCAAGCGTGCCGCCAGCCCACCTGTTTCAGGCGCACCGACGACAGCAGACGTGCAACTGGAAACCAACACCGATTTATCGTCCGCATTCACCGCCCCACCCGCTAAAGTACCCATATATATCGCCACGCTCAACCTACTTTATTGATCAGAACGGCCTCTCCCGCATGACCTAAGTGCTGCAGCTGCGTGATTTGCGCTGTGGGAATCGTCATAATTCCGGTCTGTTATCCATTGTCTGAAGGCGCAACGGAACGTGGCGGGAAGCGGCCTCATCTTCCTAACCAGAAATTTCATCATTTGGAGGCTTATATGGCCAAGGCATTTCGAGGTGATGCTGTAGTCAGTCTACCGCGAACCTCGAATAACGCAGGCTATGGAAGCCTCCGGTTGACCCGAAGGGTGAAATCTTTTCAGCTCTTTCATTAGATCTTGGAAAGGTACAAAGTGTCCCTCAGTTATACGTTTCATGAATTTGACCAATGCCCCGATATGGTTTCTTTTTGGCCGCTCTGTGAAAAGATTTCATGAAATATTCGGGCTAAGTATTCCATTTGACATATGAACTCACCGTAAAGCGAAGGGTGACATGCGGCACCCGCTCCGGTCAAACCGGCCGGAAGGTAGAATGATCCACAATGATCGAACATCGCTAATGCATCATATCGTAATTATTGGTTAAGACCATAAAATGCCAACTTGAAAAATTTCATAGGAGATCAACCCAATGGGTAAGAAAAAGAATAAATCAAATCAGGACGTTCGCGAAGCAAAAAAGGCCGCAGTTCTGGGTACCGACCGAAAAAGCCGCTTGCCGGTGATCCTCGTCATTTGCGCTGTCGTCTTAGCCGGCGCAGGGGTTTATCTGGCATTAAACGGGGCCGGGAGTGACGCCGTATCCTCGCAAGCCAATGTTTCACCGAGTCCCACCGGTGACCAGGTGGTCTATCAAGTCAGTCAGTTTGCCGACGGCCAAGCCCGGCACTATGAATTCAAACACCAGGACTTAACGATCCGCTACTTCATCCTTAAAAGTTCGGATGGCGTCATCCGGGCCGCTTTCGATGCCTGCGACGTCTGCTGGCCTGCCGGTAAAGGTTATTATCAGGACGGTGATGTCATGGTCTGCCGTAACTGCGGCCGTCGATTTGCATCGATCCTCGTAAACGAAGTTAAGGGCGGCTGCAATCCGGCCCCTTTAGACAGGTCAATCCAGGGCGAACAGCTCATCCTGAAAGTACAGGACATCCTGGAAGGCAGACAATACTTTGACTTTTCAGGAAAGGCCTAAACATGACTCTGAAACAGATTGCTATTCGCAACCTTATGCGCCGCAAGGGCAAGGCCGCCTTCGTCCTGGCCGGATTGTCCATCGGTATCGCAACCGTTGTCACCGTGATCAGTTTTGTGGAGGCCATGACCAGCGACATCAACCACAAACTCGAAAAATACGGCGCCAACATCCTGATTGTCCCCAGAGCCGAGGATCTCCCCCTCACCTACGGCGGCCTCTCGCTGGGCGGTGTGGCTTTTGAAATGGAAGAAATCCGCGAGACCGATCTGGCCCGGGTGCGCACGATAAAAAACTCACAAAACATTGCCGCGCTGGGGCCGCTGGTTCTGGGCGTTGTTCATATCAACACGAACAGGGTCCTGCTCTCCGGGATTGATCTGAAAGCCAGTGACATCCTGAAACCCTGGTGGAAAATAGACGGTGCCCTTCCGGATACCGAAAGCATCCTACTGGGAGCTGAAGCGGCCCGAGTCCTGGGCCTGGCAACCGGTAACTCCGTTGATGTCAAAGGCCGAAAGCTTCGGGTCTCAGGGGTTCTGCATCCCACCGGCAGCCAGGACGATCAGTTGGTCTTCACGCCCATGACCACGGCTCAAACCCTGCTGGGTAAACCCGGCAAGGTCTCCATGGCCGAGGTGGCAGCGCTTTGCCATGATTGCCCCATCGACGATATGGTAAAACAAATCTCTGAGGTGCTGCCCGGTGCCAAGGTTATGGCGATTCAACAGGTCGTAAAAGGCCGTATGGAAACCCTGGCCCAGTTCAGAAAATTCAGCTACGGGGTCTCCGGCGTGGTCATCCTGATCGGTGCTCTCGTGGTCCTAATCACAATGATGGGCAGCGTCCGGGAACGCACCGAGGAAATCGGCATTTTCCGGGCCATCGGATTTCGCAAGAGCCACGTCATGCGAATCGTGTTTTTGGAGGCCGGCATCATCTCCGTCATTGCGGGTCTTGTCGGCTACGCGGTCGGTTTTGCCGCTACAACAGCAGGGTTGAGGCTATTTGTGGAGGACAGAATGGTTCACCTGAGTGCCAACCCCAGCCTGGCTGCCATGGCCTTCGGGCTGGCGCTGCTGATCGGTCTCGCATCGAGCGCGTACCCGGCGTTTATGGCCGCACGCATGGATCCCAACGATGCCCTGCGAGCGCTGTGAGATCACGCCGCAACACAGTAAAGGGTCGCCGAATTAAATTTTCCCTGAAATAAAAATCAGGTTTAACCGCAAAGCAATTTAGCGTGCTGAGAGCATGTCTTTTTCCAGAAATGCTGAAGAAAATCATGAAAGATGCGGGCTATAATTGACGGAGAGAATCAATGAGTTACATATCAGCTAAAAACCTTGTCAAAACCTATGGCAATGGTGATGCGGCCGTGACGGCCATATCCGAGATGAATTTCGCCATCGCATCGGGAGAATTCATTGGGGTTATGGGGGAGTCAGGCTCGGGCAAGTCGACCCTCTTGTCGGTTATGGGGGCGATGAATGCGCCTTCGTCAGGCAGTTTCGTCGTGGACGACATCGACGTCTACCGTTTGCAGTCTGAAAAACGCGCCGACTTCCGTCGGGAGTTTCTGGGCTTCATATTCCAGAGCTTTCACCTGGTGCCCTACCTCACCGTCCTCGAAAATGTCATGTTGCCGCTTTCGATCGTCAAGGTCGGCAAGAAAAAGAAACGGGAAATGGCCGAGGCGGCCCTGACCGATGTCGGACTTCTGAACAAGATTCACAGACTGCCGAACCAAATTTCAGGTGGTGAAAAGGAGCGTGTAGCCATCGCTCGGGCCATCGTGAACCAACCGCCTATTCTCCTGGCCGATGAACCAACCGGGAACCTTGACACGAAAACCTCCCGGGAAATCATGAGCCTGCTCCGCAAGCTCAACCAGGACGGAATGACCATCGTGATGGTGACCCACAGCCCGGAATGCGCCAGATACGCCGGTAGGGTCTTGCAGATCTCGGACGGCATCCTGGTATCGGACAATTGAGCCGAACCCTCTTGACGACACCGGCCGGAAACAGCCACTGACGGGCATTGTTTCCGGCCGGTGCATCTTTCTCCCGACCGCGCCTGCAACCGCGAGCGGCCTGTTTTTCATCCCTGGCTGACCCGCCCGCCGTTGGCGGCCCTACCGATACTCATCAAGACGTCGGCCCCCGGCTATCTCGAAACATAACACCTGCGGATGAACTGGCTTGACACGCGCGGGTCATGTCTTTATAGTGCCGTGTTTTATAGTGGTTGTCAAAAAAACGTTCCGTTATGGGGTCGTATTTTTCTACAACCACTTATACCATCCTTCCGTATGACGGAATTATTTCTTGAACAGCAGTATAACCTGATAATTTCATAAAATCTTTTCAAGGGTCGGTAACATGTCCGGGTTGGATAATACCACGCCTTGAAGCGGCTATATTTTGGAGCCGATGTTCATGACACCGTCCAATCTTAAAGCGAAACGCCCGTTGCTCTTACTTGTGGCCGGAGCCAAGGGAGCGATTGCATCGACACTGGCAGTGGCCGTTAGCGCCTGCCGCAACGCCCCCGATACCGTCCTCCCGAGCCTGACAACCCGGGACAAGTTCCCGTATTTGGGAACGGTTGATAAAACGCTGCTGGCCGGATGGGACAGCGACCCTCAACCCATGGCGTCCGCAACCCTCTGCCAAGGCATTCTACCTGAATCGTTGTGCCGGTTTCATGCGGATACACTGGATAAACTTTCGTTGAAAGCGGCGCCTCCCATCGGAAAGAGCCTTGCCGACCGGATTGAACAGTTGAGGTCCGACATTCATGAGTTTCGCGATGACCAACCCAATGCCATCCCGGTACTGGTCAACCTGCTGCCGGCGGCACCCCTGACAAACCTGTCTCGCTGTCGGGATTTGGCCGAACTGTATGACACCGCCGACACCGACACTCTGCCGGATCTTGCCTATGCACTGGCGGCCGTTCTTTCCGGCATTCCGGTGGTCAATTTCACACCGAATGACATCGAAATACCGGTTGTGATCGCCGAGGCGGTCAAGCGCGGTATCCCGCTCTGCGGCCGCGACGGTAAAACCGGCCAAACGTATCTGAAAGTGGTTCTGGCCTCGGCCCTGAAAGCCAGGAGCTTGATGGTCGACGGCTGGTACAGCCTGAACATCCTCGGAAATGCAGACGGGATGAACCTGATGGAGCCGGAACGGGCCGCAGGCAAAATGGCGAATAAAACCGACCTGCTGGATGACATACTCGGCTATGGAGTCGGCCAGCGATACGGTACGCCGACACACAAGGTTCACATCGACTATTACCCGCCCCGGGGAGATGCCAAAGAGGCCTGGGATGTCATCGACTTCCGGGGCCTTTTCGACCTGCCGATGAGCATCCGCATCAACCTTCAGGGTAGAGATTCCATTCTGGCCGCACCCATGGTCCTCGACCTTGCACGCTGGATGGCGGCATTGCAACTGGCCGGTTTCAGTGGTCCGGTAGCCGATCTGGGGTTTTATTTTAAAAGGCCGGTCGGACCCCATCCGCCTAAAACTTTTCAGGATCAGCTCAACAGCCTTGCCAACCTGGAACGGCGGTGTAACGATAAAATCGCATCGGTTGAATCTGTCTGATACGGGAGCTCGATGATGGTATTCGGTTACAGCACCAACGCATTCGTCAAATTCGACCTCTTCGAATCTGTCGCAAAGATAGCCAACCTCGGTTTTCGCGGTGTCGAGATCATGGGAGACCGGCCCCATTTGTACCCGCCGGACTTTGACCTGAACAATCTGACCCGCCTTAAAAAGCTCCTTGATCAGCACCAACTCACTGTCACCAATATCAACAGCTTCACCCTTTTCGCCGTCGGCGACACCTACCTGCCGTCCTGGATCGAACCGGATCAAGAACGCCGGAACATCCGAATCCGTCATACTCTCGACAGCCTGGAAGTCGCCCGGTTTTTGGGATGTAAAAATATTTCCGTACCGCCCGGCGGCCCTCTGGAGGCTTCGATGTCCAGACCGGAGGCCTTCAAACTGTTTCACGAAGGCCTGGATCAGGTGATTCCTACTGCCGAAGAGCTGGACATCAACATTCTGATCGAACCGGAACCAGACCTGCTGATGGAAAACACAGCGGAGTTCAAATTGTTTATAAAGGATGTCAAATCCAAAATGGTCGGCTTGAACTTCGACATCGGCCATTTTTACTGCGCCGGCGAAAATCCGGCCGCGGCCTTTGAAGACCTCTTTGAGTGGATCGGCCATGTGCATATAGAGGATATCGCACCCACCCGGGCGCATGCTCATCTGATCGCCGGGCATGGCGATATCCGCTTCAGCGAAGTGTTCGACACGATGGCGCGCTTGGGCTACCGCGATCACATCAGCTTGGAGCTCTATCCTTACGTGGACACACCTGAAGAGGCCGGCCGCGAGAGCCTTGCCTACCTGAAGCCGATTTTCGCCCAGGCCGGCCTGAACATTGCCGCCTGATGCGCTGCAGCGGAAGGGCAACAAAACGTCAGCGTCATTTCCAAACCCTTCCATTTGCTTTCCGCCCCGACAAGACTTATTATGGTGCAACATAAAGCAGGAGTGACTACCGAAGTGGGGGTTTGATTGCGCTCGTTCTATGCGGCTCGTCGCTATTTACCGCTAATTTAAAAGAAAGCAAAAAATGAAAGCGCTGTATTTCGAAGAGCACGGAAATCTCGATGTTGTCCGCTATGGCAATGTCCCCGACCCAGTTACAGGCCCCGATGATGCAGTGGTTCGGGTTCGCGCTTGCGCTCTCAACCACCTTGACATCTGGGTGCGTCGGGGTTGGCCGGGGTTGAAGCTTGAAATGCCCCATTGGTGCGGAGCCGATGTGGCCGGTGACATCGCCGAAATCGGCCGGAACGTCAGCGGTTGGAAGGTGGGGCAACCGGTGGTGGTCGATCCGGGCATCAGCCTTATCGATGACGAGCATACCCGCCGGGGCGAAGATTCTGTGAGCCCGGGATACCATGTCTTGGGTGAGCATACCCGGGGCGGGGCGGCCGAATACCTCGCCGTACCGGCCGCAAACCTGGCCCCCATGCCGGAAGGCTGGGAGTATCCGGATGCCGCGGCACCACTGCTGGTCGGTCTCACGGCTTGGCGAATGCTGATCCACAGGGCCCGGCTGAAAGCCGGAGAAACGGTTCTGGTGATTGGATCCGGCGGGGGGGTAAACAGCATCACCGTTCAGATAGCCAAGCTCGCCGGGGCAAAGGTCTTTGTGGTAGCGAGTAACCCGCAAAAAGCGAAGCGGGCTAAAGACCTGGGGGCCGACGAAGTGTTCGATCGCAGTTCGGTCGACTGGGGCAAAGAGGTCTATCGGCTGACCAAGAAACGCGGGGTCGATATCGTGGTGGACAATGTCGGCAAGGCCACTCTTGCAAAGAGCATGATGGCTGTCGCCCGTGGGGGGCGGATCGTCATCGTCGGCAACACCTCCGGTCCACAAACCGAAATCGACATCCGTTTCATTTTCGGCAAACAGATCAGCCTGATCGGAAGTACAATGGGATCCCACCAGGATTTTCGAGATATCCTCGAATTGACTAAGAGCGGCCGTTTAAAACCGATAATAGACCGGGTGATGCCGCTCAGTGAAGGCAAAGAGGCATACGGTCTCATGGAGCGGGGGGAAATCTTCGGCAAGATTGTGCTGACGCCCTGAAGTAAATAAGCCGAGTGAAACCGCATCAATAAGTGCAAAAAATTGGAACTGCCGAAAAATTTCATGAAATATCCGAGCAAACTTTACCGTACGTATTCCAAATCCTTTCCTACAAGGCGGCATAGCCAAGTGATAAGGCAGCGGTTTGCAACACCGTGATCCCCTGGTTTGATTCCGGGTGCCGCCTCCATTTTCATCTCTCCCCACAATTTGGTAATATAATCTTCACGCGCTCTTATGCATAAGTCTACGCTAAGCCATCACTGATCTCCCCTTCCGCTCTTAGAACAATGAAAACTCCCCGATAACTCAATTAATTATTTTTCAAAAAGATTGTAACTTTTCTCACGCTGTTACGTTTATACATTGAATAGCCTTCCTCTTTTATCTCCGGACTGGATAGTCCTTAAGTGCCTATAAAAAATTTTATCACAACAATTTCAGCCTACCGTGAAGGGAGAAGAAATGCAGCGAATCTCTTTGAGACACATTCTCTTGGCACTCGCCATGACATTCATTTTTCAGATTTCAGATGTCGCTCTTGCTCAACAAGCCGGGCCGGGCCCCGGTCAAGGTGGAGGGATGGGGTTGACGACCCTGACCACCTTTGAGACAGATGATTTTTCAGGCTCCGGCATTTGTGCCCTCTGTCACAGTAGATTGACCGACGAGGCCGGCAGCGACGTATCCAACGACGCCCAATGGCGGTCCACAATGATGGCCAATGCCGCCAAAGATCCCCTGTGGCAGGCCAAGATCAGCTCTGAAATCGATCGGAATCCGCACGTGCAGGCGGTCATCGAAGAAAAATGCAGCCGCTGCCATATGGGCATGGCACGGTACCAGGCGATAACGGATGGGACGCCTGTCGGCGTTCTTTCCCCGGGTTTTCTCGACCCCGGTCATTACCTCCACGAGGCGGCTATGGACGGCGTCTCCTGCACCCTCTGCCACCAGATACAACCGGACAAATTGGGTACATCAGACAGCTTTACCGGGAAGTATGTTATCGACACAGTCACCGTTCGACCGAATCGATTGATATTCGGGCCCTACGATCAGCCGCTGCAAAACCCGATGAAGAATAACGCCGGGTTTCTGCCCACGCCCGGCTCTCAAATAGCGGATTCCGCTCATTGCGGATCCTGCCATACGCTCTACACGCCGGCCCTCGACGCAGTTGGTAACGATCTCAATTATGAGTTTCCGGAACAGACCACCTACCTGGAGTGGGAGCACAGTGGTTTTCTCCAAACGTGCCAGGACTGCCACCTTCCGAAGGCCCAAGGATCGGTCGTAATCAGCAACCGCCCACGTAACCTTGCGGCGAGAACGCCCTTTTGGCAGCACTATTACGTTGGCGGAAACAGTTTTATGGTCAACTTGCTGAAAGCCAACGCGGATGTTCTGGGAGTGACCGCAGATGGCGTGCATTTCGACGACACCATCTCCCGCACGCTCACCCAGCTTGAACAGGAAACGGCCGTATTGATGACCGAAGCCACCCGCACAGGAGACGCCCTATCGGTGATCGTGAATGTTGAGAACCTTGCCGGCCATAAGCTTCCCAGCGGTCTGCCCTCACGGCGATGCTGGCTGCACGTGGTTGTCACAGATGCCAATAAAAAACTTATTTTCGAATCCGGAAAGCCGCTGGCGGATGGCCGCATTGAAGGCAATGACGCCGAGGATAATGATCCCACCACCTATGAATTCCACTATAATACCATCACCTCCAAGGACCAGGTGCAGATCTACGAGCCCATCATGCAGACCTATGAAGGTGACGTGACTTATACGCTGCTGAGAGCGTTTTCCTATGTGAAGGACAATCGGCTGCTACCGGCAGGATTCAACAAGAACAGCGCACCTGTCGACGTCAGAGTATACGGGATGGCTGATCGTGATGCAGACTTTACTGGAGGTTCGGATAAGGTAACCTATGAAATAGATGTGACGGGTACAAGAGGAAGATTAACCGTGACGGTGGAGCTATTGTATCAAACCCTGTCGTACCCTTTCGTCGCTGACCTGGCGACCACCGACACGAATCTGGTAAACAATTTCATGGGACTTTACAATCCCGCCGACAACGTTCCGGTGATTCTCGACGGGGTGCAGATGACGGTTAGATAGTCGGGGAGAATCAGACGGGGGACAGGCATATCTATTTGTGTTCCCCGTCAATCCTATTTTTTCTTTATGTTTCTCAACTACCGTTAATTTTCTGAATTAGCTGACTTGATACCATCTCTGCTCCGTCACTCCTTCTCCATGAGGTCGGTGGCAGCAATCGGTCCAGGCCTTGGTCGGGGAAGCTATCCATGAAATCGACCAGAGGGGAATTCATCAATTCATTCGGTTTGGCCATGCTATAAAATCCTCCTGGTTCCTTTCTTAAAAAAGCGGAAGCTTGCCCTCCGATTGATGAAATTTCCGGGTTATTGCCACTGTCGCCGGGATGTATTGAAAGCCATATCGACCTGCGTATTTCGCGAATTGTTTTCAGCACCGGCAACAGACAGGGGCATGCGTCACCAAAGGTCCGCGGTGTCCGTGAATGCCTCTCGATTGAGGGGATGCGGCAAAAAAAGAGAAATGGTCCTCTAACAGTTCCCCCTTTGCAAAGGGGGACAGGGGGATTTCAAAAAGTACCACTCGCCATAAACTTCTGCCGATCGATCGGGCGTGAGGATCAGGGTTCGTCGCGGCGGAAAAACGAAAAAGGCCGCTCCAGTAAATTCGAGCGGCCTTATAATTCCAACCTCAAATATTTTATCTATCAATCAAATGCAGTCAGCGTTTTCAGCCACCGTTTCCCCGACTGGCCCGCCGGTGGGCCGCGCACAACCGACCTCCATTTCTTCTCCCATAATATTTCCCCTTTCCACGCTGTCCTTATTGTGAAAAAACCTATTCTCCCCCCCCACTCACGGCAAACCCGCTGGGGCCCAATCCGGTTGATGACGGCGTCCCGGCAATCTTGGCGAGATAGGTGTCGCCCAGCTTTCTCGATGTGGCTGTTGACATTGTCGAAGTAATTGTAGTGAATCTGCTCCTCGTCAATGATTTGCTCGAAGATTTTCATGCTGATGCTGTCGCCGTTTTCCCGGCAGACAAGAAGGAACTGATTGTAGACGTCGATGGTGTCGTCCTCCAGATTGGCGTCAAACGGAAAGATGACTCGAACCACCTGCCCCTTCTCGATGGTACCGTCATGCCCGGTCACCGGCTCGCCGCCAAGCTCCTTGACGCGCTCAGCGAACATCTCGGCATGGCGCATCTCGTCGATGGCGATGAGCTTCATCTTTGCCGCTAGCTCCCCATAGTCGAGGTCGTCCAGGTTGTAGTGCTGGTTCATGTACTGATGAATCGCCTGCAACTCCATCGCGCGGGCTTTGTTCAGCACATCAATGACCTTTTGCCTTCGTTCCTCTTTGGACGTGTTCCCCATAATCACCCTCCTTGTTATGAGTTGAAAGTTTCATTTGGAATTAATTCCCATTTCGCTGTAAAGTCAAATCATATGCGGCGTGACTCTCGCGTTGACTGCGGTTGAAGGAATTTCATAACAGCTTCAAAGCCAAGACAGGTTGCAGGCAAGGCCCGCCTTGCATCCTGTCGGTATGGGTCCTCGATCGACGCGTCAGCTCCACCAAAGCCTCTGGCCCGCTTATTCTACGCAGCTTTCGCGAGAGAAACCGGTAGAAACAGTGCGGGTTATGAGCATATGCTGATATTTATTACCTGTAACAGAGAGTTCAAAAAAATTCAATTGTTTCATTTAGCTATATATGCAGATGAACAAGTTGAGTTTAGCGAAATCCAGCACTGCGGGAAAATGGGATCAGCCATTACCCGACGCGACTGCCGGGCGCCGTATGTATCCTTACCGTCACCGATGTTGGGGTTCGCAGAAAAGAATCTATAAAATCTGCGACCATTTATGTTAAAGGTTAGCGCATTGAAAATGATTAATTTGACCTTAGAATCTAAAAGATAATCAGGCCTGGTCAAAGCCAGGCATTCTAACCCGCATTTTTACAATTCGATATCATGTCTTTTTCCTCCGTTCAGCGGAGAAATATTCATGAAAATTTCGTGCTAAAACATCGTCCGGAGCGGAAGGGGTCATCATGAATAGTACCGGTTTACTTATGCTCGGTGGAGTGCTGCTGCTGTCATTTTACATGCTCTTGGCAAAGCGCTCGCTGAGGATACCGGCGCTCCCTTTTGGCTTTCTGATCGCCTATTTTGCCCTTGGCGCAGTCTACCAAATTGTCGGTGATCTTCCGATTATCTCTGAATACGGCAAATGGATCGATGTCGCTTCTTCCATCGTGCTGTCATGGGCGATTATCCGCCTCACTTTTGCGATCTTTATCGAATTGCCTCTTAAATATTGGAAACAGACCGAGATCCCAAATATCACCCGCGACTTCATTCTTTTGATTTGCTATGCCATTTTATTTTTCGTTGTATTGAGAACCCGCGGGGATGTCAACCTGGCCGGTCTGATTACCACTTCTGCCGCCCTGACGGTCGTCATCGGCCTGGCCGCTCAAACCACACTTGGGAATTTCTTCTCCGGTTTGGTTTTGCAGATGGAACATCCTTTCAGTATCGGTGATTGGATTACCTACGGGTCTCATACGGGACGGGTGGTAGGAATCACCTGGAAGTCAACCCGCATCATCACGCGGGACAATGTATTGATTTATCTGCCCAACAATGAATTGTCCAACGGCATCCTGGTGAACTATTCCAAGCCGGATCGTCGCGTGATTTGCCGGTTGAAGATCGGACTGGAGTATGGCGCCCCGCCCAACAAGGTAAGAAAGGTTATTCTCGATTTGGTGAAACAGCACCCTAAAGTCCTTAGTAAACCGCGGCCCCAGGTTCGCCTGATAAGCTTTGACGATTTTTCCATCAATTACGAGATCCGCTTCTGGCATAATAACTATACCAACGACCCTCAGATCAAAGCCGACATTAACAACCAGCTCTGGTATGCCCTGAGACGCCAGGGGATCAATATTCCTTTTCCCATCCGAGATGTCCAGCACGCGCACATCGAGAGACGTCAAAAGCAAAAGGATCGTGAACAGCTGTCCATGAAAATAATGGCGTTGTTGGAGAAAGTACCGTTGCTGGCGCCCCTGTCGGAAGAAGACCGCAAGAAAATTGCTTATGAAGCCACCATTCAAGACTACGGTACCGGGGAAATCATCGTTCGCCGAGGCGAGGCGGGGACCTCACTCTACATAATACTGGACGGTGCGTGTGAAGTTTTGCTGGAAAAGGAAGGGCAAATCGCAAAACAGATGGCCACGATCGATCAAGGCGACTTTTTTGGTGAAATGAGCCTTCTCACCGGCGAAACCCGCAGTGCGACGGTCAAAGCCCTGAAATTCGCAACGGTGATTAAGGTAGACAAGACGTTGTTTTCAACAATTTTAGCTTCCAATCCGGATATCCCTGAACAAATTGGGTCGATTATGGCCCAACGCCAGCAAGACCTATCCGCTGAAACCAATAAATTACCGGGTCAATCAGCCGCCCAATTAAAACTTATTTACAAAATCAAAACTTTTTTCGGAATTTGATCGGGAGAAAACCCTTTCCATTCCCTCTTCTTTTGAAATATGAAACGGTCAACAGATTTTGCGAAGGGAGATAAGCGCTATGCAAAAAATGATGAGTATACAGGTGAAAAATGGTGTCGTTCGTTCCAATCCATCTTTTTTGGGTAAGATTGTGGCCCAGCTCCCATATGGTGACCGGGTTTCTGTGCAGGCGGCTCAAGGAGCATGGTACCTGGTCAAAAATCCGAAGGGAAGCCCTGACGGCTGGATGCATTCCTCAGCGCTTACGGTTAAAAAAATCGTTCTCAAACCTGGTGCCTCGGATGTAGAGCAGGCCGCTTCCAGCGATGAGATCACTCTGGCAGGCAAGGGATTTAACCAGGAGGTCGAGAAAGATTTCAAATCCAAGAACCCCCAAGTAGATTTTACATGGGTTAACAAAATGGAGAATATGGTTGTTTCCCAGAATCAAATTACAGCCTTCATTAAAGAGGGGCAGTTAACGCCAAAAGGAGAAAAATAATGGATCGCTCGAGCAGGCGTAGATTTTTGAGTCTGACGTGCAAATGGGGCTTTTGGAGCTTTGGTGTGGTACCGGCTCTATCTGCATTGATGGCCGGATGTAAGACAATGGACAGTCTGTCGAAGTCCGTTCCATCCATTCAAATTGGCGGCGTCAGCATCGATACGAAAACGATCGCTGACAACACAAAACTGGTCGCACACTCTTTTGAAGACATTACGCCTGAACAGGAATACTATATCGGTCGAACCGTCGGTGCGGTGATCCTTCAAAAGTATCAACCCTACAATAATCAGAAATCCAATACGTACATTAACGTCATGGGCCAAATGCTGTCGCAGGCCTCTGAGCGCCCTGAAACCTTTGGCGGTTACCGCTTCTTGATCCTGGATTCAGATGAAATAAATGCCTACGCCGCTCCCGGAGGTCTAATATTTCTATCCAGGGGAATCCTGAGATGCTGTCCAAACGAGGATGCCGTAGCAGCGGTGTTGGCACATGAAATCGGCCATGTGCAGCACCAGGATGGTCTGCGAGCCATCAAGCAATCACGCTTAACCACGGCTCTGACGTCTTTGGCCATAACAGGCGCTAAAACATACACTAATGAAGATCTTTCAAAATTAACAGCGGTTTTTGAAGAGTCAATTTCCGATATCACAAAAACACTCATCGTTACCGGCTATTCTCGATCTCTGGAATATCAGGCGGACGTGGCTGCATTAGAAATTCTACAACTGGCGGGCTATAATCCCAAGGGCCTCGTTGTTATGCTGGATCAAATGAAAACCCAATTAAAGCCGGGCCGCCCGGACTTTGCCAAGACGCATCCATTGCCGGACAACCGCCTGGCCGAAATCCAGAAACAAACCGCTATGTACCCGGATGTTAAATCACCCAAAGCCAGACAAGCCAGATTCAATGATGCCCTGAAGAGTGTATAGCCCATGGCCAAACGACCCGTCGTGAGCAACAAATTAACCAGGGGCTTGTTAGCCGGCAGCGCCGGTGTGCTGCTGGCGTTGCTGCTTTTGGCTTCCGGCCTGATCGATGCATGGGAGGCCAAATCCTGGGATTGGCGCGTCGCTGTTATGGCCAAGCCGGGCAAGGCCACCGAAGATATTCGTTTGATTCTACTCGACCAGAAGAGCCTTGACTGGGGCAAAGAAGTCAATGGATTGACCTGGCCTTGGCCCAGAGAAATTTATGGGGTCATTTTAAATTACTGCCAAAGAAGCGGTGCCAAAGCGGTTGCTTTTGACGTTCTTTTCACCGATCCTTCCAAATACGGCGTCGAAGACGATGCGTCTTTCGCCCGGGCCGTTTCTGATTTAGGGCATGTAACCTTAGCGACATTTTTGAGCAACAAAAGCGGAACCCATCTGAGCTGGCCGCCCACTGTCCCCCAACCGGGCATCCAGTTTGACGGTTTGAAACAATGGCAAGAAAGCCCAGCCGGAAAAACCGGAACATATGCCAGATCATCCCTGCCCGTTGATGAACTGGCCGACAAAGCGGCTGTCCTGTCCAATGTCAGCCTGCACCCGGACCCTGACGGAATCTTCCGGAAAGTCGATCTCTTCAGCATCTTCGACGGCCATCCCCTGCCGTCGCTGGGGCTGGGGGTATATCTGGCTGCGAACCCAAAAACGCCGCTAAAATTCAGTCAGGGCCATCTGACAGTCGGCAAACAAAAAATCCCGATGGATACGAACGGCCATACGATTCTGCGCTACCGGGGGCCATCGGGGACACACAAGATATACAGTGCCGCCGCAGTACTTCAATCTGAAATTCAGATCCTGAACGGTGAACAGCCGAATATCCAAGACCCGAATGCCCTTAAGGACAAATACGTTCTTTTTGGGTTTTCTGCCCCCGGCCTTTACGACTTGCGGCCCTCTCCAATATCCGGTGTTTTCCCGGGGGTGGAAATTTATGCCACCTTCCTCGATAACTTTCTTTCCGACGATTTTATGCGCCCAGCGCCCGCTTGGACAACTTTTGCGATTCTACTTGTCTTGTCAATGGGATGTGCGGTCGCATTCACCTATTTAAGGGGAGCATTCAGCAGTGTCGCCGCCATCGCGGTGTTCATCACGACACCTGCGGTGTTGTCAATCGGCGCCTACCAGCAAGGATTCTGGCTGCCCCTGGTTATTCAGGAAGTGGCGGTTATGGTGACCATTGGATTGGTGCTTGTCATCAACTTTGCCACTGAAGGCCGACAAAAAAGATTTATAAAAAATGCTTTCAGACATTTCCTCAGCCCGGAAGTCATCGAGCAACTTATTGAACATCCCGAACGGCTGAAACTCGGTGGAGAGCGCCGGGTTCTTTCTATTTTTTTTTCTGACCTGCAAGGGTTTACATCTATTTCCGAGAATCTGGACCCTGAAGCACTCGTCGAGCTGCTGAACGATTATCTTACGGCAATGACCGACATCATCCATGAAGAGGGCGGAACCATCGATAAGTATGAAGGCGATGCCATTATCGCTTTCTGGAATGCGCCGCTTGGCGTTCCGGACCATGCCGTTAAGGCCGTCCAGGCCGCTCTCCGGTGCCAGGCAAAATTGGCCGAAATGCGCCCGATTTTCGGAAAACGCGTTGGAGCGGATATGTATATGCGTATTGGCATCAATACAGGCAATGCCGTCGTCGGCAACCTGGGATCACACGAGCGCTTCGACTATACGATGATCGGAGATGCCGTCAATTTAGCCGCCAGGCTGGAAGGTGCCAACAAACAATTTGGTACGTACACAATGATTTCTCAAGCGACAAAAGATCTGGCAACCAAGCATTTCGCTTTCCGGGAGATCGCAAGGTTAACCGTTGTCGGACGGAAGGAACCTGTCACTGTTTATGAACCGTTGACCAGGGCGGATTACGAAGCCGGAAAGGATGTTTTCGACAAGTTTAGCAAGGGATTACGTTTATATTATAAAGGCGATATGGCGCGTGGGTTGGAGGCCTTCGCTGAAATACGAGCGCATGATTCTGCCGCTGCCGCGTATGCTGAAAAATGTCAGGCCTTACTGGGTAAAGAGCTTAAAGATTGGCGGGGTGTATGGGTGATGAAGACAAAATAATTTAAACCTAAATTGAGCGTTTCAAATTTTCAAAAAGCGTTATTTTGTATTTATCAAGAGGAGTTAGCCCGGACTTAATTTTTAAAATTTGAAACCCTTTGGGATTGCCGATCTTACCACATCTACTGCGTCAGAAGCCCTTCCGCATAGTCCACTATAGCGCAACGACTTCTTCCTTGTACCTGCGGCAACCTCGACAATCGCTCAAATTAGGTTAAATTTAATAGTCATGATTTTATCTTTCATAAGCAGATAAAAGATCTAACTTTGCCTGATAGTCCCATGAATTGTCATCCATGATTTAAACAAGATACATATCGACCTTATCGCAAAAAGAATTGATAAAGGCCAACTACTATATATTGTGGTTGGCCTTCCTGGTTTCGGAGTTTTAAAAAGTTTTGCCTAAGTCGGGTAGCGCAGGGGAATCTCACCCCCACGCCCCCACAGATCCGTGCATGAACCTCTCGATTCACACGGCTCCTGCCAGCCGTTCTCCTGAAATCTTACGATCTCAAGCCGACGTAGAAAGTAATCCGGTTCCTCCCAGTACCCTGGTTGACCATCACTTTCTGCGGGCCGGCTCATCCCCTTCGCTCCAGTTCCATTACAGAACCTTCAACACTACTACTGGATGATCCGCCCCTGTGCCTCGCATCGGTACTCTCACGCTTGTGGGTCCACCACTTGCGCTTCTCCCTTACCATCGAGACGACAGGTTCCCACGTTCCGTACAAAAGCCTGAAGCAAGGTCATGCCATCTTTATGCCGGACGCCGCCCAGACAATAAACAGGTGACCTCTGGACTTATCCTGGAATCCTCCTAGTACTCCAGTTTTTACGTCATCCGTGATATTTCGACACCTCATCAATGGTTCGCTTGCGCTCATCTCCCTGATTCATACCTGATCCCGTCGAGCGGAACCTTTTCCTTAACGCTCACCACCCTGGCTCTTAACCAGCGCAGCTTAAGGCGGTTTGAAACCTGCTCCTGCAAGCCGGTTCCGAGGGGCCTACCCTCATCTTTTGTACAGTTACACACACTTTATTATTTCAAAGTGCGCTCGTGGCACACTAGCAGTAATCAGAACCGAACACGAAAGATAAGGGCTTGATGATATCACAAATTTTGATTAACTATAATTTTTACTGCTTTGCCAATTAATCGCCATTCAAGGATAAGGCCGCTTGTAAATAATATACCGCCCGCAAACCAGCAGAAAAAACCAAATTTCGGATATACCAATGCAGATAAATTTGTTAGGCCATCGAGAATACCAAAATACGCTGGGAGGTGGTCTGGAAATTGGTAGAATTTATTGTTACCTGATGTGTAAATATATCCGGAAAACATCAAAACTTGAGCCCATGTAATTAACATGGAATATCGTATAGCGTATATTCTTGACACAGCTACGGCAAACCGGAACCTCTTTTTCTGCCAAAATGATCCCAAGCCAAAGCCTATGGCTGAACCGATTACCGGCACCATGAAAAGAAGGTACCAACCAGCGGTTCCCCTGCCTTCACCCGTGAGGGCGATTCGAACCAACACGTGATAACATTAGAATAATCACAGGTACGGAACGTCTATCTCAAAATTCCAATATTTGCATTTCAATCTGGCGCTAAAAACCGCGATTTTACGGAAAAACAGCAAATCGGTATTGATAAGGGAGTCCGCATGCCGGCAAAAATAATCCGAACCTTCATCCTGATAGCTTGCGCCTACGCCATTTTTTGGCCTGGCGCGTTTATTTTCGGCCTACCCGGCGTCCTGCGCCAGCTTTGGCAGCATGCATTCAACGCTGGCAGCGGTGCGGTAAGCGGGACGGTGTTTTTCATTCTCATCGGTGCCACCTGCTTCATGTACCTGTGTGGGCGCTTGCAGGAGAAATATAGCCCGTGAAGGTCGGCTTCTATTGGATGTCACTCGGGGAAACTACACTCTGGTTTTTTCCTACCTGGGCCTTTTGATCTGGGAGCGGCCGGGCTCATCCTACTGGGTCAGCCCTGGCGGGAATGCCGAATGTAAGGTTGAACCAACCAACAGCAGAGGAATCACTATAAATCGAGAAGCGCAATCTGTTTGTCCGTGAGTGGCAAGACTTCCAATCGGCGGATCAGGGTCACCCCAATCGCCACCCCTTCTATCAGCAAAGGGGTGGCAAACACTCTTCTATTGCCGTTCTGCATCGCGTAAGCAGCACCTTTTGGGAACTCGCCCTCAGCCTGGCTGCAGGCCATGCACATGGACTGAGGTGTGATCGGCAACTGCTCGACCTACCACCCAATTGCGATTTATGGGGATTTTAAATCCTAACGGCCATTCATGGTGCATCCCGTGTTTCGTTACGAGCCAATTTCTCTTCTTCAAGCTTGTTTATTTATAGCGCTTGATCTCTCCGGATTTTAATCGAGCCTGATAGTCTTTCAGATCCTTTTTCACGGTACCCATCAAAAGATACAAGCCGAGCACATTGCCAAGAGACATGGCAAAAATTGCCGCATCTGAAAAATCGATGACCGGCCCCAGGCTCATGCTGCATCCGATAATGACAAACACACAGAAAATAAATTTAAAGGCCAACTCCGAAACCCGGCTTTCCCCGAACAAAAATGTCCAGCATTTCAGGCCATAGTAAGACCAGGAGATCATAGTGGAGAAAGCGAATAAGAGCACGGCTACAGCCAGAATGACGCCAAACCATGGGAACACGGACTGGAACGCGGCCGAAGTTAAGGCCACTCCGGTCATTCCCCCTGCGTCGGCGTAGGTGCCGGTAATGACAATGACAAGGGCGGTCATGGTACAGATCACCACCGTATCGATGAACGGTTCCAGAAGGGCAACATAGCCTTCGGTGAGAGGCTCGTTGGTTCTAACAGCGGAGTGCGCGATCGCTGCCGAGCCGATGCCGGCTTCATTTGAGAACGCAGCACGCTTCAGGCCTTGTATAAGAACACCGACAATCCCTCCACCAATGGCTTCGGGCACGAAAGCCCCTTGAATGACAAGCGCGAATGCAGCTGGTATTTGGGTGAAGTTCGCCAATAGGATCACCACGGCGGTACCCACATATAAAATTGCCATAAACGGCACGATTTTTTCCGTTACCTTGGCTATAGATTTAATGCCGCCAATAATTACAGCACCGACGATAATTGCCAGTATAAGTCCAAACAACCAGCCAGTATCGGTAAATATCCCGAATGTATTGGCAATCATTTGATAGGCCTGGTTTCCTTGAAACATATTGCCGCCGCCAAATGAACCGAAGATGCACATGATGGCGAATAGAACGGCGAGCACCTTGCCAAGACCCGCCTTCCCCTTTTCTGCCAAACCCTTGCTCAGATAATACATCGGACCGCCGGAAACGTGTCCGTCGGGGAACTCATCACGATATTTGACGCCCAGAGTACATTCGGTAAACTTTGAGGCCATACCGGCAAAGCCTGCCACAATCATCCAAAAAGTAGCGCCGGGCCCTCCCAAACTGACCGCAACCGCAACACCGGCAATATTTCCCAGCCCCACAGTGCCGGACAAGGCCGTGGCCAGCGCTTGAAAGTGCGACACTTCACCTGCGTCTTCAGGATTTGAATAAACACCGCGAAGCAGGTCGATAGAATGCCGGATACCCGTGAACTGGATAAACCCCATGTATACCGTCAAAATGAAAGCACAGATAATCAGCCAACCAACGATCAGTGGAAAGCTGACACCGTTGATCGACACGGAATAAAAAATGAATGAAACAAACGGCCCAAACACGGTGTTGAAAATATCACTGACCTTTTGATCGATCCCACCACCGGTTTCCTGAGAGAAGACCGACACTGGCGCAAAAAAGGTGAATAGCGTAACAAAAATTGATATGGCTTTATATTTCATCATTGTAACTCCCTTTTCATTTTGTCGGATAAGTTTCAAAGAAAGCCTTGGCGGTTTTCCAAAAAACAACATATTGTCGAAGGTTCGCATGATTTCTTTTTCATCATACAAAGAAGCAAACAATAAAGAGGGCCATTCGCGTAGTTGCTATGGGACAATGGTTACCGGGATGTGGGCAAGCTGTATCAGTTTTGTGGCAACACTCCCAAAAAGCAAGGATTTGATCCCCGAATGGCCGATCCTGCCGACAACGATTTGAACGGCCCCCTGCTCCTTGGCTAGCTGAAGCAAGACATCTGCTACTTGACCGTGGCGGACAACGCCGAGAGCCTTAACGCCTTCGCTTTCGAGCGACTTCAGTATTGGATCCAGCACTCTCTCCTTGGCGTTTTTGATTTCTTCTTTCCGACGCAAATGGCGTTGTTCGTTTTCTTCGGGAGTGTTAAACGTATAAGGTGACCATTCAACCACATAACCGAGAACCAGAAGTGTATTGCTGGACTTGGCTTGTGAGACGGCAAAATTTACAGCATGTTCGCCGGCTTTACTACCGTCAATTCCTATCAATATTGTATCAGTCATTGGATCTCCTTTACAAAAATGAGATTTGATGGCGGTTTGAACGATTTTTATCGCTGGTTACTTAATCTGGCCAAATTCAATGAAGGAGCCTTCTCTTACATTAACGCCCATCTCAATAATCACTCCGGATACATCACCAGCTTCATCAAAATCGAGACTGCCAGTGGCACCCTCATAGTTGATCTCTTTGCCTGCCTTGATCAATGCTTTTGCTTTTGCCCATTCACCCGGCAGTATGACCTCACCGGGAGGAGTCGCCACGGCTCGCAAAGCCTGGGAAATCCCGGCACGTTCGGCTTTACCGTTTTTTTCGATGGCCAACGCAAGCAGAAATGCGGCGTCATAGGACTGCCCGACAAACGCCCCCGCTGGATTCAGATTGTCGGCCCAGGCAAATTTGTTAAAAACTCTTGCTCCCGTGCTATCCGGGGCTCCCGGCTTGGTCACAATCATGCCTCTGAGCTTGTCACTTCCTATCGCTGCGATAAGGGTATTGCTAGCCATTCCGTCTCCACCGACAAACTGCTCGAAAGCACCGCTTTCCACTGCCTGGCGCAGCACTGTCTGACCCGAGCCGTTTGCATATGCCAGCACAACCAGCGTGCCGACACCCGGGGATGACAATGATCGTATAACATCACTGTAGTCTGCTTTTCCCTCTTCGTGCGCTATATTCCCGGCCACCTCACCGCCTGCGGCTTCGAAAGCTTTGGAAAGCTCAGCGGAAATGCCCTTCCCCCAATCATTGTTTACGTAAGTAATAACAATATGCTTAATCCCCTTGGATAGTAACAAGCGTGCCATGATGTTGCCCTGGTAAACATCAGAAGGTGAGGTGCGAAACACGAGATCACCGTCATCGAGCGATGTGATTGCGGGAGAGGTGGCTGATGGGGACACCGCCGTGATACCCGCGGGTATGGTCACATTTTTATATACGGCAATAGCCGCACCGGAACACAGCGGTCCGACAATGGCCAAGACTTTTTCATTGTGAACGAGGTGGGTGGCGGCATCCACAGCAGCTGTGACATCCGAGCAAGTTGAATCGCCGCTCGGCATGATAATTTTTTGGCCGTCTATAAGTCCGCCCTGAATATCAATTTGCTTGACCGCGAGTTTCGCTCCTTTGTACATTCCCGGCGCCAAACTTTTAAGCGGGCCTGTGAACCCGGCGAGAAATCCAATTTTCACATCGGCAGCGGCGGGTGCCGATCCGATGAGGGCACTCATAAGCGCTAATGAAAGAAAATATTTTTTGATTTGTGACATTGACGGTTCCTCCTTGGGATTTCAATTTCAGCTGTGAATCGAGATTTGTTTGCGTACATTATCAGAAAAGATACGCATGATCCCCGGCGAGGCGGGTATCAAGCATTTCGACTCAGCCGTCTTAAAGTAGGCTGTCAATAGCAATGTGTTCCAGACCAAACGCCTCCGCAACGGCTTTATAAGTTACTTTACCGTCAATCACATTGGCGCCCAATTTGATTTCATTGCTCTCCTGCAGGGCTTTTTTCCAGCCTTTGTTGGCGATTTCGAGAACATAGGGCAGGGTGGCATTGGTCAAAGCCAGCGAAGATGTGCGGGGTAAAGCCCCGGGCATATTACTGACGGCATAGTGAACAATGGTGTCGAGAATATATGTGGGTTGGTGATGGGTCGTCTCCTTGGAGGTTTCGAAGCAGCCGCCCTGGTCAATGGCGACATCCACCAGCACCGTGCCTTTTTTCATGGATTTGAGCATTTCACGGGTGACCAGAATAGGGGTCCTGGCACCGGGCCACAACGCCGCACCCACCACCAGGTCCGCCTTGGTGATCAGATCGCGGATGGCCGCCGGGCTCGATTTAACGATAAAACAGTTTGCGGGCATCACATCGCTCAGATACCGGAGCCGCTCTAAATCGATGTCGAGAACATAGACGTTGGCCCCCAGGCCGGAGGCCATTTTGGCGGCATTGCCGCCAACCACGCCGCCGCCGAGAATAACCACCGTGGCCGGATCGACGCCGGGAACCCCTCCGAGCAGAACACCGTGGCCGCCCTGCGCCATTTCCAGATACTTGGCCCCCTCTTGGACGGCCATCGGTCCGGCGACCTCGCTCATCGGCTTGAGCAGCGGCAGAGACCCATCTTCCTTTTGGATCGTTTCATATGCGATGTTGATCGAACCGGTTTCAATCAGCTTGTGGGCTAATTTTTCCGATGCCGCCAGGTGAAGATAAGAGAAATAAATCTGATCCTCCCTGAGGAGGTCAAATTCGGACGGTTGCGGCTCCTTGACGCGCAGAATCATTTCAGAACGGTTGAATATATCGTGGGATGACGCCACGATTTCCGCCCCGGCGTGTTCATAATCGGCGTCCTCGAACCCACTGGGTCTGCCGGCCTGCTTTTCGATCAAAACCGTATGCCGGTTTTGCTTCATGACCTCCACCCCCAGCGGAGCCATGGCGACGCGATTCTCATCCGCCTTGATTTCTTTCGGTATTCCTACAATCATGGCTATTTTCCTTTTTGATAAAAGAATCCGTTTGTCGATCTCTCAATAAAGAGACCCCGTTTTACAATTGCAAAGTCAGTTGTGATGGCGTACAGGATTGCCGGATCCAGCAGCCACCCGGCACACTCTTCGTCACGCGTCATCATTAAAGCAGCTCATCGATGGGGGTGTAATCGATACCGAAAGCATCGGCCACCGCTTTATAGGTTACTTTACCGTTGATGACATTGGCGCCCAATTTGATATCGTTGCTCTCCTTCATGGACGCCTTCCAGCCTTTGTTGGCAATCTCGACCGCATAGGGAAGAGTGGCATTGGTCAGGGCCATGGTCGAGGTTCGCGGCACCGCCCCGGGCATGTTGGCCACGCAATAATGCACCACACCGTCTACCGTGTAGATCGGATTGCCATGGGTCGTGGCTTTCGAGGTTTCGAAGCAGCCGCCCTGGTCGATGGCGACATCCACCAGAACAGAGCCTGGTTTCATGGTTTTGAGCATCTCTCTGGTAATCAACTTGGGCGCCTTGGCGCCTGGAATCAGCACGGCGCCGACGACGACGTCGGCCGTCTTGATGAGTTCCCGGAGAGCGGCCGGGCTGGAAAACAAACCGAAGCAATTGGCCGGCATCACATCGCTCAGGTAACGCAAGCGGTCAAGGTTCATGTCGAGGATATAAACCTTTGCACCCAAACCGCAGGCCATCTTGGCCGCATTGATGCCGACGATGCCGCCGCCGATAACAACCACATTACCCGGATCCACTCCGGGCACGCCCCCCAGCAACACGCCGTGACCGCCCTGAGCCATTTCCAGATACTTGGCTCCCTGCTGAATGGCCATCCTTCCGGCGACCTCGCTCATGGGGGTCAGCAGCGGCAAGGAGCGGTCCGGCATCTGAATGGTTTCATAGGCAATGCAGACACTTTTACTTTTGATAAGGGCCATGGTCAGTTCTTCTGCCGCTGCCAGGTGCAGATAGGTAAAGACAATCTGACCTTCCCGGATCAGATCGTACTCAGGCGGCAGCGGTTCTTTCACATGCATCACCATGTCGGATCGTTCAAATATTTCGCGAGCTGTTGCGACCATCTCGGCACCTGCTTTGATATACGCCGCATCTTCGAAACCGCTGCCGCTGCCGGCACCCTTTTCTACCAACAACTTATGGCCATTGGCGATCATGACCTCGACACCGGCCGGCGTCATACAGACACGATTTTCCTCTGTCTTGATTTCTTTTAAAATTCCAACGATCATAGTTTTCCTCCTTTTGGTTATAGGTTTAAATCAGTTGCCTTGGTCGACAACCTTCGGTTTCAAGCGATATAAGAGCAAGATGCTTGCCAGACCTCGGATGTGGAAGAAAAATGACGGCTAAAAGGAGGAACTGAATCGAATTCAGATGGAAAAAGAATATCCGTTGAAAATTTAATATTATAATATCAATTGGTTATGATTTTATTGGGTGCTATAGGAATGAACAGGAGGGAGATCGTCGAATCACGTTGAAATATGCTATATGCAATATAAAGCGGATACAATTGGCAACTTATCGTTCCACAAAAGCTTTGTAATTAAATTAAATCATTTAATTACGTTAGGTTAACAACACCGGTTCATTAAGTTTCCGTTGGTTCATTAAGTTTCCATTTTTTTAATTTGTTCAGCAAAGCCGTATGGGACACACCGAGCCGCCTAGCTGCTTCACGGATGCTACGTGACGCCTGCAAGGTTTCCATGACGATTTGTTTTTCGTATGAATTGATCCGCTCTTTCAACGAAAATCGACCGGTATGATCGGAATTAATTACTTCTGTCGTTTTTTGCAATCCCTGGCCGATTTCATTACTAAAGAGAATACATTTTACCTCGATGGAATCTTCTTCAGATAGAAATGCTGCCCGCTCGACGACATTTTTAAGCTCGCGGACATTTCCCGGCCAGTCATGTCGCATCAGTTTTTGCATGGCCTCCTTGGTCATACCAGGAATTGGTTTGCCAAGTTTGGAAGCGAGCTGAAACAGAAAATGCTCCACCAGCAAAGGAATGTCTTCCATGCGTTCAACCAGCGGCGGAATGTGGATTGGCAAAACATTGATGCGGTAATAAAGGTCCTGGCGAAAAATCCTTTGGTCCACGAGCTGCTCCAAGTTGAGGTTGGTGGCAGTAATAATCCGGGTCTGAATAGGGATTTCTTTGGATCCGCCGATCCGACGAACCCATCTTTCCTGTATGACCCTTAGGATCTTGGCTTGAGACCCAACCGGCATTTCGCCGATTTCGTCCAAAAAAACCGTTCCCTCTCGAGCCACTTCAAACAGTCCAGGTTTGCCCTCTCTGCGACCGCCGGTAAAAGCGCCGCCGACATAACCGAAGAGTTCGCTTTCAAGGAGCTGCTCGGGAAGGGCCGCACAGTTTATCGGCACGAAAGGCCCCCGAAGTTCAGCGGCGGAGTGCAGCGCCCGAGCAAAGAGTTCCTTGCCCGTACCGCTGCCACCGCGAATCGAAACAATCATATCGGAACCTACAATTTTGCGGGCAAAGGCGACAGCCGCCTGTATTGTCGGATGGCGACCAATGATATCGCTGAAGCTGATTTTGACCGGATCGGAAATCGATCGGGCAAGTTTTTTAATCTCCTGCATATCTCTGGCGATTTCAACAGCGCCGACGATCCGCCCTTCAGAATCCCGGATGGGTCTGCCGGTGGAAAAATAATGATACCTGCCGGTAGCCGTTAGCAGGTCTTTTTTGACATTGTTAAATTTTTTACCTTCTAAACATTCCAGAATGTGAAAATCAGGTAGATTTAAGGTCTGCACATTGTTACCGATCACACTGCTATCTCCGCAGTCCAATGCACGCCGGGCCACGCGGTTAATGGTGGTCACCTTTCCCTCCCGATCGATGGAAACCACACCATCACTGATGTTGTCCAATACCACTCGAAAGCGGTTTTCTCTTTCTTCCTGGGGCAAGGTGTCGATCAAGCGGATTTGAATCAAGTCTGTAACTTTGGCGAGGGTTTCAAAAATTTCTTCGGTCGGAACTGCTGGCTCACGTTTTTCAGCCTCAAAATAAACATGGGCACGGTCTTCGCAACGAACAACCTCCATAGACACGATATTACCACCCTGCTGAGCAATGATGGTGGTAATATCGGCGACAATGCCCACTCGGTCTTTAAAAATGAGTTCCAGTTTTAGGTTCATGGTTTCAGTCGGTTTGTTCGGCTGAGTTGGTTGGTTGAAACGTTCGTGCGCGATAGCCTGTTTTTTCGCATGCTCTCGACCAAGGATTCGTGCGCTTAACATACAATTGCAGCTGCCAAAAAACCAAATATCATCCGAATAAAGATATTGAGATAGTATTGAATCTGTAAGGTAGGTCAACATTAAAGCTTGCTGGCCATTACCCGGATCAAAAGTTCAATCCTTGGCACCCCAACATATTGTGTTTGCCAGAAATGCTGAGAAATTTGTGATTACATACCAAAAGCTGAAGATTAGGAAGCATTTAAAATGGAACAGGTATAAACGTTAACTGTCGGACACAATCAGGACACGGATGTTAATTTGTCAGATGTGATCTATGTTTTTAAAATTTAATGGTGAATTTGATAGCTTCCGTCTAAACGTTTCCAAATTTTTTCATGCTGTTGATCAAGATCTTCAATGGCCTTTTTGAATTCTTCTTTTGTCATCTGTCCCGATTTTAATCTGTTATTGAGATAATCACGCTCATTTTCATACCATTTATCCGGATCAAAATTGTACGTCATCAGTATCCCACTTTTTTAGCCCGTTTATCTCACCAGGAACACCGGTTTCAATACGCGTTTGCGGCACGCGATTTTTTCCGTTCCGTTGCGCATGTTTTAGTTTTCAATTCTAAATAAACTTATTTTTCCACTCCTTAACTTTCGATGGTGTCCATTGGGTGCAATAGGCGGGACGGCCTTTCATTACCATTTGGATGCAGGCATCACCACATTGCGGATCACAATGGATGATGTCTTCTTCCCGCCCTGACTGCACTTTTTTAGGCCATTCGGGGTCCGCCCACAATACGCGGGCCAGGCCAATGATATCCGCCTGTCCTGATTGAACAGCTTGTTCTGCAACCGCGCCGTTGGACAAGCGCCCTGCGGCAACCACGGGAACCGCAACCTCTTTTTTCACGGCATCCGACAGCTCCAGCATATAACCCGGACGTTTTGACTTTTTAACGATTTCGGGCAGAAAAAAAGACTCGTATGTCCCGCCCATTACGGAAATGTATGCTATCCCTGCGGCTGACAGAGCCTGGGCAAAAGGCACTGATTCTGCCAATGTCAACCCGTCCGGGAGCCATTCATCTGCCAAAAAGCGGTATCCGACAGGAAAATCGACCAGGGCGGCCTTTACATCTCGGACCACATCAAGGGCAAACCGTTGCCGATTTGTCATCGAACCGCCGTATTTATCCGTTCTCCGGTTGGTGCGGGGCGACAAGAACTGTGACAACAGGTACCCGGTACCGCCATGCAATTCGACCATATCGAAACCAGCCATTCGGGTCCTGCGGGCTGCTTTGACAAATTGTTCTACAACACGTTCGATACCGTCCTTATTCAAGGCTCGTGGCGTGCGACCGAAAGTTTCGACAGCCGAGGGCGCCACGGGTTCAGTTGCAGCATGTGCGAAGCGCCCGGCGTGATTGATTTGCAAACAAGCCAGAGCGCCTTCTTTTTTAATAGCTTCCGCCAGTCGCTTCAATCCGTCCAGATTGTCATCCGTGTCAGCCCGAATCGTCCGCGTCGACCCGCTGCCGACAGTAAAATCCACCGTACTGTTTTCAACGACCACCATGGCAACACCGCTTTGTGCCATCAGTTGGTAATGATCAAGCAGCATCTGACTTATGCTGCCGCCTTCGCCGGCATAACCGAGATACGTGGGAGCCATGATCAATCGATTTTTTAACGTCTCCCCCCCGACATCGATTCCGGAAAACAATTCTGTAAACATGACATCCTCCTAACCCGAAAATTTCATGAATATTTTTGGTAAGATAGGCAAAAAATATAATTTCACTGGGTTAAAGTTGATACTGCCGGAAAAACTTACTGAACATTTTGTCACCTAAAAGAATCATGAAAACAGCTCAAAAATATTCACCTTTATGGCGAGCCGCATTCGCCCATTTATCCCGCCATGGCGGGATTATCAGGGAGTTGCAGTACAAAAGTACAGCTTCCTCCCTGAATGCCTTGCAAATGAACGAATGCAACTCGTGAAATATTCGGGCTGATATTTTTGTTTCTCTGTTACATACTCAGCCTATGCTAAGGCGATTTTTAAAGGTTTTTTCGACGCACCGGGGCCGGTTTCCAGACGACTTCATACAAGTCTTTACGCCGGTTGCGTATATTTTGAACACTTCCCTGCTGCCGCAACTCTTTTAGCAAATCGAGATCTAAATCCACCATCAGCGTCATTTCGGTGTTCGGTGTGGCCTCTGCGGCAATCGCATCATGGGGGAAAGCAAAGTCCGACGGTGTGAACACGGCCGACTGCGAATATTGAATATCCATATTTTCAATTTTTGGCAAATTTCCAACGCTCCCTGAAATCGCCACGTAGCATTCATTTTCAATGGCTCGGGCCTGGGCGCACCGCCTAATCCTGAGATAAGCATTTTTCGTATCGGTCAAGTAGGGAACGAACAGAATGGTCATGCCCTTATCCACCAGGTTACGAGCCAGTTCCGGAAATTCGACGTCGTAGCAAATGAGAATACCTATTTTTCCGATATCGGTATCAAAAATTCGATTCTCATTCCCTCCCTTCAACCCCCAGTACTGGGCTTCGTCAGGGGTAATGTGGATCTTGTACTGCGCATCCCAAGTGCCGTCCCTTCGGCACAGGTAAGATACATTGTACAAAGAGTCTTCTTTCAACTGTGGAATACTGCCGGCGATAATATTGATATTATGGGAAAGGGCCATGTTCACAAAGGCGTTGCGAATTTCATCCGAATATTCTGAAAGAGATCGCATGGCCTCCGCCGGATTTTCTTGATTGAAATTTTTCAAAAGCGGTGCATTGAGCAACTCGGGGAATAAAACAAGATCTGATTTATAACCCGCCACGGCATCGACAAAAAACTCGACCTGATGAAGAAATTCTTCAATGGTGTTAAAAGTACGCATCTGCCATTGAACGACACCAATGCGTGGATAGGCTTTGCGACCACCAAATAGTTTTTTCCTTTTTTCGTAATAGACGTTGTTCCATTCCATCAATACCCCGTAAGAATTGGATTGGCTATCTTCGGGGATATAATTTTTTAAAATTTTCTTGATGTGAAAATCATTGGAAAGCTGAAAGGACAATACCGGATCGTAGATTTCATTCGCCTTGACCTTTTGAATGTAGGCAGAAGGCGTGAGAGTATCGGCGTATTCCGCATACCCGGGAATACGGCCTCCAAATATGATGCTCTTTAGGTTCAGCGTTTCGCTTAATTCCTTACGGGCATCATATAATCGCCTCCCCAAACGTAAGCCCCGGTAAGCTGGATCGACAAAAACGTCAACACCATACAGCGCATTGCCATCGGGGTCATGGGCCGTCATTTTACCGCCATTTATGATGTCATCATAGGTATGCCGGTTCTCGAATTCTTCCGCATTGACGATTATGGCATGGGCGGCGGCGACGACATTGCCTTTATCTTCGATACACATTTGGCCTTCCGGAAAATTGTCGATCAAGGCATGGTATTCCTCCAATTTCCAAGCACCACCCATGTCCGGATACACGCAATCCATAATTCGTTTGATGTGCGGGAAGTCATCGCGATTCAACCCTCTGAGTATTAATTTAAACTCGGTTTGTTCAATATCACTCATAAGTGCTCCGTATTTTATTTAATGACGATTTCGATATAATTCAGGGATGTTTTCCCGCAAATGCCGAAACAAAGCGCAGGGAATGCCCTGCAGCGAAAGCGGGTCCCGTCATTGCGGAATCAGAATACAGTAGAAGTGGTTTCAAAACCTTAGATTACGCCCAAGTGCATGGCGTGGGCCGACGAAAAAACGCAGCGTACTCAGCCATCAGCCCATCGCCGCAGCGATGGTTTTGATGCCATCGGTGAAATTGGCTTTCACCTTCCCGAGAAAACCATCCCAGTCGGCACCGAACCTGTAGAAAGCCATGGCTGACAGCTTCTTGGTGACGATGGCATCGCGGTACGGCTGCAATTCTTTTGCGTTCAGCGTACTCATAATGGATTCTTTTCCAAGCCGTTTGATGAGAATGCCCGGGATGTAGTCCTCCAACACTTTCCAGACCAGCGTCTCATCCGCCAGGACGGCAGCCATGTTCTGTTCACAGATCCGCTGCAGAGCAAAGATCTGCTCACTGGTTTTTTCCGAGAGATCGAACAGGGGAACCGACGGATCCGCTTCATGAATCCGGATGAGCATCGCTGTCTCCGCTCGGGCATATTTGTCCACCAGCATCATGATATCCCGTATCAGGGCCCAGCGGGTTTGCGTGTCGTTCAGCAGTTTGGCCTCATAGTCGTCTGCGAGCAGAAAGGCGGTGAGCACTTCGGCAATGGAACTGCTGAAGACACCGCCCTTGTTGGCCGTGGTATCCTTGATGTGCTTTATGTCGGTAGTGGTGGCGATGGTTCGCCTGGCGGCGTCATCGAAGAAAACGTTGGCGCCGTCGACGATGTACTGCAGCTCCTTGAACAGGGACAGAAAATTCTTGACGTTGCCGCGGTTCACGGTGTCCTTGAAGCCGCCGCAGGGGATGAATGCCCGGATGTCCGCCTGGCTGATGAACCGCCGGTTGTCGGGCTCCGAAAGGAAGGTGCGGTGGAACATGGCCCCGTCTTCCACGATCGTGCCGTCGGGGAGGGGCACGTTTTTGGCCGCAAGAGGCACCATGAAGCCCTGGGAACTCAGCTTTTCCGCGGGGAAATGCCGCGTATTGGCCCGGGGTGAGGTATGCCGCATGAAAGCGATTTTCATCAGTGTCTCCCGGTCCAACCCCTGGGGATCGAACAGAATGGAACCCCCGTCGATGATCAGACAGATCTTTCCCTTGTAGCACTGGATCTGGTTGGCCCCCAGGTCGCCGTCCGGACCGCCGGTCATCATCAGGTTGAGGTCTTCCTCCTTGGCTCCATAGTGGGCGATCAGGGTCCGGAAAGCCCCCATGACCCCGGTGGTGGTCATGCCACTGGTCTCGATCTTGCCGCCGATCCGCATGTAGATAGTGTCCATGTCCGTGGTGACGGTCACGGATGTGCCGTTGACGTGCAGATCCGTCCCCTCCGTTTTCCGATCGATGAGGCCGAACAGTTCGCCGTTTTCCAGCATTCCGTAGGTGTCGTGGGGGATGCCGATGCTTTTACCAGTGGTGAGGGTTCTCCAGTAACGGTACCCCCGCTCCCGTGAACGGCTGGCCACCGCATCCATCAGGGGCGCGGTTCCCTCGTCGGGGCCGAAGAAGACCATCTCGGGCTTTCCGTAATAATCAACGATGCTGTCGTCGCCGAGCACCAGGTCGATGATGCCCTCCGTATAGTCGTAAAGGGCATCCATGCCGTGGCTGGAGTAGATGGCGTGGGGCACCACGACGCCCTTTGACCCACTCTCGCAGATGTCCTTGTGCTTCAACCGCTGGGCCTTGGGGCCCAGGGCGTAGTTGAGCAGCACGGCATTGTCGATCTCGGTGGGGTAGTTGGAGGGGGAGACGCGGATCAGCCGCAGCCCACCCCTGGCGATGTCCCCGGCCCGCAGGTGGGTGCCGCAGGCGTAATGACCGTTGACGAAGAAGATGCCGAAGACGAACTGGTCGAAGACCAGGGGGTCCAGGATGGTATTGTCGAACCGGAAGGCGAAGGAGCGCTTCTCGGGTTTGTAGAAGTTGGTCTTCAGAGGGCAGGAGACCATCTTGAACATGAAGCGGAAGATGTCGCAGTGGAGCCAGTTGTCGATGAACCGGGACGATATGATCTTGTTGAACTCCCTGAACTTCTCATCCAGCGCCGCAGCGGTGATCCGGCTTTTGACGGCCGGGTGGAAGCGGCGTTCGAAAAGGTCGTAGAGGAATTTCACCAGGTCCGGGTTCTCGGCGGCTGCCTCCAGAATAGCCTTGTAAACATAGGTCGACTTGTTGGAGCCATGGATCCTTCCGGCAAAGGCGTCCTTGTGATCCTTGCTGGTGAGGCTATTCAAGATCTCCCGGTCCATGGCGTTATCCCGCTCCTTGAAAATGAACATGTGGGTGAAATCCACGGCGTTGCCGGCAAAGAGCATCTCGTTGAAGGTCAACTTCCCTTCCACGTAAAGGTCCGTAATGCGATTGACGCCGAAGGAAAGGTAGGCGCACAGGTCGCGAACCAGCTCAGCCTCCATTTTCCGGGAGAGTTCCCCCCGGATGTACAGGGAGCAGATGGACGAGGGTACAGGGGATTTGCCCCAGTAAGGTTCCCAGTAAGCCCGCTTGAGCACGAGACCGTGGTCTTCGAACAGTTTTCGCAATACGGGTAGCTGAGGCGATGAAAAATCGCTGTTGAACATCAGGCGGATTTCCCCGGTCTCAGGCAGGTTGAACACCTCGATGAGGGGTGTGACGGCGCTCTCGGAGTCCTTGAGGAATTTCTCATAACGCTGGCGCGTAGGCTCGGGAGTGGTCATGTAGTCCCCGGCCAGGGAGAAAAGAAACCGGGACGCCGTGAAGGCCTCCCGGGTATAATCGCGGACCGTTTCGGGCCGGATGATGTAGGTGTAATATTTACTTTCCGGGCTGTAGTAATACTCGCGCCGGTGGCCGGAGATCTTGCTCTCCAGGATCTTTTCCATGCTGTCCCGGGTCTCCAGTGTAGCGATGCGGACCCGCTGGATATTGTTCGCCTGCTCCAGATCGAAATCGACATGAGCCACCCGGCCCACTAAAACCACCTTGCCATCCTTGACGGTGATGCTGGTGGCGATGGAGGCCAGTAGATGCTTCAGGGAGTCCTTCTTGATATTTTCGAAGAAATAGGGGGGAAGCCCTAAATCTTCCAGCAAAATCCCCGCGGCCATGTTGATGCAGTTGGCGGTCAGGAGTCCTTCGGAGGAGAGGTCCACCACCGCCTCGTACAGAACGCTGGGGTTGAGTTTCACGCTCTGGGCCTTGTTGATGATATAGGCACCTTTTGAAACAGAGCCAGAGCGGTTGATTTGGCTGTCCATGACATCTCCTTGACTTGGATTATAGAAATCCCGGAAAGATTGTGATGCGCCGAATAAAACCCATACACGAAGGGGCGATGTTACCTTACAGTTTCCAATTTGTAAATTCAGATATGTGATCGTTCTCAACTCGGTTCAAACACTCTGGTGTGTTGAGAAAACAGAATAGTAAGTAAGTGTTATTCGATAAATAAATTCTTCCGAAGCTATTTTACCAACTTCAACCGGTGCGTTTCCCGCAATCTTTTCCAAAGCGCCTTGATGATGACCATTGCCGCCTGCTCAGGGTGCAGATACTGATCCATGGTGACCCTGCGGCAATCATTCAACAGTTCATCGTTTCCCGACCAAAGTCCAAACTGGTTTCTGATGAATGATCCGAAAGTGAAATGAAGGAGGCCCAATTCGCCTTCATCCTGCTTTGCCAATTCAGCCTTTGCTCTCAACGGCATATTGGCAATTAATCGTTTAACGGCTTCATCGACCGTTTTGGGAAACCCAGCGCCTCTTATCGCAACGACACTATCTTCAGATATGGCCAGATAGTAGACCGTTTCGAGAAGGTCGAATACAGCCTTGTAAATTTTGGGATCTTTGCTGGCCCTCGGGCCGGCCACATTCAGGGTCTCGATTCGATTCTCGTCAATCCATTTCATAACCTGCTGCGCCGCATGGAATGCCGGGGTCCTGTCCAAGTCGATGTGAATCCTGGGCCTGCCGTGCATAACCGCCATTTCCAAAGTGTATTTTGATCCGTCCGTCAATTTGCCGTGAGAGACAATAAGGGTGCCATCGGAATCGATGACGTTTTTTTCCGTTCGCTTGGGGTAGCTCTTGGTGGGCATTTCGGTCAGGTGATATACGGCTGGTATGGGGCCATCCTCAGCCAGGCGACCCTCGGGGACCCAACCGCCATACGTGACATCCATTTTGATGGCAAAATCCAGGGCGGCACGGTCTGCGCCCGTCTGTCCACCGGATATGATTCTATGGATCAAGTTGCCTAACCCTTCATTATTACTGAACGTATTTCAGTTTTTTGTTAACTCATCATGGGCAATAACACCTTTTCCCAGAAAGAGCGGTGTGATCATATATATCTGGACTGAGCTCGTGATGATCAGCTCTCCTTTAGGTGACAGGTTCAGAGGGATCAGGTTGCTGTGCCAAGGTTTGTGACTTCGTGAGGGTTACCTATTCATAACAGAGGCAGAATTCCGGGTCAAATGAGGCTGCAGGTGTCCTTCGATTTCCTGAGCCGGAAAAATCGTTCTGCAGATGCCTCTGTCACCTGCAAGCATTTACAATTCTCTCTATCCCCCTGCCTGGAAGTTTCTTGACATAACACGATGTAGCATTAGCATTGCTTCTATACTATGGGACTTAAAATGATACCTCTCCGGGCGCAAAAAAACTCTATGAGGGGCAGACGGACTCACTGGCAAAAGTAGAACTGCCTCGCTAGATAGTGTTGCACTGCAACCGTCCGGCAAGAATGGAGAATATATGACCGGCAAATTTTCGATCCAAAAGATCCTGGGCCGGACGCAATCTGACAACGCCAAGGAGTCCTCCCGGTTTTCAGACGTGCTCTCCCAATTCACAGACAAAATTACCACCCCCGAAGACGCACTATCCGCAATCAAACCCGGCGATCGAGTTTTTTTGGGAACAGGCTGCGCCACCCCGAGAACGCTGATCATGGCGCTGGAAAATTCAGCTCGAGCGCTGGATGATGTCGAAATATACCATTTCCTGGTCGACGGCGCCATACCGTTCCAAGATGGAGTTCCCGACACCCGATTCTTTCACAAGGCGTTTTTCGTTGACAGCGACATGCGGGAAGTTATTAAGCAGGGAAAAGGGGACTACATTCCCATATCGATCGCCAATGTGCCTCAACTGTTAAAAAACGGGGCACTCACAGTGGACGCGGCGTTGATCCAGGTAAGCATGCCGGACAAACACGGCTTTGTGAGCGTAGGGGTTTCTGCCGACATCACCCATTCGTTGGTCCAAAATGCGAAAACAGTAATCGCTGAACTCAATCCCAACATGCCCAGGACCTGCGGAGATACCTACATCTCGATGGACCAATTGGACACGGCGGTTGTCGTGGACATACCGGTCATCGAGTATTTGCATCCTCAAGTCGATGATGACGTAGCTGAACAAATCGCTCGCAACGTTGCCCGCATCATCAGCAACGGATCTACCCTTCAGATAGGCCTGGGTCGCATCCCCAACGAAATGCTGAGGTACCTCGACGGTCGCCGCGATATCGGCATCCACACGGATGTTATATGCGATTCCATTATCGACCTGATCGAAAAAGGTATGGTCACTGGACGGAGAAAATCGATCCACAATGGCCAGATCGTCACCAGCTACTGTTTGGGTACAAAACGGCTCTATGACCTGATAGACGACAACCCTCGATTCGCCTTTTATCCCATTGAATACGTATGTGACCCTTCGGTCATCGGAAAAAACTATAAGATGGTGTCCGTCACCCAAGCGTGGGCGGTGGATCTGATGGCCCAGGTGTGCTCGGATCAATTTCAGGGTGAGCTCTACAGTGGGGTGTCGACACAGCCCAACTTCATTCATGGCGCTGCCAAAGCACCAGGTGGCAAGCCCATCATCTGTCTCGCTTCGACCACGGATGACGGCACAGAGTCTAGAATACGCCCCTTGTTGCGCGAAGGGGAAGGGGTCACGATCCCGCGTTCGGACGTTCACTACGTCGTCACGGAGTATGGAACGGCCTACCTTTTCGGAAAGTCCATTCGTGAAAAGGCACTGGCACTGATTGAAATCGCCCATCCCGCATACCGGGATCAGTTACTGGAAGAGGCGAAGCGATTGGGCTATGTGCGCAAGGATCAGGACCTGAAATGCAAAGCCGATGGGACTAAGACGTGCCGCTATCCTATCGAGGAAGAACGGGAAGTTAACCTGAAGAATGGCACCAGGGTCAGTGTCCGACCGTCTCGGGCCAGTGACGTCCGGAGCCTGCAGGGGATCTTCTACCGGCTCCCCCCCGAGGACGTGTACACTCGCTTTTTTACCGGACTCAAATCCTTGTCGGTCTCCAAGGCCGAATATCTGTGCAATGTGGACTACGAAAAAGAGATGGCATTTGTGGTCACCCATGGTGAGCGCGAAAGCGAAAAACTGGTTGGCAGCGCCTTCTATGCCGTTGACCAATCGAAAAACATGGCCGATGTGGCCTACATGATCCTGAATGAATGGCAGGGTATGGGGCTCGGCACCCTTCTTCAAGAGCGTATGGCCGAATATGCCCGGTCGAAAGGAATCAGAGGGTTTACAGCGGATATCCTGTCCGAAAACAAGGCCATGCTGAAACTGGCTGGAAAATGCGGACAAGTGGAGATGAAGCTGGTCGACGGGGCCTACGAGGTCGAAATGCTGTTTGATTGATTTTATTCCTTGAGGATTCTGTGCTTCTCCGCCATCTTTAGTGCCTATCATGGAGGGACAGTAGCTGGTTACCGGCACGGTGGACGCTCGTCTTGGGGCAGTGACAGTTTAGATCAATCACACATGGTTTGCTAAAAAGTTGAGCGATCCCAAGCCTTAAATCCAATAGTGCCGGGACAGGATAAAATATAAAAATTCGATTGCTCTGAAAACCAAGAACGACATGCCAAAATACTTAGTGGTTTGATCCAGTTAACTCGCCATCGTCCCACTTACAGAAATTCTTCTAAAGAAAACATTACGGTCTGGTAGTATAAATTAATCCGATAAATGATAAGTAGAAGACCTGTCAGTACATGCAATCTGCTGCTATGACAGATATGGCAGGAATATAATTTGAAAATTTTCTATACTGACATATTCTCTTTCCCACTACCGGCAAAACACAACTTTCCTATAAACAAATATTTTTCGCTTCGTATGCGGATATTAGAGGGTCTGGGTGGTCAACGGGTCGATATGCAGGTCCCGGAACTTGCCTCCAGAGAAGCGATCCTTCGTGCCCATAATGCAGAGTACATTCGTCGCTTTTTTAATGGTGAATTAACGCATAAAGAAATCCGGCGTGTCGGTTTTCCCTGGTCTCCACAGATCGTGAAACGAACCTGTTATTCAGTCGGTGCCACCATTGCCGCCTGCCGGGCGGCTTTATCAGAAGGATCCGCTGCCAATCTCGGGGGCGGAACCCACCATGCCTTCCGTAATCACGGACAAGGGTTCTGTTGGTTAAACGACAGTGTGATCGCAGCGAGGGCCATGCAGGCCGAAGCACTTGCCGAAAATATCTTGATCGTCGACTGTGATGTTCACCAGGGAGACGGAACTGCCGACATTGTCAGGAATGACGGCACTATTTTCACATTTTCCATTCATGGCAAGAATAACTTTCCCTATCACAAGGAAACCAGCGATCTGGATATTGAGCTCGACGATGGGACAGCCGATGGGCCCTATCTCGATGCTCTTGAAAAAGGACTTGTAGCGTCCACACAGAAGTTCAAGGCCGACTTAGTGATTTACCTCGCCGGAGCAGATCCTTTCAAGAAAGATCGCTACGGCCGGCTTGCATTGACGAAGAAGGGGCTTGCCCAAAGGGATCGCCTTGTCTTGAAGTATCTCAACAAATGCGAACTACCGGTGGCCGTTACCATGGCTGGCGGCTATGCGCCTGATATTCAGGATATCATCGACATTCACTTTCAGACTATTGAAACGATGCTTGAAGAATTGAAATTTCAGATTTATAGCCGAAATCCAAAATTTTGAATTTTT
>CAWGUE010000032.1:0-38507 GCA_963825595.1 uncultured delta proteobacterium | reverse complement strand
AAGTTTGCGGCACCGGCCGGGCTGATCGCTGTTCCGCTGGCCGTGTCCATCATTTACTTCGTCTACCGGCCCGACCCTAAGTTCAAGTTACCCCGGTTCGAAGATAAAATGGGACCGTGGACGGCCTGGAGAAAAAGACCACCGTCATCCTGCTTTGCGCTCTCGGGTTCTGGCTCACCAAGGGCATTCACGGCCTCGATTATTCCATCACCGGCATTCTGGCCATTGCCGTTCTGATCCTCACCGGCGTGCTCGAATGGGAGGACATCCACACGCACCTGGAATGGGGAACGGTATTGTTTATCTTCGGCGGCGGCATCTCTCTCGGCTTGGGCATGGATAACTCCGGCGCGGCGCGCTATTTCGCCAACCTGTTTTTTCCACTGTTCAAGGGGAGCGGCTGGCTGATCATGTTTATCGGGGTGGCCGTATTCGGGGCGCTTGTCACCAACGCCATGGCCAACGTGGCCGCAGCGGCACTTATCCTGCCGATTGTTATTCCACTGGCCCAACTGGAGGGAGTGGACCCGCGGGTGCTGGCGCTCTGCCTGGGCATGGCCACGTCCTTTGCCATGCTGCTGGTTATCGGCTGCCCGCCCAACGCCATCGCCTATTCCTATCGCCAGTTCAAATCCTGGGATTTGACCAAGGCCGGGTTGGTGGCGACCCCCGTTCTTTTGACCGCCCTGATTCTGGTGTGTGCCCTCTGGTGGAAACTCCTGGGCTTGGTCTAACCGGATATGTGATGAAATTTTTTCAGGGTGTCGCTGAAAATAAACCAAATTATCCAGAGAGCATTTCCAAGTTCTAAATGCGATAAGGAAAAATGCTATGGTCAAATTACCGATAAACATCCTTCTCGTCGATGACGAGCGTGATTTCGTCGAGATTCTCTCCTTGCGACTGGCTGACGCCGGCCACCGGGTCCGGGCGGCATACAGCGGGCAAGAGGCGCTGTCGGCCTTGGCTGAAACCGAACCGGATGCTCTGCCGGATATCGATGTGGTCGTTCTCGACATCAAAATGCCGGGTATGGATGGCATCGAGACTCTCAAACAGATAAAGGCCAAATACCCCGTGGTCGAGATCATACTGCTCACGGGTCACGGTGCGGTCGATACGGCGGTCAAGGGATTGAAATCGGGAGCTTTCGACTACCTGTTGAAACCGGCCGATTTTGACGAACTGACGGCCAAGCTGGAAGCCGCTCGCAAGCAGCGGGATGCGCAGGTGGAGCGCATTCGCGAGGTTGAAGCCCGGGCTCTCATGCGGCGCAGCGGGGGGATTTTAATTCACGATTAGCACACTGGCCGTGTCGAATGGAAACGTTTGAGCCGTTCATGTGGATGAGAATTAGATGATGATTCCGCAGACAGTGACGATCCTAGCTATTGTCCATCCGCGAAAAGAAAAAGCAGATGCTACGGTTAAGTGTCCAATACTCAATTATGGATGGGCACTACCGAAGCGTGGCTCTTGAGGATTAAACAAGCAACACTCCAAAACATCAGGACAATCACACCAGTGGTATAGACGGCGAACCTGAGCGTCAAGCCGCACCAGGCCGGGGGTTGAGATGGCATTTCTGGATGGACTTGTCGACCACATCGAAGATATCGCTCAATCTCAGGATGCCCACCACCTGGCCTTTCTCAGTCACAAGCAGGGCATGGTGCCGTCCCATTCCCAATTGATGGATGGCCACATCCAGAGAGACTTCGGCATCTAAATATTCGCCCCGGGTCGGGGTGTACATGATGTCCCGGACTTTGATTCCGATAGCCTTGCGACAGATTTCATCCAGCGGCTTTTCCCACATTCTGTTTTTTTCGATCATGGCTTTGATAAATTTCGGATCGTAGCCGGAATGGGCCACCCTTTTCAGATCGCCAATCTTACGATAGCCTTCTTCAAGCCCCAAGATCAAATCCAGCTGGCTCAACTTGCCGACGACCTTGCCGTTATTATCCAAAACCACGAGGCTGCGGTGGATGTTGTGATCATGCACCGAATTCTGCTTGAGATCTTTCAGGCAGATGACGGCCTCCCCAAGGGTCGAATTCTGATTGATGGTGGTGTATTCGGATAACGGCACCATCGTATCCTTTACTTTGTAAGTTTTCATCGTGTGTGACTCCCGCTTGATCGCCTTTGAAGGTCTCACTCCGGTCTGACGCACTTTTAGGGTTTGTATGGCAACCCATTCCGGCGCTCCAATAGCTTAAGCATTCTTCACACCCATTCAAGTCGTATGTCTGTAGAATAGGAACAGGCGCGATGAGGTTTTTTGCGGCAATGGCGTATGGTCATCATCATCAAGAGGGCCTGAATCGGGTCGTTGGAAATTGCTTAGAAGTGGATTCAATATCTCCTCTAACACCCGACCCGCCGAAGGCGGACAAATTGCGGTGTTGGGATCCTCCTCAAAACACTCATCTACACCAATGTTGCTGCGTTTATTTGTCAGCCCAGGGATAGTACTTGGGCGTGATCTAAGGTTTTGAAACACTTCTATGTTCGACAATACTATCGATCTTTTTATAGAGAGCTTGCACAGGATGCCCTTTGCCGCGTCTCGAACTCCGTCGAGCGTTGCGGCATCATCAAAATCGCTGTTGACTCAAAATCGATTTTAAAATATATATCCCGTCTTGTAGTATACAAATAGGCTCTTTTACGTCGGCACATCTGCTGAAACCTAATTTACAAATCTACCGGACGCGAGGATCTGCTTTCCAGCCTTTACCTGCTGTCGGGATGTTGTCTTGCCGGACCCAAAAGGGGCATGATGAATCACTTTTTCTTTGCGGTGGCGTTGATACTTTACGGAGGCCTTGTGCCTCTTTTTTTTGCGCGGAAATTTGCCTTCATGAAAGCGGCCGGTGCCATGGGCATAGGGTTTGGGTGCCTGTTGGGGCTAATCAATGCGATCGTTAAACTGTTCCACCCCCAAATCTATTCCGCTTCTTTCAGCTACCAGAGCGCTTTCTCCCTGACGTTTCAAATTGACGCACTGTCATCTTTTTTCCTTATCGCCATCTTCGCTGTCTCACTGCTCGCAGCCCTTTACAGTTTTCATTACATGGATAACCCTGCCAAGGCATTGCGAACGGCTGTCCATTACTTCTTTTTCAGCCTGCTCGTCGCCGCTATGGCGCTGGTTGTTACCGCCAACAACCTGATCAGTTTTATGCTGTCCTGGGAAATCATGTCCCTCTCGTCGTTCTTTCTGGTGGTTTACAACTATGAAACCGCAGAAAACAGGCGCGCGGGCTATCTTTATTTTGTGTTTTCCCAAGTGGGGGCCCTGTTCATATTTGCGGCCTTCGCTGTCATATATGCCCATACCGGCAGCATCGGTTTCGATGCGGCGGCCGACTTGCCGGATGCCGCCAAAATCCTCGTATTCGTTCTGGCTTTCATCGGTTTCGGCTCCAAGGCCGGCGTCTTCCCCTTTCACGTCTGGCTGCCCCATGCCCACCCGGCGGCCTCCAGTCATATCTCCGCCGTGATGTCGGGTGTAATGATCAAAACCGGCATTTACGGAATCGTTCGCATCTACGCGGTACTGGACTGGCACACGGTGCTTTTTGGCGATATCGTATTGGTCGCCGGCATCGTTTCCGGAGTATTGGGCGTGGTTTACGCTCTCGGTCAGCACGACCTCAAACGCTTGCTGGCCTACCATAGTGTTGAAAATATCGGGATCATCCTCATCGGCATCGGTATCGGTATGATCGGGGTTTCCGCCGACCAACCGGTCATGGCCGTGCTCGGATTTGCCGGCGGACTGCTGCATGTCCTGAACCACTCGATCTTCAAATCCCTTCTGTTTATGGGGGCCGGCATGGTGTTGCGTAAAACCGGCACACGTTCCATCGATCTTCTGGGTGGTCTGATCAAGAAGATGAAGATTACCGGGACGACTTTCCTGATCGGTTCTCTGGCCATATCCGGTCTCCCACCGTTAAACGGTTTTGTGAGCGAGTTTTTGATCTATCTCGGCGCTTTCCGCGGCATTGTACTGGGTAGAACGGATTTTGCGTTCAGCCTGCTGGCGATTGTGAGCCTGGCGGTGATCGGGGGGTTGGCCCTGGCCTGTTTCACCAAGGTGGTGGGGGTTGTCTTTCAAGGCGAGCCACGCAGCCGGGCAGCGGAAAACGTTAATGAAAACGGGCCCATGATGCTGATTCCCATGCTGGTGCTGGCAGCTGCCTGCATCGTCATCGGTGTGTTCCCGACGTTGTTTATGACCATGGCAGTCAAAGCCGTTGCGTCCCTGCAATTGGGTTACGGCGCGATTCCACTGGCACCCTTCGAGCAACTGGCCGGAAACATTACCCGGGCCGCCGCTCTCGTTTTCGCCGTTTTTTTGATCATTTTGGCGCTAAGGACGGCTTTGTACAGGGGCAAAACCATCACCCGATCCGGGACCTGGGGCTGTGGATTCACTCAGCCCACGGTTAAAATGCAGTACACGGGATCTTCCTATGCCGCTTCAATCCTCGAGTTTTTCAGGCCGGTGGCACCCTTGACCGAAGACGAACAGAAGGTGCGGGGGAATTTCCCTCAACAAACCCATTATCACAGCCACGTCAACGATATTGCCGAATTGCACATGGGGCGCGCGATCGTGCAGCCCATTCTGTCGCTTTTCGACAAATTGCGCTGGCTGCAGCACGGGGACATACACCTATATATCGGTTATATCCTGTTGGCGATTGTGGTCCTGCTGTTTTTTGTTTAGCCCGGTGAAGCGGCAGCCCTTTCGATACGGAATAAGGATGGGGATATTGTGATGAGATCCATAATCATTCTGGCTTTGGCGATATTTCTGGCACCGCTGTATTCAGCGCTTATCCTCAAGGTCAAGGCGTTTTTCGGCGGTAAAAAAGGGCCGCCGTTGCTGATCAACTATTTTACACTGGGCAAACTGTTCAAAAAGGGATCGGTCTACAGCACCAGTACGACCTTTATCTTCAAACTGGGACCGATGGTTTCTCTGTCTACTGCTGTCACGGTTCTGATGTTTTTACCCATTGCCGGCCAACCGCCACTATTTTCCTTCAACGGAGATATCATCCTGCTGCTTTACCTGTTTGGTCTGGGACGGTTTTTCACGATTGCCGCCGCTATGGACACGGCCTCGCCCTTCGAAGGTATGGGAGCGGCCCGTGAGGCTTATTTTCCGATTATCTGTGAAGCCACACTATTCATGATTTTAATCCTGTTTACCATTCTGACCGGGCAATTGAATCTGGCGGCCTATTTTTCGAGCGGTCAGCCCCTTATGCTCTGGCAAACGGCCGGGTCGCCGCTGTTCTTTGTGGTTATTGCCTTTTTTATTGTCCTATTGACGGAAAATTCGCGGGTACCGGTGGATGACCCGGCAACCCATCTGGAGTTGACCATGATCCATGAAGTCATGGTGTTGGATCACAGCGGTCCCGATTTTGCCTTGATCGAGTTGGGATCCTTCCTTAAGCTGTTCTTTTACGCGACCTTGGTCAGCCTGCTGATCTGCCCGATTTCCTTCGGTAATACGCTGGCGGATATCGGCCTGTTTTTTTGCATTCTCTCCTTGGTTTACGCAGCCGTCGGTGTGACCGAGTCTGTCATGGCCCGCTACCGGATGGACAAGGTTCCCCAGTTTGTTTTGACGTCTTTTGCCCTGGCCTTTTTTGCAACCGTCATCACCTTGGAGTTCATGAAATGATCGATATCGTCGATACCATTTTAGCCCTGGTTCTGTTGTCGGTTTTATTTTCATTCGGTACCAGTCGGTTGCCGGCACTCATCAAAATTATCGCTTTTCAGGGCGTGGCTGTGTCCATCGTGCCCTTGTTTATCGGCCACGGCCTCACCACCGGCGGAACCGTGTTTACTCTGGTTACCCTTCTGATCCGGGGAATCGTCATCCCTCTTTGCATTTATCTGGCCATCAAGAAAGTTGCCATCCGCCGGGAGGTCGAGCCCATTGTCGGCTATCATGCGTCTCTTCTGGTCGGTTTGATCCTTATCGTGGCCGCCACTTTCGTCAGCCCAAAATTCAATTTGCCCCAGACCAGCGGCAACGCCCTGTTGCTTCCGACTGCCATTACACTCCTGGCAGCAGGCATGTTTCTGCTCATGGCCCGGCGCAATGCGATTGCCATGGTTCTCGGTTATATCGTGATGGAAAACGGCATTTACCTGGTAGGCACCAGCTTTTCTGTTCGCGCCCGCCATATCGTGGAATTCGGCATCCTTCTGGACGTATTGGCCGGGGTCATGATAATGGCCGTCATTTTGCAGAATATCAAACAGGCCTTCGATGATGTGGACACGGCACTTCTTAGAACCTTAAAGGAATAGGTGCGTTTCTCATGGTTGAACTTGTATTTATGACCCCGTTTCTCACCGGTGTCATTGCCTTTTTCCTCCCGCGAACATCCGGACGGCTGCTGCTGGTGATCACCGGGTCCATCCACCTGTTGTTGTCCATTTTGCTGTGGATCCGCCGGCCGACAGCGCTGTTTTCAGATTATTTTGCCGTGACACCCGAGGGGCTCTTGTCGTTGCTGGTCATTTCACTGCTGTTTTTCCTGATTTCCATCTATACGATTGCTTATCTCAAGGAAGCCGATATCCGGTCGGAAAATATTTTCACCGGCTCGATGCTGCTCTTTTTATCCACCATGACAATGGTCACCCTCTCGGACCACATCATGGTCATGTGGATTGCCATCGAGGCCACTACATTGGCCAGTGCGCCGTTGATTTACACCCACCGCTCGGCCGCATCCCTTGAAGCCACCTGGAAGTATGTCTTGATCTGCTCGGTGGGAATCGCACTGGCTCTTTTAGGTTCGGTGCTGATTGACTTTTCCATGGAAGTGGGCGGGGTGGATGTTCCGGTGGCCTTCTCTTCGCTGACTGAAGTGGCTCCGCGCCTCGATCCGTTGTGGCTGAAAACCGGTTTTGTATTTATCCTGGTGGGCTACGGTACCAAGATGGGACTTGCCCCGATGCACACCTGGCTGCCCGACGCGCACAGTGAAGCCCCCAGTCCGGCATCGGCCCTATTGTCAGGCGTGCTGCTCAACTGTGCTTACCTGGGGATATTCAAAACCAATAAAATCATGCAGGCCGCGGGACTGGAAAATTTCTCCGGTAGTATTCTGATCGTCTTCGGCCTGGCATCCATGCTGGCCGCGGCCACATTTATCATCCGGCAGAACGAGTACAAACGCCTGTTGGCCTATTCGAGCATCGAAAACATGGGGATCATTGCCTTCGGGACCGGGATCGGCGGGATTGGGGCCTATGGCGCCGTGCTGTGTCTGATTCATCACAGCCTGATCAAATCGGCCCTGTTTCTCTCTTCCGGAAATATCCTTCTGGGATACGGCAGCCGTCTGATAGACGGCACCGGGAACCTTGCCAAACTGATGCCCAAAACCTTTGTGGCATTTTTCGGCGGATTTGTCGGTATTGCCGGCCTGCCGCCGTTCGGTATATTTCTGGGTGAAATTTTCATTATTCTCGGTGCTTTTCGTACCGGACACTATTGGGGGGTGGGACTGTTTATTCTGAGCATCTGCGTGATTTTTGCCGGATTTGCCAACCATGTCATGCAGATCGCCTTCAGCGACACCGAGGTCGAGATTCAAACGGAAGAAATACCCCCTATGGTCTGGCCCCAGTTCGCACTGCTCTTTACCTCTGTGGTGCTCTTTTTCTGGATGCCGGGCACGCTGTACCAAACGATACTCAACGCATTGAATGCTATCGGTCCATGATATTTGATGGCTCACGCAAACAAAACATTTTCAGCGGGGCTGATTATCAGCCTGCAGTCAACATATTGATAGAATCGTGTTAGGTGACACCAATGCATAAGGGTTTGTTACAGATCGGTAATGGGGAAGCAGTGGAGAGAGACCGCATCCCGCATCTGGATTTCGATAACTTTCGCAGCCAGGCGCTGGAGGTGGTCGAAGGCGGGGGCAACGTCGTCCACTATTTTGCCTACCAGGACGGTTCCGCGGTCAAACTGTTGGCGGTGCTCAGGACCGATCAGCTGCTGGTAGCCGGATGCGATGCGCCGGATGCCTATCCGGCCATGACGTTGCAGTGCGAACCGTTCCATATGTTTGAACGCGAAATTGCTGAACAGTTCGGCATTCGTCCCGAGGGACATCCCTGGTTGAAGATGGTGCGCTATCACGCCAATGACCTCGGCAGACCGGATGTTTTCGGTAACGACTACAGCCAAGACATCCCCGGCCGGTACGATTACTATGCCGTGAAAGGCGATGAAATCCATGAGGTGGCGGTGGGACCGGTGCATGCCGGCGTTATCGAGCCCGGTCAATTCCGGTTCAATTGCATTGGAGAGCGTGTGCTGCACCTGGAAATTCAACTGGGATACCAGCACCGTGGGGTCGAAAAACTATTGCTCAACGCCGACGCCAAGCGATGGCCCATTTTGGCCGAGGGCATCGCCGGTGATACCGCCATCGCAAACAGCGTGTGCATGGCCCAGGCGGTTGAGGCATTGACCGCGGTCCAACCCGATACCGGGGCGGACATCATCCGGTTGATTGCATTGGAGCTGGAACGGATTGCCAACCACGTCGGCGACCTGGGCGCTCTGAGTGGAGATGTCGCCTTTCTGCCGCCGGCCAACTACTTCGGCCGGATGCGCGGTGATTTCCTCAACATGACGCTGTGGATGTGCGGCAACCGCTTCGGCAAAGGGCTGGTGCGGCCCGGTGGGGTCCGCTTCCCCCTGACCGACGAAGATCGCAGCACGCTGATGGCGCGCCTGAGCGAACTCAAACCCCAGGTCGCGCATGTGATCGACCTTCTGTTTTCCACTTCCAGTGTTCGATCGCGGTTCGAGGACTGTGGAACGGTCAGCACGGCGGCGGCGGAGAAATTGGGACTGGTGGGGCCGGCCGGCAGGGCGTGCGGAATTCCGTACGATATCCGGCGCTGTTTCCCCACCGGGCACTATGGGCAGCAGTATATCCCCGAGAATGCCAAATCCACCGGCGACGTGTATGCCCGGGCCATGATCCGGGCTGACGAGGTGATTCAATCGATCGAGATGATCCAGTCCTGGTTGAGCGAACCGATCGACACGGTGTGTGTCGAAGCCTTCGACGCGGCTTTGGCGCCGTTTTCTTTTGTGGTGGCGATCAACGAAGCGTGGCGCGGCGAACTGTCGCACTGCGTGTTGACCGATACGGCGGGCGGGGTCCTGCGATACAAGGTCAAGGATCCTTCCTTTCATAACTGGAACGGACTGGCCATGTCCCTGCGCGATACCGGAATTTCCGATTTTCCGCTCAATAACAAGAGCTACAATCTGTCATATTGTGGATTCGATCTCTAATAATCATCGATAAACCACAGTTTTGCTGGGGAGATTCCCAAAGTTTAGACAGTTCCAGGAGTTAACAAATACCTTAGACGATGATTATTATGAAATAATAAAAAACAGATAGAGATTTGGTGTTAATGGGGCAGATCCAGTTTAGCACTATAGTTATTACAGCTGGCAAGTTCGATAATACATTCCTTTAACAAATAACATTCAATGACCGGCGGTTACCCGAAATAATGGATTTAAAGATCGCTTTGAGCGGTCCGCAATCCTTTCTTCAGGCTTTGCCGGAGGTCATTGAATATCGGTTAGCGTTCACAGGGCACCCCATCGGCTGTGTCGTCGGACGCTTGAAGGATAAAGGACGTCTGCGCGCCCGACGCCCTGCATCTACGGTACCCAGTATAAACGCTACTGTTATTTGGGTATCAACACATCGGACGTTGCAACCCTTTCAACGGTTAAAATTAGAGTATGTGGGATCCGATGAAACCGAACAGCCACCAATCCGACGAACGGCAAAAGTGAAACGACCATGCTCAAAGCACTGAAAAACAGGTTTGAACAGGGATACAGAACCAGCGCGTATCCCAAAAAGAAAATCGAATTACCGGCCCGCTATCGCGGGTTGCCGCAGGTTCACAAGGAGGTGGCCGGAGAGCTGGCCGCCAAATGCGCGGCGGCTTGTCCCCAGGACGCCATCGATGCCGAGCGCAAACGGATCGATCTGGGACGCTGCGTCTTCTGCGGCACGTGCGAGCGCCTTTCCGAAGGCCGGTTCGTTTCCTTTACCCGAAATTTTGAAATCGCGGTTGCCGAAAAAGAGCATTTGATGACCGACGGCGCACTGCCCTCATTGGCCGATCATTCCAGGCAGCACTTCAAAAAGCTATTTGGCCGCTCTCTGCAGTTGCGCCAGGTATCGGCTGCCGGCTGCAACGCCTGTGAAGCCGATTTGAACGTTTTGGCTACCCCGTTCTTCGATCTGGCCCGTTTCGGAATCAATTTCGTGGCCTCACCGCGCCATGCCGACGCTATCGTCGTTACCGGTCCCGTCTCCGTCAATATGAAAACGGCACTGCTTCAAACCTACGAAGCCGTGCCGTCCCCCAAAGCGGTCATTGCCGTGGGCAGCTGCCCACTCAGCGGTGGTCCTTTCAGAGGCAGCCCGGAAATCGCCTCCGGTTTGGACAGCCTACTGCCGGTTGATTTGTATATTCCCGGCTGCCCCCCGCACCCGCTGACCAATCTGCATGCCTTGCTGAATTTTTTCAAATAATAACCAAACCGACCCAGCATGCTATCGGGTTCGCGGTATTTACACGCTCTGCTGACTCAGGAGCGTATGTCGATGGTCGGATAGACCCCTTTCTTCACGCCGAGCGGATGCGGCTGAATGATGTTGTAGGCAATGTGCTGGGTTCTTTGGGCATGTCCTCTGTTCTTTTTACCGTCGTAATAAGCCCCGTTGGTTTCGAGAATATGGTCGATACGGTTTCGAAACGCCTCGACAAAAGCTTTGCCGTTACCCACAAATTCCATGGCGCCGATGTTGAGTTTGTCCTTAACCTTGGCCAAGTCTTCAAGCGCAATGCTGTGCTCTTTCAGGTCCTGCGGCTTTCTGATCAGCCCCCAGACCAGATGGCCCGGTGGAATCGTCAGGGACGCTTGCATGTCGATAATGGTGTGCGGCATGACGATAACACCTTCTCCAACCCGCAATGGAAACTCGAAAGTGCCGCGAAGGAATGAATTGAACCCGACAAAAACATTATTCTCCAGTATAACGTCGATCAGTTTGGCTCCGTGGGCGGTCACGTTGTTGCCCTTAAGCTTCGAGTCGATAATGTAACAGTGTTCCTGGGCATTCGCCCCCTTGCCGAGGACCGAACTTTCGATATAGGCATGCTGAGCGATGAGAACATTATCAGCGATGCGGGTTTTGGGCTTGACGACGGCGTAGGGGCTGAGAGAAGCACTTTTTGGAACAGCAACCGGGTTTGAAAAGTGAACCACGTTGAAGACGTCCTGAAAATCTTCTTTGCGACTTTCGAGAAAATCGATGAAAATTCCGGTGGGGCGGCGATCGGGATGGAAGTCGATATATTTTTTGAGCACTTTAACAGGATAGTTGTATTTAAAATCGAATTGATCTTCGGCTTTAACCCAGATCTGACCGGGGGGAATCTGGTCGTGCCAGAGTTCACCGACCTGCAGGTAAGCAAAGGTTCCCACAGCGCAGCCGTGAAGACTGGTCAAGTCAACCGTGCTGAACGGATTGAGAAAACAGCCTTCGGTCCATGAACCGTGAATATTTACATAGGCGGATGAGACCGTATTCTTGATCAGAAACAGCTCCGGGTTTTCCGGATTGTGCGAGCTGTTGTGGACCAGGGTTTTGATCAGAAAGCTGTCCTTAATGAGAATCGTTTCGTCGTAATCGAGAGGGATGTCGGTGCCATCGTAGTGTAAGACATCACCACAGGATTTCAGCTCGTCGCCGCGGATGTCACATTTGTAAAGAATCGAGCTGTCGACCTTGCACCGTCCGAGAATGTTGCTTCCGGCAAGATTCGAGTAGTTAAATTGATAGTGTAGGGAGTGATGGGGCGTAATTCCGTAAAGCGCATAATATTTGATCATCTTGTTCAGCGGAACATAGTATTTGAGGAAACCCGGGACATCGAAGTCGAAACGCCGCAAATTGACGTCAACCCGTTTAAGTATCCGATCGCGCAATTTTTCGAGTTGTTTCATTTTTCCTCCATCGCAAGGCGGTAAAATTTTACGGTGGCCGCGCAGTTGGCTGATGCGCAAACTGCTCCTGGAGCCAACCGTAAGCCGGATTCAGGAGCGGTTTCTTTTATGATTGTTTGTGGTTGAGATATGAAAACCTCATATGTCCGTTCTGTGCCAATGGTTCTCGACAGAGCCTACCCACCACTTAAGGTCGTTGGCATCCCCATCAGCGGCCACAGGATGAACACGGCGAATCCCACCACGATCATCAGTATAATGCTCGCCGGAATGCCGTACAGAAAAAATTCGCCGGTGGTGAACTGTCTCGAATCATAAGCAATCGCGTTTGGCGCCGCACCCACGAGGAGCAGAAACGGCATACCGGCGACGACCAGGGAAGCGAACAAGATCACTTCAGCGGCTACACCGAGATAAGGGGCGATGACGAGCGCCACGGGGAGCGAAATCGCAATGGCCGCCACGTTCATGATGAAGTTGGTCATCATCATGACAAAGAAGGCGATGCTCATCACAAACACGAACCAGTTGGACTCCTTGAACATCGTCAGCCAGTTGACGGCCATCCATTTGGCGGCCCCGGTTTCCCACAGGCAGAATCCGATGCTCATGGCCCCGGCGAACAGCAGGATGATGTTCCAGGGTATTTCTTCCAGGTCCTCCAGGTCCATGATGCCGGTAATGAAAAACAGGATCGTTGAAATCAGGATGATGGCGGTCTTGTCGATCGGCTTCAGAATCGGAATGAACGACCGCAGGGACATCACGATAATACAGCCAAAGACGATGGCGGCGGCGGTGATTTCACTGCGGGTGATGGGCCCGAGCTCCGAATTGAGCTTTTTGGCTTTATCTCTGAGACCGGGTATCCGGTCTTTTTCGGGTTTGAAGAAGACCATGAAAAATCCCCACAGGAGAAACGTCATCAGCCATCCGATGGGGAACATGTAATACGACAGCTGAAAGAAGCTGATATCCTGGCTCATGATGTCTTTGAAAAACCCCAATGCCACGGCGCCTCGCGCCGCCCCCAGCAGGGTCACGATGCTGCCGGCACCGGCGACATAGGCCATGCCGATAAACAATCCCTTGCCGAACTTGGTTGGTTTGTCACCCTCGCCATACAGGGCGTATATCGAAATCAGCAGTGGATAAATGGTGGCGGCCACGGCAGTGTGAGCCATGATGTGGGTGAGGGCGGAGGTGACAATGAAAGCCCCCAGGTAAATCATACTCGTTTTTTCACCGACAATGGCCAACATCTTGTAGGCCAGTCGCTTGGTCAGTCCGGTTTTGGTGAACACCAGGCCGATCATGATCGAGGCAAAAATGAACATGACCGAGGGGTCCATGAAATCCTTGAACGCTTCCTTGGCCGGCCGGATCAGGAAAAGCGCTTGCAAAACACCGATCGCCAGGCTGGTCACGCCGATGGGAACCACTTCGAATACCCACCAGGTACCGGCCAGCAAAAAGACCGCCAGAGCGCCCTTGGCTTCGCGGCTCAGAGGGAAGTGCTTGCCCATGGGATCGATGGCGTCGGGCCATGCCGGTGACAGGTAAACCACTGAAAAGAGCAAAATACCGATGGACAGAAATATGAGTTTGCGCCAGTTGACAGCATTAACCTGATCGCTTGCTACAGCATCGATAGCCATTCAACTCCTCCTTACATTTGACCATTTTGTCGATATCATCAGCCCGTTATAAACGTCATTCCTTATCGTCGAAGCACTCTTTCATGGAATGGAAAATGGCGGCAAACACGTCTGTCAGCCTGAGGATGCCGATGATTTCCTCTTCCCTGGTCACCAAAAGGGACTGGTGATGACCGAGCACTAAAAGGTGAATCGCCACATCGAGAGAGGCCTCCGCGTCGATAAACTCTCCTTCGGTGGGTTTGTGCATGTATTTGTAAACCTTCTGCTGGCCGGACTTTTCACACAGCTGTTCGAGGGGCTGATCAAAAAGGTGGTAATTTTCGATCATCGACTCGACAAAGCGCTTGCTAAAGCCTAAATGGGAGACGGCCGAACTTTTCGACTTCATATCCTCATATGTGGGCTCCAGTGAACGCAGTATGTCGAGCTGTCCCAGTTTCCCGACGATACGCCCGTTCTTGTCCTCCACCAGCACGGCCCGATGCCGGTATCGTGTTTGATCGAATTCCTGTTGGGCTTCCTCGAGAGCCTTGACAGCTTCGTAAATCGTGTCATTCTTTCTAATTATCGCATATTCATCCCGCGGCACCATCAGGTCTTTTACCAGGTAACGTTTCAATTGCAGCCTCCTCTATTTTTCACTCTCATCTGGTTTTCCGATTTGTCACTTTGACCGGAAGCGTCATTTTGATTCTAACCGGTTATGGCAATCGACGAATGGCGGGAGCCCGCCCTGCAGGGACAATTGCCCGACCCGGAGTCTGTCTGTTGCAAAATAACGTGTAATATTAAATAGTTCAGTAATAACCAAATTAAAACATTTACGCTATTTGCGGCAAAAAATCAAGATCTAAATGGCAGGGAGGAAGAGCTCGACTTGTCTGACAAGCGGGCGGATAAAGGCAGTTCGCAAAACGCTCGGAGCATGTAGCCGTGTCCGGCAATGCTGTGCGGTAGTTCTATTTTACTCGCGCGCTCGGGGTTCGGATCGAAGACATGGCAGGATCAGCGCCTGTCTCTGCGGGCAGGCGTATTCGCGCTTAGATTGCAATGGGAATGGATGCAGAGGGCTCAACCAGCAGCGGATAGAACCGGTTTTATTTTCAGAACGGCTTCCTTTAGGAAGTGAAATGCATTTTCTCCGCTGATGGGTGCTTTTTCTTCGCCAGCGGCGACGCGCTTATAATATTGTACAGCTATCCTTGTCGCCCGCGCTGATGGGCTTATCGATGACGCTCACCGTGTTGTCTGCTAAACTGTAAAGAGCCGCCGGGCCGAAAACCAATTCGTCGTTTTCTTTCTTTTCCAGTGCTCCTCTGACGTGATGATGGCGCACCGAAAAAATCTTTGGCGGCGGTTGATAGCCGAGCAGTTCGGCAAACATATCGAGAACTTCAACGACGCCTTCGGCGTAGCGGCTTTCCAAAGACGCCACGCCATCGATAGCGATATCGGCGATGTCGGATGAATTGAACGACAGGTCGAGCGTTGCAATACAGGCCTGCCGGACTTGCCTTACCGATGATTCCTTTTTGGTGACCACAACATCCTTGTCATTTAAAATTTTAACGATGTTGCGGATGCTGACCATATCCTTCAGGTAGGGGCTTTTGCGTATGACCACATCCTCGACCGTGGTGTCGTAGATGGTCAGGTCGTTGTCAAGGACCAGGATATGGCCCTTGGTTGCGGCCGCATCCGCCAGGTAGAGGTCGAGATCTCTTTCCTTGCGAAGGGCGTATCCGGCCATTTCGAGCAGGCTGCGCATGGCATCCTTGTCCACCTTGCGGCCGCTCTCCAGCGGTCCAATGGATGCGATCACTTTGGCGGCCAGGCTGTCGATCTCGATTTTTTTAAGAAGGTTTTCTTTGAAGGACATGATACCCTCCGACTAAACGATCTCCTTCACTCTAATACAGTTGGTGCCATCTGTAAATGAACCATTCCATGCAGGCGTGATGAATCGACAACTGCCGACCGTTATCACGGCCGTTATCGAAAGAAGAGGAATTACCGGACGGGAAGAGCGAAGCATACAAAAGATGCTTGATATTTCCATCGAATGAAGCAATAAGTACAAGCTTATGGCGCAGTGAGAGTCGCATCGGCGCAACCAATACAGACACGAACGGGAAACGAGGGACTGGTATGAGTGAAACCGTCAAAGTTATTTACGGAAACAAAACATATGAGCTGCCGTTGGTGATCGGAACCGAAGGTGAAAAGGCAATCGATATTTCGAGGATGCGCACGGAAACCGGCCTGATCACCCTCGACTACGGTTATGCCAACACCGGCAGCTGTTATAGTTCGATAACCTTCATGGATGGAGAAAAGGGTATCCTGCGCTATCGCGGTATACCGGTCGAGCAGTTGGCAGAGTCCTCCACTTTTATCGAAACCGCTTACCTGCTGATTAACGGTCAGTTGCCCAATCGGGCGCAACTCAACCGATTTTCGGTTTTGCTGAACGACCATTCACTCATGCACGAGGACATGCGTTCTTTTTATGAAAAATATCCGCGGGCGTCACACCCCATGGGAATCCTTTCATCGATGGTCAACGCCCTGCGGAGCTTTTACCCTGAACTGCAGAGCACCGAGGAAGAGATCAACATCACCATGACGCGCCTGCTCTCCAAGGTCCGCACCATGGCGGCCATGTCGTATAAAATTTCCCGCGGGCACAAGGTGGTTTATCCACGCCCGGATCTGACATATTGTGCCAACTTTCTCAACATGATGTTCGACACTCCGGTAAAACCCTATCGACTCGATGATGAACTGGTCGAAGCCCTGAACGTCTTCTGGATCCTGCATGCCGATCACGAGCAGAACTGCTCCACGTCGGCGGTGCGCGTGGTGGGCAGCGGACGGGTCAACCTCTATGCCGCCATTTCCGCCGGCATTGCCGCCCTTTGGGGCCCGCTGCACGGCGGTGCCAACCAGGCGGTGATCGAGATGCTGACCAATATCAAAAGCGATGGCGGCAACATCAAGCCTTACATTGCAAGAGCCAGGGACAAAAACGACCCGTTCCGGCTCATGGGTTTCGGGCACAGGGTTTACAAAACCTACGATCCCAGGGCCAAAATCATGAAGGAGATGTGCCATCGGATTCTCGACAAACTCAACCTGAGCGACCCGCTGTTGGACATTGCCATGGAACTGGAGGCGGTGGCCCTGAAGGACGAATTCTTCATAGAAAACAACCTCTATCCGAATGTCGATTTTTACAGCGGAATCGTGCTGCGGGCCATGGGGATACCCACGAATATGTTCACGGTCATGTTTGCCATCGGCCGTCTGCCCGGCTGGATCGCCCAGTGGAAAGAGAGTATGGACGATCCCAACTGGAAGCTGTGCCGTCCGCGCCAGATATACACGGGGCAGATAAAAATAGACTACACGCCTCTCGACGAACGGTGATGATCGGCATTTTCGTGAGAATCGTCTCCGGATTCGATTTCACACCGATTATTAAACCTAAATAAACAAAAAGCCCGGGACGCACACGTCCCGGGCTTTTTGTTTATCTGGACAATGTATCGGATTAGAACAGGCCGGAAACCTTACCGGTCTTGACATCGACGTCTATCCGTCGGAAAGCCGGGTTGGAACCGGTACCCGGCATCAGGCTGATGGTGCCGGCGCAGGGGCACAGGAACTTGGCGCCGGAGTAAATCAGCACGTCGCGGATCGGCAAGGTCCACCCCTTGGGCACGCCCTTGAGGGTTGGGTCGTGGGTGAGACTCAGGTGGCTCTTCACCATCATGGTGGCGAAATCGGCGTATTTGGGGTCGCTTTCCAGCATCTTGGCTTTGGCCTCGGCCTCGGGGGACCAGGACACGCCGTCGGCGCCGTAGACTTCCTTGGCGATCTTGGCGACGCGATCACGCAGTTTCATCTCCAGTGGATAGAGGAACTTGAAGTCGTTCTTTTCGTTGCAGGCATCGATGACCGCATCGGCGAACTCGAGTGCCCCATCACCGCCCTTTTCCCAATGCTTCGATTCGGCGCAGCGGGCCCCGGCCGCTTCAGCGGCCTTGCGGACCACGGCACATTCTGCATCCGTGTCGGTGTAGAAGCGGTTGATGCAGACCACCGGGTTGATGCCGGCCTTGCGGATGACGTTGATCAGGTGAACCATGTTCTCGCAGCCCTTTTCCACCAGCCCGAGGTTTTCCTTCTTGTATTCATCGGCCATGGCGATGCCGGGCACAACCTTGGGGCCGCCGCCGTGCATCTTGAGGGCGCGAATGGTTGAGGTCAGGACCGACACATGGGGCTTGAGGCCGCTGAACCGGCACTTGACGTTCCAGAATTTTTCGAAGCCGATGTCGGCTGCAAAGCCGGACTCGGTTACGTGGTAATCGAACAGTTTGAGACCAACGCGGTCGGCGATGATTGAGGACTGCCCTACGGCGATATTGGCGAACGGTCCGGCGTGGACCATGCAGGGGTTGTACTCTGCGGTGCACATCAAGGTGGGGTTGATGGTGTTGCGCATGAAAGCGGTCATGGCGTTGCCGACTTCGAGGTCGCCGGTGGTGACCGGTTTGCCGCTCTTGTCGAAGGCCACGGTAATGTTGTTGAGGCGTTCTTTAAGGTCCGCCAGGTCGCGGATAACCGCCAGAATGGCCATACACTCCGAACCGACCGCGATGCCGAATTTGGACTGCATGGTGTAGCCGTCGAACCGGCCGCCGAGGCCGATGACGATATTTCTGAGTGCCTGGGCGCAGAAATCCATGATCCAGCCCATTTCTACCCGGGTGGGGTCGACATCGAGTCGCCGCATACCGGTCAGGCGCTGAAGTTGCTCGTCGTTGTAGTTGCGCTCGTGCTGCATCCGGGAGGTCAGCGCCACCATGGCCAGGTTGTGGGCGTTCATGATGTCGTTGATGTCTCCGGTCAGGCCCAGAGAGAACTCGGTCATGGGAATCAGCAGCGAGTTGCCGCCGCCCGCGGCGGTACCCTTGACGTTCATGGTCGGTCCACCGGAGGGTTGCCGCAGGGCGCCGCCGACGTTGACGCCACGTTTGCCCAAACCTTCCATCAGACCGCAGGAAGTGGTGCTTTTTCCTTCGCCCAAGGGTGTCGGCGTAATGGCCGTCACTTCGATGTATTTTCCATCTGGCTTGTCTTTCAAGCGATCGATGATTTTGAGAAAATCGAGTTTGGCCAGTCTCCCCATCGGCAGCATTTCCTCCGGTTGTAGGCCCAGTTTCTCGCGCCATTCATCCGGTGCCGGCATATTTTTCTCGGCCGCTTCGGATATCTGCCAGTCTGCCATGTTTACCGCATCGTAAGCCATCTATCCTCCTCCTCTTGTATTAGGTTAACAATACTTGAACCGGATTGCGTCCCGATTCATTCGGCCTGAGTGAAATTCTCAAACTTTTCAAGGTGTTCAGTATCATAATAACGTACAGAAAGAAACCAATAACACGTCGATTTTGATTTGGCAAGTGATATGTATGGCGGGAAATAAAGGAGCATATGAAGGTGGATCGTGCTGCTGATTGGAGCGCTGTCAATCCTGAAATTGATGAAGGCGGTAATAGAATCCTTTGTTTGCCAAAAGTCTCGCGTGGCTGCCGGCTTCAACGATTCGGCCGTGGTTGATAACGATGATCCGGTCGGCCTGGCGTACCGTTGAGAGTCGGTGTGCGACGATGATCGATGTGCGGCCCTTCATCAGTACATCCAAAGCTTCCTGTATTTTTAGTTCGGTCTGGGTGTCGATATAGGATGTGGCCTCGTCGAAGAGGATCAGCTCCGGCGCGCGGGCAAATGCCCTGGCGATCGATATGAGCTGGCGTTCACCGCTCGAAATTGAGGCGCCGCCTTCGGAGAGTACCGTTTCGGCACCCTTCGGCAGTCTGTCGGTCAAGCTCCGGCAGTTGGACACCTCGAGGATGGTGTCCATGTCAGCGGGTGCCATTTGGTGGTTGCCGCGGAAGATGTTGTCCCGAATCGTCTCCGAAAACAGAAAGGGGTCCTGCATGACCAGAGCCATTTTGGAACGATAGGCCTTAAGCTCAAAATCACGGACGTTTCTTCCGTTGATCAATACTCGTCCGGTGGTCGGATCGTAGAAACGGGTGATCAAATTGATCAGGGTCGTTTTTCCGGAACCGGTGGGGCCGACCACTCCGATGACTTCGCCGGCCGCAATAGTCAAATTGATATCCTGAAGCACGGGTTCACCGGAAAGATAGCTGAATGAGACATCATCGAGGGAGATGGTTTTGATGGTTTCAAGACGGGGCGGTTTCGTACCAGATGGCTCCGACAGTGACGGTCGGCTCTTGCTGTCGAGGATGAGGAAAATGCGTTCGGCCGAAGCCATTGCATCCTGAAGGATGTTGTATTTTTCCGCCAAGTCGCGGATGGGGCGGAAAAACATTTTTATGTAGGCGATAAACGCCACCAGCGTCCCCAGGGTCAGTGAATCCGTCATCACGGCTCCGCCGCCGATGTAGATGACGACTGCGGTTGCAAGGACGCCCAGGACCTCAACCGCCGGTAGAAAGAGCCCTAACACCCGGATTTGTCGCATGCCGGCCAGGTAGTTTTCGTGGTTCATCGCTTTAAACGTACGATAATTGTCCGCTTCGTTGTGAAAGAGTTGGATGACCTTCATGCCACCGATGGTTTCTGAAAAACGGGTGTTGATCTCCGCGATCTTGATCCGCAACAGTCTGAATATGTCCCGGGCCTTGGCAGAGAAGATAACGGTGGCCAGCCCCACGAGCGGAATCACAGTGAAACTTGCCAGAGCCAGTTTCCAATTGAGGGCTATCAGAACCGTCGCGATTCCCAAAAGGAGGAAAAGATCTTTAAAGATGAAGGCAATCACTGAGGTAAACAGCTCATCCATGTTCTGCACATCGTTGGTCACCCGGGTGACCAGCCTTCCGACAGGGTTGCGCGTGAAAAATTCCATCGACAGGCTCTGAATGTGCCGAAAGAGGTTCATCCTCAAATCGTGCATGATCATGTGGCCGGTGTACACCATGATCCACTTTTGAAAGAAATTGAAGACGAAGTTCAAGGCGATGATGGCCACAAAGAGAAGCGCCACGAGTCCCAGGCCTGCGAGATCCTGTGCACGCAAGACGGCGATTTCGCTCCCGCTCAACCGGCCGAGCTTGTCCGTCGTGATTTGCGCCCGGGATCCTTGAATGGTGAACAGATCCGGATGATTTTGGACCACGGCGCGTGCCGAATCGTTCCGCATGTCCGCTTCGGTCACCCGTATCCCGTCCGGCCCTGAGGGGATGATATAGCGGTCAATCGCTATTTTGGTCGCATAGGGAATCGATAGATCGAGCACGGTAATCGCCATCACCAGCAGCACCGACCAGATGATAGGCCTGGTGAACGGCCGACTGAATTCGTACAGGCGGCGCAGGAGTCTGGCATCGTAGGTTTTGCCGAGGATTTTTTCCTCGAAGTATCCGTTTTCAGTTGACATACCAGTCTTCTTCGATCTCCTGGAGGCGATAGGTTTTGGCGTAGTAGCGGTTGGCTTGCATCAGTTCCTGGTGCGTTCCGATTTCCACGATTCGCCCCCCATCCAGGGTGATAATGGTGTCGGCGAATCGAACAGCTGAAAGCCGGTGGGAGGCGATAAGAACGTTTCTGCCCTCGGCGATGGCCCGGATGTTGGAGACGATGGCTGTACCGGTTTCGAGGTCGACCTGGCTGATGGGATCGTCCAGAATAAAAATCGGGGCGGGATCGAGGAGGGCCCGCGCCAGGGCAATCCGCTGTTTCTGGCCGCCAGACAGAATAACCCCCTTTTCGCCGACGATAGTGTCGTACCCGTTGGGGAAAGAAATGATCGTCTCGTGGACGACAGCTTTCAGGGCGGCTGCGACGATGGCGTGATCTCCAAAATGCTCTCTTCCCAGAGTGATGTTCTGTCGGATACTGCCGGCAAACAGAAACGGCTCCTGCGGCACAATTGCTATTTGGGACCTGAGGCTCGACAGCGTCAATTCCCGGATGTCCCGGCCATCCAGGAGAATGCGCCCGGTGGTCGTATCGTAAAGCCTCGGGATCAGGTTTAGAAGAGTGGTTTTGCCGCTGCCGGGAGGACCGACAAGGCCTAAAGTGCTGCCCGGCTTGATCTTTAAATCGATGCCGTCAATGGCTATGCTTGCCTCCGTTGCCGACAGCGGGGTATACGCAAACCGGACGTTTTCAAAGGTGATGGCCCCCTGTGTCCGGGTGATTTCAATGGCGCCGGGCTGGTCGGAGATTTCCGGTTGTATTGCCAGGACGCTGCCCAGACGGTCAAGGGATGCCTTGCCGCGCTGAATCAGGTTGGTCACCCATCCAAGGGCCATCATAGGCCATGTCAGGAGGCCGAGATAACTAATGAAGGCCACAAAATCACCCGGCGTTATGGACCGGGTGATCGTTTGGCGGCCGCCAACAAATATAACGATGGCCATGCTCAGGTTCGTCAGAAACATCATCATCGGCAAAAAGGCACCGGTGATTTTTACCAGATCGAGGTTTTTGTTGATGTAGTTGCGGGAAATCTCCCCCACTCGATCGGACTCATTGTCTTCCCAACCATATGACTTTATGACCCGGATGCCGGCAAAACGTTCCCTCACTGCCTCGGTCAAATCGGCGTAAGCGCCCTGCACCTTCTGGTACCGCCGGTGCATTCTTTTACTGAAAAATCGCGCGCCGAAAACAATCAGCGGCATCGGGATCAGGACCAGAAGGGTCAGTCGGATATTGATGTAGGCCATAAACCCGATGGCGGCAGCTCCCAAAACGACGGCATCGTTCAGAGCCACAAGACCCATGCCCGTTGCCATTCTCACTTGCTGGATATCGTTGGTGGCATGGGCCATCAGATCGCCGGTTTTGGCGCGGTCGAAATAGGAGGCAGACAGGCTTTGAAGATGGGTGAAGAGTGTGTTGCGCAGCCCTTCCTCCACCCGTCGCGACGTACCAAGCAGGCAGCGCCGCCAGACAAAACGGAAAACCCCGATCAGAATTGCGATACCGGACATGTAAAAGGCATAGACGAGCAATTCTCCACGATCGGTCTGCATAAGCGTCAGGTCGTCTATGGCCCACTTGATCACACGCGGGATAAAAAGCTGAAGCACATCGACAACGATCAGGCTGAGCAAGCCAACCACAATGAGATAACGATTTTCGATGAAGTACGGCTTGATCAGGTCGGTTGGTTTCATTGGCATTTGCTGTTCATGGGTTCGTTTGGTATGGCCGTGTTCTTTGCTCTTGGCCGCGGAATGTCGATTTTCGTTGTCGTTTAGAAAGGTCGAGAAGGAGCCAGCTGAGCCCGCCGGTAAAATGAAATCGGCATCCCGACATCCGCAATGATTTTTGTCTTTTTGCCTGGTACAATTTTCGCTCCAATATAGTGACTGAAAAATTCATCTGCAAGCGGCGGGGGTCAAAAACGGGCTCCCATCGATCGACTTCTTCGATCCATCCGCAATGATATCCGGCCGCCGCATCTTCGTATACAGCTGATAAACCGGCCCTAAAAGCAGCGTCGTGCCATGCCGCTCCGACGGCCGTTTGGAGGGCTTTTGGTCCGGCGCCATGAATTGACTTTCAAAGGATCGGTTGTTACTATGACCCGTTATGGAAACGGGTCACATCGTCGAATACATCGATCGCGAGCAAATTATGTGTGCTGTTGTTCTCGAGGTCAAGGACAAGCGCTTGCGCGTTCTCAATCAGAATAACCGAGAGGTAAACCTGTCTGCCAGCCGGCTGTCTCACAAAGGTATAGAACGTCTCGACCTTACCTACGGAAGGGAAAAAACGGTTGCAGCGCTGAAGCACGTCGCCTGCCGACGTGAAAAACTCATTGATGGTGTGGATATTAGAGAACTATGGGAAGTATTGAACAGTGAGCAGGAATGGATCGACCTACCGACGATGACAGCGTTTTGTTTCCCCAACAGTTCATCCCAAGATCACGAATCGGCTGTTATCCGGGCATTCTTCAGAAACCGGCTTTATTTCAAATTCAACCCGGATCAATTTTTCCCCTACACTCCGGAACAGGTTGATCGTATTGCCGCCCAGAAGGAGGAGGCTGATCGTCGCAGCCGATTGATCGGCAGCGGGATCGACTGGCTGAATGCGCTGCAGAAAAACGAACACCGGCCGACCGAACCCTTTACGGATGAAGAGCGGGAATTAATCGAAATATTCAAATCGGTTTATCTTTACGGCAAAGACAGTCCCAGTCATGCATTGGGGAGGGAGATCCTTTCAGGAACCGGTATGAATGACCCGGTCGATCTCTTTCCAGTTCTGGTGAAGCTTGGCGTTTGGAGCGATGATGAGAACATGGACCTGGTGGTTCTCGACATTCCCTCTGAGTTTTCTCGGGAGGTTGGCGCTGCCGCAACAGAGGTGATGGAAACGGCCGCATCGCTTGCAGCTGAGATGCCGCCGTCACCACCCCGTCGTGATTTTACGAAGCTGTCACTTGATGACCGTGGACGGCCAGTCCACCCTTGACTACGATGATGCCCTCAGCCTTGAAAGGTACGATGATTGTTACCTGCTCGGGATTCATATCGTTGATGTGGGGCACCGGATAAAAAAGGGTACACCCCTTGACGGCGAAGCGCTGAACCGCTGCAGCTCGATCTACATGCCGGATCGAAGAATCCCGATGTTGCCGGCCTGTCTGGCAGAGGATCTCTGCAGCCTGAAGGCCGGCCAACTGCGACCGGCCATCAGTACGCTCGTGAAGCTCAGTCCGTCGCTGGATATCATCTCCTACGATCTGGTCCCGTCCCTGGTTAAGGTCGACCAGCAGCTGACGTATTATGACGTGAATCTTCTGGCCAACGAAAACCAGAATGTCATGATTCTGAAAGATGTGGCGGCCAAGTTCCGGAAATTTCGACTGGATAGCGGAGCCGTTCAGATCACGTTGCCGGAGATACATGTCTGGGTCGGAGAGGCGGGCGAGGTGTCGGTGAACAGGATAAACCGAGAGAGTCCCAGTCGATTGCTGGTCTCCGAACTGATGATCATGGCAAACTGGCTCATGGCCCGATTCCTCAAAGAGCGCGGTTTACCGGCTATTTATCGCTCCCAACCGGAGGCCAGAGAACGGTTGTACCAGGGGGAATCGGATAGCCTGTTCCAGAATATCATGCAGCGCAGACTGCTGAACCGGTTCGTACTCAGTCACGCTCCGGAAGGCCACTCCGGTCTCGGACTCGACGCGTATGTGACGGCAACTTCTCCCATACGGAAATACTGCGATCTTGTCACGCAACGCCAGATACGCGCCGCATTCGGACTGGAAACACCATACTCAGCGGCCGACATAGACCACCTGATTCGGCAGTTGGAAGTACCGATGAGCCAGGTGTCGCGAATTCAGCAGCGCCGACTCCGGTACTGGATATTGAAAACACTGGAGAAACGCATCGGTGAGAAAGTGGAGGCCATCGTTCTCGTCAAGCGCCGCCGCGGTTACCAAGTTCTGATTCCGGAATACATGGTTGAATGTGACATCCCGTTTACCAGCGGCCTGGTCCTCAAACCTAAAGACCTGGTGCAAGTGGTCATTCAGCGCGTGAATGCCCGCAAGGACATCCTCAACGTGTTTGTCGGATGACAGGGTGGCCATCCCGAGCGCGTCATCTTTCCCTGTCGAGGCAGATTAACCGCCTGCCGGTGTCTCATAAAGATCTTTCCCGTCAACTTTGCGATCATGCTTTGGTGATCCAAACATTATGCGGTAGCGATCGTGCGCATCTTACTCTGGTATTGTACCCGTTTTGACTGGGTGCCGGCAACCAAAACACTGGATAATGTACCAGAAGCCGTTGCGGCAAACAACGAAAACGCTATTGTCGCTTTCATCCATGTGGAACCGGACGACACGCTACCCGGCAGTTCGGCGGAGACGAAGCTGGTGAAAAATACCAAGTGGTTGGCACGCAAGTGGCAAACCAATCAAATCATTCTGCATTCCTTCACCCACTTGGGAGAGCACAAGGCCGAACCCGAACAGGCAAAAGCGATGCTTGACAGCGTCGAAAGGCGTCTGCTCGCTGCGGGGTATATGGCCGGCCAGACACCTTACGGTTATTTCAACGACCTGGTGATCGAGGCACCGGGGCATGCCCTGGCGAGAATCTACAAAGAATTCTAACGGCTTCCTAAGACGTTAATCTACTGCGTTGTGCTTCGCCTCACCTTACTGCGACGCACAAAAGTACGTCTCTAACGACTCCCTAAGACGTTCATCTACTGTGTTGTGCTTCGTTTCACCTCACTGCGACGTACAAAAGTACGTCTCGTTTACTGAAAACTCGCACGCCTTGTATATGAACGTCTTAGGGAGTCGTTAGCTTAGATATGATGAATGAGCAGGAGGAAATGGGCGGGTGTTGGGGGGGTATTGAGGGTCAGTGTGGAACACCTTCTTTGATTCCGTCCGAATCTTGGGGTCATTTTCTCCTGCCCCGCTGAGGCTTGACGGGCATTTCCAGGTTGAGGCGCTTCATCTTGCGCCAAAGAGTGGTCGGGTGGATACCCATTTCGGCTGCCGTGGCTTTGCGATTCCAGGCGTTTTTCCTGAGGGTCTTGTATATAAACGATCGTTCGACAGACATCAGGGAATCTGTTGCCGGGGGAAGTTTATGGGTTGGCTTCTTAAATAGATTCTCCGGCAGATGTTCGACTTGGATCTGCCCCTGCGGGCAGATGACCAGGGCATACTCGATAATGCGTTCGAGTTCGCGGGTATTTCCGGGGTAGTTATAGGACATCAGAAGCGGTAATGCTTCCGGTGAAACACCCTCTATCGTTTTACCATTGAGAGCCGTGTGTTTTCCGATCAGATGGTCGATCAACAGGGGAATGTCTTCTTTGCGTTCACGCAGGGGCGGTATATGTAATGTAACGGCGCCGATAAGTTCGTGCAAATCCTCACGGAAACCTTCCGGCCCGACTTTATTGGCCAATCTGCTGCAGGTGGCCGCCACGATACGAACATCAGCTGGTTCCGACCGCGCGCAACCCAGCGGTTCGAAGACCTTGTCGCGCAAGACTCTGACGAGGTGTCCCTGGAGTTTCGGGGACATGGTATCCAAATCATCGAGATACAGCGTGCCGCCTGCCGCCAGGGCCACCCGCCCCGGTTTGTCGTGCTTGGTCCTTTTTTTGCTGTCGGCGGTGTAGCCGAAAAGTTCGGTTTCCAACAAGGCTTCGGGCAGAGTTCTGCAGCAGGTGCTGATGAACGGGCTATTTTTCCGGAGGCTCAAAGCGTGGATGGTTTTGGCGATAAGCTCTTTTTCGGTGCCCTTCTCGCCTTCCAGCAAGATTGAAATGTCCGTCTCCGCAACCGATTCCATGATTTCGATCAAACGCAGCATCTTTTCGTTTTTACTGATGATATCGCCGAATGCGTATCTGCCGGCCAGTTCACGGCGCAGTTGCCGCACCTCACTGAGATCCTGAAAGGTCTCCACAGCGCCACACACCCGATTTTTCCTGTCTTTCAGCAAAGCCGTGGTGATGCTGACGGGGATACGCCTGTCTTCGGAATTGATAATAAAGATTTCGCTGTTGGTGCCGGGATTCCCGCTTTCCAAGGTATGTTGCAGGTGACAGTGTTGATTACAGATGCTGGCTTTTAAAACCTCCCAGCAGTATCGTCCGATGGCCTCGGATCGGTTGATTCCGGTAATCTGTTCGGCAGACTTGTTGAAGTAGGTGATCTTTCGATTCGCGTCTACCGTGAAAACCCCGTCGGCGATGCTCTCTAAAATGATCTGCGCTTCCTCCGCAGAGGGGTGCTTCATAATAGGGCCCTTCTTCAACTCTATGGATTCCCGGCCTATGAAGCCGAGATTGGATTGGATATGAGTGGCTGGAAAGACTCTTACTCTATCTTCCGAACCATGTTTTGTCAAGATCGAAGCGCTGCAGGTGCACCTCGAAATGCCTTGACTTTGGAAGCGTCCATCGGTGAAATATCCGGGACAATAGGGTGGGTTGACATGTGCCGTTTGAGTTGAAAACGCAAATCCACATATAATAATGATGTTGCGAAAGATATTTGAAAGGTTTGGATTGATTTTCGAAAAGAGAATACCATTATAAAAAAGCTATAATAATAGGTAAATCAGGAGTTATATTAAGCAGTCTTTTGACCATGTGTTGAAAATAATATTATCTTACAGCGTAACAAGAAGTTGATATTAATACACAAAAAAAGGGTATCGTGACATTCTCATCATACTTTTTACTGATTATTAGTTTCTCGGAATAATTATGACTCTTCAAGAGCAGGATTTAAATGATCTAAAAAAAGCGAAGGCGCTTCTTGAACACCCAGGCCTTGCAGCAAAAATTACGAATTTTCTTGGCACACCCATCCAAAAAGGGTTCTCCTTACTACCAGAAAATTGGAACCTGAAAGTCGGTGAATTGACTCGAACAGCATTATCTAAGGCTGTCCAGGCTGCAGTGCTTACAATGAAAGATTCGCCAGGGGAAGAAGCATCAAATATCTGGCATAAATTGGCAGTGGCAACAACAGGTGGAATAGGCGGCTTATTCGGTTTACCTGCTTTGGCAATAGAGTTACCAATATCAACAACAATCATGTTGCGCTCTATCGCTGATATTGCCAGAAGCGAAGATGAAGATATCCATAAAATCGAGTCCAAAATAGCATGCATCGAAGTGTTTGCTTTAGGTGGGCCAAAGACGAGTGATGATGCTTCTGAATCCGGATACTTTGCAGTTCGTGCAGCCTTGGCACAATCAATTTCGAAAGCTGCTGAATACATTACTAATAAAGGTCTGTCTGAAAAAGGTGCGCCCGCCCTTGTTCGATTAATAATTCAAATTTCAGAACGCTTTAGTATTCAAGTGTCAGAGAAAGCTGCAGCGCAAGCAGTTCCTGCAATTGGAGCAGCAGGAGGGGCTATTATTAACACATTATTCATCGATCATTTTCAAGATATGGCACGTGGTCATTTTATCGTCCGACGTCTTGAACGAAAATATGGCAAAGAAATCGTTGAGGAAACATACAAGGCAGTTTAACAAATTGGCCAATATATATTGATATGTGATACTCAATTTTAATCGAATCTGCCTGGTCAGTACATATTGTGTCGCCGCAATACACGGTAATATATATTTTGGATCAGAACTATGGAATCCGGACGTCTATATAAGCTTGCAGCATTCACCAACCGTCCTGATGGCAGAAATCCGGCGGGTGTTTGGATCGGAGAAAAATTACCAAATTCTGGCATTATGCACAGCAATTTGATTGATGGCAAATTCGAGCATAACTTTTTCAAACTCACTTATTCCGGTGTTTAGCCACCACTCAATTCGCATTTCACACTACCACAAAATCCTAATGTACACCCGGTTTAGCCTTCGTTTCAAGTACTGACAAGGTCACACAGATTTTGACGAGTTCGATTAATGTGAGGAAACTGTCGCTCGAAAACACGATATCTTATTGAACGGGGATAAAATGAAAATTGCTACCAAATCTATCTTTTTCGCATTATCGTTTATCTTGACGTTTAATTTAATGCTGGCCGCTTTTTCTGATGATGATAATTACAGAAAAAGGCACCGATACAGAGGCGGGTCTCAAAAGGTAGATGATGATAACAACAGCGATGATAATGACGACCATTTGAGGCCGGTGACCAATCAGGCATATAAGGAAACATGCGGTGAGTGCCATTTCGCATATCAGCCGGAGCTATTACCATCCGCTTCATGGCTGAAAATCCTGGATCAACCCGACGATCACTTTGGAGAGGGGTTAGATATCGATGCGGAAACACTAAAAAACATTTCAGACTATCTGGTAACGAATGGTGCTGAAAAATCTTCAGCCAAGCGATCAGTGAAAATCATGAGAAGCCTGGGAAACCAAGTTCCCATGCGTATTTCTGAAATACCATATATCCGTGAAAAGCATCATGAACTAAATCCTGAGATTTATAATCGTAAATCCATCGGCTCGCTGGGGAATTGTGCCGCATGTCACACAACCGCCGAGAAAGGGATTTATGAGGATGATGATGTCAGAATCCCGCAATCATAAATGTTATCGAACCTAAAGCTCCAGAGTAAGGCAACTTATCCCGTGATTGAGTGAACGGGTGTTTTCTGCCACGATCCCTTTTAGCGAAATCATTTTTTGCGAGGACAAAAGAGCCTATGATGATTTCACAAGCGGTAATTTCGAATTTGATGCCGCTGCATCTGCCGTTGCTATTACCGCTGGAGTTCAGGCCAAAGCAGGTACCGAGGGAGTCACTGCTGGTGCAAGTGCCGGACCTGCTACTGGTGCTCAAGCTGAAACAAGCTACAGTAGAGGGATGGCTGTATTCGTACACACTATCGGCGGGTTAATGTACGAGGCTGCAATCGGTGGTCAAAAATTTACTTATAAACCTTTGCCATAGAGCTACTGCATAAATCGGTTTAATGAGGATAATAAAGGCAGAGACACAATATTGTTTTGCCTTTATTTGTATCTGGTGGTCTGTGGTCTCGCACCTATCATCCTGCGGGACTACATGAAATAGCCATACCCTATCGTCGTATTCGACTTGATTTTAGATGTTTACGATATTGGTATTTGGGGAAATATGGAAGGCTTGTCGAATTCTGCTGCCGAAATGGTTCATGTTGGTATATATAAACTATGCGTTTTCGTAGCCATCTGCGTTTAATCGTAATAGTTTCGGTTGCCTGGATATTATTCTGGGTTGCGGGGCTCCCAGACTATTATCAGCAGTATTCTACAAAATTTATGATCCTTTTTGACCTTGCTATCTTACTTCCAATTTGGCTTATAATCTATCGGAGTATTAAGAAAGCAAAGCCGGGTAAAGGATTTAAGATTTCGCTATGGTGGTCATTTTATATTTCGTTTCCTTTATTCGTTTATGATTTTCTATACTGTGGAGTTTACCTCGGACATATGACAACCTTCTTGTGGCAGTACTGGTATCTGACAGTCTATTACGTTCTGCCGTGGATGATTTTTCCCCCAACAGGATGGTTCGTTGATAACAGGAGGACCGATAGTTGAATGTTTCGGTAATTTTAGCTCACCCCAACAATCAGAGTTATAACCACGCAATCGCAAATAGCGCAGTCACCCAGTTACAAAAGAACAAACACAGCGTCCTTTTTCACGACCTTTATGCTGAAAAATTTGATCCGATCTTGCCATCACTGGAAATTCACCCAGAGGTGTCACTATCACCAGACATTGAGCAGCATTGCGAAGAACTCAGCCTTACTGATGGAATCATTATCATTCACCCAAACTGGTGGGGACAACCGCCTGCAATTCTAAAGGGTTGGGTCGATCGTGTTATGAGACCAGGAGTTGCATACAAATTTCTCGAAGGAGACCAAGGAGAAGGAATACCTGTTGGGCTCTTGAAGGCACAGGCAGCAATTGTATTTAATACAGCCAACACACCTTCTAAAAGAGAGCGTGAGGTTTTTGGCGATCCCTTGCAGCTCCTTTGGGAAAACTGTATTTTCGATCTATGTGGAGTTTCGACATTTTATCGTGAGATGTTTACCGTTTTAGTTACAAGCACATATGATCAGCGGCAAGGTTGGCTTGGTAAGGTCCAAAAAGTCGTTAATCAATATTTTCCTGCTCATTAGGCAAACCGTTCAATAAAATGCAATGCGAGGCCAATTGGTTTGAAATACGTGCATGGGTATGATCAAAGAGAAAACATACGATTGCAGGACCAAGCTACAACTCTGGCCGAATTGTTGCATCATGATACAGCTTACCCGGCAAAAAGCCGAATTCTTGAACCCGGATGTGGTGTAGGTGCGCAGACCATTACTTTGGCCCGCAATAGTCCAGATTCACACTTAATTTCAATAGATATGTCAAGAAATTCGATTATGGAAGCCAAGAAAAAAATAGAGGAAGAAGGATTCAAAAATGTAAGCTTTCAGCAGGGGGATATTTTTAAGCTAGCTTTTAAGCCTGAATCGTTTGACCACATCTTCATTTGTTTTGTCCTTGAACATCTGGCGCAACCGGATGTGGCACTTAATTGCCTTAAAAGCTTTCTAAAAGTCGGTGGCACAATAACAGCAATCGAAGGAGACCACGGATCGACTTATTTCTATCCTGACAATGATGCGGCGCATAAAGCAATTAAGTGCCAAGTCCAACTGCAAAAAAGAGCCGGTGGAAATGCAAATATCGGAAGAGAGCTATATCCACTTTTGAAGGCAGCTGGTTTCAGCGGTATCAATGTTTCACCGCGAATGGTTTATGTTGACTCGAGTAAACCTCATCTGGTCGAGGGCTTTACGAAGAATACGTTCACCGCCATGGTTGAAGGTGTTCGTGAGTCAGGTATTAAGGCTGGTTTAATTGATGGTGAAACCTTCGATGAAGGAATTAAGGCGTTGTACAGAACGACAGAGATAGATGGGGTTTTTTGCTATACGTTCTTCAAGGCCATCGCAACGAATCAATGATGGACGATCCTTCCTTATAGTTGTAATCTACGATATTGGATATTTTGGATTCCACCCAATAAATGCTATACATCTTAGCGAAAAAGACATCCATTATCGATATCAATTCAAAGGAGGCAAAGGATGGAGAAAAAATTTATCATGACTGCTTTTAGCAAGGACAGGCCAGGTATCGTTGCCGATATTACTGAGGTACTTTATGAAAACAGCTGTAATCTTGAAGACTCCACAATGACAGGAATGCTGGACGAATTTGTAATCATTCTCCTATTTACCGGTAAAGGAGATGGTCTAAAAGATCGGCTATTAAGCGATTGTCGGAGACTTGAAAAGGAAAAGGGGATAACGGCTTTCATTAGGTCAGTGGAAGTTAAAGAAAAGGAGAGACAAATTGATTTTATTACAAAGACCATAAAAGTAGAGGGCATTGACCAGACTGGAATTGTTTTTAAGGTCACTAGATTCTTGGCAAACAATAATATCAATATTGAAAACCTTACCTCACGGAGGCTCACCTCCCCCGAATCTGGGACAGCAATGTATTTAATGGAAATTAAAGCTCAGGTTCCCGTAAAGATTTCTGTAGAGGATTTAGAAAAAGAACTTTCCCAAGTTGGCGAAAAATTAAATTTAGATATATCCATCCATTAAAATGTAGGCTCTGCAATGCTTTTTAGTGTCTCCAACAGAGCTCAAATTGGATGTAACTTGTATCTGCTGCTGTCCTTGAGCTATAATCTGGTCGATTCGCTTGAGTTAGCCACACCCTATAGTCACAACTGAAACGATTTCCGATATTTGGCCTATTGGCAAGAAGTATCCTTAACTATAAGAAATATTTCATATAAGAGATATTTTGGAATAGTGCAATCAAATTAATTGAGCACAATCGTTCCCCCCTAATATCTTCTATCGTTACGAAAAACTGCGGTTGGGTACACAGAGTGAGAGACCGACTTGACCCCATAATCAACCTGATTGCACCGAGATTTTGCAAGAATGTTTAAAATAGCATCAATATTTGTATTTATTTAGAACTGCATACTTGAAGGCAATCGAAACAGACAGCTTAGGCAGGAGTTACCCAATGAAAAAAGTCCGCAACCTTGAAGAAGTGGTTAACGCGAAAATTCTAAAACCCGGGAGCCGCATATATGCAGCGGGCAATGCTGCCACCCCGCAACGTTTGCTGGCCGTACTGGCGTCAGACGAAAATATTCAAGAGGTGGAGCTGATCGGTGTGCTGCTGCTGGGCGATATCGACGCCCTTTTTTCCGAAGCCGCTTGCCGGCGAATCACACACCGGGTTATTTTTAATGGGCCGGCCTCGAGAGACGCCGTCAACCAAGGTCGTGCCAAATACCAACTGCTGCACCTGTCGGACATCCCTCGGCAATTGCGACGATACCTGAAACCCAATGTAGCCATGATCACTGTAAGCGGTCCGGACAATGGCGGAAACTACAGCCTGGGCACCACGGTGGAGGCGGTGCCGGCGGCGGTGGAATCGGTCAAGCAAAACCAAGGGGTAGTCATTGCCGAACGCAACGCCCGAATGCCGTTTGTGCTGGGAGGAACCATTCCGAGCGAGATGATCGATTATCTGGTCGACACCGACTACCCGCTTCCTATCAGCCCGGTCAAACCACCCGACGACGCGGCTCGGCGTATCGGCCAGATTATCGCCAGGAACTTCGTGCGGAATGGCACGACCCTGCAGTACGGCATCGGCCAGGTGCCCGAGGCCGTCACCGACGCTATCCTGGCCAAGGGAGTCAAGGACCTGGGCATCCACACCGAGCTGTTTGCCGATGCGATGCAGCGCCTGGTGGAGGCTGGGGTTGTCACCAACCGTCACACCTTCATCCACGTCAACTGCGCCATGTCCTCGATCTTTCTGTCCAGCGATCAGGAAGGCTATGATTGGCTCGATTACAACTCGTCGGTGCAAAGCCGCCCTTGCGACTACACCAACAGCGTCCTTAACATCGCCCGCGAGCCCAATATGGTCGCCATCAACGGTGCCATCGGGGTAGACCTCCATGGCAATATCTGGGCCGACTCGCTGCAGGCTCGGCGGATATACAGTGGGGTGGGCGGCCAGGCGGACTTTCTGCGCGGCGCCGCACTTTCGCCCGGTGGCGTACCCATCATCGCCCTGAATTCCACCACGGAAAAAGGCATCAGCAAGATCGTCGAAGTGTGTCCCGAGGGGATCACCACCACGGCGATTGCCGCCGATCAGGTGGTGATTGTGACTGAACACGGCGCTTTCGATCCGAGGGGTTTGGGATTTTCCGAACGGGTCGTGGCCATCGCTCACCTGGCAGAGCCGGAAACGCGCCACCAGCTGCTCAAGCAGATCTATGACAGTCCTGTGTATCACCACCCCGCGCAAGCGCTGAAAGATGGAGTGCCAAAAGGGATAATACCTTATCAAAAGGACTAGAAGTCGACATCGACATCAGTGACTTTGATGATTGAATTATGGCTACGATTGGAGTAAATAGATGACTTCTGCTATAACCACCTTGCTATCAATCGGCGGATGTCCTTGAGATTGGCAAATTCTATCGTAACAATTAGCTTGATGACTGAGGGTTACGGTTATGGCAAGCTGTCACAAGTAGGTAAAAGTCGATTTCCCGCGTAATATCCTTAAAAGGAGGCGTTTTTAAAATGATATCCAGAATCTGGCTTGGCTGGACGACGCACGAAAATGCGGACATATATGAAAAGCTCCTTACGACAGATATTTTCCAAAATCTCATCTAAAAAAGTATCAGGTTACCGCGGGATTCAGCTTTCTAAGAAGTCAATTTGATATCTCCAGCTGAAAGCCAGGTGGCCAACCTTATACGCCAAGGAAAGACCACAAAGGAAATCGCCGAGCTGATGGGATTGGCGACCAGCACGATCGATTTTCACCGGCACAACATCCGACGCAAACTGAACCTGAAACACAAAGGCATCAACCTTAAAACTTACCTTACCCAATTACGGTAGTATTGGTATTTTCCCCACATTATAACCATAGTTAACTCATCTTGTTATTCCCACAATAATATTCGAATATACCGCATAGTTCCCTAAATATCCTCACACCGTCTCTAACCATCTCAACAGCCGAAGCGTTGCACACCGATCCTTCTGCCGTGGCTGGAATACATAAAAGGCGCACAATGCGTGAGATCATCGATTAAACCGGCGTCAGATTCGCGATGCACTTAACACCCACATGGACTATTCGGGCTTTAAATAAAGGAGAGCATCCCAATGGACGGAATCGAAAACCCGAGCGAGATGACAACAGGGGATAGGACGACAGATCATCATCGAAAGCGGTTCAACGGTCACTCAGATCCCCGACCCGATGGCCATCGGGTCTTGGTGATCGACGATGATGATACCATTCGTGACTCGACTTCTGCGATTTTAGCAGCTGTGGGATACCAAGTTTCGAAAGCCGAAGACGGCATGACTGCCATGAGCCGCCTGGCGACAGAAAGCTTTAAAGTAGTGGTTACCGATCTTGAGATGCCTTTGTTAAATGGATACCGGCTGTGCACCTGGTTAAAAAAAGAATCCCCGGAAACGATCGCCATTATCATGACGGGCAAGGGCCAATCCGATGTTGCCAACCTCATGATTACCGGATTGGTTGATCACTGGATATTCAAACCCTTCGGGGTTCATGAATTGTATGGTGCATTCGATTCACTCGGCCTGCCGGTTTATCCTCAACGGTAAGATGCAATACCGGGTTTCATCGTTCGATCCGATACAATGAGACAAAATGAACATCAGCATGCGGGGTAACACCATGACGAATAAGCAACCATTAAAGGTGATTGTCGTCGATGACAATATATACGTGCTCGAAGCGGTAGCCGCTATTTTCGAACGTATAGGAGGATACAATGTTACAAAAGCCGCGGGAGGCAATGAGGCGCTACTGTCAATCTTGGCAGAACAATTTGATCTGTTGGTCACTGACTACGACATGCCGGATCTGAATGGCTACCAATTGGCTTTAGCAGCGAAGGATTCTTCACCGATGACAGGTGTTTTGATCATGACAGGATTGGCACAACCCGATGTCGCTACCGAATTTAACTCCGGCTTGGCCGATGGGTGGTTGTTTAAACCGTTCGGCATCGATGCGGTGCAAGACCTCCTGGGAAACATAAATCATAAGAAAGGCGGAAGGTTTCTACAATATGGCCAATAATTTTCAGGCAGATGTCATCAATCGGTAAGATGCGAGGATCAATCGATGGACCAAATAGCCCATATTCTCATTGCGGATGATCAACCCCATAACCGGTACTTGGTTTCAAAATCACTGCGCGAAGAAGGCTATCGGACGGCAATTGTTAATGATGCCGATTCGCTCTGGGAACACATAGAAGAGTTTCAACCGGACATGGTGCTGCTGAATACGCTGTCAGAGGGGTTCGACAGCTTTACTCTTCTGCTTGAAATTAAACAAAAATGTCCGGACTTCCCGGTGCTTGTATATTTCATCCGAAGCGGGGATGCCATAGACAGGCTCAAGGAGTCGATCAATAGCGTTTTGGGCAAAAACCGGTTGACCGAATCATGTAATAATTCACATCCGTTTCGATCAAAAGAGAGGCGATGTAACGCCACAGCTCGATCCAAAGCGGCTTTATTGGAGAATTAAGGCTATCCAGAGTGGCACAAGGGTTCGGGAAAACAACCATAAAATGAGGTTATTGCGGGGGGTGACTTATGAATAATTCAGAGTTGAAATCCTTTAAGGAATGGGATCATCTTCTGCAGCAAGCCGATCGCACTATCACTGGATTGCTGGATACAACGGTACACGCGTCCGGCCTTCTTGACGGGGTGTCCTTGGAAACCGATCGGGATTTGGCTCTTCGCATCAGGGATCGCGAAGGTAAGCTTATTCGGAAGATAAAAAATGCTCTCAAAAGATTAGGCAAAGGCACATTCGGGATTTGTGAAATTTGCGGTGAAGAAATCGCCCTGAAACGACTCAAGGTGCGATCCGTCACTACCTATTGTATCGACTGCAAAAAAGCATGCAGGAAACTCTATAAAGAATTATCGGCAGTTAAAAAGAGTGATATGAATCCTTCCGCGATCTAAGGGTTCAAGATGTCAATCATCGAAGATCCATTGGGGAATCGTCAAAACGATCGCAACGCCTGCGAACTGAAGGCCGAATGCCTCAAGCTTACCGGCCGGAGCGACGTTTTCTGGGCCAAGTCGGTCAACTACAGCCAGGACGGGCTGGGCCTGGTGTCGAGGAAGGCGGTTAAACCGGGCACTAATCTCATCTTGCGCATGCTGAAATTACCCTCTTTGAAAGTGCGTAAATGCGACGAATGCGTCCGTGCCACAAGTATGGTTGAGGTGCGTTGGGTCAAGGAAATCATGGATACGGACGGGCTGTCGTATGAAATTGGCGTGCGATACGTGAATATGGACTGATCGTTTAACGGAACAACGAGCAGATGACGGGTGCGGTCATTGTGGGGCTGAAAATAAGAAACGGCTTGTCGCTTGAAAGAAAAAATTGATGTCAATCAACGAAAAGCGGAACACTGAGCGCTATGGTTTCAAAGAAACGATCCAATATGCTTTTTTGAGTTCAGACAGGTTCTTTAGCGCCAAAACCGTTAACGCTAGCAAGGACGGTCTTTGTTTTCGTTCCGGCTTTAATATCAGACCCAAGGCACATATTTTCCTAACGATAGAAGACAGCGACCGCGTTCACGACAGTAAGGAGTTTGCTGCGGATCGTTTTGCCAAAGTCATATGGTGCCGAAAAGTGACGAAAAAGCCTGCGTTCTCCTACCAGATCGGCATTCAATATAGAGAATGGGAGGATGATGAAGCGGGCCCGCAAATCTCATTATCAACAGACTGAACCTTTGTGTCGTTAATTAAATCCAAAAAGAAAAGCAAAGCGATAAAGGCCGAGTCCAAAATGGCCAATCACACGATATGATATAAGGCCTTTTTTTTATCTTTTCTTGATACGATTTATTTTGGTCAAAACAAGCCGGACGAAATCCCAAACACATGCTGTTAATCGCAAGACCTTGATTGCATAAATTCCTGAGGCTATTCAAAACCTACCTTCAGACCATAACACATCGTAG
>CAWGUE010000031.1:0-66950 GCA_963825595.1 uncultured delta proteobacterium | reverse complement strand
GTTCTTGAAGCTTTTTAGGGGAGCTTTCCGTTAGGTTCGAAAATAGGTCGCCCCGCTCATCGCTCTTAGGGGGGGACTGAGGAGGTTTAGAAACCTCGGGATTCAACTCAGCTGAGGCGAATGTCGGTATGATATCGTGAATGACGATCTGCCCCAGAGCCCCTAACATGCCAACAGCCATTGTAAGCATAATCGCTGTCACCAGCACCTTTGCCGGCAGTGGAAACTGCCTCAGCGTTGGCCAGTTGCGCATTTCATCATTATTTTTCACCAGATTTCCCCCAGAGACATCCATTTCTTACAGGGTCATGCGCTGGAACCGATTTGGCGTTCCAGTAACGGGCAGTCCGGTTTTCATTGTGAACAGCCTCCCCGGCTTGACTCTTTATTGTGACAGTTCAACCTAATTTGAGCGATTGCCGAGGTTGCCGCAGATACAAGGAAGATGTCGTTCCGCTATAGTCAGCTATGCGGGACGGCATATGACGCCGTAGATGCGTCAAGATCGGCAGGCCCGATGGGTTTCAAATTTTAAAATCAAACTTTGATAGAATTCCTTATAAATAAAGCAGGTTCCCCTCCATTTAAAATTTGAAACGCTCACTTTAGGTTCAACACAAACGGTCTGAAACACCCGTTCGGAAACGGTCACGTGATTTTGAAGCACCCGCAAAAACGATGCTATTCGCCCGTAAAGTTAGAACCGGCATACTCTCCATTTAGAGTAAAAAATATAAAGACTGATTTCGGGTCGCCCTCTGCGCGATGGAAGGCTACGACCACCTCGGTATCGTTTCCCTTCTGCCGATGAGAAACCTCGACCCTTTCAAGACCGGTTTCCCAGGCTGGATCCAATTTTTGGCTGTCGATCAACTTGTCGTAAAGCTCAGTGGCTTTCTTTAGGGCGGCCAGATGTGTGAATTCGCCCATTGCGTGTGTTTTACCACCGTGGGCGAAGACAACTGCCGCTGCAAATAACAAAATCAAAAACATAAATAGAGTTATTCGAATGGAGTTGCCTCGTATAGGTTTGGTATTATCGCGAATCATTTAGATTTCTCCCATTTACCTGTTTTCATACCAAGTCTATTGTTTTAGTAAATGCTATAACTTTAATCACAATTGGTGGCAGTATCAAGATACTGCAGGAGATATCGAAGGCTACCGTGACGATTTAAACAAAATGCTCAGCGGCTATTTGTATATGCGGCACAAGTATCTTTAATCTTGAGGATTTAATCTGAATTTTTACTTTTATACCTTCACGTAATAATTGCGCATCATTCCCATATCCTCATGTTCCAAATTGTGGCAATGGTACAGGAACATACCGGGGTAATCATCAAAGTCCACCAAGATTTTTATTCGCTCACCGGGCATCAGTAAAACAGTATCTTTCCATCCCTCATCCACATAGCCTTGATGCCTGACACCGCTACGTTCAAGGACTCGAAACTGCTTACCGTGGAGGTGAATGGGATGCGGCATATTCATCATGTTCATCATTCCACCGCCGGTATTATGGAATTCCCAAATCTCCTTTGAGCCTAATTGAACAATCTCGTCATCCGCCACACCTTCCATCTGAAACACTCGACCATTGATCGACCATTGCATATGCCGCATCGTGAGATAAAATTGCCGGGGGTTGTAATAGTTAACAGCTTCATCTATTCGGAGGGGTGTAATTTCAGAAAGGTATTCCGGCAGCGACTGTTTTTTTGCCACACGCTTTGAAACTTTAATTTTGCATACAGTAAAGCCAGCCCCGTTTGGAAGGCTTTGATTCTGACTCATTCCTCCGCCCATCATCATTCCACGCCCCATCCGTCCCCCACCCATTCCTCCAACGTCGAAAGGAAGGCTTATTAGGGATGTCTCAAAATCGATCGGACTGTCACTAAAATCGGCCCAGATCTCCAACCTTTCCCCAGGGCTTAAAAACGCATACTTTCGGTACACAGGTCTTTCCAACAATCCTCCGTCCGTACCGATGATGGTAAGAGGGCGGCCATCTTTCCACGCTATTTTATAAATTCGTGAATTAGAACCATTTAACAGGCGTAATCGATAGGCACTGGTCGCTACAGGCAGGGTGAAATCAACCATACCGTTAACCATTATCCAATCACCCAAAAACCCGGTCATCTGCTCCATCCTGTGACCTGAGGTGTATACGAGCTGATTGTCTGGATCAAACATGCGGTCTTGCAACACCAGGGGAATATCATATTCATCATCGGGCAAGCCCACGGCCTGTTCTTCCTCATCAGAAACAAGAAAAAGGCCCGCCAGCCCTTTATAAACCTGTGGGCCTGTTCTACCGTGGGGATGGGGGTGGTACCAATATGTACCGGCTCTGTTATTGACCTCGAACTCGTATAAGTAAGATTGTCCTTGTGGAATCACGTAGCGCGGATGACCGTCCATAATCGCGGGGACATGAAGGCCATGCCAATGCACAATAGATTCTTCCTGGATTGAGTTGAAGAAACGAATTCGTATATTCTCTCCCTGATGAACTTTTATGATCGGGCCAAGATAGCTTCGCGGGAGCTCGATCACCCGGTTTTTATCGCCTTTATTCACAGTCGCATGGTACTGCCAAACCCGTGTGGGATCTCCTGGGAAAATAGTTACCTCTCCAGGTCGCGCTGTGAGTGAAATATCAAGGTCAGGGTTAAATTCTGTTCCCGGATTCGTCTCTTGATTTTGACTTGCAACTGATTGCTTTAATAGGGGCCAAGCCCCACCTGTTAACATGCCCAGCGTTCCGAATCCGGCCAGTTTCAGAAACTGTCTTCTGTTATTCCTGTCCTCATTCCATTTACCCGCAGTTCTCTTTTTCATTTTTAAATCCCTGTAAAGTTTATTGGAGTATGTCCTTTTTCATGGTTTCAAATTCATCCTGGGAGATTTCTCCCTTGGCATAGCGCTCTTTGAGAATATCAATCGCTTTAGGGCCCACGCTTACACCAGAATGCCCTTTACGGCTCGTTTTCTGAATCAGCCATCGAATCAGCGACACGAGGCCGACAACAATCAGGCCCCAGAATATAATCATAAAAATCATACCGAACCATCCCATTCCCCACCCGTCCATCATCCAACGCCCCATGTGCCAGTCATTGTACCGGCCTGATTGGGCCAAAGTGGGATTTGCTAAAAATAAACTGCCTGGTACCAACACGGATAAGGATCCCGCCAACACTTTTCGGAACCTGTTTTTGTCTTTCATTTTATACACCCTGAACGAAATCGCCAAATGCCATAAATAGGCCGTAAATTGACCATTTTCACAAGATCACAGAACTATTTTTTTTGGTTTTACCTGGCCGTATAATATTATAAAAATGAACGGGGCGACTGTCGCCGCCCCCTTACAAGTGTTCACTGCGTTATTAGATTTACCACCTGCAGTAATATTCACCACTATTGGGACCATAGCCCATCATCGGGCCATTTCCCATCATTGGGCCATATCCTCCATAGCCACGGTCATAATTGGGTGCTGATTTTCTGGCCTGAAGTTCATAATCCAGCCCTTTCTTATCGAGGTCAGCTTGAAGCTTGGAAATTTCACCTTGCAGACTCGATGCTTTCGCGATGTCCGGATTTTCCTTGGCCATCTCGCTTCTCAGGGCAAGCTCTTTTTCGTAAAGCTGTTGCCGGGTATTTTCAGTCGCTTTGAAGAATTCAGCACGTTGTTGATTCAGTTTTGCTATCTCCTTACTTGAAAGGTTGCCCGAGTATCCTTCTTGGCCATACCCATATCCACCCATTTGATTCCAACCCGGACCCATCATATGTCCGTATCCCCGGCCCCAACCGGCAATCGACAGGGTAGTTATGCCAAAGATTGCTAAAATCATTAGTATCATTATTCCTTTTGCTTTCGTGTTCATTTTTTGCCTCCTGTTGGTTGATATCTACCCTGGAGATTGGGCGTTGACTCATTCGATTACCAGTTTAAATATCGGATGGAAATTTTCCATTGTCATTTATTTCCAACCTGTTCCATTGTCCTTTACCACTATGTATGAGCATAAAGCGTGCCAACACTACCACGTTGTGGCAATCATTCGTGCAAGTACTTGACTGACCAATAACAATTTAGAGAGCAAGTGCTTGATGGATGTTTGGGTGATTTGGCCGAGTGGATAGTTTATACCCACATTTGTGGAAACCTTATACTGCTGCTGTGTATAGATTACACACCTTAGTCCAATCGTTATGTCGTCGAAATCGATTTCAGGTGCCGTTGTAGCGAGAACACCACAAATAGGTAGTAAAATTTCAGTTTATATTCAGACGGATAGATTTTGGAGAAAGAACAACGACAGGCAAAAGGGGATAACATTTTTTTTGCTACGAGCCATGCCTATGGCATCATACATAGAATAAGCAAAACTTTACACCCAGAAAAGGTGGGTGCTTTCCGCATAGAGGGATTGAGACCAGGTTTTTCAACAACTCGGCGGATCAACCATCCAAGGGGCCGGAGGATACGATTTCCTGCGCCAGCGCCAGTTCACATCGATAATCTCACCCGGCCTGTCGATCTGATAGAGGGCTTCGAAGGCCTTTCCAAGTACGGCGGCCTGTTGCGGGATGTTGTGGGCTTCTCCTAACGGATGCCCAAACGGCCAACGCAAGAAGATCGATCGCGGTGGTTTGATGGCTTCGGTGTATTTTCGCACGATGGATATGCTGATGGTGGCGATGCCGACGGCTTCGATGACTCGTTGAATCAATCCAACGGATTGATTGCATATACCTCAGGCTGGCGTCAGCAGAACCACATCCGCCGCATCTTTTTCGAGGAGTTCCGCCACTTTGGGAGCTGTCTGGTTTTTCAACGTATTGACATGGTTGCCGTCAATATGGCCCATGAAGCTGATATGCCGTTTGGCCAGGGCTCCGATGCAGCCGGCTGCGGCCATCTCTTTGAGGCGGGTAATGGGAAACACGATATTGATATCTTTGTCGGCGTCGCGGTGATCGTAGTAATCGTGGGTGATCGTGTAGTCGTTTTCTATGCTGGCGGCATCGAGAATGCGATACGTCGGGTCGCCTTGGGAATCGGCCATGTTAAATGCTGCCTGGTTTCGGTGGTGTAAACCGGCAGTGGTGACGACGGCGATCTTGGATTCATTCAGCGGTTTGGTCACCTGTGCCCATGGGATGTTGTCGAGTGCCAGTGGCTTAAATGCTTCTATCAGCTTATTGGAGAGGTACGGCCAATAGGTCGTCAGGCGGGCAATTCCCTGATGAATGAGTCTTCTTATTGCTACAGGCGCTTCAAATCTGTTTATTTTTCTCAATTGATACGACCTCATAGTCATATTTGCCAAGTTCGATGGCCGATGCATTCTATTAATGCGAGAATTCTCCATCGACCGGCGGCTTGGTTTGTTGAGGGGTGTGGTGCCTATCGAGCCCGCCGCACCAACCGATGCTGCCTTTCTTTAAGAATGGAAAGTATATGAACGAACGGAGAATAATCAATGTTTATTAGATTTCTTGCTAAAACCATACAGTGAGAAAAATCATCGTCAAATCAAAGTTATCAATTCAAGAGGATGAGCGCACCGGTGAGGGCCGCCAAGACGGACGTCAACCAAAAAATGATCCTTGGGAGTTTTGTGACACCGGCGTAACAGGCGCGGTAACTTTCAATATCGCTGAACATAGTGAAAAACTCGGACATTATCTCCCAGACGGCTTGCGCAGACACCACCAAGAACAGCATCTTGAACCAGGATATTCTACCTTCCCCAATAGCCATCGACAGCAGTATGCCTACATATAACAGCGCTAAAGGCACGGTCTGTAGATGCCCCACCTCATGTTGGATGCACAGGGAAACCCCGTTCTTCAATTTCAGTCCCCGCCTGAGAAGCCAGTTCACCGCGGCTGGATGAGGAATCAAAATATTCCCGAAACCCGTCTTATGAATAAATTTAGACGCAAGGGTTACGGTTGCGTTGACCCCGTACCATGTCCGGTGCTGCAGAATCTGAGGGTATTGCAAATCGTCTGTCACCATTTGACCCCGTTTCTCTAATTCAGGAAACATCCAAATCACTAATGCTGTTAACATGTGAAACCGACGTGGCGATTGCATGACACGGCGGGGCTCATCATGATGTCGGCACAGGTTTCCTTTAATTGCGTAAACAGGATATCATTCCAAATTACCCGCAATACCGCAGGGGAATCATCCGGCAAGCAGCAGTTTAAAAGCGATCGCTATCAGGAGAAGACCCCCAAAAATTTCCATCCGCTGGGTAAATCTGCCGGATAGTTTGTTGCCCAACTTCATGGCCAGCCAGGTCATCCCGGCTGCCGTGATGCCGATCCACACCGCCATCCAATAAAAGCTTTGTCCCATAATACCGATGCCAAATCCGACGACTAGGGCATCGATACTTGTGGCCAGGGAAAGCATCACCAAACTCATGCCTTTTGTGGGGTCGGGGCATGATACCTTTTCTTCATCATGTAACGCGCCTTCTCGAACCATCCTGGCACCGATAAAAATAAGGAGACCGAAAGCTATCCAGCCTCCCCACCTTTGCGTCCAGTCCATTAAGTAATGGCCGGCCATCCAGCCGATCAGCGGCATCATGAACTGAAAGAGACCGAAATGAAACGACAGCCGAAATACCTGCCGGGGCGCACCACAGCGCGTACCCACGCCAAGCCCGACTGCAAAAGCATCGCAGCCGAGAGACACGGCGATCAATCCGGTTTCATAAACGTTCACAGTACGTACCGCTCCAAAGGTTTTCTTGATCAGATTTGGATAACAATTATGGTAATGTTGTCCTTACCGCCGTTTTCCAGCGCCGCTTGCAGGAGTTTTTGGGCGGATTGCCTCGAGTCGGCATGGCGTTTGCGTGTGTCTTGGATAGTTTTCCTTGGAACCAAACCATGAAGTCCGTCGGAGGACAAGAGGAAACAGTCTCCATGCATGATATCCAGTCAAGCGATTTTTCAATTCATCTTTATCCATAATAATACCCTGTCCGCCGGGTGGGAACGTGCGCACTCATATTTGTCCAGTTATCGGCAGTGACTGTCGAAAAAAGGTCCAGCGTATTGCTTTTATTGTTCTCGACAATGGATATTGCTCTTGCTCTATCCACAACAAGCGGCATTCGGGGTTGTATTGATGCCGGTGGTGCCCTTAACTACAGCTGTTTTTGCACGCTCGATGACCCGTGTGATCTGAGGGACGAGCTTCAGGCCAAAGCTCGCTGACTTTGAGATGGCCATGGTCATCATAAAACCAAGGGCGAGTCCTAATAGGCCCACCAAGATGGCAGCACCGGTTTCACCCATCTGCCACTCGCTGCCCACGCTGGCGCCGACAAAAGCCCCGGCCATCAGCCACAAGACCGGGATGATGTAAAGGAAAACGGCGCCGGTCCAGAGCGCGGATTCCTTCAGGTAGATCGAAACCACGTCCCCTTGATCGGCCCCAATGGGGTTTTTCACCATAGCGACCATTTTGGCGCTGGTCAGACATGATCGACATCCGTGCGAGTGCTCGCACCCTCCGCAGGCGTTTTTGCGGTCGGTAACCACCTCCGCCATGCCATTGTCAAAAGTATGGAGAATTAATCCGGTTCGTTCGGCCATTGTAATCACCTCCTTTTACGCTCTAAGTGATGCTGTTGTAAGCGGCAGTCGACATGGTGCGATTACCGGTTGAATTATGGTTGTACTTGCCAGGAAAAGATGCGCTCCGAATCATTGCCGAAACTTCTGATAATCAGAGGGACGGATTCGGTGCCCGGCGCGAGAGTTGGAAAGGAAAGCGTGCCGCTGCGATGGTGGCCACCGGGCGGCGATCCGTCCCAACCGGTCGCTTGAAAGGTGTTGCCCTTGTTGTCTTTGAGACTGCTGATAGCTGCCAGATCCTGATCGAGCTCAACCGAATGCGTGTTCAATCGAACTTCGAAGCGGGCGTTACGCCCCTATTTCAGTTCCACGGGTTTGGCATCTACCCGGACGCCACTTTCCTTATGGGGTTTAAATCGGGTTAACGCTAAGCGTTGATGCCGTTTTTCCGTATTTTATCACGGTAGCCAATAATTAAGCACAAAGCATACCACATTGTGGCATGCCTGTTTAAGTGTTCTGAATTAATGATATTTTTTTATTTTCGTAAATAAGACTTCAGGGATAGGTGGCTTTAAAACGAGTAAAAATTACCCACATTAACAATCTGTCGGGTAAAGCGGGTAAAAAATGCGCGGTTGAGATCGGCCGAGACGGTTATAGAAAATGGGAAGAGAGGGCCGGAATAGTATCAGACAGGCATAACCAGAGGGCTCGATGAGGATTTGGCTTGGGCAGGCATTTTCAATGAGAACCGCCCGAAATTAATCTGAGCGTTGGGGGGCCACATTGACGGTAGTCATCATACCCGCTTCCGCGTGAGATTGTATGTGGCAATGCGACATCCAAATGCCTGGTTCAGTCGGCACAAGCCCGATGACAACAGATTCCCGGGCACTCAGCAGAACGGTATCCCTCGTAAATGGCTCTGCTTCAGGTTTTCCGTTGCGTTCCAACACCCTGAAGAATGTTCCGTGGATGTGCATCGGATGCAGCCGCGAACTATTGTTTCTGAACACAATTTTTTGTGGTTGTCCCATCGGAATGTCGGCCGTGTCGCTATTGGGCCACAGCAGACGATTCATTGCCCATCCGATGCCGAATTTTCCTCCTCGGATGGCATCGAGATCCCACGTTTTTGAAGGTGTGACCTTTGAAAAAACATTTGCCGGTAAAAAATCTTCAGCTGTCGTTGGATCGAATACCGGTGTCTGGACCGGTTGAACCTCTTTTACCTCTATTGATGCCAACGGAAACTTGTTTCGTGTGAACCCATCTTCAACAACGTAGGTGTGGCCCTGCGCTTCGGTCGGTATGATGATGTCCAGATCGATTCGGTTGCCTGGGGCGAGATCGAAGCCGTTGTATTTGAAAATTTGTGAAACCGGTTTTCCATCCACTGCGATTACATGGGCATCGATTCCGTTAAAGAGGGGCATAAGGACCCGTGCATTAGCACCATTTATGAGGCGGATGCGGATGCGTTCACCCGGAGTTACCGAAACCTTGGGTTGATATTTACCGTTGATAGTGACGACATTTCCCCAGCGGCCGTCGTGCATCAGGTCGCGGCCGGTGTTGAAGCTTGGAAAGATATCTCCGCTTTTTTCAAGGAGCCAGTCGTCGATAAGCCAGACAATGTCCTGAGACCAGGGAAGTTTTTCCTTCGGTTCCACGATAAGCGCACCTTTAAGTCCGCGCCCCAACTGCTCGCTGCCATTGAGGTGGGGGTGATACCAGTATGTTCCGGCATCCCGGAGTTTAAGCCGATAGGAAAAGCGATCTCCGGCTTTTACCGGGTCCTGGGTGACGCCTGGGACACCGTCCATGGCGTTATCGACAATCAATCCGTGCCAATGGATGCTGGAAGGCTCGTCCAGATTGTTGATGAATTCAACTTCGATGGTTTGTCCCACCTGGCCGCGAATGGTAGGGCCGGGTATCGAACCATTGTACGACCAGACCGGGGTTTGCGCGTCGAAAAACGGAAATTGATGTGATGATTGTTCTGCTGTTAGCTTTAACTTTTGTGCACTGACTGCCGATACCGGCGTTGAAAAACCGATAACCATGAGCAACAAAATTATTTTTGCGATGATTTGCATATCAATCCTTTATTAACGTTTTGACTTGTCGGAATTATTATCCCGCCGGCAAGGGAGGTCAATTCACACTTTAATCACCCATCTAAAATTTACAAATGCGCATTTTGGTTCCTGTACTTATCTATGGAGCCGCGGGGTGGTATCAAGATGGGGATCCGATAGGCTAAAATCTCAGGGTTGGTATACCGAACAGAGGGTAAACCCGGTCTACATGACCGATGCCCAGCCCCAAGGTGTCATTGCTGCAGAATATTTGGGGCGCATCGAAGAAATCGCCGTAGCCGTATGGGGCGACATCGAAGTCGGCAATTGTCATGAACATCATCTGGCGCGAATTCATCATGGAAGCGAAGTGCGGATGGGTGATGGTCAATAGCTGAAACCCTTCCGGACCGCAACCGGCGTCTTGCGGGCCTATCCGTTTCCGGAACTCGGCAACTGTTACATGTTGAAACCGGTCCCCATGCCGGAACTTCGAGAAGTAAAAGCCTTTGGGTCGCAGTGGTGCGGCTGGCCGAAGACGCAAATGCTCGCTGTGTTCGAAATCGATGTATTCGCACTGCCAGATTTTCGGTTTTCTTCGCTTGGCAGCAAAATCCCAGGTGTTTCGACTGGACAACTTGGCGTCGGAATTGCCGTGACCGTCATCACCGAAACCATAGGACAGGATGACGCCTGAAAACCCATCGCGACGGTCCGTTTGCGACAACTCCGGTTCCAGACCGATCGCTTCGAATTGAACCTGTCCGATCTCCCAGTTCATTCTGCGGTTTGCCTTGCGCCATGCTTTGATCTGTCTGTCCAGGGGCAGTATCCCTCGCTGCGGATTTTTAGCGATTTTTCGGAAGAAGGATTTCATTGATAGGTTGCTTGTATCGGCAAATAATGACCATTTCATCGAAAACGGGAAGAAGTCCCACTACGGACGGGCCAGATAGAGAAATCTGCTTTTGCCTTGAACCCCACCCCCACATTGCCATCGCCACTGTACAGAACCCAGGCATATGAAGGGTCGTAAACACTCGTTGTGGAAGACCAATACCCTTCACCGATATTTTGGAAGGGATGGGATTCGGGAAGTGCCGGGCTGTGTTGATCGAGCGCAACCAGACTCTCAAGTTCTCGGATATTTGGCAGCCGCCAGTCATTATAACCGTATGCGCTATTTGCGTTCAAGCGCTCTACGTCTAACAGGGCTGCTGGCCAGTTCAAAACGTCTTTCGACCCCATTGTCGAACGCAACCACACCAATCCGGTCAATCGATCGGAAACGAGATGGTCGGAGATTTCGAAGCGATCACCAGGGGCAATCGGGTTTGGTGATTGCAATCGCCTCACCGGCCAAACCAGATAGGAGCCCTGCTTCATACCCTTAAATACCCTACCACCGCCGAGATTTACATACCATGCCTGTTTGGGCCACTGGGCGCACGGGCTGGACGTCCAGTAATATCCTGCAAAGACATTAGTAAAAGGATGAGCGGCCGGCAGGGCCGGATTGATTCGGCTGTGGCTGATCAGACTGAACAACTCGCGCCGATCCGGCAGCCGCCAGTCTTCATATCCATGGCTGCAAGACGCATTCATCTGGTTGATATATTCAAAAGCTTCCCCCCACGTCCGGGGGAACTCAGCCGGTGTGGCGTTTATCGTCCACATCAAGCCACTGAGGGAATCTATTACCATCGCCTCTTGCTCTTTGAAGCGCGGCTTCGGCCAGATAAGGCCGGCACGGATGTCCCCATCCTGTCCGGTTCCTGTGCAGTCGATCTCCTGCCCACGGACATCATAACACCGGATTTGATCTGTTTGGTAAAGTGTCGAATTCATGTTCATTGCATATAAATGTTTTGCCTGAATTAATGGTTTAAGAGTTCCCCTTTATCGGTTCACAAGCCATTTCTCCGGCTTCGCGGAGGTCATTGAATCTGCGTAATAATGACCCACCGCTTTCATTCATTCAGTCGTGACCGTGTATGTTTTACACAGGTTTACATGATAGTCCGTATGGCATTTTTTGTTTTGGGACTGGTACTATCAAAATATCTCAAGTCGAGAAAAAAGGTTTCTGATTTTCAGGCGGCCTGATCCTGAATTGGCAATAGAGGTCACAGAATTGACAAAATTGCCATCACCACTAATATTACGTTCATTAACGCCGAAAAGAATCGGGTTGATTTCGTCTTTTAAAGGAGAAAAATCTCATGACCATAAGATGTTCTATAAACAAGCTGTTTATCATAGTGCCTTTGACGGCACTCTCATTGGTTATTTTGTCTACCGCCTCTCATTCAATGGTGGAATCCAAGCTGATAAAGCAACTTGATGGGATAGACGCGTACCAAGCACTGGCCCTTGCTAACCAGTGGCACTGGGAAAAGCAGCCCGTGAAAACTCATATCACCACCCAAGAAGTTGTTTTTCAGTTTGAAAGCGGTAATGCCAAAAAAATTGCACTTCCTGAAGAAAAGGTCATGATTGCCGTCGCTCCCTTTATCAGGAAGACCCACAAATGAGGCGTTCACTTCATGTCCTCCTGTCAGGGGGAATTGACTCAGACGAAATTCAATGTCAAAGCCGTCGATCAATCAGGCACTGTTATTACTGATATGCCTGTCTCTACTTTGAAAAACGGATTCATGGAACTTTGGTTGCCAAGAGATCGTACGATCAATCTAACCATCGAGGGTCTCAGCCGTTCAGTTGCTGGCATAATAACGACCACAGACGGTAGCAACACCTGCATAACCACTATGCAACTTCAGTGACCTTTTTGGGTTAAATTTATAAGTGATTGGGAAAGAACATAAAGCCCCCAAACGCAACCGGAATGCCTTCCCTATTTATTTTGCGTTTGTTTCGGCCTTCCTTCCGCCCTCAAAATATCGAGAGCCCAGTAATCTTCCTAATATATGTGTAGATAACGGACGATAGGGTGGCATTCATCCAGTGTAATATCCATCATCTTGTATTAAAATAGCTTTAATTTTGCTCAAACAAAATAGATGTTCAAAGACAGTTGGAGGGTGTAGATGAAAAATCTCGCAAAGAAACTCAGTCTCGTATTTGCCGCGGGCTGCATCGGTGGCCTTTTAAACAGTTTGGCTGTTTGGATATTCGGAGAAATAGGGATTACTTCTGCATTTGGGGTAAAGATTGCGCCTCAACTCTCCGCCACTTGGTTGTATCCTCGCATTGTCTGGGGAGGGATTTGGGGTGTGTTATTTTTGCTCCCACTCATGGAAAAACGGTTTTTATACAGAGGTTTGATTTTCAGCTTAGGGCCGACCATCGTTCAGCTTTTCATTGTCTTTCCCATCAAAGCAGGCAAAGGGAGTTATGGGACTAGATCTTGGCCTGCTCACACCTTTATTGGTAATTGTTTTCAATGCAATTTGGGGCCTTGCTGCAGCAATCTGGTTGAGATGGACGGACAAATAGAATAGAAGTGGTTTCAAAACCCCATCTAACACCCAATTGCGGTTTTGTGGTCCTCTTCGGTCATTGTCAGGGGGCCCTTCCCCTGACAATAAAGACATACCCTCATGTATGCTGCGTTTTTTCGTCGGCCCACGCCTTGTCCTTGGGCGTGATCTAAGGTTTTGAAACCACTTCTAATCACCTAAAATCCTAACCGCCTCCCCCGCTTCGAATCGCGGCATCGGCCATTTATACCGCTTTTAAGAATTAAATTCCGAAATACGGAAGGGTGGTATAAGTGGTTGTAGAAAAAAACGTTCGAATAACGGAACGTTTTTTTGACAACCACCATTAGACCGGCGCGGATATCGTCATCCTGCCCGGTTCCCGCTTAGTCGATCTCCTGTCCGCGACAGTCACAGTATCGAAATTGATCTGTTTTAAAGATTTCTCTATATGTGTTCATCGATCTTGGATAGACGGTCGCTCATCGTATCCCTTATTCAGTGTTAAAATTCAAGCATCCGAGTGGCTTGCCTTTCGCACCGCCACTGTCAAGGACGCCATGTCTGGTATGTTGTCAAAGGCGATGGCTTCGTTAATCACAATCGAAGGTACAGCCGGCATACGCCCGCAAATGGAACCAAGTTCGGCATGGCGTGCAACCCCTTCACGCGAACCGACATCGACGACCTGCCACTGTAGAATCCCAGCATCGAATTCAGGAGTGATTTCCTCGAGAATGCCAATCGCAAGATCGCACATCATACACCCTTTTTTTTTCGCAACAATCTCAACCATAACCCTTCGACGATCCATTCCCGTGAATCCTTTCCTTAGGCTGCCTTATGCATGGGTTGCGCGCTGAAGTCGCTAATGACCTCTCCCATCCCAAAATTAAGGGACACTCAACGGTGCCATCTCATATTCGTGGATGGGCACTAGATAGATAATGACAATCCGGGCATTTCATTCTTTGAATATTTTTCGTAAAAAACCCTTTTCTTCCTTTTCCGGGAGCGGCAAATTCAAATGCCTGCAGATAGCCGCCTCTATTTCATACTGGGCCACATCCGCCCCCTCCACCACGATCTCATCGCCCACCATGACGGCCGGGGCCACGGGCAGGTCGAGCTCGAAGTACGCGTCCGTCATGTAATCCGCTTTGGGCTTGGATGTCGTTTCGATTCGAATGTCATATGTATTGCCCAGACCGGGCATCATCTTTTTAAAATGCTTTCACGGTTTGCCGTTGGGTTCGTTGAGAAAAAAGTGCACGGTCAGCATTGGCTGTCTCCTTAGGTAAGGGTTGCGGGCAGTATTCGGTTCATCGGGTTATTGTTTAGTTGCCCGGTGTCACCGCAATGAAACCATCCGATTCAAAAATGCATCCGGTCCAATAAAATCGACCAGCCGCAGGTCCTGCCTTTCATGTCCCGAGGTGTCCAAAAAAATGACGGTGGGTACCCCTTTGACCGCGTACGTCTCCAACAACCGGTCATATTGTCGATCACCCTGTTTGGTCAGATCTACTTTCACCATGATGTAATCGTCGTGGGAAAATTTGACCACATCGGGATGATGGAAGGTGATGTCGTCGAGTTCGCGGCAGGGGGCGCACCAGGTGGCATAAAAATCGATGATGACCGGTTTGTTTTGACCGGCTGCATCTGCCAACAGTTGATCCGAATATTGATGCCATCTGACCGATGGGCCTTTGAAGAACTGGTTGCCGGCCAGATACGTGCCTGCAACCAGGCAAATAATGGCAGACCAGAATCTTGATCACGGCAAACGATCGAAACGTCGCGGTGGTTTTGTCCAGCCATCCTAAATGGCAACCGGCGGCTATGGCGATTGCCGGCAGCAAATACTTCTGCATGACCACCGGAAGGATCGGTTTGAGAAAATAAGCGGCCATGGCCACAAGAACCCAGCCCATTAGCCGTCGGACCCAGTTCATCCATTCGCCGGATTTCGGCAGTTGCGTCAGCCGGCCCGAAAAAAGGGCCAACACGAAAAGCGGTGTACCCAATCCGAGGCTGAGGGTGAAAAAGACGACAAAACCCACCAGAGGATCACCCAGGGCGGCCACCCAGGTCAGCAACCCCAGCACGAACGGGCCGATGCAGGGCGCGGCCACGACTCCCAGGGTTATCCCCATGAAGAAAGAACCGAAAAATCCCGAGTATGATTTTGATGCCGCCTGGGTCAGCCAGAATGGCAGCCTGAGTTCCCATAACCCGAACAGGCTCGATGCAAAGACGATCATCACTGCCGCGATGGCGACAAGCACCAGAGGGTTCTGGAGCATGGCCCCCATCAGTCCGCCGGTCAGCGCGGCCATGACGCCCAGAAACGAATTCGTCAGGGAGAGCCCGCCGATGTAGCAGATACCGTGTCCGACAAGCCCGCTTTTACCCGTGCCGCTTCTGCCGCCGAAGTAGGAAACGGTGATGGGTATCAGCGGATAGACACAAGGGGTCAAGTTCAAGGCCAACCCTCCGGCAAAAATGCCGAGGAGCGTCCAGACGAGCTGCCAGCCGGTAAAAGAACCGGCGAGGTCTGATTTGGGACCATCTGCCAGGGGTTTCGTCTTACTTTCGGCTACCGGCAACCCTTTTGACTGCCACTGCGGATACCCTTCCGGATAGCGAAACACGTTCTGGTATCCCAGTTGAACGGCTACCCGAGCCGCCGAGTCGCTGCGGACTCATGCCAGCCCCGCTCAGTAGAAGACGATCGATTTCTGCTTATCCGGACCCAGGAGTGCCTTCAGTTCGCCCTTTTTGCGCCACCTCGCCCACCACGTCGGTTCCATTGGGAAAACAATCGCGCCGGAGATATGACCGCTGCGATATTCCCACTCCTGTCGCGTATCGATAAGCAGGATCCGGTCGCGGCGGGTTTCATAAAGGTCAGCCAGCGTGTCGATGTCCACGAGTCGATAGCCGCCCTTCTCGGCTTCGACCCGCACATCGTCCATTGTCGCCTTAACGATTTCCGGCGGCAGGTTAATGCTCCAGACTGCGGCTATAGTCGCCAGAACTGCCGCCAGGGCGATCCACATTGTCCTTGAACGCGATGATCCTGTGGTCATTTAAAGGCGTCCTTCGCGTTTCAACTTGGTAATGATGAAATTTGCACCCGATCGGGAGAGCCCCGTCTGTTCGGCAATTTGGGCGTGATTGTCAGAGCCGGTTTTCTTTACCGATGACACCACTTCATTTTCGATTTCATCCAGCCAGTCCTCGAACAAGACAAGGATTTCAGGGTCCGTAACCGCCTGAAGCTGTTTCGATTGGGCGACTTTGTTTACCAGACTCTGGCACATTTTCGTTGGATCGACACCTTCGTCCATGCACTCGGCCAGTCAGAGATGCACAAGGTCGGCAGCACTGCCTTCCTCGGCGCCGCCGGTGAGGGCGTAAACGAAGTTCAGCTGTGACGATTCGCCGACTTGAGGAAAGAGTTTTCTGACGATGCCGGCCAGCGCGGCCATCGCCGCTTCCGGGTCCATCCGATCTATCAAACTTTCAAGCTCTTTCATCTATTTGTGACTCCTATAGACTTCGTGATCAATCCCAAAAGGCCATTTTTACGCTGGACGCTGAAAAGCGCCGGCGAACATTCGTGGATGGCACGAACTAGAAACCGGTTCTGTTGGCGATCAGGTCATTTGCCAGACCTTGCAACTTGGCAACGATTTCCATGACGCGCTTGTCGGCAAGTTTATACAATACAAAAGGGCCGTTGCGTTCGATGGTTAACCAATAGGGCGCGCTTTAATTCTCTGAGGTGATGGGAAACCAGCGGTTGTGACAGGGCGAGCTCTTCGACAATTGCACGACACCGACTTTTTGTGCACACTGATTGAAAGCAAAATTCGCAGCCGGTTTTCGTCACTGAGACTTTTCGCAAGAAAAGCAGGATGCTGGAGATTCGCGCCATCCTTTTTGTCTTTGTTTTTTTCTAAAAGCATGGCTTCCGTTCAATCAGGGAGCATCTCCCCTAAATTGCATCGTCGTATGGGCGCGTTTTATTTATTAATATATAAGTGTTTATTTATATGTTGATTGTTATTTTGTCAAACTCAATTTTGGTTTCCTATTGACAGAATATAAGATGATTAGTAGGTCATCGATCAAAGGTGCCGCTTGCGGCTTGATAGGGAATCCCGTGTGAATCGGGAGCGGTCCCGCCGCTGTCACCGGGGACGAAATCTGCAAACACCACTGTTTGGTGATTCAACGTGATGGGAAGGCGCAGATAGTCGGTTGATCCGCAAGCCAGAAGACCTGCCTTGACGATACACCGTGCAACTTCGCGAGAATGGGACCGCACGGATAGACAAAAGGGTTAAGTAAACTGGGTGCAGCCCTTCAAACCGATAGTGTTTGAAGGGCTTTTTTGTTCTCTCATAGTAAAAAATTTTTCATAATACCGTTGAGTTTAAAGCATTAATAAAGGAGGAAAAAAGTGAAGAGCAAACGATGGATCGGGGTCATAGTTTTTGCTGCTATCGTTCTTTTTGCCGTTAATAGTTTCACTTCCGGTGGACATGGTCATAAAAATCCCAAGAAGGTTGGTATTCTCCTCGTTGCTTTTGGGTCAAGTGAAGCATCCGCTCAAGTTTCCTTCGAAAATATCGATCGCAAGGTTAAAAGTAAATATCCCGACATACCGGTACGCTGGGCGTATACTTCTCACATCATACGCAAAAAATTGGCCAAGCAGGGAAAGTACTTGGATTCGCCTGAAGAACCTTTGCCAAAATCAGGATGAGAAATTTACTCACGTGGCCGTGAGTCACTGCACACATTCCATAATACCACATCTGCCTCACTTCCTTCTAAAATATCTTTTCAGCATTATCTATCCCTTATTCAGTGTTAAAATTCAAGCATTCGAGTGGCTTGCCTTTCGCACCGCCACTGTCAAGGACGCCATGTCTGGTATGTTGTCAAAGGCGATGGCTTCGTTAATCACAATCGAAGGTACAGCCGGCATACGCCCGCAAATGGAACCAAGTTCGGCATGGCGTGCAACCCCTTCACGCGAACCGACATCGACGACCTGCCACTGCAGAATCCCAGCATCGAATTCAGGAGTGATTTCCTCGAGAATGCCAATCGCAAGATCGCACATCATACACCCTTTTTTTTTCGCAACAATCTCAACCATAACCCTTCGACGATCCATTCCCGTGAATCCTTTCCTTAGGCTGCCTTATGCATGGGTTGCGCGCTGAAGTCGCTAATGACCTCTCCCATCCCAAAATTAAGGGACACTCAACGGTGCCATCTCATATTCGTGGATGGGTACTAGATAGATAATGACAATCCGAGCATTTCATTCTTTGAATATTTTTCGAAAAAACCTCTTTTCTTCCTTTTCCGGGAGCGGCAAATTCAAATGCCTACAGATAGCCGCCTCTATTTCACTCTGGGCCAGATCCGCTCCTTCCACCACGATCTCTTCGCCCACCATGACGGCCGGGGCCACAGGCAGGTCGAGCTCGAAGTACGCGTCCGTCATGTAATCCGCTTTGGGCTTGGATGTCGTTTCGATTCGAATGTCATATGTATTGCCCAGACCGGGCATCATCTTTTTAAAATGCTTTCACGGTTTGCCGTTGGGTTCGTTGAGAAAAAAGTGCACGGTCAGCATTGGCTGTCTCCTTAGGTAAGGGTTGCGGGCAGTATTCGGTTCATCGGGTTATTGTTCAGTTGCCCGGTGTCACCGCAATGAAACCATCCGATTCAAAAATGCATCCGGTCCAATAAAATCGACCAGCCGTAGGTCCTGCCTTTCATGTCCCGAGGTGTCCAAAAAAATGACGGTGGGTACCCCTTTGACCGCGTACGTCTCCAACAACCGGTCATATTGTCGATCACCCTGTTTGGTCAGATCTACTTTCACCATGATGTAATCATCGTGGGAAAATTTGACCACATCGGGATGATGGAAGGTGATGTCGTCGAGTTCGCGGCAGGGGGCGCACCAGGTGGCATAAAAATCGATGATGACCGGTTTGTTTTGACCTACTGCATCCGCCAACAGTTGATCTGAATATTGATGCCACCTGACCGATGGGCCTTTGAAAAACTGGTTGCCGGCCAGATACGTGCCGGCAACCAGGCAGACAATGGAGACCAAAATCTTGATCACGGCAAACGATCGAAACGTCGCGGTGGTTTTGTCCAGCCATCCCAATTGCCATCCAGCCGCAATGGCGATTGCCGGCAGCAAATACTTCTGCATGACCACCGGAAGGATCGGTTTGAGAAAATAAGCGGCCATGGCCACAAGAACCCAGCCCATTAACCGCCGGACCCAGTTCATCCATTCGCCGGATTTCGGCAGTTGCGTCAGCCGACCCGAAAAAAGGGCCAACACGAAAAGCGGTGCACCCAATCCGAGGCTGAGGATGAAAAAGACGACAAAACCCACCAGAGGATCACTTAGGGCGGCCACCCAGGTCAGCAACCCCAGCACGAACGGGCCGATGCAGGGCGCGGCCACGACTCCCAGGGTTATCCCCATGAAGAAAGAACCGAATAATCCCGTGTATGATTTTGATGCCGCCTGGGTCAGCCAGAATGGCAGCCTGAGTTCCCATAACCCGAACAGGCTCGATGCAAAGACGATCATCACTGCCGCGATGGCGACAAGCACCAGAGGATTCTGGAGCATGGCCCCCATCAGGCCGCCGGTCAGCGCGGCCATGACGCCCAGAAACGAATTCGTCAGGGAGAGCCCGCCGATGTAGCAGATACCGTGTCCGACAAGCCCGCTTTTACCCGTGCCGCTCCTGCCGCCGAAGTAGGAAACGGTGATGGGTATCAGCGGATAGACACAAGGGGTCAAGTTCAAGGCCAACCCTCCGGCAAAAATGCCGAGGAGCGTCCAGACGAGCTGCCAGCCAGTAAAAGAACCGGCGAGGTCTGATTTGGGACCATCTGCCAGGGGTTTCGTCTTACTTTCGGCTACCGGCAACCCTTTTGACTGCCACTGCGGATACCCTTCCGGATAGCGAAACACGTTCTGATATCCCAGTTGAACGGCTACCCGAGCCGCCGAGTCGCTGCGGACTCATGCCAGCCCCGCTCAGTAGAAGACGATCGATTTCTGCTTATCCGGACCCAGGAGTGCCTTCAGTTCGCCCTTCTTGCGCCATCTCGCCCACCACGTCGGTTCCATTGGGAAAACAATCGCGCCGGAAATATGACCGCTGCGATATTCCCACTGCTGTCGCGTATCGATAAGCAGGATCCGGTCGCGGCGGGTTTCATAAAGGTCAGCCAGCGTGTCTATGTCCACGAGTCGATAGCCGCCCTTCTCGGCTTCGACCCGCACATCGTCCATTGTCGCCTTAACGATTTCCGGCGGCAGGTTAATGCTCCAGACTGCGGCTATAGTCGCCAGAACTGCCGCCAGAGCGATCCACATTGTCCTTGAACGCGATGATCCTGTGGTCATTTAAAGGCGTCCTTCGCGTTTCAACTTGGTAATGATGAAATTGGCACCCGATCGGGAGAGCCCCGTCTGTTCGGCAATTTGGGCGTGATTGTCAGAGCCGGTTTTCTTTACCGATGACACCACTTCATTTTCGATTTCATTCAGCCAGTCCTCGAACAAGACAAGGATTTCAGGGTCGGTAACCGCCTGAAGCTGTTTCGATTGGGCGACTTTGTTTACCAGACTCTGGCACATTTTCGTTGGATCGACACCTTCGTCCATGCACTCGGCCAGTCAGAGATGCACAAGGTCGGCAGCACTGCCTCCCTCGGCGCCGCCGGTGAGGGCATAAACGAAGTTCAGCTGTGACGATTCGCCGACTTGAGGAAATAGTTTTCTGACGATGCCGATAATCGCGGCCATCGCCGCTTCCGGGTCCATGCGGTCTATCAAACTTTCAAGCTCTTTCATCTATGTGTGACTCCTATAGACTTCGTGATCAATCCCAAAAGGTCATTTTTACGCTGGACGCTGAAAAACGCCAGCGAACATTCGTGGATGGCACGAACTAGAAACCGGTTCTGTTGGCGATCAGGTCATTTGCCAGACCTTGCAACTTGGCAACGATTTCTATGACGCGCTTGTCGGCAAGTTTATACAATACAAAAGGGCCGTTGCGTTCGATGTTAACCAATAGGGCGCGCTTTAATTCTCTAAGGTGATGGGAAACCAGCGGTTGTGACAGGGCGAGTTCTTCGACAATTGACGACACCGACTTTTTGTGCACACTGATTGAAAGCAAAATTCGCAGCCGGTTTTCGTCACTGAGACTTTTCGCAAGAAAAGCAGGATGCTGGAGATTCGGCGCATCCTTTTTGTCTTTGTTTTTTTCTAAAAGCATGGTTTCCGTTGAATCAGGGAGCATCTCCCCTAAATGGCATCGTCGTAGAGGTACGTTACGATTTATTAATGTATAAATGTTTATTTATATGTTGATTGTAATTTTGTCAAACTCATTTTTGGTTTCCTATTGACAGAATATAAGATGATTAGTACGTCATCGATCAAGGTGCCGCTTGCGGCTTAATAGGGAATCCCGTGTGAATCGGGAGCGGTCCCGCCGCTGTCACCGGGGACGAAATCTGCAGATACCACTGTTTCGAGATTCAGCGGGATGGGAAGGCGCAGATCGTCGGTTGATCCGGGAGCCAGAAGACCTGCCTTGACGATACGCCGTGCAACTTCGGAAGATGGGACCGCACGGATAGACAATAGGGTTAAGTAAACTGGGTGCAGCCCTTCAAGCCGCTGGTGGTTGAAGGGCTTTTTTGTTCTCTCATCAAAAATTTTGTATTTGTTCAGGGGGTAACGATGTAATCTATGCTGTCAATTTGACCATTTGTTCACCGCAGAGTCGCAGAGGGCGCAGAGTGAATTTTCATCCTTTATTTGCCGCTGAGACGCCGGCAAATGAAACCCAGAATACCTTCGGCAAAATAAATATAGCTTTTCCTGCCCGTAAGGGCTGTGGTTTATTTCTTTTTGCCCTTTCAGCGAAAAGAAATAGAAAGAAAATTCTCTGCGAACATTATGCCTCTAATGAGCGCAGCGAATGGGCGGTGAAATTAACCCTCTGAATAAGGACAAAAATTTTTCATTATACCGTTGAGTATAAAGCATTAAATAAAGGAGGAAAAAAGTGAAGAGCAAACGATGGATCGGGGTCATAGTTTTTGCTGCTATCGTTCTTTTTGCCGTTAATAGTTTCACTTCCGGCGGGCATGGTCATCAAAATCCCAAGAAGGTCGGTATTCTCCTCGTTGCTTTTGGGTCAAGTGAAGCTTCCGCTCAAGTTTCCTTCGAAAATATCGATCGGAAGGTTAAAAGTAAATATCCCGACATCCCGGTACGCTGGGCGTATACTTCTCACATCATACGCGAAAAACTGGCCAAGCAAGGAAAGTATTTGGATTCGCCTGAAGTCGCCTTGGCCAAAATGCAGGATGAAAAATTTACTCACGTGGCCGTGCAGTCACTGCACACGATTGCCGGGCAGGAATACCATGATCTACGCCGCACTGTCGGGGCATATAAAATGATGGGCGGTTTTCAAAGCATCATCCTGGGCTACCCCCTGATGGCGACCCAGCAGGATATGCAGCGGACCGTGGACGCGATCTTGAAAATTATTCCCGAAGACCGTAAAAAAATCGACGCTGTGGTTCTGATGGGCCACGGCACGCATCACCCGTCTAATGCGTTTTATGCCGCCCTCATGTTTCAGCTGCAACTGCAGGACCCGAACGTTTTCGTCGGCACGGTGGAAGGCTACCCCGAAGTCGATTTGATCAAGGATCTGCTGCTTAAAAGGAAAATCAAAAAAGCTTACCTGATGCCGTTTATGTCCGTCGCTGGTGACCACGCCAAGAACGACATGGCCGGTGACGAAGACGATTCATGGAAGTCGGTCCTAACAAAGGCCGGGATCGAATGCATTCCCATTCTCAAAGGAACCGCGGAATACGATCCTTTCGTCGATATCTGGGTCGACCACGCCGGCGGCCCACTGAGCCACTTTTGACGGTTCACTTCTATTCTGGTGTATGAGGCGTATTGCGAGGCTTTTTGCGGAACAAAAGCTCGGTCTGATTGCTGGTATTTAAGTTTCGACAACCGTTGTTGATGTCAGGAGGATTGCAACGAGATGAAAAAGTACCTTGCGATGGCGGTGATATTCGGCATGGTTCTGACATTGAATGCCTGGGCGGAAGATGACGCGCGAAAAGAAGAGATTGAAGACCTCAGGCAGCGGATCGAAGAACTGGAGAAGAAACAGGCAACCGAAGATGCGGAATCTCACGAGCCCAACGGATTGTCGGCTATCGCCAAGTACGTGTCCCTCGGGGGCGTCATATCCGGCGCCTATCAGTACGAATGGGTTGACGGTCCTTCAGGCATCGATGACAATGGCCGTGGAGCGCTGTCTTTTAAGCCGGAAATCAGCATCACACCCACCGAAAACGACGAGATTTTCATCAAGTTCGGCTTCGCGGCCGGCAACGGCCTGACCGGTGTGACCGCATTTAGCCTGGCGCCTTGGGCAGCGGCTTTGGAAGATGATGTTAAAGACATCAACGGTCGCAACCGTGATTACCTGCTTCAGGTCTGGTACAAACACGAATTCACTTTGGGCCAAGAACACACACTCGGACTGACCGGTGGAATCATCGATGCTACCGACTACCTGGACGACAACGAATATTCCAACGATGAGTATACACAATTCATGAATGAGGCCCTTGTCAATGCGCCCAACGCCTTTCTACCGTCCGATGATATTGGCGGTGCCGTCGAGTGGGACTACCGCCATTTTGGACTCAGAGGTGTCTATATGAACATTGGGGAAAACGACGACGGCAACAATTTCAATTTTTACGGCGTTCAATTTAATTACACCCTGGACACCTCGCTGGGGCAAGGCCACTATCGGGTGAGTTACAATTGGTCTAGTGAGGCGTTTCTCGATCCGGAGGGGTCATTAAAGGAGCGGTGCGGCTGTTTGATATTTTCCTTTGATCAGGCTTTGGGCGACGTTTTCGGCACCTGGATCCGATTTGGCTTCCAGGAACCAAAAGCATTGATCAACTACAAGAGCGTCTACTCGGGCGGCATCAACATCAGCGGTAATTTGTGGGACCGCGAACAGGACAACATCGGTATCGGTTACGGCTATCTCGACGGCGCCGAACAGACCGAGGAGAGCCTCAAGAATACCCACGTGGCCGAAGCTTACGTCAACTTCGGTCTGTACGAATACCTGTCTCTGACTTTCGATTTGCAGTACATGAAGGACCGGTATGTGGCCGCTGCCAGTGGAAACAACGTGGACGGTTGGATTGCCGGGGTGCGGGCGACGTGTGAATTTTAAGCCTGAAAACTTCTGCCAATCTTTTTCCGGATCGATAAAAACCGGCGTGAAGGTAATAAATCTCGAATATTAGAGTAATGCGAGTCAGCTGAATGCTACTTCTCTAAGAACGCCAACGTCGACGTCTCTAGTTTCAAGATCCCAATTGTTTCACATGATGATGGGTTTTGCTGAACGTATAAACACGGCGTGAAGGTATTGAATCTGAAAGGCAAGATATCTGGCAAAATAATGAAGTAATAGGGACTTCCGATCAGGTGAAGGCCTCGGATCATCGAGAATGCATTGCTAAAAATGCCTGAAACACCTTGAGTTATCCCGTCAAAATGTGATGACAATGCAGCAACTCAGTTTCCTATAGGACGCTTTATCAGCCGTATTCCAGATCAGTTCCGATTCACAATTTCTTTAATACTTTCGTAAATGTCTATCGGGCTGGTACCATTGACCGTCGCGATCTCTTTGAGGGTCGATTTTTCGGTTGCTGTAATTCCCAGTTTTTTCAGTTCCCGAACCACCAATTTCATTTTTAAATTGAACTGTGTGCAAAAATCGGCCAGTGTTAGATTGCCCGATCCCGGAGGTGGAGATTGCGGTAACAGGCTTTTTTCTTCTGTTTGTTGCTCCGCTATGACTTGCGCCGCTTTGATGGTCTCGTAAATCTTCTGGGGCGGAACGTTGTACATCCGCGCTATTTTTTCCAGGGTCATCTCTCCACTCTCGACGGGGTATCCTGCTTGCGTCAACAGCGTCAGGCTTTTTTCGAGATCGAGGTTCATCTTCTTACTGAACGTTTTCAGCGAAGACAATTCGGCATGTCCGTATGGCGGTTCACCATATCTTTCTGCGCCGGCATCTTTGAAATTGTCATTCAACGCCATGACCCAGTTAAAAGGCGGCACCAGGAAATAAGTGCCCACAATCGATACCACCATAATGACCAAGGCCACATTGAACTCGGGCGTAAACACTTTCATCTGCTTGGCCTTGTTTTTGAGGTAGGACATCAGGGGCTTCCAATTGTAGTAAATATGCAGAAACAGGGCGATGAGAAACAGCAAGCCCATATTGATATGGATGTTTCCCCAATCGGTTTTGGTCAGCCCCCACAGGCGCCAGTCGGCCCAGTAGGCCACCCGGCCCTGGGGAACAATATAGAGAACGATGCTGGTCAGCACCATCAGGATGAAGGCCAGCGACACGGTCAAAGAGGTTAATTTACGAATTTTCATAGAGTTTATGCTCCTCATTTCTTTACGAGCCCTTGGGACATGGGTTTGCCTGGTGCTCGGCAACCTCAACTTGAAAAACAGAACGACTTTTCGGTTAGAGTATTTCAACATCCTTCTGTTCGGGAATCAGGCTTGCCCCTTTTCGATACATTGAATTTGTCGTAACCATGGGCTTTTGGTGATCAAGGTAATAACACCGCAAAGCGACAGTGCCAACATGAATCCAAGGTGAGCAATATCGATAAACATGGTAAAACCGGACGAGAAAACCACATCCAGCAGATTTTTCAGAACGCGAAAAATACCTGTACCAACGATAGCTCCCAGAAGGATTATGTTAACGTATGCGGCAATTGTCAGATCAAACCGCTTGCGCATCACCCCCAGATAGATAGCGGCGCTGTAAATCATGACGATCAGAAGCAAAATCGCGCCGATGTAGTGGAGGGCATGGGTGACGTAAAATTGAGCCAGCCAACCCAAGCCGGGAATATCGGCAACGTAGTATCTTTTAAATATCGGCATCTGGGCAAAGCCTGTGAGCCCCATGAGGAAAAGAAGGAAAAGATAGATCGGTTTGATAAACTTCTGCTCGGCAAAGATATATTCGACGGATTTTGGTTTCATGCTACCGTTCCTTTTTCAGAGCTTTTGGTTTTGGTCGCGCTGTAGATCCGGCCGGCGGCGGCTGCCAAACCTGCTAAGGGTGCAATCAACATGGCCTTGGCGAGGTTATCGGCGCTCGCCATCTGGTTCCTGACCTTGTCTAAATGCGGCTGTCCTTTCCCCTTGGCGACAGCTCCATTCAGCATTTCGAAAGGAACCGGTGACAGGTAGATGGTGTTTGTGCCGCCATTTTCCGTTTCTCCGTAAATGTAGGCGCCTTCTTCCTTTGCAATTCGATGCGCTTCTTTAATAATCTCATGCCGCGGGCCGATGGATTGGACGTTTTCGGGACATGCGTCGATGCAGGCCGGCAGTTCGCCATTTTCGATACGATTGTAACAGCGATCGCACTTATACATCACACCGTTGCCGGCGAAATTGGGCAGCAGGTCGAGATAAAGACCAACACCGGTCTGGCGTTGGGGAATGTCCCAGGGACAAACCACCTGGCACTTACGCCCGCCAAGACAGAGGTCCGAATCAATCAGCGTAATCCCGTTCTCGAGTTTTCGCGATGCCCCCCAGGGGCAGAGGTCGGCGCACGGCGGATTCTGGCAGTGCATGCAGCGTCGGGGAATGTTGAGCGTTGTTTCTTCACCATCGATGCTTACGGTAGCTTCTTGAATATACAACCAATTATAAGGGGTAAGACGATCCCGCACCTCTCGTTTTTCAGCACTGGACCAATCCGCCACCTTCACGCGACGGGGATACATTTTGGGGAAAGGCTGCTTCGGCTCGGGGTATTTGAAGTCGTTGACCTCGCGGCACGCTTCGACGCACGATTCGCACCCGATACATTTACGGATGTCGATTAACGTGGCCAGCTCTCCCGGCTCGGTCGGTTTTGCTGAGGCAGGGAGAGGAACCTGAGACGCACAGGCGGCGCAGGCCGCCGCCAGTCCTTGTTTGAGAAATTTTCTGCGCGATAGTGATGGCATATGTGAACTCCCTATGGTTTAATGTCTTCTGAACGGCGAAGGATCAATTTAACAAATTTATCGGGGTCTGTAATTTGGCCCAGCTGAGAGTAAATAATCCTTGCCGGTTCGTTGGCACAGTTTTTCACGCCGATGTAATACGGGAATCTGACATCGCCGAGTTGGTATGGAAATGATCCCAACCCTCCTTGCGCTTTTGCATGAACCAGATCGGACAGGACGACCGGTATTTACAGTAAATTTTAGGATCCCGGCAGGAAAGGCAATCCTTGCAGAGGTAGATATTGTGCTTCATACACAAGAAATTGGTATCGATTTCAGGGTGGCACGCGCACGAACCCATCCGATTCATCTCCCTTTTGAATGATAACTCTCAACGATACAAAGATAATCGCTCGGCTGAAATTTAGACGACAGCATTTGTCAAAAATAATTCAATGTAGCTATACGGCAAAAATCCTAGTCCGTGTCTGAATAAAGCTCACCGACGGGGATTTTTTCTCCCGGGCGCCAAGTTTCAAAATCGGGCGCGGTAAGATAATTGCCTTTTCTGACTGTGCCTTTCACCCAAACAATCCGCGTGTTGCACTCTTCAATTGACCGGCCCAGATCCCTTTGACGTTTTTCCAAAGCTTTTTCCGCTGTCTGCCTTTTTCTGTGAACTGAAATAACCTTTTTCTTGGGTTTTTGAAGATCATATTCGTCGTATATTAGTGCATACATGCCTTCCTCCTTTCTTGTAATCGTTAACAGCTACACCGCCAATAGGCTTTTTAAGGCCCTGTTCAGTGTTTCTGCGGTTTGAAGGCCGACAAAACGTTTCACTTCTATCGCATCCTTAAAAATAATGATTGTCGGTATACTTTGTATTTCTAGGTTCAATGCAATTTCCCGGCTTTGATCGATATTTACCGTGGCAACGGTTGCTGTGCCCTGGTAAGCTTTTCCCAGTTCTGCGATAATGAGCTCCTGGGCGCGACCCGGAGCGCACCAGGGAGTGTTGAAATCAACGATGCTCACGCCCTTTGAGATCGTGTTTTTAAAATCTCTGTGGGATAACTGATCTAATTCAATCATCGTATTTCTCCCAGCGGTTACTATCGAAAAAGCTGAACAGAATCCTTGTGTATATATCCGCCCTCACTTAATGACGCAGGCTATGTGTATCGTCCGAGCAGCAGGCGCAGAATTTGGGGTCGTCAATCAGCAGCTGCAGGGGCGCTCGGTCCTACAGCCGAAACGGGAATCCGCCGTCTTATTGCCGCCGGTAATTAGAAAACCGACGGCTTTGTAATCGATTGTAATGGGCTGAAACGCATTCAGCAGATCATCGTCGATGATATACTCAAATCCGTCGATGTTATAGACTGCGTCTGTTTCTTTGGGCTCATCCAGAGCCATTGCTAATGATGGCGGACCTCACCCGCCGGACTGGTGAAAAATACGAATCGGTGAAACTTCTTTACCTTCGAAGTATGTTGAGATCATTTCGGTTGCTGATGGTGTAACAATGAGCATCGTCGGTTCTTTCGGGTCAAAGTGTTATTCAGGGTACTGATAAAGATCGATTGCATACACTCATGTATATCAACAATCATGCCAAAACTTACGAGAATTGGTTTGAAATAATTAATATTGATTTCAGTGTGTTAGAATTCAAGAGAAGGGTTGCTGAGGAAATTCGGGGTGAATTCCTGGCGTTACAAGGCGTTACGGTTGTTGAATTCACCGGAAAGTAACGTTCATGTAACGCAAAATATCCAAACATGCCCGACCATTTCTTAGATGGGTGCGAAAAAATCGCACCAATGAATAACATCGGCCCTTGACTGGTTTATGATCTGTTAAGCTCGTATCTCGGAGAAAGGGATGTTAAACTCGATTCTTCGAGTTCCCCGGTTCTCGGTCATTCATGGATTAAGCCGGCGTACCACTTTTTTTCGTTATTGACAGAACCGACGAATGTTAATTAGAGATAGGCAATCGGTCCGTAACGTTACAGTAACGTCCTACAAAGCATCAGGAGCATTCAAATCAATGGACGAACAAACCCACCAAATCTGGAATATCCAATTTGCCAATCAGATTGTCCACTCCATGGCAGATGGTGTGTTTACCTTGGATATCGACGGACGGATTTCATTCTGGAATCGATCCATGGAGCGTATCAGCGGCTATACGGCCCGGGAAGCATTGGGACAAACTTGCGAACTGTTAGAATGCAGCCGTTGCTTTGGGAAAAAATGCCCGGCCGGCATCAAGAAATGCGGTGTCATTGAACACGGAACATCGGAGGCCAAGGAGTGCAACGTGCGCCACAAAGACGGTCATGATGTGCCGGTCATCAAGAATGCCGGTGTGGTCACAGACGAGAACAATAAAATCATCGGGGTGGTCGAAACCGTAACCGACATTACCGAACTGACCCGGGCTCGCCAGGAGGCTGAAGAAGCCACCCGTCGACTGGGTGAAGTTCACCGAATGGACAACATTATCGGCAAGAGCAATGCCATGCGCCAGGTGTTTGCGGCTATCCGGGCCGCCGCCGCCAGCGACGCAACCATTCTGGTCCAGGGAGAGAGCGGCGTGGGCAAGGAACTCGTGGCAGGGGCGATTCACTACAACAGTGAAAGGCGCGACAGCCCGTTGATCACTGTCAACTGCAGTGCATTGTCAGAAACGCTTTTGGAAAGCGAGCTGTTCGGGCACGTAAAAGGTGCTTTCACCGGCGCCGTTCGAGATCGGGCCGGTCGTTTTGAAGAGGCGGGTGGCGGCACCATTTTCTTGGACGAGATCGGTGAAATGAGTCCGCTCATCCAGGTCAAGCTGTTGCGGGTGGTGCAGGAACGGGAAATCGAACGTGTCGGGGAATCGAAAAAACGCAAGATCGATATTCGGGTTGTCACCGCCACACACAAAGACCTTTACGGTATGGTGCGCGAAGGGAATTTCCGGGATGACCTGTACTATCGGCTCAAGGTATTTCCGATTTTCATCCCCCCGCTTCGGGACCGCAAAGAGGATATTCCGCTGCTCGTCAATCATTTCATTCAGGTGATGAACCAGAAAACGGGCAAACACGTTCAGGGTCTGTCACGAATGGTTTTGCGGTTGTTCATGGATTACCACTGGCCTGGAAATGTACGCGAGCTCGAAAACGCCATAGAACACGCCTTTGTGCTCTGCAATCGTGACCAGATCGAACCGTTCGACCTGCCGATTGAAATCCATCAGCCCGATTACACTGCCGCCTGTTCGGACCTACCGTCCCCACCTGTGCACAGACAGGTGACGCGTAAAAAACCGTCAAAAAAGGACCTGCTCGCTCTACTTGCGGAAACCAACTGGAACAAAGCCGAAGTCGCACGCCGGACAGGCTGGAGTCGGACTGCCATCTGGAAATTCATGAAAAAGTTCGACATTCCACTTCAGCCAAAAGACAACAGCACGACCTAAAATCGTTGTGTTATCGAATCAGGCACCATTCAGGGTCGTCTCTTCCACGTTGCGAATTGACGCGTAAACAGGACCTTGTTCAAAAATTGAACACCTTCGCTTCAGCGGCCATATCAATCAGATGGGGTCCGCCGTCCAGCTGCATATTTGAGAAAAAATCGGCCTCGTCCAGATGGCGATTTTTTGCGCAGGGTGTACAAATCCCGATCTTGACCTCATTTTCGACAAGGTAGTTGATGTAATCCTGGGGGCAATCCCCTGTCGGGGTTTTGATCGTAAAATCCCTTTCCTTGTTGGCCCACATAACCCCACCGTCAATGAAGAACAAATCGACATGATGCCCCTTTGTGTGGGCGATGTTTGCAAACTGAAAACATCTTGTCGCAGCTTCATTATCATCTTTGCTGAGCACGAATAGAAAATTAGCCATATTAACCTCCCTTGCATGTTTCCATTAAAATATTCCGTTACATAGCCGCAAATTTCGTCATCGTTTTGACCCTGAATCTTTGATTCTGAACTTAATACGGCCGCTAACATGATTTAATGAGAATATACTCATAAACTCTATACGCGTCAGACAATAGTGTGTCAATATTTTTGATGTCCGAGAATGAAAAAATTTGACCTGAAACTGGTGAGGTGTTGGATGGGGGTACTATATTAGATCCAATGTCGATATTAGATCCAATGTCGATAGATTGGCATACAGCGATTACTCCAAATGAATAATTGTTTATCGTAGTTACTACAGTGTCCGTGTATACCGGTGCACTTTCGTTTCACATTGAGCACAGGCCGTTAGCTACCCTTCCGGCCACCTTTGCCGCGACCCTTTTCCCGGCCTTTGCCGGCACCTCGACCGGAGCCCAATCCGCCTCTTCCTTTCGTTGGGTTGGATCCGCCTTGAGGATTGCATCTGCCGAGACCGCGGCCGGTTTTAGAACCTTGACCTTGCGGACCGGATCTGTCTTTTTGCGGCATTTGTTTCACCTCCTTCCTGATACGTGCCTGTTTCTTTCGTGTGATTAAAATGGCCATTCGGGCCAGCTGGATCCGAGTGCATTTTACACGCGGAGCATGCCATGCTTATTGTATTACTCACCCGGTCTTCTGTTTCCCCTTCTGCGGCAGCGCCTTTGCGCTCCGCGGAACTTGAACACGCCGCCGCCGATCTTAATTTTTTGCCCTGCAATCAGAGCTTTTCCGACAATGTTTCTGGCTCTGGACAATACCCGGCCGTAAGTCTGGCGGGATACCTCCATCAGATCTGCCGCTGCCTGCTGATCCAGACCTTCAACGTCACTGAGACGGATGGCCTCGAGCTCTTCCAGCGTCAGGTGGAGCTCACCTGTCACAGGTATTCCCCTCGGAACAAATGATGCCGTTAGAGGATAAGTGGATACGCATCTTGGCTTCTTGGGTCGTGTCATAGGTAAACCCTTTTTGATCATTTGACCATAATATAGTTCCCTTCATCCGGCTGTCAATTTTATTATGAGCATATGCCAAAAATATTTTGCTTGACGGAACGGTCTCGCGATCCTATTATGGGAATATACTCATAACGGGATAGAACATCCGTAATTGAAAACACAGGAGGAATGAAAAATGAAAATCGCAGTCAGTTCGTCCGGAAAAGACCTTAATGCCCAACTCGATCCCAGGTTCGGAAGATGCGCCTATTTTCTCATCGTCGACTCCGAGGACATGAGCTTTGAGGTCTTAGAAAACAAAAACGCCATGCTTGGCGGCGGTGCCGGCATTCAATCAGCCCAGTTTATTTCTTCCCAGCGGGCCGAAGCACTCATCACCGGGCATTGCGGTCCCAATGCCGTGCAAACTTTGAATGCGGCCGGCATCATCCTGTATACCGGCCAAGCCGGCACGATCAAAGATCTTGTCAAAGCCTGCCAAAAGGGTGAGATGGATTCGTCCACCGCGGCAAATGCGCCTCTGCATGCCGGAACCGGCGGTCAGGGGTTGGGTGGCGGTCAGGGGCTGGGTGGCGGTAGAGGCATGGGTGGCGGTAGAGGCATGGGTGGCGCTGGTCGAAGAGGAGGCGGTGCATGATTATCAGTATAGCCAGCGGGAAAGGGGGTACCGGCAAAACCACGGTCGCCACCAACCTGGCCATTACGATTGAAAAGGGCGTTCAGCTTCTTGATTGTGATGTTGAGGAACCCAATGCCCATTTGTTTATTCGGCCCGAATTCGAACCAACAGAGCGTGTTACCGTTTCGGTTCCGGAAATTGATGAAAAAAAATGCACCTTTTGTGGAGAATGCGGTGAACTATGTCAGTTCAAAGCCATTGCGGTCATGCCCGACACAGCCATCTTGACTTTTCCGGAACTTTGCCACAGCTGCGGAGGATGTTGGGAGGTTTGCCCGGTGGATGCCATCAGGAAGGGAGAACGTGACATCGGCACGGTTGAACGCGGTCATCACGGCCGGCTCGAATTCGTTCACGGGCGCCTGAGGGTCGGTGAAGCCATGGCACCACCGCTGATCAAAAAGGTGCGTTCCTACGCCAATCCTGACAAGCTGACCATCATCGATGCACCGCCTGGTACGTCCTGTCCGGTCATCACATCCATGCGCGATACGGATTTCGTATTGCTGGTGACCGAGCCCACACCGTTTGGCCTGCATGATTTGAAACTGGCGTTTGAGGCGGTACAAACCCTGAACATACCCTCCGGGCTGGTCGTCAACCGCATGGGGCTGGGCGATGATAAGGTGCGCGACTATGCGGATCGAGTCGGCTTGCCAGTCTTAATGGAGATCCCGTTTGATCGCCGGATCGCCGAAGCATATTCAAACGGTGAAATGATTGTCCACGCGTTGCCGGAATACAAAGAAAAGTTTCTGGATCTTTATCGACACATAAACGAAATAGTTCAGCTAGGCTGAAATTCCGGAGATTTATACTTCAGATTACATCCAGAATGTGATTCCGCAAACAGGAGCTAACCGAATGAAAGAGTTGATTGTTATCAGCGGAAAGGGGGGGACGGGAAAAACCAGTCTTGTATCCGCCTTTGCCGCGTTGTCCCAGAACAAGGTTCTTTGCGACGCCGACGTCGACGCGGCCGATCTTCACTTGATCATGGCCCCCGATGTTAAAGAGCGCCATGATTTTCAGTCCGGTCATACAGCCATCATTGACAGCGAAAAATGCACAAGCTGCGGGATATGTAAAGATCTCTGCCTCTTTGAGGCCATCAGCGACGACTTTGTGGTGGATAAGACGGCCTGCGAGGGTTGCGGTGTGTGCCATCATTTCTGCCCCGAGAAGGCAGTGGATTTTCCATTGAATACATGCGGGCAATGGTTTATGTCTTCCACCCGGTTTGGACCGATGGTACACGCACGTCTGGGGATTGCCGAGGAAAATTCGGGCAAGTTGGTGACCCTGGTCCGTCAGGAAGCCAGAAAACTTGCTGAAAAATTGGAATTTCCCCTCATTATAACAGATGGACCACCGGGTATCGGATGCCCGGTCATTGCCGCCATTGGCGGCGCGAGCGCCGTACTGATCGTTACCGAGCCGACAGTGTCGGGCATACACGACATGCAGCGGGTCGTGGAACTGGCCGCCCACTTTAACATACCGGCCATGGTCAGTGTGAATAAGCACGATCTCAACCCGGAAATGACCCAAAGAATACAATCCCACGCGTTACAAAATGGTTTGACCATGGTGGGAAACATCCCGTTTGACCCGGTATTCACCCACGCCATGGTTCAGGGCCAGGCGATTTTCGAATACGACCCAGCCACCGCGGCGGGGAAAGCGGTAAAATCAATATGGGAAGGCCTGCTGGAAAACATTAGGTGTTAACTTCATACGCCCGGGTTGTTGTAAAGTGGTTTGCTCTTCGTTTCTGACGTCTTTGGCGGGCTGGTATTCGTAAAATGACCGGAAGAACCTTTAATTTCTGGCAGGATCACTCAAGACAATTTCTCGAAATGGCTTTTCGTTCTGATCGCCGCGAATCCATTGAAAACCCCGATGGATATGGGAAGCATACCGGCGCTTGCAAAGATACCGTCGAAGTTTACCTGATCGTTCGTGAAAGGACTATCCAGTCGGTTGCGTATCAAACCAACGGCTGCCTGCATACCAACGCCTGCGCCAACACCGTTGCAAACTTGGCAGAAGGGAAAACAATAAACGAAGCCTGGGAAATCACTCCTGAGGCTGTCATCAATTTCCTGGAAACCCTGCCGGTGGAACACTTCCATTGTGCCGAACTTGCGGTGGGCGCTTTGTATCGCGCCCTCGCCGATTACAACAACATTAAGCAGCAGCCATGGAAAAAGACCTATCGCGTCCGGGAGACCTATAATTCCAGTCGTTCAATTCGTTTAGTGATCGTGAAGAACTTTTTTCCATAAAATTTAGATCGAATCGCAATTTGGATATCCATCCATTTTTTCGATAATTCCTTTTTGCACTTTCCCATCCATCCAGAATTTCTCCTTTATAGGTGTTGTCATAAATATATAAAGATGAGAGGGTGAGTACACCGAGTAGAACTTCTCCTCTGCGTTCTTGTAAAAAAGAGGGCAACACTTGCTCACCGGCATTTCCTTTTGACGCAATACCTGTGTTGAAAGCACTTCCGGCAATTACCATTCCCCCTTTGACAAAGATGTATAGATTCGGGGACATAGGGATTTAAAAAAGAGCCCATCGGAAGAAAATTTTTATATTCAGTATAATCGACTTAGATTAAACGGGACATAATATAATTTCAGAATCGGAAACTTATCTGGGCTTATCATAAAACAGTGGATGGGCACTAACTACTGGATTTTGGGTCGAGGCCTTATGGATAAAGAGTTGCAAAACTTTAATGTAATAATTATACATAAATTTATTATCCTTTACAAATCTCAGAATACCATAAGCCAATATTAGAAATGTTGTTGTTCCTCCTACGAAATATTTCTTCCGAAAGGTTTACCAGATGGCATTTGATATAACGATTAAAATCGGCGGAGAGGCCGGTCAAGGTATTCAAACGGTTGGCAGTCTTTTGTCTTGGGTTTGCCAGCGAGCCGGTCTTTACGTCATGGCCATCAATGATTTTGAATCTCGCATTCGCGGTGGTCACAGCTTCATTCAAATTCGAATCAGCGATCAACCTGTTCATGCGCCGCATCATGCGATCGACATACTGGTTGCCATGGATCAAAATACATACACGCTTCACAAAAATGAAGTCGTATCGAGCGGCATTATCCTCATCGAAGAGGACGCCAATATTAAGGATGACAAATTGAAAGGCGTACCCTTTGAGAAGCTCGCTCAAGATGCCGGCGGAAAGATTACGTCAAACACTGTGGCGGCCGGTGTGTGTCTGGCACTGCTGGGGGCGCCGAAGCAATTGATTGACGAGGTCCTCACGCAGCGCTTTGCCGCCAAATCTAAAGCAATTTTAAAGATGAATCTGAAAGCGGCCCGGCTGGGTTATCAGTTCGTCGAAGCGGCGGCCTTTGAAGGCGTTTTTACAGGCGTGTCCGGCAAATCCAGAGGAAGACTGTTTGAAGGCTCCGAGGCCATCGCCCTGGGGGCTTTGTCAGCAGATTGTCGTTTCGGGGCTTTTTACCCCATGAGCCCGGCCACCGGTATTATGGGCCATCTCGTTGAGCAGATGGACCATTTACCCCTGGTGGTCGAGCAGGCCGAGGATGAGATCGCGGCGATAAACATGGCGATCGGTGCAGCCTTCGCAGGGGTAAGAGCCATGACCGCCACATCCGGGGGTGGTTTTTGCCTGATGACCGAAGCTTTGGGACTCGCTGCAATTACCGAAACCCCCATTGTCATCATTAACGCCCAACGCCCGGGTCCCGCCACCGGCTTGCCAACGAGAACAGCCCAGGCGGATTTACTATTTGTTATCCACGCTTCGCAAGATGAATTTCCTCGTTTTGTGTTTGCTCCACGAAACGTCTACGATGCATATGCGACCACTGCCCGCGCGTTTCATCTCGCGGATAAATATCAGGTGCCTGCTATCATCATGGCCGACCAATTCCTTTGTGACTCATGGTTCACCACGGAACAGTCTTTTGACATACCGTCGGCTGTAAAATTGTTTTATGCGACCGATGAAGATTTGGATAATCCATCCAACTACAGACGCTTTAAAGTGACAAAGTCAGGCGTGTCACCCCGCGCGCTGCCCTGTCGCGGCAAAGCACTGGTTATGGTTTGTAGCGATGAGCACTCCGAAGACGGTCACATTACCGAAGACAGCACTGAGCGGATAAAAATGGTTGATAAGCGCAATGCCAAGCTTAAAGACATGCTCAATGAAATGCAGGCTCCCGATGTTTATTACGGCGATAGCGACGCTCTTCTGGTTGGTTGGGGATCGACGCAAGGGGCCATTTTAGAAGCTATTGACATCCTTAGATCCGATGGGGAAAACGTAGGAGCGGTAATCTTCGGCGATCTGTGGCCTTTTCCTGGCCGGCTCGCCACCGAAGCGCTTCAAAAGGCGCGGTCTTTTATCATGGTAGAGCAAAATAGTGGCGCACAGTTAGGGCAGATCATTCAGATGCAAACAGGTCTTCGTGCCGCCGGAGCCATTTTAAAATATGATGGACGACCGTTTTTCCCGATCGAAATTACAAAGGACATTCAGCGACATTTGAGGTGAACCATGGTCAGTATCAAGGACTACGAGTCGGATTATGACAACCAGTGGTGCCCCGGTTGTGGCAATTTCGGTATCCTGAAAGCCATGCAGGAAGCGCTGGTTCAACTAAACATCTTACCGCATCAAATTTTACTTGTCTCGGGAATCGGACAAGCGGCAAAGACCCCCCATTTTTTGAAGTGTAATTTTTTTCATTCATTGCACGGACGCGCGCTGCCTTTGGCCACAGGTGCCAAAATCGCCAATCATGAGTTAACCATAATAGTTAACACCGGCGATGGGGATTGTTATGCCGAAGGGGGCAATCATTTGCTGCATGCCATCAGGCGGAATATCGATCTTACCGTACTGGTTCATAACAATACGGTTTACGGTTTGACGAGAGGGCAGGCATCACCAACCGCTCAGATCGGTATGGTGACCAAGATGCAGCAAAAGGGTGTCATAAATACCCCTCTGAAGCCGATGCTGTTGGCCCTTTCTTTAGGTGCCGGTTTTGTCGCCCGAGGTTTTTCGGGAGACAGCCAACATCTGAGTGAATTGATCCGGGCCGGCGTTCAACACAAGGGGTTTAGTATCATTGATATACTTCAGCCCTGTGTTTCATTTAACCCCAAGGATATTTACCAGTGGTACAAGCAGCGCGTCAATCCGCTTGACGACAGTCAGCATGATCCTGGAGATTATGAGAAAGCTTTGATGATGGCCACCCGGGAGGAAAGCAAGATACCGATCGGAATATTTTTTCAGAAAGAAAAGCCGCATTTTACGGATCAAATTGCCGCTCTCTCTGATGGACCGCTTGTATCGAGAAAATTCAAACCCGATCGATTGGAAAAGGTATTCGCCCGCTGATTTCATGATATGAATGGATGTCAGTCCCGTTTTTCTGTCAACAGTTCGATGAATGAAATAGCCCGGGCAACCTTAATATGAAAATCGTTGAAAACGACTTTTCCGGATCGGTCGATAATAACCGTCCAAGGCGTCCCGCCCGCCCGATATTTTCGCATAATCTCCGGCACTCCATGGGTTTCAGGATTACCGGCCACATGTGCCATGGGGATCTTCAGGTCGTATTTTAACTGGTTTTGCCGAAGTTTATCCTGCGTATTGAAATTGTATCCCTCGAACACAGTTTGTATGGCAATAAATTGGATCTGATCGTCACCTTCAAACGCCTCTGTTACTTTTTTAAGTGTTGGGAACCCCACCTTCCGACATCCCGGTCACCAGTCTTGGAAAAAATAGAGATAAACGACTTTACTACGATAGTCGTTAAGACTGATGGGCTCCATTTCTTTTCCGTTTCCATCGATCCATGTCTTTAGCTTTAGCTCCGGGGCTGTCTGGCCAAGGATGCCGTACTGTGTTGTCGCCGATGCTGTTTGTATTCCGATCATTACATTTGCCCCACCGGCAAAGGCGCCAAGGGCCCTGATCAAATGTCGTACAAGTAATGGCAGATCTCGCATCCCTCCGGCGCCTGGGGCATGGCTTCCCTTGCAGCCGACAGGGTTTCTTTAAGTTTGATCAGTGAAGATTCAATCGAGCTATCAGCGATGACCGCATTGTACGCTTGCTCCCTTTTTTCGAACCGCGTGCGGTAGAACCTGCAGGTCGATGTTTCCCAGAGTTCCATCAAATCTCGGTCCGATAGACGACCGTAATGCACCGAGGGTATCGTAACCTCCTTGCCCAGAAAAAAGCTGGGACCGCCATTGGTGAGGTTGATACACGGGGCGACACGGCCGTCATGTCCAACGAACAGTGAATTCCTCGGATCCTGATCGCACACAGGCAGTTCATCCGGAACGAATTTGAATGCCGTTGTTTTTATGTCTAATCTGTTTGCCAGGCGGCGTGCCTTTCCCAATGCTTTTTTAAGTCGGCGGATGGACCGGTCTTCTTTTGACGCAAAGAGCCCGTGACCTTTGCCATGCTCGCCCCTGACGACATCGCACTGTTTGAAGTTGACCTGATCGACACCCAGCCGGGCGGCAAGCTTTACAATTTCTTCCAGCTGGTGAATATTTTCCGGCATGAGCACAAAATTTATCATGATGAAGGGATTTTTCTCCCCTCTCATGCCGGATAAGGCAGAAATGTTTTCACACAATTTTCTGAAATCGGCGCCTTTGCGGATTTTTTCGTAGATTTCTGCCGTGGCCCCGTCTATAGAAAACCCGATCCAGTCAAGCCCGGCCTGGATAAAACGACGGCTCATTTCACGATTCAGGATGATACCGTTGGTCAGAAAACCCGTCTCGCATCCGGCGGCACTCGCCTCCTGGAGCCATTCCATCAGCCGCGGCTGGAGCAATGGTTCCCCCCCGCCGCTAAAATCGATCGAGCGCGTTTCCGGAAGATAGGGACGAAGTGCCGCCCATGTTTCGGCCGTCATATCCCCGGTCTTGAAATTTTGCCGGCGCTCTTCTTTCCAGGGACACATGATACAATCCAGATTGCAGGCGATAGAAGTTTCCAGCTGCCACAACCGCCAGCGTCTCTGGACTGGTGGTGGTTGTCCCGTTCTGTGCAGCAGCGCCGCATCTCGCAGAGGGAGGAGACGGCGATCAGACAGTTTGGGCCAGATCGTTCCTATGAGTGCCAACCATTTGGATCGGCGATCCAGCCAGATATCACCCGGCCGACCGGTTGCCTCTAAAAGAATTTTTTGGGCAATTATCTCCGGTTGGGTACCGGCGGTACCACAGGCATGCAGGCCAAGGCGCTCGTTTTCGCGAAATGCATTTTCATTGAAAGAGGTATTGATGGGGCCGGGATAAAAGTTGAAAACTTTCACTCCCGCCGGTTCCAATTCGAGGCGCATCGCCCGTGCCATAGTTGAAAAAGCGGCTTTACTGGCGCTGTAAACGCCTGCAGTCGGGATCGGAATGAAACCGGCACAGGAGAGAACGTTAATGACCATGCCGGATTCTCTGCGTTGCATCGAGGGCAATAGGGATTTGACCAGAGCCAGAGGAGAGAATGTGTTTACTTCATAGACCGTCCGAAGTCTGTCTTCGGTCGTTTCCTGCATCAACGCATGGTAACCGACACCGGCATTATTTATGAGAACGTCAATATGCCCGAGAACGTCGATCGTTTTTAAAGCGAGATTTTCGGCCTCACCGGGGACCGACAGGTCTGCCGGGATAGGAATAATCGCAGCGTCTTCGGGGAGAGTCGATTTCAACTCCGCGATGTTTTCGAGCGACCGGTCCGACAGCACCAGACGGGCACCCAATTCGACCAGTGCGCGTGACAGGGCCGAACCCAACCCGCCACCGGCACCGGTGATCAAAATGTGCTTTCCGAAAAAAGAGAATTTACTCATTATTCCACGATCATTAATCGTTCCGATACACGATCCGACCGTCAAACAGGGTCAGATCCACTTTCACATGCGGTATCCGCGAGGGTGGCCGGGTTAAAATATTTTCACTGAGAACCACCAGGTCCGCCTTTTTGTTTGGGGCAATGGCGCCGACGTCGGTCGTTTGGTGAACGGATGCCGGCGTCGATGTATACGCTTTCAGCGCCTCGACTGTCGTCACCCGCGAATCCGGATACCAGCCGCCCTTTGGTGTTCCGTCGGCCCGTTGTCGTGTTACGGCGGCATGAATGCCCAACAACGGATCAGGGTCGCAAACCGGGCAGTCGGAACTGAACATGACCGGCGCACCGGTATCCATCAGTTGACGAAAGGAATAGGCCCACTTGCCCTTTTCCCCGACGGCCGAATCGATCAGATTCATGTCCAGAATCATGTTGGCCGGTGTCACGCACAACGCCAGATTGAGTCTTCGCAGTCGATCGGCATCTTCAGGCCGGATCATCTGCACGTGTTCGATACGATGGGGAATGGGAGTGGACGGTGAGCCGGAGTGGGCGCGGCGGGATGCAAGGGCTTCAAAAATGTTGATCAGTTCCCGGTTGGCGCGATCCCCCACCGCATGAACCATCACCGATAGACCGGCATCATCCGCCTTGTCGATATCCCTTGCCAGAGAGGCCATGTCCATCAGGGGCATGCCGCACCCTGCATCCAGGAAGGGATCGATCATCCAGGCGGTGCGGGCGCCCATCCCGCCGTCGCAAAAAAATTTGACATGACCGACGCGCAGCCTGTCGTTGCCGAATCCCGTACGAAGCCCGAGACCGATGATGTCGTCTAACTGGTGCCCGGGTAGGGTCACCCAGCAACGAAGATCGAGGCGGCTGTCCCGTTCGAGCTTTTGAAAGGTCTGAAATGCTCTGGCGCCGTCTTTATCCGCCATCAAACGGATGTCGTGAATGCCGGTCACCCCTCGGCGGTGAAGGGCCCCGGCCGCTTCTTCAAAGGCTTCCATCACCTGGGCCGCCTGGGGGGGGGCGACGACCTCTCGCACGAGATTGATGGCCAGTTCCCTTAATATCCCGGTCGGTTCTCCTGCGGCGTCGCGCTCGATCCGGCCTTCGGGTGGATCCGGTGTGCCGGCGTCGATCCCGGCCATTTTCAGGGCTGTGGTGTTGGCGGCGGCCAGGTGAAGATCGCAGCGCCACAGCAGCACCGGGTGGTCCGGGGCCACCTGGTCCAGTGTTTCGCGAGTGGGCATGTGGGGTACGGTCCAGTCCGTCTCGTTCCATCCCTGTCCCATGATCCATTGGCCTGGCCGCCGGTCTTTGACTGCTCGACGAACGCGTTCCAGCAGGTCCTCAAGGCAGGTGATGTCATCCAGTTTCATATCCTGACGCTTGAGAGCCCATTCATAGAAGTGGATATGGGTGTCGATAAACCCCGGGATCACCAGGCGACCGTGGAGATCGATCTTTTCGGTGCCTGCGCCGGACAGATGCAGCACATCGTCGTTGTTGCCGACGGCCAGGATGCGTCCCTGACCGACGGCCACGGCCTGTGCCAGTGGCTTTTGGGGAATTTGAGTGGCAATGCTGCCGTTAAAGAGGATGATTGCGGGAGAGGGTTTGGCTCTATTCACAATAAAAATCCTTTGGGAAAGGGGTCATTGGCGTCCAGAACAAATTGATGATACCCGGTAATCTGGGCGTTTCCCCGAACCTGGCCTACGATGCCGGCAAATTCTCCGATGGACAATGTTTTAACGATTTGTCCCTCGAACGCCGTGCCCAATGGGCTGGCATTTTTGTAGAACTGACCGGGAGCGAGCTTTCCCCTGTGGTGGAGCAGCGTCATCTTGGCTGTGGTGCCGGTACCGCATGGTGAACGGTCCATGTGGGATTCGCCGTAGATCACCACGCTTTTGCCGGTTCCTGTTTCCGGGTCTTCATCATAGAATTCGGTCACATCCACCGTGTTCACCTCCGGCCGCGCTGGATGGTAAACGCCAAAGGCCTGATTGGCCGCCGCGATGACTTCCATCCCCAATGGAATCAAGCGGTGGCTGTTTTCCGGGACCAGGTCGATGCCGACCGACCGGGCCGACACCATGGCGAAAAACCCGCCCACGCAGACCAGGTCTACGGGAACCCTGCCGAATCCGGCGATCTCAAGTTCACGACCGGTATCAAAAACGAATGACGGCACCATGTCAATGGCCACGGATGCCACACGGCCGTATCGAATCCGGGTATGGGCATCCAGCGGTCCGGACGGGGTGTCTACCGTGATAACCGTGTCGCCGTCTTCGGCGTCCAGGGCCCCGGCTTCGATCAGAGTGGTCACCGCACCGATGGTGGCGTGGCCGCACAAATAAGGGTAGCGCCGGGCATCCATGTAAAACAGCCCGAACTTTCCTTCCGGACTGACCGGTTCGGTCACCACGGCCGCCATGATGCCCCGATGCCCCCTGGGTTCGCGGGTCAACAGCATGCGGACATGATCGTAATGGGATTCGAAAGCGTCTCGTTTGTCTTTCATTGTGTTGCCGGGCAGGGGGCCCACGCCGTTAATCAGCAATCGGGTCGGTTCCCCCTGGGTATGAGAATCGATGGTAACGATTCGATCCGGATAGCGATCGAAAAATCCGCTTTCGATCCGATCCAGTTTGAGCATGCGCGTACCCCCTTCCCTTGGTCAATTGGATAGCATCATCACGTTCAGGTCGGCCCACAACCGCACAAAAAAACAAAACCTGAAAACGACAGGGTCTGCCTTCAGGTTTCAGGTCGACAGGATTGCGGCAAAAACGGTTTGCCAGCTCACTCCCTGGGAATCAGATGGCAGTGGTGTGGCGATACCCTCATGCTGACCTCCTCGCCGATGTCGTAGATCCGTGTTCTCATCATACTGATAACATGAATTTCACGGTCGGTACCCAGTTCAACGAAGTAACTGACCTCTCCGCCCATGTAACTGCGGTCTTTGATGCGGCCCGTGAAGTGGTTCATTCCCTCCACCGGTTTGTATGCATCCATGGAAAAGGCATCGAACCGCTGCGCGCGGACGATTATCTCCACCGGGTCACCGATCGAGAATCCGCCTTTGTTCTCCGCAATGAGGATATCGCCGGTTTCAATCTTGACGTTGACACGGTTGTTATCGACCTCTACGACATCGCCCGGAATGAAATTGGAGTGGCCCAGAAAATCGGCCACAAAATGATTGGCCGGCTCATTGTAGACCGCCTCGGGACTGCCCTCCTGTTGCTTGCGGCCATTTTCCATGACGAGGATCTTGTCCGACATGCTCAATGCTTCACGCTGATCATGGGTGACAAAGATCGTGGTGACGCCGAGCATCTGCTGGAGGTTGTCCACCTCGCGCCGCATTTCCTCCCTCAGGTTTTCGTCAAGGGCGGAAAGGGGCTCGTCCATCAGCAGCACGTCCGGTTCGATCACGATCGCCCGCGCCATGGCGATGCGCTGCTGCTGCCCGCCGGATAGCTGGCTCGGCATACGGTTTTCCACACCGGGTAGGCGAACCATCTCCAGGGCCCGCTTCACCTTTTCCTTGATCGCTTCCTTGGACACATCCCGGTATTTAAGTCCGAAGGCCACATTGTCATAAATGGTTTTATGGGGGAACAGGGCATAGTTCTGAAAAATCATGCCCAGGTTTCGCTTGTGGATCGGTGTGTCGTTGATTCGAACCCCTTTGATGTAAATATCGCCCTCGGTGGGTTTCTCCAGTCCGGCCACCATGCGCAGCAAGGTGGTCTTGCCGCATCCGGAAGGGCCCAGCAGCGTCACCAGGCTGCCCTCTTCGATATCAAAATCCATTTTCTCCACGGCGACAACGTTTCCGAACCGCTTCAATATGCCCCGGAACTGCACTATGGGTTGTTTTTTACCGGTCGCCAATGGCCCTGTCTCCCCGTTTTGAAATGCTTAAAGCGAATCTCAGAAATTTATTCCAATGGGTGCCGCTTTTAAAATCCCCGTGTCCCCCTTTGTCAAAGGGGGAACCAGCAAAGGCTTAGAGTGGCATTTCGGTATTAACCCGAGCCTCATGCTTTATTCTGCGCGGGGGGACACGGAAATTTAAAGATCGGCACTAACTGCCGGCTTTGATGCGATCCCATTTTTCGGTCCAATCCACCTGGTTGGCGTTCCAGTAGGAAGGATTCGCAAAAAGGTACCCGTCCAGTTTACCGGTGGGGTCGAAGGCCGGCATCTTTTTGATCTTCTCGGTCAATTCCACTTTGGACGGATCAAGGCTGGGCGGATAATTCTGTCCCTCGGCCACAGCGATGGCCGCGCTGGGTTCCAGCATGAAATTGAGCAGTTGCTGGGCGACTTCCAGATCGGTGCCTTTCAGGACGAAGAGATATTCCATCCAGGAGTAGGTGCCCTTGGGAGAGAGGTAGCCAATGGGATGACCTTCCTGCTGAAGCGCGGCCACCCGTCCGGACCAGGCCACGGTGGCAAAGATCTCCTCGTTGGCCAGCAGGCTCATCAGTTCGGCGCCGGAACTCCAATATTTTTTCATCAGGCCGCGCTGTTCACGCAATGCCGCCCAGATGGCCTCGAGGTCGGTCATATTGTTGGGGCTCTGACCGGTGTGTAGCGCCGCGTACCACATGTTGGTCCTGAAGTCGCCGCCCCAACTGCCCAGTTTGCCTTTCAAGGCCTTGTCCCACAACAGGGAAGCACCGAGCTTCTCGGCCGTCTCTTTGCTGACATGCTTGGTGTTATAGGCGATGCCGGTCTGCCCCAGATCGTAGGGAACAGCCGACAGGGTGCCTTTGGTTATCTCCCGCAGCGGTTTGATCATGGCCTGCATGACATTTTTGAGATTGGGAATTTTCGATTCATCCAAAACCGATGAAAAACCCAATTCCACATAACGGGCATAGTCGAAAACAGCACTAAGATGGGCGATATTGAACTCTCCACCCGGCGGATATGAGGCTTTGACGCGCGTCAGATAGGAGTTCATGTCACCGAATTCACCATCGATGACCTCGATACCCGTCGCTTTGGTAAAAGGCTTGAATGCGTGTTCACGAAATGCTTCGGAAACCGATCCACCCCAACCGTCGAACCGGATGGACTTGGCGGCCCAAGCGTCCCTTACGACGTTTGCGAAGGGTGATCCCACCAACCCGATGGAGGCGCCGGCAAGGCCGAGGTATTTGAGAAAGTGACGCCGGCTGAGCTTGCCGTTTTTATACGCGTCATACACCCGATCCAGTTTTTCTTTGGTTACGATGGCCATTGTTTCTCCTTCCGGTTGATGGTTTTATGGTTATGCTTTTACCTTTGAAAACTTGCGGGACAGGTAACCGGCCAGCAGAGGGGTGGCCACGGTCAGCACGATCATGACGGCGCCCAGGGCGTTGATTTCCGGGCTGATCGAATTTCTCAGCATGCTGAAAATTTTGACCGGAACGGTTTGGTTCTGCGCCGTGGCCCAGAAAAGCGTTGCCGTGATGTCATCAAAAGAAATGGTAAAGGAAAAAAGGGCACCGGCCAGTATGGCCGGCAGCAAAAGCGGGAAGGTGACTTCCCTGAAGGTTTGAAATGCATTGGCGCCCAGCGATTTGGCCGCCTCTTCGTACTCTTTTTTAATGCCCACCAGACGGGCCTGGACGATCAAAAGGACATAGGGCAGGGTCAACACTACGTGGCCGATCAGCAACAGGGCAAAGCTCTTGGGCTGCTGAAGAAACCGCAAAAAAAGAAGCAGCGCGACACCCAAAACCACTTCCGGAATCATGATCGGTGAAAGCAGCAGGGTGTTGAGGGTGTTTTTGCCGGGAAATTCGAAACGGATGAATGCCAGGGCGGCAAGGATGCCGATGGCGGTGGTTATGACCGCGGTCAGCGAGCCCAAAACGAGCGAGTTTTTAAAAGCGTCGATGATCGATTCATTTTGAGCCAGTTTGATAAACCACCGCAAGCTGATGCCCTCCATGGGAAAAATGCCGAATTGCTTGGGGTTGAATGCCAGCACGATAACGACGACGATGGGGGTGAACATGAACACGTAGACGAGAACCGTGTAAATTTTCATTAACGTCCATCCCGGTGAAAATTGTTTCATGGGTCAATTACCCTGAAAGCTTTTGAAGATCTGGTTGATTCCCAGGTATCGGTTGTAGGTCCATACGATCACGAACAAAAGGGATATAAGGATCACGCTGATGGCCGAGCCGAACGGCCAGTCCAGCGTGCCGATCACCCGCTTGAAAATCAGATTGGCGATCATGTCGTTGCCCGGACCGCCCAATATCATGGGCGGTAGATAGGTGCCGGCCGTCAGCACGAAGACCAGCAAACAGCCGGCGCTGACCCCGGGAAGGCTCAAGGGGAGCGTTACTTCCCGAAACGCCTGCCATTCGGTGCAGCCCATGCAGCGTGCGGCTTCGAGAAGGCTCTTGTCGATGCCTTCCAGGCTGACGTAGATATTCAGAACCATGAACGGCAGCAGATACATGATCAATCCCATGAGCACGGTGAACTCGTTGTATAACATGGATATAGGCGCGTGAATCAGCCCGATCTTCAACAGGAAATGGTTGATCAGTCCCGAATCCCCCATGATGTTGATCCAGCTCATGGTGCGGATGATGAAGCTGACCCAAAACGGCAGCATGATGAGCAGAAGAAAAGCCTGTTTATAGCGGCTTTCGCTGCGGTAGAAAAAATAGGCCGGGACATAGCCCATGACAACGCAGAGAATGACCGTCTCAAAGGAAATGCGAATCGTACGAATAAGAATTTTGGGATAAAAGAAGTCTTCGAAGAACTTGGCGTAATTACCAAACTGGAACGCAGGAATATCTGCTCCGCTGGGGGCACGCAGCCAGAAGCTGTATACAACGACGAAGCAAACCGGTATGACCAGAAGTAAAAAAACAGCACTCATGGATGGTGCCAGAAGTGCCCATGGTTTCCAGCGGACCGATTTCATGGGTGTCGCCTTGAAGAATTAAGCGTGTAAAGTGATACCATTCAGAGCCTAATCGAATTAAACTACAATGTTCGCGTCGGATTATGACGACCTGCGGCCATTTCCCGCTATCAAGATCTCGGACAGTGACCTGGCCGTTTCCCTGATCATTTCGCTGTACCTCACCACGATTTCCTTTGCACTCTGCTGCAGCACCGAAAAATCAAATGATACCGCACCGACGCCCTTTCCGCTAATGGGATCAATCAAGGGTGCGCCGATGGCCAGCAAGCCGGGGAGATACTCTTCCTCGGACATTGAGAACTCACGCGCCTTGGTTACTTGTATCTCCGCCAAGAGCGCATCTTTGTCGACGATGGTCTTTGAAGTCCTGGCGGTAAGGGGCATCGTCTCGATTTTGTCAGCGATAAGTCCGTTCGGAAGACTGGAAAGATACGCTTTACCCAATGCCGTGTTGTGCAGGCAATTTCTCGAGAAATCCGGCAGGCTGTAGGTGAGGGTCTCCTCCGCCTCCCGATGATAGATATGCACTATCGTGTCATCGACCACAAAGGCCACATCGATGCTGATATTATTTTTACTGTGGATCCGGTCCACGATCTCCTTGATCATCTTCAGATGATCGGTGGCTCGCATCAAATTGGCGCAGAACAGAAGGCAAAGAGCGGAAGGTCGGATTTCTTTTGTTTTTGCGTCTTTTTCCAGGTAACCCAATTCCACCAGTGTGTTGATGTAACGATAGGTTGAGGTCATGTTGAGACCCAGCCTCCTGGCGATTTCACTCTGGGTCGTCACAGGGGTTTCTCGGTTGAAAAGGGCTAAAATCTTCAGCCCTTTTTCCAGCGATTTTGAGAAATAGTATTTTCCTTTTGACATTCTGTGGAGGGGCGATTTAGTATCGTACTATAATGTGAACAGCATTACTATTATAGTTAAAACCAGATCCCGGAATGAATGTCAATTCCTAATTTTCATCCAACGTATGAGGTGGGGGAATGTCGCGAGACGAACCATTTTTAAAGATTGTTTACGAAAATTCAGGCGAAGAGAACCAGGTGCCCCTCGCACATTTGGTTGCCGCCCTCACCGGTTTCCTCGACCATATGGGCGTGATGTCACTTGTCGGCAAAACGTTTTTTGACATTATACAGACCGGTGACGGGCGAACAAAACTTTCAAGACTGCTCGACGCTTGCGGGCATAGCGACAATCCAAAGGGTTTTTTCTCTGAACTGCTCATGCTGCTGGGAAAAGCAAACGGCACCCAAAAGATCTGTATTAACGGTATTGAACTGCCCCACCTGATGCTGATGGCGATTCTGGAGATTGTTCTTCCCGGCAATGCATTCATTTCCATCAAGACGACCGATCAGCTGGAAAAGTTCGCCAACATCTCATTTGCGGAAGCGAAGCGGGGGGATATGCAAAAGGTGATCGACACCTATCCGGTGAGGCTCTCCATGCATACCATCCGCCAGATGCGCGTATCTCGAGATGTCACCTATCAATATTTACCGTTCACCCAGGAACTGGATGTCGCCGGACACACCAACACCTGGATCGGCCAGTTCCACCAGGGGCTGCTGGAGCAGATGTACCAGAACCGTGTCATCTTTCTGCTGAACATGAGCTGCCCGGTGTACTGTCGGTTCTGCTTCCGCAAGCACAAGGAATCTCGCAACGAAACCAACCCCACCCCTGCGGAAGTCAAAAAGGCGGTGGCGCATGTTAAAAATTCGCCTTCCATCAAGGAGATCGTGATCACCGGGGGCGATCCCTTCATGAACCGGGCAAACATGGCCAGCGCCATCGACGGCCTCATGGAGATCGAACATGTCCAGACCCTGCGCCTGGCCACCCGTTCCATTGCCTACTACCCGCATATGTTCCTGTCCGAGGATGCCAAACTGTTGAATTATCTGAAGCGCAAAAACCTCGCGCTTCAGGAACGCGGCAAACGCATGGAGGTGGCCACCCACTTCATCCATCCCGACGAGATTTCCCCCCAGAGCCTGATGATTATCACCGATCTGGTGAAAAGCGGCATTGCAGTATACGTTCAGACACCGTTTTTAAATAACTGCAACGATGAAGGCCCTGAACTGGTCCGGCTGTTCAGTCTGCTGCGTGGCGCCGGGGCCGAACTCCATTATATTTACATCCCCTGCAGTCCCATCCATGGAAACAGCGTCTACTGGTCGCCGATATCAAAAGGTCTGGCCGCAGGAAAATACCTGCGGGCGCACCTGTCTGACCGCGTTATTCCGAGGATCTGCACGGCCACCCCCATCGGCAAGATGGACTGGCACACCAGCGGCTGGGCCGTGGAGCCGGTGGCGGGAAACGACAACTTCATGTGGATCCGAAGTCCTTACACACCGGACTATTTCAAGCAATTTGCACCTGTTGCCAACAAGTTGGAAAATATCCGGGTCAACGAGGAGGGGACCATCGACATTCAGTACATGGCGCAGATCGGGGATCAATCGCTCTTTCTGGGAGCGCGGCCGTCTAGACTTGGCGACGGCGTGACAATGAAGACAGAAAGTACCGATGCGATTCTGCCAATGGTACTGAAAAATGAAAAAATTGCGCCATCGCTTGTCGATACCGGATCTTCGACGATGTCACGCGTCCACGAAACCCGGGTCGAGATCGATGCCGATGGCACCGAAGCGGATCTAAATTACATCCAGGGTGACGAACGCATTACCGACGTGGTGATCGTTTCCGAGATAGACGCCACCGAATCTCTGTTCCAAATCAGTAAAATCATCAGGGCCCTGGAAGACATCCCGCATGTCAATGCCGTCCGGTTGCGCAGCCTGAAATTCAACTACGAACCGGATCGCTACTCGCCGGTGGTGATCGACAAGCTGGCCAGCCTGAACAAACTGACCATCGTCAATCCGCAACGGCTGGAAATTGAAACCCAATTTCTGGTTGCGGACGAGTTTCGGCCGGCGCACACCCGGTTGACGCGCCTGCTGAACAACAAGGGCATCACCGTTTATAACAACACGCCCCTGCTGGGCAGAATCAACGACACGCCGGAGGCCATTCACCACCTCGCCTACAGCTGCCGGAAGGCCGGCATCGAGTTTCACCACCTGTACGTGGCCGGACTTCCCGTGCAAGACCATTGGAATAAGCGCAACCCGGTGGCGCTTTACGATGTGGTGGACATCGCCACACGGGTCCGCCGGGAAGGCAGCGGCAGGGAGGTGCCGCGCTACATTATCCGCACGGTCCTGGGTGAGGTTGATTTCGGTTTGTCATCCACCATTATCGGTGAAGGTGAGAATCTGTCGATAAAACTGCTTCCCTACGAGCTCTCCTACTTCAGGGGCCTATCACCGGATTTCACCTGGCCCGATGATATCAAAGAAGGTGATGACGGCAAGCCGATCGTTGCGGTTGCCGGATTGCTGAAAACCACCGATTTTGCGTTATCCTGACCCGGAGGCCGCATGTACTATCCTTTTTTGCTTTACAGTGAGAAGATCCAACACCGGCCTGTCTTTCCGGGACTGAAGGGAGATCCCTTTATCGCGGATCTCTCAACCAACAGTCCACTGCTCAAAGGGAAGAATGTGCGGGACCAGAAAGGATTCCAACGGGTCCTTGAGGAGAAGATGGGATCCGAATACCGATGGGGGGTTTCGCCCTATTTCGAGCGACGCGACACCCTGCTCGGGGACTGCCCGCAGATGGTGGCCGAAAAACGATTCATCCACCTGGGCCTGGATGTCATCGTGGGCTTGGGCACACCGCTGCATGCGCCGCTTGATGCCACCGTTTCAGGGAGCGGCTACGAGAGCGGGGAAGGTAACTATGGCGGCTTCGTACTCTTGAAGCACGAGAGCCCCAATTTCGAGGCGTTTTACAGCTTCTACGGTCATCTGTGCAGGGACCACCTGCCGGCAGTCGGTCAAACGTTCCCAGCCGGTGTACCCTTTGCCGAGATCGGTGATTTTCACGAAAACGGCAATTGGTTCCACCACACGCATATCCAGGTGATCACTCGAAAAGGCCTGGAGAAGGGTTATGCTTCCAAGGGGTACTGCAGCGAGAAAGATCTATTGGAAATGAACGATCTCTGCCCCTCGCCCATACCCATTTTTACGATCATTTCTTCTCCATCGGGTAACCGGAACCTTGCCATTCGATCCAACCGCCTTTAAGCGCGTACACTTTATTGTATCCTCTGCCGATGAGTTGCCGTGCCATCCTGGCACTGGTGTATTCGTCATGTCACGCTCAGTACAATACGATGGTGGCATCCTTGGGGTATGCTTCGGCCCACTTGCTGAATTCCTTGGGTTCGGCGCGCACTGCCCCTAATATAATTCGATCGCTGTCGTTCCAATCGCTGCCCGTGCGGGTGTCCAGAATGATGATGTCCGGTGCACCAATCCGCTGTTTGAGTTCTTCCTTGCTCATCCGCGGAACCGCATCGTCGGCAAACGGCGAAGTGGCACATCCGCTGACGACCGAAAATATCAGGATGGCAGTGATAAGCTTTCCGACTAATTTCTTCATTTTGAATAATCCTTTTAAAATGCCATAAACGCTCAGTTTTGGCTATTATTTTCCAATATTATCGCGCAAGGCGCGCTGAAGTCGTTGATCATTCTCCGTCCCGGCAGTTCCGAGTTAGGAAAACTCACCGAGGGTTCGTTAAATCGTACGCTATTGCTGTTCAGTCATCGATTATTGTAAGACCGAAAACCATAATTGCAATCAACTACACTAAAAATGTCAAGGCGAATATCGCACCATTACCCAGCACGTGAATTGTCATCGGCACCATCAGATTTCTTTCACGTTCATAAGCCAGCGCAAAGACGATGCCGCCAATAGTTTGGGTGAGGGCAAAGGTCAAGACCGGATGCATGAGAACGAATAGAAGGGTGCTGAGAAGCAGGGCCGGCAGTATTCCCCATCGCCTGAAATAGCCGTAGATGATGCCCCGGAAAAAAAATTCTTCGGCCACCGGTCCGATCAAACCACCGACAAGGAACAACAGAAAAATTTGGGAGGGTGCGGTCTGCGGGGCCGTGCCGATCAAGTCGAGCGGGTTTATTCCCGAGATAAACAGAGCGATACCGGCAAACAAAGCAAGGAGCCCGAAACCTGCCGACCAGTAAAGGCCACGCCACAATCCTTGCAAGGCGGAGGCTTTCGTTAGGCCGATGACGGTTAATCCGCGATTCGCATGGATAAGGATAGCGACCATCGCCGAGAGTTCCAGCAACCGGGCGCTGCCGGTGATCACGAGCCCGTTCGCCGTGAAACGGGTCACGGCAGCGGAAGCGAGGATCTCGATAAAAGAGATACTCAGAACCGCGAGGAGTAAAACTCTCAGCTCGATGCGGGCTGACGCCATCCGAGAGACCTCAAGGCAAGGTATGCGTATCGCTGAACATACCAGTTGTCGGTCGAGCCGATTTTTGCAAGTATCGTTTCGACGATATCGGGACGTCTGTCTCCCCCCCGCTTGCCAAGGGCATAGAGGGCCTGGCACACGACATTGGGCTGAGGGTCGTTCAGAAGCGTCAATAGCTCGTCAATCGTGCGGTCCTCTTTACTCGAACCCAGTGCTTGGGCCAGCCAGTATCTCTCGGGAAGATGCCGACTGGAAATCGATTTTTCATAGGACGGGTATGCCTTGATTTCCAGCTGCTGCTGTTCTATCAGTTTCAGGGCCGCTACCCGATCACGCCAGTCGGCAGAGTTTAATGCCGCCGCCAGGTTTCCTGTGTTCACCGGCCGTCGACCGCCCTGGTATACGGGTACCAGAAGCACGACTCCGATCAGAAAGCACAGTATGCTGGAGAGAAGGATGGCACCGGAAGGCTTCAGAAAAAGGCCCGTCAGCAGCCGCAGAATACCGTAAACGCCACAGTAGAGAAGGACAGGAAATGCAAACAGAATGCCGAAAAAGGTAAATGTGCGCAAGAACGCCGATCGGTCCGTTTGGCGGCTGACCTGTGCAAGTGCGGCGTTCGGGTTCGAAAGGAACGATTCGGGCGTGACGGCCAGGATTCGCGTGCCGTCATTCAGCCAGTCCAGATGATCTCCCGTCTGTTTAATCTGCAAATCGACCGGCTCATCGCTACCCACCACCAGATAATCACGGGACCGCAATTGGGACGCCACCCTGCGACCGAGTGCGGCGGGCCGGATATCGGTCAGCCTGATCGGTCGCTGCAGTTTCTGTTCCAGCGATTTGAACGCCTCGGCCGGATAAAGCGTGTAGCGGTAGTAAAAGTCATTGACTGACTTGCCGACCGGGTTGGAAAGCAAAAGAAAATCCCTGATATTGACGAAGAGGCGGTTGTCGGCTTGCATGCCCCAGATGACGGCCAGGAATGCCAGCGGGTAGAGGGGCAGCAGCCGGTTCAAAAATCCTTTGCGGTCGGACGCCTGCGGCAGACAGCGAAGATAAACGAGAGAGACGGCCGCTGGGACCAAAGCAAAGTAAAGCGAGCCGAAGAGGTTAAAGCCGTTGATGTTGACCATCAGAAGGCCGGCAACCCAGATGATAAGCAACAGGATCATGATGGGCCGATTGCGCTGCGACAGATTGTGCCAGATCCAGATACCGATGATGGTGGCCAGGGTGAGCCCCGCACCGGTGCTCAAGGTGAAGAAAAGTCCGCCGAAAACTACTGGACCGATTGTTTTCAATGCCTCAAGAGATTTAAGTGTGGGGATGGACAGGTAGCCCGCCCGGTTCAGGGCGGAGACGTCCTGGAAAAGCCGCAGATTGGACCCGTATACCTGGGCCATGGCCACGAATTGGGCAACCAAAAGCCCCGTCAAAACGACAGTGAACAGTGGGAAGCGGCAGGCTTTGGGGTTTCTGGGTGGTGGCGGCAAATTGAGTAAATCCTTTGATTTACATGAATTTGTCGAATTATAGACGATTTGCTCCCTGGAGTCAAAACGACGCCTTTCCGCTACCGCCAAATACAAACGGTATCGTTACCCTTCGATGTTCACAGCAGAAAGCCTCCCTGTTATATCGTTCGATCAGGCGTTGCCCGAATCAACCGTACCACCGCTGTACGCCACCACGTTGGCCATCCCGGCCTCCATGTGGTAGAGGTTGTGGCAGTGATGAAACCAGCGGCCCGGGTTGTCGGCCAGGAACTCCACCTCGATGCGCTGCATGCGATCGACAATGATCGTATCCTTCAGTACCCAACGGCTGCGGGGAAGTTCCGGGTTCACTACCTTGAAAAAATGGCCATGCAGGTGCATGGGATGGGCCATCATACTGTGGTTTCCATAGCGCAGGCGCACCCGTTCGCCAGCTTGCGACAACAAGGTTATCGGCAGCGGGATAGACCTGACCGTTGATTGTCCATGAAGATCCGTGCATGCCGCCACTGAGCATCTGATCGTAGGCTTTGTCGAACGTGTCTTCGGATTCATTTCTCGGGTGACGGGCTTCGAAATCTGCATACGCAGCGGGATACAAGCCCCGGTGAAACAGCGGCGGCTCTTCTTCTTTCGAGTTAACGCCCTTGTAGACGACCGGAACCCGCAGTCGGTTTTCACCCAGGCCCGTGTCGGCGGCGGCCAGCATCCAGCGGCCGGGATTGTCGGCGGTAAACATGACATCGTAGCGCTCACCCATTCCGATACGCACCACATCGGAAACGATGGGACGGATGGGATTGCCATCGGCATGGGTGATTGTCAGCGTGTGACCCGACAGTCTCAAATAATAAACCGTCGCTGAAGACGCATTGATCAACCGCAATTTGACCCGATCGCCCCGGACGACCGATATCGGTTCGATTGCCCTGGCCACCTTACCATTAACGGCATAGCCGTCGTAAACCGGTTCCCAAAGAGTCCCACCATCGGGACTGGAGAAGCGGCGCCTTCTTCCCATCATACCGTGCATCATTCCCATGGGCGGGCGGCGCTCGGTGCGGGCCGTACCGCCCCCGTCGCGCATGACCCAATCTTCCAGAACGAGGGTGTATTCCCGGTCGTAGGATTCATCCATCCTTGTCGGTTCGATGATCAGGGGCCCGTAGAGCCCCTGATCGAGTTGATACCCGGCATGCGAATGATACATGAAACTGCCCGGGGTTCGGGCTTCGAATTCGTAGACAAAACTATCACCCGGCATGACCGGCGGCTGGGTCACGTGGGGAACACCGTCCATGGCATTTTTGAGTGGAATGCCGTGCCAGTGAATGGTTGTCCCTTCAGGCAAAAAATTCTTCAGATATACCCTGACGATGTCACCTTCCGTGACCCGGATTTCCGGTCCCGGAACCTGACCGTTGTATGTCCAGGCGGTAAATTCCGGCCCCTGGCCGAGATGGACCCTGGCCGGAGAAGCGGAGAAGTGAAATTCTTTGATCCTTTTCGATGGCGCCGCTTCAGCCAGTGACAGCAGGGGTGTCGGCAGGCAGGTGCCGAGCACGACGCCCGCTGAGGTTTTCAGGAATTTTCGTCTGGTGATGGGGATGCCGGCGTTAAACGTGTCGCCCATGTTCGTCCTCAAATAGTTGCATTGCGTTATTCGTAGGCTGGACGCATCCACCCGTTGGATTTGTCGACGATGACCTTGTCCACCAGGGAGCCGTCCTTGGTGACGATTTCGGCTTCAAAAACATCTTCCCTTTCGGTGATCTTTCCAAGTTTCAAGTTCGGGTTGCGGGTGGATGTCAAATATTTCTCGACAACCGATCGGGCGTCGTCCTCTTTGAGGGGCGTTTGCGTCCCGCCGGAACGTTGGCCTGATTCTCCCGCTTCAGGGGTACCACGCATCCATTCTCTGCCTGCGCCGTAACCGCGCCCCATCATACCGGGACCCATACCAGATCCGCGTCCCATCATCATTCCGCTTCCCTACTCCATAACCGCGTCCCATCATGCCGTGTCCGCCTCCCCGACCCATGGTGCCGCCGCCGTACGGGCAGTTCCAGTCTCCGTCATCGTCGCCCATCATTCCCGGTCCCATCATCATGCCTGGACCCATCATACCCGGTCCCATCATACCGGCTTCAGGAGCGATCTTTCGCATGTTCATCATGTGCGATAGACGCTTCTGGTCGAACTCTGATTCAAGCTTGGAAATGTCTTCCTGCAAAGCGGCGGCTTTTTTGGCATCCGGAGTCTTCTGTGCCAGTTCGGTTTGCAGTTCCAGTTCTTTGCGGTACATGTCCTGGCGCAGGTCGCGGGTGGCCTCGAAAAAGGTCTGGCGTTCTTTATTCAAAGCTTTGATGTCGTCTTCGCTGAGATCGCCGGCGTACCCGCCGCGGTGCCCATATCCCATCCCCCGGCCGGCTGTCGCCGTGTCGGCAATGCCCATTAACATCAGAAAAGCTGCGACGAGAAGGGGTGTCGATTTGAATATGACTTTCATTGTCTATCTCCTTTGGGTTAAGTTTTTTTGAACTTTCGTGAAACTTCTGAAATCAATAATAGTAATTCCAACAGGTTTTCGTAATGGATCGGAATTCATATCTTCAAGTAGAGCATATACCGTGCCATCAGGTAGAGATGAGGGTGGGGTATGTGGTTGCAGAGGCACCCGATTTTGTATGGTATCTATATTGTTAAGAAAAAAGAAAAATCTGATCTTGTCGGAGAGAAAGATGAGTTCCGCGGTTTTGGGCAACGAGACCATGATACTGCGTTGAAAGTATCCAGATAAACAGGGCGGGTGGGTAAAAAGTATCCGGTCTCATTTCCGTTTGTTTCACCTGTCGATTCCGGCCCTTTTCAACGCGCAAAGCCGTCATCAAAATGCTACCCTTGTTTTCACATTTGAAGATATCCTTTAACAAAGATATACGTGTGCCTTTTGTCAATACATTTTCATCGGATTCCAGGCGACTGTTCCGAATTCTCTGCGTTTATTTCTGCGTACAGATTGGGAATTCGATTCCCAATTTGTAAGAATCTATTGAACATTCTGAAATTATATGTAATATTTCTATGCCTCGATTGGAAAAATACTCCAGCATAACCCAAAAAGGATATCAGGTGCCTGTATGATACCAAGAGATATTGCAACCAAGACGCTGTTGTATGCCAGCCAATATCCTGTTGTAACGATCACCGGTCCCAGGCAATCAGGCAAGACAACACTGTGCAAAATGCTTTTTAAAAACAAAGCATATGTATCCCTCGAAGATATAGACAAACGCCAGTATGCCCAAAACGACCCCCGCGGTTTTTTAAACCAATATCTCAATGGTGTTGTTTTAGATGAGATTCAAAGAGCTCCGGACCTGATGTCCTATATACAAACCATAGTGGATGAGAAACAAGAGGCAGGTTTTTACATTTTAACAGGTAGCCAACAGTTTGATCTGCTAAAAAGTATTTCGCAATCCCTTGCCGGTCGAACTGCAATTATTCGCCTCCTTCCGTTTACCTTGACAGAGGCATATGCGGATTCACTCAAGGACGTTAGCATCAACAAGGTATTGCATACAGGTTTCTATCCACGAATTTTTGATCAAAACTTGGATGCTGTTGATGCTATGATGTTTTATGTTAATACTTATGTGGAACGCGATCTCAGGATTCTGATCAATGTAAAAGATTTATCAACGTTTGAAATTCCAATGTTGTTTATGGCGGCGATGAAAGTTACACCCGCGAAAATACACGGGTCATCAGTTGGCTCGACCTGCCCGGGTATGGACAACCATTAGTGGAAGACCGAAAACCCTGATTGAATCGATTTGGGTTAAAAAGGACAAGATAATATAAACGGAGAGATCGCTCGTGAAGGGAGAATTCGATCGATGAGCGAAAGCTCATTTACAACGTCCATGTTCGTGACCCTACACATTCTCATCCAGATCGCTCTTATTGTGAGGGTACTGCTGCGACCCCATCGGGAACCGGCGTCGCGGATCGCCTGGATCGTGGTCATTATTGCCGTTCCGGTGTTGGGCATTCTGGCATATATCCTGTTTGGTGAAACGAACATCGGCCGACACCGAGTGGAGCGGGCGCATGCGGTTCTCTCTCGGCTGCCGGATGTGGCCGCCGCGGCAGGAGCGGACGCGACGAATCTGCAAGTCGATGTGCCGCAACGCTATGCCCATCTGTTTCAAGTCGGAAAATCCATCAACGGGTTCGATCCGGTGGGCGGCAACCGGGCGCAGTTAATGCAGGATTCGAACGCGTCCATCACCTCTATCGTCGCCGACATCGATGCCGCCAAAGACCACGTCCATCTCTTGTTCTACATCTGGCTGCCGGACAATAACGGTCTCAAGGTGGTCGAGGCGCTCAAGCGGGCTGCTGCGCGCGGCGTCACCTGCCGGGCCATGGCGGACAGCCTGGGCTCGCGCACCATGATCCACTCGGAACATTGGCCGGCCATGCGCAAAGCGGGCGTCCATCTGGCCGACGCCCTGCCGATCGGCAACCCGTTGTTGCGACCGCTGAAGGGGCGTATCGACTTGCGCAATCACCGCAAGATCGTCGTCATTGACAATCACATCACGTATTGCGGAAGCCAGAACTGCGCCGACCCGGAGTTTCTGGTCAAGGCGAAGTATGCCCCATGGGTGGACGCCATGATGCGCTTCGAGGGGCCGATCGCCCGCCAGAACCAATATCTGTTCATCGGTGACTGGATGTCCGGCGTGGACGAAGATATCAGCCATCTGTTGAAGCAGCCGCTTGCGCCGGTTCAACCCGGGTTGCCGGCCCAGGTGGTCGGGACCGGGCCGACAATTCGCTACTCCGCCATGCCCGAGATGTTCGAGTCGTTGATGTACACCGCCCGCCGAGAGTTGGTTATCTCGACCCCGTATTACGTTCCCGATGAAGCCATGCAGGTCGGTTTGTGTGCGAGCGCCCGTCGCGGGGTCGATACGACCATTATTTTTCCGGCCAGGAACGACTCATGGATCGTCGGAGCGGCCAGTCGAAGTTACTACGGCGATCTGCTCGCAGCCGGTGTCCGAATTTTCGAATACGAGGGCGGGCTGTTGCACACTAAGTCCCTGACCCTTGACGGGGAGATAACGCTGATCGGTTCCGCCAACATGGACCGTCGAAGTTTCGAACTCAATTACGAGAACAACATCTTGTTCTACGACCCAACGCTGACGGATGTCATGCGTCAGCGGCAGGACAGTTACATCGCCAAATCCAAACCGGTTACCGCCGAAATAGTCGCGCGCTGGACCTTGCGTCGCCAGCTCTGGAATAACGCCATTGCCATGCTTGGGCCCGTGCTGTGAATTGGTACCTGCCAGGCCGTCTGTTCAGAAGTGGTTAAAACAATATTCATGAAATATACGGACTAACCTGGCAAGCGTTCACGGCCATCGGCACCGTTGATTTTGATCACCACCAGGGTGACATCGTCTGACTGTTTTGTCCCCGCCCGGAAAGCCTCGAGCTCATCAAACACTGCAGTCGCAATTTGGTCGGCGGATCGTTGGCATGTTAACCGTATCAAACCCTCCAGGCGATTTTTTCCGAACATTTCACCGGAGTCATTACGGGTTTCCCAGATGCCGTCGGTACCGATAACAATGATCTGCCCCTCCGCCAGGCCGTTTTTAACATTTTCCGCGTACTGAAAGAATGGATCGATTCCCATCGCCAGGCCTTCCCCCTGTAGTTCGTCAAACCGGTCGCTTTGCGGGTCATACAGCAGCGCCGGATCGTGCCCGGCACGGGCCCAGCGGATTTCACCACGGGATCGGTCGATTTCGGTGTAAAAAAGCGTGACAAATTCTCCCGAGTTGCCGGTGTCTTTAGATAGCAACACATTGACATCGTTGACAATATCACCGAGACCGCCGGGCTGGTTGACCCGACTTCGCAGGAACGCCCTGGTGGTCGACATCAGCAGTGCGGCCGATATGCCGTGCCCCGAGACATCACCCACGGCAACCCCCAGGGTGCTGTCTTCCCGGCAGCAGAAATCCATAAAATCGAAAAAGTCGCCGCCGGTCTCATCGCAATACATACTGCGTCCGGCAACCTCCAATCCGTCGGGTTGCGGTAGTTTCCTCGGCAACAGGTTCTGCTGTACTTGCATGGCCACATCCAACGCTTGCTTCATACGGACCCGCTCATCCAGGGCGGGCACCATCTGATCGAATGTTCGGCCCAGTTCCCCCATCTCATCTCGAGAGCGGATCTCGGCCCTGGCTGTTGAAATCCCCGTCGGCAACTCTGCGTGTGACCTCGACCAGTTTCTGAATGTTCATCGTCATCGACTTGGCCAGCACGAAGGCGAGGACGATAACCAGTACAATTATGGCGGATGAGGATGATACCGGTAATTTGAATGTTTGCCTCTACCCGTTCGTGAACGGTTTTTTCCATGGCGACGGCCTCGGCAACGAAGTCGACCTTGGGAACGATCAAAAGCAGGGCCGTACCGAACTCATCGATGCTGCCATAGACCAATAGACTATCGACACCGTCGTATTTTGTTTCGACGACCCCCGTGCGCTGGGCCTGCAAGTCCAAGGTCATCTTGCGAACGATTTCCGGATCATTAATCGGCAAGCTTTCAATCGAGTGAGTGTCCACCAATGATGGTGCCTCTGTTCAACTTTGTGTTCCCGGGCAACGACTCGATGGTGGGGGTGTCTGTATCAGTTGACGATTCTGCGCGGACGAGGAAAAGCTGGATGTTTTCCGAGAAAAGTCGGAAGTGTTCGTCCTCCTGCAGCAAGGACGCTGACCGGAACGGAAATCGCAGTGGCGCCGAGGATTTGACCGGTCGGGAGAGTAAAGGGGCATCGATACAGTGAAGCTGAACTGGCGCGTGAAGGGGTCCGGTGACGGCTTGCGACCAAACGACCCGTTTCTGCGTCTACAGCCGACCGATACCATTCCGTGTGCAAGGCATTGTATGCCATGGGAATTTTGGACAATGCGGGATAAACGCCTTGCGTCCCGTCATTCAAAGCCACAATTTGCCAATGAATGAGATCCGGATGAGAAAGGACAAGGTCGTGGAATACCGGTACCATCGAGAGGAGAACGGACGATATTTCACCGTTTTCCCTTACCGTTTCATTGGTGAATTTCTGGCTCAGACTATCGTAGTCGACCGACAGCGGTGCAAAACGTCCCATGCCGGTGATTCGAAATCGTGGGGCCGATTTTTCGCTTGCGCTTCGAGCCAATTCGGTCTGGGCTGTGAGTTTACCATTGCCGAACGAGGTGGTGTGATGGGCACCGGCGATTCGTTTTTCAAGCTCAGAGGCCTGAACGCGTAGGATCATCTCGATCAATTCTCTCTCGAGCCGCAACGCCCATGCATGCTCCTCAACCAGCAGGGTCAGTTCGAGACCGGCTTTCTTAATGAGAACCTCACGGGCAATTGATGCCAGGTCGTTGCCCATTCTCTGCATGCCGCGCTGTCCGTTTACCCGAAGCATGAGTATGGGAACCAGTGAAAGACTCAACAGAACTATAAGAAGCTTCCAGCGAATGCGCATTGGCACCCTCAACTAATTTGAATTTTCTATAAGTGGCGATAGTGGATATTTTTTTGAAGATTTCCTAGTTGCCTGAAAAACTTCCCGCAAAGGTTTGGTTAAAACCAGGGCATTGGATTATCCTGAAAGATAGGCCACGAGGCGTTTCACCGGTTACCTTTCGGTGGTGCCCCAATTCGAGCGTTTCATATTTTCGTAAATATATAGCCCTTATGAGATTTACAATTTTTATCCGACTCAGGCGGGTCACCGCACCTCCCCGTAAGCGGGACCCGCATAGCAGAGATTAGCGGAGCGTCAGTTTCTCCCGCTGGGGCGGGATTTCGCTACGCTGTATCTGCAGCAACATCGCCAAAGGCGAGCAAGCCTTAAAAATAGCTCAATTGGGGTTTATGTCACAATGCGGCACCATCCCCAGCTATGCCGCGGCGCATCATCATTAAAGCAACTCTACCCTGATGGCGGCAACGCGGTGTAGGGATCGTATTATTCGATGTTTTGAGGTGGGGGCGGCTGGTTGTTCGCTGTCTCCCTCCAATCTTCAATCGGGCCCACGACGCCGATACTGATACGGGTCGGTGCCACGGGGTCGGTGTCGGTACTTCCGTACAGAATGCGGTCGATTTTTGGGAAAAAGCCGCTTTCCGACGACAGGCGCATGGAGAAAGCTTTTACCAAAAAATAGCCCAAGCAAAGACCCGCCAAACCGACCATGATGGCTGCCGAGGTGTTCCCCAAACTAAGACGATGTGCGATAGTTGAACCTATACCGGCACCGATCAGAAGAAATACAACCGGAACCAGATAGAGGATGGCTGCACTCTTCAACATCGATCCTCTGCTGATGTAGATAGAGACAGTATCACCGACCCGGACTCCGATCTCATCCCTGACCCTTGTCACCATCTTGGCACTTCTGCAGTCTGATGGACAATTGCGTGCCGACACGCAGTCGGCACATGCGTCGAGTTTATCGGTGACCACCTCAGCCCATCCGTTCCCTTCTACGTTGACGACGTTTCCGTTTTTGTACGGCATGGTTCAATCTCCCCGGAAGACGGCACCCGGCGCAATCGCGGTGTCATATGTCACTGGCAGCATTGGGGGGGCTTGCCACCGGTAGCTTTGTTCAATCGGTCGAGGTAACGCTTCCAGAAGCCTTTCGGCTTATGGGCTTTGTCAGTCAGATATTCTTCCGGGTTTTTGTCGAAAGCTATCCGGCAGGCCTCGGCACAGAAGTGGTAGACGCTGTTTTTGTAGTTGGCTACGAACGAGCGGTCTTGTGGGTCCACAGTCATTCCACACACCGGGTCAATGACCGTCGCCGTGTTGTTTGATTTTGGTATCATTATTCGATTCTCCTTAGGGGGTGGCGTCCCACTGGGCGTGTTATAGATTTATCAACCTCAATTGGGACACCCCGATAGAAGTATAAGACCTGATGCCCGGGAAGTCACGCAGTGTATCGATGGAATGTCGGGAAAGACATCTGCAGATTGCTAAAGCGGAAATGTCGAACCGGGATCATATCCCGGTAAAGGTTTGCTTCTAAGCGTTGCGGACGGGACAGTCGATGCCGTCTTCTTTCAGTAAATCAGTGGTTCTTGGGGCTGTCTGATTGACCAGGGTGTCGAGGCGTTGTTCGGTAAGATGTCCTATAAATGAGAAGTGGCGATGAATTATATCACCGAGTTCCAGATTATTTGCCCCAATGGGTTCCCAGGACGTTTATGGATCAACTATTTCGAAAGTCCTATGGGGGGCGGTTTATCATGAAACCGCCCCGCAGACTGAACTATGAATTCCGTCTGTATCAATCCCAGCAGTATCCGCCTCCAGGACCGCGCCCGGTTCCCGGACCATAGCCCATTCTTCCACCACGGCCTCTGCCGCCCATCATAAATCCGCGCCCGGCATCGGGGTTAACCTGTTTCATTTTGACGACGTGATTCAACCGTTTCTGGTCCAATTCCGCCTCGAGTTTGGATATGTCTTTCTGAATTGCAGCGGCCTTTTGCGCATCCGCATCGGATTTGGCCAGTTCGCTCCTCAGCGCGAGTTCCTTGGTATACAGATTTTGCCGCAGATCGTTGGTTTCCTCAAAGAATGTCCGGCGTTCTTGCTCCATAGTCTGGCGCTGCTCGTCGGTCAAGGCCGGGTAATCTCCACCGTTTCCGGGCCCGCCCCATCCCATGTGGCCCCAGCCGCGACCCATGTGACCGTAGCCGCCGCTGCCCCAACCAGCATAGGCCGTGGCGATAAGTCCCACCGTAGCGATGGCCGCAAGAATGACAATTCCCTTTGGTTAACGTGTTGTTCTTCATGGTCATTTTCTCCTTTGTAACGAGTTAATAGATTTTGGACACTGACATTGATCTGCTGGTACACTACTGAGCAGGATATGTGCCAAATTCGTTCGGCAATGGGCGAACAGCAACACAAACCGTCTGAAATTGATACTAAAAATTTAGGAGACACTTGAGCATTACTTACAGGATCGATCGTCGGAGGATGAATAACAAGCCGAAGGCGGGTAATTCGGATACAGTTTAATCGGAGATTTTTCGGCTTGTGGTAAAATTTCCCGATCGGTGAAAGTTTGCCCGATAACATCGGATTGGATTTTTTATTAGCCGAAGGCAATCGTTAAACCGGATTGCGAATATGGCGCCTCTTTTTCGGAGATCGGTTGGGACACGATTTTCCCAAAAGTTAAGAAACTCACATGTTGTCTTTGTTCAAACAGGAATCATAGCACCCGTTCAGCATTTTTTTGCAGGCTTCCTTTCTGGGCGACATCAGCAAGAAATTAGGGCGTATTTCGTTTTGCATGCAAGCGGAATACTGCGTTTGACAATCGTGCCCACACGCCTTGCCCCGATCAGTCTGGATAATGGGCAGGGGCATCGGCGGAACGGAAGTGGCGCAGGAACACAATAAAAACAGAGCCATAATAATTAAAATTCTCGACATTTATCCCCCTTCTACCTTTGAATTCAGTTGAATCTCGAAGTAGCTGATATTAGTTTCCACCATGATTTGAAACAGCCAAGTCAGCTCTGAAGGTTTGAATGAGACCAAGGGTGGTGACGGGTTTCTTTGGAATGTCAACTTAAAGAAAACGACACAACTAATATCTTGACCTGTGTATTAAAAATTAACAAAATCCTACCTGCCGAGTTGTCGCTGAACGAAGTCTACAACGTCATCCATGTAAAAAATCCATTTAATATCAAAATCATAGGAGTTCATTCAATGAAGACGCATTGGGGAATTCGGGTAGCAAGCGTTGTTTTCATACTGCACCTATTCACTGCTTTGGCGCTGGGTGCGGATGTGAGCGGTGTCTGGACGAAAACCACCGATCCAACCCCGGACAATATCGCACTATTTTATGTCGAACACAATACCGTCAAAGCAATCGGAATCAGCCGCTTGCAGGAGAAACACGTCCTCTGGGTTGCAGAGGGAAAAATCAAGGCTGCTAACGTGCAGTGCCATTATCATTACAGCAGCGACGCCATACCTGCGGGGTGGGAGCAGGAGGGTACCATGGAACTAACCTTGTCAGAGGACGGTAATGTTATGAAAGGCACGGCGAGATCAATCTCAGGTGCCTGGTCCGGAGGAATCGATTTCCGGCGCATTCAATTGGTGTCTCCCGGCCTCAGCGATTAATTCGGATCTGGATCGATAAGTTCGAATTTAAGGCCGGCCAATCGCTAGCGATTTTTTCGAGAGTGTTTCGTATTTGGCGAGTCGTGTAGGGATCTAACATCATCGCGTTCCCAGCGCTTTCGGTCACCTCAACAGCTGGACGGTTTTGCTCTGTTTGTCTCTACAAACCAATGGAAAGGGGGCGTTTCGCAGGGAAACACCCCCTTTTATCTTGGGTTACGGACCTAATTGAAGCCATGGCAGCTGCAACAATCCAGGCTTTCGGTATGCCCTGCCGGCTGGGCGGATATGGGGCCGGGTCCGCACAGGTCTGCCTGCGATCCCCCGCCGCCGCCGGGTGGAGCAGCCGGCGCAAAGGCAACGAAATCAAAACGCCCGCCCTCCTGGCTCATATGCGTCTTAGCAAAAATGCTGTCGTGGCAAGAGGAACAGACAGAGGCGGTGGGTGTAATGTTCGTGTCGTCGTTCGGGCTTGCCAGGTCGGCGCCGGTAAGGATGGTCGTGGGCAGTGCATCCTCATCCAACGGGACTTCGAACGTACTTCCGTCGTGACAACCGCCGCAGTTTTTCAGGTTGTCCGTGCCGGCCGGCATGCGTACCTCGCTGAAGTCGATGACGCTGCTCCGGAAACCATAGACAACTATGCCGTTTTCGCGGAATCCGTGCTCAGCGGCCTCGCCGGCGTGGATCGCGTGAATCATGTACTTGAAGTCGATGGCTTCTTCCACTTTACCGTCGACCGCAGTGGCGGGATCGGCGGGACGCACGTCGAAGTCCGTGGCATTGGCGTTGTGGCAGATGACACAGACCTGCGGTTCGTTGGTGCGGTTGTTCCCATGTAGACTCAAAACCCCGTGGCATCGGTTGCAGCTATCAATGTCAACCACGGTTCGACGGGCCACGGGGGTGCTGCCGGTAACGGTGAAGTATTGAAATACGTTCTTTACCGGCACTCTCAAATTGTAG
>CAWGUE010000030.1:0-226843 GCA_963825595.1 uncultured delta proteobacterium | reverse complement strand
GAAATCATTGAAAGAACCGAACACGCGTCTTTTTAGCCCGCATCTTTCATGAACATTTTTCAGCAGATCTGCAAAAAACATAATATCAACGGGTTAAAGAATATTCTGTCGGTAAGTTTCAGTGTTCATTTTGTACCCCAACAATCGGATCAAAAATGCTAAAAAATATTCACCCTTTGGGCGAGCCGCATTCGCCCATTTGCTGCGTTATCAGGGGCTTGCGGTACCAGAGTACAGCTGCGCCCCTGAATGCCTTGCAAATGAACGTATGCGACTCGTGAAAAATGCGGGTTAGGGCTAAAATCATCAGCCGCATGCCATTACAGACACCCTATCAATGAAATCCTTCTTCCGAAAAACCGCCAAGAATCCGCAAAGAGAAATACTGCCCTTCGATGCTCAAATTAAAGCATGGCACAAGGCAAACCACAAGATGGACTGGGGTATCGATCAGGCTGAATTCGAAACGATTGATCCCGAACCGGAAATATCGCAAGCGGACCGTCGCGATGGATTTTCAGGCGTCATTTTGTCCTATGGTTTTGGCGATGACGGGCACGGCCATTCTGATGCCGCGTTGTCCGGACGAAGCGCCTGGGATTTTGCTGTCAAACGGAGAAAGCCAAAAACCTGGCAGTGCGAATATATCGATTTCGACCATAGCGAACATTTACGTCTTCGTCCGGCTGCGCCCCCGAGGCCCAAAGGATTTTACTTCTCGAAATTCAGACACGGGGAGCGGTTTCAGTATTTAACGGTTGCCAAATTCCGTAAACGGTTAGCCCTGAAAGACACCGGTTGCGGCCCGGAAGGGTTTCAACTCGTGTCCATCACCCACCCGCATTACGCCGCCATGATGAATTCGCGCCAGATGATGTTCATGACATTTGCCGACTTCGATGTCGCCCCTTATGGCTACGGCGATTTCTTCGATGCGCCCCAAATATTCTGCAGCAATGACACCCTGGGACTGGGCATCGGTCATGTAGACCGCAATTATCCGCTGTTCGGTATTCCCTCCCTGAGATTTTAGCCCATCGCATCCCTGTATCGATATTGCCTAGCGGCTCCTTACTGTAACCTAATTTGAGCGATTGTCGAGGTTGCCGCAGCTACAAGGAAGATGTCGTTCCGCTATAGTCGGCTATACGGAACGGCATATGACGCCGTAGATGCGGCAAGATCGGCAATCCCGAAGCGGTTTCAAATATTAAAATCAAACGATAATAGAATTCCTTATAAATAAAGCAGTTCCCCCTCCATTTAATATTTGAAACGCTCACTTTAGGTGTAAGGCAGGAACCAAGCGCATTTGTAATTTTTAGATGGGTGATTAAAGTGTGAATTACCCTCCCGTCGCCGGCGGGTCAAAACTCCGACAAGTCAAAACGTTAATAAAGGATTGATATGCAAATCATCGCTAAAATAATATTGTTGCTGATGGTTATCGGTTTTTCAACGCCGGTATCGGCAGTCAGTGCACAAAAGTTAAAGCTAACAGCAGAAAAATCATCACATCAGTTTCCGTTTTTCGACACGCCTACCCCGGTCTGGGCGTACAACGGTTCGATACCCGGCCCCATCATTCGCGGCAAGGAGGGTCAAACCATCGGGGTCGAATTCATCAACAAACTGGACGAGCCCTCAAGCATCCATTGGCACGGTTTGATTATCGACAACGCGATGGACGGTGTCCCGGGTGTCACCCAGGACCCGGTAAAGGCTGGAGAAAGCTTCAACTATCGCCTGAAGCTTCGGAATGCCGGAACATACTGGTACCACCCTCACCTGAACGGCAGCGAGCAGTTAGGACGCGGCCTCAAAGGGGCGCTGATCGTGGAACCAAATAATAAATTGCCCTGGTCTCAAGACATTGTCTGGCTCATCGACGACTGGGTCCTTCAAAAAGACGGCAATATTTTTCCGCACTTCAACACCGGTCACGACCTGATGCACGATGGCCGATGGGGCAACGTGGTCACCATCAATGGCAATTATCAACCCGAGTTTTCCGTATCTCCAGGGGAACGGATCCGCATTCGCCTCATAAATGGTGCAAATGCACGGGTGCTGATGCCCGTCTTTAAAGGAATCGATGCCAATGTCATCGCGGTGGACGGAAAGCCGGTTACACGAATATTCAAATATGACGGCTTCGATCTCGCCCCGGGCAACCGAATCGATTTGGACATCATCATACCGACCGATGCGCAGGGCCAAAGGTACGTTGTCGAAGATGAATTTTACGCGCAATAAATTTCCGTTGGCTTCGATAACAGTGAAAGAGGATCAACCTGTCCTGACACCGGTTTTCGATCCACCGACCGCTGAAGATTTTTTGCCGGCAGAGGTCTTTTCAGATGCCACGCCATCCAAAACATGGGATCTCGATGCCATCCGGGGGGGACAATACGGCATCGGGTGGGCGATGAATCGTCTGCTGTGGCCCAATAGCGATACAGCCGACATTCCGAAAGGGCAACCACAAAAAATCGTATTTAAAAACAACAGCTCACGCTTGCATCCGATGCACATCCACGGAACATTCTTCAGGGTCTTGGAACGCAATGGAAAACCTGAGGCAGAGAATTTTACGAGGGATACCGTCCTTCTGGGTTCTCGGGAATCCGTTGTCATCGGCCTTGTTCCGACTGAACCCGGCATCTGGATGTCTCATTGCCACATACAATCTCACGCGGAAGCGGGTATGATGACCACCGTTAATGTGACGCCAAAAAGTCAGAATTGACTTTCTTTTAGCAGGAATATGATCTCCTAACGGGATAATCGTATTTCATATCCTACTCCTTTACATCTTCACTGAAGACAAGAATTAATCTTCCCCGAGCCGTGCATCGAATCCACCGTTTATTCCTGCGACTTACCATCGCTCTAATCCCGTCGTCTCATCCCTTTACGGCTGTGCATTTTTTTCACGCCTTTCCCAACAGGGTCCCCTGAGTGGGTATTTTTTACCCGACTTCCAAACACTTACTCTTACAAGCTTACCCCAAAACATATAAATTTCGAATTATTACAAACGGTTAAATTTATATATCACATTGTGGTATAATTTGTGCTTCTTTAGTTAACAATAACCCATTTCACAATAAAGAGACGACTTATGAAATCAGAATACCTAAAAGGTGAATTAGAGAATCCCTTAACTGCCGAGTGCTGTAACGCTCATCCCCGCAAGGAAGTACGTCCAACTTTGGGCGCGCTTGGTGAACATTTCCTCGACCATACTCGGGTGACCTTCACCGTGCATGGAATGACCTGTGGCGGTTGCGCCAAAAGAATTAAAAATGCTCTTGCAAAACTTCCGGGCGTTTCCGGTGCAGTGGTGGATTTCGGATCGCGACAGGCGACAATCGATTTCGATCCCCAGCGGGTCGACTCCCAATCCATCAAAAGTGTGATCTCTGCGGCGGGGTACGCTATCGAGGGAGACGAGGATACTGACACTTCAGTTTTAACCAGAACAGTTACCCAAAAGAGCATCCACCTCAAACCGTATGCCTACGGTCTCCTTGCTGGAACAGCCGTTATCGCATTCTACCTGGGATTGATTACGCTCACATCCGACTGGATCAATGCCCGGTATCAGTTTGCCGACTATCGATGGTGGATTATCGCACTGGCTGCCGGTTTGGGGATACAAGTGTCGCTGTTTGTATCGATGCGGCGGCAATTGAAAAACCAGGCGTTGAAGGGTGCCGGTGCCAGTATGGCGGCTTCGGGAGGCATGTCCGCCACAGCCATGGCGATCTGTTGCTCTCATTATCTGGCGACGTTTCTCCCCATTATCGGTCTGCCCTTTCTCTCGGCAGCCGCGGCCGGGTTAGAACAATATCAAGTCCAATTTTTTATGGCCGGAGTGTTATCTAATCTTATCGGTATCGCAATAATGCTTCGTAAATTCCGACACGACAACATTCCTGCGGTTGCCTTAGGCAACTAGCGGTAAAACAAAGAGTGCATATCGTATCCCCCAGGAGGACTTAAATCATGAGCAACAGGAATTGGTTTTCGAATTTATCTGCAGTTGTGATTGCAGTAACCATAATACTCGGCTCTGCAATTCATGTTCACGCCTATGACCGTCAATCGAACAATGAAAACGGTGTTCGGATAGATGCCACACCCGTTGAACTGAAGGCGGGGAGTGAAGCTCGCTTTGAAGTTCGATTGAGCACCCATTCGGTTGAGCTCGATCAGGATCTGGCGGCTATCAGCAGTCTTAAAGACAACAAGGGCAACACTTTTCCGCCGACTGGTTGGGACGGATCGCCGCCCGGTGGCCATCATCGCAGCGGCACGCTTTCCTTTCCGGCTCTCGCGCCGGGCACCGAAACCGTTACCCTGATTATCAAAGGTGTCGGCAAGGATTCGGAGCGCATCTTTTCCTGGCAAGTGCAACCATAATAATCATCGTTAACCCCCAGTATTGCTGGGAAGACTCTCAAAGTTTGACAGTTCCAGAAGTTAACAAATACCGGAGACGATGATTATTATATATTTAAAAACAGGTAAAATATGGTGTTCACGGAGCAGATTCAGCCTAACTGCGGACCGCTTACAACCGGTAAGGTCGATACCATATTCCTTTAAAAAACTACATTCAATGACCGGCTGGTTGCTCGAACGAATGGTTTTCAATGATCGCTTTGAGCGGTTCACAATCCATTCCTCCGGCTTTACCGGAGGTCATTGAATCAACCAGTAATTGCGCCCCGTAAACTGTCGCTTATAACAGCCGCACCTGTAAACATTATGGAAGGAAATCGTCATGTCGACTAAATCTGTAACAATGCCGGTAACCGGTATGAGTTGCGTCAGCTGTGCTCAAAATATCGAGCGCTCGATCGGCAAATTACCGGGTATCGGTGAAGTAAATGTGAACTTTGCCGCGGAACAGGCCGTGATATCCTTCGATACTGAACGATTGGATATCCAAAACCTGGTCGACGGTATCGAAGGTGCTGGATACGGGGTGGCCATCGCTCACGCAGAACTTCCGATTACCGGAATGACCTGCGCCAGCTGCGCCGCTAACATCGAACGCGCGCTGAACCGAAAGCTGCCGGGCGTTATAAAAGCAGAGGTCAACTTTGCCACTGAAAGAGCCAGAGTCGACTACTTGCCGGGGCTGTTAGATGTCAACGACATCGTACTCGCCGTCGAAAAGGCCGGATATGGCGCTATTGCAGCAGAAGATGCACCCGACGCTGCCGATGCCGAGCAGGCCGCCCGTGACGCAGAAATTAAAGATCAGACGCGCAAGTTTATCGTCGGTGTCCTTTTTGCCACCCCGCTCTTTTTGCTGAGCATGGCGCGTGATTTCGGGCTTGCGGGCCCGTGGATCCATGGGGCTTGGGTCAATTGGATGTTTTTCTTTTTGGCGACCCCGGTTCAATTTTACACCGGCTGGGATTACTACACCGGCGGTTACAAGAGCCTGCGCAATGGCAGCGCCAACATGGATGTCCTTATCGCTCTCGGGTCATCCGTGGCATACTTTTACTCCCTCGGTGTGCTCCTTTTCCCAAGTCTGGGCGCGCATGTTTATTTCGAAACCTCGGCAGTCATAATCACCCTGATAAAGCTGGGCAAAATGCTCGAGGCCCGGACAAAGGGCAAAACCGGCGGTGCCATACGCAAGTTGATCGGACTCCAGCCAAAAACCGCCACGGTCCTTGAAGACAACGTGGAAAAGGAAATCCCGCTGACAGCTGTGAAGAAGGGACATATCGTGATCGTTCGTCCCGGTGAAAAGATACCTGTGGACGGAACTGTTCTCCAGGGAAACTCGGCCGTTGATGAATCGATGCTCAGTGGAGAGCCATTGCCGGTTGACAAGCAGCCCGGCGATATCGTTGTGGGGGGTACCATCAACGGTGAAGGCATGCTGCGTTTCGAGGCCACGAGGGTAGGCAAGGAGACCGCCCTGGCGCAGATCATCAAACTCGTACAGGAGGCCCAGGGGAGTAAGGCACCGATTCAAGCTTTGGCCGATCGAATTTCGGGGGTGTTCGTCCCCACAGTGATCGGAATCGCCCTGGTGACATTCGGCTTGTGGTGGCTGGTCACCGGTGAGTTCGTGCCGGCAATGATCCGGATGGTGGCCGTGCTTGTGATCGCTTGCCCCTGCGCTCTGGGGTTGGCGACACCCACGGCAATTATGGCCGGTACCGGCAAGGGTGCAGAGAACGGTATCCTGTTTAAAAGGGGAGAGGCACTGGAAAATGCAACAAAGCTGGATGCCATCGTCCTGGATAAAACCGGCACCATAACCGAGGGTAAACCGGCGGTTGTCGGCATCATCTCATTGGCCACCGAATCCGTTGATTCAGACCGGTTATTGCAGTTGGCGGCGTCCGCGGAAAGGGGCTCCGAACACCCGCTGGGAAAAGCCATTGTCAAGGACGCCATGGCGAAAGCACTCAAACTTTGGGAGCCTCTGAATTTCAAGGCCCATGGTGGACTTGGGGTCGAAGCCGTCATCGACAATCGGCGGATACGGATCGGTAAACCCAAGTGGTTCGACGACGCCGGAACTGGAATGGATTCTGTTTCGGACCGGATCGAAGAGATCCAGCAGCAGGGCAAAACGGTTATGGTCGTCGAGGCGGATGATCGCTTGATCGGCCTCATCGCCGTGGCCGACACGCTCAAACCCGAATCGGCCGATGCCATTAAGATGCTTCACAAACAAGGTCTCAAGGTGGCGATGCTCACGGGAGACAACGTCAATACGGCCAACACCATTGGCGCCAAGGTCGGTATCGACGACATATACGCCGAAGTCAGGCCGGAGGAGAAGTCGGAGCAAATCAAAAAAATTCAGGCGACCGGCGCCCGGGTCGGCATGGTGGGTGACGGTATCAATGATGCACCAGCCCTGGCCCAGGCCGATTTGGGCATGGCCATCGGCACAGGTACGGATGTTGCCATCGAAACCGCCGACGTGATTCTGTCGAGCGGCAGTCTGGCAGGCATTCCACGGGCCATCCTCATCAGTCGCAAAACCATGCGCACGGTGCGTCAGAACCTTTTTCTGGCCTTTGTCTATAACATTATCCTGATTCCCTTGGCTGCCGGTGTTTTGGCGCCGATAGAGACGCTGCCGATCATGCTGCGACAACTTCACCCCATTCTCGCAGCCCTGGCCATGGCCGTGAGCAGCATTTCGGTGGTCACAAACAGCCTGCGTCTATACAAAGCCAAGATCGCATAAGAGGAGGAGAATATAATGGCTGAACGAAATGGATTGGTTCTCCATACTTTTGACAATGGCATGGCGGAAGTCGTCACCGACCGCAGAAACGCCTGCGGAGGGTGCGAGCACTCGCATGGATGCCGGTCGTGTTTAACCAGTGCCAAAATGGTCGCTATGGTGAAAAACCCCATTGGGGCCGATCAAGGGGACGTGGTTTCGATCTATCTGAAGGAATCCGCTCTCTGGACCGGCGCCGTTTTTCTTTACATCATCCCGGTCTTGTGGCTGATGGCCGGGGCCTTTGTCGGCGCCAGTGTGGGCAACGAGTGGCAGATAGGTGAAACCGGTGCTGCCATCTTGGTGGGCCTGTTTGGACTCGCCCTTGGTTTTATGATGACCATGGCCATCTCAAAGTCAGCGAGCTTTGGCCCGAAGCTCGTCCCCCAGATCACACGGGTCATCGAGCGTGCAAAAACAGCTGGAGTTAAGAGCAACACCGGCATCAATACAACCCCGAATGCCGCTTGCTGTGGATAGAGCAAGAGCGATATTCATTGTCGAGAACAATAAAAGCAATATGCTGGACCTTTTTTCAACAATCACTGCCGATAACTGGAAAAATATGAGAACGCATGTTCTCACTCGGCGGACAAGTTATTATTATGGATGAAGTTGGATTGAAAGATCGCTTGGGAAGTGAGGACGGTACTATGGAAAAACCGGATTCTCATCCGCTGTTTAAAACCGGTGACATCCTCGATGAAAAATGGGTGCTGATCGAACGCATCGGCAAGGGTGGGATGGGTGAGGTTTACCGTGCCCATCAGCTCAACCTCAACAGGGACGTGGCCATTAAAATCATCTCAGAAGAACTTCTCGAGAGTTTCGAGGACAATCCCGAAGAAAAGGCGGCGATGCTCGAACGGCTCCATCGGGAAGTACAAACCATGGCCCAGGTCCGGCACGCGAACATCCTCCAGATTTATGATTTCGGTACCTATCAAGCGCGCAAGAGGGATAAGGTCATACCGGTGCAGTATATCGCCATGGAGTATATACCCGGCAATACCCTGCGCTTTACCATGTCCGAAGACGGGTTTGGCGATGAAGTCGAGTTGCTGAGAGACTGGTTGACAACGTATTTTCTTCCGGTACTGGAGGGCGTAACGGCGATTCATCAAAAAGGCATCGTCCATCGGGATATGAAGCCGGAAAATGTTCTCATGGACGGCGACATCCCCAAAATTGCCGATTTCGGCCTGGCCCGCAGTGTTCGTATGCGGGCCATATCCAATTCGTGGGACGTGAAAGGGAGCATGAATTATATGGCACCCGAGCAATTCATGGACTTTCGTAAAGTCGGCCCCCCGGCAGATATATATTCTCTGGGTAAGATTCTCTTCGAAGCGGTGGAAGGCAAAATCGAGTCGAAAACAATACCGTTGAAGTCGGTCAAACTCAAGGAAACGGCAAATCCGTTCTTAGAAAAAATCGATGCCATCGTTCAGAAAGCCACCCATGAAGATTCGGTTAAACGATATCAGTCCGTTGAAGAACTCACGCTGGCGATCAAGGCGGTTTTAGACAATTTCAAATATCTCACCGACAATCAAGCCGATGCAAAAATGCCTCCGCAGCGCACCAACATTCACGTCTGGACAAGGTTTGGTGCCGGCTTTGTCTTTATCGCCTTGATTGCTATGACGCTATGGCATTTGTTGGGCAATCCCGGATTTTTCAACCGCTCGAATGATGAAGCGGCGATTCGAGAAGTCTCGCCGGTAACATCACAATCGCAATCTGGACCTGATACCCTGAAAAATGACATCCGGGGTAAAGACGCCCGTAAAATGATCCTTATCGAATCGGAGGCCACTCAAATGAGTGCTGAGCCGTCACCGGCCCCATTTTACATAGACCGAGAAAAAGTGACCAACCATCATTTTCTTGAATTTCTCAATGAACTAAAAGACCAATTAAATGTTTCCGATGGTGTTGTTCGCAACGGTGATCAAATCTGGGTGTACCTGGGTTCAGGGACCGCGCCCTATGAGCAGATTCTTTACAGAGACGGTCGATTTCACTTGCGAGAGGCGGCCTATGCACCGAAACCAGTGGTGCGTGTCACCTTTTATGGCGCCCATGCTTATGCCAGTCACTATGATAAAAGACTGCCGACTGCGGCTGAGTGGCGCACCGCGGCCGGCTGGCTCAGGGAAAGAATGCCGGTTAATTTTTCATCCTCCGCGGTGGACGAACCCCTTCCAAGTCAAAACGCACACTCACAAATGATGGGACAGTCGAATACTCCTGACTCGAGTTCATTGACGCATTCGGGAAATAGTGTTCAATCAGTGGTGTCAATGCCGCTGATCGATTTGGGTATGCAGCTGAAAGAGTGGACGGGAGAATACAAAAGTTCCGCTTCCGGTCCCAGGGCCCGCGTGATCGATTGGGCCTCCACAATAGCGGAAGAACCTCCGGTTGGCCGGTCGCCCTGGGAAGGATTCGAGGATGTCGGCTTCCGGACAATCTTACCATTGAAATAACGGTAACATTTAGGTGAAGACATGAATCTGATAGAATCCATAGAAAAGCTGATCAAACGAGCCGGCCGTCACCGTCTGCCAGATGTGGAAGAAACTGCTGGCCAAGGCAAAACAAATGACAGCGTGGAGGATTCGCAACGCCTGCAGGACATTCTCGACGGTATGGGTACCGGTACTGCCAGAATAATCATCGACCGGGAAGCGAGCCGCCGTATTACTGAATCTTACCGCCTCAAAGGATTGCAAAATAAGGGGAGGTACTATGTCGCCCGGGTCGTCCGACCGGACGGCAGCCTGATCGATGAACTATTGGTAGACAAACAAAACGGCCGCATTCAATTCATGAAACGGCTTCAGTAAACACTCAAACAGGCCAGGGTCAATGACGACAATCGATACGATGCGGTATTACGCGCTTTCCGACATCGGGCTGCAACGAAAACGCAATGAAGATGATTATGTGGCGTATGCTATCCACAATAACGCTATCCACAATAACGGGCGAGGAATGTTGTTTGCCGTGGCCGATGGAATCGGTGGACACTCCTGTGGTGATCGTGCCAGTCGGTTGGCCTGTGATCTTTTGAAAACTTACTTCAGCGGTCATTCCGGGTCACCTCCAAGAAACCATTTGAGACAGATTGAGGAACTCGTCCGTTCGATAGACCGGCAAATAAAACAAGAGGCCATCGAGGATCCGGAATGCGAACACATGGGGACCACGTTATCGGCGATTGTTTTCTCAGGCGATTTTGCCGTATTGGCCCATGTGGGCGACAGCCGAATTTACCGGTTCCGCAACGGACGGTTAAATCAGCTGACAAGCGACAATACTTTTGTCCAGGAAATGATCGAGGAGGGTGAATTGTCCCCGGATGAGGCGGTTTATCACCCGCTGCGAAATATGCTCACCCGAGCTTTGGGTACCCAGGAACCCCTGGAAGAGATCGAAATCGACAGACTAAATATCGCGCATGGAGACTGTTTCCTATTGTCCTCCGACGGACTTCATGGTTTGGTTTCAGTCAATACGATTGAAGACATACTCAAGCGCCAACTCCCTCCGAGAGCAAACTGCCCAAGAACTACTACAGACGGCATTGGAAAACGGCGGCAAGGACAATATTACCATCATTGTCATTCATGTCTGAGCAAACAGGCATTCGGAAAGATAATCATTGAGCTTAAACGTCACCGAGATCGGATTGATAGCCGTATCGCTCGGCTGTGATGCTTTTGCCGTCGGGTTTGGCGTCGGTACGCGCTGTGGTGCACCCCGGCAAGTGTTTCGATTGTCGTTTCATTTCGGTCTCTTTCAGTTCATGATGCCCCTCATTGGTTGGATGGCCGCCCATTATATCATCGACTGGGCTCAAAGATGGGGAACCTGGATTGCTTTCGGCCTCCTTTTTATTATCGGTGCCAGGATGGTTCGAGAAGGTACGCTGTCTGGTGAAGAAAAGGTATCATGCCCCGATCCCACAAAAGGCATGAGTTTGGTGATGCTTTCCCTGGCCACAAGTATCGATGCCCTGGGAGTCGGTTTTGGAATCGGTATTATGGGGCAAAGCTTTTATTGGATGGCGGTGTGGATCGGCATCACGGCAGCCGCAATGACCTGGCTGGCCATGAAATTGGGTAATAAACTTTCCGGCAGGCTTACACAACGGATGGAAATTTTAGGGGGTCTTCTCCTGATAGCCATCGCTTTCAAGCTACTGATTGTCTGATTTATGACTTAGAAAGCATTTCGTCTCTTGAAAATCGGCATGAACGTTGCTGATGACACCGATCGTGTCATGCCGCCGCTACGCCGACTCCATGTGTATCGGCATTAGTGGGCTGGATGGTCTCCGAAAGAGGCAAAAAGGGCCAAATGACGGCAGACGTAAGGCAATACCCCCAGATTCTGAAGCTACGAACATGGTACGGGATAAACGCAACCGTAACCCTTCGATCTAAATTTATGCATAAGACCGGTTTCGGAAATTTTTTGGTTCCGCATCCGGCCGCGGTAAACTGGCTTCTCAGGCGGGGACTGAAAATGAAGAACTCGGTTTCCCTGAACATCCAACATGAGGTAGGGCATCTGCAGACTGTTCCTCTGGCACTGTTATATGCAGGTATACTGTTATTGGTGTCTTGGGGCGCAGGGTCGATGGCCTTGTTCAAGATGCCCTTTTTTGTGGTGTCCGTCCAGGCCTTTTGGGAAATAGCGTCTGAATTGTTTACCATATTAAGCAATATTGAAAGTTACTAGCGCCTGTTATGCTGGTGTCCAAAAAACACGCAAGGATCCTCTTTTGGCTGTTGTCCGTCCTGGCGGCCTTCACCGGTGCGCTCATCCTCATGTACTGATACCTTAATTTTGACGATGATTTTTATTAGCGTATTGTTTTAGCAAGAAATACTAATAAACATTGATTATTGTCCGTTCGTTCATATACTTTCCATTCTCAAAAAAAGGCAGCATCGGTTGGTGCGGTGGGCTCGATAGGTCACCACACCCCTCAGCAAACCAAACCGCCGGTCGATGGAGAATTCTCGCATTAATAGAACAATCGGCCATCGAACTTGGCAAATATGACTATGAGGTCGTATCGATTGAGAAAAATAAACAGATTTGAAGCGCCTGTAGCAATAAGAAGACTCATTCATCAGGGAATTGCCCGCCTGACGACCTATTGGCCGTACCTCTCCAATAAGCTGATAGAAGCATTTAAGCCACTGGCACTTGACAAAATCCCATGGGTAGAAGTGACCAAACCGCTGAATGAATCCAAGATCGCCGTCGTCACCACTGCCGGATTGCACCACCGAGAGCCAACCCGCATTCAACATGGCCGATTCCGATGGCGATCCGACGTATCGTATTCTCGATGCCGCCAGCATAGAAAACGACTACACGATCACCCACGATTACTACGATCACCGCGACGCCGACAAAGATATCAATATCGTGTTTCCCATCACCCGCCTCAAAGAGATGGCCGCAGCCGGCTGCATCGGTGCCTTGGCCGAACGGCATATCAGCTTCATGGGCCATATTGATGGTAACCACATCGACACGTTGATAAACCAGACCGCTCCCAAAGTGGCGTCTATACTCGGAAAAGACGAGGTGGATGTTGTTCTATTGACGCCGGCCTGAGGTATATGCAATCAATCCGTTGGATTGATTCAACGAGTCATCGAAGCCGTCGGCATCGCCACCATCAGCATATCTATCGTGCGAAAATACACCGAAGAAATCAAACCACCGCGATCGATCTTCTTGCGTTGGCCGTTTGGGCATCCGTTAGGAGAAGCCCACAACATCCCGCAACAGGCCGCCGTACTTGGAAAGGCCTTCGAAGCCCTCTATCAGATCGACAGGCCGGGTGAGATTATCGATGTGAACTGGCGCTGGCGCAGGGAAATCGTATCCTCCGGCCCCTTGGATGCTTGATCCGCCGAGTTGTTGAAAAACCTGGTCTCAATCCCTCTATATGGAAAGCATCCACCTTTTCTGGGTGTAAAGTTTTGCTTATTCTATGTATGATGCCATAGGCATGGCTCGCAGCAAAGAAAATGTTATCCCCTTTTGCCTGTCGTTGTTCTTTCTCCAAAATCTATCCGTCTGAATATAAACTGAAATTTTACTACCTATTTGTCGTGTTTTCGCTACAACGGTACCTGAAATCGATTTCGACGACAATAACGATTGGACTAAGGTGTGTAATCTATACACAGCAGCAGTATAAGGTTTCCACAAATGTGGGTATAAACTATCCACTCGGCCGAACCACCCAAACATCCACCAAGCTCTTCCTATCTGAATTGTTATTGATCAGTCAATTACTTGCACGCATCATTACCACTACGTGGTAGTGTTGGCATGCTTTATGCTCTGACATAATAGTAAAGGATAATGGAACAGGTTGGAAATTACCTACGTTGGAAAATTTCCCTCCGAAATTTAAAATTGGTAAACAAATGAGTCAAAGTCCAATTTCCAGTGTAGAGATCAACCAGCAGGAGGAAAAAATGAATCTTTACAGATCACGTATAGAAAATTTGGATCCGGTCTGCGGTATGATTGTTGAACAAGAAACGAAGGTTAAGGCCGTCGATTTTGAAGGCCACACCTATTTCTTCTGTGCCGAATCGTGCCGTAAGGCCTTTGAAAATCAAACCGCAAAAGTACCTTGTATCCACTGGGAAGATGAAACGTAAAGGAGTCTGGCAGAGATACCTGGACCGGCTGAACAAAGCCACCGGCGGCAAAACGCCGAGCTGCCATTGATACACGAGGCTAACCTAAAGAGTGAATGCACTCTCTCATAAACACAAAGGTATCGGAAAATGAATATGAAGCGGCTCATCGAATCATTCTCGCTGAAATCACTCAAACAGAATCACGCCCTGCTCATGCTTCTCGGTTGTGCTGTTCCACTGGTTCTTTTGCTGTTTCTTTCATGGACAGGAATAATAGGCAGTTCCGCATACTTTCTGCTGATTCTGTTGTGCCCGCTGATGCATGTATTCATGCATAAGGGATTTCATTCCACCCCTTCCAATCCTGATGACAACAAATCATGATTGTGAAGATCGTCCAAGGTAACGTGACCACCTTATGACACATCAACTAACACTTATGGAGGTAACAATGGACAGGAAAGTAAAAGGAATAATGATACTGCAGGTGGTAAATCTAAAAACGCAGTGAACACTTGTAAGGGGGCGGCGACAGTCGCCCCGTTCATTTTAATAATATTATACGGCCAGGTAAAACCAATAACAATAGTTCTGTGATCTTGTGAAAATGGTCAATTTACGGCCTATTTATGGCATTTGGCGATTTTGTTCAGGGTGGATAAAATGAAAGACAAAAACAGGTTCCGAAAAGTGTTGGCGGGATCCTTATCCGTGTTGATACCAGGCAGTTTATTTTTAGCAAATCCCACTTTGGCCCAATCAGGCCGGTACAATGACTGGCACATGGGGCGTTGGATGATGGACGGGTGGGGAATGGGATGGTTCGGTATGATTTTTATGATTATATTCTGGGGCCTGATTGTTGTCGGCCTCGTGTCGCTGATTCGATGGCTGATTCAGAACACGAGCAGTAAAGGGCATTCTGGTGTAAGCGTGGGTCCTAAAGCGATTGATATTCTCAAAGAGCGCTATGCCAAGGGAGAAATCTCCCAGGATGAATTTGAAACCATGAAAAAGGACATACTCCAATAAACTTTACAGGGATTTAAAAATGAAAAAGAGAAATGCGGGTATATGGAATGAGGACAGGAATAACAGAAGACAGTTTCTGAAACTGGCCGGATTCGGAACGCTGGGTATGATAACAGGTGGGGCTTGGCCCCTATTAAAGCAATCGGTTGCAAGTCAAAATCAAGAGACGAATCCGGGAACAGAATTTAACCCTGACCTTGATATTTCACTCACAGCGCGACCTGGTGAGGTAACTATTTTCCCAGGAGATCCCACACGGGTTTGGCAGTACCATGCGATTGTGCATAAAGGCGATAAAAACCGGGTGATCGAGCTCCCGCGAAGCTATCTTGGCCCGATCATAAAAGTTCATCAGGGAGAGAAAATACGAATTCGTTTCTTCAACTCAATCCCGGAAGAATCTATTGTGCATTGGCATGGCCTTCATGTCCCCGCGATTATGGACGGTCATCCGCGTTACGTGATTCCACAAGGACAATCTTACTTATACGAGTTCGAGGTCAATAACAGAGCCGGTACATATTGGTACCACCCCCATCCCCACGGTAGAACAGGCCCACAGGTTTATAAAGGGCTGGCAGGCCTTTTTCTTGTTTCTGATGAGGAAGAACAGGCCGTGGGCTTGCCCGATGATGAATATGATATTCCCCTGGTGTTGCAAGACCGCATGTTTGATCCAGACAATCAGCTCGTATACACCTCAGGTCACAGGATGGAGCAGATGACCGGGTTTTTGGGTGATTGGATAATGGTTAACGGTATGCTTGATTTTACCCTGCCGGTATCGACCAGTGCCTATCGTTTACGCCTGTTAAATGGTTCCAATTCACGAATTTATAAAATAGCGTGGAAAGATGGCCGCCCTCTTACCATCATCGGTACGGACGGTGGATTGTTGGAAAGGCCAGTCTACCGACGGTATGCGTTTTTAAGCCCTGGAGAAAGGTTGGAGATCTGGGCCGATTTTAGTGACAGTCCGATCGATTTTGAGACATCCCTAATAAGCCTTCCTTTCGACGTTGGAGGAATGGGTGGTGGACGGATGGGGCGCGGAATGATGATGGGCGGAGGAATGAGTCAGAATCAAAGCCTTCCAAACGGTGCTGGCTTTACTGTATGCAAAATTAAAGTTTCAAAGCGTGTGGCAAAAAAACAGTCGCTGCCGGAATACCTTTCTGAAATTACACCCCTCCGAATAGATGAAGCTGTTAACTATTACAACCCTCGGCAATTTTATCTCACGATGCGGCATATGCAATGGTCGATCAATGGTCGAGTGTTTCAGATGGAAGGTGTGGCGGATGACGAGATTGTTCAATTAGGCTCAAAGGAGATTTGGGAATTCCATAATACCGGCGGTGGAATGATGAACATGATGAATATGCCGCATCCCATTCACCTCCACGGTAAGCAGTTTCGAGTCCTTGAACGTAGCGGTGTCAGGCATCAAGGCTATGTGGATGAGGGATGGAAAGATACTGTTTTACTGATGCCCGGTGAGCGAATAAAAATCTTGGTGGACTTTGATGATTACCCCGGTATGTTCCTGTACCATTGCCACAATTTGGAACATGAGGATATGGGAATGATGCGCAATTATTACGTGAAGGTATAAAAGTAAAAATTCAGATTAAATCCTACAAGATTAAAGATACTTGTGCCGCATATACAAATAGCCGCTGAGCATTTTGTTTAAATCGTCACGGTAGCCTTCGATATCTCCTGCAGTATCTTGATACTGCCACCAATTGTGATTAAAGTTATAGCATTTACTAAAACAATAGACTTGGTATGAAAACAGGTAAATGGGAGAAATCTAAATGATTCGCGATAATACCAAACCTATACGAGGCAACTCCATTCGAATAACTCTATTTATGTTTTTGATTTTGTTATTTGCAGCGGCAGTTGTCTTCGCCCACGGTGGTAAAACACACGCAATGGGCGAATTCACACATCTGGCCGCCCTGAAGAAAGCCACTGAGCTTTACGACAAGCTGATCGACAGCCAAAAATTGGATCCAGCCTGGGAAACCGGTCTTGAAAGGGTCGAGGTTTCTCATCGGCAGAAGGGAAACGATACCGAGGTGGTCGTAGCCTTCCATCGCGCAGAGGGCGACCCGAAATCAGTCTTTATATTTTTTACTCTAAATGGAGAGTATGCCGGTTCTAACTTTACGGGCGAATAGCATCGTTTTTGCGGGTGCTTCAAAATCACGTGAGATTTGCTGGCGAAGGACGTGGCGTGACCGTTTCCGAACGGGTGTTTCAGACCGTTTGTGTTGAACCTAAAGTGAGCGTTTCAAATTTTAAATGGAGGGGAACCTGCTTTATTTATAAGGAATTCTATCAAAGTTTGATTTTAAAATTTGATAACCCATCGGGCCTGCCGATCTTGACGCATCTACGGCGTCATATGCCGTCCCGCATAGCTGACTATAGCGGAACGACACTCCTTGATCTGCGGCAACCTCGGCAATCGCTCAAATTAGGTTGAACTGTCACAATAAAGAGTCAAGCCGAGGAGGCTGTTCACAATGAAAACCGCACTGCCCGTTACTGGAATGCCAATCGGTTCCAGCGCATGACCCTGTAAGAAATGGATGTCTCTGGGGGAAATCTGGTGAAAAATAATGATGAAATGCGCAACTGGCCAACGCTGAGGCAGTTTCCACTGCCGGCAAAGGTGCTGGTGACAGCGATTATGCTTACGATGGCTGTTGGCATGTTAGGGGCTCTGGGGCAGATCGTCATTCACGATATCATACCGACATTCGCCTCAGCTGAGTTGAATCCCGAGGTTTCTAAACCTCCTCAGTCCCCCCCTAAGAGCGATGAGCGGGGCGACCTATTTTCGAACCTAACGGAAAGCTCCCCTAAAAAGCTTCAAGAACCATTCTACAAAAGCGAACAATTTGTTTGGACGCTGAAATGGACCCACATTCACCTCTTCGGCATGAGCACGATATTCATCCTAATGGGTGCGGTGGTCGTATTTCTCAATTTGGGAGCAGACGTGCGTGCCTGGTTGATTGCCCTCCCATTCTTGGGAATCTGGATCGACATCGCATCTATGTGGCTGAAGAGCTTTATCTCTCCTGCTTTTTTCTGGCTGCATATTCCGGGGGGAGGGCTCTTCGCAGCGGTTTTTGTCTTTGTTTTATTCCGAGGTCTTTACGAAATGTGGTTCTCGGCACCCTCATCCATCTCATAATCCCTATAGAAAATTGAGACCATGGCTATTATAAAAGATTTATTTTTGCTGGTTATTTTGTCTCTGGTGATCGGCTGTGCCGGAAATCCGGTATCGGTCGAGCTACCGCAGAATCATCCTGCTGATCCCGGCGCACCCGAATCCCGGTTCATCCCCCCGCCGGACCCGTTTGGCACTGAAATGACGAGTGCCGGCTCCCAAACACACGATCAATCCGAAAGCGAAGCGGACCGGCGCAAGTCGCGCGGGGATCTTTTTGAATCGCCGGCCGGACAATCGGCGCCTCTCGAGCAAGAAAGAAAAGAAACTGATCGGTCTCCCTCCGAAATGCCGGATCATCATAACATGGAGAAGATGCAATGAAAGCACCAGGCGGCAAGTTAGTTGTCATCTTCACCGTTATAGGGTTTGTCATTACAGGGTGCGCCCAGGTACCCCGCAAAGGCGGCTTCCAGGACGTGCAGCGGATGGTCGACGAACGCATGGACTACCGCGTGTCCTGGAACCAGGGCCTGCCGGAAGATCGGGAAGTACAGCAGGCCGTCGATGCGTTGCTGGAAAAAGAGCTGACCGTCGATTCGGCCGTTCAGATCGCCCTTTTAAATAATGCCCGGCTGCAGGCGACCTATGAAGAACTGGGAGTGAGCCAGGCGGAGGTCGTCCAGGCCGGTCTGCTCAAAAACCCGAATGTGTTCGGAAGCATTCGATATCCCGATGTTTCTTCGGCCGCCAACAACCTCGAATTCGGCATCGTCCAGAATTTCATGGACCTTCTCATGCTGCCGGCCCGCAAAAAGATCGCTGCAGCGCGGTTCGAACAGACCAAAACAATGGTGGCTCACGAAATACTCTCAATTGTTTCGGAAGTTGAAAAGGTCTATTTCGAGGTTCAGGGGGCCGCCAACATCCGGCAGGTGCGCGCCGGCATCGTCGAGACGTCCGGCGCTTCTCGTGAATTTGCGCGGCGTTTGTATGAAGCCGGTAACATCAGCGAGTTGAGTCTGGCGAATGAACAGGGGTTATATGAAGAGATGAGGGTGCGCCTGGCAGAGAGTGATATCCTGCTATCGACCGCCAGAGAGCGGCTCACCCGCCTGATGGGGTTGTGGGGCACACGCATCAATTGGCAGATGCCCGCACGGCTGCCGGATATTCCGGCGCAGGAAATTCAGCTGGAGAAATTGGAAGCCCTGGCGGTCGCCAACCGGTTGGATTTGGAATCAGCCCGCAGAGAAATTGATGTTTTGGCGCAAACTTTGGGAACGACCGTGACCTGGCGCTGGATTGGCGAATTGGACGTGGGAATCAGCGCGGAACGAGATACGGACCGGACCTGGGTCATCGGTCCTGAGCTCGTGCTGGAACTGCCGTTGTTTGATCAGCACCAGGCAAAGATTGCTCAGGGCGAGGCGCTGCTGAGACAGAAGGTTAACAACCTGACCGCATTGGCGGTAGACGTGCGTTCGGAAGTCAGAACCTTGCGGGACAAACTGGTCATGCAGCGATATCTGATCGATCACTACAAAAAGGTTATTATACCTTTAAGAGAACGCATCGTGAAGCTGACTCTGGAAAAATACAACTATATGCTGGTGGGTGCCTTCGATTTGCTGCTGGCAAAGCAGCAGGAGTTCGACACCTACGCCAAATATCTTGATGCCGTCAGGGACTATTGGTCCATCCGCGCTGATTTGCGCAAAGCGGTGGGCGGCCGACTACCGGCTGCCGCTTCCGGCGAAACCTTTTTGCCGCCGCCGGCATCGGTTGACAATCCGACCGGCAATCCTGACGGACGCGGAGGATCCCACCAGCATAAACATTAAGGAGATTATGAGATGCTGACACGACGTCAGTGGCTGAAGTCTGCCATCGCTGCCGTAGCCGGTAGCGGTGCCATGTTGAAAACTTCGAAAGGTAATGCTCAGATTAAGCGCGTACAAAAGCCCTCAAGGGCTCGGCAGCGACGATCATCACCACGATGTAGTGACCCCCAACGGAACCACGCTGCCTTATAAAATGAAAAACGGTGTGAAGGAATTTCATTTGATCGCCGAGCCGGTGTTGCGCGAATTTGCACCCGGAATGAGTGTCAAATGCTGGGGGTACAATGGTCAAACCCCCGGACCTACGATCGAGGCCTTCGAAGGCGACCGCGTTCGCATTTTAGTGACAAATAGACTTCCCGAACATACCACCATTCACTGGCACGGTATTTTCCTGCCCAACGGCATGGACGGTGTGGGCGGTCTTAACCAACCCCACATCAAACCTGGAGAAACATATGTTTACGAGTTCACCCTGCGGCAGCACGGCACGTTTATGTATCACCCCCACGCCGATGAAATGCTGCAGCTGGCCGTCGGAATGATGGGAGTCTTTGTCATTCACCCGAAGCAACACGCGGGACCGTCCATCGATCGTGACTTTGCCATCATGCTGCACGCCTGGGCAGTGCATCCGGGAACATACCGGCCAGACCCGGCCGTGATGTTGGACTTCAATATGTTCACTTTTAACAGCAAGGTATTTCCGGCCATTGATCCTTTAGTCGTTAGGACCGGTGATCGTGTGCGGATTCGACTGGCCAATTTGAGCATGGACGAGCATCCGATTCACATTCACGGCCACTCCATGTGGGTGACGGCGACCGATGGCGGGGAGATACCTCCAAGCGCACGTTGGCCCGAAACGACGGCACTGATACCCGTGGGTGCTACCCGTGATGTGGAGTTCATTGCCGATGCCCCAGGTGACTGGGCCTTTCACTGCCACAAGTCACACCACACCATGAATGCGATGGGCCATGCGATACCCAACACATTGGGGGCAAGCCAGCAACAGCTCGATGAAAAAATACGGGAGCTCATTCCCGGCTACATGGCCATGGGGGAAACCGGCATGGCCGAGCACTCCGAACACATCACGCATATGGGTGGGCCGAAAAACACACTGCCAATGATGATGGGTAAAGGACCTTTCGGCAATATCGAAATGGGAGGCATGTTTACGGTCATCAAGATACGGGACCACCTGGCGAGCTATGACCGCGACCCCGGATGGTATAAGCATCCTGAAGGAACAGTGGCGTATCGTCTTACATGAACAGTAAAGGGAAAAAGGCGTTCTCCATTGTCCTGTCTTTCGATGCCGAAGGCGTGAGGACATGGCTGTCAAAATACGATAACCTTATCCGCCCTGAGTGTAGGCGCCGTTAACTCTTTTAGCGTGCCTCGCCGAGCACCTTCCGTTACCACTTCATCCTTCATGCCGCGGGCATCCATGCACGTGCCGCACAGAATGACTTCGCCCTTGCGAACAATCGGCTTTAACATACGCTCGATATTGTAATAGCCTTGCGGGGTTTGTTGTCGAGCAGTTTTCTGGGTATCTATTTTTTCTACTGAACTTGCTGGAATTACCAAGCGGAAGGTCAGATCTTCTGTTCCCCGATCCCAGTGTACACGGCTTTGCAGATGCCGGATACGCCTCCTTTGATCCCTTCCGGATTTTTGAACCCTTCGGAGTGACGCAGCTTATCGAGATAATCTTCCGGAGACGAAAGACTTTGATATGACTGATCGAGCCCGCTCTCCGGTTGGATGAGAAACAACCATCCCTGATCGTAAGGGTCTGATGTGATTGAGGATGAATTTTTCCGTGTGATCTTATTGAATTGAACGCTTCCAGCAACCGGGGCTTCAAGATACAGAATTTTGCCGGTGATGGCGAACAGAATCGATTCGCCCTTTCGAACCATCTGGTTCTCATCGACCATCCATTCGATGTCTTTGACCCCTCCGGACAGCACCAGGGCCGGCTGTGTCAGACCGAAGACGATGGTCTGATCGACGACACCTTCCCCAAAGGCCCTGCTTGACATCGTAGCGGCGATCTTCCGGTATCTCTACACGTTGGCCTAAAAATTTCTCGATAACGGCCATGTCTATCCTCCTTGGCATTCTGTATTGGTTTAAATTGAATTTTCGTTACGCTTTGAACAGCTTCTTTAAAAACCCTTTGTTTTCAGGTTCCGGCGGAGGCAGATTCAGCTGTTTGCAGATTGCCGTTTCAACTTCGAATTGACCGACATCCGAGCCTTCCACGACAATTTCGTCTCCAACCATTACGGCCGGCGCAACCGGAAGATCCAGCTCGAAGTATTCATCGGTCGTGTATTCCGCTTTGGGTTTGGACGTAACCTCGATATCGATCTCATACTTTTGTCCCAGCACGGGGATCATTTGTTTGAAATGCTTTCAGGGTTTGCCGTTGGGCTCGTTGAGAAAAAAGCGGACGTTGAGCATGATTTTCTCCTCATTTTGGCGGATTAGGCTTGTCTCTGTCTTTAGATTTTGCCTACGTGTGCAGGTTCGGCTTTTTTTAATTGCCATAAGGCCAGAAACGTTCCGGTGGCAGAAAATCCACCAGCCGTAAATCGGCTCGTTCTTTTCCCTGTGCATCCAGAAAAACCACGGTGGGAACCCCCTTGACGTCGTATTGTTTCAACAGGCTTTCGTGAAATGGATTGCCGCCCTTGGTCACATCCACTTTGATCATAGTGAAATCATCCTCCGCCTGTCGAACGACGTCGGGGTGGTGAAAGGTGATCTCTTCAAGCTCCCGGCATGGTGCGCACCAGTCGGCATAAAAGTCGATGATCACGGGTTTCTTTTGTGCTGCGGACTGTTCCAGGATTTGCTCCGAATAGGGCTGCCAGGTAACCCCCGGCCCTTGCATGGCCCAGGCGGTCATCCAAAAGGTGGCAATGACCAGACAGGCCACGCCCAGCGATAGTTTTCAGCCAGGGAAAAGCCCGAAAGTCTGCCTGGTTTTTATCGAACCACCCCAGATGCAGCCCTGCGGCCAGGGCAACGCCGGACGGCAGGAGAATCTTCAGGACGTCCGGCAATATCGGCCGGATGAAATAAACCGCCATACCCACCAGGACCCAGCCCATCAGCTTGCGCACCCAGAGCATCCATCCGCCGGCCCGGGGAAGGCGCTGCAGTTGTCCTGAAAAAAGGGCCAGAACGAAAAGAGGAAGCCCCAATCCCAGGCTGAGGACAAAAAAGACAAGAAACCCCAGCCAGGCGCTTCCCATGCCGGCCACCCAGGTCAGAAGGCCCAGCACGAACGGCCCGATGCAGGGGGCGGCCACGACGCCCAAGGTGAGTCCCATAAACAGACTGCCGAAGTACCCGGTGTAGGATTTGCCCGCCATCTGGGTCAAAGCCCCGGGCAGGCGCAGCTCCCACAGTCCGAAGAGGCTGGTGGCAAAAAAGATCAGAATACCGGCGACAACGAGAAGAACAATCGGATTTTGCAGCATGGCTCCCATGAGCCCGCCGGTAAGCGCGGCCACGACCCCCAGGATGGAATTGGTCAGTGCAAGCCCCATCAAATAGCACAGCCCATGAAAAACCAGCTTGACCTGGCTCGGGTTTTGTCCCGGCCGTGCGGCCTCCGAAAAAGGAAACGGTGATGGGGATCATGGGGTAAACGCAGGGAGTCAGGTTTAAAGCCAAGCCCGCCGACGAAAATGCCCAAGAGCGTCCAGAGCATGGCCCAGCCTTGAAGGGATCGGTTGTTCGTCGGCTTGGGCGGGAGCCTGAACAGACGCCGACAGTCCCGCCGGCGCACTGGCGGTGGGCAGGCCGCTCTCCTGCCATTTCGGAAAACCGTAAGGGTCGCGGTAGACGTTTTTGTAACCGAGTGTTACGGCCACACGGGCCGCCGAGTCGCTGCGGACTCATGTCAAACCCGCTCAGTAAAACACAAGGGCACGATCCTTGTCCGGCCCTAAAAACGCCTCAAGATCCCCAGCCTTGCGCCAGCGTGCCCACCAGGTGGGTTCCATGGGAAAATTGAGAGCACCCTCGATATGCCCGGTGCGGTATTCCCACTCCTGTCGGGTGTCTACCAGCAACAGGCTGGAAGGGTCCTTGCCATATCGGTCGGCGAGTTCTTCGGTAGTGATGATGCGGTAGCCACCGGCACTGGCCTCGGCCAGGACATCGTCCCAGGTGGCCTGCTTCGGCGCAACGGGACGCTTCACATGCCACACCGCGACTGCGGTAATGATGATAGCCACGGTTGCCAGCAAGTATTGATTTTTTGCTTTGCATGGTGCACCCTTGCTTTACAATAGACTTCATGAACCTAAAAACTCACCGGAACAATGGTCATTTTCTCAATGTTTCAATCGCCAACCTCCACCGGCAGGCCCATGGCACGCCAGTCCTGAATACCCTCTTCAAGGCGAATAGCCTCAAAACCCTGTCCGCGCAGCATATCAACCGCTTGAACAGCCAGCACGCAATAAGGCCCCCGGCAGTAAGCGACGATCTCCTGATCCGATGGCAGCTTCGAGAGAAGCTCTTTAAGATGCTCCAGGGGAACCGACAACGCCCCTGGTATATGTCCGGCCCGGTACTCTTCCACCGGACGAACATCTAGAACGGTGACAGCACCTTCGATAACACGCTGTACCAAATCATCTCTGCTTACCGGTTCCATGCCTTGCTTGCCTTCCAGAAAACGGCGTTTGATCATTTCCACTTCTGCCAAACGGTGTTCCGCCAACACGCGCATGGATCGGAAAAACTCACAGACCCTTTGATCGGCGAGACGATATGTGACGTACAGGCCTTCTTTTTCCGCTTTGACCAGATGGGCCGCTCGAAGTGTCTGAAGGTGCTGCGATGTGTTGGCCACGGTCAAACCGGTTTCTTTTGAAAGGGTTTCAACTTTTTTTTCACCCTGGCACAACAGATCGAGCAGTTCTAACCGCCTAGGGCTCGCAACTGCCTTGCCGATTCGTGAAAACTGCTCGTAAATGGCGTCTTTGAATTGTCTATTTGGGCTTTTCATGGCTTCATCCTCAATTATTCAATTAATATATAGAATACTTATAGCGTTAAGAAATCGAATCGTCAATTGATAGTTTTTGACCTGCTCACCACAAAGACCAGCCATACCCTATCAACTGTATACTTTTGCTATATATCGAATTGAATTTACATTGTTTAAAGGGGAAAAGCGCGGTTACGGGGCCATTTATATGGTGGATAGAAGGTCTTTATACACAGCGTCTATTTTAGATGCGTATAAGTTTCAGTAAATGTCCATTTCATGGGCAATTGGATAAAATCTATGCGCAATTATTTATGTCGCTGTGTATAGTTCAGATTGCGGAAGAATTAAACGGTTGTCCCCCTTTTCGTTCATGTTTCTTTCCCTATTGACTTACTTAGTTGGCGACTATCCCCAGAAAACCGTGAATCAGGGCAATAATCAATAAAGTAATCCCGGTTTTTTTGTGGACACCGTACTTTACCTTGATTATTCTTAAGCCGGAAGCTGCTTGGAAAAGCAACAATATGAGATTGCATAGACCCAATATCAAAATTATTGAAATTCCCCCTACGGTCATAAGATAGCCTCCCTTCAAAATTATTCTACCTTTATCACAATTTTAACCTCGCCCGCACTCCCATGTATGTTGCAGTTGCCCATTGCGGTTATCTCCGTTGTTTCAGTCACCGTGTATCTGACTTCCCTGGTGAAATTGTTACTTTCGGGCTTATTGCTGCGTGTAAAATCCCAGCGCGCTATCTCTTTTCCATTGGCATGAACGTAAACCCAGTTTGTGTAGTGGAAAAAGTTGTTAGCGCTGTGGCTGATATTGATTTTAACCATTATTTCAGCCCCTTTTTTTACTGATAGGGGCGATTCGATGGTTACGGCCGTTTTATTGGCAAAGGCCGTAGTTGCGAAAACAGTCAAAATGAAAAACATAATCAGGAAACTCTTTCTCTTCATTTTTATCCCCCTATTTTATTGTTCTCAGCAGTTTACTAATGGGGTTATAAGCCACCCGGCATGTAGTAATTCTAAATCCTTAATCAACGCTCTCGAAAGAGATATCGTGTCGGGTAAGAAATGACCCCCTTAGTAAATAATTCCGATTTGTATAATTTTTAAAGAAAACCGATGGTCATGTCACTATCAAAGATACAGTTATCCGTCAAAAAATATCAATTACCAAAGCCGATTTTATTAATCCATGTGAAGCAGAGGCTATTCGCTTAAAAAAACAAAAAAGGAGCATATCGCGGTTGGAATTAATGAAAAATAGTTGCACCTTAATATTTCAACATTGAAATGGGTGGCATGTTTACGGTCATCAAAATCCGGGACCACCTGGCTGGCCATGACAGCGATCCGGGATGGTATAAGCATTCTGAGGGAACAGTGGCCTATCGCCTGCGTTGAGGGGAAAAAGTTCGGATTTCGCGAAATGCAGAAGTTGATTCCAATCTGTCATGAGGAGCCTGACAGATTGATAATTTCACTACTCTGATTATCTGGAAGGTATTAAGAATTAGAAATGACTGAATGGTAGTCAGCGCGATTAAATTTGCCCTGCATTCCAGTGAGGTGTGTTAAGCGACCATACCATTTGAAAGTCCATCTCAACCAGATTGACGCAGGACCGTCCGGTGATATATTCAAACGGATTGAATGTCTCTGACTTCCGCAAAAAATTTTTCTGCAACCGTTTAATGAAGTTGAAAGGTGGTTATGCAAGTTTTGCTGCCGATCGCGGTCGAAATAACGCCGGTGGTTGAACGGTTCAACCCTCCGATGGTTAATTTAATAGTTCGCTCTTTTGGCAACCAAAGTTCTATAAATCCGTTTTCCAGAGAAATGATGGGTGAGTTTATAATGACATCGCCTTTTAAATCGACGGCTTTGACGTTGAATACTGTTTGAGTCAATTCCCCCTGACAGGAGGACATGTAGTGAACCCCTCATGTGTGTGTTTTATTAATATAAGGGGCAACGGCAATCATGACTTTTTCACTAGGAAGTGCAATTGTTTTGGTGGTTCCGCTTTCAAATTGAAATACGACTTCATTGGTGGTGATATGGGTTTTCACGGGTTGCTTTTCCCGGTGCCACTGGTTAGCAAGGGCCAGAGCCTTGTAAGCATCCACCCCGTTAAGTTGGTCAATGAGATTGGATTGGCTCATTGAATACGAGGCAGTCGTCAAAAAGACCACGGAAAGTAACGTCAAAGGCACTATGATTAACAGCTTTTTTATAGAGTATCGTATCGTCATAAGTCTTTTCCCCTTCTAAACGATAGTATTCACAAGTTTCTGTTAAAAATCATATACGTAAGGTAGCTATATGAATGGACGAGGTGTATTTTGTCGAATCATCTGAGAGGTCATGTGCACTTTAGCTGGAACGATCCGACGGTTTTGATTCCATCTCTGGGTTCATTTCCTAATTCTGTTTATAAAATAGTTAAGCACGTTATGTGCCACCTTGTGGCACTTATAAATTAAGTGTTTGATATTACGAATTATTAGTTGTTTCTTTACAAAAAATAACATACGGGCTTACAAGCAGATCTGTGTAAAACATACCCGGTCACTGCTGGATAAACGGAAACGATGGGTATTTACTGCGCAGATCCATTGACCTCCGGCAGATCCGGAGGAATGGCTTGTGAACCGTTCAGAGCGGACTTTTAAAACTATTAATTCAGCCAACATATTTTTTTTCAATGAACGTATATTCGCCCCTTTATCAAACAGATCAAACTCGGTGCTATGATTCCCGCGGACAGGAGATCGACTGCAAGGGAACCGGACAGGATGGAGACATCCGAGCCGGACGAACCTGGCCAATGCCGCGGTTCGAGGAGCAGGAGGTGGTGGTTAAAGATTTCCTTAGTGGCTTGATATGGACGAAAAACGCCACGCCGGCTGAGTTTCCCCAGACATGGGGGGAAGCCCTTGAATATGTCAACTGGATGAATGCGTCATGCTTTCATGGTCATGACGACTGGCGGTTGCCGGATCGACGTGAGCTGTTCAGTCTGATCAGCCACAGCCGACTCAATCCGGCGCTGCCGGCCGCCCATCCATTTACCAATGTCTTCGCAGGATATTACTGGACGTCCAGCCCCAGCGCCCAGTGGCCAAAACAGGCATGGTATGTGCATCTTGGCGGTGGTAGGGTATTTAAGGGGATGAAGCAGGGCTCTTATCTGGTCTGGCCGGTGAGACAATTGCAAACAGTCAACCCGATTGCCCCTGGTGATCGCTTCGAATATTCCGGTCATCTTGTCTCCGATCTATCGACGGGATTGATGTGGCTGCGTTCGGCCATGGGCTCGAAAGACGTTTTGAACTGGCCCGCATCCCTGATAGAGGTGCAGCGATTGAATGCGAACAGAACACACGGTTATGACGACTGGCGTCTTCCCAACATCCGCGAACTTGAAAGCCTGGTTGCGCTCGATCAACACAGCCCGTCCCTTCCCGAATCCCATCCCTTTCAAAATATTGGTAAAGGGTATTGGTCGTCCACGACGAGTGTTTACGACTCCTCATATGCCTGGGTTTTATATACTGACGATGGCAACGTGGGGGTGGGGTTCAAGGTAAAAGCAGATTTTTCTGTCTGGCCCGTCCGCAGCGGGGTTTCATCACGTTCTCGATGAAACGGCCTGTTGCGCCAATACATTTTCATGGCCATATCGATGGCAACCAGTCACGAATAAGTAAACAATGCCAATGCGACGCTCGCGAGACGAAGAGTCATGAACAACACAGGATCAATCAAATCGCTACCGAGGGTCATGGTGCAAAACAGCGAGCTGGCCGCAAAAACAGCCAGTGTGAAGAAAGCGCTGTCAAGGATTAGACAGAAAGACGTCCCATATGAATTTAATACTATGCGGGGAGTTCCCGTAAACCTTGGGGAGGTAGGGAATCAGAAATGGTCGAGCGGGCCCTTTATGTGATCGACCCAGATCTCAACGAAGGAGTCGTATTCGGCAGTTCCTTTGAGGATGGGAACACATTCGATCCCTGCCTTTGTGAAAACCGATTTCCAGGAGTCATCTTCATCGCCAGCCATATCGTTCTTGGCGTGGTCCCCTGCCACGGACATAAAGGGCATCAGGTAGGCTTTTTTGATTTTCTTTCTTAGCAGAAGCTCCTTGATCAGACCGACTTCGGGATAGCCTTCGACCGTGCCGACGAAAATGTTAGGGTCCCGGAGCTGCAGTTGAAACATGAGGGCGGCATAAAACGCATTTGACGGGTGATGGGTACCATGGCCCATCAGAACAACGGCTTCATTTTTTTGGCGGTGTTCGGGAATGATCTCCAAGATGGCCTCCACAGTCCGTTGCATATCTTCCTGAGTCGCCATAAGGGGGTAGCCCAGGATAATTTTCTGAAAACCACCCATCATTTTAAAAGCGCCCACGGTGCGGCGCAGATCGTGATATTCCTCCCCGGCAATTGTGTGAAGCGACTGAACGGCCACATGGGTAAACTCCTCATCTTGCATCTTTGCCAAAGCGACTTCAGGCGAATCCAGATATTTTCCCTGTTTGGCTAATTTTTTACGGATAATATGAGAAGTATAAGCCCAGCGAACCGGTATGTCAGGATACCTCTGTTTAACCTTATGCTCGATATTTTCGAAGGAAACCTGAGCCTCTGCCTGGCTCGACCCGAAGGCGACGAGCAGTATCCCGGTTTTCATGAGGGCCTTCTGGCCATGATCACCGGCATTCACCGCAGCAACTGAGAGAAACGGAATTGCCAAGATAACGAAAAGCGCCATCAATTTCGACCGCATAGTCCACCCTCCAACCTTGTTTTCCTTCTTGGTATTTTCCCATTAAAAAAGCCCCTCAAACGCCATCGGTTTGAAGGGCTGCACCTTGCTTACTTAACCATTTTGTTTCGCCGCGCCATTCCCATCCTCCGAAATTCTTATGGCAAATCCGTACTCTCATGCAACTCGCAGCTGTCGTTGGGGCAGAAAACGTTTAACCAAATCCCTTTATGGCTTTTGGGCTCTATGCCCGCAGCCGGTATGGTGATTTTTCCTTCAGTGCTGACACAAGCTTGGTCCGGGCAATCGATTTCCAACCAGATTCCTCGCTTACCGGTATTGTCAGCCGCCTGTTTCTTTTCCGGCGGAAGTCCGGCGACTTCGGCGTTGCTCAAGACCCGGGCTTCCGGAAAATAAAAGGTAAACCTGGAACCGCTGTCTTGGGTGGTCATAACCTGGCTCCTTTCTTTTTAAATAGATGTGGTACCTTTCGTTATTCACAGATTCGCGGATTTAATGAGTGTCTTTCCAAGAATAGCCTTTTTTCCTCTGGGCGGTGTTCTCAGCGGGTTTTTGGCTGCCAAGATAAAGATTCTCATTTATGAAACGGACACTCTATAATTCCTAATCCGAAGAGTATGTCCAATCGGATCAAAGTCAACGGGAGTAACCGCACTTAGCCCGAGGATTCCATGAAATATCCGGGTTAAGGCGTTATTTTTCGAATTCCTTTTTATCGCTGTGCAAAGGGAAAAGTTGGTTCGGAGTGCCGCAGCAACCGCTGGTTTCTCCTCCTGGGCAGCCGCTGCTGCAGCTGCACCTATCCGTTTGCTTGAAGCTGCGATAAAACTTTCGGGCCGTGAACACCACCGCCAGTATGACGATCAAGGCAACGACAATGTTTTGCCACATGAACAACATCCTTCAGAAACCCATCAGCGATCCCAGCTGGAAAACCGTTGCCGCCAGTGTGAACGCCAACAGGGTGTTGAAGACAATCGAAAACGCACCCCATTTCCAGGATCCGCTTTCTCTTGAAATACAAACCACAGATACAAAACAGGGGGCGTAAAACATGATAAACAGAATGAGGCTGAAAGCGGTCAACGGCCGCCATCCCGGTGCCTGGGCAAGAGTATCTCCTAAAGGTTTGCTGTCTTCAAGATCCACCTCCCCCAAAGAATACGCCGTACCAAGGGTTGAGATAACGACCTCCTTGGCAGCGATACCGCCCAACAGCGCGATGTTCACGCGCCAGTCGAAACCGGCCATCCGGCTGATCGATTCAAGCCTCTGGCCAATACGGCCGGCGACAGAGTTCTTTAACCCGGCCTCGGCTTCGCGGGCATCGATCCGTGCCAATTTCTTCTTGAAGTCGCGCGCCTGGTTTGAAAGGGTTCCATCGTCGCCGTCATATTGGATCTCGCGGATAACGGGTTCGGCAGCTCCGGCCAGCAGTGCCTGTCGCTCGGACTGGAATTCCTGTTTTGCGCTTTCCGGGAGCCCCGGGTAACTCATCAAGGCCCACATGATGATCGATATGGCCAGTATGATCGTTCCGGCTTTCTTTATGTACTGCCAGGTTCTCTCCCAGGTATGGGTGGTCACCCCTTTGAGCGTCGGCAGACGGTAGGGCGGCAGCTCCATGACGAACGGAGTGGCTTCGCCCCGGATAACTGTTGACCGCAGCAGTTTGGCCACCAAAAGGGCACCCGCCCAGGCACCCAGAGTGATGCCGAACATCATTATAGCTTCGTATTGGGCAAAGAACGTCGCCACGAGCAGCGCAAATACCGGCAGCTTGGCGCCGCAGTTCATGAACGGAACGGTCAGTATCGTGGTAAGCCTCTCGCGGGGTGACTTCAGGGTGCGGGCTGCCATGACACCAGGCACCGCGCATCCACCGGCAATGCCGCCGGAAATGATAAACGGCATGACCGCACTGCCGTGAAGTCCGAAAATACGAAATATGCGGTCGAGCATGAACGCGACCCGGGCCAGGTACCCGGAATCTTCCAGGACCGCAATACCGAAAAACATAAAGACAATCAGGGGCACAAAACCCAGAACGCCGCCGACGCCATTGATAACGGCTGATATAAGAAGGGATTTGAGTACGCCTTCCGGCATGTGATCGGAAACCAGTTGGCTTAGCTTGGCAAAGCCGGTTTCCAGCCAGCTTACCGGTATCTCGCTGTAAGTGAACGTAAACTGGTACAAACCAAAGAGCACGGCCACCATGACCAGGGGACCGAAAAACCTGTGGGTGAAAATGCCGTCTATCCTATCGGACACATGCAACCGGGAAAGATCGTCGGCGCGCGTAATAACCCCCTGGTTCACGATCGAGCGAATGTATCCGTAACGGTGATCGGCAATCATGGCCTCCGGATCGATTTCGAGGGTTTCTTCGAGGTGATCGCTGACCCGATCGGCAATACCGTCCAGTACAGCCGACAGGTGCGAATTGCGACGTTTACCGCGCTCGCGCATTTTTTGGTCCGCTTCGATGTACTTCAGCGCGATCCAGCGAGGCCGGTAGGTGTTGGTCAGGAATTGCGCGTCTGTGATCAACCGCTCCATCTCGAAGAGAGCCTGATCGATGTCCTGGCCGTAAGAAATCAGCAGCGGTGAACGGGTTTCATGGGATTTGGCGATCTCTTCTGCGGCCTGCATCAATTCATCTTTACCCCTGCCACTGCGGGCAATGGTAGGAATCACCGGCACATTGAGCATCTCCGCCAACCGCTTTTCGTCAATCTCGATCCCACGGCGCTTTGCAGCATCCACCATGTTCAAGGCGATACACACCGGAAGACCCATTTCCAGCAATTGAATCGACAGGTAGAGGTTTCGCTCCAGGTTTGCGGCATCGACGATGTCGACGACAACCGCCGGTTTCTCGTCGATCAAAAAATCCCGGGCAACTATTTCTTCAAGGGAATAGGCTGTTAGTGAATAGGTCCCGGGCAAATCGACAATAGTAAACCGCCGGTTGTCCTTAACATAAGCCCCGATTTTTTTTTCAACTGTGATACCGGGGTAGTTCCCCACGTGCTGGCGGGCACCGGTCAAGGCGTTGAATAACGTCGTCTTGCCCGAATTGGGGTTTCCGGCCAGAGCGATCGTAGCTTCAATGGAGTTCGTCAACATCCACCTCGATGTAATCCGCTTCGTTGTTGCGCAGTGTCAGGGTGAATCCCATCAGGCGCAAGGCGACCGGGTCAAACAGGGGCGCTCTCCCGCGAACCTTGACCCGGGTTCCCGGTACGAGCCCCATGTCACGAATGCGGCGGCCCAGCTCGCCACGGGCCTTGATGGTGCAGATAACACCTTCCTGATTGTCCTTCATATGGCGCATGTTCATGCACGGCATATGTATGCCTCCAATTTTAATGTTGACAGTACAAACTGACGGAGTTAGGTATACCTAACTTTCTTTCATGTCAACCAAAATTTGCACGATCGCGGTGATTTTCAACCCGTTGATCGTCGCTTTCAGTATGCCGATAAGGCAGGGGAGCGAAAATGGCCAAAGCACTCCGAAAAATATCGGACAACCTCGAGGATTATCTCGAGACAATCCTTGAACTCGAAAGGGCCAACAAGGTGGCCCGATCCAAGGCGATCGCCGCTAAGATGGGCGTGATGCAGGGCTCGGTAACCGGTGCGCTCAAATCTCTGGCTGAAAAAAACCTGATCAACTATGAACCTTACAGTTTCATCACCCTGACCCCCGCAGGAAAAGCCCTGGCATCAGAAATCGCCAGAAAGCATTCGGTTATAAAAGATTTTCTCCGGAACGTACTGCTGCTCGATGACGAACGGGCGGAGGAAAACGCCTGCCGCATGGAACACGCCATGGATCGCACCGCGGTTGAAAGATTGGTTCAGTTCATCGAATATATCCAATACTGCCCCAGGACCGGTGAAGACTGGATCCAGGCATTCGTGAATTACTATTCGAAACAGGCGGCCGATCGCAATGACTGCCAGCAATGCTTGGAATCATGTGTCGAACGGTTCGGGGATACCGCCGAATAATTCGGCAATGGCACCGCACCCGGCAGAATGACCCCTCCCTCACAGCTTAGAGACCAAACTGGCACCCTCCTACGACGCTCCACCCACCGAGCGGATGACATCAGGTCACCCTCAAAAGGGGGCAGGGGCAATATCCCAAGCGGTATAAATCCGAAAAGATAAGCACGAAATTCGAAACAATTCCAAAGTACCGGAAAGCAATGACCAAAACTTGCCAACAGATGTAACAGGTTCGGATCAAAACTAAAGTCAATACCTTCCCCTTGATAAACGGTTTCGTGTTGCCGACGGAGATGCGACACTTGCGGTCTGAAGCCGATTGATATATGGTTTGCTGACAAAAAATAGCGATCTTCTGGAAAGGAGCACCACCCTTTGCAAGAGCTGATTTGCTACTGCTTTGGTTACTCGGCCGAAGACATACGGCAGGATGTCTTCACTAACGGCCGTTCCTTAATCATGGAAGAGATCAGGGCCACCAAGCAGCTCGGCGGCTGCCAGTGTGCCACCAATAATCCCAAAGGCCGCTGATGCCTTCCCGACGTCCGCCGGGTGGTGGACATGGTCAAACAACGCCTGTAACACCGCTATGCGTCCGTCACGCCCAGAGGGTAAGGCGAAAGGATGACTCTGATGGTCTTCGAGGCCTCGGGGGTTGAGGTTTCTCCGCTGGTGCCGGTTCTCGTGGCTTTTGGGATCTCTTTTTTCACTTCAATGGGAGGAGTTTCTGGCGCGTTTTTGTTGCTTCCATTTCAGATGAGTGTGCTGGGATTTACGAGCCCCGCGGTCAGCCCCACTAATCTGGTCTTCAATATTGTGGCGATTCCCAGTGGTGTTTACCAGTACTTCCGAGAGGGCAGAATGGCCTGGCCGCTGGCGTGGGTGATTATCGCCGGAACACTGCCCGGTGTTTTTATCGGCGCGGTTATACGGATTGCTTACCTGCCGGACCCGAAACACTTCAAGTTTTTTGTCGGCTGCGTCCTTTTTTATATCGGAATCCGCATTCTAATGGAATTCAGCCGTAAATCATCGGCAGAGAGATTGAAAACGCGCAATGCCGAAGATCGGTTTGCCCGGCAGCGCAGAAACCCGGAGCACGGTTACCAGAACCAGCCGCACTCCGGACGCATCCGCACGATCAATTTTTCATTGACCAATTATACATATGGATTCTATGGAGAAACGTTCTCTTTCAATACGTTGGCCCTGTTCGGGCTGACATTTGCGGTGGGCATTATCGGGGGCACTTACGGTATCGGTGGGGGGGCTATTGTCGCTCCTTTTCTTATCACCTTCTTTGGTCTGCCGGTATATACCATCGCCGGGGCGGCACTGCTCGGAACATTTATTACATCCGTAGCCGGCGTGGGTTTCTACATGCTTATCGCCCCCTTATTCGCCCACACGGGTCTGACGATTGCCCCTGACTGGCCGTTAGGGCTCATGTTCGGACTGGGGGGATTCCTGGGGATGTACTGTGGTGCCAGAACCCAGAAATACATGCCGGCCAAAACCATAAAAATGATCCTGGCGATAACCCTCCTGTTTTTGGCAACTCGGTATATCATCGCCCCATTCGTGTAGGTTCAACGGAAGAGGGGCAATGGGTCATTCGGATATCATCAATCGGGCAGGAATTCACCTGTGCACGTCCATATCGAAGATTTCGTTCCCTTTGTTTCCTGGATCCGCGGCTATGGCCGGCGTTTCATCAAAGCCGATCTTTTCGCCGGACTGACGGTGGCGGTTGTTGCTGTCCCCCAGTCCATGGCATATGCCCTTATCGCCGGGCTGCCGGTCCAATACGGCCTGTACGCATCGATCGTTCCCACTATCATCGGCTGTTTGTGGGGCAGCTCGGCGCATTTGATCACCGGTCCGACCACTGCCGTTTCCCTTGTGGTCTTCAGTTCACTCAGTCCATTGGCCCAGCCGGATACGGCTCTCTACATCGAATTTGCCTTTTTCTTGGCGTTAATGGTCGGAGTACTTCAGATAACCATGGGCCTGGCGCGCCTGGGTGCCCTGCTCAATTTCGTTTCCCACTCCGTGCTGCTGGGGTTCACTGCCGGTGCGGCGGTGCTCATCGCCTTCAAACAGATTCCCGGCCTGCTCGGGATCCAGATCGAAAAATCGAGTGTTTTCTACGAGCATCTTTTCAACATTGTCACTCATCTCCACCAATCCGAGATTATCACCTTTATGCTCGGTGCAGCCACGATCCTCGTCATACTGACCGTAAAGCGCATCCGCCCCAATTGGCCGGGCACTTTGATCGCCATGGTGCTGGTGGGGACAATCGTCGCCGTCTTCGATCTGGACGAAAAGGGGGTAGCGGTCGTCGGGGCCATTCCCCGCAGCCTGCCGCCATTCCATCTGCCGAACCTCACGGAAGTCTCGCATGTCGGCCAACTGGCATCGGGTGCGTTGGCCATCGCCATCCTCGGATTGGTTGAAGCCGTGTCCATCGCCAAGTCGATCGCCGATCAAACCCGGCAACGGCTCAACATCAACCGTGAGTTTATTGGCCAGGGTCTCGCTAACTTTTCGGCCGCGCTTTTCAGCGGATATCCCGGCAGTGGGTCGTTCACCCGATCGGCAGTCAATTTCAAATCCGGTGGTAAAACACCCATCAGTGGCATATTCTCCGGTGTCGCGGTAGCGGCTACGATTTTGTTGGCGGCACCTCTGGCGGCCAAGCTGCCGATGTCCTCTCTGGCCGGCGTCCTCATGGTGGTTGCCTATGACATGGTACGCAAGGAAGACATCGCCCGTACGATCCGGGCAACCCGCAGCGACGCCGTGGTCCTGCTCATCACCTTTCTCTCCACCCTGCTGTTGAACATCGAATTCGCCATTTACGTCGGTGTGCTTTTATCCATCGGAATGCACCTGGCCGCCACTTCCCACCCCCGCATTCACTCGGTCGTGCCGGATCCTGGAACCGGTAAAATGATCGGATCGGCCTACGGTGAGACCTGCTGCCAGATGGACATCCTGTACATCGAGGGCTCGATTTTTTTTGGGTCGGCCACTTATGTGCTGGACGATCTGAACCGTCGCCTGCGCAACCATCCGGAAATCGCCAACATTCTCATCCGTATGCATCGGGTCAACACGATGGATGCCAGCGGAATTCACATACTTGAAATTACTCAGGAAGAAATCCGGCAGCGCGGCGGAGGCCTGTACTTTTCCGGTATGAATCACCATGTTTTCGAGGTGTTCAAAAACTCCGGTTTTCTATCTGAAATTGGGGAAGCCCACATACGGACCACAACCGGTGCGACCATCCGGCAGGCCATGCGAGAGTCGTTCTGCCCGGCAGTTTGCGCCGCATGCGAATTAACGGTTTTTGAGGAATGCCCGGAGCTGAAAATTGGCAACTGGGAAATCTTCGGTCCGAACGTACAACCCCGGGTTTGTTCTCTCCCCCGAACGATCTCGAGCGACCGGATAGGCGCCGATCCGGTCGCCGATACACACGTGAACGGCGGAAAAGGAACAGGGGCAATATGATCAAGCTTCTCGTTTACACCGATGGCAAACCGGCGGCAATGTCCGCCTTGCACTTCGCCGCCGTACTCACGAAACGTCTATCCGCCGAACTGGCCGTCATTACCGTTCGCCGCGGTACCGATACCACAGAAGAGCTGCCGCCGATCGGGGTGGAATTTTCTTTAGAAAAACGAGATTCCCTGCCTATGGGACTTCAAATCCTGGCCGGTGCGATCGATGTGCTTACCACCGAAGGTCTGCTGCAGCGCCAACCCAACGTTACCATTCGCGATGTGCCCAACGGCCACCTGTTCGTCTGCAAGACAATAACCGGGGAACGCATCCTGTTTTATGAATGCTTTGGTCACTTTATCGAAACGATCAATCATGAAATCGATCGCAACGGCTATAACCTGCTCATTATCTCCCCTCCCAGACGCAAGGGGTTGGGACGCCTGGTCACCGGGGACACCACTCGCAAGCTGGCTCTGGACCTGCACACATCGGTCCTGACGGTACGCGGTGGCGGACCCGACAGCCGATTCATGATCTGTGCGGACGGCTCTCCATCGGCGCGCCGCCAGTTTCCGTTGTTGAAAAACTTGCTTCCCGCCATCAGAGAGCCAGTGGATCTGGTCTGGGTGAAAAAACCGGATGACGAAAAGGATGCATTAAAAGCGGCCGCCGAATGTCTGCAACATGCCAGAAATTGGCTTGAAAATTGTGACAGGAACGGTACCGTGCATCGGCTCGAGGGCGACAACCCGGCGAATCTGATCGTCGAGACCGCCGGTGGCAATGCCGTCATCGTCATGGGTGCCAGCCTGCGGCACGACGTGTACCGGCGCATGTTGGGAAGTCTTCCCATGCAGGTGTTGGCCCAAACAGATGCGAGTGTGCTTTTGGTCAAGCTTCCGCCTGAGGCGGATTCTGATTTTTTCAAAGACCCCTTTACCTGTTAAGCTGCGGTTATCATGGAGGAACCATATGTCTGAGACTTTGATCGGCGTCATCATTGGGGGGATTATCGCCAGCATCGCACCGGTATTCACGCTTGTCATCGATCATCGCCGCTGGCGACGCGAATCAAAGCTGGCCTATCTGTTGTCCGAAAGAAAAAACCTTGAGGCGCTATACGCTAAAAATCTGAAAAGGTTTTCTAAAGCCATCGCGGAAAACAGCTTCTCTTCGGATATGATTTCAGATTTTCTGTTATCGATGCCCACAGATGTATCCAAAACCTTTAAAGCATTTATGGCCGATCCGGAAAAAACCGAAAAAAAATGCAAACAATTCTATATGAACCTTGCCGTGGCAATGCAAAAATCACTGTCCGAAATTGACCATAAAATTGAAGTGTTAGTAGCATAAGTGGAAATCAAGAATGCTTTTGACTTTTATCGAAGGAACGGCTAAAAACAATTAACCCCCTGGTATCTCAGAATTTAATCAAATCTTCCGAGTCGTCGCCATCTTATTGAAGCAAAAGTGGCACACTTTCGATACAATGCTATACAATCGCCGGACAGTCCCACATTTTGACAAAAATATCTCTTGCTTTGGTCCCGATTTGGTGCTCTATATTTGACCGATGAGCTGACTTAATGTTGCTGTTCGCCTCCTGCGGTTTTACTTCTCTTTCTTTCTCCAACTGCGCTGCTCTTCTTTCTCGACTTCTTACGCCGACTTTATGAAACTGTAGAAATGCTTCTTAAAGGTATGATAACCCGGTCTCTATGGTCAAACGACAGGGGCGCTTTATTTCAACAGAACATCTCTAAACAAAGAAAAGAGGATGAGGTAATTTCTAAGTTTACTCCTAAAGTGTCATCAGGGTTCAAAAAAATATACAGACGCCCTTAAACGGTGAAGGCAAATCCATCCACTATAAACTGCGTGATTACAGATCGTTGGAACGGAAAGGCGAAGAAATACTGCGCATCAGTATGATTTTTCATACGGATATGCGGGAAATTCCCACCCCAATCAATAAACAATTAACATAAAATCTATATGTTAAGCCAAATGGCATTTATTTTGCTTCAATAGATTTAGACCGCATTGGCATTAACAGTATATATTCTTTTTGGAGTGAATTGTGTGAGATAATTTTCGATAAACAATCGCAGTAACCGGTCAGAAGAGAATTCAGTAAGCACATTTTATTGAGACAATGCGCCATGCCGGGAAAACTGAAAAGCATTGGCGCAACTCACGCTGTAATATGACCGGGAAACGAAGGGGCCGCATCGCCGATGACCGTTGTCATCAAGGGCCTAACTGCTTGAAAAAACTTTCACCCTTTTTCGCCCTCCGAAAAATCACCGACGCAGGGGGGCGGAGATCAAATCCTGCAGATGGACTGCAGGGTCGTTTGAATTGTTGTGGACATAACGAAAAGGAGGAGAAAATGAAGAAGTATTTTCTGATTATGCTGGTCGTGATTGTGGGACTATCGCTCACAGGTATTGTCTCTGCAGCCGACAAGGACGCCATCAAGGCTCAGGTCGATGAAATCGTTGTGGCAATTGATGGCGGCAAAATGGCTGGGGATTTTGCGGACGCAGCCAAAAAAGAACCCAATTATGTTTACATTATGGAGGAAAGCGGCACACTGCTGGTTCACCCCTCGCTGGTGGGCGAAAGCCTCAAAGAGAAGGCTGCACCAGCTTACGATGCTATCGTCACGGCGACTCCGGAAGGCACATGGGTGATGTACCAATGGAAAGGCGCAGAGAAAAACGCCTATGTCCGCAAGACCAAAAGCGGCGTTATCGTGGGCAGTGGTTACTAACAGGAATTGACTAATTAAAAGATCTTCAAAAGTTAACATTTAATCGCAAAAGCGCGCGGACGCATGGCCGATTTCAGGCCTGCGTCCGTTTGCATTTTATAGGGGTAGTCATAAAAAGTTCTGTTATCTACGGCTTTTCTCTCAATGTCGATTTTGGATTTTAGAAAGGCGGTATCGCCTCGCTCTTTCCTTCAGTAAAGCTGGCAGAATTCCTTCAATCCGAATTCCGCATGCCAATTCTAAAATATACAAATATCCATCATTACTATTCGATTGTGTCTCAAACAGCGCGAAGGTACGAAAATTGCTGTAGAGAGCACTATCAATGCTCTTTACGTCGATGCCCGAGATATTTTCATTCTCTTCAAGAGAGGTGTTAACGTATAGTACAGCGCGGCCACAGCAGGAAAGCACACGAGCGACCAGGCAGCAACCGCCCGTAAGGTCGTATCCCAAAGTTGGTGAACGGCTACCCAGAAATCGGCTTTAAACAGAGCAACCAGTTCCTGGGCTGAATATGGTAATGGGTCGGCACCAAACAGCCAATCGCCAAAGTGAAAGAATGGAATAAGTAGAGCAAACTGAAGAGGGTAAACGAGATAATTAACCAGCTGCATCGCCGGTAAGTTCAACCGAAAAATGATTGCAACTATCGTGCATATAATGGTCGTGGCACCAATCACAGGGAAAATGCCGATGACAACCCCGCAGGCCAAACCGAGGCCGACCTTTTCCGGTGAAATACCCTGACGGAGCAATCGGACGATCGGATCGACAATCCGCCTTCTAAAAAAACCCGGTCTTTTCATCTAATTCGCCTCTTCTTTTACCTTCTCAACAATATCAGTAACGGCCTAATTTCAAAATTAAGTATTGAGTCGCTTAATTTCAACAAAAGACGATATGAGGATTAGAGGAAACCAGAAAGTCTCAGCCAGTATGAAAGATTTGACAATGTTAAAACGCGATCATATACTTCGATATATGTCGAACTATGAAAATAATAACCTCGAAGAATATTCAGCGGTTTTTAAAGCCCTTTCCAATCCGAATCGCCTTAAAATATTTTTGCGACTGGCTTCATGCTGCAAACCCGGAACCATCGGGTATTTAGATGACGTGAACACGGCCACCATTGGCCAGCTCGGTCAAGAAGTCGACGTTGTCAAATCGACGGTTTCGCATCATATCAAGGAATTGCGGCGGGTGGGATTGATCCGGACCGAACGCCGCGGCCAAAAGATCGCCTGCTGGGTAGACCCGGTAATGGTGACGGCGCTGAAAGACTTTTTCGCATTTTAATATGTAAGAGCTGCGCCTCTCTAATTAAAAAACTAACTGAATTACCTTAAAACCAATAATCCTCCTTATAATCTGATGGGCTCAGATCTGGGAAAAGAAAGGAATACGAAAATGGACCAGAAAAAACCAGACACCGCGCGCAAAACCGTGCGGGATCGATACAGCAAATTAGCAACCGCATCGCCCTGCGGGTGCGGTTCTTCATTGACACTTTCCTGCTGTGCGGCCAAGCCGGAGGCTGCCGACACCATGGCCCAACGCATCGGCTATTCCAAGGAAGAGCTCGCCAGCCTTACCGACGGCGCCAATTTGGGTCTCGGATGCGGTAATCCGGGTGCCATCGGAATGATTAAGCCGGGTGAGACCATTCTGGATCTCGGCAGCGGCGGCGGTATCGACTGTTTTCTGGCTGCCAAGGCCGTGGGAGACACCGGACGGGTCATTGGGGTCGACATGACCCCGGAAATGGTTTCAAAAGCCAGAGAGAATGCCGAAAAACTCAAGACCCGTAATGTTGAATTTCGCCTGGGTGAAATCGAGCATCTTCCGGCAGCCGATGGCGAGGCCGACGTTATTCTTTCCAATTGTGTTATCAACCTTTCACCTGAAAAAGATAAAGTCTTTCGCGATGCATTTCGGGTACTGAAGCCCGGTGGACGCCTGGCCATTTCGGACGTTGTCTCGATAGCCCCCCTGCCAGACCATTTGCGGGAGCAAGCGGCCATGGTAACCGGTTGTGTCATTGGCGCCGAAACAGTCAAGTGTTTGGAGAGTTTACTTAGGGAAAGTGGCTTTGTCGACATCCGCATCCAGGTTCGCCAGGAGAGCCGGGAGTTCATCAAAGAATGGTTTCCCGGCAGTGGCGTGGAAAATTATGTTGCGTCGGCAAACATTGAAGCGGTTAAACCCCTTTAGAAAATTCAATGATTATTTTATTACAGGAAAATGGTTATGCGGAAGATTGAAGCGATACTGCTAACGGTAATCATTCTCGGTTGTACGGCAAAAGAGGACCATTTAAAAACGTTTACTGCACGACAGGTTACCGAAGATAATGATTTTTCTTACGGTTCAGTGCAGGTAAAAATTAATCCAAAAATAAATTATTTGAATATCTCAGGGACTATAAAGAAGAAAAAAAATTGGGCTGACCCCACTAAGAGAGAATTTCATATTTTCACCAGTCCCGGCATAAACAAGATCGTATTAATAGAAATATATACCAGAGATCGGCCGCACGCCTTTCAAGCTTCTGAAGGTAGTAAATTGATGGAAAACATGGCAGTGATTCAAGGTGGCAGTAAACTCGTTGCCGGCAAAACCTGGGAACTTTACACGCGAGCACTCCCGGAATTTCCCGAGTATATATTAAGCGCTATCAGCCAAAGAGGAATCAGTACCGAACCGTATCGCTGCGGTCTTGAAATCGGTGTAGCCAGAGAGTTAGATCGTTTCACCAGGATCTATATCAGCTACATAAAGGGCATAGAAGACTGCCAATCGCTTCCGCAAAATGGCAGTAACTTAAGTAATGACCAACTAAAGTTAATGCAGGATTTTGCAGACCAATTTGATGAAAATATCACAATTTCAGAGTATTGAGGTGGATCATAAAGGCCTGTAATACCCACAATATTACCTAAACTGAGCGGTTTTAACAACACGCTTACAGCCGTATAACGGTTGGTTTACCTGTGGGACTGATATCGATACCGATCGTATCGCCAGTTTTAAAACCGATCCGTTTAATATTCCTGACAACATCTTCATGCCGATCCGCCTGCCAGTAAACGGTCCAGAGGGGATTACGTACCGTGTCGATCCCGTATGCGTCATGACTGCACAAACTCAATCGAAATTCGTTTTTTGAAATCAGCGTGTCGGCTTCAGATAGAAAAATATCGATAAAATACAGGTTGTTATGCAGGGCTTTTGACAGTTGGCCCTGTAACTCAGGCATTTCTTCCAAATATTTGCAGGCCACCTGATAGAGATTGTCCGGATTATGAATAGACAATCCGAGTACGGCATATCGCTGATGTTTTAGGGCAAAACTTTCCATATCCTTTTCGAATGCCCTGATGGTCGCCACGATATCATCGATCGTAAGCTCGGGGACCTTGTCCCCGTTGATCTTATCCTCACACTGACTGATAATTTTTATGTAAAATTGCCGTGTGTCTATCACATATAGCGGCCGTTCACGATAATTCCTTCGTTTGCGGATTCGATGGATACCACCCAGAATAATAGATCTTTCACTTTCTGCTTGCTCCAAAACTTCAACACTAGAAATGTCCTTGGCCTGCACGACATATATTTCACCATCGCCTGAAACGACGAATTCAATTTCACATCTAAATCCGAGTGTCTCTTGAATTTTTTCCGATAGCCGAAACAGCTGGATATCATGGGGGGTCTGGGTAATAAACGGTTCGCTTTGCATCTTGTGTGTTCGATCACGGCAGTAACCGAATTCCCATTGTCCGCCGATCATTTTGGCCATCACGTTGGAACCTTCCACAAACGGCATGACGATCACCCCCATATCTTCAATGTCGAAAGTCGGTGCATGATTGAAGATTTGCTGGCGCCGAATCGATAGCCCTTTTGTTGTACCGGCAAGTTTCATGATTCTTTTGCGCGCAAATATAATTCCAGCAACATCGGCATATGTTTCAACAGAATCAAACGTGCCGCTTTTGAATAGCTCTTCCTGGGGATGGGCGCTGCGGGCAATCACCTTAAAGCTTTCGCGGTGCCCTTCGAGGAAGCGGTCAAGGGCTTCGAAATCTTTGATTTGAAACTGTTCAGCGGGAACATATAAAAAATCTGGCACGTTGAATTGATTTTTTTTCAACAGTGACAACAACCGGGCTTTTTCCGGAAAAAAAGTTACCTTCGTATTCATTTCGCCACCACTATAAATACTCTTTCAGTTTAACTGATTAATATTATACCATATGTTCTACTAATTTTCATAGATACCGCGTGGATATTTCTTTCTAACTCAACCTTCCTTGTGGGTTCCCTTCCTGCATATGTCAGCATTTTTTTCAGCGAACCGGAAAATATGGATAAATTCCCCGATTGTGATTTTTCATCTTATTCGCCGATCATTTAATTTTTTTCTTGACAGATTTATCAATGACACGTAAATTGGCATAAAAACTGACTGAGTGCTCAGTTAAAATACAACGGTGCGGATATTCTATGTCCACAAGAAAGAAAAAACGTATCCTCAAGGCCGCCACAAAACTGCTGGCACTAAAGGGATACAAGGACGCCTCCATGGCTGAGTTGGCCAGGCTAACCAACGTCGCCCAGGGTACCATTTTTTACCATTACAACAATAAAGAAGCCCTGTTTCTCGCCATTCTAAAAGAAATTGAAAAGGAAATTGTAACCGAATTCAATCAATACCTTTCCGAAAGACACTTTAACTCCGGAATGGAAATGATGGAAGACGTGGTCGGATTTTATCTTTTGCTGGCCGGCCAGATGGAGGATCAGTTTCTGCTTCTCCATCGGCACGATGCCTACGAGCTGGCCAAAGGAAATCCGGACTGTCGGGAGTATCTTGAATCCATTTATAACTGCCTTGTCGATATTTTCGAAAAGACGATTGTCGCCGGGCAAACCGATGGCTCTATGGCAAATCTGCCGGCCCGAAAAACTGCACTGATCATATTTACAATGGTCGACGGTCTGGTGAGATTCAACTCATACGATCTATACAATGCGGCCGCGCTCTATGGCGATCTCATCACATCGATCAAACGAATCTTGGTAAATCATCAACCGACTGGTTAGGAGCGGTCACATGTGGGTCAAAATATTTCCTTTTATCAGCTGGTTCCGTAACTACAATGTTGCCACCCTGAGGATAGACGCCCTATCAGGCCTGACGGTGGCGTTGGTTCTCATCCCCCAATCCATGGCATACGCACAATTGGCCGGCTTGCCGGCCTATTACGGGCTATATGCCTCTTTCTTGCCGCCGATGATCGCTTCGCTGTTCGGTTCCAGCCGCCAATTGGCCACGGGTCCGGTAGCGGTGGTCTCGTTGATGACCTCTGCGTCTCTCGCCCCCTTGGCTACCGTCGGCAGCGAAGGATACATTGCATATGCAATTTTGCTGGCTTTGATGGTCGGGTTGTTCCAACTGGCACTCGGGATTCTGCGGTTGGGACTGGTGGTGAATTTCCTCTCCCATCCGGTTGTCAACGGGTTTACCAATGCAGCTGCCATTATTATTGCTTCTTCCCAACTTTCCAAAATGTTCGGCGTCTATGTCGATACGGCTCCCCATCATTACGAAACCATACTGCATGTTTTCCAGGCCGCCGTCCACTATACTCATTGGCCGACCCTGCTGATGGGGATCTTTGCCTTCGTGGTGATGTACGGCCTTAAATGGATTTCGCCGCGCATTCCCAACGTTCTCGTGGCCGTGGTTTTGTCGATCCTCGTATCCTGGGGCACCGGTTTCGAACACAACCAAACCGCAGGTATAGCCGCGATCGATTCTTCCGAGACCCAACACCTGATTGAATCATTCAACCAGGCCATAGGAGGAATTCCATCGCTGTCTGAAGAACGAACCCTTTTGAGTAAAGATCTGGAAACGGCAACACGGAGCCACGATCAGGTCGGGGTTCTCGATGCGCAACACGATATCAGCGTCCTAAATGTCAACATCGCGCGTTTGAAACATGAGGCGCATTCAAGCAGGGAAGTCCTTCGCAACCTTCTTTTCGCCGGCATCACTCAGGCCGATGGCGTGCTGCGGTTCATCCCCCAAGAAAGCGTTCCTGCGGGGCTTAAAACTGATGGGCGAACCTGGCGTATCAAAGTCGGTAACACCCCACTCGACATCGAACACCTGATAATGATGGGCGGTGGTGCGGTCGTCGGAAGTATTCCCCAGGGCCTGCCGGCACTGACTGTGCCAACCGTCGATCTGGGTATAATGCTTCATCTTCTGCCATTTGCGGCCATCATCTCCTTATTGGGATTTATGGAAGCGATTTCCATCGCCAAAGCCATGGCCGGAAAAACTGGCCAAAGGCTCGATCCCAACCAGGAACTCATCGGCCAGGGGCTGGCCAACATTTTCGGTGCCATTGGTAAAAGCTATCCGACATCGGGATCCTTTTCCCGTTCGGCTGTCAACCTGCAGGCCGGAGCGGTCTCAGGCCTATCGAGTGTCTTCACCAGCTTGGCGGTAATCATCGTACTTCTTTTCTTCACCCCCTTGCTCTACCACCTACCCCAAGCTGTTTTAGCGGCGGTCATAATGATGGCGGTTATCGGCCTTGTCAATGTGTCAGGATTTATCCACGCCTGGGAAGCCAAATGGTATGACGGTGCGATTTCAATAATTACTTTCGTCGGCACCCTGGCCTTTGCCCCCCACCTGGATAAAGGGATCATGATCGGGGTCCTACTTTCCCTGGCGGTTTTTCTCTATAAGAGCATGCGCCCCACTGTGGTATCGCTGGCCCGGGCTCAAGACGATCATCTTCGATGTGCGGAAACTCACGGGCTGAAGGAATGCGAATACGTGGCTTTGGTGCGCTTCGACGGTCCGCTTTTTTTCGCCAACGCCAGCTATCTCGAAGACAAGGTTACCGCCATCATGACGGACAAGCCTAAACTCAAACACCTTATCATCGTATCAAACGGGATCAACGACATCGATGCCTCCGGCGAGGAAACCATTTCCCTGTTGGTGGACCGAGTCAGGAGCGCCGGGGTCGATATTTCCATGAGCGGTATCAACGAATCGGTAATGAAGGTTTTCAACCGTACGCATTTTTCGTCCAAACTCGGAAAGGACCACCTGTTTCCAACCATGGAAAGGGCCATCGACACCATCCACGTTACCGCTCACAGTGAGGCTCTCGAAGAAACCTGTCCACTTATAACGACGTGCCTTCTGGTAAAAAATTAAACAAGAAGGGAAAGATCATGCCCGTGATCACGATATTTAGCGGTGATTTCTGCAACGAACAGCAGACCGTCCGGGAAGTTCGCACACAAACCGGTTACGAGCTAATTACAGACAATGAGCTGGTTTCCCAAGCGAGCCGCCTATCCGGTATGCCGGAGACAAAAATACAAAGAGCCTTTTCCACCAAGACCTCCGTTTTCAATAAGTTCACCCACGAAAGAGAACGCTCTATTTCTTATCTGCGCCAGGCGTTGGCCGAGCAACTCTCCAATAGCGATAGCGTAATGATTTTCGGATATTCCGGCCAGCTTATCCCGAGGGACATCAGCCATGTGCTCTGGGTCTGCCTCATTGCTGACATGAAAACAAGAATTGCGGCAGCCGTCCGGGAGGGCGAAGTCTCCGAGCAGGAAGCCATTAAAATCATCCGCCATGGAGACGAGGACCGCGGTGCCTGGTTGCATATGCTTTCAGACATCAACGATCCCTGGGATAATTCTTTGTATGATATCGTTTTCCCGACGGACAAAATGACCCCCATGGAAATTGCCAAGGACATCCGGGAAAACGTAGAGAAAGACGTGGTCCGTCCCACCACACGGTCTATAAGAGCCATGGATGACTTTTCCCTGGCATCCAGAGTGGAAACCGCGTTGGCCGAAGAGGGCCACAGCGTTGGTGTCAAGGTCCGATCGGGTCATGTTACCCTGTCCATTGACAAGCATGTTTTGATGCTCAGCCGCTTGGAAAGCGAGCTAAAGACGATTGCCGGTAAAGTAAAGGGGGTTTCTCACGTGGAAACAAAAGTCGGTGCGGGATACTACCAGGCAGACATTTACCGCCGCCAGGATTTTGAGGTGCCGTCAAAAATCCTTCTTGTGGACGACGAGCGGGAGTTCGTTCAAACGTTGTCGGAAAGATTGATGATGCGGGACTTAGGATCAGCCGTAGCATACGACGGCGAGTCGGCCCTTGAAGTCGCCAGGGAAGACGAACCGGACGTTATGATTCTCGATCTCAAGATGCCCGGTATCGACGGAATCGAGGTGCTGCGCCGAGTCAAAGAGACTCAGCCGGCCATCGAAGTCATCATATTGACCGGTCATGGGTCGGAAGCCGACAGAACCGTCTGCATGGAGCTGGGCGCTTTCGCATACCTGCAAAAACCGGTCGATATTGACGAGTTGAGTGCCACGATTAAAGCCGCCCATGAACAGATTCGTCGGAAAAAGAATGCATAGAAACAGTTCCCGTTGGAATAGCAGTCAGAAAATTTGCCGTTAAAGTAATGCAACAGATCGCATTTTTACCGGCAAATAGAACATTGGAGCCCTTATGTTTGGCCTGGCAAACCTGAAACCGCCTTTCTGGGAAAAAAACGTCCGTTTAGCAGCCCCCGGTGCGTCGGAATATCTCTTCAACTACCGGCGCATATGGAAGGACGCGATTCTGCTGACAGGTATCGTGACGCTTTTACCGCTTATTTTTATCACTTTGGTCAATTACCGGTTCACCGGCCAGGCCATGGGGTCCGAATGGCTGTTGCGAACATCGCGAACGGTCTCTAACACCCAGCGGGCGATCTCTTTCTTTCTGACAGAACGCCGGTCCGCGCTCGAATTCATTGTTCATGACAACAGCGCCGAGGTCCTGAAAGATCCCATTCGGCTTTTCGCAATCCTGGAAAATCTTAAACGCAGTTTCGGTGGCGGATTCGTAGACCTGGGTTTGATCGAATTCGACGGCAAGCAGAAAGCCTATGTTGGTCCCTATGGACTCCAGGACAAAGATTATAGTGATCAGCCCTGGTTCAAACAGGTTATCAAGCAAGGAGCTTTCACCAGCGATGTCTTCCTGGGTTTTCGCCACGTTCCGCATTTGGTCATCGCCGTGAAAAAGAAAACGTCTGACGAATCGTTCTTTGTCCTCAGGGCGTCTATCGCAATAGAGCCGTTTAATGACCTTTTGGCAAACCTCGAATTGGGCGGTCTGGGTGATGCTTTTATCATCAATCACGATGGGATTCTTCAGTCCAATTCGCGCTACCACGGCCGGATACTGGAAAAAATCACCCTGCCTGTCCCAGTATATTCCGAAACCACCCAGGTGCACGAGGGGAAAAGTCTTGATGGTGAACCGCTTTTTATCGGTTACCGATTCATCGCGGAAACTCCGCTCATCCTGATGATCGTCAAACAGAAAAATGAGCTTATGAAACCGTTGACCAAGACACACCTGGAAATCATTATTTTCCTGCTGGTCAGCGTCACTATCATCCTCGCCGTTATCATCGGCATGGTCACCTTCATGGTAAACAAAGTTTACACCGCCGATGAACGGCGGCTCATGATCCTGCACCAAATGGAGTATGCCAATAAAATGGCCTCGATCGGACGCATGGCGGCCAGCGTCGCACACGAAATCAACAACCCCCTGGCGGTCATCAATGAAAAGGCAGGACTCATCAAAGATCTCTTCACAATAAAACAGCTATACGCCGGGGACACGAAGCTCATCGGCCTGGTTGATTCGGTGCTCAGTTCGGTCAAGCGGGCCGGGAAAATTACCAAAAGGCTCCTGACCTTTGCACGCAATCTGGAAGCCAAAATCGAAACCGTTCGTCTGGAAGAAACAATCCGGGAAGTCCTGAGTTTTCTGCACAAGGAGGCCGAACACCGTAACATAGATATCCACGTGGAAGCACTCGCGGACATACCGTCCATCAAAACCGACCGGGGCAAGCTGGAGCAGATATTCTTAAATATCATCAATAACGCCTTCGCCGCCATGTGTGATGGCGGTCGCTTGAAAATCCAAATCAACCGGTCCGGAATGGAAAAGGTCGAAATCCGTATCTGTGACGACGGATGTGGTATCTCAAAGCCAGACCTGCAACGAATATTCGAACCTTTTTTCTCGACCAAAACCGGACAAGGTGGCACCGGTCTGGGACTATCCATTACGTACAATCTGACTCATGAAATCGACGGCCAGATTGCGGTCGATAGTGAAGTTGGTAAAGGGACATGCTTTACCATCGTCTTGCCGTTAAAATTGACGAACGAGGAAGGGGCAAATGCATGCGTGTGCTACTCGTAGATGACGAAGAGGAATTGGTTTCGGCTCTGGCAGAGCGATTATTAATGCGCGACATCGATGCTGAATGGTTCACAACGGGTACCGAGGCTCTGCAAAGAGTGGAGGCCGGATGTTTCGACCTGGCCGTGCTCGATATGAAGATGCCCAAAATCAGCGGACTGGCTCTTAGAGAAAAACTCCAAGCAAAATGCCCTACCATGAAATTTATTTTCTTGACCGGCTATGGTTCAGAAAAAGATTATGCGTCGGCGACCACACAGGTGAGCACGGCAGACTACCTGGTAAAACCGGTAGACATTGAAGTCCTGCTCGGCAGAATGCATGAACTGCTCGATAATGAAAGAGGTGGCGCGTGAACCAGAAAGCACAGACATCAAATGACAAGGGATTAAGGTTCTTTGGGAAAATCACGGCTTCGATCACCCATGAAATCAAAAACGCCCTGGCGACCATCAATGAAAATGCCGGGCTGATGACAGACTACATCGAAATGGCGGCCCGAGGGAGGCCCTTGAACCCTGAGCAGCTAAACAAACTTTCAGTGAGAATCAGGGATCAGGTTAAACGGGCGGATACCTTGTTGAAAACCATGAACCGCTTCTCTCACAGTGTCGACGACCCCGTAAAAACTGTAAATTTAGGCGAAATCCTGCAGCTGTTTGCTTTGCTGTCGGCACGATTCACAGCCCTGCGAGGGATTACCATGGATATCGGAGGACATCCGGAATTGATTAATATTCAAGCATCTTCGTTTTCGCTGCTGAATTCACTGTTTCTGTGCCTGGAGTTTGCCATGGAAGCCGCCGGGCAAGGCCAACGCATTGAACTGAAACCGGAGAAAACTAATACTGGTGTCCGGATTTACTTCTCTTCGCTACCAGAGCTTGACCGCATGTCGAATATTTCGTGGCCGTCATCACAGATCCCTGACTTGTTGGAGAATCTCACGGTGGATTTCATCATCGATACTGAATCCAAATCCGTTGCATTGGATCTCTCCACTCCATGACGACCATCTTAAAACCGATGATTAACTGTCAGGGTAAAACATCAATAAACGAACATGAAAAGGAGCCGAACCATGACGGAAAAAGTGTTGCTCGTCGATGACGAGGAAGATTTTTTAGAAGTTCTGGCCGAACGGATGACCAGCCGGGGGATCGAAGTCTCCACGGCCACATCCGCCACCGAAGCAATTCGAATTGCGGAGAATGAATCATTTGATGCCATCATCGTGGATTTGATGATGCCTGAAATGGACGGTCTCGAAGCCCTCAAACTGATTAAAGAAAAAAAGCCGGAATCACAGGTCATCTTGTTGACGGGCCATGCGACCGTGGATAAAGGCATCGAAGCCATGAAACTTGGCGCTGTCGATTTTCTGGAAAAACCGGCCGACCTTTCACAGCTGACAGAAAAAATCAAGAAGGCCCATGCCAAGAAGATGATTATCGTCGAAAAACAAATCGAAGAGAAAGTGAAAAAAGTTTTGAGGACCATGGGATGGTGAGCCTCAGATCGTCCCTTTTTGAACAGAACGTTCGCTTGGGTTACTGGCCGTATTTTGTGTTCTATTAAATTGACTAAAGATGGAAGGGGGTGGCTGATCAGGATGGCTTTTACGGTTTGCTAATTTGATACCCAATCTTCGCAAGGTTTCGCAACTTTTTTTGTATCGAGGAAACCGGAAAGAAAATGGCGTCCGATAATAAAACGTCAGTGTACGATGACTTTTCTGAAGAAGAGCACGTTCAACCCATGGTAATAGTCATGTCCCAAGTAACCTTTAGAGGGGTATAACCCCATGACCAAGGAGTCAAAAATGAAAAAATGGAATCTATTTTTGTGTGTGCTATTTCTCGTTATTTTCGTCTCATTGGGTCCGGCATGTCAACAGTCCGGAGGCCCAGCAGGTGCGGAATTGCGTGGGGCAATTCAAAAAGACAATAATAATGGCGGCCTTCATATAAGGTCGGGAGGTAAGCTCTATACTATCGAGAGCCAGAAGGATCTTTCAGAGATGGTCGGCAAAATGGTCACTCTCAAAGGTACCATTACCGAAAAAGACGGTAAAAGCACATTCACCGTGGATTCGGCGTTAGAAAAATAGACCGGGCCGACTCAGCGCCCCAACCGGCAAAACAATATAATAACTTTCGAAGTAAACCTTACTGTGGGGTTATAAGCCACCCACATGTAGTAATTCTAAATCCTTAATCAACGCTCTCGAAAGGATCACGGTGTCGGGTAGCAAATGACCCCCTTAGTACGAATACCTTGTCGGGGTGCGTAACGAAAACGTTACGGTTGAAATCGGGATAGGCTTCCAACTTCCTCCTCCTGCCAAACATCGCTGGCACAGGCTGGTCGATACGTCAGTTTTATCACCACCTATTTCCTGGATCCCGAGGGAAAGCCAGCCACCCCGCTTAACATAGTGTTGAAAAACGTCATGAGCGCCCGCATGACAAGTCAAAATCCGACCATAAAGCGGAGTTTGTGCGTGATAAATCGGCATTTTCGCTGAAGCGGGGGAAGAGGCCCCCGGTTCAGCCGTAAACGCCGTACTGTCATGCGCAATCGTTTTTCACCAGCCTGTTAAATCCATGCCGGGAAACCATCCATAGGTATAACTGTGCAGGATGATGTGTATCATGCCTGAAAAAGTAAAGACGATTAACCTGGAATTCACCGCAACGAATGCGCCAGTGTCTCAGGATTGCCCGAAGGAAGTAATTTCGAATGGCACCTCCGGCGAAAAATTCCGAGGCTCCATCACGGAGCACAAAAAAGGGGGCATGGGCCAATTGCCGGCGACGGCCATCTGTGGAAATGATATTACTTCGTCATGCCTGTATGTATCGGCCCTGGCTATTTTATACGCAGGAAGATGGGCACCGCTGGTGCTGCTGCTTGTCGCCGGGGTCTTGTATCTCTACCGGTCTATCTACGCCGAGGTCGTTGGGGCCCTCCCCTTGAATGGAGGCGCATATAATGCCCTGCTGAACACGACCAGCAAATACCGTGCATCCATCGCTGCCTGCCTGACTATCCTTTCCTACATGGCCACGGCCGTTATCTCGGCGAGCGAAGCCATGCACTATGTCCATACGGTTTGGACCGGGCTTCCGGTGATCAGCGCAACCATCTGCTTACTGGCCGTCTTCATGGTGTTGACCATCATCGGCATTACCGAGTCCGCGGCTGTGGCCGTCGTGATTTTCATATTCCACCTGAGTACATTGACGCTGCTGCTGGTGGCCGGAGCAGCGTATATCTTTAATCATGGACTGGAAATCCTGCAACTGAACCTTGTGACGCCCGCAGAGGGCGGACTGGTTACGGCCCTGTTTTTCGGCTTTGCTGCCAGCCTATTAGGGATTTCCGGCTTTGAAAGTTCGGCCAATTTTGTGGAAGAGCAAGCCGAAGAGGTCTTCCCGTTGACCTTGCGAAATATGTGGGTCGCCGTCACCGTGTTCAACCCCGGGATGGCGCTGCTGGCACTGGCCCTGGTACCAATTTCCCAGGTTGGAAATCACCAGGAAGCGCTGCTGGCCCACATGGGCAACCTGTCCGGGGGCCTATGGATGTCCCGGCTGATATCCGTGGACGCCGCCCTGGTTCTCAGCGGGGCCGTGCTGACGAGCTATGTCGGTGTCAACGGGCTGGTCCACCGTATGACACTGGATCGCTGCCTGCCTCAGTTTTTCCTTAAAAAAAATCGCAGGGGCACCACGTACCGGATTATTATAGCTTTTTTTATACTGGCTGTATCCGTGTTGATGATCACTGAAGGCGAATTGAAAGCATTAGCGGGTGTTTACACGATCTCCTTTCTGGCCGTCATGGCCTTGTTCGCCTTAGGTAATATTTTGCTTAAAACGAAACGCTCCGGGCTTCCCCGCCCGCATACGGCCTCCCTTGTGTCGGTTTTGGTAGCGGTTGCCGCAGTCATAACGGGTTTGGTGGGAAACGCCATTATGAACCCACTCTATCTTGGTGTCTTTTTGGAGTATTTCATCCCAGCGCTGTTGGTGGTATCCATCATGCTCGGGCGCATCACCATTTTGCAAGCCTGCCTGTTTCTCGTCCGTTCCGTGCTCCATTTCTTCATCAAGCGCATGACGGGAATTACACAGATGATCCGCGGCAAAATCGATGATATCAATGCACAACAAATCGTTTTTTTCACCCGCGGAGACAATCTCGCCAATCTCAACAGAGCCATGCTCTATGTCCGGCAAAACGAGCACACCAATAGAATCAAAGTGGTGAACGTCGTCCGTAATGAATGCGAGATACCGCCCAATCTCAAGCGGGATCTTGATTTCCTGAATGAAGCCTATCCGAATATCGATATCGAGTTCGTCGCCCTCATCGGCTCGTTCGGTCCGGAGCTTATAGAAGAGTTGTCAAAGAAATGGGAAATACCCACCAACCTGATGTTTATCGGATCACCAGGCAATCACTTCATATACGGCCTTAAGGATCTGGGCGGCGTCCGTTTGATTATCTAATGCCTTCTGTCTCGGCTATTCTCCCTATGTTACGTTTTCAAGTCATATAGGGATCTGAGGTTTTATCAATCTCTGATAACCGCGTTTGAACTCTGGGTGTTGGCGCCAAAAGTGGTAGATATTCATAAAACCGACTCAATGCCCGAAATCTTTCTTCTACCTAATTTGAGCGATTGTCGAGGTTGCCGCAGATGAGCAAGTTAAGCGTAGCGAAATCCCACCCAGCGGGAGAAGATGTCGTTCCGTCCCGCCGCCGGCGGGATCAGCTATGCGGGACGGCATATGACACCGTAGATGCGGTAAGATCGGCAATCCCGATGGGTTTCAAATTTTATAACCAAACTTTGATAGAATTCCTTATAAATAAAGCACCCCCTCCATTTAAAATTTGAAACGCTCATTTTAGGTTATATTTACCGACGTTATTCAGCTGATAAAAGGTGCCTGAACCTGGCATAGTCAACGTTGGGTGATCGTCAATTCTGAGGACAATTCCAAGCAAGACATTCTCCGTAATATTGCGACCAATTTAAAGTGGTTGTAAAAATCGTTCCATTATTCGGACGTTTTTCACACCAACCAATGATACTATCCGATTGAAATTGTGGAAAATCAGCCCTATCATTACGATAATTCTTCGGAGCGTTGGGCTCTTGTTATTTAGCACCTGGGGTATCTATCGGTTTAAGTGTATCTAAACGACTGACAGTCGAATATGGGATCATGCTCGGCATGAAATGGTCATTGCCTATGGTTTGGAATATCTCCCTTTTGGTCCTTGGACTCGCGGCACTCACCCTTGGTGCCGAGGGGCTTGTCCGTGGTAGTGCTTCTTTAGCTACCCGCTTAGGACTTACACCTCTTATCATCGGGCTGACGATCGTCGCCTTTGGCACGAGCACTCCGGAACTCGTCGTAAGTATCGTCGCTTCGTTGAACAATCAAGCCGATATTTCTATTGGAAACCTGGTGGGTTCCAATATATTTAACATTGGTATCATCCTTGGGCTGACAGCCTTGTTTTGCCCGGTAAAAGTCAGCCTCCAAATCATCAGGCAAGATTGCCCGATTATGATTGCCGTGTCGCTTCTGGCATTATTCCTCATAACAAAGGGCACCATATCTCGGCCGGTCGGTATCGCACTTTTCACCGCGCTTGTCGCCTATATCGGCTTTACCGTCTGGATGGCGAAAAAAGGCATTTCCGCTGAAATCGAACAGCAATTCCAGGATGGTGTTCCTTCACAGGCAAAATCTCTGTATCGAGATGTATTGTTTATTGGCGGTGGCCTTTTCCTCCTTGTCGCAGGATCCCGCCTCCTGGTGGCATCCGCCACGGACATTGCCCGTCTTTTTGGAATAAGCGAAGCAGTTATCGGTTTGACCATAATAGCCGCAGGGACGAGTATGCCCGAACTCGCCACTTCTGTAGTTGCGGCACTGCGCCGCCAACCTGATATTGCGGTTGGAAACGTTGTTGGGTCCAATATTTTCAATATCCTTGGCATTCTGGGAGTGGCATCCATTGTAAAACCGCTATCGGCAACGGGAATTACAAAATTAGACTTGTGGGTCATGGTTGCTTTTTCGATTGCGTTACTGCCGCTTCTTTATACCGACTTAAAGCTTCAGCGGTGGGAAGGGGGGTTACTGCTCTTTGGATATGCTGCTTATCTGTGGGTATTATGGCCTGCGAGTTAACTGCGCCGTCAGGGGCGCTTGCGTATATTTTAGGCGAAGAGAGGATCAGCGACGGTAGGGGCAACGCAAACGTACAGATACAGCCGCATGAAATATTACTATAATTGGATTCTACCGAAGTAGAGGCAGAACATGGGAAACTGTTTCATTATTGGGAGCTAACAATCAGTCATGAAATCATCGCAAACAAAAAACATGGTCTGCAGTATTTGCGGCAAAACCAAAGCCAGAGCCATGATGATGCCCTCAGCGCTTGTCAGAAGTGCCGTGGCGGAGCAGATTAGAGCCACTTACCCGGACTGGAAACGGGAGAGCTATATTTGCCTCAGTGATCTGAATAGATTCCGCATGCAATATATTCAAGGTTTGCTTGAATCGGAAAAAGGCGAACTGACGACATTGGACCATGACGTCCTGGAGAGCCTTCAGCGACACGAAACCCTTTCAAGCAACGTCGATGCTGAGTTTGACAAAGACCTGACCCTGGGCGAAAAAATGGCCGACGGGCTGGCCACATTCGGCGGCAGCTGGAGATTTCTCATCATCTTCGGGGTGCTGCTTCTGGCTTGGATAGCCTTGAATTCGGTCGTTCTTCTCATGAGGCCCTTCGATCCCTATCCGTTTATCCTGCTCAACCTGGTTTTATCCTGCCTGGCGGCCATTCAGGCCCCGGTTATCATGATGAGCCAGAACCGCCAGGAATCCAAAGACCGCCTGCGGTCGCAGCATGATTATCGCGTAAACTTGAAAGCCGAGCTGGAGATCCGGCAGCTGCACGACAAAATCGACCACCTGCTGTCGCACCAGTGGGAGCGACTGGTTGAAATCCAGCAGATCCAAATCGATCTGCTTTCTGAACTTGGGCGGCAACGGGATAAAAGCAAGGATATTTAAGCGGGCAAACAACCGTGCCCCTTTGGGGCTAAAGACAACTTCACGACGGCCATGGGTGGTGGTTGCCGGCAACTGAAGGCGAGGAGGAAAATTCCATGAACTGGATCATCATTCTGATCGGCCTGGTCCTGCTATTTGCCGGACGCAGGCTTTTCTGGCTCTTTGTGGCCTGTGTCGGTTTTGCCAGTGGTTACCATTACGTCCAGCAAATCGGGGGCATTCATTCTGCGGTTCTGATCCTGACTCTGGCTATCGCCGCCGGGGCGGTGGGTGCGATCATCGCGATCTTCTTTCAGAAGGCCGCCATCTTAATTGCCGGTTTTGCCGCTGGTGGATATATCGCGATGGTCTTATTCGATCAGTTTGCCGGATTGCCCGCCCAGATGGTCTGGCTGCCGTATGTTATCGGTGGCATTATCGGTGCAGGCGTCCTGTATTTTGTTTTTGACTGGGCCTTGATTTTTCTATCGACACTGACCGGCGCCAGCCTAATCGTGCAAATGGTGGCATTCGATCCCCGGGTTGAAATGATCTTGTTTATCATCCTGGTCATTGCCGGAACGGTTTTTCAGGCCAAAATCATGACCGGCGGAAGCCCCTTGCGAGGGCGTCGCAAAATTCCATAATCATAAGGAATCTTGCAATATCCAAATACTATTAGCAGCGCAGGGGAGATGCTGCAAGCGATTCAGGCAATTGCAAAGGGTATGTACGACCAGCACCGTTCTATCATTCTGGCCACACCGGAGTTCTTTGGGATCAAGGATGTCAAAGGGGGTAGCTGGCGTTACCTGCGTATCAAGGTCAAGCTTTGGCCGGGACAAACAAATATAATCGAAGGGACATTCAAAGAGAGTGTCGTCCAGGAACTCAAAAAATCCCATGTGGATTATGCTGCCTGGATGATTACGGTAACTTACAAAGTCGAATAAAAAAGCAAGTCTCCGGGGGCCGGGCGTTGGTTAGCCCATGAAAAGGACCAAGGAGCATCACCCAATGGGGATATTCAACAATTCGGATGCCGGCTGTCAGGAGATATGATGGAGAGGTTATGAGCAGACTGTTTACACCACTTAAATTGCGTTCCGTTGAATTTAAAAATCGCATCTTTGTTTCGCCCATGTGCCAATATTCCAGCGACGACGGGATGCCGAACGATTGGCATATGGTGCACCTCGGCAGCCGGGCGGTGGGCGGTGCCGCGATGGTCATGGTTGAAGCCACTGCCGTATCTCCGGAAGGCCGCATCTCACCTTGGGACAGTGGCATGTGGGCCGGCAAGCATGCCGAGGCCTTTAAACGGATCACGCACTTTATCGCCCAACAGAATTGCGTTCCGGGTATTCAGCTGGCCCATGCCGGGCGCAAGGCATCCACCGATGTACCGTGGCGCGACGGACGGGCCCTTTCGGAATCGCAGGGCGGCTGGCCGACGATCGCTCCCAGTCCCCTGGCCTTCGGAGAGGCTTCGCCGGTACCGCGGGAGATGACAAAAGCGGATATCGATCAATTGGTCGGTCAATTTACCGCCGCCGCCGGGCGCTGCCTGGAGGCGGGATTTCACGTTCTGGAACTGCATATGGCCCATGGCTATCTGCTGCACGAGTTTCTCTCCCCGCTGTCCAATCAGCGCACGGATCAACACGGCGGCGACTTGGTCAACCGCATACGGCTGCCGTTGCAGATCGCTGCAGCGGTACGCGAAACCTGGCCCGACCATCTGCCCCTGTTTGCGCGCCTCTCCTGCGCGGACTGGGTGGATAACGGCTGGGACCTGGCACAATCCATTGAACTCGCCCGCCGGCTCAAAGAGACGGGCGTCGATCTGATCGACTGTTCCAGCGGCGGCCTGGTACCGGATGCGAAGATACCGGTCGGGCCCGGCTTCCAGGTTCCCTTTGCGGCCGCCATCCGCAATCAGGCGAACATTGCCACTGGATCGGTGGGCCTGATCACGCATGCGGTGCAGGCCGAGCAGATCGTGGGCACGGGTCAGGCCGACGCGGTTCTGCTAGGCGCGCGAAATGCTGCGTGATCCCTATTGGCCGCTGCATGCCGCCCGGATCCTGGATCAGCAGGTGCCCTGGCCACGGCAGTATTTGAGAGCCAATTAAGATTAGCCGGACCCGCAACGGCTCACGTCGCATCTCATTTTCTCCGCGGCGCCACCCTGGGGCGGGCCGTCCGTTTTTGAAGACCCGGCCCGAACCCCACTGACCATCGGGTGTACCCCGGGGTATACGCCAAGACAATAGCCTGAATCAGGCCTTTCAACCCCTTTAAAAAAGGAGGCATGTCATGAATTTCAGAAAATTGGGCCAACAGGGCCCGACGGTCTCGGCGATCGGATTGGGATGCATGGGGATGTCCGAATTCTATGGCACGACCGACGATGAACAATCCATACGCACCATTCACCATGCGCTGGCGCTCGGCATCAATTTTCTCGATACCGCCGACATGTACGGTATCGGCCACAATGAAGCGCTGGTGGGCCGTGCCATCAAAGACCGCCGGGACAAGGTGGTGCTGGCGACCAAATTCGGTAATGTGCGCGGATCGGACGGCAGCTTCAAAGGGGTCGATGGAAAACCGTCTTATGTCAAAGCGGCTTGCGAAGCCAGTTTGAAGCGCCTGGGTGTGGATGTCATCGACCTGTACTATCAGCATCGGGTCGATCCCGACACACCCATCGAGGAAACCGTGGGCGCCATGGCCGATCTGGTCAAGGAAGGCAAAGTGCGTTTTCTCGGGTTGTCGGAGGCAGCCCCCGGTACCATCCGGCGAGCCTGTTCCGTGCATCCGATCAGTGCGCTGCAGACCGAATACTCCCTGTGGACCCGTGACGTCGAGGCGGAAATTCTGGCCGTCTGCCGCGAGTTGGGGATTGGATTCGTGCCTTACAGCCCGTTGGGGCGGGGATTTCTGACCGGACGGATCAAGTCGCTGCAGGACCTGGAAGAAGGCGATTATCGTCGCCATTCCCCCCGTTTCCAGGGGGACGCCCTTCAACACAATATGAACATCATCCGGCGGCTCGAAGCGATCGCTTCCGCCAAAGCGTGTTCCCTGGCCCAGCTTAGCCTGGCCTGGCTCATGGCCCGCGGTGAAGACATCGTTCCCATCGCCGGCACCAAACACCGGGCGTACCTGGAAGACAACCTCAAGGCTCTGCAGGTGCACCTGAGCCCAGAAGACATGGCTCAAATCGACAAGGCGGCACCATTCGGCGCCGCCAAAGGTATGCGCTACCCCGAGGCGGCCATGCAGGCGGTCAACCGTTAGGCAGCGCTAAAAAGAAGGTAGAGCTGGGACTGGGACCTAATCTTTTTCGCAACACAGAATTCATTCCGTATATTCAATGTCTTTAGGCTTCTCGATCCAGGCGATATAAGACGGCAACCAAAACCACGCTGCTGGCCAGCAACCAGATCGGACCGAACAGCCACAGCGCCAGCGGCACCGACAGGTAGAACCCGCGCATACCGATGGTGTAATGCAGCGCGCCGTGATTGATAACCTCGGTCACAGCCGCCGCGGAAACGGTAGAATCGTTAAGCTGAAACGTGTTGATCATGAACCCGACGTGATTGTAGTATCGGATAGCCAGGGTAAAATTAAAGAAAGTGGCAAAAAACAATATGCCCAGCAGCATCAGTTTGAACATCCACAATGTTTCGGTTTTTGTTCCAAGCAGATTGAGCGCATGCGAGACTTCGACGAAGACACCCGGCCGAAAAGCGGCGCTGAACGAGCCAAGACAGATAAGAAGCGCGGTGGACGCTAAAAATGTCGCAGCCATCACCTGATTGCGCAGCGTCTGGACCGCCAGGATGTCGCGTTTGTCTTTCATGACGCCATTAACCCACATCTGCCGCGCGTGATTCGTAATGCCAATGGCCGTGGTCAACGGGTTCCGACGAAAATTGATATATAGATGCGTGTGGTAGACGATGATAACGACGACAGTTGTTGCAACCAGGATCGTTTCGTACAGTGAAATTATGGACATGTTTGGCATCCGGTATATAAGACCTAAAGTGAGCGTTTCAAATGTTAATTGGAAGGGAACTGCTTTATTTCTATGGAATTCATATTAGAATTTCCGATCTTTAACAATTTGAAAACCCATCGTGATTGCCGATCTTACCGCATCTTACAGGTGATCAGTATGCCGTGACCTTGCATAGCTGACGATAGCTTGGAACGAAATCTTCCTTGATATTCTGCGGAACCTCGACAATCCCTCAGATTAGATAAGATGTTGTCCTATTCTTATTTAAAACGCAATCCCCGTTCATGTGCAAGTGCTAAAATATGTATCAATTTATGGCGAATTTGATGAAAAACTTTGCAATTCATTGCACGCCTCCTGATTGTCCAATGAACATGCGGTCTTAAGCGCTTTGGTCATTCTGCTAATCGCATCCATGCCATAGAAGGCGATTGCTTTTGCCAGAAAGACATCGCCCCAGTTTGGATATTTTTTTTCAAGATGATCTAAGTAAATAATGGAAATTCGCCATTGCTTATCCCCGATATATCGGTAAGCCCTTGACAATTCTTCTGCTGGAGCGATGACAGCCAGAACAGGCTGCTCCATTTCTTCACTGTATGAAAAACTTGATTCTTTTTTTTCGAACTCCAAGTTTTTAATTTGAGCCTTAATGAAGTCTACACTTGTTACTTCAGAATTTATTTTGACATAATATGAATTGATCTCTTTTTTAAAATTTTCATCAATTATCGATACTTTTATCTCAGTTTGTGGTGAGACAGAATATTTCGTTCTGTTTATTTTCGTAATGCTCCAACAATCCTTTATGCGTTAGATATTTGGCGGCCAAATTGACAGCCTTGAGTTTCGCACCAAACAAGGCCAGAGCTCTTGATTTTTCCTTTGAATCTTCATCTTCCAATCTATAAGTAAATTCAGTAATTACTTTTATTATATCATCCTTTTTCTTATCACTGGCACTGCAGGGGATATCAGATATTAAAACCAGTAACAAAAGCAGACTGATTTTTTTGAAACTGAATGACATTGGTCTAATCCTTTATGAAAAGAAGGTTTACCTATAAGGTAATGAATTAAAAAAGTAGCGTTTTACTTCTTTTTTTGAAACACTAGCCCGCATTTTTCACTAATCGCATTCGTTCATTTACAAGGCATTCAGTGGCGCAGCTGTACTTTGGTACCGCAAGCCTCTGACGACTCACCGAAATATTTACAAACGAACGAGAAGTCCAGCTATGCTGGGAAACGCAGCAAACGGGCGAATGCGGTTGGCCCCGCGGGTGAATATTTTTTAGCATTTTTTTCAGATCGTTGGGGGACAATATACACATTATAATTTGGCGGCAGAAAAAGGTTTAAGTAATTGGTATTATGAATATTTTACAGGTTCGCTAAGAAATATTCATGAAATATGCGGGCTAGCGGCAGCGATGTGCTTTACAGCTGTCACGGCATCCCGGACGGCTGTGAAAATTAGGTTGGAATGTTTCCTTTCTTTGAAATTGCCCTCTTCCTGGATTTCAATGTAGGCTGGGCTGATGGCACCACCGATGGCGTAAATGCCTTTGATACTGGTCTGGAAATCGGGTGTCAACATGATCAGCCGATCACCGGTCTTACCGATTCGACAAACCCCCTCGGTACAGGTGATTTGCTGAAGCCCGAGACGGTCATAAACCGGAGAAGGCCCCTGGGTGCCGATACAGGCAATGACGTGCTTCATTGGAAAGCTCATGCCCTGCTGCAGTTCGACTCCACCGCCAAGGTGCAATTCCTGGGTTTGAATGATCAGTCGGTCCACACCGTCGACATCCACCTCGCCGATCTTGGGAATAGCCCCCTGCAGAATCTTGATGTTTCCCCCCAGCAGAATCTCTTCCCCCAGGTCCCGTGCCACATCCTTGTTTATCTTGAAATTTTCCGTACGGTTGCCCCAGTAAACCGGTGTGAAATCTTCTGCGGAGCGTTTGGCCTTCGAGAGGGTCGAAACAACGTCTGCGGCGGCATTACCGCCCCCCAGAACGAGGGTGGGCGCCCCGAGGTGATCATCCGGATTGTCCAGTTTCCTGGCAACAGTTTTGGCCTCACCGTATACCCCGAGATCCACTGGAATATTGCTGCCAAAGGCCAGTATAACATGGGCGGCCGGGTACTGATTCTCCCGAGTGACAATGGTAAAACCGCGTTGACTCTTGGAAATGTCCGTGAACTCCTCTCCAAAACGAATATCGATCTTGTTTTTCTCGATGCACGCCTCAATACTTGCGACGTATTCCTCCACCGGTCTGTTGGCTTCATGTGGCATGAGTTCTGCGACCGGAAACGGACCGGATATCTCCCTTGGGAATCGTCGGGTATACTTTTTTTCCCCGGGGATAGGAATCGACGATGCCCTGGAAATGCCTTGGGGCCTTTTTCCAACAGAATATAGCTAAGACCCGAATTCAACAGCTTTCAATGCACAGGCCAAGCCGCCAGGACCGGCCCCGATAATGGCAATGTCGTATGTTGGCATTGTGGATGCCTCCCTTGATTTTTAGTCTGGCCTCCTCCGGGACCAGGGAATGGATAGAAGGCTTCGGACATATTTCAACAGGGGAAGAATGTAATATTAAAATACATCGAATATTGAAAGAAACAGTGCACCCCTATTTTTGAACATCCTTTTTCATGTGCTATTTAGGAGAATTCTTAATTTATCTATGCCCGTTCTGTTTTTTTTCAATTGGTCGCATTCAACGACTAAAATCGCACCGGGTGCGTGGCTTTTTATGGCTTTAATCAGACTTATCCAATCTTCTTTGCCACTGCCTATAGGATGATGCAAATCTAAATCTCCATCGTTATCGTGCAGATGGCAATGATGTAAATCTGCGCCAAGTGTTTCGATCCAATCAGTCGCAGGTAAAGCTGAAAAAATTAATGCATGACCGTTATCAAACGAAGCTTTAATGTTTGGATGGCTTGCTTTCCGTATTATGTCTGTCTGTATCTCCGGATTACTTTCCCAATGATTTTCAAAGACAATAACAATATTACTCTTCGATGCTTCATCGGCAAAAGGAAGCCAAAAATCAAGAAATCGATCGGCAAACTTGGCACGATAAGAGGGTTGTCGTATCAAAGGGTTGAAATTCGTGTGGGTAACATAAGTGTCTACACCCAATCTTCTGGCAGCATCTAATGCATGTTGGTGCCTTTGCCTGCATACTTTTTTTATGGCCTCATCGAAGCTGACAACGTTAAGCTCGAAATAGGGCCCATGGCACGTAAGGGGCTTGATCCCCTCGATAGATTCGATATGTTTTGCTATAAAATTCTTTGGATCGCTATCAAGATTCCATGGATACACGAAATCGGATATTTCTATTCCTATGCCCTCTTTTCTGCAAAATTCCGCACTGCTTTGGAGTTCTTCACCGAATGTGTTTATCGCTAACTGCATATTGTGGTTATATCTTTTCTATTTGCGGCCAACAGTTTTCGGCGCATGGCCCGAGATTGATCGAGCGGCGTTCGGCAAATAAATTGGGCTTGGAGGTTGGCAACGCTGGGAATAATTCTGATGACCAACATGAAAGCAGTTCGCGAAAGCCGCTGTAAAAATTCACATGTTGTCTTTGTTCAAACAGGTATCATAGCACTCGTTCAGCATTTTTTTGCAGGCTTCCTTTCTGGGCGACATCAGCAAGAAATTAGGGCGTATTTCGTTTTGCATGCAAGCGGAATACTGCGTTTGACAATCGTGCCCACACGCCTTGCCCCGATCAGTCTGGATAATGGGCAGGGGCATCGGCGGAACGGAAGTGGCGCAGGAACACAATAAAAACAGAGCCATAATAATTAAAATTCTCGACATTTATTCCCCCTTCTACCTTTGGATTCAGTTGAATCTCGAAGTAGCTGATATTAGTTTCCACCATGATTTGAAACAGCCAAGTCAGCTCTGAAGGTTTGAATGAGACCAAGGGTGGTGACGGGTTTCTTTGGAATGTCAACTTAAAGAAAACGACACAACTCATATCTTGACCTGTGTATTAAAAAAAATCCTACCTGCCGAGTTGTCGCTGAACGAAGTCTACAACGTCATCTATGTAAAAAATCCATTTAATATCAAAATCATAGGAGTTCATTCAATGAAGACGCATTGGGGAATTCGGGTAGCAAGCGTTGTTTTCATACTGCACCTGTTCACTGCTTTGGCGCAGGGTGCGGATGTGAGCGGTGTCTGGACGAAAACCACCGATCCAACCCCGGACAATATCGCACTATTTTATGTCGAACACAATACCGTCAAAGCAATCGGAATCAGCCGCTTGCAGGAGAAACACGTCCTCTGGGTTGCAGAGGGAATAATCAAGGCTGCTAACGTGCAGTGCCATTATCATTACAGCAGCGACGCCATACCTGCGGGGTGGGAGCAGGAGGGTACCATGGAACTAACCTTGTCAGAGGACGGTAATGTTATGAAAGGCACGGCGAGATCAATCTCAGGTGCCTGGTCCGGAGGAATCGATTTCCGGCGCATTCAATTGGTGTCTCCCGGCCTCAGCGATTAATTCGGATCTGGATCGATAAGTTCGAATTTAAGGCCGGCCAATCGCTAGCGATTTTTTCGAGAGTGTTTCGTATTTGGCGAGTCGTGTAGGGATCTAACATCATCGCGTTCCCAGCGCTTTCGGTCACCTCAACAGCTGGACGGTTTTGCTCTGTTTGTCTCTACAAACCAATGGAAAGGGGGCGTTTCGCAGGGAAACACCCCCTTTTATCTTGGGTTATGGACTAATTGAAGCCATGGCAGCTGCAACAATCCAGGCTTTCGGTATGCCCTGCCGGCTGGGCGGATATGGGGCCGGGTCCGCACAGGTCTGCCTGCGATCCCCCGCCGCCGCCGGGTGGAGCAGCCGGCGCAAAGGCAACGAAATCAAAACGCCCGCCCTCCTGGCTCATATGCGTCTTAGCAAAAATGCTGTCGTGGCAAGAGGAACAGACAGAGGCGGTGGGTGTAATGTTCGTGTCGTCGTTCGGGCTTGCCAGGTCGGCGCCGGTAAGGATGGTCGTGGGCAGTGCATCCTCATCCAACGGGACTTCGAACGTACTTCCGTCGTGACAACCGCCGCAGTTTTTCAGGTTGTCCGTGCCGGCCGGCATGCGTACTTCGCTGAAGTCGTTGACGCTGCTGCGGAAACCATAGACAACTATGCCGTTTTCGCGGAATCCGTGCTCAGCGGCCTCGCCGGCGTGAATGGCATGGATCATGTACTTGAAGTCGATGGCTTCTTCCACTTTACCGTCGACCGCAGTGGCGGGATCGGCGGGACGCACGTCGAAGTCGGTGGCATTGGCGTTATGGCAGATGACACAGACCTGAGGTTCGTTGGTGCGGTTGTTCCCATGTAGACTCAATACCCCGTGGCATCGGTTGCAGCTATCAATGTCAACCACGGTTCGACGGGCCACGGGGGTGCTGCCGGTAATGGTGAAGTATTGAAATACGTTCTTTACCGGGACTCTCAAATTGTAGACGCCGGAGCCGGGTGTCGTCTCCACCGCCGGATGCCCCTCGATGGCAACCACCCCGCTGCCGGCGACATTGGCCGGAATGGTCGTGGTGGATGTGACGCTGAAGGTGCCGTTACCGTTGTCGGTGGCGGGCGTGGAACCGCTGCTGAGCGGGTCGATGGAAACCGGTTCGGCCGGGACGCTGCCGCTGCCGGTATTGGTGTAATCGGTGGTATCCCAACCAACCAGGATGGCCAGTCGGCTGGCGCCGGCCGGTGCGGTGAACTGCGGATCGGTAAGGATGTCATAGGATGCGTCACCTGACGTTGGGTCTGACACCGAGAATGTGACCTTGACAAAGTCTCCCGGATCCAACTGCGCATCGTCGTTCTGGTCGGCAATACTGACGATGTTGTACGCGAATCTCGCTGCGGCGACCTCGGCCGGGATCTCATGTGCCGTTTCGATCTGAGCCGGCGTTAAGTTGGGGAAACCCGGATAATCGGGTGTGTCGGGATCATCGTTGGGGTCGCCGTGGCAGGATGTGCAGGCCGCATCGGAGGGGACTTCCTTCCAGTTGTCGCCGTCAGGCGTCGCAGCATCGGCGCCGTCGTGGCACTTGGTGCAATTGCGGAGGTCTTGCGGGTACACGACCGTAGAGTAGTCGTGTTTGGTATTGTTGAATCCCCAGATGGCATACTCACCACCGGCTTCAACCTCCGGAAGGGCCTCACCGGCATGGATTTTGTGGATCATCACCGTGAAGTTGACGGTGTTGCCGCTGTTTGCATCCGTGCTACCGGGATTGTGGCAGGTGACACAATACTCGGCCTGAATCCGGTCACCGCCGTGAAGACCCAGTTTGAGGTGGCACTCGTTGCAGGAAGCGTTCGTAACGATGTCGCGGGTGGCGTTCGTGGTATTTAGGGTTGGAAGCGCATTGGGAATAAAATCCACGAAGGCGTTTGCGACATTGTCGGAGACCTGCATGGCAATGCGGTGCGTCTGACCCGGTTCGTAGGTCACGGCGAGGGGTGTCGTTACATTTGCGATATCAAACGAAAATTGATAACTATAGGTGCCGTTCAAGTTGTCGGTAAACACGCCGCCGGTCGTACTTGCCCGTTCAGCGGTCGCCTGAATTTCGGTGGTTCCATCGGGCGTGGGGGTGCCGTCGGGCGCATTGCCGGGATCGCCGGCCTCCTTGGTTTCAGTCGTGTTGATGTAGCTCTGCCAGTTACTGACGCCGTCGGCATCGGTCACGAGCCTGGCGAGGGTAAATCGGATATTGCTTGAGGTCACCCCGCCAATGGGAATCAGATTGTTCGCACTGTCGAAAAGTCTGAATTCGACCGTGACTAGGCCGGTGACTCCGTCGATGGTCACCCCGGTAATTTGACCCTGTGGGCTGTTCGTTTGCAAACTGTGCGCTACCTCAACGTCCACAATAGCCCCGGAGGAGTGACACAGGATACACCCTTCGTTAAATGTTTGGGCAACCAGCTCTCCGTCGCCACCGCCACCGCCGGAATCGCCGCCGGAGTTTCCACCGGAACAACCAACGAAGGCGAAGGCAAGGAACAGGGCAAGCCCAATACTAAGACATTTCACAAGCCTTCTCATCATGATATCCTCCTTCTTATTGTCTTTAAGATCTCAACTCCATAAATTGATTCGGGATGCCAACCGGTGACGGAGTGTCTGATCATATTGGATCACGAGAAGCCGTCGAAGCTTCAGTGGTCACGATCCCTTTTTTTGGTAAACTTCATTATAGATTACGAGGGCCTTTTTGACCGTGAAGGTGGCAGAGCGCGAAGAAATGGTCGCCCCGCTGATGCCGACTATATCCTTACCCACCGTTAAGGTTGAATTAACGTTCTTGTCCCGGTACTGATTCATAAAGGAAGTTCGGGCAATCGGACGGCCTCTTATTTCCTCATAGGACAACACCCGGACCTTTTTTACAGCGCCGTTAATATCCATGGCAATAATGAATTCCACCGGTCCCCATTTGCCCGGTTCCGTATCGATAATTGCCAACCCTCTTCTTTGGCCGTCTTTTTTTGCAAAGTAAAAGTTAATCGTGGTCTCGTCTTCAACTTTTGCCGATTCCGATCCTTCCTGAGTATAAACGAGACTACCGCCCAATCTCTCTTTGATATTTTCCAGTGTTTTGCCTGTCAGCTCCTTGGTCTCTATTTCAACCTCTGCCCCCGGCCAGAAAACCTCTTTGAGCGCGTCCTCCTTGGTAAGAACCGTAAACGCAAAACAAACCGCCGTGACGAACAGTGAAATACCGAGCACAGTCAGAAGCTTGAAGCTCAATTTATTAAACATGCAATTCCTCCTTGATGATATTTATTCGGTCTTTAACTCATGCAGCGCGTTTTTCAATCCCGTGGAATATATGATCTCCCCCGAAGTCGTCACCATGATGGTTTCCATTTCCGGTATTTTCTCGACCCGTTTCAATCCCATCTCCGGCCCCAGAACGAAAACAGCCGTGTTCCAGGCATCCGCAAGCATGGGATCCGCGTGGATGAGGGTCGTGCCGCTCACGCCTTCCACCGGGTAACCTGTCCTGGGGTTGAATATATGGTGATATCTCTTTCCATCTTTGACAAAAAACCTTTCATAGTCACCGGAGCCCATCACCGCCAGGTCTTCTACCTCTACATATCCCAATAAATTATCGCCGCGCGGGCTTCTGATGCCGACCTTCCACAGCTCGCGGCCTCTTTTGCCCAGGGCATAGACATCTCCGCCGGCATCGATGAGGGCGGAATTTACCCCCTCGGCCTTCAGGGCTTTTACGGCCTGGCTGACGGCATATCCTTTGGCGATTCCTCCCAGTTCAATTTGTACATCCGATTTGCTTTTTTGAAGTGTCGCGCCGTTTAAAACAAGATATTGATAGCCGATCTTGCTCAGGCAAGCTTTAATTTCATCTTCTCCGGGAATGCGCGGAGACTTTCCGTAGAACCCCCACAGCTCGATAAGGGGCGCGACCGTAATATCGAAGGTGCCGTCAGAATCCCGGGCAATCTGCAATGCCAGGCGAACCACATCGACGATCTCCGGGTCGGAAATCGGCACACCCTGATGGTTAAAGGCGTAAATGGGGCTATCAGGGTTCAGCGAGTTAAACTTTGTGTCGATCTCCTGCATGCGATCCAAGGCGGAATTAATTGCCGGGGCAGTGATAGATGCAGGGCCAACCGCATAGATGGTCACGTAGGTGTCCATCATGAAACGCGTCTGTTTTTCCAGGTTGAAGCGATACTGATTGTAAAACCTGATCCCCAACAACACCAGAAATACGGCGCCTAGAATGATGAACGGCAGTTTCAGCTTCCTGATCAAGGGTTTTTTCTTCATTCCTGCGGCTGCTCCTCCGACTTGAAAGGCTCCTCTCTCAAAAAACATGGCCGGCTCATGAACATTCTCACCGGAGGGGTTTAACTGACCCTGTCTGTAATAACGGTTCTGCTTCATTTTCCGACCTTAGAAGGTGGTGCGCCAACCAAGCGTGTAGCGAAAATATTCTGTTTTATCGGGACTGCCGGACCGGTCCATTTTCACGTAACTGATTTCCGGTATAATGATAGAGCTTTCCGTAATGAAGAAATTTATTGAGCCATACATGGTTCGATAATTATCGGTCAATAACATGTCTGTCCCCGGCGACCAGAGATCCACATCGCTGTACTTCAACACGAGCCGCCACTGGGGGTTGAACGTATATATGCCTTTTACGTACCAGCCCTTGTCTTCGCCGTCTTCCGTTCCACCGTCCAAGAGAGGTAGTTTATCCCGCCCCCGATACATATATTCACCGCTGAGTCCGAAACTGCCGTATTTGATGTCGGCGCCCGTCGCCCACTGGATCGATTGATTGTCGCCTCCACTGTCCCATTTTCCCCAGCCGAAGGATCCCAATAGTTTCACGCGCGCGCCGTAGGCGAAAAATTCCGGGGCAACGTGCAAGAGCCCGTTTTTGGAGGAATTGTTGTCGGTGTAGCGTTTATCTTGAATGACGCCCCGGTCCTCGCCATTGAGATAGTAGAGATAAACGGGGAGTGAAAAGTTCTCGAAATCAAAGTTACGGTAAAGTTCCAAGCCGGCGGATTTCCATGATTGGAGGGTGAGCAGACCCGGGTTGCCGTTGTATTGCTCGTCCCACCAAATCTTGGAGGCATACTCTTCGCTGAAATACGGATAAAAGGCGCCGGCCTTTAGTTCAAGCTGCCACGGCAGTCGTGCGGTCAGATAGCCCCAATCGAGCGCGACATCTACATTCGCTGAACCAGAACGTGTGATGTTGGCCCCCAGCACGGGTGTTGCAGCCGCTTCAACAATTATTTCGGGCGCCACAGATATCGACAGCCAGTCATTTAGCTGTTTGTTGAAATAAAGCCACAAGTTGCTGACGCCCGCCGAAAAGGAGTCGCGTTGCTTGTCTTTATCGAGCGTGGCAGTGCTGACCTCGCCGATGCTCTGATCCGCCAGGAAAAATTTGAAGTGGCCGCCGACTGTTACCCGTTTGCTGAGTTGTTCGGTAACGACCTCGCGAGCAGACGGCTGTTTCTTGAGTTTATCAACAGACTCTGAAACCTTCTCAGCCTCCTGAGCCTGTTCGGCTTGCTTTTTCTCCAGATCCTCCAGTTTTTGTTGCAGCACTTCAAGCTGTTTTTTAAGGTCTGATATTTCATCTCCCGTCGTGGTTTCAACGCCCCATAAAAGAAACGCACAGACAATTGTCAAAATGACGGTAATTTTCATGCTTGCCCCCCTTTCTTGCAATACAGACCTCTGCCAGTCTTGTTACACCAAGATTTGGAATGGCCCACATTATTCAAATATATAAACGGTCGAGAATCTACCGACCCTTTCTTCGTTATCGCGTTGGCGCAGGGTTGAGCGGGTCTTTCTTCCCTATGGATTGTACGTTTTCCCATACGATGTTCTCCGGTTCGGTGTTTAAATAAAGCCGCGCGATCAGGTTGCTTAAAAGCGGAAGCAAGTTGCGCAGGTTCTTGGCTTTTTTTAAATTGGCCGCAAGGATCGCATTTCGGGTGGTATCCCATACGTAGGGAATGGCCCTCCATGCCAGGGAGAGTATCGCTGCAACCCTTTGCTGGGAAATACCCACATATCGCAAGGGTAACAGCACGTGCGCCAAACCGCGGGTCATCTCCTCCGGAGATGTGGTGCGCATAAGCAGGCAGCTTGAGAAGAGCAAAACAAGGATTCGAGAGGCAAAAAGCGTCCCCGTTTGTAAACCTTCAGAGGTAATTTTAAAGGACGCAATGGTTGCGACGGCGTCTGTCCCCGAGTTGAACATTACCGGAAACAGGAAAGCGATCGCCAGCAACGACATGTATCTTCGTGCCTTTGAGCAGAGTAGCGCCAAGGGCGTTTGAGAAACGGCTGCCAAGGCCGTCAAGATAAAAAACAGACCCGAGTAAAACCAAAAATTGCTGAAAAAAAGAACCAATAAGGCCAGGACAAAAATGGCGCCAATTTTTAGATCGGCCGGCAATCGATGCAGTAAGGAGTCGCCGGGTACGTAATGTCTTTTCATTGCAGCACTGGCATCTGCCGGTATTTTCTCAGGCATATCTAGCGCCGGAATGTCAGCCAGCCTGCGGCACACGCCACCGGCAACCACGCCGACCACCCAACCGGTGGCCACGGCCCCAATGCTCAGCCATGGAAAGAAAACGAAGATGCCCTCGTGTTTGACCAGCAGCAGATAGGCCAGATACAGTTGCACCAGATTGTGGGAAAATGCGCCGATGATACTGATTCCGATGATGCTCAGGCGAAAACGCCGGTTAAAGCCAGATAGCCAGTAGAAAAACCCCATGATCAATGTGCTGGCAACGGCGCCTGCGAAGCTCAAGATGAAGGTGGGGGACATAAATGTGCCCATGATGAAGGCACTTAAAACGGTACGTAAGACCGCCACTTCCAGGGCATAGCCGAAGCCGAGAATAACCATGGCCGTCAGGGTCAGCATATTCGCCAACCCCAGTCGCAGTCCGGGGATGGGGTGCGGAATTAAGGACTCGGCGATTTGAAGCACACAGGCGAAGGCGACCAGCAGAGCGATCTTATAAATCTTTTTGTCATTTTGATTTTCTGTCACTTGTTTTCCCCTCGCAACCTCAGAATACGACCGCATCGACAACCGGAGCCTTGGCAGAGTTGATCTCAATCACCGTCTTGTACGGCACACATATGATGACCTCTCCGGAGTGTTGTATCCATCCGTTTTTGACGCACAACTGGCGGGGACACGCTGATTTTTTAACCCGCACTTTCTTTCCCCTGATTTCAACAACCATCCTGCCATCCAGCAAGATGATTTCTTGATCTTCGGCCAGGTCTATACGGTTGTTCAATTTGCCGTCGTGATATACTGAAGCTTTCGCATTTTTTGCTGATTGCCAATTTAGTCCAAGTTTCGCATTCAGAATGATCCCGGTCGACAGCAGCAGAATGGAAACAATTAAAATAACGTCCAAGAAAGTTACCTTGTCGATATCGACCCTATGGCGCAACGTAGTTGTTTTCACGCGAATCGGCCCTTTGTGCGGAAAATAGACAAACGTTTCCACCTAATGGAAGCCGACAGTGCGGCCGTTAATGATGCCGTTTATCAATATGTAAATGCCTGAAATTACGGCAGTATAGCCAAAAACATAGTAAATGACTCTGAACCAGCGACGCGGCGGTTTGGAATTCACGAGATCCAATTTGCCCTCTCGCTCCAAACGCTCCACCCAGGCGGGTTTTTCCTCCATTGCTTCTTCCAGCGGGACGCTTCCCGCAAACATGGCTTCATTCATGGGAAAGCTGGTGGGCCGCAGGTGGCCGATAAAAAAATGAACGATAAATATGTAAGACGCCGCCAAAATGGCTTCAGCTCCGTGGAGGAGGAGCGCAATATTCAGAGTCCAGCCGGGCAATAAACGGGCTGCCGCCAGCGGGTACATCAACATGAGACCGGTGACTGCCAGCAGCGGCAACCCCCAGTAAACCGCCCAGTAATCGAATTTTTCCCAGTACGTCCACCGGTCGAAAGTGGGCTTCGAACCGAGACCGAAGAACCACCGTATCCCCTGTATAAAATTTCGCGCATCATCCAGGTTGGGGACCAGAGAGTCCGGTCCAAAAATACTTTTCGGCAAATTTTTCCAGTTCACACGGCTCATCAAGTAAACCGTGTGGATTAAAAAACCGACAATCATCAGAACACCGACAGACTTATGGATGTTTACAGATGTCTCATAACCGCCAAAAGCCTGACCAAGAGACTTTCCCCAGGAGGTGGTGAAAAACAAGCGGCTGAAACCGGTGGCCGACTGAACGAGAAACGTCAGCATTAGGAACAGGTGAAACAAGCGATCGACGGTATTAAAGCGTCTAATCCTTACGGTTGTCATCTCTGTCGTCATCCCGTTCCTCATCTTCTGTGTCAACCGGGGTGATGTCATCTTCGGCTTTGCTTTCAATATCTCGTTGATCATCTTCAACATCTTCTGTGTCAATGTGGGTGATTTCATCTGCGGGTTTGTGTTCGATAGCGTTTTGCTCATCAGTTTTTTTCTCTTTCAGCCGGGAGACTATCTCTCTGAAACCGACTAAAAAAGTATGTGGTAAGAAGAAAGCCAACGTGCCGACCAAAAGAACCAGCATGAACCAGTAGGTATAATACAAGATGGGAAATTCCCTCTTGGCCGTTAACGATCCTGCCTCGGGCTGATGAACGACGTAGGTAGCAAAGGAAGGGTTCGCACCTTCGTGGCATTTTGCACAGACATATGCATGTCGCCGAATCGGATTCAGCAGTGAATAGGCATGTCCGATACTGGCAATGGGCTCGCCCCCATGACACTGGCGGCAGGTGATGATGGCCCTGACGCTGTGGATATCCTTGGTTTGTTCCGCGTGGCAGTATTCACAACGCAAAACGTCATAAAATTTGATGCCGAGGTGCGAATCGGCCAGGCGTGTCCGGATCCTTACCCTGGCGGCCGTTTGACTATAAGGAAATGTTCGCTTCAGGCCAGGGGGGGAGGCGATCCGAGGACGTTGACGGCGGGCCATGACCTCATATTGTTCATAATAGCCCGTGATGACTTCTTGATCTTTATAGTGTCGCAGCGTTGAAGCGACTTCTTCTTGGGCACGGGCACTAACCGCATGAGACAATAATACGGTTATAAAAGCCATATTCATGCAGATAATGAAACGACCTGTCAGCATTTTAAAGTTCATTCACAAGTTCCCTTAAATTAGCACCGACCCGGCATTACCAGTCCAATTTATCCATAGATCCGGGAAATGCTTTTTCTTGCAGCTCTTTCAGGTCATCGTTCTTGTGCTTGTGACATGCCTGGCATGAGTTGGGAACTGCCGGATTGTTGATGGTATCGAGCGGTAATAGGGTCATGAACACATGGCTATGCATCTTGCCCGACTCTGCGCTCTCGGCCACTTTGGGCATGTGGCAGCCGATGCAGTTGGCAAAGGAGTGAATCGCATGCGCCGAGGTCTTATTCAGCTGAATATGGCATTCGAAACACTGCTGGGAGCCGGCGCCGACCGTCTGAGACCGGGTCGGCGGCAGGCCGATTTGATGAACGTAATGACAGGAGGTACAGGTGACTCCTTCGGTCACATGTTGGGACTGCATCCAGTCAGCATACTGCTGGTGATGGCCCTGGCTGAAGTCCTCCGCATAGTACTTTATGACGTCGCCGCCTTCGGGATAGGTTTTGGATGCGAAGTAGGGTTCAAGGGCCCTGCCGGGTGCATACCCTACCGGCCAAGCGGCATCTTCGACTTTGGTGGAGTCCCCCCGGTTGTGGCACGAACCGCAGATCTGCGCGGCCACGCCCAAAGTCAGCTTGGCCGGGTTGACGATGGTTTGTCGTTTTTCGAACACGGCGGTCTTGGGCAGGGCGGCGTGCCAGGAACCTTTGCCGTGACAGGACTCGCAACCGACAACGGGTTCCACGAACGTTCGTTTTTCCAAGTCCACACCGGTGGTGTGGCAGCCGCCGCACTTGAGAACCCAGTCGCGCTGATCCCAGTCGGCTTCGTGGTACGTCGACCAGCTGTGGGTCTCGATGTTGTACTGAACCGGCGCGACAAAGAGGCGGCCGTCCTTTTCGACGATGTAGCTCTGTTTCCACTGGCTGCCGATGGTGTAGCGGAGATCTTGCGGCTTGGGGATGAAAATCTGATCGATAGGCACTTCCAGTTGGCCGCCAAGCTCCGTCAGGCTCTTCCGAATTTTGTCCGGATCAAGGTCGACGACAACAGCATCGAGGTTGTATTGGGCATCTTGGAGTGTTCGACTGTGCAGGGTCATTTTCCATGAATCATAATGCTCCAAGTGGCACATCTTGCACGTGTCCGACCCCACATAGGTCTGCGGCTGAGACATGAGATCTTCGACATTCACAGCCTGCTCCTGGCCGCAGGCCATCAGGCTCAGCACAGCGAGAGATGCGATCGCAATTATTATCAATCCGTTCTTTTTCATCATGATCTCCTTGGTTTCCCCAGCGGCTATGATTAGAAATAGATTTGTTTGGAAACCCCAAAACCATTGTAAAAAATGTTAATTAGCCTGTATTGAAAGTGCTTCATTGAGAGCAATTTTGGCGGCATTGTTGATCGCTGTCGTATCCATGGAATCAGCAGGAGTTAGCTTTTGGCACGTCGTTGTTTTCAAAGATGCTCCGCAGCCAATAAACAAGTTCATCCGAATCCAACGGCTGTTTCAGGCATACGGATATGTAATCTCTGAAGGCCTCCTCCAGTTCGGGATGAAACTGACGTTCCGAGAGGACGATGATGCTGGCGTCGGGCTTTTTGCGCTTCAGTTCCCGCAAGGCCTGGTTGGTCACCTGAATGTTGTCCAAATTCAGGATAACGGCTCGGCAGTCGCTGGCACTCAGATACGGCTCGAGGTCCACAATCTTGTTCATCTCAACGGCTGTATAATGTTGGCTGTCAAGAAATTCGCAGAGACAACGGCTTTGACGCCAGTCACTATCAAGAACGACGATCTCTTTTTTCATGACCACGATGCCTCAAAACGAAATTATTGGGAATTATTGCTTGAGTTGAAGACTCTTGGTAGAGTTTGAGCAATTGCCGTGCCATTTCAGTTAAGACTCATGACTTGCCACAAAGTGTTTGACCATATTTTAACGATAAATTCTTAACTCACCGAATATATAATCATAAATGTTATGTTATCCGTTCAATCACACCCCGGATTCCTAAGCCGGGATGTCGTTGCGGCAGCACATATCTGGCATGGCCCTTAGCTGAAATGTCACGATTGTGAGCAGCATTTTTGCGATAGTTCACAATAGGTAAAAAATACGATATGTTACTGGTGTGACAGAACGGGACACATGTTTCCGGAAATCACCCCGGTGAACAAACAGCTGAAGCGTCATCGAGATCACTACATGCGGAATAAGGGAAAATCGCGGTCGCAGGGAGGAGCTTACCAGGTGATTTGGGGGCTATTGACAAGACCGCCGATGAGCAGGAAAAGCCCTACCGCCACGGCGGAAAAGCCGATTAGGTAGTATAGCAAGCGCATAGATCGATTTACGGAGGGAACCAGAGACGCTTCCAGCTTGCCGGTTTGCTCGAGGCGTTCGATCCAGGCGGGCTTTTCCTCTCGGGCGGCATCCAGGCTGACCGATCCTTCGAACATGGCACGATCCATGGGGAAGCTGTGGCGCCGCAAATGAGCGATGAAAAAATGGATAATGAAGACGTGCGCAATGGCCAATAAGGCTTCAATGCGATGGATCCAAAAAGCGACGTTTAAGGCCCAGCCCGGGATGAAACGTGTCGTCCCTATAGAGTATGCCAGAATAATTCCCGTTCCTCCCAGGATCGCCATCCCCCAGAAGACCGCCCAATAGTCGAATTTTTCCCAATAACCCCACCGATCAAACGCCGGTGCTTCGGAGCGGCCCAAAAACCAACCGACATGCTGAAATGCCTGACGGACATCGGTCCATCGCGGAAGCAGCGAATCGGGCCCCTTCAGGTAAGCGGCAAACCGGCGCCATCGGATTTTCCAAAGTATATAAGGCAGATGAGCACCGAAGAGCACCAACATAAAGATACCGACCCGCTTGTGGATAATCATGGCCGAAAGGTAGCCGCCGAAAAACGCGGCCAAAGCTCCTCCCCATTGGGTCTCGATAAACATCCTTGAAAATCCGGTCGCCGCCTGCGTCAGAAAGGAGAGCATCAGCAGAAAATGAAACAATCTCTGGCCCAGGCTGAAACGTATGATCCTGCGTTCGTCTTTCTCCTTGTGGCCGCCTATCAGTTCTCTTAGCCCCCAAAGAAAGGTGTGGGGCAGAAAAACGGCAAAGGTCCCTGCTGCGACCGCGAAAATGAGCCAAAATGACCAAAAAAGCATCGGAAAGGTTTCAAGGGCAGCAGGAGCCATGGGGTTCGGAGAGTGAACCACGTAGGTCGCATAAGAATTGTTGGCACCTTCGTGACATTTGGCGCATACGTAAGAATGGCGCCGGGTAGGGTTCATAGAAGAAAAATAATGATTGATACCGGCAATCGGTTCGCGTCCATGACATTGAAAGCAAGTGATCCTGGCTCTGACGGTATGATGGTTGCGGTTCTGCTCAGGGTGGCAATCCTCACACTTTTGCAGTTTAAGGATTTTTATTCCATAGTGCGAATCGGCCAGAAATGTCCGCCATCTTCGGTATGTTCCTGCTCGCGGAGGCAGATTGAGGTATCTCCTGCCAGGTTTTGGCCCTCCCACCAGAGGCATATAGAAGAAGGAAGTGACATCGACCTCTTTAAAATAACCGGAGCTTATTTGCCTCTCCCTGAAGATGCGCTGCCGGGCATCATCCTGGGCGTAGGAAGGTAGGGCCATCGCACCCAATGTCAGCAGCAGAACGACTTCTGTCAGCAACCGGATTCCTCTCCGAAGATGGCGTCGACTGATCCTGATCATGCGCTATCCATTAAAAAGAGGTGATTGGGACGACGAAAGATGACGGGTAACCACCACTTGAAGTCTTGCAAATATTATTCCTTTTAAACGCTATTCTTAGTGAAACGTGGGGCGATTGATTTGATATTTTCGGATTTTGCGGTAAAGTGTGTTGCGGCTGATACCCAACCGCAAAGCGGCTTTTTTCTTGTTCCAGCCGCATTCTTCCAGAGTCTCCTGCAAGAGCTTTATCTCATTATCCAAAATCGTTCGGCGGGCTTTTGTCTTTGATGACGGGCTTGCCATCCTGAGTACCGCTGGCAAATCGGTGGCTTCAATGCGCTCGCCTCTTGCTAGCACCAGGGCGTGTTCGATGCTGTTTTCCAGTTCGCGAACATTTCCGGGCCAGGCGTAATCCAAAAGCATCCGCATGGCCTCGGAACTGAATTCATGAACCTCTTTGCCCTGTTCGGCCGCGAACTTGCCCTTAAAATGACGCGCCAGCGAGGGAATGTCATTGCGGCGGTTTCGCAAAGGTGGCATGTGAATCGGTATGACATTGAGACGGTAAAAAAGATCCTCTCGGAAATTGCCTCTCTTTACTTCTTCTAATAGATCTTTGTTAGTGGCGGCGATGATGCGTACATTCACGCCGAGGGTTTTCTCACCTCCCAAACGCTCGAACTTCTGCGTTTGAATGACACGCAACAGTTTGATCTGGGCCGATAGCTGAATTTCACCGATCTCATCTAAAAATACGGTTCCACCATCCGCCTGTTCGAATCGTCCGCTCTTCTGTCTCTGGGCTCCCGTGAAAGCGCCCTTCTCATGACCGAAAATCTCGCTTTCCAACAGCGTCGTTGGGTAGGCCGAACAATTAATAACAATAAACGGGGCGTCTTTGCGAAGGCTCTGTTTATGAATGGCCCTGGCCACCAACTCTTTTCCGGTACCACTCTCACCTTGAATCATGACTGTGGCATCTGTTGGGGCGATATCTTGAATGAGTTTATAAATGGTTTGCATTTGCGTATCCTTGCCGACGAGACCATTGAATTCCGATCGAGTTTCCAATTGGCTTTTGATACGCCCCAGGTCCTCTTCATGTCTGGCGGCGCGGTTTATTGCGCCGCCGGACTCCTGTAAAATTAAGTCCATGACCTCCATGTCTTTGGCATTGCACCGGCACATATTTGGACAGCCGACCAGCATGGTTCCGAGTATTTGATTTTCGTAATTTACGGGGAAAGCTGCCAACCGGTTGGCAGCTGGGAAGGCTTCAGAGATGATGGATGCTCTGAGATCATTTTTTTCGATAAAAGGGATTTCTTCCCCTCTGGCCCGTAACCTCAATGCGTGGTCAAAAGACGCCCTCGGCAGCACCGTTAATCGATCAGCGGCAAAAACGAACACAGACTCCTGGTTCCGGCTTGTGATCAATAATACCAGATCAGAGCAGGTGACGATCTTTTTAAGTCTTTCTATCAAATAAGAACAGACATCTCGCAGTGTGGACTGGGTGCCTATCTTTTGGATTATTTCGAACGATCTTCGCGTCTGCCCTTGGGCCCGGTCGAGCTCCACGGCTCTTTTTTCGAGTGTTTGGGTATAGTTGCGCAGGCGGTCGATCATGTTGTTAAAGGATATGGTCAAACGGCCGATCTCGTCTTGTCCGTTCGATTGAATTTCAATGTCCAGATTGCCGGAATCGATTCTTTCGGCGGCTTCGGCCAGTGCCGTCAGCGGTCTGGTAAACCGCCTAATGAACAGGTAGCTGACGGTCAGAGCCACGATGAGGATGCCGATGGTTATAGTGGTTATTTGAAGCCATAACCGATTGATCCCCATACGATACGGTTTTTCGGAAAGGCCGACGCGCAGGGTGCCGCCTTGACCGGCCAAAACCGGCCACGCAATATCAAGGTATTGTTCGCCGATGTCGGATGCGACCCGCAAGAAATTTCCGGATTCACCGGTATGGAGGGGATTGGCGCCGATCAAATCCTTGGGAAACCCAGCCGGAAATGTGTGGGCCAGGATCCGGCCTTCTCGCATCACAAAGAGATACGCAAGGTTGGGGTTGTTGTCCGACTGGTCGTGCAGGAGCTTCTGCAAGGCCACGACATCGTTTGTGAGAATCTTGTCGGCGGCCTCGAGAGCGAGGGTCTTGGAAAGATATTGGCCCTGGGTGACCATGTCTTTTAAAAGGTTGGCGCTGTAACGGTGGGTGACAAGCAGAGAAATCAAAAGGCCACTGCCGAGAACAAGCGTGAATACCGCCAATAACAGTTTGCTTTTGAGGCTTCGCAGCTTCATGGTAGGCCTATTGGATTTGATCGCACTGTTGCTTCATGGCCACGATAGGCTGATACCACCGATCATCCGGTGTAACGAACCGCTCGATCATCAATTCATCCAGAATTGTTTTCCCTCTTCTGTCCTGGTGCATGGTGAATAAGAGTTCGCTGATGTCTTTCTTCGTCTGGCTTGGCAGATTCCGTGCGGCCACCAGCAGCGGATTGCCGAAACCGGTCGATTTTTTAATAATGCGAGTTTTTGACGTATAGACCGGGTTTCGCTCGTTGTAAAATTCCCAGATTTGTCCGTGCACCGCTGCTCCGTCCACCAGACCCATGGCCACGGCCATTATGGAATTGTCGTGACTATACGTGTATATTGTTCTGTCGAAATAATTTTCAGGGGTTTCTCCCTGCAGGCTTAGCCAATATGCAGGCACGAGGTGTCCGGTGTTGGAATCCGGATCGGTAAAGGCGAAGATCTTTCCTTTCAACTCCGAAAATACCTTGTAAGGACTATCTTTGTGGACGATCAAGTAGGAATGGTACAGGTGATTGCCGTGAATCTGTGGTACGGCCAAGGCATGGAAACCGTAGCGGTCTTTGCCCGTGGCGTAAGGTCCGGAACAGATGAAGGCCAAATCGATTTCTTCGGTGGTAAACAACGTGTTGATTTGTCCATACGTTTTTCGCTGGACGAGTTCGATCTCACGGCCCAGTCTGTTAGAAATGTAGTCGAGCAAATCGTGATACAGGTGTATGGTTTCGCGCGGGGAAATCATCGCCCCGACGGCAACGCGGAAATGTTCTGTCGTTGCCGCAGGTCTTGCCGGTTGCTCAATCTCTACCGTTTTCGAAAAATCCACGACCTTGACTTCGGCATCGCCGCCGCAACCGACGAGCAGAGATATAACGGTTGCGAGGATCATTACCGGCGCTTTCGAAAGTCTGTTGGTCACGTCAGAGGCCTTTTTGGGTTGGCGTTTATTTGTTAGCCCATCTATATTTAATGAATAGTATTTAGGTTAATGAAAGTACGGCCATTGCTTCTGAAATGTGCAACCGAGAATTACAAAAGATATTCGAAAAAAGACGGCGGCGGATGATCGGATCAGATAGAAGGCAGAACTGAAAAAAATAACAGGATGGCTAAGAGAGTTTCGGTCGGTATCCGCACCCTATGACTTCTACTACATTGTGTCACTTTGGGTACTATTTTTCTGGATCTTATGTCAACTGATAATTTAAAGCATCATGGTCCGGACACACACGTGGCGAGTCGCTGTTTCCCTGGACAGATGCTGCTTTCGTTTGTTTCAGAGCGCAAGCGGCCCATTTGACTTTGCCTGATCCGGTACTAATTATGTCGATTAGAGAATAATTCATCCTTATGCAAGAAAAAAATATCGGGAGATGTGAAAAATGTCCAAACAAACCTTTTCCATTCCGAACATATCGTGCGGTCACTGCGTGATGAGCATTAAAAACGAGTTGGGCGAATTGGCGGGGGTCAAGACCGTTGAAGGCGACCCAGACAAGAAGACGATTACCGTCGACTGGGATGCGCCTGTAACAGAAGAAAAAATCAAGAACACCCTCAAAGAGATTAATTATCCGGCGGCATAGCCTGGGTGATCGTGATTCGGGGACGCCCGCAGGTGAAGGATAAAGGCTGGGGACACAACCGATGGTCACTGACACGGGAAAGCGGTCGATCGGATTCGGCAGTGTCATACTTTGTGAAACGAACCCGCTGCAGGGTTGGGCAAACGTTACTGGTGAAGGGAGCGACGGTTGGCTGATACAAATGGATACAGAGCTTTTCTGGTTAAGGCGATTGCTGCATCGCTCAAGGCGGGGCAGGCGATTCTGGAGGTCTACGATTCGGAATTCGCGGTTGAGCACAAGGCCGACAACTCACCGCTGACACGCGCCGACAGGAAATCCCACGAATTGCTGATGCGCTTGCTCTCGGGCATGGACATACCGATTCTCAGCGAAGAGGGGCGCGAAATCCCCTATGAAAACCGGAAAAACTGGGAACGGCTCTGGATCATCGATCCATTGGACGGAACCAAGGAGTTTATCAAGCACAACGATGAATTCACCGTCAACATCGCCTTGGTTGAATATGGGATGCCCGCCCTCGGGGTAGTGTATGCCCCGGTCAAGAAAGCGCTCTATTTTGCAGCCAAGACGATCGGTGCGTTTAAAAACGAAAACCCGACCCAACTCGACTGGCTGGATCAGGATTCCGACGGGTCGAACGCGAGTGCGGATTTCAACAGACTGATCGAAAGCTCCGTTCAACTGCCCGTCGAGCGGCCCGAGCGACTTCCATTCGTTATCGTGGGAAGCCGCTCCCATGCCAGTCCGGAACTCAAGAAGTTTGTCGAGGGAAAAAGACGAGAGCATGGCGAGGTTGAATTCATCTCGGCCGGCAGCTCGCTCAAGATATGCCTGGTGGCCGAGGGCAAAGCGGACATGTACCCTCGTCTCGGACCCACTTGTGAGTGGGATACGGCCGCCGGACAGGCGGTCGCGGAAATGGCCGGCGCCAAGCTGCTCGATTTCAAAACCGGAGAGCCTTTGCGGTACAACCGGTCCGACATTTTGAATCCATGGTTCATCGTCAGGCGCTGACGCACCTTTACTGCCTGTGAGGCAAACCTCTCAATGATTCCCGCACGTTTTGTGATGATGTTGACGTCATTTCCAAATTGTTAAAACCAAGGCAAAACAAAGAACTATCGATATGACCGAGAAGAAGATTTCATTGCCGATCACGGGGATGACCTGCGCCAACTGTGCCGCCAATATCGAGCGCGGCGTTAAAAAAATAATTGGCGTCGCGGACGTCAACGTGAATTTCGCCAGCGAAAAGGCGTCGATCAGCTTTGACCCGCAAAAAGTAGAGCTTCACGACCTGGTGGAGAAGATCGAAAAATCAGGTTACAACGTCGGCAGTGCCAAGGTCGAATTTCCGGTTACGGGAATGACCTGTGCCAACTGTGCCATGAACATCGAGCGGACTTTGAACAAAAAGGTCACGGGCGTCCTGTCGGCAACGGTGAACTTCGCATCTGAAAGAGCGACGGTGGCATACATTCCGGGACTCATCGGCCCGGAAGACATGGTCGCGGCCATCGAAAAGGCGGGCTATGGCGCCATTCTACCGGATGAAGGGCTCGATGCGGAGGATGCCGAACAACAGGCGCGCGATGCTGAAATCCGCGATCAAACCCGCAAATTCGCCGTCGGTGTCATCTTCGCTCTACCGTTGTTTACACTGAGCATGGCACGCGACTTCGGGTTCGTTGGCGCCTGGAGCCATGCCGCCTGGGTAAACTGGCTGTTTTTCGCTCTGGCCACCCCGGTGCAGTTCTACACCGGTTGGGACTATTATCGTGGCGGTCTGAAGAGCCTGGCCAATAAAAGCGCCAACATGGACGTCCTGGTGGCCATGGGGTCCTCTGTGGCCTATTTCTACTCACTGGCTGTGCTTCTGGTGCCGGCTTTCGGCACCCACGTTTACTTTGAAACCTCAGCGGTGATCATCACGTTGATCAAGCTGGGGAAAATGCTCGAATCACGCACCAAAGGTCGCACCGGCGGTGCCATCCGTAAATTGATCGGATTGCGCCCCAAAACAGCGTCTGTCGTACGAGATGGAAAAGAAATCGACATACCGATTGCGCGTGTCAATGTGGGCGATACGGTCATTGTGCGCCCCGGAGAACGGATACCAGTGGACGGCATCGTGCTGTCGGGCGATTCGGCGGTGGACGAATCGATGCTGACCGGTGAGCCGTTGCCGGTCGACAAACACGTCGGCGATGCGGTGGTGGGCGGGACAATCAACGGCGAGGGTTTGTTGCGGTTTACGGCCACCCGGGTGGGCCGCGATACGGTTCTGGCCCAGATTATCCGTTTGGTGCAGGAGGCCCAGGGCAGTAAGGCACCGATTCAGGCGCTGGCGGACAAGGTCGCCGCGGTATTTGTACCCGGTGTTATCATCATCGCTTTTACCGTATTTGCCATCTGGTGGTTTACGACGGGAGATTTTGTCCCATCCATGATTCGCCTGGTTGCGGTTCTGGTAATCGCCTGCCCCTGTGCACTCGGTCTGGCCACACCGACAGCCATCATGGCCGGTACCGGAAAAGGGGCGGAAAACGGGATTCTTTTCAAAAACAGCACGGCCCTCGAGACGGCCACCCACCTCGACACCATTGTCCTGGATAAAACCGGGACCATTACGGAAGGAAAACCCGCCGTTGCGGATGTGGTGGCCTTCGATGCGGTTGATGGTGATGAAGACCGGCTGCTGCAAATAAGTGCTTCCATTGAACAGGGCTCCGAACACCCGGTGGGCAAGGCCGTCGTGAAAGCCGCCCATGCAAGGGGGATCCATCTGAACCAACCCGTCGAATTCAAAGCCACCGGCGGTATGGGGGTACAGGCGACGGTCGGTGACAGCAAGGTTCGTGTCGGCAAACCCAAATGGTTTGATGATCAGGGTATCAACCTTGAACCGATTAGGGAGCAGATCAGCGTGTTGCAGAGCCAGGGTAAGACCGTCATGGTGGTTGCCGGTGAAAACACGCTTTACGGGCTGATCGCGGTAGCGGATACGCTGAAGACGGACTCCAAACCCGCCATCGCCGCCCTGCATCGTGAAAAGATGAAGGTGGTGATGCTGACAGGCGACAATCCGGAAACGGCCCATACGATCGGAAATTTGGTCGATATCGACGACATCGTGTCGGAAGTCAAACCCGAAGAAAAATCGAGCCATATCGTTGCACTTCAAAAAGAAGGCCGAAAAGTCGGCATGGTCGGCGACGGAATCAACGATGCGCCGGCCCTGGCCCAGGCCGACGTCGGATTGGCCATCGGGACCGGTACGGATGTGGCCATCGAAACGGCCGATGTCATTCTCTCAAGCGGCAGTCTGGTCGGTGTACCGCGAGCCATTCGGATCAGCCGGGCCACGATGCGGACAATTAAGCAGAATCTTTTCTGGGCGTTCGGGTACAACGTCGTCCTCATTCCAATTGCCGCCGGCATCCTCTACCCCATCGAGAGCCTGCCGCATTTCCTGCGGCAGCTGCATCCCATCATGGCTGCTCTGGCGATGGCTTTCAGCAGCATTTCTGTCGTTGCCAATAGTCTGCGGCTCTACAGAGCCAAGATCATTTCCTGAATTTGTTTGTAACCGAAAAGCCAACCGTGGTTCCTTACAGCCAGTTTAGATTCCGGTATTGATTGCCGCGGCAAAACCATTGGAGCGATGCGACTACGGCTGTGGTTGCGATCTGGCTTTTCACCCGGCGGCAGAGTCTGAAAATTGGGTGGACATCCGGGTTGGGACGGCTTATATACATACAGGGGGGGACGATATGAATGAAATGCTGATATTATTGGCGGTGATCGGTGTGTGGATTTTTCTGCAAGCCTACCTTCTGCCGAAAATGGGAGTTTCCACCTGAATGAGCGATGCTTGTCAGGTGACAAGAAAAAAGAGTCATGACGTCGAGCCGCAACCGGAAAAAGATCAAGGACAGGGATACCGAACTGATTGAGGCCATCAATTCGGGCCGGCACGAGCAATTTCAAGAACTTGTGCAGCGTTACGAGCAGAAAGTGTACAACTTCGGGCTGCGAATGTGTGGAGATGTCTACGATGCCGAAGACGTCGTTCAGGACACTTTTTTAAACGTTTTCAAGTATCTCAAAGATTTCAGGTACGAAACTAAATTCAAAAACTGGCTCTACAGAATCGCCACAAGTACCTGTATAAAAAAACGCAGAAGATCAAAGTTCGCTCCTGAAAGGGAACTTTCACTGGAAGAATTCTTTCCGGATGAGGATGCCACAGGGCCCAACGAAATTCCCGACTGGGCGCAACTGCCTCTGGACCAGGTGTTGAACGAGGAACTTTCCCAACATCTGAAGGCCGCCATACTCTCTTTGCCGGAAAAATACCGCGTGATCGTCATCTTGCGGGACATAGAAGGGTTTTCAACGGCTGAAACGTCACAAATACTCGAGTTGAAGCGCTCCAACGTGAAGGTCAGACTTCACAGGGCACGTCTGTTTCTGCGGGATCAATTAAAAGGGTATTTCGAACATGGCACCTGATGAACACGACCATAAGCACTGTGTGGCGATGTTTGAGAAATTGTCCGAATATATCGATGGAGAGTTGGATCGGGCGTCCAGCAGAGAAATCGAGTCGCATATCGAGGCCTGCGCCGCCTGCAAGACGTGCCTTGCAACCCTCAAGACGACTGTCCACTTTTGCGGGAGTATCGCCGCAAATCCCGTTCCTGAAGCGTTATCCCAAAAATTAAGAACCTTTCTCTTGGAGAATCAATCTTCAGGGGGTAGGCCGACGGCTTTCAAAAGATAAGTCTCGAGCCGTCTGCCCGTCACTCTGCCTGCCAGTTGGTGTTTGTTCATGCTGTTCCTTGCGGCAAACCGTTGCGAACTGTCGTTCGTCGGCCGCTTGCCTTGAATACGGATTCACACGATCTGCTTGATTTGTCCCTTGAATTCGATGAAAAGGTTCTCGTTTTTTCCGTCGATCTCCGGAGCATTGTCCTTCCAGTTGTATATCCGGCAGGCATCGGTCTGGTCCGAAGGGATGGTGCAGCCGATAAAGGGTACCAGGGGATCTCCAACCGTCGACTTGTAATTCAGCATCAAGGCTTTGACTTGAGGAAAATTCTCGAATTCCAGCAGCCGGATGAAAAAAATCTTGCAGTCTCCCGGGAAAAATTCACTTGTCTGCCTGAATTCGATAATTCTCTGCTTGAAATTGTTGATTGCCGTCTGGCTGTTTGGGGCGTCAACGATCAGGTTGAATTCTCCGTGTCGCCGATCGCGCTCGTCAATTTCTTCCTGATTGGTTAAATGAAAGAACTCACCGATATAAATCATTTATATTCCTTTCCTCACGCGTCTGATCAAGGTCTGTGCCGAAATTGCGGAAAAGGGCCATTTATGGACGGACACTAACGATAGCGAATGTCAGAAGTTTATTCCGATTGGCGCTTTCTTAAAATCCCCCTGTCCCCCTTTGTTAAAGGGGGAACGGCTAAAGGCTTAGAGTGTTTTCAACACAAGTCTTGCAACAAGGAAGAATACCGGCGTGCATGCTTTCCCCCCTTAAAGAAGGGGGGCAGGAGCCTGTCCGGCAACTTGCCAGAGGGGATTTTGTACCGTCGCACATACCCTCCAATCGGAACATAATTATGAAAACTACTATAAATCACATGAATATCGGCTTAATCAAGTCTTTTAGTGCAACCGGGAAGGCGTGTCTTGGTGGAAAGCTATTTGGGGTATGCCGAATGTTCTTATAAGATCCATCGGAAAAGCCCCAGCTTCGGTGGGGAGACTCCCAAAGTTTGACGGTTCCAGGACTCAATATATCTCAGCAGTCGGGGAGTTTTCCCCGTAAATGCTGCACCAGAGCGGAGGGAATGATCAGCAGCGATGGGTTTGCGCGCTGAAGTCGCTGATTATTCCCTCCGCTCCCGGTTAATGAAAACTCTCCGAGGGCTCAATATAGCAAGTGCCCATCCACGATTGTTGAAAAAATCGATGGGCACATGTGTAAGTGTCCGATTCATAAATGAGCAATTTTTTCTCTGGGCAAGGCCGTACAAGAGTTTTGACCGCAGGCGTAGCATGGCTACGTTGAGGATCAAAACCCGCGGAGAACGCCGCCCAGGGGAAAAAGGGCCATTTATGGACGGACACTATCTATGATTGTGAAATATCGGTATTAGGCCGGTGGCGATCTTTTAATCCAGCCATCACCGTCCCACAGCCGGCCGAATTTCTGATGCATAACAAAGCCCAACCAGATTTTTTCCATGGTTTTGAAAAGTCGGCCGGGATCGCCCGCGTAAGTGCCGTAGGGCCGTTTCGACCAGTCGAAGAAATCTTGGACAACGCTTTCGTATCGACGTCCCGGCACCTGCGCCATTTCGATCAGCTGATTCTGCCGCGGCAGCCAGGTGTATTTCGACAGTTGGATAATACTGTTTTGGACGCAAATACCGAATCCTTTCTTGAAGCGCTCGACAGGGGACTTTTTCGAGATCCAGCAGCGGATCTGACCCGTTGCGTCGGCGTAAAAATCACCGTATGTCGGCCGCCAGAGGCACTGAATTTCTTCTGCGCGGTCACACATCCGGATGTAGGTTTTACTTTTGTCCATCGCGACATGAGTAGGCTAAGGCTGCCGCCGAGCTTTTGTAACGGTAAAGCCAAACGATATGGGACGCTCCCAATTGCGCCGCCTGTCGTTTGATGGCCTGTATATTCCTTTTCTCGAGGTGATACCCGAAGAGTTTTTGGATATCGGCCGATCGGCTGACAGATCCGAGGTTCTTACACGTTTGTACCATACGTTCATCGGTTACGACAAGCTGTTGCGCCAGTTGATCGAGGCGCTGGGTTTCTGGATCCGGAACCGTGGTACAGGAAGCCGCCTGCAGTATGATTGCGGTGCTCAGGATCGCTATCGCAAGAGGTTGTCGGCACATCAATGCGTCTCCTTCCCTTAGGTGCGTTGCGGTAAAACAACCATTTGCCGGCAGCCGGTTTCTCGGGTGAAAAAGAGCAAGGCCAGCGACAGAACGGCCCAGCCGATCATGAGGGAAAATCCGGTTCGGAAGGCCGCCAGGTCGTAGATACGGGCGCCGTTCAAGATCATTCCGTCCCAGTTCTTGTCAAGCATCCAACCGACAGACGGTTGAAGAACGGTCGGGCCCATAATGACACCCATGTTGATGATTCCTGAAACGGTCCCGGTCAGCTCTGGAGGCACCGATTCTTTAGCAAAAGCGAAACTCACAATGATGCAGCCCGAGGCAAAGCCGGTGATCAGTAAAACGGGGATGAGAAAGAGAAGCGGCATGGGGGCCACAAACAAAATCAGGGCCCATCCGGCAACCGCCAGGGTGCAACCGATGATATAGGGCAGCTTGCGGCGTCCGATTCGATCGGAAAGATCGCCGAATATCGGACCACCCACAGCCCAAGCCACCAGAAGCATCGAGGATACACCGGCGGCCCGGGTATCCGTCATATGGTAGTGGGTTGTAAGGTAGGGAACGCCCCAGAGCCCCGAAAAGGTCAGCACGCAGCCCACCAGACCGCCTGGAATGATGAGCAGCAGCCAGGTATTCGGATAGTGGAGAACCTCGATGACGCCGGCGAAAATATCGGATGCCGTGCGGTTGTTCCGTGACGCTTGTCCGGGGGAATAACTCAGATAGCCCCTTTCACTCGGATCATCTTTGACGAGCCACCAGATTCCAGCACAGATTGCGAAGGCCAGCACGGCCGAATACAGCATCACCGGGCGCCACCCATATTCATGGATGAGAATGCGCAGCGGTATCCCGGCCGCCACCGCTCCGACAATTCCGCAGAAAAGCGCAAGTCCGGTAACAAAAGCGTAGCGTCGTGGTGCAAACCATTGAGTGGCCAACTTGAGCATCCCTACCCAGGCCACAGCGACGGACCCTCCAATGAGTAAACGCCCCAATCCGGCCCAGAGCGCATTTGGCGCCGCGGCAAAAACCAGGCTGCCAATTCCGGCGATCCCGGCACCCAGGGTCAGCAACCGATGAGCGCCCCAGGTGTCCACAAGGATGCCGGTGGGGATCTGCATGGCAACGTAACTGTAGAAGTAAAAAGCCGAGAGATGGCCCAGTGCGGCCCCGCCGATGCTGAAATCGTTCATCAGTTCGGTGGTCATTACCGCCGGAGCCACGCGCTGATAAAATCCGAAAAGATACAGAAGCGCGCCCAGGCCCCAGACCGTCCAAGATAAATAGGCCGGTGGATGCCGAAGGGCGGTCGTTTTGTCAGTCATAAACACCTCTATCCCAAATATTTCATGAAATCTTTTAACCGAGCAGAAAAAAAGTAGCCATATCGGGGCATTGGTCAAATTCATGAACCGTATAACCGAGGGACACTTTGTACCTCCTCAAGATCTAATGAAAGAGCTGAAAAGATGTCACCCTTCGGGTCAACCGGAGGCTTTCTTGGTCACGCCATGGCGTGATTATTCGAGGATCGCGGTAGGCTGGCTACAGCATCACCTCGAAATGCGGGGGATCGCACATCTGATTATTTGATTGAAGGTGTGCGATGGGCCATAAGAGCCTCCAATTGATGAAATTTCCGGGCTGTCGGTCCGCTGAACGGGAGCCGGAGCGAATGTTCTCGATATCAAGTCAAACATGCAGAGCGCGATGTGTGATCGCGTAGTGCGTCATGTCGTATTTTTGAAAAATTACCGTCGGCGCCTGAGGAATCGGAATACAGCGTAACATGCGATTCCCCAAAGGAGACTGTTGGCGGCCATGGGGACATAGATCCAGTTGCCCGGAAACCACTGCCGCGAATAGAGTGAAAGAGATATGACGGGAAAGTAGAGCACGCGTGTTATCCAGACCAAAAAGTGACCGATGAATCCGGTTGAACGGCTTCCGTCGGCGGCGAACATACCCATTTGCATCGTCAGGGCAATGATGATCCTGGCGATCGCAAAATGCGCCGCTGCAATTCCGATAATGGCCGACGTTTTTCGCAGCATGGTATTCTCGGTGTCGACGACTCTGATTCAATGCCTGCTATTTTCGCAGCAGCCACAGGATCGCCGAAACGATGACGCTAACCAGGATCATCGTTGTGATGGGGATGTAAGCCTTCAGCCCGGGCTTGTTGATGATGATGTCACCCGGCAGCCGGCCGAAAGGCAGCTTTACAAGCCAGGGCCACAGGATGCCCGTGAAAAGCAGCAAGACACCGGCAATAATCAATGCTTTTTGCATGGCCTTAACCAGACAACCGAGGAGGTAACGGTGGCCGTTTGTTTCTATCCCCGTTTGAACGGGGTACCATAGCGATTCAGAAAGACCTTTTCCTGCTGAAGCGTCCCTCGGCCGTGTGGGGATTTCTTTTCGGCCGGGTGTCCGATGGCGACCATCGCCTCCACTGCCAGACGAGAAGGTAGATTCAACGCCTTAGCGATAAACGCTTCGGCGGTTGTGTTGTCCGCGTGCATCCGCTTTCGAATTTGAATCCAGCAACTTCCCAACTCCAGCGATTCGGCTGCCAGGTGGAGAAAAATAGTGGCGATGGACGCGTCTTCGACCCAGACATCTGACCGGGCGGGATCGGCACAGACCACAACACCCAGTGCGGCATTGGACATAAACGATGACCCGTGCGGTTTGGCCCGGGCGAGCCTTTCGAGCAGGTCGCGATCGGTAACAAAGACAAACTCCCATGGATTCATGCCCCGGGATGTGGGCGCCCTGAGGGCCGCTTCCATGAGACGTTCGATTTTATCGGTTTCGATCGGTTCGCCCGTGAATCGCCGAATACTGCGTCTTTTTTCAATGAGTTCAAAAAACATCGGTTAATTTCCTTCAATACAAAAGTTTGTCTATCCGGCATCGATCGTTTCGAAGATCCGCAATGGTAATGAATTACCGGCGTTTTTCAGGGTCTGAAAACGCCCAGATACCGAGGATGACCAGGTTGATCGGAGATATAATCGATAGCAGTCCGTAAAGATACGGATTCTTACCGTTACGGGCGGCTAATTTGCCGAAGCAAATCGCGATGTAAAGCAGCAAGACCGCTGTGAGTCCAAATTCCCAAGTAGCCATGATCAGACTCCGCTTCTTTGAAAGTTGTCGGTAATATCGAGACGAATATGAATATTGTTCTTGACAATAGTTGGCGTAATTTCTAACAAATATCCAGAGTTTTTTAAAGGGTGAGGCCCATCGCTTTCACTCATACCCAAAAAGGAGATTGAACATGTCAGAGGCTGACCGCAGGTCAAGCATTCGCGTACCGGGCAAATACGAAATCAATTTCATAAACGAAGGCGACTATCTCATTTCGTTCAGCAAGGACATATCCGTTGACGGAATGTTCATCCAGACCAAAAGCGCCCCACCGGTAGGTGAACTCACCAAACTAACCTTCTCCATCGGCAACATCGAGGAAATCTCAGTCAACGCCAAGGTCGTCTGGGTCAACGATTCAGACACCAGTGGAGATCCCGGAATGGGTGTCAAATTCGTCAAACCGCCGAAAAAGCTCAAAGAGACCATTTTGACAATGGTCAAACGGGTGGCGGTTCTCGAACCGAGCCATACGAAATCAAAATAAGATCCCCTCGCTTGTCAATCGGCGGCCACACCTTCCTATTGCCGTGTTGAGGGCGGCAAGGGCCGCTATTTCCTTTTTCACCGATACCGCTCTTCCCACATCCCGGCCACCGGGCCGCGCCGCCTCGAGGCCGGCGCTGCGTTTATATACACATTTACCATTCTGCACTTTTGAACGTAATGCCGATAGCGGCGAGTTCCTTTCCGATGGCCTCTTCCCAGCCGCGATTGGCCTTCGGGTTGGCCGGGCTGGGGTGGGTCATGCCGCCAATGATAAGTTCCATCCCGGCCAAAGCCTCTATGGCGCGATCCCTGGCAAAGGTACCGACACCGATGACATACCGGGGGTTCAGGTAAGCGATGGTTCGACGCAGGGCCCGATCGCAGACGTCCAACAGCGGTTTTCTCGCGGCTATTCTGAAACTGGAGGGCGTCAGGTTGCGGCCGCCTGAATCCAGAAAAAGGAGCGGGCAGTAATTGGCAACGAAAAATCGTTTGAAAAAATTGCCCGGAGTGCCAAAGGACTTGCGGGCCCATCCCCACAGGCGTTTGCCGCTGACTTCACTTCTTGTACAGGCAAAGCCTGTTACCGGCTTTTTGGGATGCATTTCCCGCGGAATGCCGATATCCGTTTCGATTTGCAACCAGTTTTTGACCACATCGATCTCTCCAAAAGGAACGCCGGATTGGGCCATGCCCCAGGGACCCGGATTCATTCCCACCAATACGATTTCCTTGGGAAGGGCAGCGTAACGGCTCAAGTAGACATCGTAAGCCTTACGGGCGTAGACGAGGGGGTTGTAGACATGGCTCACCGGCGGGTCGAAATTCAAATCCGCCAGTTCCTCAATCAAATCATCTGTGATGCCAAACAGTTTCATTTTCGAGGGTGAAGCCTTAGAATGGGCCATTTGAAATGCCTGGCTTGTCGGCGATGAACCATCCATAGAGCTGCATGAAGCGATCCGAATCGATGAGTTTGAAACCGCATCGTTGGAGCTCGCTGGCAAAACTGTCATGGTCGAATCGATCCTCTTGAGGGTGGTCGAGGATCCGCCGAAATAGTGGGTGGACGATATACTTTCGGAGGATTTCTTCAACATAGAATCGACCCCCCGGTTTGAGTACCCGGTAAACTTCTTTGACGGCATTGCGCCAGTGAATGACATGGTGAATGGCTCCGAAGTCGAACACGGCATCATAGCTGTTGTCTTGAACTGGAATGGCGACCGCATTTCCCACCCAGAAGGACGGGTACGGGTGCGTCTCTGCGCATTGCAAGGCATTTCTGGCCAGCATCACCATGTGAGGATCGAGATCGAATGCGTGCACCGCGTCTGCGCCGAACTCCTCCACTACGATGCGGGCTCCGATTCCGCGGCCGCACCCGATTTCGAGGGCCAGGCCACCCTGCATGCGTCCGCCGAGGCGTTTGAGAACACGGGCTTCCACCCACCGGTGCAGTGCTGCCCGGACTGGGTTGTTCATCAAGGCTTTTTCAAAGGCATTCAAACGCATAGCTAAGTATCATTTTATACTATCGAGGAAATGTTCGCTTTAAAGTCTATTGCGGCCGGAGGATGATCACCTCGGGATCGTCGCTCGGAAGATCGAGAACGAACGCGTCATATATTCCGCCGAGTAGAATATCTACCCGTGGATTTCGGCTTATGAAAATTCCGTTCTTGTCCAGTAGAATATCTCCCTGGTCGTTTTTTTTGATCTTGAGAGAAAACAACTCGCGTTTGCCCTTGTGAATGCTGAACCGGTCGCCGATGGTGAAAGGCCGTTTAGCCAGACAGTCCCTGTGGATGAATATTCCGTTGCGATCACGGTCGAACAGAACGATGTTTTGCTTGCCGATCGTTTTTTTCGAGAGCAATGGTGTCTCCTGTTTCCGTTCAATGAAGTGCTCTATCGCACCCACTTAAAAGGTATTTGAAAATTGAAACCCGCTCGGTAGACCACCACTCATGAATGCATTCGCATTAGACGGCCCGGCGCGACTTTATGGCTTCCAGAATGCGTGCCATCGCTGTCCCGGCTTTTTCGAGAACGACATGGTCGGCATCCGGAAATGCCCTCTCGATATTGATTTCCACGATCTTTGCACCGTGCTGTTTTGCCACCACCGGCAGCTGAGCCGCGGGGTAGACAACGGCCGAAGTGCCGATCACCAGCATGACCCGGCATGTGCTCGATTCGCGGATGGCTTTTTCCAGTGCATCGGGCGGCAATGGTTCGCCGAAAAGAACCGTGTTTGGTTTAAGAACCCCTCCGCATGCGCAGTGGGGCGGATGGCCTTCGGGTATGTTGGGGGCCAGGTAGATCCGGCCGCACTGCTGGCAGATGATTTCCCTGAGACTGCCGTGGATTTCAACGACCCCCCGGCTGCCGGCTTTACGGTGCAGGCCGTCGATATTCTGGGTAATCACCTGGCGCACGATTCCCATCTGCTCCAGTTCAACCAGGGCCCGATGAGCGGTGTTTGGCTCATAGGTGTCGTAATCCCGGATGAAGTCTCCCCGGATCTGCCAATATTTGGACGGGTCTCTGCGAAACACCTCGATGGAAGCGTACACCGTGGGGTCGTATTTGTCCCAAAGCCCTCCTTTGGAACGGAAGGTTGGGATGCCGCTTTCGGCGGATATGCCGGCTCCGGAAAGCACCACGCATTCTTTTAACGAGAGCAGGAGTTCTGCGATTTCAAAATAGGATGGTGACATAAACCAACACCTGCCGGATCCAGAGCCTGTTGCCGTTCCGCTCGTTGATTTCAATCGGAGGCCTTATCTCATTGGTGCCCGCCCACGGATTGGTTGATGGACACATTCTTGCAAGTTTAGAGAAATTTTTTCAGCAGAACGGATAAACCCCTATTTCATCAAGACGTTGAATATCATGGGGACAGTAAACCAAACGAGACACCTTGTGCGTCTGGCCAAAAAAAAATGGCAGAAATATTTTCACCTTTCAGGCAACTCATGACATAAGCATGCTAGGACACGGATGCGGTTTTGTGCTCGTACACGTGGATATCCCTCTGGGGATAGGGAATCGAGATCCCTTCCTGGTCAAATCGCTTTTTGATCGTTTCGGTCAATGCGAAATGTACCCCCCAATAGTCCTTGTAATTGGCCCAGGGACGGGCCACGAGGTTGACGCTGCTGTCCGCCAGTTCGGACACGGCAATGAGGGGTTCCGGGGTTTTGAGAATGCGCTCGTCGGCGGCGAGGGCCTCGGAGATAATCTGCTTGGCTTTGTCGATATCGTCTTCGTAGCCGATGCCGAAGACCATATCGACCCGTCGCGTGCCCGTAGTGGAGTAATTGACGATATTGCCGGCGGTCAGGCTGGCGTTGGGCACGATGACCGTTTTGTTGTCGGGTGTCAGCATCTGGGTGGTGAAGATCTGAATCTTTTCGACGGTTCCGGCGGTGCCGGCGCCCTCGATAAAATCACCGACTTTGAAGGGCCGGAAGATGATCATTAAAAATCCGGCGGCGAAGTTTGCCAATGAGCCTTGCAGCGCCAGACCGATCGCCAGACCGGCGGCACCGATGATTGCCACGAATGACGTCGTCTGGATACCGAGCTTTCCGAGGGCGGCCAGGATGACGAAAGCCAGCAACGCATAATACACCAGATTGGCGACGAAAGTGCCGATAGTGGCATCCATTTTGCGGTGCGAGAGAACTTTTTCGATGATTTTCCTGAAGAGCCTGGCGACCCAGAAACCGATTACGAAGATGGCTATTGCTGCAATGACTTTGATTCCCCAAACGGCGACGAGTTCCCAGATTCTTTCCAAGTTGATATTCATGTTGAGCGAACCCTTTCTTTGACACGGATAAAAGTTTACCGGAGTTAACGAAAATGGCGGGATGGAAAGTATAATTTGGAGTGAAAATAAGATTATAACGGCAGTTGTCAAATACGAAAAACCGCTTTCGGGAAGTACCTCGGCGTGATGCTCATCGCCTGGTTCGGGACTGTTGACAAACACGAACCTATCAGGTTAAAGATTTATGAGGAATATAAGGCAGGGACTCTCACAGACAGCCTGCCTTCCAGTCTTTCTTTTGTCTTCGATACTGCCGATCCCGACGTTCAGATTCAACCCGAATGGAGACGGCTGGAAGATGAGGAGTGCCTGTCCATAAACAGCCTTATACGCTGGGTTATGCCAGGGCGGTATTCTCCTCAAGTTTCCGGCCGCAGCATTCGTCTGATGTTTCAGTATGCTTTCTCGCAAACCTCTTATAGATAGGCACTAAATGCTATCTTCTGGACAGGTTAACATCGTGCCGTTATTCTGCATCATCCATCCAACCATTCACACCGCCACTGAAACACGGGTGGCTTTGAATTCATCGGGCGGCATCATGCGCCCACAGAGTGTCAGGAGATCGTTATGACGCATCCGTTGAATGATGTTCTCAACCCCAAATCCGTGGCTATCATCGGTGCTTCGGAAGTCCCCGGTAAGGCCGGGGAAAGGCGGACCCGGAGTCTCGTGGAGAGCCGCTTCACCGGCAAGATTTACCCTGTCAATCCGAAACGGGATACGATCTTCGGATTAAAAGCGTACCCCGACATATCCGATATCGACGGCGAGGCCGACTTGGTGATGATCGTCGTTCCAGCCAGGTTTATCCCCGATGCCGTAGCCGGCAGCATCCGGAAAGGGGCCAAGGGGATCGTGATCATTACGGCCGGGCTGGGGGAGAGCGGTGCCGAGGGGAAGGCGATCGAAGCTGAAATTCTGCGGAAGGCCCGCGACGCAGGGGTCTATGTGATCGGGCCCAACTGCAGCGGAATGTTCAGTGCCGGCGTTTCGATGAATATCCTCGGGATCCCGGGAATTGCCAAAGGGCACATGGCGGTCCTGGCCCAAAGCGGCAATATTATCGACTCCCTCACCCATTACGCCAAGGTCAAAGGCGGGGGGTTCAGCAGAATCATCAGTGCCGGCAATGCCATTGGGGTGAAGCTGCACGAATATGTCGCCTACCTCGGGCAGGACCCGGAAACCAAAGTCATTGCGATGTACCTCGAAGGGATAAGGGAAGGCAACGCGTTTGTCCGTGTTGCCAGGGAGGTGGCCAGGATCAAACCGATCGTTGCGCTCAAGGTCGGCCGGACAGGCGCCGGAGCGCGGGCCGCCGCGTCTCACACCGGCTCTCTGGCGGGGGACGACGCCATTGTGGAAGCGGCCTTCCGCCAGGCCGGGATCGTCCGGGTATCGAACCCCGATGAACTCTTCGACATTGCCAATGTCTTCCAATCGTGCCCTGCACCGCGGGGCCGGCGACTGGCCATACTTTCAGAAGGCGGTGGTGACAATTCGGTTGCAGCGGACAATGCCGAACGCTACGGATTGGAGGTGCCCGTATTTTCACAAAAAACTCAGGACAGCATCCGCCCTTTTCTATTAAAAGGCATGCCCGCATCGAACCCTATCGATTACGGCGGCACTGCCGAGGAAAACCCCCACATGATTACCGAGTGCTGCAAGGTGTGCATGCAGGATGATGCCGTAGACGGTCTTTTCATCACCGGGTTCTTCGGTGGCTTCCGTGACATCATCGCCCCTCATGTGGCCGAGTTGGAGGAACAGACAGCCAGGGAGTTGGCCGAACTTGTCAGGCGATACAACAAACCACTTGTGATCAACACCAGTTTTGCCGCTTCATCCTATCCGACATTCGAGATTCTGAAGGAACATGCCATCCCTGCCTTCGACGGACCTGAAAGGGCGGTGCACTGCATGTCGGCTTTGATGCACTACCACGAGGCGAACGAGCGGCGAAGGCGCCGACCGGCACCGTCGGGTGCTGTCAAATCGCAGCCTGAAGCCGCGCAGGTACTCGAGTCGGCCCGCAGTGAGGGGCGGTCGAGCCTGCTGGAGCCCGAGGGCATTCGCCTTCTCCAAGCTTATGGGTTACCCGTGCTGCCCGGCGAACTGGCAACGACCGAGCAGGAAGCCGTCCGGATTGCCACCCGGATCGGTTTTCCGGTAGTGCTGAAAATCGTAAGCCAGGATATTTTACACAAATCCGATGTGGGGGGGGTGAAGGTCAACCTCGCCAACGATGTGGACGTGAAGACGGCCTTCGCCGATATTATGGAAAAGGCCAAGGCCGTTACAGATCCTGACCGCATTGATGGCTTGCTCGTTTCACCCATGGCGGCCAGCGGCCGGGAGTGCATCGTCGGGATGACCACCGATCCGATTTTCGGGCCGGTCCTGATGTTTGGGATCGGCGGCATCTTCGTTGAGGTTCTCAAAGACGTATCGTTTCGGGTGGCGCCTCTGACCGGCGAGGATATCGACGAAATGATCAGAGAGATCAAAGGATACCGCGTGCTCACCGGCGTCCGGGGAGAAGCCCCCAGGGACATTGTGGCCATCAGGGAAGCGATTCAAAAACTCTCGCAAATGGCACTGTGTCATCCCGAAATAAAGGAGATCGACCTTAATCCTGTCATTGTTCATGAAAAAGGGGCTTCCATAGTGGACTGCCGGGTTATCCTTTCTTGATCGAACTCTGCAGGCCGGCGGAATTCTGATCCGGCAAGGCTGCCCCAAGGCAATTATAGGGAAGGAGAGGAGAAGAAATGAATTTCGAGTGCATTCTTTACGAAAAAGCCGACAATATCGCGACAATCAAACTGAACCGTCCCAGGGTCCTCAATGCCATGAACAAGCAGTTGTGGCTCGATCTCAGGACCGCTTTGGAAGACGCGGTCGCCGACCCGGAAATAAAAGTACTCGTTCTCACCGGCGAGGGGCGGGCCTTCTCCACCGGGGCCGACCTCAAAGACTCGAAAGGACGGACGATAACGGCCTATCGAGACTATCTCGAGCACCTTCAGGAAATTTCCAGGCAGCTGATTCGCCTTCCCAAGGCAACGATTGCGGCTGTTAACGGTTACGCCCTTGGGTCGGGGTATGAGCTGGCATTGGCCTGCGACCTCCGGGTTGCGGCCGAGAGCGCCCAGTTCGGATCCCCCGAGGCGCGCGTGTCTTCGTCGGTGACCGGAGGGGCCATGCGATTGCTTTCCGATCTGGTGGGACCGGGGAAAGCCAAAGAGATCTTCTTTACGGCTGAAAACATCCCGGGAACCGAAGCCGCGCGTATCGGGCTCGTCAATTACGTCGTACCCGACGAACAGCTGCTGTCCTTCACCTACGATCTGGCCGCCAAGATTGCCAAAAACTCCGCCTTCTCGGTGAAGTTGATCAAAAAAGGAGTCAACATGGCTTCCGAGGTGAGCCTCGAGGCCCTCATGGACTACGAAGTCGAGTGCTGCCTGGCAACCGTCTCTGCACCGGAACGGTTAGAAGCGCTCGATGACTTTTCTCAAAGAAAAAAGTGAATCTTTGAAAATACTTCTATCCAATTTGAGCGACTTTCAAGGCTTGCTCGCCTTTGGCGATGTTGCCGCAGATGAGCAAGTTGAGTGTAGCGAAATCCCGCCCTGCGGGAGAAAATGTGGTTCCGCTATAGTGAACTATGCGGGTCCCGCTTACGGGGAGATGCGGTGACCCACCTGAGGCGGATAAAAATTGGAAATCGCACAACTTGGGTTCTACTCATCGGTAACACACCCCTCCGAAGCCGACCGGACGTTTTTGATATAGCGATACAGCGCACCCCGGTTGACCTTGAACGGTGGTGACTTCCATTGGCTTCGCCTTTCAGCCAGGGTTTGATCGCCCACATGCAGATCGATCCGTTTTTTTTCGGTATCGATTGTGATCCGGTCACCATTCATAACCAAGGCGATGGGGCCACCCTCCTGAGCTTCGGGACAGATGTGGCCGACGATAAATCCGTGTGACCCCCCTGAGAATCGCCCATCGGTCAGCAGGGCGACATCCGCGCCCAGGCCGGCCCCCATGATGGCTGAAGTCGGTGTCAGCATTTCCGGCATACCGGGCCCTCCCTTGGGACCCTCGTAACGGATAATGATGACGTCACCTTTGTGAATGTGATTTTCTTCAAGCGCCCGGAGCATCGCTTCTTCCGAGTCGAAGACATTGGCCGGACCCGTAAAATACGTGCCTTCCTTCCCCGTTATTTTGGCAACCGCACCTTCGGGAGCCAGGCTGCCGTAAAGCATCTGAAGGTGTCCCGTGGACTTGACCGGATCATTCAAAGAACGAATGATTTCCTGTCCGTCGGCAAGATCCGGCAGACCGTCCAGGTTTTCCGCCAGGCTTTTCCCGGTGACCGTCAGGCAGTCCCCGTGCAGCAAACCGGCCTTCAGCAAACGTCGCATCACGGCCGGCAAGCCGCCGGCCCGGTGCAGGTCCTCCTGCACAAACCGTCCGCTGGGCTTCAGATCGGCCAGCAAAGGGACGCGGTCGCTGACCTTCTGAAAATCTTCCAGGCTCAAGGGTACATCCACTGCTCGAGCCATGGCGATCAAGTGTAAAACGGCGTTGGTGCTTCCCCCAAGGGCGACAACGACCGTTATCGCGTTTTCAAATGCCTTACGGGTCATGATGTCGCGCGGTTTGATGTCCCGTTCGAGTAGATGACGAATGGTTTCGCCGGCCTGCCGGCACTCCGCGAGTTTCGCTTCCGTTTCGGCCGGAGTGCTCGAGCTGTAAGGCAGGCTCATGCCCATGGCTTCGATGGCCGACGCCATGGTATTGGCCGTGTACATTCCGCCGCAGGCCCCGGGCCCGGGGCAGCTGTTCTTGACGATGGTCCGCCGGGCGTCATCGTCGATGGTTCCCGCCAGGTATTCGCCATAACTCTGAAAGGCCGAGACGATGTCGAGAGTGCGGCCGTCGTGCCGGCCGGCACGAATGGTTCCGCCGTAGATCATCAGTGACGGGCGATTGAGCCTGCCCATGGCGATCATGCAGCCGGGCATATTCTTATCGCATCCCGGTATGGAAATGGCGGCGTCATACCAATGGGCCCGCATCATTGTTTCGATGGAGTCGGCGATCAGATCCCGAGACGGCAGAGAATAACTCATACCCTCGGTTCCCATCGCAATGCCATCGCTGACACCAACGGTATTGAAACGCATCCCCACCAAATCGGCGGCTTCGACCCCTTCTTTTACTTTGGCCGCCAATCGGTTGAGGTGCATGTTGCAGGTGTTGCCTTCGAACCACATTGTGCCGATGCCGACCTGGGCTTTGGCCATATCGGCATCGGTCAGACCGGTGCCGTAAAGCATTGCCTGTGAGGCCCCTTGCGACCGGGGTTGGGTGATCCGTTCACTGTATCTGTTCAACTTGGCCATGGTTTTTCTCCCGTTATTATCGTTGGTTCATTGCTGATATGATTTCAGACCGCATGGTCGGCTATAGCCGCGATGACCTGCGGCCAGGCGGCTTCCGGCAAGGCATGTCCCATACCTTTGATGATTTTCAGTTTGGCCCCTGGAATGGCCGCAGCCGTCGCGCGACCGCATTCGGGCAGCATCAGGGGGTCGGCATCTCCGTGGACGACCAGGGTCGGCACAGAGACGGTTTTCAGCTCGGCGGTCCGGTCACCCGCCGCAACGATGGCGGCGTATTGACGGGCGACACCAGGCGGGTTCAGGCCGCGCTCGAATGATTTTTCGGCCCACTTTCGGGCGCGGGCTTTGTCGATCGGCATTTCAGGTCCGCTCAGCACTTGAAAAGCCCTGATAAAGGCGTCGATATAGCCGTGACGATCGGTCGGGAAGGGAGCATAGAGGATCTCCAGAGCCTCCGGTTTTGGGGACGGAAGACCCGGATCCCCGGTGGATGACATGATGGTGGTCAGAGTGCGCAGGCGCTCGGGATACCGCACGGCCATGATTTGGCCGATCATGCCCCCCATGGATTCTCCCACGATATGGGCGTTGCCGTGACCGAGAACCTCGAGCAGTGCCACCGCATCTCTGGCCATGTCTTCAAGCGTATACGGCAGCCAGGTGTCCTCGCCGCGCTGCAGCGCTTCAAGAATGGCGGTCAGATCGGGAACCGTCATGCGGTTGAACTTTGTCGACAGGCCGATGTCCCGGTTATCGAAGCGGATCACCCGATAGCCCTTGGATGCCAGCTGTCGGCAGAAATCCTCATCCCAGAGAACCATCTGGGATCCAAGCCCCATAATCAGCAGCAGGGGCGCATCCCCCTCGTGGCCGAAGGTGTCGTACGCGATGGTAATCCCGTTGGCTTCGGCGAATCGGAGGTTGTTGTGAGGTGTATCACGCATCGTCTTCCTCCAATTTAGTGCGGCTGCACGTTTTCTGCGCGGAATTAACTTCCCGCAATCCGCAGGTCATTCGTTCATTAAACGGTAAACAGCGGCAAAATCGAGATCCCCCAGGCCGCTCTGTAGCGCCTGGGTGTAGAGCTCCTTTGCGGCGTTAGTCAACAGCAGGGCCGTTTCCGTTTCGTAGGCAGAGACCGATGCTAACTGCAAATCTTTTCGCATCCAGCGCAAAGGGAAATCGGCTTCGTAATCACCGGTTGTCATCTTGTCCTTTTTCAGTTTAATAAACGGCGCCACCACCGGCGAACCGATCAGCGTTTCAAAAAGTTGCTCCTCAGGGACACCCAATGCGCGGCCCAGACTCATACCTTCGGCAAAGGCGGCCATAGCGCTTCCCAGCAACAGATTGAAGACCATTTTCATGGCAGCGCCTGCACCCGCATCGCCGACACGAACAACCTTGCGCCCCATTGCTGAAAAATAGGGATCGCAGCGCTTCAGATCGTTTACATCGCCCCCAACGAAGAATATCAGGTCGCCGCTCGCGGCCGGCCCTTTGGAGCCGGCTACCGGCGCATCCAGGAACCGAAGATTTCGCTGTGACGCTTCGGCGGCCATGCGACGGGAAAATGAGGGGTTGACCGTGGAGCAGTCGATCCAGGTCGATCCCGGCTTGAGATGGTCCAGAAAGCCGTTTGCTTCCAGGGCCACCTGTTGCACCGCCTGCGGATCGGCAACCATGGTGAATAGCACCTCGACCCGGCCGGCAAGATCGGACGGACTTTTGGCCAGTGTCACTCCGCTTGCAACGAGTTCCTGCGCCTTCGACGGGGTGCGGTTGTAGACGATCAGTGCATGCCCCTTTTTTTGAAGATTGGCGGCCATGCGGCTGCCCATGATTCCTAACCCAATAAAGCCGATCATAATTGACACTCCTCTGGCGTATGTCCTGAAAGAGGGCCGCTGATGCAAAAACCGGCCCCACGGTGCTCCCCCCGATTCTACCATACCCGGCAGATTAACCCTTTGAGGTAAGCGCCCTCCGGAAAGTTGAGTGACACCGCATGGTCGGGCGGCTGTTCGAGATGTTGCAGAACCTGTACCTCGCGACCGGCATCCACGGCGGCATCGGCTGTGATTTTCTGAAAAAGGGCGGCTTTGACATGACCGGAACAGGAAAAAGTGAACAGGGTACCGCCCGGCCTGATCAGCTTGAATGCCAGAAGGTTGATGTCCTTGTACCCCCGCGCTGCCTGGTCCACCTGGCGACCGGAGCCGGCAAACTTCGGGGGATCCAGGATGACCAGATCGAAACGTCGCCGGGCATCCCGGAAAGACCTGAGAGTCTGGAACACATCCGCATTGATGTTCTCCACTGCCTTGATATCGAGACCGTTCAGTTCCACCTGCCTGAGCAGGGTCGCCAATGCATCGGAAGACGTCTCGATATTAACCAGGCGTGCGGCGCCGCCGCGCAGGGCCTGCAAGCCGAATCCACCCGTGTAGGCGAAGCAATTGAGCACTTCTGTACCCGCCGCAAAGTCGGCGGCCAAAGCCCGGTTTTCACGCTGATCCAGGTACATTCCGGTCTTGTGGCCCTGGCGAACATCCACCAGGAAACGCAATGGTCCTTCCCGAACCTCGATCCGTTCAGGCGGCTTTTGTCCCCAAAGGGTACCGCTTACCGCTTTGAGTCCCTCCTTGGTCCGCCCGCTCCCTTCCGAGCGTTCGTAAATACCGGACACCGGCACCATCTCGACCAGTTGTCGCACGATTTCGGTTTTCCAGTAATCGGCCCCGGTGGAGTGAAACTGGCACACAAGGTAGTCAGCATAACGGTCGACGACGAGTCCCGGCAGTCCGTCAGATTCGGCGTTTACCAGTCGGTAGGCCGTGGATTGGTTTTCGGCCATGATCCGACGCCGGGCTTGAAGCGACCGGGCCAACCGATTCCTGAAAAACTGCACGCCGATTTCCTCCCCCGGGTCGAAGGACCAGAGGCGTACCCTGATCTGGGACCGGGGAGAAAAAGAGCCTGTTGCCAAACAGGAGCCGTCCGGTGACATCACCTGCACCGTTTCACCGGCCGTGACTGTCGATGCCACGCGCTCTATCGCACCGGAGAATATCCAAGGGTGGCGGCGGCGTACAGACTGATCCCGGCCCTTCTTAAGGAAAATCGTTCCGGATACAGAGTTCATGTTGACTTTATTTTGGGGTATGATGCTCTTGTCAGTATTACCAGCGCATCACGGGTTATCGGCGTTGAACAAAGCACACGCCTGTGGCCTTTGGACCGCTATTTCAAGTCCGCCAGTCCCAGAACGACCATTTTATAAAGCGAATAGGTTGCCGCGCAGGCGAACACCAGGCCGATAATGCCGCGCAGTTTATACCGCAGGTGAAGGACAAAAGGCGCCTCCGGTTCAGGCGGCGTCATTCCCCGGCCCGAAACAGCCGAGTAGAGCAGATAAATGCCCAGAACGATAAAGCCCAGAAGTGGAAACACCGAGATGACCAGTATCAACCAATACATAATGTCACGATGGCACCTGTGGCGGAAGGGACTCTGCAAAGGCCCTGGCTTGTCTCAGCCAAACCTCCAGTTCCGCCTCGCGTTCAAAGCCCTTGCCCCCGACCATGACCCAGCCGGTCATCGGTTTACCCGTGATATCGAATGGTTTTACGTACGGTGATTCCAGAGCGATTTGAGCTTGTTCCTTTCCCAGCCGCAGGATCAGATCGTCCTTGTAGACACCGCAGAAGATATGGCCGTTCAACAGGTGGCAGATGCCGCCGAACATCTTACGGGAGTCGGTTATTGGCCAGTGAGATACAATGCTGCGGATTCGTCTGTCGTGCTTTTCGTTGTATGCCATCGGGCTGTGCCTTGCCCTCAACCCTGAGCTGAGGTTTTGAAACCACTTCTACCAATTTTGAAACAGGCCCTGAATTCCAGGACGGGGCGGTCCTCCTGATTGAAAACCGTCACAAGACCGTAGAGGTTGTTTTCCCGGCGCGACGTCACGCGGGCTTTGGCAGTTACGATACCGCTCTTCACGGGGTAAAGAAAGGTTGTTTTCAGGGAAACGGTCGCAAAGTGGGTTCCCGGAGGAACCAGGCTCTTTATGGCCATAACCGCGGCCGTATCCGCCAGGCTCACCAACGCTCCACCGTGCATCAACCCGCTGCCCTGGGCAAAATCGAATAGAAAGGGCATGGAAAGCTCGGCCGTGCCCTGGTGAGTTTCGACAATTTCCATATGGAGCAGTCGTCCAAAAGGTGCCGTGTCGATCCAGTCCGTCGTGTCAATCGTATGCGGTCCGGTAGAGGGGCTCTGATCTTTTGAAAGATGTTTCTGCGACAAGTTGTCGGGAAGATTCGTCATCGGCACCTCTCCGCAAGTTGTTCAGGTCGCCAGGATTAAACGGTTTGATCGGAGTCCTTTACGGGTTACTGACTGACCAAAAAGGTAAGCTTCCGCTTGTGTCAGTTCAAGATCCCGGAAATTAGAATAAGGGCCAGCGCGGCAAAACCGAGACTGACGGCCAGCAGGGCAATCTGCCTGATAACACGATTTGTGTACGTCGGTTCGGCGGAATCACCGTGTTTTAAGTTGAGCCTTTCAATGTAAATACTCAGGGCCGAAACGACGATGCCGACCGTTGAAACCAGCAGCAGAAAAAGGTCACTGTCCGTCATCAAGGCCCAGTTGGCCAGAATAAGCAGGACAATCAGAAACATCCAGAAGGCGAAACGAAAGGTATCAGTGCGATAGAATTGGCGCAATCTGTTCATAAATGTAACGAAACCTTTGCAGGTTGTTAAAAAGTTTTGCGTATGAATTTTGGCCGACACTTTGTAAATCGGTTGTTTTGGAAAAAAAGCAAAAAAATTTCATCCTACGCCTGATATAACTGAACTACCCTGTTGGCGTTCATTTCCAACGGCCTCTTCTTTAGCACGAGCCATCTGGAATGGCCGGCGCGGGCTCCGTGCCGGGTGAGAGCTGTGAATGACTATTGCAGCCTCTCGTCGCTCCATCCCCGTGAGAGACGGGCAAAATATTCCTCCAGCGAATCGAAGACAATGAATTCCTGGACGTGGTCCCATGAAACGTAGGCTTTGAGACCTGACAGCCAATCGTTTGCCGACCCGCCCTCGGGAACATCACCCACGAGGAAAAGGCGGCCATTGTGTTCTTCGAATACGGCATTCTGGATTGTCAGTTCATGTTCCCGGTTCTCCTGGTAAAGACAAACAATTTTATCCGACAGGTCGGGTGTGCGGTGATGGATCATGTCAAATCTCCTTCTGATCCGTTTGACTTGATTTTCTATTAGACCAGGGCCGATAGGTTTAAAAGTCGGTGGCCACAGGATGAGATTCAATTACCGCACCTCGGTCGAATTTACAAGAATCATCGGATACAAAGCGTATCCGCCCGACCAAAACAAAGGGTCGGTGCCAATCTCAGGGGAGCGGAGGTAGATTAGCGTTGATCCCAGCAGCTATTCACTGTATAATTACTTGATATTGTTATCCTTCAGAGAGTATTGTGGTTTCGGGTCAACTGGAGGTTTCGATTTATTAAATAGTAACCACCTGTGATTTATGGATAAATTTATCGAAAAATTTAAAGAGATCGATCAGCTCCTGGCCAAGGTGCCGGTGACCGGGGATTACACCGGCGTGGTGGTGCTGGCGTCTCTGGGGGTGGTCCTGCTTCTGATCCTTTGGGTCCTTTCAAAACGCCGAAGTGCCCCGCAGGCGGTGGAAGAAGATCAAGAGGAATTAGAAACGATTACGGAAGACATGCTAGAGCCGATGGAAGAAGAGGCGGCGATCACACAGGAGGACATCGTCGCGTTCTTCCTGCGGATATTCAAGGTTCAACTGGGAGAACCGAAGGAAGCCAAGGCCAAGTTCATGCCTTTGGAGTCCGAGGCGGGCCGTACGAAAAAAACATTCGAGCTGCAAGTATTTCACAACAAGAAATGGGTAACCAGGCGGATGACAACCGGAATTGCCGGGGACGACAGTGCCAGCCGCAGCAAATGCTTTCATGTGATCTACGACGATCACTTCGTGGTCAAGATCCCCCAGAGACCAATCACGAATTTTGCCGCTTACATATCTGCCATCGAATCTGACCACCGGATCGTCAGACGGATCTCACCGCGGGAGTGTATCGTCCCGACGGTATCTGCAGTAATGAGAATGATCCATCCCTTTTCGGACAGTAAGCAGCTGTCCCCGGCCGAGTTGGAAGAGAAGTATATCAATTGGCTGAGAAAGTATCCATCGTTCCAGGGCCATCTGAAAATCGGCAGTTCCTATATCTTTGTGATGGATCTGTCCCGCTATTTTTTTCTCAGCCATCTCATCAATGACGTCCACGACCTGGCAAACAAGGTCTACCAGGAAATTGTCGGTTACCCGGATGTGATCTGGGAGAACCACGGATTCGAGGGCCGTTACGCGGAAGAAAACGACGAGGAGATAGATGCCGTCCGGACTGTCTTCAAGACATTCGAAGGACGGTCCGAACGGTTGCTGAAAAAAGCCGGAAAGCACAAACTTCCCCGTTTCACCCTGCAGAAGTGGTTTCTGATCCATTTGGCCGGAAGAGAACTGGCGGCTGGAGAGAAGGATCTTAAACCGGAGGCTGCTGAAAAGATCAACGGTCTGCTGCGAAAAACATTCTCTGAAAACGAGGCTATCATCAACAGCTATCGGAAGACGATCCGGGGATGTGTTCAGGCGGTGACAGTGGGCCAGAACAACCACCAGATTGCCGGTCTGGTGACAAACCTGCTCGATCTGGTGGCTTGGCTGCGGGCCAAAGGAGTGGCCATGCGCGACATGAAACCCGACAACCTATTGATTGCCGGAGACAAAGCCAGGTATCCGGAATTTCTCGATGCCATCACGGATTACTCAGTCGGGCTGATCGATGTGGAGACAGCCGTCGCATACGGTTTAACGGAAAGTGATCAGGTTCCGCAGCCGATTCTGGGGGGAACCCCCAATTATGCCACACCGGCGCATCTGATTTCCAATACAGCGTTGGCCGCCTGTTTCCAGGATGTGCCCCGCATCCTGCATCTCCAAGACCTGCATGCCGCCGTGGCGATCGCTTACGAGATTATCTCCGGCGAGAAACTTTACGATCAAACCGGCAAACTGATCATCGGCATCAAATCGTTGATGTTTAAGAACATGGACAATATTGCGGCCCAAATCGAACTCTTTAAAAATGCCAGCCGGATGTTCTGGCATAGCGCCCAAACTGAAATTACGAAAAATTTCAAGGAAAAAGCCGATGTCCTGAAAATAGTCAAGATCGATCTGACCGACAGCATACGGGCCATGCTCGGGCAGGAACTGCAGGATGAAAAAAAAGCCTTCAACCATCGCATCGTCAGCATTGTCGACCGGCAGAAGGTGCTTACCAATGAAAAGATCCGCCGGGCCCTGATTGCCGCAACGCATCAGAGGATAACCCAGCTTAAAGAAAAGTGGCAGGTGACCCATCAGAAAGGGAGTACCCAGGGACTCAAACTGCTGAGCACTCTGGAAACGCTCAAGATCGCATCCGAAAGAAATGAGGGGCTGATAAAGATGTTCGCAAAACCCTCACTGACCCTGTCCGCCCACGAGCTATTGCGCATCATTTTCGAAATCGTTCGAAAAGGCATGTACAGAGAAGATTGGGGGGAATTGGTTGCGGCTGAGGTCGTCGGAATCGATGAAGGGAAGGGAACCACCACGGTATAAGAAACCGTCTGAGCGTATTTTACTTATCCGCACCATCCAGCCACTGAATCGCCCCGTCAGGTGTATACTTATTACCCAATGAATTCGGCACCCATAACCGCTGCCTTTCTTGCCGGGATCATTCCACCGCTGAGGCGATTTTCCGGGCCGTTTCCATGATGGCGCTCATGTCGCCTGGCACAAGTTTCCATTCGGTCATCGTCAACTTGGGGTCGCCGGCTCTGCGGGGTATCAGATGCAGGTGGTAGTGCGGGACCACCTGGTTGACGGCCTTCCCGTTGAGCTGCAAAAAGGCGATACCTTCCGGTTTGAGCGTCGCTCGCATAGCCCTGGCTATTTTCAAAGACAACCGATGAATGGCCACCAGATCTTCGGCATCGATTTCCCAAATGTTTTCGGCGTGAATCTTGGGGATGATCAGAACATGCCCCGTGCTGATGGGATTGATATCGGCGAACGACAACACCTTTTCGTCTTCATATATTTTGATACACGGGATTTCGCCTCTTACGATTTTGCAGAAGATACACTCTTCCATTCCGGCCTCCTTTCGGATTGTATGTTCTCTTGTCTCCCATCAGGGCCGCGGCCAACACGGATTTCAGCCCATTTTCGAAATTTCGCCGAAAGTTTTGATTTCCGCCGGCAGGTCTGAGATTTCGATGACGGTGTTCACACCGAGCGCAAAGGCCCTTTCGATGACATTTTCCAGTTGGATGACGTTGCCCGGCCAGTGATACTGCAATAAATATGACAAAGCTTCCGGTGCAACCGTAAACACGTTGCGGGTGTGTTTCGAATTGTATGTATGCAGAAAATGGTTGATCAGCAGGCAGACATCTTCCTTACGATCCCTCAGGGGCGGCATACTGATGGTGACGTCATTGATAAGGTTGAAAAAGTCCCGGCGTAACAATTCACCTTCGATGGCGTTCTTGAGATCTTTACTGGTTGTGCCGATCACCCGGATATTGTATCCGCGGCGGATTCCCGCTTCGCTGGCGGGGGCGGTCGTCTTTTTCAGGGCGCGGACAAACTCCCCTTGAATCGGTGGGGAGATGTCGGTTATTTCGTCCAGATACAGGGTGCCTCCGTCTGATGAATCGAGCAGTTGGGACAAATGAAATGTCACTTCATCCCCCGACAGGTCTTTCAGGAGAGTCCGGCAGGTCAAGGGGATCAAAGGCTGCCGACTCCGGTCGCTGTTGCGCTGAATGACCCGCGCCGCCAGTTCTTTTCCGGTACCGCTTTCGCCGCTGATCAGCACGTTGGGGCTGCTGTTCTTCATGTGGTCGATACTCTCGTAGATTTCCTGCATCCCGAGGCTGATTCCGACCAGCGCGTCGTAGCGGTGCCTTTCCTTGACGCGGGTTTTCAGCAGCGCTCTTTCATCCTTGAGCCGCTTCTCATCGGCGATCCGGTCCACAATCAATTTCAGCAAATCCAGCTTGAACGGTTTCTGGAGATAGTCGTAACTGCCTATTTTCATCGCCTTTATGGCCGTTTCCATGGATCCATGGCCTGTGACGATGACCACCTCGGTTTCCGGACGATATTCCTTGATTGCCGACAGCAGCTCGATACCGTCGAATTCAGGCATTTTAAAGTCCGTGAAGACGATGTCGAAATGCTTTTTCTTCAAAAGGTCGAGAGCTTTTCTACCGCTGTCGATCGATTGCACAGCGTACCCTTCACGGGTCAGGTACCTTTCCACCATTTTCAGAATCGCTTTGTCGTCGTCGACATAAAGGATGTTACAGCTATTCATGACTGCCTCCAAGAGAAAGCCGATTCGCCAGCATGAGGAACATCTCCGCAGCGGCGCCGAAGGACTCTCTACTTCTTTTCCTTGTCTATTCTGTAACGTTTAATTTTTTCGACCAGCGTGGTCCGTTTGATCTGCAATAGTTCCGCGGCTCTGTTTTTCACCCAATTGGTTTTCTCCAAAGCCTGGAGGATCAGTTCTTTTTCGTATTCAGTGACCGCCGTATTAAAATCGACGCCGTCGGCGTAGATCTCGATCTGCGGCTGAATCGCCGGGCGGTTAATGCCCCGAATATTTTCCGGCAGCTCTTCGGGCAGAATCGTTCCGCTTTCATTCAGCACCACCAACCGCTCGATGAGGTTTCGCAACTCCCGAACGTTTCCGGGCCATGGGTGCTCAAGCAGGTACGCCAATGTCTCGGGGGGCATTTCAACCGGTTTCCGACTCTTGGCTCGACTGATGTTTTCCATAAAGTGCGCGATCAGCAGCGGAATGTCGGATTTTCGTTCCTTCAGGGGTGAGAGGGCCACCGGAATAACATATAGGCGGTAGAATAGATCTTCACGGAAGGTACCCTTCTGGACTTCTTCTTCCAGGTCGCGATGGGTGGCGGCGATGATCCTGACATCGGCCTTGATGGTCTGCAGACCGCCAACCCTTTCGAATTCATTTTCTTCTAAAACTCGCAGTACTTTAACCTGCAGGTCCGGGCTCATATCACCGATTTCATCCAGAAATATCGTTCCGCCCCGGGCCTGTTCGAATCTACCCGGTTTATCGGATATGGCTCCAGTAAATGCGCCTTTTACATGGCCGAACAGTTCGCTCTCCAGCAGGCCCTCGGATATCGCGCCGCAGTTGATCTGAACGAAGGGACCTTTATGACGGTGCGAGCAATGGTGAATGGCCTTGGCGATGACTCCCTTACCGGTGCCGGTTTCACCATTGATGATGATGGTGGTGTCACTGTCGGCAATGCGTTCGATGATGTCGAATATTTCTTTCATCGACGCGCTCTCACCGACGATGTCGCGAAAAATGTCCCGGCGCTTGGATTCCATCAGTATAAAATTAACCTACGAGTCTGATTTACCAGCAAAGGGTTGGAGACTATGCCAGCCCCACTTTCATAACGGCCCTCTCGAGTTGTTCCAAACGTGCGGTCAGGCTTCCGGTCAGCCCGACCGAAACCCGCACCAAACCAGGGGACAATCCGATTTTTTGCTGATCCTCCGGCGGAACCTCCGAGGAAGTCGATGAGCTGGAGCAGGACAGCAGGGTGTCGTAATAGCCAAGCGACACGGCGATAAACCCGAAACGTTCCTCGTTTTGAAGAATTCCCATCAGGTTCTCGGCTTTCTCCCTGGTCTGGCAGTCTATGGTCAACATGCCGCCGTAACCGTAACCCTTGTTGATGAGGCGGCTTATAAGGCGATACTGCGGGTGGCTGGGCAGGCCGGGATACGTCACGCGGACACCCATTTCGTGAAGCCTCGCGGCAATTATCATCGCCCGGGCACCGTGTTCGCGCATGCGAAGGGCCAGGTGAGGCAGCCGCTGAACGATGTCATAAGCGACACGCGGATCCATGGTCGGCCCCAGCAGCATGACCCTTCCGGTATGAAGATCCATCAATTGATGCACGAAAGCTTTGTCGGCGCAGATGACACCGGCGATGGCGTCACTGGCTCCGTTGACGAACTTGGTCAACGAGTGCACGACAATGTCGGCTCCCAGATGGGCCGGCGAGATGATGACCGGTGTAAACGTGTTGTCCACCACCAGGGCCAAGCCGTGGGTTTCTGCCAGTCGGGACAAGGCCGGAATGTCGGCGATCTTCAACGTGGGGTTGCCGACCGCTTCGGTGTAGATGACGCGCGTGTTTTCGGTCAGGGCCGCTTCGAAGGACTTGGGATCGGTCGGATCCACGAAGGTCGTTTCGATCCCCATGGAAGGGAGCAGCTCTCTGAGCAGGGCGTGAGTGCCGCCGTAGACCGTGTCGCTGGCAACGATGTGATCGCCGACTTTACAGAGCTGCAGCAGGGTGCACGATATGGCGGCCATGCCGCTGGCCGTGCAGACCGCGCTATCGGTACTCTCCATGGCAGCCATATACCGGGCCAGTACATCGACAGTGGGATTGAAGTGTCGGCTGTAGAGAAAGCAGCCGTCTTTCTCCGGTCCCCGCAACCCCTCGAAAATCTCGGGCATGATCCGCGGATCCATGACCGTAAATGTGGAAGAACGTGAAATGGAGGGAGTGACACCGCCGTGTTCGCCGAACTCGCGACGGGCGTTCCACAGGGCTTGTTCAGGATTGAATTCTTGCATACTGGTCCTCTATGGTTGCGCCGGGAGCGAAGAATCGAGCGTCGGACGGCACAAGATGAGCGGGCGCTGTTGAAGAGTGAAAATGCCGCTGGTTCCCCCCACATTGGGTGGATGCCAACGATGCCAAAGGTTTGCGGGACAAAGGGCGAAGCCGCAGCCATTGCATGGAAGCCTTTATCCGCTGATCTTTCGAAGGGTTATTGGATTATAGGACATGGGTATCCTCGGCTTTCATCATCGGTAATGATGGCCGAGCGTCCTTTTGGGGTTACAGGGTAAAAATAGCCAAGGCCGGCTGCGGGGTCAAGGATTTTCCCAGCAGTCGGGTGGGGTTTTATGAACGGAGAAATCGATAGAGCGATTTTTTTTCAAATTACTTAGTGCTCATCCAAGAGTAAAAAGGCACTAAAAAGTGTCCAATTGATAAATGAGAATTTTTTTCATTGGGCAAGGCCGCATCCCGCCGTGGCGGGACCCAGTGGAAAAAAGACTATTTATGGATGGACACTATTCAACTGCCTCGGGAGCGATGACGTAAAGATAAACTTCGCGGGGGCCGTGTGCGCCGTGCACCATCGTCAGTTCGATATCGGCGGTTTTGCTGGGTCCGGTGATCAGCGTCAGGCAGTTGCCCAAACCATAACATGGTTTCTTGCTACCGGATTTGAGCAGGGCAAAAAGCTCCGCCAGATTTCCGATGACCTGTTTCAGTTCGATGACCGCCACGTGAATAGTGGGCAGCAGTGACACGGCCCTTGCGCGGGCGGGTCCGGTTTTGAGCACGAGAGTCGCTGTTTCGGCCAGGCAGTAATCCGCCGAGGTGATTCCGACAAAGGCCGTTTCGAGCCCTTGCCGGATTGCCGGCCCCAGCCTGGTTTTTGCTGCGCTGGTTGCCGGTAAGGCTGTGAAATACGCCACCTGCCGGGCGGACAGAAGGGGCTCCAGATCGAGAGCGTCGACCAGAGGATGTTGCCAGGCGGCTACGGATTTGGGGCCCTCCCACTCGGGAGATTTTTTATCGACAAGCTCGGTAATGGCCGCGGCGGCAGACGAGAGGTCCTTGGTTGGGATGACGTGCAGGTTGAGCGGTTTGCCGCGCTCGACAAGCTGGTGCAGCAATTCCAACCGGTCAGCCGGAGCCCTTGTCCGGATCCGGGCGAGGGTATCGCCGGTTTTATCGATGCCGCTGGGATAAAGAAGCGCCTGGCGTCTGCGTGCCGTTTGCCGGGGATGTCCCAGAGCGGCAGTCACCTTGGCGATGAAAGCATTCTGATCGGTCATTGGGTTTTCTTCCAGCGGGCCAGAAATGATTTTGCCGCCAGGGGCTTGAGGTCGCGACTCCGGGTCCAGCCGTCGAGGGGGTAAGGCAGGCGGTGAATCATGCCGTCGGTGCCGGTGAGGGCCCGTTGCGCAATACCTGCCGTCCGCTGCAGCCCTTCGTAGAGCCGGGGATTTCTGATGGCCGCTGACCATGCGCTGTAGAACGCCTTTTCTCCGAGGTGGCCGCCACCGCACTGCCAAGCCGGATCGCCTGCGACCAGGCGGGCACGCAAGGCCAACAGCATCCGCGGCAAGTCGATGTCGACCGGGCAGGCATCCTTGCAGGCCCCGCAAAGGGTTTCTCCCATAAAGAGATCCCTGGCGCGGTCGATGCCGACCAGCAGCGGTGTGACCACTGCCCCCACCGGACCGGAATAAGCAGATCCGTAAGAGTGACCACCGATCTTTCCGTAAACCGGGCAGACGTTCAGGCACGCCGCACAGCGGATACAGCACAGGATTTCCCGGAACTCGGGATCGGCCAGGATTTTCGAGCGTCCGTTGTCGATGATGATCAGGTAGAAGGCATCGGGGCCGTCAACCTGGTCGGCCGTGCGCGGACCGCCGATATAGGAGACATATCCCGCCATGTGCTGCGCTGCAGCGCCGCGGGCGAGCAGCCTGAAAAGCACATCGTGATCTTCCAGCCGTGCCGTGACTCGCTCCATGCCCATGAAGGCCACGTGGACCCGCGGCAGTGTGGTGGCCATGCGGATGTTGCCTTCGTTGGACACGGTGGTGATGTGGCCGGTTTCGGCGCAGGCCATGTTGCAGCCGGAAATGCCCATGTCGGCGGTCAGGAACTTTTGCCGCAGCGCCTTGCGGGCCGCACGGGTCAATGTCGGCGGGTCGCTGGTATAGGGAATTCCCAGCTTCTCGGCAAACAGCCGGCCGACCTGCTCCCGGGTCTTGTGTATGGCCGGCGCAATGATGTGGGAGGGGGACTCTCCGGCCAATTGAACGATGTATTCCCCCAGGTCGGTTTCGGTCACTTCGATGCCCTCGGCCTCCAGGGCCGGGTTGAGCCCGATTTCTTCGGTCACCATCGATTTGCCCTTGACCACCCGCTTGACATCGTGCCGGCGGGCGATATCGAGGCAGGCCGTTACCGCTGCCTGTGCATCCTCTGCAAAAATGACCTGACCGCCGTTTTCGCGGATGTTTTCCACCAGGGTTTCCAGGAGGATGTCCAGATTTTCCACCGCCTGCATGCGGATCTCGTGGGCTGTTTGACGCAGGCCGAGACCTTCCGGCAGCTCGCGATAGGCCCGTGCAGTGCCCTTGCCCAGCCGATCCTGGAAGTCTGCCAGGGCGGCTTGGAGCACGCGGTCCTTGAGGGCCTTGCGGGCCGTGGATCTGTAATCTTCCGGGCGGATCATTTTCATAGGGCTGATTCCCTTTTCGGCGTCAACCGCTTGCCAGAAGTTCGGTGATGTGCATGACCCTGATGGGGGAATCCAGGCGGCTGAGGCGGCCCTGGATGTTCGTCAGGCAGCTGAGATCAACGCCCGTGACCGCATCTGCGCCCGTGGCCATGATGGTCTTCACCTTGTCGTCGACCATGGCGGTTGAAATTTCAGGATATTTTACGGCAAATGAGCCGCCGAAACCACAGCAGCGATCCGGATTCCGCATTTCCACCAGTTCGGCACCGGCAATATGGGCGATAAGCCGTCGGGGTTGTGCCTGGATGCCGAGGCCGCGAAGTGCCTGGCAGGAGTCGTGCACGGTGAGGCGACCGTTAAAACGCGCACCGAGATCCTCGACCCCCAGAACATCCACCAGAAATTGCGTCAGCTCGAAGGTCTTGGCACCCACCGCCTCGGCCCTTGCCCGCCAAGCCGGGGATTCGCTGAACAGGTCGGGATAGTACCGGCGGACCATGTGAACACAGGACCCCGAAGGGCAGACGATGACCTCCGCGCCTTCAAAGATCCGGATGAATCGCTCAGCCGCCGCCCGGGCTTGCTTTCGGTAGCCGGAATTGAATGCCGGTTGCCCGCAGCACGTCTGGTCCAACGGGCAGTCGACGGGTAGGTTCAACTTCCGGAAAATCGTCACCATGGCCGCGCCGATTTCAGGACTCAGGCCATTGACCAGGCACTGAACAAATAGGGTAACCTTTGGGGCTATTTTATTCATTTTTCTTCAGGTAAAAAAGTTATGGCGAAATTCGAAACGATGGTCCCCGTTTCAGGTGTCGTTCTGCCGCTTCGGGTGACAGACCGCGGATAGCGGTTGCAAGAGACAACCACTCGTTACATAATGCGGGGAGGGCGGTCAAGGTCCAAATTTAAATTAATATTCCCTGCCGCTTTGATTAGCGAAAATTTCAAAATCCCGGTGAGTTTTGTCTGCAGTATTTATCCATGTCGACTGAATTGCGATGCGGACAAGCGAGGTACGTATGACGATGCGAGAGGCCCCTCTCAAGCAGTTGATCGATGGACATGCCCATTTAAACGAGATCGACGGCATCGAACCGGCGCTTGAAAGGGCCCGGGCGGCTGGGGTAATGCTGATCGTCGCCGTAGGGATGGACACTCCTTCCAACCGCCGGACTTTGGAACTGGCGCGCGAATACCCCGAATTCATTCATCCGGCGGTGGGGTACCACCCCTGGTCGATCGTCCCGAAACAGGTCGACGAGGTTATGGAGCATCTTGCCGAGCAGTTACCCTCCTGTGTCGCTTTGGGGGAGGTCGGACTCGACTATAAGGTTCGAATCAGAAAACCAATCCAGTGGGATGTGTTCGGCCGCGTTCTCGAACTGGCCGCCGGGTGTAAAAAACCGGTCATCGTCCATTCCCGCTACTCCCACCAACGAAGCCACCGAATGGTGACGGCCGCTGGAATCGAAAAGGCGGTGTTTCACTGGTACAGCGGCCCCCTCGATGTTTTAGAGCGGATTATCACTGACGGTTATTACGTTTCCTGCACCCCTGCCCTGGCTTACAGCACGCACCATCAGGCGGCTATAAGGCAGGTTCCGCTGGAACGCATTCTGATCGAAACCGATTGCCCGGTGGCGTATCGGGGCAAAACCTCCGAGCCGGCGCACCTGATGGACACTCTCGATCATCTCAGTCGTCTTAGAAGTCTTCCGCTCGCAGAGGCGGCCCGCATTACCACTGCTAATGCCAGAAAGTTTTTCGGGTTTCGCTTTTAATCCTGAAGGAAAAATTAGATGGGCTTGAAAAATGTAAAATGTCGGCATCCGTCGCTTCGCGGCACGAGACCCTTCATCAATTGACCTTGGCAGCGACCGTCATGTTTTCACGCCGCGCGCTACCGGCCATTTGTTGTATTCTTATCTTTTTTTGAATAGCCAGACTGATCGGAAAACGGGTCTAATTGCTATGTGTTGACAGATACGTAGCCGCACCGGGATGAACGTGTATCCCGGTGGGTCGGTCCGGCGCCGGCCCTACGGCGAAAGCGTTCAGTGCGCTATGGGTGCTCCTGAGGTTTTGCTGGTTTTTGTCGAGGGCCTCCATGATTTTGTAGGCGGTCTCTTCATCCAGGCTGCCCGAGGCGATCAAGGACACCGTCGTTCCAAAAGTTGAAACGGGTTTTTGAAGCGAGGGGTAGATTCCGGCCGGTATGTCGATCTGCGATAGTGCCGGCTGGCTGTCAACCAGTTTCGCGATGTCGCTGTCGTCCATGGCCACCAATGCAGCATTGCAGAGTTCTAGCAACTGCTGCACGGATGGATCCGGGTGCACACCAATGTGAATCAGCGCCTGTATTTCTCCATAGCAAAAGGCCATGGTGTCCTGGGACTGGGATGGTGAAAGTTCACCGAAGAGGCTGAAATCATCTTTGGTCCAGTTTTTGGCGGTCAGGATCATATCGGTTGCGAGGCGCTCCTCCGAACGTGGTGTGCCGGCATTGATCCGCTTGCCCTTCAGGTTATCCAGAGAGGCAATATCGGCATCGCCACGCGCGACCAGTGTGACAGGTCGATCATAAAGCGGTAAAAGCTCGCGCAGGTTGTCATAGCGGATATCCAGAAATTTAAAATAGCCGGTTTTGTTGATTGCATCGGTTAGCACGAGTGAATCGACCAGGCTGATGTCCAGAGAGCCGCCCTGCAGGTTGGTGAGATTGTCGATAGCGTCGGCCCCAGGTACGGTTTTGCAGCTGATGTCATTGGCTTGTCTGCTGATTATCCGGCAAATCGTGCGCCCTGTAAAATGTGAGAATGTTCCTTCCGGACCGGTGCCGAGTAGAATATCGAGAGCGCTTGCGGATATGGGCGTCAGGGCTGTGATAAAGAAGGCGCAAATTGTAGTAACCTGAATCATTAGCCGGACGGTGAAATGATGTCTGACATTTTTACGGGTCATCATTTTCTCCTCCGAAAGACTCGATCGGTGAAATTCAATCTAAGTGCTGATGTTTCGCAACCGCAGAACGGAGCAGTGGGCGTGGTCCGAGACTCTCTGGGAGCAGCTCAGGCTGAACACTTCGTTTATTTCGCGGTGGCGGTTGTGGTAAACCACTATCAGGTCCGCGCCCCAGTCGTCTGCGGCTTTGATGATTTCTTCCCAGTTTTTTCCGACGCTAACGGTGTAAGATACCGATTCATTGCAATGGGTTTTGACGAAATCCTCCACTGCTGCCGTGAATTTTTCAACCGTTTCCTTGCGTGCGGCATCGGAGAAATAGGCGGCCACAATCGGCATGCTAAATCCCGGCATGACGCTGACCAATCGGATTTCAGCACCGCTGAGGGCCGCATAAGCGGCTGCTTTTCGATAGACCAGCGCGGCCGTGTCCTCATAGTCGATATCTAACGGTACGAGAATTTTTTTAAACATAATCTGCTCCTAAGGCGGATGGCGACATGCAATGTTGCCGCGGCGGCTCACATATCATGCCACTGCATTTGGAAGTGATTCCTGTCTTTTCTTCCGGCCCCGCTGCATGAACCAGACCAGGGCCCCCAAAACCAGCGCAGGAATGAACATCAGCTGTTTGGGCGGTATATGGGTCGGCACCTTAAGGTTCAATAACTCCTGGTCGAAATCAATGCCGGCTTTTTCCGCAGCGCTGGAGAAAACGACATTGTCGATCAGAATCTTGCCGTCTTCATCGCGGGTTTCAAGTCCGATGCCGGTCAGTCTCTCGGCCCCCGTGGCTTCATCGCCGACATTCAGCATGAGGGTCTTGGTATAGGGTTTCCCATTTAAGTCTTCTCCCTTGACCTCGATGATTAGCTGAGAACCCGGGTCCATCTCTTGGACCATCTGCTCGAGCTTGGCTGGCGGCTCTTCTTTCAAGGGTGGGAAAACCATATCCCACCAGAACCCGGGCCGCAGCAGGGTAAAGGCCACCAGCAACAGGGCGGCGGTTTCCCAGATGCGATTTTTGGTCAAGAAGAAATTTTGGGTGGCGGCTCCGAAAAGCATCATGGCCGTAACGGCAGAAATAACGACAAGCAAAAAATGATACCAGGTGCCCACGCCGATCATTAGCAACTCGTTGTTGAAGATAAAGATAAACGGCAATATGGCCGTGCGGATGTCGTAGCTGAAACCGATAATACCGGTGCGGATCGGGTCGCCGCCAGATATACCGGCCGCGGCAAAGGCCGCCAGACCCACCGGCGGCGTGTCATCCGCCAGGATGCCGAAATAGAATACGAACAGGTGGACCGCAATCAGGGGGACGATCAGACCCGCTTTGGCGCCGAGGTTGACGATGACCGGCGCCATCAGGGTGGAGACGACGATGTAGTTGGCCGTTGTCGGCAGCCCCATGCCCAGGATGAGGCTGATGATGGCCGTAAAGAGCAGGATCAGTATCAGGCTTCCGCCCGAGATGAATTCGACAAATTCGGTCATGACCAGGCCGATACCGGTCAGGGTCACGGTCCCGACCACAATGCCGGCGGCCGCGGTGGCCACACCGATACCGATCATGTTGCGTGCCCCGGAGACAAATCCCGTAATCAGCTCATTAAAGCCGCGTTTAAAGGAATACTCGTCCCCTTTGAGCTTGCGGAAAAAACTTTTTAAAGGCCACTGGGTAAGCACGATGAACATCAGCAGTACCGTGGCCCAGAAAGCGGAGAGGGCCGGCGACAGCCGTTCCACCACCAGGCACCACATCAGTACCACGATGGGCAGTAAAAAATAGTACCCGGCCTGTGCCGTTTTACCCAGCTCCGGCAGCTTGTTGATTTCGTGGCTGGTGTCCAGCTCCGGCACCTTGCATGCAAACGCGAGCAGCAGCAGGTAAGCCGCTAAGAGTACGACCGCCACAATATAAAGGGTGGCTTCTCCGGCGACAACTTTAATCCAGCCCATGCCGTAGTAGACAGCGCCGGCCAGGATAATCAAAAAAAGAAAGGTCATGGCAAATGAGAGCACTTTTCTATTGAATGTCGTTGTAACCGGTTTTTCCAACCCCTTCAGACCCATCTTGCAGGCTTCCAGGTGGACGATGTAGACCAGGGCGATATAGGAGATGATCGCCGGCAGGAATGCGTGTTTGATGACCTCGATATAGGAGATGCCGACGTACTCGACCATCAGGAAGGCCGCAGCGCCCATGACCGGCGGCATCAGTTGGCCGTTGGTGGAACAGGCGACCTCCACCGCGCCGGCTTTTTCGGGTGAAAATCCGACTTTTTTCATCAGCGGAATCGTAAAGGTGCCGGTGGTGACCACATTGGCGATGGAGGAGCCGGAGACCAGGCCGGTGAGCCCGGAAGCGACGACTGCGGCTTTGGCCGGTCCACCGCGAAGGTGCCCCAATCCGGCAAACGCAGAACGGATAAAGTAGTTGCCAGCCCCGGCCGACTCCAGCAATGCGCCGAAAAGGACGAACATGAACACCATCCCGGTGGAAACACCGAGGGCGACCCCGAAAACCCCCTCGGTGGACAGCCAGAAGTGGGACATGCCCTTGTTCAGACTGGCGCCCTTGTGGGCGATGACGTCCGGCATGTAGGGACCAAAAAAGGTATAGATGATAAACGCGGCGGCCACGATCATCAGCGGCGGTCCCAGCGCGCGGCGGGTGGCCTCCAGCAGGACGAGCAGTCCGACAACGGACACGATCAGATCCATTTGGGTCGGCATGCCCGGGCGTTGCGACAACTCGTTATAGAAAATAAACAGGTAGAGCGAACAGAACGCACCGATCAGCGCAACGATCCAGTCTTGAGCCGGGATATAGTTCCGAGGCGATGACTTGATTGTAGGATAGGCCGTAAAGGCCAGAAAAATGGCAAAAGCGAGATGGATCGCGCGCGCATCTGTGGAATTGAAAACGCCGATGTTGAATATGAAGGGTAACGGCGATGCATACCAGAGTTGAAAAAGGGTCCATGCAAGCGGCACGAAAAAGAGAACGTTCTTTGAAATCGCGCCGGTGGGGTTGCGGGCACCCGTATCTGTCTCGGCAACCATCTCCTGGACTTTATCCCGAGATACCTGGCGACTTTTAGGTTCGGTCATTGCAATGATTCCTTCCGTGAAATGGTGAAGTTGTTCTGTGCGTCGACTGCGGGACATCTGTCGACAGCTCCGTCCGGAAGCATCTCAAAGAATTTGTGTATCAGGTGTGCCGCAGTATAAACAACCGAAACCAAGGAGAGAAGTGCGCCGTCATGGCGGCGCACTTTTTTCGCGCTTAACGTTACTTCATCAGGCCGGCCTCTTTGTAGTATTTCACTGCGCCCGGGTGCAGCGGCGCCGAAAGGCCGTCCTTGATCATCTCTTCTTTTTTCAGGTTCTCGAAGGCTGGATGGAGTTTCTTGAACTCGTCAAAGTTCTCGAATACCGCTCTGACCACGTAGTAGATAGTATCATCCGGGACCTTGGTAGAGGAAACGAAGGTGGCGCCGACGCCGAAGGTCTTGGTGTCGGAATCGGATCCGCGGTACATGCCGCCGGGAATGGTCGCAGTGCGGTAATAGGCGTTTTCCCCGACCAGCTTGTCAATCTCCGGCCCGGCAACTTCCACTAATACGGAATCGCACGAGGTGGCGGCTTCCTGGATGGATCCGCTGGGATGCCCGACCGTGAAGACCATGGCATCGACCTTGTTGTCGCACAGGGCCTGGGACTGCTCGGCGGATTTCAGCTCGGAAGCCAGTTTGAAATCATCATTGGTCCAGCCGTAGGCTTTCATGACCACTTCCATGGTGCCGCGCTGACCGGAACCGGGATTGCCGATGTTGACGCGCTTGCCTTTGAGGTCTTTGAACGTTTTGATGCCGGAATCGGCCCGCGCAACCACCGTAAAGGGTTCGGGGTGAACCGAGAAGACCGCCCGCAGATCCTTGTTGGGCCCTTGATCTGCGAATTGGTCAGTGCCGTTGTACGCGTGGTACTGCCAGTCGGATTGGGCCACCCCCATGTCCAGTTCGCCGGCGGCGATCATGTTCAGGTTGTAAACCGAGCCGCCGGTGCTCTCGACCGAGCAGCGGATGCCGTGCTCTTTGCGGGTTTTGTTGACCAGCCGGCAGATGGCGCCGCCGGTGGGGTAATAGACCCCGGTCACACCACCGGTGCCGATGGTGACGAAATTGGTTTCAGCCTGGGTGGTGGTGGGAGTCAAGCCGGTCAATAAGGTGAAACCGAATGCAATGGCGATAGTCAAAATGAGTGCTTTTTTCATACGAGCCTCCTTTTATCTGAAGGGGTTTACGGGCAGGATATCATGATGGGGATGTTTTGCAACCACCTCCTTTCCCGGGTTAAGTGCCTCAGGTGCCCGGGTATGGGGTCACGGGGGCTGTCGATCTGTGGCCCCTGGCACATTACTGCATTTAGAATTTGCATGGTTTTGAATGGAGTATTACTATGAGCACACTATTAAGTAAAATAATCAGTGTCAACAGATAGTTTTTTATGCGGTGTGACTTTGCTATACATATGTTTCGATGGACACGCGTTGTTTCATCCCTTCCCAGCCGGAATTAAAGGAAACGCCCTGCAAGCCCAGCTATTAACCTTGCGGATCTAAACATTTTTGTGTCTTAAAAACGTTCCGGTCATATTTTGGGATATGACCCTCATCAGGTCGACAACCATGAATATCGTTGATTTAACGCACACGATCTCTCCGCGCATGCCCGTATACCCGGGGACAGAGCCGCCGGTATTCACCACCGGGTGCTCCATCGAAGATAGCGGATTTTTGGAAAAAAAGATTACGCTTTACTCGCATACCGGAACCCATATGGATGCCCCGGCGCACATGATTAAAGCGTCGAAAACTCTGGATCGATTTGCAATTGACCAATTTTACGGAAAAGCCGCCCGGCTCGATGTTTCGACCAACAAGAGGCCGATTATCGATATAGAGGACTTGGCATCGTGCGAGGAGATGCTCAGGCAGAATGAGTTCCTCCTGATTCACACAGGTTGGAGTCGTCGTTGGGGTACCGAAGCCTACTTTTCCGAATATCCGGTGTTGTCCATGGAAGCGGCGGAATGGGTCAGTCAACTTCACTTAAAGGGGATCGGTGTGGATGCCATTTCCGTAGATGATACGCATTCCGACAGCTTCCCCGTCCACCATATTTTACTGAAAAACGATACCGTGATTATCGAAAACTTGAAAAATTTGGACATGGTTCCGGTCAACCCGTTCATATTTGCCTGCTTCCCCTTGAAGTTCGAAAATGCAGATGGTGCACCCGTAAGAGCGGTTGCCTTATATTGACTCAAACTCATTTAAACTTAAAACGAAACGGAAGTTCTTATGGTATGTACGCCAATCAATTTCCAGAAAAAATTCTCGCAGTTCTCCGATCACTGGTCTCCCAAAATCATTGCTCAAATGAATGATTACCATTTCAAGCTGGTCAAACTTAAGGGTGATTTTGTCTGGCACCGCCATGACGAAACAGATGAAGTGTTTATTGTTCAGGATGGAAAAATGTCTATTAACTTTCGTGACGGAACAGTGAATTTGAGTGCCGGGGAGATGTTTGTCGTTCCAAAAGGGATCGCGCACAAGCCTTATGCGCAGGAGGAATGCAGAATCATACTGGTCGAGCCCGCTGGTACGCTGAACACAGGTGATGCCGGCGGTGCAATGACTGCCGAAGGAAACGTCTGGGTATAAATAGAAGTCATCTCAAAAAAGTCTTTTCGTCCGATCTGCCTGAGGCGGACAAGTTTTCCAGAGGCGGATAAATCTCGGCGTTGAGCCCTCGTCTCAAGTCCTCGACATACGTGAGTTTGCCTGCGGGTTAGTCCTCAGTCTCGCCTTGATCTCGAACGAAAATCCTAATTTTGAGATAGCTTCTCGTTGGTTGCATACCCGATTGAAAGACAAAACCTAACGGCGATAAATCCCGGCCTAATCGTTCTCTTTATCTCTTATTTATCGAATATGACTTCAGGGATGAGGATCGTAATTTGAACGTTTCAGTTATATTGTGCCACCCGGACGAGCGAAGTGTTAACCATGCTATCGCATCGACAGTTGTTACGCCGTTGGAAAAGAACGGATATAAAGTCCCCAGCTGGTCAGCGGCTGCCCTGCAAGTTGATTTTACTCAATCCCTCCAGAAACATCTCGGTCACTTTGGTGCTGATGTTGTGGCGAAACACCTTACCGTCTGAGGCCATGCCCCTGATCTCTCCATCGAGTAGAAACCATCCCAGCAGTTTTATTCCGGCAGCTGTGCGATCGTCAGGATCCAAGATCTGGCCGGGCGTAAAAGGCTGTGCCGCTGGAATTTCACCTTCCTGATCCAAGAGGGCCTTCATGAAGTTGGAGATCCTTCCCAATCTCAGCAAGGTCGCTGCCTGCAGCCGGCTGGTGGTGTGGTCGATCGGCAGGGCACTCGAACGCATCAGCGCCACATTGTGCGGTAATATGCCCCAATTTCGGCAATCCTGGTAGTCCGGGCTTCCCGGCGCCGGATAAAAGATGGACACACCCGTTAGAACCCGCCGTTGTGCCAGGTAGAGTAAGTCTTCTACGGAGCTTTGTGCGGTTTGGTTCGGCGCCCCGGCAATCACGTATCCGACGGCCTGCAGGCCGTATTTTCGGGCGTTTGCCAGTGCGTTATCGAAAGACTCACGCACATCCGGACGTCGAAACCGCTTCAGCTGGCCCGGACAGCTCGATCCCAGTGACAGATTGAGGGTCCTGAAGCCCGCGGCCGACATGGCCGCCACGACCTCGGTATCCAGAGAGGGTGGAAACAGCCCGTTCATGGCCCGCAGCTCGAGGTCGACAGTGTTGAACCGTGATACAATTTCATGCAGCAGAGCCAAAAACCATCCGCGGTCGAGGGAGAGGTTTTCATCCTCGAAATCAATGAATCCGGCGTTGTCGCGCGCTACCGCTCGCTCGATCTCAGCCAGCACCGACCCCAGCGGGCGTCGGATATAGGGGCGCGCAGCCGACCGGCGCATACAACAATAAGAGCAGCGTCCGGGGCAGCCTCGACTGGCCACAATCACCGCACTCCCCTTATTGCCCCTGCGGTAGAATCGGCGCCGGAGCAAATGAGCGGCCGGCAGGGGAAGGTCCGCCAGGTCGTCGAGCCGGTGCGGTTCAGGCATGATCGCCGCCCCGTCTTTATCGCGATACACGACACCGGGAATACCCTCCGGACGGCGGTCCTTTTTCAGGGCGGCTGCCAGCAGCGGCAAGGCCTTTTCACCGTCGCCCCGTATGACGAAGTCCACCGCCGGGCACCGCATGACATGTTGCGGCATTTCCGTCGGGTGATGTCCGCCCATGACGATGCGGCAGGTCGGATGAGCGATTTTTATCCGCTCCGCGGTTTCAATGGCTTCACCGCTGTAAGGGGTGAACAGGGAAGAAATACCAACCAGGAAAGCCCCGGATAGCCGCGCCATTCTTCCCACGTGTTCGAAACTGTAGCCGAAGTGCCGGTATCGATGAAAAAGTGCGAACGGCGAGCGGTCTTCACGTCCATAAAATGCTTTCAGATAATCCATCTCCATGGGCCATTCGATGTTCCGTTTACGCAATGTGGCCAGGGCATCAAGGATTTCTACCGAAAACCCGGCGGCTTCACAGGCGGCCGCAACGCTTGTCAGGCCATACGGTATGGTCCGTTTGGCGGTAAAATAAAAGTCCCTTAAGGGGGGCTGCACCAGGAGGATGTCGGGCATATTGACGGCTTTCGCATTGAATTCAGGCTATCGTATCCCTCGCAATGAGGCCGTTTACAAAACGATGGCGATTGAGGCACTATCTGCGAACGTTCTCCATGATAGGCCAAGGGACTGGAAATTGTCCATGTTAATGCTGAATGAATTCCGTTAAGACACAGATTTCTATGTCGAGACCTTGAGGCTGTGGCGGGTGGGGTCGGAGGGAAAAATCGCCGGGCCGGACAGGTTTGTAACTGCCCATTATCCGGCTCCGGCAATTCTGTTCGTAGTCCATTGAACGGCGCATTGGACCCAAGCCGTCACATATGCACCGCAGGTTCAGTCGATCAGCGATCCATGGGGTCCGTGAGATCACCCGTTTCTTCCAGTTTCAAGTGCTGCGATCGCCAGATATTGTTCTCATTGGCAAAGCTTTCGATATTGACATTGGTGAGGTGGGTGACCATTTGAATATCTTCCGTAGCCAGATCCTGATTTCCCATGTTCGCATGCAGGTTGGCGCGGCTGTAGTAGGCTGCGCCGTACTCGGGGTCAAGATCGATGGCTTTGTTAAAATCAATCAATGCCGCTTCCTGATCCCCGGATCGTTCATAAACCAGCCCTCTCATGTGATATGCCTTGGAATAGTTCGGATCGATTTCAATGACCCGGTCGAAATCGACCCGCGCCTCATCCAGACGATCCAGTTTCATGTAAGCCGTTGCACGACTTAGGCGGGCGAGTTTGAATGTGGAATCAGACTCGATGGCGCGGTTGAGGACCTCGATGCTTTTATCGTAGTTCTGACCAACGAATTCGACCATTCCTTCCTGAAAATATTCTTTGGCTCTAGATTCATTTTTAGCGGACATTGCCGTTACCTCCTATCCATTTATGAACATTCTCGTCGATCGGCGTTTCCGCCAGTCGGCGTTAATTTTAAATCAACAAACCTTGCGATTGTGGTCGCAATTTCGGTGTGCGGGATTGCTTTCAACGAAAACCCCGGCAGCGATGATCCACTTCACTCTAATACAGAGCGGTCGGCTGTCAATTCACCCCCCCAACGTTTAAAAGCCGAAAGCGATATCCATCGCACTGCGATCCTGTTTCCACCATCGGTGATTCGAATTTCCGGTTCAGGTCAGCATGCCACTCGCTCTGAAGGCGTCCAGGCTGGCTTTTTCGATGAGCACGGCCCCTTTGTTCTTGACCGCCCGGATTTGTCCGAACTCAAGCAACTGGTAGACAATTTTACGGCCGACGCCCAGGTACTTGGCCGTCTCGCTGACAGTCAACAGGGGCAGCGAAACGAAACCCGTGTCAGGTGATCCCATATTTTATTCTCCTGTATTTTCGTTATTGTCGATCTGAGAGTGTGACATGTTTATCACGTTAGAACGGTAAGCATTTTCACAAGTACTGCAACTTGTTTTTGGGGAGGCTTTGCGAAGGGATCTGCCCATGCCGCCCGCCGGGGCGGCACAGGTCAATCAGTGGCGGAAGCGCGCACGGAATCTGGAAAGCAGGCGCCTGGCCGATGCTTGTTGCCAACTCTCGATTCCCTGAACAAAATTGTTTGCCGGGAGGCATCGGAACGGCGCCCTCTCATTCCAGCATCTGTTCTCCGGCAGCGTCTTCAGGAGGGGCGACATCGGGATTTTGCATGATGATTCGGGCACAGGTGTTCCAGCGCAATACGGCATCCTGATTGCCGGGGGAACAGGAATTCAGGGCGGTTTCGAAAAGATTCATCGCCTTGCGGAACCATTCATAAGCCACCCGCCCGGCGCCCGGTCCACCCCGCTGCATGTGGGCTTTGGCCCGTCTCTCACAGATGATTCCGCCATAATACGCTTTGCAGAACTGATCGCTGAGTTTATTCAATACTTCCTGAGCTTGGGTATAGGACGGGTTAAGCTGCTGCTTGAATTTGTCGGTCAGCGCCAGCAACAAGATGATCAAGGCCTTTTGATTATCCGGCTCGACATCCAGAACGTCCCTGCAAATGCTTTCGGCTTCCATGGATTCGTGCATAAGACGGTAACGCTCAGCTTTTTCCAGCGCGCTCGGGATGGCGTCTTTGGATAGTGTTTTAAGTATGTACATGCAAACCTCCTTTACCAGGCCGTTGAAAAATGATTGCACTTGGCGATTGGGCGTTTATGGCTATACCGGAGCCCCCTGTTTTAAAGAAAGTGCCCATTCGTGCCATTTAAACTGCTCATTTCCGTCGAATTTTATCCCTGTTTTGCCGGCGACATATTTTTCAACACCCTTGTTAAGCTTTTTTTCCCTTTTGCTTGATGGCTCTCTTGATCTGGCCGATGCATTTTGTCACCGGAATCCCTTTGGGGCAGACGTCCGTGCACCACCACATAGTTTTGCATCCCCAGGCACCGTCATCATTGTCCATTTGTGCCAATCGGCTGCCTGTGGCGGTGTCACGGGAATCGTGGATATACCGAAATGCGCGCAACAGGGCCGCCGGACCGAGATAATCCGGATTGGCCCGGGAAATGGGGCAGGATGATGTGCAGGAAGCGCACAGGATGCAGCGCAAGGCCGGTTCGATCGTTTTCTGTTCCCCGGCGCTCTGGAGGCGTTCGGTTTTCGGTATCGGGTCGTCATTGATCAGATACGGCCTGACAAAGCGGTGTTTATCAAAAAAAGGATTCAGATCGACAATCAGATCTTTGATGACACTGAACAGCGGCAGCGGTTCAATCACGAAATTGTTCGCCGTTTTAAAGTCCCGCACCAGCTTCTGACAGGCGAGTCCGATATGTCCGTTGATGACCATGGCATCCGAACCGCAAATGCCGTGAGAGCAGGATGCGCGGTAGACCAGTGTCGGATCTTGCTCCGCACGAATTTTATTCAAGCAATCCAGAATCTTGTCCGTGGGTTCGACATCGATAGTGTATTCCTGGTAATGGGGATGTTTGTCAACCGCTGGGTCAAAGCGAAAGATGGTAAAGGTCGAATTCATCCTAATACTTCCTCTCTTTGGGTTCAAAGCGGGTGATGGTGACCGGTTTGGTAAACAGCTGCGGGCCCTTTTGCTGGTCGAAGCGGACCAGGGTGTGGGCCAGGAACGCCTGGTCGTTCCGGTCGGGGTAGTCCTCGCGGAAATGCGCTCCGCGGCTTTCTTCCCGTTGCAGGGCACCGAGGGTCATGACCTCTGCCAGATCCAGCATGTAGCCGAGCTCGAGCGTATCCAACAGGTTGCGGTTAAAACAACTGCCCTTGTCGGTAACGCCGACATTCTGGTAGCGGTTTTTGAGCTCGCGGACCGTCTCAAGCGCCTCAACCAGGGTTTCCTTGTGACGAAAGACGGATACGTTGTTCGTCATGACGCTCTGCATTTCCTGTTGGATCGGGCCGAGTTTTTCAGTACCAGTTTTCTCCATCAGGAACCTTATCTTGGCGGCTTCCAGGTCTTCCAGGTCCGATGGGACGTTGGAATAACCGGTGGAGTGGACAAATTTGCGCATTTCTTTGCCGGCCCTGCGCCCGAACACCAGAGTGTCCAGCAGCGAGTTGCATCCCAACCGGTTGGCACCATGTACCGATACGCAGGCGCATTCGCCAGCAGCGTAAAGTCCGGGGAAAGGGGTGTTGTCGGCATCAATGACAACCCGGGCGTCGGCATCGGTTGCGATCCCGCCCATCATGTAATGACAGGTCGGCTGAACCGGGATCGGTTCCTTGCTGGCATCCACACCGGCGTAGGTTTTAGCGAACTCGATGATTTCCACCAGCTTCTCACCGATAACTTCCGCTCCCAGGTGGGTGAGATCGAGGTTGACATAGTCTTTGCCATCGATCCCTTTGCCGGCGCGCACTTCTTTGAGAATACACCGGGACACCATGTCTCGCGGCGCCAGGTCTTTGATGGTCGGCGCATAGCGTTCCATGAAGCGTTCCCCGTCACTGTTACGCAAGATGCCGCCTTCGCCCCGTGCGGCTTCACTGATAAGGATGCCCAATTTGTAAATTCCGGTGGGATGAAACTGGATGAACTCCATGTCCTCTAAGGGGGCACCGGCGCGGTAGGCGATGGCCAGCCCGTCGCCGGTGGAAGCCATTGCATTGGATGTGGTTTTGAAGATTTTTCCAGCGCCGCCGGTGGCCAGCAATATGGCCTTGCTGTTGAATACGTGAATCTTGCCGGTAGCCATTTCATAAGCCGTCAGACCGGAACAGTGGCCATCCTTGATGATGAGGGAAAGCATTTGAAATTCATTGAAGAACTGTATGCCGCGCTGCAGGCATTTTTCCCACAGCGTATCCAGGATAACTCGACCGGTGCGGTCGGCGGCATAACAGGCTCTCTTCACCGCCGCTTTGCCGAATTCGCTGGTGTGGCCCCCAAAAGCGCGTTGGGCAATCTTGCCTTCCGGGGTCCGGTTGAACGGCACCCCCATGTGCTCCAGTTCGTAGACGATCAGCGGGGCATCTCTGGTCATAATTTCGATGGCATCCTGGTCGCCGAGGTAATCGCTGCCCTTGACGGTGTCAAACATGTGCCATTCCCAGTTGTCTTCCTCTTCATTTCCCAGCGCCGCGCCTATGCCACCCTGGGCGGCCCCGGAATGGGATCGGGTGGCAAAAACCTTGCTCAGAACGGCGATTTTGGTTCCCTCGCCCAGCTCTATGGCAGCCCGCAATCCGGATAATCCGGCGCCCACGATAACGACGTCATACTGGTGTTCCATCTTCTACTCCCTGCTGAATTCTGATTGAAGGTTGGGTTTACCGATCGTTTGGGGTAAGAATGGTTGCCGATGCACGTACTCGGTCCAATTGGTTGATCCCTCTCTCTCGCGCAGCTTAGAAAACGCCCCTCCGCTTGTAAAGGATTTTCTAAGCTGCATCAATGATATCTTATGGCCTCAGGTGGCGAATTCATTCCATGGAATAGGTGATCAGAGAGATGACGGCACCCTGGGGATCCTGGATCACGGCAAATCGGCCGACACCCGGAATGTCCCGTGGGGCCACCATGATTTTAGCGCCCAGCGCTTCGGCGGAGCGGGCCGTTTGATCGACGTTGTCAACGGTGATGTAAGTGCCCCAGTGAGGGGGCGCTCCGGACGCTTCAGGCGGGAGGCCCATAATACCGCCGATGGCGTCGCCGTCGACCTTCACAACGGTATAGGTCATGTTTTCCATGTTCATCTCTTCCAATTCCCAGCCCAGCAACTTCCGATAGAATTCCTTGGCGGCGGCAGGGTCGTTTGTCATCAGTTCGTTCCAACTGAATGCGCCGTTGGTTTTAAATGGGTCTTTCATTTTTCCTCCTATGCTGTGCGGGTTCATTGAGAGGGATTAAACCCCGCAAGCCCCGCGCTTGAAGAACCGGGATTCGAAGTCCAAACACCGGTCGATGATCAGCGGGAATATGGCCGATTCACCGGCAGGTGCTTTGGAAGCTTCAATTGTGGCTTTTCCAGTGGTTCGGATTTTTTACAAAGTGCGCACGGTCGCCGTCAGCTCTGTTTGCGACTGACGCGGATTCGTGCACCGACTGTGATCCCTTTGAAGGCCGTCGCATTGCCGAGGATCCGTCCGAAAACGTTGACCGGGCTGTAAGCTCGGGGCTTTTCGTCCCTGCTGACCGGTGTGGGGCCGAAAAAAATACAGAATGCTTTTCCCATCGGCCAGTAGGCGAGTTCCCCAATTTCAACATCCGCCCGTGCATCGGGCTCCTGTTCCATGGTGACGGGAATGGTAAAATAGATCTCATCACCCCAGGCATTGGCGGTGCTTTCGAAAGGCAGGGCCTCAAAAATTTTGGTGGCGGTCGGGCTCGTTCCGAGTTGGGCGTCGACAGTGACATTTTCCACCGAAATAGTAATGATGTTTTCACCCATTGTCACTCCTCCGATCTAAGGTTTCGACAAAGCGTTTTTCATAGGGTCATCCGGGCGTGGCGAATGTAATGATTTGAGCCCCCGGGGAGTTTTCATTAAGCGGGAGCGGAGGAAATAATCAGCGACTTCAATGTGCAAACCCAGGCATAAGGCAATCAAATGCAAAAACAGATTTCTTCATAATATTAAACTGTTAAACCCAATTCAGCATTTGTAGTTTCAATCTGAAGCCGGGGTTATCGCTGCTCTTTCCCAAGGCTGCCGAATGCATTCTGATCCCGTCATAGGCGGGGCCCGCTTGCGCTGCTGATCATTCCCTCCGCCCTGATACAGCATTTGCGGGAAAAACTCCCCGACGGCTCACTTATATGCCAGGTTCGACGTTCCGCCACAGGTTCGGCGTATGACCTGGGCTTTCGATCTACGGGTGCAGCTGCGGGATGACTACCGCGCAGATGATCGAAAGCGACTCGTGCAATAAACGCTAAAAACCCACGGCCTGACCGTCCTTGCGGTGATCGGAGGCGCCGCAATAACCATCCGGCAGGCATGCAATCAGCTGAGCACCACCGAACAGACGGGTCGGCGGATCGGTGATCAACCGGTGTCCGCGTGCGGCCAATTCCGCAACAACCTCTTTCCGATGGCCGGGTTCCAGAGCGATCCGGAAGTCTTCCGCCACATACCAGCGCGGCGCGTCGCAGGCCGCCTGGGGATTCAGGCCGTAGTCGATCATCCGCACGATCAGCTGCACATGTCCCTGGGGTTGCATCAATGCTCCCATAACCCCGAAGCAGAATAGAGGTTTGCCGTTACGGGTAACAAAGCCCGGAATAATCGTGTGGCAGGGACGTTTGCCGCCGGCGACGCGGTTTGGATGACCCGCCGCGAGAGTAAAGCCCCGCCCGCGATTTTGCAGGCTGATCCCCGTGTCGTTGATGACGATGCCCGAACCGAATCCCAGGTAATTGGATTGGATGAAGGAGACCATCATACCGTTTTCGTCTGCCGTGCTTAGATACACCGTCCCGCCTTCGGGCCGGATTTCGGCCGTGGGCAAACCGGCACGGTCCATTCGGATCATTTCGGCACAACGGGACAGAAAAGTGTCGCCGAGCAAGTCTTGCACATCGACGGTCATGGAAGCCGGGTCGGCGATGCAGCGCCAGGTTTCCGCAAAAGAGATTTTCATGGCCTCCAGTTGAAGATGGATGCTGTCGGCGGAATCCATAGGATATTGACGGATGTCCAGATGGCCTAAAATCCCCAGGGCTATCAGGGCGGCCAAACCCTGCCCGTTGGGCGGGATTTCGTGCAGGCAGATGCCGTGATATTCCTGCACAAGGGGCACTACCCATTCCGAGGTGTGAGCCGCCAGGTCTTCGATCTGTAAAGCGCCCCCTTCGACCGCCGCTTGGGTGGCCATCCGATGGGCAAGGCCGCCCCGGTAGAATGTCTCACCTGCGGTGCCGGCAATTTCACGCAGGGTTTCGGCCTGCCGGGGACAGGTGAAAAGTTCTCCTGCGCCAGGAGAACGACCGCCGGGAAGAAATGTTTTGGCAAACTCCGGAAAATCATCGAAGAGATCCTGCGCCTCCGACCAAACAGCGGCCACCGCAGGTGTGATGATGAAACCCTTTTCAGCATAACGGATGGCCGGTCCGAAGAGCTGTTCAAACGGGAGCTTGCCGAATCTCTTTGACAGGGTCGCCCAGGCGGCCACGGCGCCAGGCACCGTGACCGTGTCCCACCCACGCTCAGGCATGACTGTATGGGCGGCAAACCGTTGCGGCGACCACCGGGAGGGCGATCGACCGGAACCGTTGAGGCCGTGGAGCTTCTGACCGTCCCAGATGAAAGCAAAGGCGTCGCTTCCGATTCCGTTGCCCGTGGGTTCGACAACAGTCAGGGCAATGGCGGTTGCCAGGGCAGCGTCTATGGCGCTACCGCCGCTCCGCAGCATATCCAGACCGGCCTGGGCGGCCAGCGGTTGAGATGTGGCGACGACGTTGCGGGCAAATATCGGCATACGCCGGGAGGAAAACGGATAATTCGAAAACGCGTCGGCTGAGAAGATTGTCATGTTTAGAATCGTATGTCGTTTTTAAATTTAAGGGTTTAATAATGGACATTGACAACTCACCATAGGAAGATGGTATCAATGGCTCGTTTATTTGTATATTGATCGATAAATCAGATAGATAACAACGTATGACATTATGTTTACGATCACTTAGGGTCAAACGGAATTTGCGATGAACTTGCAGTTATGCGAGAGAATTGAGTGCATCGGCTGCCAGCATCCGCCTTGTCAACCGGGGAGGAAAGGCCTTGGTAACCCGGTTTTGCTCGATATCATAGTGGTTGATATACAATCTTCGAATCGGCGTCCCGTAAATGTTGATGATCGCCATGGTCCGGTTGGTGGGATTGCCGACCCGGTGGATGCCTTTGTCAAGCGGCAGGGTGAAATCGGTCTGGCCCGGCAGGCAGCGGATGCGCTCCGCCTGCACGAGCCGGGCATACCCGTCGGTTTTGCCGTCATCTTTCCTGGTGTATTTGATGATTTCCATCATACCGGAAGGGTTGCCCAGCACTCCCCATGAACTGTGGTCGTGAACCATGGTGTAATCCCCCGGTGCATGAAGATACATCCGAACGGAAAAGCGCCGCCGACCATCCATGTGAATCAACCACTCATTGTCGAAAAGCATCCTTTGGCGGCGATGGCCGTTCTCCTCACCGGAGGTGATGCCGCGAAGAATATCGGCAATTAGCGGCCGGTTTAAAAGCAACGCCGGAATCCTTTCCCGGCAGTACCCTATTTTGTTTTCAGCACCGGTGAGATTGCCGAGGTCCTCGGACCAGGTGGAGAAGTGATCATGCATTTTCTCGAGCGTTACGGGGAGGGATGGCATCAGAGGGCACCTTGGCGCGCATGTTTGATCGAATTTTTCCAGCAGGGCTTATATTGACAACATATGAGGTTCGAATGTCAAGGTGGGATTTATTAGAGCTGAATTTAGGAAGAGAGTTTCGCTTTTACGGAGGCGACCTTGCGGTGTAGACCGTCTGTGCGTCCCTTGCGGTAGTCAGCCTTGAGCGACAGATAGACGCGGTTGCAATCCGTTTTCAATTCCTGAAAACATTTATCGACCACGGCCATTACAGCCGACCACTCCCCTTCGATACAGGTTCCCATTGGGGTCAGCAGGTATGGCAAGCCACTGTCTTGGATAATGTTCAGGACCCGGGCCACATACGGGCTAACGCTTGTGCCCTTGTCGGTTGGGAAAATCGAGATTTCGATAATTACGCTCATCGTATTGTCACCTTTGTGGGGCCCATGACAGAATGCATCGGGTAGGGACGGATGTCGTTGCGGCCGACCCTTTCCGCTCTGGAAATAAATAAACGCGATATCATCGCCGCCGGGGTCTTTTCGCGGCGCTGTCCAGGGTCGACCGTACAGCTCTGGCCAGCTCATCCATACTCAGCGGCTTAACGATGAGGCGGCTGACGCCCAGCCGGACGGCTTTGTCGGCTTCGATGTCATCGCTGTATCCGGTGCAAATGATGATCGGCACATCGGGCCGAATCTTTTTGGCCTCTCTGGCCAGATCGAAGCCGGTCAGTCGAGGCATCGTTTTGTCGGTAATGATCAAATCGAACTGGTCCGGATGGGCACGGAAAACATCCAGAGCCTCGTTACTATCGGTTTTCACGGTGACCCGGTAACCAAGCCGGCCGAGCATCAACCGCCCCATCGTGGCCAGCGCGTCTTCATCATCCGCCAGCAGGATCCGCTCGTTTCCGGTGGGCAGGGTCTGCGGCTGATTAGCGGCTGATTCTGGTACTCCAATGACGCGGGGCAGATAAACGTTGAATACGGTTCCTTTACCGGGGTCGCTTTCGACCGCCACAATCCCCTTCAATGATTGGGTAATTCCGTGTACCATGGACAGTCCCAAACCGGTCCCTTCACCCTTTTCCTTGGTGGTAAAATAAGGGTCGAAAATGCGGCCCATAATACCGGGTTCTATTCCGGGGCCCGTGTCACCGATTGTCAGCTGCACATACGGTCCGGGCGGCAATTCCGGGTGCTTGCCGATACTGCCGACATCCACCTCGGTTTTCAGAAGGTTGACCGTTAGGATGCCGCCGGTTTCTTTCATTGCGTGGGCGGCATTCGTGCACAGGTTCATCAGGACCTGCTGGATCATGGTCGGGTTGGCCAGGACTTCAGCGGACTCGGTGGCGACCTGCTTGCGGATTTCAATGGTTGACGGCAGGGTGGCTCTCAGGAATTTAAGGGCTTCCGTTAACAGGGGAACAATGTCGATTGGCTTGAATTCCTGTTCCGTCTTACGGCTGAATGTCAGAATCTGTCTGACGAGGTCTTTGGCCCGGTTGCCGGCCTTGATCACCTCGGACACGTCTTCGTGGTTGCGGCCGCCTTCCGGGAGGTCGAAAAGGGCCAGCTCCGCAAAGCCCAGGATGGCCGAGAGAATGTTATTGAAGTCGTGGGCAATGCCGCCGGCCAGAGTGCCGATCGCCTCCATTTTTTGAGATTGGATCAGTTGCCGCTGCAGCCGACTTTCTTGTGTCATGTCGCGCTTGACGGTAACGAAATCGTGAATGACGCCATCACCGTTTTCTACAGGTACGATAACAGCTTCTTCTCTGTAAAGGGTGCCGTCCTTGCGGCGATTGACGAAGAAACCGTGCCAGGGCTCACCGCGGGTGATGGTGCGCCAGAGCTCCTGGTAAAACAGTTGATCCTGCCGACCGCTTTTCAGTATCCGCGGGTTGCTTCCGATCAGCTCGTCGCGGGTGAAGCCGGTGATCTTTTCGAAAGCCGGATTCACGTATGCGATTGTTCCGCTGCTGTCCGTAATCGCAACCATTTCAGAGGCCTGTTCAATCGCTGTTTGGAGGAGCCGGATTTGCTTCTTCGTCCGTCGGAGCTGCCGTGATTTTTCCTCCATCCGTTCCAGCATCCAGGTGTTCAGCATTTCCGATTGCGGTCCTGTTACACCGTCAGGCGTGTGTCCGCCAAAGCCGCCGGAAAGCTCCTGCAGTACGATGCGTGCCGCGTCAGTGTCACCCGGATTAGAATGGACACAGCGGGCACCGAGGTGTTGCGCGATAGCCCGTTCAGCGGATAAAGCGTCTTCAGATTCAATAAGTACGATCGGAAGAGTTTTTAACCGGTGATCCGACCTTATGATGGCGCATAGTTCAATGCCGTCCATAACCTGCATTCGGCTGTGGGCGATGATGGCATCGTAAGGCTCGATGCGCAGCCGGTCCAGGGCGGTCAGACCGTTAGCGGTTCTGGTCGTCTGGTGGCCGTTCGTTTCCAAAAGAACATCCAGGTCGTTGGTGGATTGCTCACTACCAGCAATCAGGATTTTCATGGATTCACACGTTCATAGGCAGTTGCAGTGCAAATACAGCGGCTACATAATGACTTTGCTGCGTGGGGCCGTCGCCGCGTCAAATGTGACCGTATCGATTCAGCGACAGCTCAGCCGTGCGGCAAATCTACAGAGCAGCATATAACGTATAAACAATAAATGCAAGAACTTACTGGCTATGTGCCTGCCGTTTAAATTATACTTTTCGCTATACCCCCCAACGCGTGAGGTGTCCGCGTTAGATTTCCAGTAAAACGCCTCATCTCCTGCTTATGTCGTGCGCTTTTTTGATGGGTAAAAAACATGAAATTTGCGGGCTACAGAGCGAAGTCGATGGGACACGGCAAACGGACCGGATCATTAAAGTGCGTGCGTGCTTTGTCTATATCGAGGCATGAGTCCTATAAGATCTTGATTAACATAGAAATATTTATTAGAATAAGTGTGATCGTTTCGTTTGCAGCGCCCCGGAGTCGACCACAGTGAGGATATCGGAGACGCTAACACCCAACAATCTGGAAGGAATGTCAACACCTTAGCATGGCAGGGTGCCGTGTTTCCTAAAATTTTCGGAGTTCTCGAATCCATGAACAGGCAGGTTAACATGCCCGACATTGCCGACATATTGATCGTAGATGACGAGCCCGTTGTTTGCGACACTTTGAAAGGATTGCTCAGCTTTCAAGGACACCGCGTTGCCACCTGCAGCGAGGGAGCCAAAGCTCTGGCCGATATTCGCAGTAAAGGTTATGACCTCGTTTTTCTGGACATCAATCTGCCGGACATGGACGGTTTTCAGATCCTGGCAGAGATCAGAAAGTACTCCGCGGAAACGCTCGTCATAATGATTACCGGCGACGCAACTATTGAAACGGCTGTCGAGGCCCTCAAAAGTGGTGCCTACGGGTATTTGCGCAAACCGATACGGATCGAGGACCTGACCAAAACGGTCAAAAACGCCCTTGATCACCGTGAGTTGGACAAGGCGCGCCGGCACTCGGAAGCGGCGCTGCGGGAGAGTGAGGAGCGCTTCCGCGCCTTGGTTGAAAACTCGTTGATCGGCATTTGCATCATTCAGAAGAACCAAATCATTTATCAGAATCCCGAGCAGGAAAAAATTTACCGGTCATTCGCTAGCGTTTCTCCGGAAACACTCATCAACTTTGTCCACGCCGATGATGTCGAGAAGGTTACCGCCTGTTACCGCAGGCTCATCGAGGGCGAAGAAAAAACGGTGGAGGCCGATTTTCGTATCTATCCATCGGAAAGTGACAAAGCGTCCAGTGATTTTCGTTGGCTCCATTGCCGGGCGAATCTTTTCAAATATCGGGGGGACGACGCCATTCTGATGAATCTAATGGATATCACCCGTCCTCAGGAATTGGAGCATTTCCTCAGGGTAAAAAGCAAAATGATTTCTCTGGGCCGGGTGGCTGCCGGCATTGCCCACGAAATCCGGAACCCGCTGACCGGCATCAATTCATACCTGTTTACTCTCGAAGACCTGCTGGATGCCGATGAACTTGATACCGAAGATATCGGGATGATGCGCCAGATTGTCAAGCAGGTGCAGGGCGCCTCCAACAAGATCGAATCGGTCATCAAGAGGGTCCTCGATTTCTCCCGGCCCGGTGCCCCCTCCATGTCGCTGATCAACATGAACCTCCCTATGCAGGAGGCATTAAATCTGTCGGCTGCCAGCCTGCGGAAGAAAGGGATCCAGGTCGATATCGATCTGGCGCCGAATCTGCCGAGATGTTACGGGGATGCGCACCTGATCGAACAGGTGGTGCTGAATCTCATCGACAATGCCGTCAAAGCCATGGAAAAGAAAAACAACGAAAAGCGTCTCGAACTGCGCTCCTACTCCAAGGACCAGAACATCTATCTCAGCATTTCCGACACGGGGACGGGGATTCCCATCAGCCTCCGGGAGAAGATCTTCGATCCGTTTTTTACAACTGAAAGCGACGGCTCAGGAATCGGGCTTGCCATATCGCTGCGCATCCTCAACGATCACAGGGGTGCGATTACGGTAGAGGGCAATGAAAGAGGCGGGGCCAGGTTCACCATTGAGCTACCCATAGACAAAAGGACACAAAATCAATGACACCGTTCAAAGTGTACGTTGTGGATGACGAGAAGGTGGCCCGGGAAGGCGTTGTTCTGGCGCTGCGCAAGCACTATAAAATCGAAGGCTTCTCCAATGCCGAGGACACCATTGAAACGGTATTGAATTCACCCCCCCCTGACCTGATCCTCCTGGACATCGGTCTTCCCGGTATGAGCGGGATCGATGCACTAAAAAAAATCAAAGAGCTCTACCCTCAGATCATCGTGATCATGATTACCGCTTATGAGGATGTCGAAACGGTGGTTTCCGCAATGAAGCAGGGGGCCTACGATTACGTGGTCAAGCCGCTTCAAATGAACGCCCTGATGGTGACAGTGCGCAATGCACTCGAGACGATCAAATTACGCAAAGAGATTCAGCTTCTCCATGAAAAGTACCTCAAGGAAAACCTGCCCGGGTTCATCGGCGAAAGCGATGCCATTCAAGATGTCATGGAGGTAGTGATAAAAGTTGCCTCGAGTCCGGACACATCGATCCTGATTGTGGGAGATACTGGAACTGGCAAGGAGCTTATCGCCAAGGCCATTCATTACCGAAGCCCCAATTTTGAGGGTCCGATGATCAGTGTCAACTGTGCCGCCATTCCAAAAGACCTGATCGAGAGCGAACTCTTCGGGTATGAAAAGGGTGCTTTCAGCGGTGCCGACAAAGCGGGCAAAGAGGGCCTGGTGGAAAAGGCGGCCGAAGGCACGCTTTTTCTGGACGAAGTGGGCGACTTGAGCCTCGAGGCCCAGGCCAAGCTATTGCGCTTCCTCGAAGAGGGCGAATACTACCGGGTCGGTGGCACCAAGAAGCGCATGGCCCAAACCCGAATTGTAGCCGCCACGAACAAGATGTTGGAGGATATGATTGCGGCGGGAAAATTTCGCCAGGACCTCTATCATCGTCTGGCAGTCATAAAAATCGAAATTCCTTCCCTCAATCAGCGGCGTGAGGATATCCTGCCCATTGCCAAGCACTACCTGGTTGAATTTGCCGAGAAATTCGCTAAGACATTCACCGGTCTCGGTACTGAAGCAGAAGCGGCCCTGAAAGCGCACAACTGGACTGGCAACGTTAGAGAATTAAAAAACATCATCGAACGGGCGGTACTTCTCGGTAGCGGCCCGGAACTGCAACTCGCCAGCCTCGGGATGGAAACGGTGGGGCAGGACCCGGCGCTTTCTGCCGCGGGAATGGGCAAAGGGCTGCCAACCCTCACCCTGGAAGGTATCGATTTGCCCGAACTCATTGCCGGTATCGAAAAATATTACTACGAAGCTTCTCTGCAGGTCACGGACGACAACGAAAGCCGGGCGGCCAAACTTTTGGGTGTCAGCCGCGACACTTTTCGGTATCGTCGAAAAAAGTTGCTCGAATAATGCAGAGTCGAACGATTCGTCTGTCAGGTCTGCGCCCCCGCGGTCAGATCTCGGCGGTCATTTGACAGCCTCCTGAACTCTACCCCCTCATTGGGTCAATTCCCGCACCGTTGATGGGGTATTTACCCCACTATCGCCGATGTTCCCAGCGTTACCTCCCGCTGCAATAAATTCATAACAATCTATAATTATTGTTTTAATTAACAAAATCCTTTTGTGGCACGATAATTGTTATAAGGGGGGGAAACACCATTAGCCACAGGGGAAACAGAATGATAAACTCATATCACAAGCTGAAATCCTTAAAGACATTGCTTATCGATGATGATCCGTTTATTCGGGATTCCATGGAAATGGCCTTCAGCCAGAAAGGCTACCCGCTGCGGGTTGTCAACACCGCCGAGGATGGATTGAGGGCGCTCGAGCAAGAGGCGTTTGATATTATTATCAGCGACTACAAACTGCCCGGGATGAACGGACTCGATTTTTTCCGACAGGTCATCAGCAAGAATCCACATAACATAAAAGTTTTGATCTCCGCAGGCGGAAATCACGATGCCGTTGCGACCGCTTATTCTATCGGCATCAGCGACTATCTCCCCAAACCCTTCACCCTCGATGCTCTCTTGGCCACTCTGGTCATGCATGCGGAGAGGCGCAAAGCCGGCGGTCAGCAAGTGATCGGTTTGCGGAGACAAGCCCAGTTGCCGCTCGAGTTAAGCTGGCCGGCAGCGAGGTACCAATAGAACCGTAGACGCTCCGGCCATTGAGTTCCGCTCGCAGGCTCGCATTGGCCCCCTTTCTCGCCTATCGTCTTGTCCGTTTAACAATCCTGTGTTAGACCTCTGACAATCCCAGAACGACCGCATCGGCGGCCGCTCTTGTTGTTTATACCTAAATTGTGCGATTTTTGACTCGTGCTGCACCCATCTATTGCCCATAAAGGGCCTGCGCCAATCCTGGACATAGCCATGGGTATGCCTGCGGTTGGCGCAGGCCCTTTGTGAACTAGATCTCAGCACATCGCTTCCCCAAAAATCGCTCAAATTAGTTTATTTTTTCATCAGAACGACGGTCCTTCCGCAAACTTTCAACCCAAAACTTTGGGCGCCCTACAATCATATCGGAGGATTTGATGAACGATTTCATTCCGAACCATTACAAAATCACTCTTACACCGGATCTGGAAACCTTCCGATTTTCCGGCTCGGTTGCTATTACCGGCAGATTTTCTCAATCCCCGGGAAGAGGTGACACTGAACGTGCTCGAGTTGGCCACATGGCGTTGCAGTGTCACTATTGATGGTACCGACGTGATCTGCCCATTTGTGGTGGACCCGTCCAAAGAGGAGCTGCGCATCCGACTGCCGCGGAAGTGTGCTGGGAACCTGAAAATTTCAATCGATTTCGAAGGATTGATCAATGATCGGATGGCCGGGTTTTATCGCAGCCGTTACCTCAAAGACGGACAATCGCATTGCCTGGCGGTGACCCAGTTTGAGGAGAGCGACGCTCGGCGAGCATTTCCGTGCCTGGATCATCCTCAAAAAAAAGCAACTTTCGACATTGTTTTGATTGTCGATGACGAACTTTCAGCGATATCCAACACTGACAGTAAAATCGAAGAGCCTGCTGGAAGCGGTAAAAAACGTGTCACATTCAAGCGGACGCCAAGAATGTCCACCTACCTGCTGTTTTTCGGTGTCGGCGATTTCGAGTTTTTGCAAAGTCGTTCAGATCCCCGGGTGCGTGCTGCAACCCCTCCCGGCCTGACACAATACGCCGGCTACGGTCTGGAATTCGGCCGGTTGGCGCTTCGCTATTGTGAAGATTATTACAGGATACCCTATCCGTTACCCAAAATGGACCTGATCGCTATTCCGGATTTTGCCTTCGGGGCCATGGAAAATTGGGGGGCCATAACGTTCCGCGAAAACCTTTTGCTGCACTATCCGGACACCACCTCCCGGGCCGGCGAGGAACGAATATGCGAGGTGATTGCCCACGAAATCGCCCACCAGTGGTTCGGGAACCTGGTAACACCCTCGGATTGGCGCTACCTGTGGCTCAACGAGAGTTTTGCCACTTTTTTCGGTTACGGGGTTGTCGACCATTATCATCCCGAATGGGGTATTTGGGAACAGTTCATCAGCAATCAGACTGAAAATGCCCTGGCGCGCGACGGACTGCACGAGACGTTTGCCATTGAAATTCCCGGTGGTGAACACGTGGTGATCAACACCAGCACCGCCCCGATCATCTACAGTAAAGGCGGAAGCATTCTGCGCCAGATAAAGGGATATATCGGTGAGGATCTGTTTCAGGAGGGCCTGAATCGTTACCTGAGTACACATGCCTACGGCAATGCTGCCAGCCAACACCTGTGGGAGGCCTTTGAAACCTCATCGGAGATACCGGTGACCCGGATGATGAAAAGCTGGGTCGAGCAGCCGGGTCACCCGGTGGTCACCGTCGAGCGCCGGGGCGAGAGGCTTCATCTGCGGCAGGGGCGATTTACTTATATGCCAAATTCCTTCGAGCAGCTGTGGGAGATACCGATCAACCTGAGCATGATCCAACCGGATGGCGATGAGCGTATCCTGCGGACCCTTATGTCGGAAGAAACTGCGGTGGTCGACCTCGCACCGGATACGGTCGCCTACAAGGTCAATGCCGGCCAAAGCGGATTCTACCGTGTTCACTATGCCAGCCGCGGCGATCTCGAAAGCCTCGGCGCCCTGGTCCGTGACAGAGCCCTGGGGCCGGAGGACCGGTGGGGCCTCCAGAATGATCTGTTTGCAATGGTCAGAAGTACCATTGCCGGCATCGACGATTACCTGGAATTTTTAAAATTCTATGAAGCCGAAGAGTCCTTTCTGCCCCTTTCCAGCATTGCCGCCAACCTGTTTCAATCTTATTCCGTTCTGTCGGGTGAGAATAAAAAGAGGGTCAAGGACGTCGGCCGAAAACTGCTTCAGGGCGCCCTTAAAAGAATCGGTCGCCAGCCCCGGTCCGGCGAACTGTTCACGACGTCCCTGCTGCGGGACCAGATCTTGCTGCCGGCCGCGGTTTTCGGTTCTGAAGACGTCATCGAATTTGCCAAAAAGCAGTTCGGCGTTCTGCGTGACAGCGGCAGCATCCACCCCGACATTGTCAAGAGCGTTCTGCAGATCGGGGCACTAAGCGGCGGCTCAAGGGCGCTTGATTGGCTCCGCGAGCGATTTCACTCGACTGCCAGCGAACATGATCGGCTCAATATTCTCAGTGCAATGGGGTGGTTCAAAAAGGAACCGCTGATGGACCAGGCTCTTCAGTTCACCCTGGATGACGTCCCGCAACGGAACAAATTCATCCCGATCGTGACGGCCGCCGCCAACCCGCACATGACCGATTATCTCTGGGCCTGGTACACGACGCACCTTCAGGATCTCGAGGCCTTTCACCCGTTGCTCTATGAAAGGGTGATCGCTGCCGTGATTCCATCGGCGGGCATCGACCGTATGGAGGCTGTCCAGGGGTTCTTTAAAGAATATGTCTCCAAACATCCTCACACCGCAGACGTGGTCAGTTTGGCATTGGAGCAACTCGCCATCAATGTCCGGATGCGGCAGCTGGCGGTCTCCCGGGTTTAATATTGCTCTCTTTTTTTAACCGCGGTGTGCAGAGAATATGCCGCTTGCGTGGCGGAGATGAGTGAATTAGAAAATGCACGCCGACTCTCTGGAGTCAATCGTTTCCTGGCCCTCATGGTTGCCGATGCCGATCAACTCAACCCGAACCCCATGGCGGCATATTCCTTGATACTGGCTTTGGCATCTGAAATCGTGGGGCCGAGATTCCAGGGCGCCATGAAGCCTTCGAGCATCATCTTCCAGCCCTCCTCGTCCTTGTAAATGGTGGCCTCTTCGCAGGAAACACCGCAGCCTTCTTCACCGATGGCATCCATGAGCGTCTGCAGTAATTCGTCGTGTTCGTTCATAATATCCTCCAATTGCATATGACCTCAGTCGAGCAATTCAAATTCGAATAGGATCAGAGCGTCATTTTATAAAAATTCTATCGGGTTTGATTATATACTGTTTTTTAGTAATAAATTCCGAATTTTCATAAAAGACACGGTGATAGTATGTACTCCTTAGCTCATGACAAGCCTTGACACGGCAGTCGTTATTTTATAACCACTTAGTGAACATCGTGCCCTGCCCATTGAACATATTGACAGAGTTTGCTTGCCAGAAAGCTGTGCATCACGTATGACAAAACATGCCAGCCTGATCAAACGATGCCAACCCATCTCGGCTACGGAGAATCGTTGTAAATGAATCGGCGAACCTTCCTGAAGATTGTCGGCATGAGCAGCATATCGATTGCCGCCGGCTGTACCCCTGATCCTTACAACCAACCCCGACCAGACAAGACACTTTACTCACTGGTACATGCACCCGATGACATGATCACCGGTGATGCCGCATGGTATGCCTCCACTTGCCGAGAGTGCCCGGCGGGGTGCGGTATCCTTGCCAAAAACCGGGAAGGTCGGGTGATCAAGGTCGAAGGCAACCCCCTGCATCCGATCAACCAGGGTAAGCTCTGCATGCGCGGACAAGCCGCCGTTCAGGGGCTCTTCAATCCGGACCGGATTACTACGCCGCTATTGAAAGAAAACGATGGGTGGCGACCGATTACATTCAAGGAAGCCGGTTATATTCTCAAAACCAAGACCAAAACGGCCGCCGATGCCGGATCCAATAGAGTGCGCATGCTGAGTGAGGTCGTCGGCACCAGTTTAGAGAAACTTTTTAAAGATTCCCTGAAGCAGTGGGGATCGGATGGCCCAATTTTCTATGAACCCTTTGCCTATGAATCGCTGAAAGCGGCCAATGAAGCTGTTTTCAACGTCAAGGGGTTGCCATCCTATCGAATGGATGATGCCGATGTTCTGATCGGCTTTGGGGCCGATTTTCTGGAAACCTGGCTCTCTCCGGTGGAATACGCCCGCAAATTCAAAGCGATGCACGCTTTGCAGGATGGACGCAAAGGCCGGTTTTTCCATATTGGTCCGCACATGTCGCTCACCGCTGCCAACGCCGATTTATGGTTGTCCTGCCGACCCGGCAGTGAGGCTGTTCTGGCTCTCGGCCTCGTCGGCGAAGCTCTGCGCAGCGGCCGTTTTAGCGATCCGACCACGCCCTTGCGTGCTGAACTTGAGAGCGTCACCGCGCCCTACGCCAAAGATCGAGTGGTCGAATTGACCGGGGTTGGTGTCGAATACTATGAACGACTAATCACTGCATTGCTCGAGGCAGAAAATCCATTGGTCCTCGGAACCGGCGCCGCCGCTGCCGGACCGAATGCACTGCAGACCGACCTGGCAGTCAATTACCTCAACTGGATTTTGAATCCGCAACTGCCTTTGCACGACTTCGGGCAAAGACACCGGGTTGAGATTGCCGCTACCAGAGCGGACGTTCTGGCCTTCTTCGAGGCCCTGGACCAGGACCCGGTCGACCTGCTTTTGCTGAACAATGTCAATCCCGTGTACACCATCCCCGGGTCCTCTGATATCGAGCGGGTCCTCCAGAAGGATGCTCTGTTCGTCGTATCTTTCAGCAATTTTATGGACGATACGACAGCCATGGCGGATCTCGTGCTGCCCGTCGGTGTATCAATGGAGACCTGGGATCAATACAGCGGCAAGTTGGGAATCGTATCGACCCTGCAGCCGGCGATGGGAAGATTCAATGGACGCGACCCCATCGGCGATGTTTTTCTGAAAGCCGCCTTTGACAAGAACAGTCCCGACGATAACTACAAAGCTTACCTGATTGCCGATTTGATATCGAAAGGGCAGTTCGGGGAAGAGATGGAATGGCTGCAGACCCTGCAAAAAGGTGGCATCTTCAAAGTCGCCACAGAACAGGAAACTCCCATTCCGCCCGCGATGCCGACAACCCTGGATCCGACGTTCGCCGCGGAGATCGAACCGCCGGTGGCTGACGAGCTAACTTTTATTGCGACGCCCTCCATTCGTTTCTTTGACGGCCGCGGCGCCAACAGACCCTGGCTGTGCGAGGTACCCGATCCGCTTACGCGGGTGGCCTGGCAGACACCGGTGCTCGTTCATCCACGTACCCTCGCATCCGAAGGTCTGAAGCAGGGCGATCGGGTCCAAATTGTCAGCAATTGGGGGCAGGTGGAGGCTCCGGTTTACGAAACCATGAGCGTCGCCCCTGGTGTCCTCACGATGAGTATCGGACAAGGACATAAAGACTTCGGCCGCTATGCCGCCGGCAAGGGAGTCAATCCGTTTCTGATCACACCACCCGAACCGGTCGATGGCACCGGCAGCCCGCAATTTTTGGCTACCGGGGTCCAGATCAAGAAAACCGGCCGGACGATGAAGCTCGCCCACACCGACGGCCACCGAACCCAGCTCGGGCGTAAAATCGCGGTCAGCGTGCCGTTGAGTAGAATCGAATCCCTGAAGCAGCACAAGAAAGCCGGATTGACCATGTGGGATTTTCCTCTAGCCCTGCCGCTTCCGGAAGGGTATGATCCCAAACGCGATTTTTACAAGCCGCACGATCATAATGGCTATCGTTGGGGCATGGTGGTGGACCTGGATCGATGCATCGGCTGCGGCGCCTGCGCGGCCGCCTGCTACGCCGAAAACAACATCGGCATCGTCGGGGTGGAACGTGTGCTCGAGGGACGCGAAATGGCCTGGCTCAGCATTGAACGATACGAGGACAAGAATAATGCCGAACGAATCACCTTTTTGCCGCTCATGTGCCAGCACTGCGACAATGCACCCTGCGAGTCGGTTTGCCCTGTATATGCGCCCCATCACAACAAGGAGGGGATGAACAACCAGATTTACAACCGTTGCATCGGAACGCGCTATTGCAGTCAGAACTGTCCCTACAAGGTAAGACGGTTCAACTGGTACACCTGGGAAAGGCCGAACCCGCTTCAATACCAGCTCAACCCCAACGTAACCGTCCGTGCCAAGGGCGTCATGGAGAAATGCTCCTTTTGCGTACAGCGCATCAAAGAGGCTCACGGCTGGGCTAAAAATGAAAACCGCCCGATAAGGGATGGAGAAATCGTGCCGGCATGCGTGCAGACGTGCCCCACCGATGCCCTTGTGTTCGGCAGTCTCATGGACCCGAACAGCCGTGTGAGAAAAATGGTGGACGATCCTCGGGCCTACCAGATCATGGGTTATTTAAACACCAAGCCGGGAGTCATTTATTTGAAGAAGGTGGTGCAAGAAGTTTAGTCAGTTAGCGTCGGTTGAGCCGGTTGAACGAGTTGTGCAACACCCCTCTTATGCATGTGTGATTGCCGATTAAACGGGCTCAACGGACAGGCAAACCGGCTAACGGGCCTAACCGACCCAACTGACCCAACTGACCAAGTGGGAACTCATTATGAGCGAACTGACTTTTAACCGAATCGACGATACGGTACTGGACACGCTGACACCAGCCCGCGGGACATACTGGCTGACCGTGGTTTTTCTGTTCATGGGAATCCTGGTCGGGGCAGCCTGCTGGATTTACCAGATTTTCGTGGGGATTGGTGTCGGTGGACAAAACATCCCAGTGGCCTGGGGGACCTACCTGATCAATTTTGTCTTCTGGGTTGGAATCGCCCATTCCGGAACGTTGATCTCCGCCATTCTGCACCTGTTTCGGGCCGGGTGGCGCAACCCCATCGCCCGGGCCGCCGAAACCATGACAGTGTTTGCGGTCTGTACCGCCGGCTTGTTTCCGTTCATCCACCTGGGTCGCGTCTGGCTGGTCTACTATATGCTGCCGATACCGACCCAAAGAACCCTGTGGCCCAATTTTCAGTCGCCCTTGATGTTCGACGTGGTGGCGATCAGCACCTACCTGACGGTCAGCTCTCTGTTTTGGTATACCGGCATGCTGCCGGATCTTAGCCATCATTAGAGACCGTGCCGTCGGCGTCCGCAAAAAGATATTTACCTGGTTATCCCTGGGTTGGACCGGCACCCATGAGCAATGGCGCCATTACACCCGCATCTATCTTTTCTTCGCCGCCTTGGCCACACCATTGGTTATCTCGGTGCACAGCGTGGTTTCCTGGGATTTTGCCCTGGGAGTGGTGCCCGGCTGGCACACGACCATCTTCGCCCCTTACTTCGTGGCCGGTGCGATTCATTCCGGTTTGGCCATGGTGCTGACACTGATGATCCCTCTGCGAAAGATCTTCAAGTACGAGAAGATCATCACCATGCACGTCCTGGAGAGTGTGGCCAAGACCATTGTTCTGACCGGGTTGATCGTCGGTTTCGCATACGGGACGGAGTTCTTTATCGCCTGGTACAGCCAAAACCCATTGGAGACCTACATTTTTAACTGGAGAGCCACCGGGGACTATGCCATCCCCTTTTGGATCATGGTCACTTGCAACACCATCATACCTCTGGCTTTTTTAATCAAGAAGATCCGAACCACCATTCCCTGGTTGTTTGGAATCTCCATCGTCGTCAACATCGGCATGTGGTACGAGCGTTTTATCATCATTATTACCAGCGTCGGGCGCGATTTTCTGCCGAATGCCTGGAGCTTATACAGACCGTCCCTGGTCGAGTTCGGCATCATGCTCGGCAGCTTCAGCCTGTTCTTCTTTCTCTTCGTACTTTTCGTCAAACACATGCCGTCGGTTTCAATGACCGAAATGAAGGAAACCCTGGTTGAGGGAGGCGATCATGGCCATTGATACATACATCATGGGGCTGTTTAAACGCGAGGACCAGGCCGTGGCGGCCGTCCATGACCTCAAACAATCGCAGTGGACGCTGCACCGGATCCACAGCCCTATTCCGAGCCATAAGCTCTCTGAGGCACTCAAGCTCAAAACCAGCAAGGTGGGGTGGTTTACACTCTGCGGGGGTATCATCGGATTTTTTACGGGTTTTTTATTGGCCATCTTAACGGCCGAACGTTGGGACCTGATCGTCAGCGGAAAACCGATCCGTGCGCTGGTGCCGTTTGTCATCGTCGGTTTCGAATTCACGGTGCTCTTTGCCATCTTCGGCAACCTGATCGGGTTTTTGACCCAGACCCGGCTGCCGCGCATGCAAAACCTCGAGAACTATGACGAGCGCTGTTCCGGCGAGCATTTCGGTGTGCTGGCATCCTGCCGGGAAGATCAGCAGACGGAATTGCACTCCCTGTTCGAAAAAAACGGTGGTGATGTCCGCGTTTTTGATTGATTCTATTTACTTCCACTGGGCCGTTTTTTAAACGGCGGGTACTTATCATTATCAACTTTTGACCCTCTAACCGACAGGTTCGAAAATGGCCGACGAAGAAAAGAATTCATCTTACTGGATCGCATGGTCTGCCCTGATCGTCATCGGTTTCGGGACATTCATCTATTCGACAGCCAGCGGGCATCCCGATCAGGCCTGGAAAGCCTACCTGATCAATTTCTTGATCTGGTCGGCGATCGCCCAAGGAGGCCTGCTTTTCTCTACCCTGATGCACACCGTCAAGGCCAAATGGAGTGGCCCGCTTTCAGGGCTTTCCGAGGCTTTCACAGGGTTTTTCCCGGTGTCTTTCATCCTGTTTCTGTTCTTGTTTTTTGGCGGTACGCATGTGTTCCCCTGGTCCCACGGGCACGACCTTCACGGCAAGGAAGTCTGGCTCAACCTTCCCTTTCTATTCACCCGGGATTTCATTGCGCTTTTCATTCTCTACGGCCTGGGCTTTGGTTACCTTTATTATTCCCTGCAGCTCAAGAAAGTGGACACCGCCAATGGCAAAGGGATGATCCGAACCCTGTTCCGTAAACTGCAAGGCGGCCGGCAACAGGATCCGGAGGTTATACGAAAACGGGTGAGTGTATTGGCCATCCTTTACATGCTGGCCTTTGCGTTTGTACTCTCATTGATTGGATATGACCTGGTGATGGCGTTGGACCCGCACTGGGTATCGACCCTCTTTGGCGCCTACACATTCGTTAAGGCCATATATGTCGGACTGGCTGGGTTGATCATATTCGCGGCCGTCATGCATCTTTATCCGAAGAACGATTTCAAACTGCCGTCATCTCATTTCCTCGACATCGGCAAACTTTTCTTCGCATTCTGTCTGGTGTGGGCGGACTTTTTCTACGTGCAGCTGGTTGTCATCTGGTACGGAAACATACCCGAAGAGACCGCTTACGTTATCGAACGTGTCATGATGGTTCCCTGGAAATACCTGGCCTGGCTGGTCTTTGCCGTTTCCTTTGTCATTCCTTTTTTTATCCTTCTCAACCGGAAAGTTAAAACCATGCCCGCTTTTATGATGGTGCTTGCCGCATTTATGATTACCGGCATCTGGCTGGAGCACTTGCTTCTTGTGGGGCCGGCGCTGAGCCATTCAACCCATACCCTCCCTTTAGGGATTGAAGATTTTCTAATCAGTCTTGGTTTTTTGGGCCTCATGTTGATGGCCCTCAATTTCTTCCTGCGCCAGTTTCCGGAACTCGCACGCACGGAGAAGAGGGAGGTGGGTTGATGGAAGTTATCCTCTCCACAATCGCTCTAACGACCCTTCTGATTGCCGCAATCGTTCTGGGCACAAAATACAAGGATTCCCTCTTGGAAAACAGGGGCCCGATTCTCTTGTTTGCTTTTTCAGTGGCGATGGTGATCGGATTCATTTATTTCTTTTACTTCACTCCGGGAACGAAAATTGGGGTGGAACAACCGATTCCCTTCAGCCACCGGGTGCATGTTGGTGTAAAAGAAATCCAGTGCCAGTTCTGTCATCCTTACGTGGGTCGGTCCATCAACCCGGGTCTACCGCCGGTGGAGAAATGCCTTTACTGCCACAATTACATCATTGCCAATCATCCGCAGATTCTCAAAGAGCATCGCTATTACAACACCCGCACCCCCACCCCCTGGAAAAAGGCCAATTATCTGGCCGAGCATGTGCTGTTCAACCACCAGCGCCATATCAGAAAAGAGATTGCCTGCAAGGAATGCCACGGAGAGATTGAAACCATGGATCGCATTAGAGGTAAGTACTTCTACATGGAGTTCTGCATCAAATGCCACCGGGAGAAAAAAGTCAACCTCGGCTGTTGGTTGGCCTGCCACAGCTAAAAGGCGCCGATAGTAAACGGATGCCGGGGCGCATTGGGATACAAACAAGAATTTTCGGGGTGTGTTCGGTTGATGACAACATCGAATTGATTTGAAAGGAATTCGGATTCAATGGCTACGACTGCCGATGAAAGCGCGGCGACAAACTATCCGACGGCGACCGCGTTCTGTCTCACATCAGCCTTATGGTTTGCCGGTGCCGTCAGTTTTGGAATGATCGGTGCGGGGTACCTGATTGCACCGGATTTTATGGCCAATATCGGGTGGGTACATTTCGGCAAAGCGCGTCCCATTCACGTGAATCTCGTTCTCTTCGGTTTTGTAACCCCCGGCCTTCTGGCGACGGCTTTCTATTTCATACCGAAACTGTTACGGACGAATCTCTTCAGCGAGAAACTGGGTGTTTTTACAGCCGTCATATGGAATATCACACTGGTCAGTGCCGTTTACGGTATCGGCGCCGGCTATTCCCAGGGGCGAGAATATGCCGAACTGCCGTGGTCGGTGGACATAATGGTTGTGGTTCTCTTCCTGCTCGTGATTTTCAACATTGTCATGACCATCTTCCGGCGCAAGGAACCGATCCTGTATGTGTCGGTCTGGTACGTGACGGCCGCCGTGGTTCTGACCGGAACCACTTACTGTATCGGCAATGTGATCTGGAAGCCCGACACCGGGGCGCTGCTCGGCATACCGGATGCCATCTTGCTTTGGTTCTATGGGCACAACATATTCGGTTTGTTGCTAACACCCATGGGACTTGGTGTTGCCTACTATGTGCTGCCGATTGCCACGCGCAGTCCCCTCTACAGCCACACCTTGTCTCTGATCGGTTTCTGGTCGCTGATCATCGTTTATACCCATATCGGAACCCACCATCTCCTTCAGGTACCGGTGCCGACCTATTTGAAAGTTATCGCCATCGTCGACAGCATGGCCATGGTGATTCCCGTTATGGTAGTACTCATCAATCTCTGGTTCACCGTGAGAGGCAAACTGGGGGCTATTCATAGCGACATCGGTGCAAAATTCGTTTTTGCCGGTACGGTCTATTATTTTTTCGTCAATATCCAGGGCTCCATGATGGCTTTGCCCATCGTTCAGCGGGTCACCCATTTCAACAACTGGGTGGTGGCGCATGCTCACATCGGGGTTCTCGGTTTTGCCGGCATCACCGCCCTGGGCGGCATTTATTTTCTCCTTCCGCGAATTACCGGCAAACCGATTTACAGCAAATTTTTGGCTGATCTGCAGTACTGGCTGGTTTTGATCGGCATCACCGGGTTTGCGATTGTGCTCACCATCGCCGGTCTCATTCAAGGCCAGGCCTGGGTCAACGGCGAAACCGTCTATCGCGTGTTGCCGGAGATTCATCCCTATTACATCGTGCGGGTAATGCTCGGATCGACTATCGCTGTCGGCGCCTACATCGGTCTGTATAATATCATTCGTTCGATTTTTTATAATCCGGGAGAAACAGCATGAGAATGACCCCTTCCGCAATTATAGGCGGTGCGCTGTCTATTCTTGCGTTAATCGTACTTATTATGGTTTATTTGCCTTATGCGCAACGGGTCACGACGCCCTCGGAGATATGGCGCGATCGGACGCAGGTTGAGCATGACGGACGTACTATTTACATTCGAAATGGTTGTGTTTATTGCCACAGCCAGTCGATCAGGGCTTTCGACTGGGGACATGGTGCGGAACGGATTGCCCAGGCCGGCGATTATGTCAGCGATGAACCGATTCTACTCGGATCCCAGCGGACCGGGGTAGATCTTTCCCAGGAGGGTGGTGAACATCCGGATGATTGGCATATCGCGCACTTTGTCAATCCCCGCTATACCCGGCCGAACTCGATCATGCCGCCTTTCAAATGGCTGGGCATGGAAAAGATCACACGCTTGACCGACTACATCCAAAGTCTGGGGATGAAGGACGCCGATCACCGCATGGAGCGGCAGCGCTACTGGAAGGAATTGGCCATCGAGGCTTACGAAGCCGGGCCGGATGCAAATGCCAAGTGGCTGGCGGAACAGGTTCCTCAAGGCTGGCGGGATATCCCCAATCCCTATCCGACGACACCGGCGGGACTGCAGCGGGGTCACAAAGTGTATCAGGATTTCTGTATTGGTTGTCACGGGCCCATCGGTGACGGCATGGGACCGGCGCAGCCCTGGATTTACCCGCCACCGCTGAACTTCACCATTCTGAAAGGCAGGGAAATCTCGGGAGGCATCATTTACTATCAGCTTATGAACGGCATTACCGGGACCGCCATGCCCTATTTTAAACGCGAACTTGAATCGGCGAAAATTTGGGAAGTGGGTGATTACATCGCGGTCTATTTTATCAACCAGAGTGACGCCAACACCGATCCGCGCGGGATTGACGCCGCCTGGGAACCGTGATGCAATTTGAAACTGGAAACTTGAAACTCGGAACCCGTAACGCGCAACCCGTAACCCGAAACACCAAAAACTAAACACCAAACACCAAACACTAAACACTAAACACTAAACCATGTATTACCCTTACTTAATCGCCTACATGGCGGCCGGGTTCGTGATCAGCCTCGTCACGTTCCTGTGGGCCCTGAATGCCGGGCAGTTCAAGGATCAGCAGCGCGCACGCTATTTGCCGTTGGAAGGGGCTCCCGACGCGGCACCAGTGAAAGCACCGCGGTATTATCGTCATCAAAATATTGATTCTGTTTGCACTGGCATGTTCCGGTTTGGTCACAACTGCTGCAGTGATTGCCTACACAGTCCTTAACGCCAAATAAATCACAGTCCGAGTTCCGAAAGGTGGACGGGATTCGGTTGGCGGTGTTGCCTATAAAAACATAGATAGAGGATACCCATGCGCTTGTTTGAATTGGTTGGAATCGAGGATTTTGTTTTGTACTTTTTTCCGTCGTTGGCATTTATTTCTATCTTTGCGGCCGGGCTTGCATTCACCTACTTTCGCGGCAAAGATTCAGAAAAAAAACTCACGACCATTATCGAAAAATTCCCGGGCGGTATAGAAGGCAGAAACGCGCCGTTCCCTCTGGTCCTTTACTTGATCATCGCTGGCACCGTGATCTGGGCCCTGTCCTACATTTTATTCATCGGTCTTTTGGGGGTTAAAATATAATGGAACACACGCAGCACCAGGATTCGGCAGTGTTGACCTGGGTGGTCATTTTTTTGCTTCTTCTCATCGTTTCGTTTAAAGCCAGCCTGGCCTATTTTCTTATCGGGGACCGTGGTCAACCCGATTGGGATTTTCGACCTGTAAAAGACGTCCCCGGAGAGTCCCCTTACGCCATATACGAGGTTTTCCCTTTTCCACAACATGTGCAGGGGGATTCGAGTGACTACCCGCAACCAGGCCAAGATTTCAATCAAAGCCTGTTTCCGCCGCCGAAACAGAATGTGACGGGTGAATAAATGAAGAAACTGATCCTATTGACGCTAATCGTTGCCGTGGCTGCAGTGGTTTACAATATGTTGATGTACTACGATAATAATTTTCCCTACGGTCGCATGCGGGAGACACCGGCGGTCCGGCCTTATGAAAACCCCCTGCCGATCATGGAAGCCGGCCTGGTGCCGGTCCATGGCGGTGAGGCCCTTTACCGGGCGGCCAGCCCCGAAAACCTGAAATCCCCGTTACCCTCCGGAGATCCCAAACTGATAAAAGAAGGGGCCCAGCTGTATTTTACCTTTTGCCGGCAATGCCACGGTGTCAACCACGACGGCATTGGAACCGTGGGGCAGAGCTTCGCACCGCTGCCTACCGATCTGAGAAGCCCGAAGGTTCAATCTCAATCAGAGGGCGCCCTGTTTCAGCACATCAGCTACGGTATCGGCGGCAGCGGACGGCAGCCGGCCTTGGCGACCACGATTTTCCCGGACGACCGCTGGAGGATTGTGGCGTTCGTCAAATCCCTCGGCCCACGGTAAATTAGCCCCGCCAGTCGAACCGGTTCAATCACTGGAGAAAAAGTTCCGTTCCGGCGGAACTTTTTTATTTTTAGGATCATCCCGCGATGATGCCCGTTAATGACATTTGTGACCTGTGTGGCTTGACACTGCGTTACGGCCATTACTCCCTGACCGCTGCGGGGCAAATCTACAGATTCTGCTGCATCGGCTGCAAGCAGGTGTTCAGCATGCTTATTACCGCCAGCGGAGTTGGTGATCCGTCGCAATTTCGGGATACCGACCTGTTCAAACAGTGCCGGGACCTGGGGATCATTCCGGTATCGGAGGACGACCTCCGGCCAGCCGACCGAACGCCCGAGGTACCGATTACGGCAACGGCCTTCGAAAGTGAAGATGCTGAATCATCCCCCTGCGCCGCCGCCGTACCGAATAGCCTTCCTCTACAGCTCAGGATAGACGGCATGTGGTGTCCGGCGTGTGCCTGGCTGATCGATGCGTCCCTCAAGAAAAACCCCGGGATTTTGAGTTCAGGATGCAATTTTTCAACCGATCGTCTGCGTTGTGTCTACGATCCGGTTCGAACCTCGCCGGATCGGATTATCGCACTTATCGAACGTCTCGGCTATCATGCCACCAAACCTGGTGAGGGGGGCAGAACTCATGAACAGCGGCGGGAGACGATCCGCTTCGCTGTTTCCACCTTTCTGACCATGAACATAATGATGATTTCCTTTGCCCTCTATTCGGGTTTTTTCAGTTCACTTTCTACGGATGCGGTGACCAAGCTGTCCTGGCCGATTTTCATCATGGCCACGGTTGTGATGTTTTACGGCGGAAAGTTTATTTTCGTAAAAGCCTTGGCCGGTTTTTCTAATGCCGCTTTCAGCATGGAAACCCTTATCGCCATCGGTGCCTCAAGTGCTTATCTCTTCAGTGTTTATAACATGGCGCGGGGCAACATCCATCTCTACTTTGACACGGCCTCTATGCTGATTGCCCTGGTGCTGCTGGGGAAACTGTTGGAGCGGAATGCCAAGGGAAAGGTCCTCGAGGATCTCGATGCCTTTTTTGCGCTGTTACCAAACAAGGTGAAGATATGCAGCCCCCAGTATCCGGAGGGAAGATACGTTTCGGCGGAATACCTGCGAAAAGATGATTTGTTCCTGCTCGCTGACGGTGAAATTTCACCGGCCGACGGTCTGGTGATCGATGGAGACGGACTGCTCGATGAATCCTCCTTGACCGGCGAGGCCCGTCCGGTCTCAAAGCGCTTGGGCAGCGCCATCCGCAGTGGAACCAAGGTCAGCCAAGGCCGTTTCAAAGTCAAGGCCATAGCGGTGGGGGAAGATTCCACCCTGGGGCAGATGATGCGCATCATCGAAAAAACCCTCGGGCAAAAGACGGCCTTCGAAGGCAAAACAGACCGCTTGTTGAACGGATTTGTTCCTTCAATCGTATTGCTTGCCTTGGGAACTTTGATTTATGGCTACCTCAAGGGTTTGGACCCGGGGGAAGCGCTGATCCGGGCCGTCACCGTACTGGTTATTTCCTGCCCCTGTGCATTGGGTTTGGCTATTCCCTTGGCCCGTGTGGCCGGTATTTCCCTTTCCGGCCGCGAAGGAATTCTCGTGCGGGATTTTGAGGCCTTTGAGCAAGCCCGGAAGGTCGACACCTTTATTTTCGACAAGACCGGTACCCTCACCACGGGTCGGTGGCGGTTGCTGGATATCCTGCCTTTGGACGACCTGCGACCCGACCAGATTATGGCCTTGGCCGTAGCCCTCGAAAAAGATTCGGATCACCACGTTGCCTTGGAAATCAGGCGCCGGGCAAAAGCGCACGCAATCGAGCCGGCAGAGGTTACCGATGTCAGGTTCGAGCAAAACGGTGTATCCGGGCGCATCGACGGCAAGGAGGTCAAAATCGGGTCGGAGGGGTTTTTCGAAGCAGAAATATCAGCCGCGGCCCAGCGCCCGTCGCTGAACGGGCTGCCATCCGATGCCATTCCATCACCCGTCTACATGAGTCTTGACGGCCGGCTGTGCGCACTGCTGGCTTTTGGTGATGACATCCGAAAGGGCGCTCGAGAAACCGTCGAACAGCTGAAACGATGGGGATACGCTCTGGCGGTGGTATCGGGAGACGACCCCGATACCACCCACCGGCTTTCAGAATCACTGGGGATCACAACCGCCGCAGGGAGCCTACTGCCGGAAGAAAAAGCCGTTTTTCTGCAAAAGCAGCGCGAATTGGGCCGTAAGGTGGCGATGGTGGGCGACGGGGTCAACGATGCACCGGCGATGGCCGCGGCAGACTTGGCCATCGCGATCCATTCAGGTAGCCATTTGGGCCGGGAACTGGCCGACATCACCCTGATGCGCGGAGACCCGCGCCAGATCCTGGAATACCTGCGCCTGGCTGGAAAAACCAACCGAAAGGTTCTCCAAAACCTCTGGTTTTCCTTTATTTATAACTTTATCAGCATCCCACTGGCCATAAGTGGACTGTTGAATCCTCTGGTGGCCGTCTGTGCCATGCTTCTCAGTAGCCTGACGGTAACGACCAACACCCTTTTGCTGGTCCGTTCCGTCAGCGCTGATGCGCCAGCACAAGAAATCTTTCCAAAGGATCGGGAATCCCTTGATCATCCGCGCAACTAATAGTATAATAGACTTAAATTACAATAAATTATCGGCGTGTAACGCAAGGGTAATTCCTGATTCCCACTCGTCCCAGAGTTGATTCGCCAGTTTCTTGTGATTATTTTAACGTTGTCTTCTTCTCATTCTACCCGACCCATGCGACCGCCAGCTTGCCCGATCAGGGTGAGGGTGTTTTTCGACGACTCCCTTTTCAAAAATGTCGCAACCGTGTGTATTGCTTACCAGTGCCTGATGTTTTTTGGAGCGGGGGCTGGCGTGCCGATTTCTTCCGTATACCGGTCGCGCTGCCAACTACCGGAGATATCGAAACGGTTTCGAAATATGAATCGCCGGTATGGATAAGCATCGCGGATTCGGGCGAATGGTAATGAAATCCGTCGGACGCAGTCAAATGGGCAGTGGGGTGAAGCGGGTGACAATTCGGGCCGCATCGGACGTTCACCGCAGCGCATGAATTAATTATGAGTCTTCATATACAATCGTCAACGACTTAAAAAGTGGGAGGTTCCCATGGCAAGTACCGCAGACAGGTCGCTTCATCATCATCTTGTTGGGGTCAAGGAAGGGCGGCGCGGTTTCGAGAACGCATTTCAGAGCGTGGCGCGGATGATTCTGGAGAGCGACATCCAAAAGGTCGTCGTCAACGGTAAAACAACATACGATTTTAGTATTTTCCGTGGGGGAAAGAAGCATATGATCGGTATGTACGATGAAATCAACAGCTTCGTTTCGTACGTCAAAGATGCTTCGGAAGGCGGATCCTCCAAAGAGATGGCCTTTGTTCTGGTCGGTGAACCGGGAAACGGGAAGACGTATTTTGTCGAGTTCCTGTGCGCCAAATACCGTGAGTTTCTGACCGATGAGAAGAACCGCAAGTATACCTTCCGGTTTGATAATATCGATAAGCTGAACAACTACGGTCGGATCAAGACCATCGAGTCTCAGACCTACGAAGATCCGATGATCCTGGCCATGAATCTTTATGATGATGTGGCTGCCACCAAGGAATACCTGACAAAGACATGTCAATTTTCCGAAAATGAAATCGACCAGCTCTATGAAAACTACCGTCCCCTGGCCGCCTGCAGCAGCTACATCTGGAACGACATCCGCAATCTCACCAACGGGGATCTCGATCAAATGCTCGATTTTATCGAAATCATTCCCGTTCCGCTGACCGAGAGCCTCGGCACCGTTACCGGTAAATACCCTGCCAAAGACAAAATCACCTCATCCGCGGTTGACTTGCTGGGGGAAGAGTCGATCCAGCGGTTGCTGCACATATCCGACACCAACAACCCCTACCGTTTTGACCTGCGACGAGGGGCGCTGGCCCGGGTTGCCGGCGGCGGCATCCATTTCAGCGATGAGATCTACAAGAACAAAAAAGACCTGGTTCAGGTCTACTTGGGGGTGATCCAAAACCGCACGATCGAAATCGACGGCTACAAATGGCCGATTGACACCCTGATTATTGCGACAAGCAACAACTCGGAATTTCACCGGTTCCTGGCGGAAAAAGAGGAGGCGCCGATCGTCGACCGTTGCCGGATCTGCTACGTTTCCCACAACACCAACTACAAGCTGCAGAAAGACCTGACCCAGTATGCCCTCGGCAGCGAAACGCGCACCACGATCAACCGCGAATATCTCCACCAGGACCCGAATCTTAACTACGCCGCCTCGGTGGCGTCGGTTCTGACCCGCCTGCCGCGTTCCGAAAAACTGACGCCGGTGGAAACCATGAAACTGGCGGCTGGCGAGGTGGCCGGCGAAAAGAGCATCAAAACGTTGGCGGAAGTCATCGACATGCTCAACCAGGACCCCGAAATCATCAACCGTTTTGGGCAGAAGGGTTTCGGCCAACGCAACTTGGGGCGGTCCATCCAACTGTTGATGGAAAGTTCTGAAACAAATGAAGGCCAGTGTACATTTGCCTACGACGTCTTCAAAGCCATGGAGCGAGTGGTCCTCGATTATGTCAGCGATGCCAACGACCGGGCCAAGTATATCGAGGACATCAAGATTGCCAAAGGGCTATACCGCGAAAGAATCATGACCGAAATGTTCAACGCGTACATGGACGAGCCACTGGCCATACGCAAAGACGTCATGAATTATGTGAACATGATTATCGGCATCGATGCGGAGAACCTCGGTGCGGACAAGATGTGGAAGTACAAAGATCCGCAGACCGGTGAATTGAGGGCACTGAAGATCGACGAGCGCTTCATCAACAGCGTGGAGGACAGGCTCGGGCTGAAGACCGAAGAGCAGCGCGAAACATTTCGGACATCGATCCGCAAGATCTATGGGCAGAAAATTTCCGTCGATCCGGATTATGATTTCATGGACAACCTGGAACTGGTCAAGGCTGTTACCGACGTGCGGCTCAAATCCGATATCGCCGGAGCTGGAAGCCTTATCGGCGCTCTCGCCAACCGGACCAACGAGGAAAACCAAAAACTTTACGACCGCATGGTGACCACCATGCTGGACAAGCTCGGATATTGCCGGACATGCGCGCAGAAGACGATAGAGTACTTTTGCACCCAGGAAGACGAGAACTGATGTACAGGGAAACTTGAAACTGGAAACTTGAAACTCAGAACCCGTAACCCGCAACCCGAACACGAAACACCAAACACCAAACACCAATCATGGACACTCGATCTAAAATAAACGATTCCCTCAAGGCCGATGGGCTGACTTCTGAACAAGAGAAGATCATCGAAGAAGAACGGAACGATGCCCGGGAGCACACGGTGCCGGGAGAAGATAGTGCCGGTGCGCGGGAAGATGGTTTTAGGCTGCAGCCGTCGGTCTTTTATGACTATCACGATCTGCTGGATCTACAGGCCATGGTTGCCATGCGCAGCACTTACACCGCCACGGTGCGGTCCATCGACGAATTGCTCGAGCGGGATCGTCTGCGGGAAAAAGACGGATTCCCGCGCAAGGTTAATGTCGGACGACTGATCAAGCCGGCTAAGGGGGGAAAGACCAAGGTGGTTATCGTCCCCACAACGGTAGAAGAAAAATTCATTCACGATCCGAACTTCAAAACTTCCGAATCGGGAGAGGGGGATCCTTCGGGGGGAACCGGTGAAGGGGAAGAGGGAGAGGTCATCGGTGAGCAGCCGGTGCGGTCGCCGGAGGGCGAGGGAAGTGGATCCGGCGAGGGCGAAGGCGGTGCACATGATCTGGTATCCGATGCCTACGATCTCGGCAAGATTCTCACCGAACAGTTCGAACTGCCCAACCTCAAAGACAAGGGCAAAAAACGGTCCCTGACCCGCTACACCTACGATCTCACCGACAAGCACAGGGGGTTTGGCCAACTTCTCGATAAAAAGGCTACCTTGCGTAAAATTGTCGAAACCAATATTCACCTCGGTAACCTATCCGATTTTAACGACATCAACCCGACCGATTTTCTGATTTCACCCAACGACCGTGTGTTTCGCATTCTGTCGCGTGAAAAGGATTACGAATCGCAGGCCATGGTGTTCTTCCTGCGTGACTACTCCGGATCGATGGACGGAAAGGCCACCGAACTCGTGGTCGCCCAGCACGTGATGATTTACAGCTGGCTTCTCTACCAGTATGCCATGCAGGTAGAAACCCGTTTCGTCCTTCACGATACCGAGGCCAAAGAGGTACCGGATTTCTACACCTATTACAACTCCACGGTGGCCGGCGGCACCCAGGTGGTGTCTGCTTATCGTCTGGTCAATGAAATCGTCGACAAGGAGAACCTGGGCCGCGATTACAACATCTATATTTTCCATGGAACAGACGGCGACGATTGGGACACGGAAGGCAAGGAGGCCATCCCGGAGCTGAAGAAAATGCTGGAATATGCCAACCGGGTCGGCGTGACGATTGCCGAACACGGGGCCGGCTCGGACAAAGGTACTGAAGTGGAGCGCTACATCAAAAAATCAGAACTGCTGGAGAAAAAACCGACCCTGCTGCGCATCGACGTGCTGAACGAAGATGCCAACGAACAGCGATTGATTGAAGGGATTAAAAAGCTCATATCGGAATAGAAATGGAACTGATCGATCAGCACACCAAAGACATCATGGAAGGGTGCAAAGAACGAGCCCTTGCCGCCGGTTTACGGTTCGAGGATGAAACCCTCGAATACATCGTGACCAACCGTGACCTGCTGGAGCTTACCCCCAAAGTGATGATTCCCACCCTTTATGATTACTGGGTCCACGACGTGGAGGTTCTCAAGGAAAAGGGGCGCTACGAACTTTACCCCAGCAATCCTTACGAAACGGTGATTAATACCCGCCCGGCCATTTCCTACTACAATGACAACAATCCGGACTGGATGAACGTCATGATTTTCTATCATGTGCTCGGGCACATCGACTTCTTTCAGAACAATCTTTACTTCCGTCACACCTGGGACTACGATTTTACCGGCAAGGCCCTTTCCGACAAACGGCTGATTGCTGCCTTGAGGTCCGAAAAAGGTCGTTGGGTGGACTACATCATCGAGTTTGCTCGCGGTATAGACAATCTCGTGGGCTACCACCGTGAGCTTTCCCAACTCGACCAACTGCCGATCGTTAACGGGTCCAAGCGGCTCAACTATTATTTCGATGTCTTCCTGCAGGATATTCGCAAAGTTAAAATAAGCGAGTACATCAAAGAGATCGAAAGATACAATGCCTGTATTCGAACCGAGAATCGCCGGGGTATTAAAACCTTTTTTGCCGAAGTCACCAAGTCCCACCCCGAGTTCGCGACTTTATTCAAAAAGAGCCTTAAAGAAAAAACGAAAACCAAATTAGACCTGGTCCAGTATATCTTGGAAAACTCCGACTTCCTGAACAAGGAAAAAAACAGCTGGATGAAATCCGTGGTGGAAGTCGTGCGCAACACCTCGATATTTTTTCAGCCCCAGATCCGGACCAAGATCATGAATGAAGGCTGGGCCAGTTATTGGCATGAAAAACTTTTCCTGGAAGATGATCGTATACGCGGCCACGAAGTTGATTTTGCCCGGACGCACGCCGGTGTTACCTCACTGCCGAGGGTTGGACTCAATCCCTATGCATTGGGAATGCGCCTTTTTTACTTCATTGAAGAATTGGGCAACAAGGGAAAGTACACCATTCATTTCAGACGATTGGAGGATGCCAAGCAGCGGGAACGATTCGATGCCGGCGTCGGCAAGGGGCAGGAATTTATATTTAGCGTGCGCGAAAATTTGTGTGATTTTACCTTCATCAGCACATTTGTCGATCAGGATTTCGTCAACCGCAACAAGCTCTTTGTCGCCGGGAAACGCTTGAACCAGAACCGGATGGTTTGGGAGTATTACGTCAAGAGCCGTAAAGCCGCCGATTACCGCGATATGCTCCTCGGCGGCCTGTACCATCCTCCCCATATCACCATCCAGGACAACCAGCAGAAGAACAGTGCCCTGCATCTCGTGCATCATTTCGAAGGTAAACCGTTGGTGAAAGACTTCATTGCCAATACGATGTTGGGGATCGAGTATCTTTGGGGCGCCCCGGTGAAGCTTGAAACCAGCGAAGTGGCTTCCGGCGGTGGTGCGACCCCCCTGTCCGAAGGACCCCAGGAAGCGGAGATACGCTGGGAACGGGTGGTTTACACAATGAAGGATCGCAAACTGACCCGGGAGGTCCTCAGCGGATAAAGATTGGCCTCCCCGGGGTTTTATCCGCCTTTGGTAGGCGGGATTTAAATTTCAAAATCGTTAGTCATTAAAATTTTAAATGCTCAATTCGAGCGGGAGATAGAAGGGAACGGACAAACGGCTTGCCGGTAACTCCTGGCATGCACGATTCAGGTTTGTCGACACACCTTCACCAACGACCGGGAGACACCGGGGAATACGCCATGACCAGCCCTGTAAAAACAACCCGTGAGGAAAAGGTAAATCGGGAGTCGAATGAAAAACCGGAAACCAGGGCCGCCTCCGAGAACATTCAGGTGGCTTTGGACAACTTCGATCGTGCGCTGAGTGATCTCGACCCGCACCAGCCGATTGCTTTCGGTGCCTTTCTCGAAGAGGTCACCAAGAAACCCGCCGGCGTTATCCGCAACATATTTCAGATTTTCCATGACATGGTTAAGTCCTATGTCGGCGAGGGGTTCGACGAGTATCCGGACGATCCGGAATCGATTAGTTTCGTCTGCTACGACTGCAGCAAACTCTTCATCGAAGGCGCGGACCATCCCTTTTTTGCCGATCGGCTTTTTGCCAACCGCCTGGTCGAACTGGTCGAGGCCATGAAACGGGGTGCCCAGCAAAACAAGATATATATCTTCAAGGGACCTCACGGCTGCGGCAAGAGCACTTTTCTAAACAACCTGCTGATGAAATTCGAGGAGTACAACAACACCGAGGAAGGATTGCGCTACGAGACTGTCTGGCGACTGTACCCCAAAATGCTGGGCGAACTGTCGGAAAATCAGGGCTATCCCCTGATCGACAGTCTCCTGCCACTGCAGGAGAATTTCAGCCGTGAGCAGATCGAATTGCTGAAGATGCAGAACATTCAAAGTGCGCTGAACACAACCGGTGATTTTATCGAGGTGCCTTGCCCGAGTCACGACAATCCGCTGCTGATGGTTCCCAAACCTTATCGGCGGACATTCTTCGATGATCTGTTCGAAAACGATGAATTCAAATGGAAGCTTTTTACAGAAAAAGAATACGAATGGGTGTTCCGTGACAACCCTTGCACGATCTGCAGCTCGCTCTTTCAGTCCCTGCTCGACAGGCTCAAAAGCCCGCATGAGATCTTTGAAATGATATATGCGCGGCCATACCGTTTTGATCGAAGACTGGGAGAGGGCATCAGTGTTTACAGCCCCGGAGACAGGCCCTTGCGCAGAATCACCCTCAGCAACACCATCATTCAGAGTCGAATCAATGCGTTGCTGAGGGATAGCAACCAGGTCCGGTACCTTTTTTCACAATATGCAAAAACCAACAACGGGATTTACGCCCTAATGGACATCAAGTCCCACAACACCGAGCGCTTGATCGAGCTGCACAACGTGGTCAGCGAGGGGATCCACAAAGTCGAGGATATTGAAGAAAACGTGAACTCGCTTCTCATCGCAGTCATGAACCCCGAAGATCAAAAAAATATCGAAGATTTTCAGTCTTTCTTGGACCGCATCGAATACATCAACATACCCTATGTCATGGACCTCAACACCGAAGTTGAGATATATCGCAACATTTTCGGCAAGCACATCGACGACGGCTTCCTACCCAGAGTTCTGCATAACTTCGTTAGGGTGATTATCTCAACCCGCTTGAACAAGCGCTCCGATGCCCTGTTGGAATGGATCGGTGACCCGGGAAAATATCGACTTTACTGTGACGAAAACCTGCAACTTCTCAAGATGGAAATCTACACGGGGTACATTCCCAACTGGCTCGAGGAAGAGGATCGCAAACGGCTGACCGCAAAACGGCGCAAAAAGATCATCGCCGAATCCGAGACCGAAGGCGAGCACGGCATATCGGGCCGCGACTCGATCAAGATATTCAACGATTTTTATTCCTTCTTCGCCAAGGAAGACAAGCTGATCAACATGTCTCAGCTCTGTAACTTTTTTACCAAGAGCCGCAAGGAACTGAGTGAAATGATACCCAACGGTTTCCTGGATTCCTTGCTTCGGAATTACGACTACACTATCCTGCAGGAGGTGAAAGAGTCTCTGTACTATTATAACGAGGAGCAGATATCAAGAGACATCCAAAACTACCTGTTTGCCGCCAATTTCGAGCCCGGAGCAGTGGAAACTTGCACCTATACAAATGAACGCCTCGAGATAACGGAGGAATTTTTCGAAGGTCTCGAACGTCGTTTTTTGGGGGAGAAAGCTGAAACGGACGAAAGGCGAAGATTCCGTAAGGACACCCAGAAGGAGTATACGTCAAAGACGCTGACCCAGGAAATGATCGTGGAAGGAAAATCGTTGACGGCTACACGGATATACACAACACTGCATGAACGATACGTTTACAATCTGAAAGAGAAAGTTCTCGACCCTTTCCTGGAAAATGAAAATTTCAGACGCGCCATCAAAGACTACGGATCGGAAGACTATAAAACCTACGACAGGAAAATCCAGGAAGATGTCATTTACCTGATCACCAAACTGTGTAAAAACTACCGCTACACCGAACAGGGAGCCAAGGAAGTCTGTATTTATGCAATCGACAATGACCTCGCGCGTAAATTCGCTTAGTCTTAATCACCTCCCGATCGGTCGGTTTCAGCCCCCGTGTGCCATCACTTGAGCTTGCAGGCAATCGCAGTATTCCTCGAACACATAATACATGCAGCGCGAAGACGCCTTCGATTTTTCGTAAAAACGACAGTGCTTCTGTTGGTTTCCATTACCGGCGGCGCACACTGACATGATCTCCTGTCTGCAATAACTGACCTGTTGTTCCGGCATGATCGGCATCCCCATTTTTGCGACTGTGAACGAGCCTTGACCTATTTATATTATTGACCGATTGCCGAGAAACTTTAGCTCGTCTTAGAGTCAACGACCCAATGATGGCTCCGAACCAAAGCGGTTGTCAAAAAAACGTTCCGTTATTCGAACGTTTTTTTTCTACTATCATTATACCGCAATTCTTTTTTTTTGGGGAACCTAATTGTGAAACGCGGTATAAAATCTGCCGGAGCGTCGTTCAGCCGCCCATCCACACGCCGAAACGGATTCGCCAGACAACAGGCGGCAACGCAGCCAGTATGACGAAAACAACCAGAGCCGAGAGGACCCGGTCAGCAGCAGTCCGACCGCGGTCAATCGCAGCCGGGAGAACAGCCGGCTTTTTTCTGGCCGCCGCCGGCAGGAGGGAGGCTGCCAGGCCTTCAAAGACAATCACTGCCAGAGCACCGAACAAAGGAAAACCCACCGCTCCGTGCTGCAGCAGAAAGAGGCACCAGGGGCACTGGTGCTGAAGGACACCGTAGTGATAGGCTGAGAGGATGTTGACCAGGGTGACGGCCGAGACCGCAACCCATAGAGCCGATACGATCGTCAATAAACCGTTCCATTTCAGTGAAGAACCGTGTCGACTCCGGCGGAGCTGAACTGCCACCCAGAGCAACAGAAGGCCTATAATGGACCAGGACGCTATCCAGAACCGATCCGGGAGTCCTGATATTCGATGTGCCTCGTCGATGGTGCGAAATTGATTATAGACGACGGCACAGCAGTTTACGGGCTGGTGTACATCCACGCCGAGGGCGGCAAGAAAGGTCTGACCGAAAGCAACGACTGCCGCCGGCAGTGCCAGCAAAATCAGGCGGGCGCTGAGAAGGCTCAACGGGACGTCTGTTTGTTTGCGATTGAGGGTTTCAATCCCGTTCCAGTACAGAAGGACCGCCAGTAAGATTCCGTTGAGGATAAGAAAGCCACTGCCGGTTTTGTTCATGGCCTGCATAACCCCGGTTCCGCACATGGCGCCGGGAATCAGATCAGGATAAACGTTGGTGATTCCGACAATCAGAAGGAAATCCGAAAAGATATACAGGCCCAGGGCCCAGCGGGTTTGCAGGGCGGCGGCTTCGTACTTGATTTCGAGGGTGAGCTGTTCTCGGCCTGCGGATGCCGGTTTCCACTCGCCAACGACCCTGAATGCCGTCCAGGCCGCTGCCGCGAGCAAAAGAAGACCAGACATTTGTACGATAAGCGTGGTCAGAAGCAGCGGGTGCCAAATCATCCCGTCATCCTCAGGCGACCGCACTCCAGTTGATAGCGATGGCAGGTGATGCCGGATGTCAGTATGCGCGCGTCATGGGCGGTAACAATGACGGCAGCACCCGCTGCCGCTTCTGCCAATAGCGTGTCCATAACGGCAGCGGCCCTTTCCCGATCCTGGTGGGCCGTCGGTTCGTCGACCAGGAGAAACGACGGCTGCGAAACCAGCGCCCGCGCAATCGCTACCAGTTGGCGTTCGCCGCCGGATAGTTTGCCAGCGGTGTCAGGGGCCAACCTATCGGCCTCCAGACGACTTAAGGCTTCAACGGCTAATTGCCGACACTTGGTAAGGCTGTACCCCCGGGGCACGAGAGGCAAAAAGACGTTCTCCATGGCACTCAAGTCACTGATCAGCCGATCGGACTGAAAAACGATACCGACCCTGCGCCGCCAGCGATCGCGATGGGCACTCACCCAGCGGGATACCGGATCGCCATCGGCCAATACGACGCCCTGCGTCGGTCGCAGCAGTCCGGCCAACACGTGCAGCAGCGTACTTTTTCCAGCTCCGGTTTCTCCGGCGATGACCGCTAATTGCCCGGCGGGAAATGTGGCATTGAGGTCGTTCAGAATCCGTTTTTCCTGTCCATCCGGCGACCGGCGGAACAAAGATAGTTTATGGCATTCGAGCCCCCGGTTCATTTAAAAATTGGTCCTCTCGAGCATATCCCCGGGATCGGAAACGGCAGCGTGGAGCACCGTAGCAGTCGTTGCGGCCAGAAACGGCAGTACAACCAGTCCGGTTGCTTCAAAAAGGGGCAGAGCGAGGTCGAGTGGATTAAATGACAATTGGGATGGAAGACTTTGCCAATCCGGGTAGAAGAGGGCTGGCCAATGCGTGCTGTGCCGGTATACCAGAATGAAAGCAACGAGCATACCGCCGGTTATGGCGGTGACACTGATTGATACGGCTCTCAGAACTTGCAGGGAGACGATGTCGCCGGTGGTCCAGCCGAGGGCCTTGAGCAGTCCGATTTCAAAGTGGCGGCCGAGTCTTTCCCTGACAGTAACCATTACCAGCAGGCAGAGTGCCAGCAGTGCCGGAACGAGGGTCGCAGTGGCCATGCCGCCCCGGCGCGCAAGCCCGGCGGTGTGTATACCGATGGTTTCCGTTCGGGTGGTTATCCGCACCGGTCGGGGAAGTGCCGCGGCCAGATCGGGTAGGATTGCGGCTTCTTCGATCGGATTGAAGACATCGATTGCCAGATCGCTGGCATACCCGGACGGAATTCCCAGGAGGGCGTGCGCGTCTTCGATATTGACCAGCACGGCATTATTCACTGGCAGGTCGGTAGTTGCATGAAATCGACCGATTACCCGCAGGGTCGCCGTGTTCTGGCCGGTAACGGTCAAATCGGTCACAGTGCGATCGCTTTCGATGCCCGCACCAACCACGACCTCCCCCTTGCCCGGTAATATGGTCGTCCATGGCGGCGGCCGGTCGGGATCAACTCCGATCACGGTTAGCAGTCCCGACGGTCCGGCAACGTGTCCCCATACCCGGGCACGGGCAGCGGTGACTCCCGTAACGTTTTTGACGATGTTGACCGATTCTTCGGCGGGGATAGGCACCCACCCCATGGCATTGAACCCCCGGATCACAAGAGAGGGCGCGTCATCGAGAATTTTAATCCAGGTGGTTTTCGCCGCCTGGGTGAATAGCAGTGGCGTGGCGGTGAGTGCGACGGTGAACATTAGGGCCGCGGTGAGCAGGCAGCTTTCCAACGGCCGGCGCCTCAAATCACGCACGGCCCAGAAAAACAGCGGGCGCAGAAAAGGAATGCTCATTTGGCTGCTTTTCGACCGGTGATCGCAAACCATTTGTCAGGGTCTAGTTCTTCCAGTAAAAATACTGCCGTGCCGCCGTGCCGCCGTTTAAACGCTTCCAGCGCCGGATCACCTTTTACGGGGACCATCGCCGGGCCCATGGGTCCGATGACATCGGAGCCGGCCACCCAGGACACGGCCCGCCCATCCAGCTGATCACCGGTGAAATATTCCCTAACCACCGGCGTTTTCAGTTCGCCCCTGGACGCTGCCAGAAAAATGTCCGGGTGCAACCAGGCGCGCAGCATACAGCCGCAACTGCAAAAATAGTAGGTTGTTTCGTCCGAGAGCTGGATTGCACTGGAGAATCTAACATACTCGGCTACTCTCATACCGCATACGGGGCAACGATCCTGAACTCCGATCTGCATCCGACCTTTCTGGTCCAGCGCTTCTCGGCCGGGTGCGGGGCCCTTCCCGGGGTCGGCCGCCCAGGAGGGGTTGAAAAGGAGCAGGACTGTCACCGCCGTCAGGCAGATTACGACCGAAAGCCGCATGCAGGTCCGGATACCATTGGACATCGCCGGTCTCCTTTGCGGATGGGTAACTTCTTCAATGTTCGCATCTGCAGAATGCTTTGGTGGATGAAGGCTCGACGCCTTTAGCTTCATGATGCTACTACCCTAAATGATCGTAAACAAAACGGAATAAGTTTTTATATATTTTATTTTTAATGCAATATTTAAATAGATAGGTCATTTATTAACTTTTCCCATGGTGAGATGTAATTTTCTATTTTTAATCCCGCTTTGTTTACCCTGCGGGACAGCCGATGATGCCCCATCTCCTTCGTTATTAAGGGTTCGCAGTATACGAATACGGCTTTACCCTTGATGCCTTGAATTCGGGGCATCCTCGCCGGAGGCGGACAAGCCTCGACTTTCGCTCAGTTAGGCTACAAGTAAAGGAAATTCACATGGACTGTCAATGCTAATTGTTCTATATCGAATGCTGTCATGGATGACATCGATCTGATATCGCTCCTTTTTTTGGGTTTGCTCGGCACGGGACACTGTATTGGAATGTGCGGTCCGCTGGTGGTGGCTTTTCCGGGGCGCACCGGCCGATTCTCTCCCCACGTTTATTACCATGTCGGGCGTTTGGTCACCTACAGCGGGATCGGTGCCCTCATGGGGGGCGCCGGCGCTGGGTTGACCATGATTTCAGCGGCAACCGGTGGCGACTATCTGCGGTCTGTGGCTCGGGTTCAGGTGGCTTTATCGCTCTTGGCGGCAGTTTTTTTAATCTATTTCGGTCTCTGCCAACTTGGTATTTTCAAGCAGCCCCAATGGATGCGGCTGGCATCACCGGAGAGGGTGCCGGGTTACCGGCGGATCATTCGGCTGGCTTTCGTCAACCAACAAGCGCTTGAAATGTTCATTACCGGTCTTCTAATGGGGCTCCTGCCCTGTGGGCTTTCATACGCGGCCTTTTCCCGGGCGATTGCGGCCGGTGCACCCCTCCAAGGGGCGCTGATGCTGGCGGTTTTCGGCCTCGGCACCTTGCCGGGGTTGTTGCTCATCGGCAGCGGAGTGATGGCCTTTGCCCGTCGCTATCAGCGTCAATCGGATATCATCGCCGGATTGCTGATGGTCGCCATGGGGTTGTCGCTGACCGTGAAAGCGCTGTCCTGAAATGAAGAATGAATGTCGGCCGAAATTCACCATAAAACTGGTACTTGCGAGTCGGTTTTGATATAGGCCGTTCAGCGCGTCACGCGCGAAAAAATTTTATAAGAGTTAGAAAATTCTAATAATAGAGGCGGGTCAAACGGAAAGGGGTACGTGTGATAATGGTTTTTACAAACGAATGGGGTGATGAAAAGGACCGGCAGTATCATTACGACGAAAAGATTCGTCGAGAGAAATTGGCCAATTATGGTTTTCAGAAGGTGCCTGAAGATGAAAAGACCCAGTGGGTATTGCGCCATTTCAACTCGGTCGCCCGCCAGTATGATTTTATGAACACCCTTTTGAGCTTCGGTATCCATTACCTCTGGAAAAGAAAAGCGATAGCTTTGATGAGTCTAAAATCTGGCAACAGGGTGCTCGATGTGTGCGGAGGCACTGGCGATTTGGCCATTTTAGCCAAACGGCGGGTCGGGCCAAACGGACAAGTGACGGTGTACGACATTAACAGGGCCATGCTCGACGCCGGCCGTTATAAAAAAACCAATAGCGAGATCAGAAATCAGATTCAATACGTGCAGGGCAACGCAGAGTGGGTTTCTTTTCCAGCCGACCACTTCGATGCGACCATGGTGGGGTTCGGAATACGCAATGTGACCCATATGGAACAGGGATTCAGCGAAATTCTGCGTGTGCTGAAACCGGGCGGTCAGATGATGTGTCTCGAGTTTTCCAAGCCTGAAAACCCGTTTTTCTGCAAGCTCTACGATTTCTACTCCTTTCATATCATGCCCTTGCTGGGCCAGGCCCTGGCCGGGTCCCGTGCGGCCTATACACATCTTCCGGAATCGATACGAATGTTTCCCTTGCCGGAAGAACTGAAGGAAATTCTGACAAACATCGGCTTCAAGCATGTGACCTGGCGTCGCCTGACCAACGGTATTGCCGTGATTCATCTGGCGCAAAAGTGACCGTGGCCGTGCCGTGAACACGGCGCGGTTGGCTTTTATGAATGCTTGCGATGTGCAGGCGAGGGGGTGATTTCAGGGGAGGTGCCGGTTTCCATCCCGTTTCCGCCAGGTTTGGCAAGGGATCACGTTGTCATGATCCCTTTAGAGCGATATGGTATCCATAATTTTCATCTGAATTGGCGATGGTGAAGTACGGTTAAAAATCGAGAATAAATGATTTTCATTTGAGACAATATGATGCAATAAAACACCTTTCCACCCTGCGACGATGAAAAGCTTGGTGACCGTTCACCTACCAAAAGGTTATGATTGATTGGAGGTGAACTGCAGTTTTAGTGGGAGATGTAAATTCTTGAAATTCTATCGAAATAACTTGCTGCGGTGTCGGGGAATAGACAGGTTATGCTTTTTCATCAATGGGATGAGCGGTCCATGGAACCCTGGATATTAACTTGCCGTGACGATCGTATCTTTCATAAACAATTGAATTGTCAGCAATAATGTATCTGGAGGAGGTTTGGGCAGTATCTTTGTTTGCGACGGAAGCAGGTTCAGCGGCAGATTTGGGTTGGAGCCTTTGGTAACTTGCGGCACCTAAAACATTATCGATCTGATTGACAGGTCCACTCATGGTCTTACCTCTCAGAGGTATCTATCGGCATGTCCGGATTAAACTTTAATCTAAATTGAGCGTTTCAATTTTAAAAAATGGGATTAGTTTTATTTTTCGTTGATTGCGGCGGTTTTGATTTTAAAAATTTGAAACCCTTCGGGATTGCCGATCTTACCGCATCTACGGCGTCATATGCCGTCCCGCATAGCCGACGGTGGCGGAACGGCATCTTCCTTGTATCTGCGGCTACCTCGACAATCGCTCAAATTAGGATTCATTCAAAATGAATCCAGAGTGGGCGAATGCGACACGTTGAATATTGGGACGAGGGTTTGACAATGGGGCGGCGATTGAGTTAAATCCATTCCACATAAGTCATATCCATTATAATTATAGCGAGTTGCTTAGATAGTGCCCATCCGCGGGTCGCTAAAGGCATTACAGAGTGTCCCATTCATAAATGTGAATTTTTTTCTTTGTGCAAGGCCGCATCCCGCACATGGCGGGACCCAGAGGAAAAAAGGCCATTTATGGATGGACACGAGATAGGTATTCGACACGGTCATACGCCAAGAATTAAAGGCAAACAAACGATTTAAAGGAAGCGAGGCATGGAAATTAAATTTTTAAAACGCAATATTTTTCAAAGAATCTTCGGTTTGCCATTGACTTCGAAACCAGCGCATCCAGATTGTTGGCAATATTCTGATGGTAAACTGACGATCGATCTAACAAAAACGCCTGAATTAAAGGAAAAAGGCGGTGCGATCCGCCTCGAAGGAGGCAACCTGCCGCTGCGGATACTTGTGATTGCCGGGGATGATGGTCAGTACCACGCTTTTCATAACCGTTGCACGCACCTGGGGCATCGGCGATTGGATCCGGTACCCGAAACCGCCACAGTGCAATGCTGCAGCGTTAACAAATCCACTTACGACTTGAACGGCAAAAACATTTTTGGTCCGGCCCCGAACCCGATCAAGGTATTTTCGGTCAGTAGTGATGCAGAGCAATTAACCATTATAATCAATTGAGACCCTCTTTCATAACAGCTGAATTTGACCCACCTTTAATTGGCCTTATTACGGTCATAATACTGCATTTGTTCCCCGCGGATGTGTTTGGGGTTAGCGGCAGAAGCAAACAAAACGTCGCGACTTGAACCGTCCTGAATATGAACCTGCCGCAGCCCGATGGCATTGGAGGAAATGGCCAACTGGCGTGTGCGCATAACCCTCAGAAAATATGCTATTTGAGGCCGCGCAACAAGCGAATGGCCGTTTTACCGGGAGGCACACATGGAAACCTTACTGCAGTTCGACAACATGCTTCTGCAGAAAGAAGATAAGCGGGCCTGGGTGACGTTTACCCGAGAGTCGCACCTGAATGCCGTCAACAACGACGGGACGGTCGAAATCAATCGTGTGGCCATGGCTATCAGGGAGGATCCGGATATCCGCATCGTGGTCATCCGGGGGCGGGGACGTGCGTTTTGCACCGGTATCGATTTGAAGCAACTGTCGGCCGGCGAGATCGACATGAGCTATCATGAACGGTGGGAAAAGGCCTTGCGAACAATCGAGCAGATGAAAAAGATCGTGATCGTCGGGATGCACGGGTATTGCCTTGGTGGAGGGCTACAGCTGGCTCTCGCCAGCGACATCCGAGTCAGCACGCCGGGGTGCCAAATTGGCTTGCCCGCAATCCAGGAATCCCTGATTCCCGGTTTGGCCACCTGGCGCTTGCCGCGCTATGTCGGTTGGGGGCGGGCAAAAAAGTTAATCATCGGTGGCGAAAACATCGCCGGAGAGGAAGCTTCGGCGATCGGGCTGGTAGATCACCTGGTTCCCGAAGACGATTTTTTTTCTCACCTTGACCAGGTCGCAGCCAATTATTTGAAATCATGTTCGACCGGTTCCCGCATGAGTAAACTGATCACCAATCAGGCTTTTGATATGACATACGATGAGATTTTAAAACTCTACTTCAAGATGCAGGAGCGCACCCAATACAGCGTGGACGCTGAAGAGAGCAAACGAGCCTATCGAGAAAAGCGCGATCCCATCTGGCAGTGAATCCGGTTGCGATATCCTTTTCGTTCAGTGGTGTATCATATCGTGGTGTTGACAACTTCGCTGTTACCAGATTTTGCATATTCAGGGGAATTCTAAAACGATACCGATCTCGACGCTTCCAAGAGAATGACTCGCTTTCAAGCACATTCAGCTAATATCCAAACACCTCATCTATTATTTAAGCGCATCTACGATATCCCAAATGCCGCATCCAAAGTGTACAAGTATTACCTTAGCTACAGTTAATTCAATAAATCGATCATTATTAGGGCAGGGTCAGTAATGGCTTTGCCTTTTTGATTTAAAACATTTTATCGATTCACTCGAACATAAGATCAATTATGCGACTATGATCACGCATCTATCAACTGGCGGTTTTCTTTAAAGTAGCCAGAATGTATCGTGACAGTTGGTGTGATTTCTCGCGTTTGCGCCTTTGGCAAGTAATCTATACCGGGCTTATTAAGATTTAAAAAAATTGATATTATGAATTAATTATCACAATTCTCTGAAACCTATGCATCAACAATCAACGCTTTTTATTCACCGCCTTATTATAACCTCCTGTAATTATTATATAAAACCAAATTACGATATTTGTACGATTTTTGCATTTAATATCAAAAACTTATTAAATATGACCCCGCAACCCAACCCATCCTGGGGAGGGTAGCGTGAAAGAGCTTGCACAAACTCATGAAGACCGAATAGATTAAATGGATTATTCGACCTCTTTCGGTACCATGGGATTTCAATTTCTCAGTCGAGTGTGTGTCTCTACAGATAATTTTAAAGACTTTTTAGTGGTGCTCAATGCCCATTTTACTTAAAGCGAGTCATACATACATAGTTGTCGCACTAATAGAGCAATTTGGGGTTTTTGAATCAGCATTGATTTTGACTGCTTTATTATATTTACTTGGTTTTCCTATCTATTTAGCTTTCAAGAGTATTCTTCCCTCAAAAAGTAAGTTATTTCTTTTGATATATTGCCTCATTTCTTCTGCGATTGGGTCTTTGCCTCTTTGGGCAGGTCCGGGAGTCGGAGTTTCATACAATATTGTTTTGACCATACCAATAATACTCCTGCCGTTTGGAGTATACGTCCTTTTTTTATTGTTAGACAAAATCGGAATTATTAAATTTGGTAGGGAATCACCCTCTCTTTTACACGTGGCTTTATTTTTAATTGTTTTATTCATCGTACCCGTCGCAGCAGTTATCGACTTGACATTTTTTGAGGGTCAGAACATCTATACAAAAACCGGTGAATTTTCCGTATTGCTGACACTGTTTGGCTTATCTGCCATGGGCGTATTCACATGTTTAGTTCTACTAATGCCAATCGTTGGATTGGTTTCATTTTTGTCGGCAACCATAAGATGGCTAAGTAAAGATAAGGCAAGCAATTCTGAATCGTATTTATCTGAAAAATCGGAACCCGGTAGGAGCAACATGAAGTTACAAAACTGCGGTTGCGGTGGCATCCCCCATGTTACGGTGAATGCTGAAGACAAAAACCTATTTACCGTTTCTTGTCCTGTTTGTGGAAGCTCAACACTTGGATACGACAACCTTCGCAATGCTCAATTGCTTTGGAACACTTGGGGTTGTAGAAAGGGATATCAAATTCCAGAAGATGCTAAAGCATAGCCACCATTGGATATCTTCTTTTCGTTCATTGGCAAAGATAGTAGACCGACCAGGTGATATTTCCACATAATTTTAGTGTGTTTACACACAAGCCTTGCTACTATTTTTGGAAAAGCCTCCTGGATGCTTTGATTCGGTATTTTCGGTAGTTATGGGATAAATTTAATTTTAAATATACCACTTTGCAATATCAGATTGATCTATCGCATCAACCAAATGAGTTCCAAAGCGCCTGCTATTAGAGCCCCGCACCTATCAACCGTATATACAGACGGTATCGTGATAATTGGTTTGATTTCGAGAGAGCGACGTTTCTGGCAAGAAAGTCTAAGCGCATGTAGTGACATTTTTACGGCGCTTTTCCCAATATATCTGTAATCCTCGTTTTCAGCATTATAATGAATCCCCCAAATTAGAGTGTAGGTTGATATTGGCTCTTTTTAGTCCTTATGTGGGTCGTTAACAAAATGCTCTTTAACATTTCAGTATCCAGTTTGCGGCGCATCTGTTGTAGCTCTTTCATGAGGCCATCCACCATACAGTACCAGTTGTAGGTGGACTCAACAACAAATCCCTTTAATCGTTTTTTGAAGGGCTTTAAAATTTGAAGGAACTGGTCAAGATCATTGGATACACGTTTTTTGAAGACACGGTTAAATGCATCGTCCATTATTCCGATTTAAGTATTTCTTGAATGAAGATCCAGACCGGTTTACAGTTCCGCAAGGCACCTGCTGCGTTGTAGGGTTATGAATGGGGTTAACCCTCATCATTAATGGAATTGGCTCAATATAGCCACTTTACAGAAAACTGAAAAAGACATACGGCTGGATAGGTTTTAAGATATTGTGCAGTGGTAGTAAGTTGATTAAAATTTTTTACTCATTTATAAAAAAAAACGAATGAAAATATGATAATTGAATACGACTGGAAAGCCGAGCAGGCCAGCAAATCGTTACAGCGCATCCTTCCCGAAGTGGAAAAAGCCTTTGCTAAAGAGCTTCAGCCTATACCAAATGCATGGAATGAATTTCTAAACAGACTCGACAAGGAATGGCAACGCCTGTTTACTTATCTGCATCAGTTATATGGATGGCAATATGATTTTTTTTATACGCTCGAACGCATTTTACATTCTATGGTACAATTTTGGTTGGAGAGACCAGAAGAACTGAAATCCTTCGACCATTTACGGGGAACCGATCCCTCCTGGTTCGAGTCTGAAAAAATGTCCGGCGGTGTTTTGTACGTTGATCTTTTCAGCGACAACCTCACCAAACTCGGCGATCATATTCCCTATTTTAAAAAGCTTGGCCTAACCTATCTTCATCTGATGCCGCTATTTGCAGTTCCCCGGGAAGACAACGACGGTGGTTATGCCGTAAGCGACTATCGGGCTATCAATCCGGACATCGGCACAATGGATGATCTTTATAAATTGGCGACTAAACTTCGTGAGGAAGGAATCAGCCTAGCGTTGGATTTTGTATTCAACCATACATCCGATGAGCATTTGTGGGCACAAAAAGCCAAATCCGGTAACCCTGATTTTATGGCTCGTTATTTAACATTTCCCGATCGTAAGCTCCCAGACCAGTTTCAAAAGTATCTTAGAGATATATTCCCGACGATTAGGAAAGGAAGTTTTACCTGGTGCGAGGATATTAAGAGATGGGTTTGGACCACATTCAACAGCTACCAGTGGGATTTGAATTACTCAAATCCCGAAGTTTTTCGTGCCATGGCAGAAGAAATGCTCTTTCTTGCCAATCGCGGCGTTGAAGTGCTGCGGTTAGACGCTGTTGCCTTTATCTGGAAAAGACTCGGCACGGACTGCGAAAACCAGCCGGAAGCGCACGCTATCATTCGTGCTTTTAACGCAATCGCTAAAATCGTGGCGCCCTGTCTACTTTTCAAGTCGGAAGCCATCGTACAGCCTGATGAAGTGATCCGGTATATTCACCCCGATGAATGTCAGTTGTCCTATAATCCTTTACTCATGGCGCTAATTTGGGAATCGCTGGCAACCCGGGAGGTCAAGCTTCTCGAGCATTCAATGAGAAATAGGTATCGAATACCCGCGGGTTGTGCATGGGTAAACTATGTTCGCTGCCATGACGATATCGGATGGACTTTTGACGATCAAGACGCTCGCAATGTCGGCATTGATCCTGTCGGCCACCGCAAATTTCTAAATAAATTTTATACCGGTGATTTTCCTGGTTCTTTCGCTAAAGGCGTGCCCTTCCAATTCAATGCCGAAACGGGAGATGTTCGTATCTCTGGGACATTATCATCACTTGCGGGACTGGAGGATGCTATTGAAAAGAAGGATAATGGATTGATCGAAATGGCTGTCAGACGGATCAACCTCCTCAGAAGTATTCAGATCAGCATCGGCGGCATACCACTGCTTTATGTTGGAGATGAATGGGGCATGCTCAATGATTATACATACCTCACCGACCCAACGAAAGTCAACGATAGCCGATGGGTCCATCGGTCCAGGAAACGGTGGGAAGCCCGCGATGATCTATTGGATCAGGACACACTGGAATGGCGGTTTTTTCACGAAATGGTCAAACTACTCAATCTTCGCAAACAAATACCTGCCTTTAAAAACGGTGGAATGGAGGTCATTCATACCGGAAATCCTAACCTTTTTGGGTACATTCGTGCTTTTAACAGCCAGAAAATCTTAATTGTAAATAACTTTTCAGAAGAACCTAAGATGATGGAAGCTTCGCATTTAGAAGCGTGCGGTGTTAAGAGTGGGGTTGCCAATATACTGACCGGTGAAATTCTTTCTTCATTCAGTGATCTTATTCTTTATGGCTACCAGTCTGTATGGCTGGATATATCAGAGCCATAACAAGATTTCTTTCAACCTTTAGGCTTTTTCACTAAACCCAGTGTCACCATAGATAGCGCCGCCCAGGCAGCGTTGGACCCCACCTTTTTCTGGATTTCTCTGCTGCAATCATAGATGCGGGAAGAATAGGCGGATTCGATGGGTTTGAGTGCGGTCACTATTTCAGCCAGTTCTCTCTGGATCGCCGAATAGTCACTATCCGTAGTAATTTTTTGCCGCAATATTTCTAACCGCTCGATGAGATCAGATCTTTTTGCATCGAAATCATTGTCGTCGAGCACGTTTTCTGTTTCCTTAATGTACTCGATGGCGTTGTTTATTAGATTGGCAGCTTCCTCCGGGTCTGCCGGCTTTATGTCTGTGCCGCCCAGCAGCATTTTCTTGTGTAGGGCATTGATCGCCCCACCCTCATCAATAGCACCGTATTCTTCATCATTGAAAGGTTTCCGGCCGATGCTGGAGACGGCACTGCCCCACTTTTCCAATTCCTGTTGCAAGATGACCATTTCCTGGTACGCCGGCTCTTCCTCGATATTGTCTTTGTAGCTTTTGAATAATTCAAATGCCATGAAGCCGACACCGATGATACCGCCAGCCCGGGCAATAAACCTCCCGCTGGTTCCCAATCTGCCGACTGCTTTTGGACCCAATCCTTTGGCAATGTTTTCTGCCGCCATTTTCCAGTAGTTTGCTGTCATCAATAACCTCCTTTGTTTTTCTGATCATAGTTTTTTTATAATAATCATCGATAACCCCACTGCCTTGCTGGGGGGACTCTCAAAGTTCGACAGTGCCAAGAGTTAACAAAATCCTGAGACGATGATTATGATCATTCAATGACCGTCTGTTTGTCCGAAATATAGGATTTAAAAGACCGTTTTGAGCGGTTATCAAACCATTCCTCCGGCTTTGGCGGAGGACATTGAATTGAGAAATGTCACGACAGCTTCCTTAAATAATAGAGCAGTGTTGCAATAATGAACAGACCGACGGCCGTCAACCCGGCTGCGGCAGCAAATGACATCTGGTAGGCCCAGCTGTGGGGATGACCGGCGGAAATCAAACCATCTACCAGGGGTCCGGCTATCAGCGTACCCCCCAGACCGAAGCTCAGGAAAAAAGTACCGTTGAACCAGGCGAACAGCCGACCGCGCTTCTCAGGCGGTATCAATGTGGATGCAATCGTGTATGCGGCGGCCATAATGAGCGCATCACCGACTCCCCGCAAAAAGGAACTTGCGTAGATCATCGGCAAAGATGTCGTCAGGGCCAATAGAAGCAGTGCGGCAATAGCCGTCACCGTTCCGGTCATCAGAGCCTTACCGTTTCCCAGGCGGCGGCAAATCCTGCCTGCCATCCAACCCAGGACCACTATCGATAGAGATTGCGTATTGATGATATGGGCGAGGGTCTGGCTGTTTACGGCTAAACCCGATGTCAAGGTCAGGTACTGGGAGAAGATAATGGCGATCGAGTTGCGCCCGAAATTTATAAAGGCCATTCCCGCTAAAAAGACCATGTAGACGGCATTTGTTGTGGACCCGTTGTCCGACCGATAATTTTTGCTGGCAGGCGTGGGGTTTAATCCGATCCCGCCTTCGGGCAGAAAAAAAGGGGGATGGTGGAAATGAGCATCACCCCTGCTGCGACAAAAAAGAGCAGCCCTTCATAAAATCCCCAGCCCAGGTATCTGGATCCCATCCCGTCATAGAGCATACCGCCAATCCAGACCCCTGCCATACGCCCCAGTCCACCCATGCTGGAAAGTCGGCCCTGAATGTGGCTGCGCTCCTTTTCATCGTAAATATCCGATACCAATGCACTCCAGCTGATGTTGGACATTGACCAGAAAAGCTCGATCACCGTTAGGCCGATGATTATGGCGTATCCTGACGCGATCGGGTCGTTGAAGCGTCGATGGACATACCAGATGATAATGGTGCTGACAGCTGCCAGAAGTTCACCGACGATGATCAAAGATCGGCGCAGTTGAAAACGGTCGGAAATTTTTCCCCAGACAAATGTCTGGGCCAGCACGTTCAGGACCATCGGCAGGGTGGCAAAGAGGGTTGTCTCCGTGACACTCAAGCCAAGGTAGTGCCGCAGATAGATGGAGAGATAGGCGTAAAAAAGACCCCGGCGAAACATCGCCAGCATTTCAAACGACGACAAACCGATAAATGTACGCAAGGCTGCAGTTGGCAAAGATTTTATAGGTTTACCCCCTTCGAACAAGCATCATGGCGTTTGGCTGCTTGTACCATTATCTCCCGGCACAGTCGAGTGATCTTTGACCTTAAAACCCCGGCAAAACTGGCACCGCGAATGGGACGAGTTATCACGGTTTTTATCCATAAGGACCCTTTGCACCCCATATAGTCTCTTGACATCCCCTGTGGGGGTGCTATCGAATAAAATAGTGATTACCGAATCATTGCCCTCGTTCCTCAGCTCAGAGTAACCCCCTGGGCCGACGATAGTTCTGAAACGTTCCGGTAACGTGCCCACTCTGACCTATCCATTTATTTACCGAGACTGGGATGTGCTGGAGTGAATGAGGCTGTTGAATTTATTAACCCGGAGGGAATCCTGATTGAAGAATCAACCATAACGGAATCAGAAAGCAGGGGGATTTAAAGTGCCGATCTATCTCGATAGACATGATCTTTACGGTTCATTGGCCGAAGCTGTGAGCGATGCGCACCAGAAGGATTTAAAGCTGCAGGATAAATACGGTGTCAAAATGTTAACGTATTGGTTTGACGAAAACCGTGGATCTACTTTCTGCTTAGTCGACGCGCCTGCTGAGGAAACAGTTCGGCAGTTACACGCGGAGGCGCACGGCTCGATTCCACACAAAATTATGGAAGTCAACCCAGAAACCGTAAAAGCATTTCTGGGCCGGATAGAGGACCCCCAACCGTCTTCCGGGTTTCATGCGGCTGGGGATCATATTCATGTCGATTCAGCCTTCCGTGCGATTATGTTCACTGACATGAAGGGCTCCACGGCCCTAACGACCCGCTTGGGCGATATCAATGCGTTGGAGGTATTCCGCTCCCACAATGCCATTACCCGCAAAGCACTGAAAGAACACAACGGAAGAGAAGTACAACACACAGGCGACGGCTTTTTGACCTCATTCACCGCGGCCTCGTCGGCTGTATCCTGTGCAATTGCCATCAACCAGGCATTTGCTGCCCGTAACGCAGATAACCGCGACACCGTGATACAGGTTCGAACCGGCATTTGCGCCGGAGAGCCCGTTGAGGAAGACAATCGGCTATTCGGGTCCGCCGTTTTGCTCGCCTCACGACTCTGCGATCACGCTGAACCGAACCAGATTCTGGTCGCACCGGTAGTTAAAGAGCTTTGCCTGGGCAAAGGGTTTACTTTTTTTGATCGGGAAGAGACACAGTTTCAAGGGCTTCGATCAACTCCAGCGAGTCTATGAGGTGGAATGGCAAAAGGGCTGAAGAGCGCACGCACTAATTTAATATCTGTATATACAGGAGGGAGCGATGCCTGTTTTTGTTGTCCGGCTGGGGAGCCCGCGTTTGGAGGGAGAAGGATTGCGTATCGGGACGGTGCGAAGACCGCCGCGAGGGGTTCCGAAGGCCGAGTTCGCATCACGGGACTTTTACGATGTCTGGTTTCCCGAGCTCGCGCCCAGTGAAGAATTGCTCAAAGCAGGGCAGGCCGCCAAAGACGAAAAAAGCTGGCGCACATTTGTCAGACGTTACCGCTCCGAAATGAAACCGGCGGCCAAAGGCCGCATCCTCGATCTTTTTGCGGCGCTGTCCCGGCAGACGAATTTTTCGGTGGGGTGCTATTGTGCCGAAGAACAGCGGTGCCATCGGTCTATTTTGCGAGAGCTTTTGGCCGAACGCGGAGCACAAGTCGGTTAACAGGTGACTTGTAACGGCGTAAATAGACGCTATTTATGAATTGAACATTCAATCGTACCATCTTACTTTTCGCGTTTGGGCAATAACTAAGGATTCATTCTTTTTCGATCGGAAAGGTCATCGTGGCGCCGAACCAGCCGATGATCGACACGATTGGAACGAACGACAAAACCAGAAAAAGGTAGACGGTGTTCGCTCCCTGAGGATCGGTCATGACCGCCGGGTTAACGAGCCGCCAGACAAACACAACGATGGCAATGACGATCAGTGCCAATGACAAGGGAATCTTGATGGCGATCGGTTTCATCATTTTGGCCATATAGTTGTACCACCACGTGAATAATCCGGTGGCAATGGCCACCACGCCGAACAGAATGCCGCCGGCCAGACAGTGCAGGGCTGTGGTTTCAAACGTGCTTTCCCCCGTGATCAGGTAGAGGATGTTGAAAAACGGGTTGGAGAGAAAAAAAACGATTGGAAAGTGAACCGTCATCGGATGGGGATGGCGGCGGAAAAAGGGGTTTGTTTCCAGCAGCCAGGCGGCGAACTTCGGCAGCTTCACTCCGGGCGTTGTTTCCTTTTTCAATGTTCCTACCTGGGGATAGCGATCCAATACCTCGGTATTGTGGGGCGCGGCCTGGATATCGGTGGTCAGATCCATACCGGCTTTATGGCGGCGCATGTGTATGCCGCCTTTCCAGAGTTTGCTTTCAGAGACATCATAGACTTTTCCATCGTGAACCATGTAGGCCGGTTTCCCGTCTTGCCCGTTGTATTCGGCGAGTTCCTGAGGACTGAATTCCTTCATTGCAGATACCTCCGATGTTCATTTCAGAGCAGAATGTAAGCGACAATGGCAACGAGCATCACCAGCGGGTAATAACTGGCGCGGTTGAACAGAACCATGGCCTGGCGGCGCGCCTTCGAACGGTATAGTTGCAGGACCGGGGGCAGGATCAGGCCGGATCCGGCAATCAGGCTGGTTATCGCAAAAAGGGGTTGGAATCCGATTGTCGAGACGCCGATAAGCACTGGATTGATGAGCAGGGCCAGCACGAGCGTAAGAACCGCGATACTTGCGGCGTTATGAGGCCCGACGCGAACCGGCACGGTTTGGGCTCCCAGCCTGCGGTCTTCCTCGATATCGGCCCAGTCGGCAGGTATGTTCTGGCCGCCGATTTCCCAGAAGAAAAGCCAGAGAAAGAGGACGAACACATAGACCAGCGAAGGATCCGGATCGACGGCAAATACTGCTGCAACGGCACCGGAGGTTTTAACGCCGCCGCTGATGACGGTTCGAAACGGGCTGATCCGGTGCATCAGGCAGTAGATGGTTTCCAGCACGCAGCCGGCCAGAAATATGAGCACGCACACCGGGTTGAGAAGATAAGCCCCGATCATGGCCACCGCCGACCAGCCCAGAGCCCAGGTCAAGCCCTCCGAGAAGCTCAGCAGCCCCTGGGCCATGGGGTGACGCACCATGGCGGCATCCAAATAACTGTCGGCTTCACGCAGGCCTCCGGTGATTCGGGCTTTTTCTCTATCGACCCGATAATCGATGACGTCGTTTAGAGCATACACTGCGGTGTAACCCGCGAAGACCGTAATGAGACCAATAGCTGATATATACAAGGAAGGAAAGGCGCCCAGCCATAACAGGGCGCCGTATACCGGTGTGGTCATGTCCAGCAGACCGTGAGGAGTCCTGGATAGCGCCAGAAAAAGCATCAAGCGCGACATGCCGGTACCATTGTGATTCTGAACCGAAGCGTTATCCAAGAATCCAGTCCTGACGATACCGTGGAAATTTCACTCTAACCCCAATCGAGCGATTTTTAAGGCTTGTTCGCCATTGGCGATGTTGCCGCAGATCCTGTCGTTTCGAAAATATGAAACGCTCAACTAGGGTCTAACTCAAGGTCAAGATTTAACGCCACCCATTCGGCGGGGTTGTTTTCGCATTTGACCGATGACATCCATTCTGTCCGCGGATAATGGTCGTTTCCCCATCAATGAGACTTCCCAACGCTATTTGTTTTCCTGCAACCGGCATTCCTTATCCCATTCCGGGCAGGCGGTTTTCATTTCCGTCTCGTACTTGAGCATACACTCGCCGCATTCCATTTCGACATTGGCCAGATCTCCGTAACGGGATTTCATCTCTTCAGCCGAAAGGGCCGTTGCACCGCTGCACCCGCACTGGGGGCAGGCTGTCTTAATCCGAAACTTTTTGGTCATTTTTTCCTCCAGGATCAACAGGTTCCAAAATCCGACTTAGGAGCTCTTCAGAAACAATCTGCTGCTCAAGCGCCACTTCACGCACGGTTTGCCCCGTCTCATAAGCCTTTTTAGCAATGGCGGCCGATTTTTCGTAACCGATGTGGGGGACCAATCCGGTGACCATGGCCAGACTTCTCTCAATATTGGCGGCGCATCGTTCTCGGTTGGCCGTCACCCCTCTTATACACTTTTCGGCAAAAACATCAACACCCGAACCCAGCAACTGGATCGACTGCAGAAGGTTGTGGGTGATCAGCGGAATCATGACGTTGAGTTCGAAATTGCCGGACTGGCCGCCCACGGTTATAGCCATATCGTTACCCACAACTTGTGCCGCCACCTGCAGCAGCATTTCCGGAATGACCGGATTCACCTTCCCCGGCATAATAGACGAGCCGGGCTGCAGGGAGGGAATATTGATTTCCCCTAAACCACAGCGAGGTCCGGAGGCGAGCCAGCGGATGTCATTGGCAATTTTAACCAGGCTGACCGCCAGGGTCTTGAGTTGGCTGCTGGTCGCCACAGCGGCATCCCGTGCGGCTTGGGCTTCAAAATGGTTTTCAGCCTCGACAAAGGCAAGGCCTGTCCGTTCGGAAATCATGGCGATCACCCGGCCGGCAAACTCCGGATGGGCATTCAGGCCGCTGCCCACCGCCGTGCCGCCCAAGGCGAGCTCCACCAGCTGCTTTTCTGTGGCGGCTATGCGCTGGAGTCCCAGAGCGATCTGACGGGCATAACCACTGAACTCCTGACCGAGCGTCAGGGGTACGGCATCTTGGAGGTGGGTTCGGCCCAACTTCTGAACGTCGGAAAATTCTGTCGATTTTTCGACCAGGATCCGGTGCAGTTTCTCTAAGGCCGGAGTCAGTGTCTGGCGAATGGCCGTCAGGGCGGAGATATGAAGGGCCGTGGGGACGACATCGTTGCTCGATTGCCCCTGATTGACATGGTCGTTGGGGTGGACCGGGGAACGGCTGGTCTTTTTTTGGGTCAGGATTTCATTGGCGCGGGTGGCGAGCACTTCGTTCATGTTCATATTGGTCGATGTGCCTGATCCGGTCTGGAAGATATCGACCACAAACTGGTCGCCGAGTTTGCCTTGCACGATTTCACGGGCCGCCTGGACAATGGCCTGAGCCAAGCGGTGGTCCAGGAGTCCGAGATCGGCATTCACGGCAGCGGCGCACTCTTTTATGAGCGCCAGCGCCCGGATGAACACCGGGGGAAAGGTCTGGTTGCTGATGGGGAAATTGTCGACCGCCCGCTGGGTTTGCGCTCCGTAATACGCGTCTCCCGGGATGCGCACGGTGCCCATGGTATCTTTTTCTTCGCGGTAGCTCATCTAAAAGTTCTCTGAATATATAGGGCCGAGGGGGATGCTCAGGCCTCAGCGAATGCGGGAGAATTTCTTCAGGGTTCCGTCGCTATTCCTTTGGATTGGACTTCCAAGCAAGTCCTATCGGTCCCGCGGTATCCTTTCGAGGTTGCCTTTGAGCTGGGCAATTTCGATGCTCAGGCGGACACACTTTTTATTCAGCATACATAGTTCGGCATCGCCGTCCTCCAGATACGTCTTCAATTCGTGGCTGTCCTTTTTGAGCTGCACGACCCAGGCTTTCTGATCTTCTTCGTATTCGACATCGATATCGATACCGCACTCTCCGATATCGGGGTAGATGGTCTGAATCTTTTCGCATAGTTCCGCTTTATCGAGCATGGCAACCTCCTTTAATTAGTGTCCATCCGCGACGAGTAAATGGCACCATAGATTGTCCAATTCATAAATGAGGATATTTTTCGCTGGGTAGGGCCGCATCCCACCGCGGCGGGAATTACGGCGAGACGGACTTTACATGCGCCGCAGCTGGAAACATGCGGAGAATCCCGTCATGGCGGGACATAGCGAAAAAAAGGCCATTTACGGATGGACAATATGTTGACTTGGCTGCAGCAGCGTCGCGAATACTTAATTTTGCTGTAGAATGCAGACATTCTAAAGTAATGGCCGAACCTCGGCCCGTCAAGCAGCGAACGCTGTCATACGATCGGTTGAGGGATTCCCTGCGGCCCCGGTGGGCTGCGTTTTCAACCAGACCTGCCGCGCACCACGGTGATCAGGCTTCCGGCAAGCACCATTTCCACCTGGCGGTCGGTCAGGGTGTGGAGGACCCGGAATTCCCGGTTTTTGGCGATGTTGAACACACCCAGCTCACGACCGGTTTGCAGGGCGTTGCGAATGTCTTCTATGACCAGTTCATCACCCTGGTCGATGTTGCGCCAATCTTCCGGGTGAAGAAACGTCAGGGGCAGCATGCCGAAATTGATCAGGTTCTGCCAGTGGATACGTGCAAAGGTTTTGGCGATAACGGCCCTGAGACCAAGATAGCGAGGGCCGAGAACGGCATGTTCCCGGCTCGATCCCTGACCATAGTTGTCTCCACTTACGACAAAGAATACTTTTTTGCCGTACTGCACGGCACGCTCATAAAAGTTTTCGTCGATGCGGCTGAAGGTGAACTTGCTGATTTCAGGTATATTGCTGCGGAAGGGCAGAATACGGTTACCGGCGGGCATGATTTCATCAGTGGAGACGTCGTCTCCCATTTTGAGCAGCACTCGCCCGGACAACGTCTCCGGCATCGAGTCGAAGTCCGGCAAATCTCTGATGTTGGGGCCCTTCTCCAGTTCGACCGCTGTCCGCGCTTCCGCTGCCGTTGGCGGGATCAGCATTTCAGTGTTAATCATGATGGTGCGAGGTTCCACAAACTTGGGATACGGTCTGTCACATTCCCGCGGGTCGGTTATGACGCCCGTCAGGGCGGAGACCGCGGCGGTTTCTGGGCTGCACAGGTAAACCTGATCGCCCGTTGTGCCCGAACGGCCGGGAAAATTCCGCGGTACGGTGCGCAGGCTGATTTTTCCCGTGGCGGGTGCCTGCCCCATGCCGATACACCCGTTGCAACCCGGCTGGTGGACGCGGGCGCCGGCGTGGATCAGCTTTTCGAGATACCCCCGGCGGACAAGGTTTTCGAGAATCTGGCGGGAGGTCGGATTTATATCGAGTGAAACCCGGTCGACAACCTGTCGCCCGCCAACGATCAGGGCGGCAATGGCGAAATCCCGAAACCCCGGATTGGCTGACGAACCGATGTAAGACTGATAGATTTCCCGGCCGGCGACTTCACGCACCGGTACGACGCTTCCGGGGCTGCTCGGTTTGGCGATCAGCGGCTCGAGGGTGGAAAGATTGATCTCATCCTCGAGATCATATACTGCGTCGCGGTCTGCTACCAGCTCCTGCCATGTGTCCTCCCGTTGCTGAAGTTTCAAAAAACGCCTCGCGGCGGCGTCTGAGGGGAACACCGTGGTGGTCGCCCCCAGTTCCGCGCCCATATTGGCGATCACATGGCGGTCCATGGCCGTCAAGCTTTTCAATCCCGGGCCCCAATATTCGATAATTTTGCCGACTCCACCGTTAACCCCGTGGCGGCGCAGCATTTCAAGGATGACGTCCTTGGCACTGACCCAGGGCGGTAGTTTGCCGGTCAGTTTGACCCCCCAGATCAGTGGCATTTTCAGGTAGAAAGGCTCTCCGGCCATAGCCATGGCCACCTCGAGACCGCCGGCCCCCATGGCCAGCATACCCAGGGCACCGGCAGACGGCGTGTGGCTGTCCGAGCCCAGCAAGGTTTTTCCGGGGACACCGAAGCGTTCCATGTGCACCGGATGGCTGACCCCGTTTCCCGGGCGGCTGTACCACAGTCCGAACTTCCGGCAGGCGCTGCGAAGAAAAAGGTGGTCGTCGGCGTTCTTGAAATCCGTCTGCAGCAGGTTGTGGTCGACGTACTGGGCTGAAAGCTCTGTTTTGACCGACTGGATCTTCATGGCTTCGAATTCGAGCATGACCATGGTTCCGGTGGCATCCTGGGTCAGGGTTTGATCGATTTTGAGGCCGATTTCCTTACCCGGCTTCATGCGTCCTTCGACCACATGAGATTCGATAAGCTTGCGGGCCACAGAGTATCCCATGATGTTTACCTCCTGATTCCGATTTTGCGGCGCACTTTTTCCAAGATTGGCGCGGCAATCTTGCGGGCTTCGGTTGCCCCTGATGAGAGGATCTGATCAATCCGGTCGGGAGTTTCTAAAAAGTTTCGATACGCAGCGCGAAGCGGTCCGATTTTCTCCTCCAGTGCATTCAGCAATTCCTGCTTGACGACGCTGTAGGCCAACCCGCCCCTGGTGTAGCCTCGACGCGTGGTTTCGATGGATTCGGGCGATGCGAAATGCTTGTAAATTGCAAACACAGTGCAATCATCCGGGTTTTTGGGGGCCTCGAGTCTCCTGGAATCGGTCACAATCGCCATCACCCGCTTGCGGAGGAGATCGGGTTCGGCAAAAATGGGAATGGTGTTTCCGTATGTCTTGCTCATCTTGCGGCCGTCCAGACCCGGAATGGTCATAACCTCATCGCGAATCCGCGGCTCAGGGGGGAGAAATACGCGACCGCAGGACTGGTTGACCATCGCGGCGATGTCCCGGGCGATTTCCACATGTTGCTTCTGGTCACTTCCGACGGGTACGATCCGGGACCCGAACAGCAGAATGTCGGCAGCCATCAGAACTGGGTAGCTGAAAAGCCCCACATTGACGTCTGCATCCGGGCTGCGCCCATTTTCGATGTTGGCGGCCACAGCTGCCTTATACGCGTGAGCCCTGTTGAGTAGACCCTTGGCGGTAAAGCATGCGAGGATCCACGCCAGTTCGAAAACCTCCGGTATGTCCGACTGGCGAAAGAAAATGACCTTGCGGGGGTCCAGCCCCAACGCCAACCAGGTGGCGGCCACCTGGTAGATCTGTTTCTCCAATTCACGGCGGTCCTTGACCGTAATGAGGGCATGAACGTCGGCGATGAAATAAAGGGCCTGGTAATCGTCAACCAGTTCGAGAGCCGGTTTGATCATCCCGAGGTAGTTTCCGAGATGGGGCGTGCCGGTGGGCTTAATGCCGGTCAAAGCAATTTTTTTCATCGTGCACCGCTCTGGCGTCCGACTCGGAGAGATCGGTCTGTGGTCCGACCGGTCTTTCGATTCAGTCGAACTTATCCCCGTAATTTAGATTAACACCGAACGAACACCTGTCAAGCGTCCCGATGGTGGCTCAATTCCGGCTTTGGTGGTCTTTACTCGTTTTGCGGGTTTTCTCTGAATACCCTTCCCAGCGGACCGACTTGCCCGACATCACCTCGCGGTTTTTGCACCAGGGGCAGACCGCTTCTCTGCTGTGGAAATATTGGTAACATTTGCGGCCGCTGATCGGACCGAAGTGTTTTTCAAGGGCTGGATTGACAAAGGTGATTTCGTGCCGTTCATTGACGATGCAGACGCCGTCCTCCATGGAATTGAGGATATTGATCAAATTGTCCCGTTCGATGCTCAGCGCGGCTGTGGTATCCTTATGTGCCGTAATGTCCATGAAAGCGGTCAGCAGGCAGCGCTCGTTGCGCTCAGGATTGCGGGAGGCCAGGCTTGGCGTAGAGACTCTGACCACCGGGGCCCTTGAATTCCAGATCGTATTCCTCGCTTCGGCCGGAATCAAATGCACGTCGGAGATGGGATTTAAAACGGCTGCGGTGCCGCGGGGTACATCAACTCAGTAATTTCAGACCTACCAGCTTTGGGCAGGTTTTGGCGAGCATCTCGGCCGTCATGCGGTTAACCTTGAGAATTCTACCCGTGGGATCAATGAGCGCATAACCGAAGGGGGCGACCGCGAACAGGTCATCGTCGATGGTTCCATCGGCATTGATGGCCCATTCAGGATGGCGGATGGCACCCGTTTGGGATCATGGTTTTTTCTTTTCTAAACGCGCTCGTTGCGGATGACTCAAAAAATGGAGATGCGGAGAGGTTACGACCCTGCGGAGGCCGATTTCAAGGTTTGCTTCAGGCGAGCCCGGGCGTCCGGTGGCAGAGTACCTGATGTGTCAAAAGTGTTTCCCATGGGTTGCGTGTAGCGGACCATTTCTCGAATCAGCAGAACCTGTCGATGGAACCGGGCACAATAGCGGCACATCATCAGGTGCATACGGATCATAAGGCGCTGAAACAGCGGCAGCCTGCGGTCGAGCGATTCGGAAACTTTTAGGGAAACTTCCTTACAGTTGAACATCCAGTATTCAATCATTCAACTTCTCCAGTCGGTTTGTCGAACCAGTTAATTTCAAGGCAACGACGCAAATACGTTCTGGCCCGGTAAAGCATGACCCAACTGTTGGTCGCTGAGATCTGCATGGACTTACAGATTTCTTCGGTGCTCAGCCCTTCCATCTCTCGCAGCATAAAGGCCCGGGCCAAACGTTCGGGCAATTGGGCCAGACACTTCAACAGAACGTCCATAAACTCATGTTGCTCGAATATTTTATCGGGATTGATATCCCACTTGGCGGGCCGGATTCTCCAACTGCCGGAGTTTTTGAAAAATCCGTCGGTGGATTCCGAGACTGTTTCGATGTCCTCTATCACCTGTTCGCGGTGTTTTTTTCGTAGAAAATCGACGATTTTGTGCTTGAGGATCGCTGTCAGCCATGTATGGCCGGATGAACGCCGCTTGAAATTCTGCAGACCTCTCAGTGCCGCCAGAAATGTTTCTTGTACGAGATCTTCGGCGACCCCCGGATCCTTGACCCGCGAGAGGGCAAAGCGGTAGAGATAATCGCCGTAGCGGTCGACCCATGTTTCGGGGTTTAGAATGTAAACTTCTTCCAATTTGCTTCTGTTCATCCGTATGACGTTAACTGAGTATGGTGTAGATACGGGAGGCTTCTTCTGCAAAAGCTTTTATCTGTTCTTTCTGACGCCGGGTCAAGGCATTGAACCTGGCGCCGAAACCCTGGGATCCGCTCCAGACAATCGTTGCATGGGTGTGATAGGACTGCGCCAGGCGGGGCAAGGTGAATTTGAGCATAATCTCCTGATCAATGGCAAAGGGCGTATCGGATTCGATGAACACGCCGAAGGCATTGATGTCCAGAATGAACCCGGAATAGGACTTCCCATCAATCCGGTAGTCGACACCGATGAGGCAATGCCGGCGGGAATCCGTCCGTTTTTCGGCCATCAGGTTGCCCTTGATATGCTTTGGAAGCTTAGACTCCAGGTACTGGAGCAGTTTTAACTGCATGTCTTCCGGCATGCGGTCGACGAGAGCCATAATTTGGCTGCGGATGTTCTTATTCCCGGTGTTCGAGAGCGAATCCGGCATAGGACTGTCCTTCCGGAAACAATAATCGCCGCTGGGGCACTGAGTTTGGGGCCATCGAGGCGCGACCTCTATCCCGCTGGTGGTGTTCTCCGCCGGTTTCCGGCTGCGGCGAACGTTTCGTTGCCTATCGACGAGCAGTCCCCGCTAAAAAGGAGCGGGTTTTTTTGCGCCTATCTGAAAGCTTACCTGTCGGCGACTTGCTCGGCGGCAACACGCCTCATCTATAATGGGACATGGAGCAGAGTGCATGTTTCATGAAATTTTTCAGCAGAGCGAATAAAATGCCATAACAACAAGACATTGAATATCATATTGACAGTTAACCAAACAGGATACTTTGTGCTTCTGCCGTACAGAGGAAATGCTGAAATATTTTCATGAAATAAGCGGTCTCGTCTCAACAACCATTTGCGGAGGGGCACGTGTTCATGGTGTGCAAAAAAACCTCCAGCATCCTATGGCCATCATATCTTACGCTATTCGGTCTCTTTTTTCAATATTCCCGGGGCCTGCATTTCACGCTTGAGTTTTTATCGGTTCTGATAACAAATGACATACCATACCGACCGAAGCGGCAGTCCGAATCTCATGTACTAAATCGAGACGGTGTGAACGGATCCGAGGGCTCAAGGCGGCCAACGCCAGGAAACACAGCCATGACCGATGCGCGATATTGAACCCGGTCCTCGAAACCCTTTCGGCGGATTCGCTTCGGCGCTTGCCTCTCAAGAAATTCCACTTCTTTAGTGACCGCCTGAAAAAAAGCTTGACAAACAATACCACAATGTGGCACCATCCAAACAACCGGTCATTACCGGACAACCCAATAATCGCCTTTATTTGGCAAGGAATCTGGCAGTTTACGACTTGCGGGTCGTCATCTCCCGGTCCCGCCTCGATTGGATCCGGTGGTCACTCCCCCGTGATTCCGGCTCCAGTATAATGCCGGGCGACGAGGGCCCTTAACCGCAAACCCTTCAGTCTCGCAGACAGGAGGTGTGAGGATGACCAGGAAAGTTCTCAAAATGCCTCAGTGAGGCCTTCTGGAGGCTTTTTCTTCCTTGAAGGCCAGGAAAAGTGGATGACAGTCGGATAAAATGCCTCCATGCCATAGCCGGGCATGGAAACAATGTTTGATCACTAACACGGGCCGCTGAATGACAAGCGGCCCGTTTCATTTTTGCGCCCGACAAATTTAATTTTTCATCGAATTGGTTTCAAATTCTAATCCGTTGCGACCCGGGGATGACCACGTTTTTCAAGCAGGGACAATATGGCATCGACGATGATGGCCGACTGCTTCCAGATAATAAAATGCCCGGCCTGGGGGACGCGGATGATCCGGGCGCGAGTTCCCAGAACGTTTGCGGCAAAATCGGCGTTGGCCGGAGACGACAGGCGGTCCTTGCCGCCCTGGATCACGATGACCGGCTTGCTGAGCCGCTGCCAGAGCGGGAGCATCTGCGAAAGTTCACTATAGAGGGGCATCACCTCCTGATTGGCCAGACTCAGGTCAGTGGGTAACACCCAGCGAACAAATCGGTTGTCGGCCAAGCGATTGTACCAGCGCGGTTTTTCCAGTTTCGGGTCGATTGAAGGGGCCACGAGAACCAGACCTTCGACCAGGTCGGGCTGATCCATCGCCAGGCGTGCGGCGATGGATGCTCCCAGGGAATGGCCCACCAGGATCGCGCGGTGACCGGTGAAGTCACGCTGAAGTAGGTGTGCAATATAAGCGGCCTGCTTCGAGAGGGATGTAACCACCTGCTTGTGTCCCGATCGACCGAATCCGGGCCGATCCACGGCTATGAGATGCGCCCGACGGCGCAGAGATTCATCTGCCAGATACTGACCGAACCCCCGCCAGGACCCGGGTGTCCCGTGGATGAAAACGACCAGAGGCTTGTCCGGACTCCCGGTCTCTGCGTAATAAATCGCTCGGTCGCCGACGATCGTTTCGTGGAAAATCGGTTTGCCGGTGCCATTCAGCATCGCCTCTACTGCAGATTCATCATATGGTGGCATACCGCATCCCACCCCCAAAGCCGCTCCGGCGACAACGGATCCGATGAAGGCCATTAGCGTTACTATCCGAAGATATAAGCCCGATTCTTCAAGTGTTCCCATTTCATCTTCCGAGAGATTCACCTGATATTCATCCGTCAATTTTAGATTCTACGCGTCAAGAACGATGAAACCATAGTCACCAAAGGTGCCATTGAAATCCTTCTCGTCCCGTTGGAGCCAATGCCAGAACTTTATTCCGCTGGCTACATTTTTTAAGTCCCTCGGTCCGTGCAATTTTCAAAAGGGGGACCCAGGAAATTTATTGCTGTCACACATACCCTCCAATCGGAACATATTTATGACAACAGCTATAATGCGGAACGTAAGTATGACCCTTGGTTTAATCAATCCTGGAAGGAATCCAACGGTGGATGGGGTTGTCTGGAGGGACAGATGACGGCAATTTAACTGGTGATCTTCTGACGAAGTTTTGCCAGATATGGTCCGGATGCCGGATGGCCTTCCTCAGGCGCCCAATCGAAAGTCGCCTGCCGTCCGGTAAGGGCTCGGTTGTTTCAAATTCACCGTGTCCGTTTCCGCGCAAATGGTGTTTACACCCCGCTTATTTTCTACCGAGCGGCGCTGCCCAGCGAGAGGGAAATGGCTTGAAAAAATCCCGCCGGAATCGAATATCACGAAACTGATGGACCCCTCGAGCACCAGGATTGTTTCGGTTTTTGGTGGCGATAGATGACGATGCGGCCGGATATAGTGTCGGGCTGCCTGGAAATGAGCATCGATGGCGGCATCGCCGGCTGTTTTGTGAAACGCAGGATGATCCGTTTGCGCGGGCTCTTGCGGACGCCTGCACGGCCTGTCCGACCTGTATACGGTCTATAATGTTCACCGGCCCTATAGGTGCACCCAGAGCCGCAGGAAAACGCTCGGCTTTCTTGGGCATATCGATTAAACCTTTTCCGTCGCGGATCATCTAAACACAAAGGACTGCCTCTGGTACGAGATTCCAACCGCACATTCAAGCGGCCCTCTCGTGCCATAAACAGTCCTGGTATTAAGCCGGAAGCAAATGTCTTACTTATCTTTATCCTCCGCGTTTTTCTTTTTCTTGGGGCGGCTTTTTCCGAAAGTTCCCCGATGTATTTTTCCACGCTTCGAGCGTTGGTCACCTTTACCCATGAGTACACCTCCTCTTTTATATGTCACAGCGGGCAGCAAAATTTGATTGCCAGATAAAAAAACAATCTACAGTATTACTCGCCCGGTTTTCAAGTAAATACCCTGTCCAACATGATTTTTGTGGGATGCAGTGGCCGCAAAAACCCCATTCCGACATGCCCCAAGGCTGGAATCACCAACCACACGGCCATCGGCGCGCTCTCATTTTTCAGGAGAAAATTATTTCGACATCCTGCCGCCGCAGTTCAACCGAAACCTCTTCAATCTTACGGACCACATCATCGAATCCATCGGTGCTTTCTCTCATATGCGGCCGCAACGCTGCATTGAGCTCTCTTTCAACCTGGTTGAGGCGGTTGCAGAATAACAGATAATTGGTTCGGGTCCGGTAAGCCGATTTTATCAGCTCGGCAATGTTTTCACCCTTTGCTTGCAACAGGTCGATGTAATGCTGGACCAGAACCACCAGCAGTTCCCGGTAGGCGCCCAGAGTCTCGGGAGGCATCTTGGCCAGTTTGACCGTTTCTTCCAAATTCGGGGCCCTATTCTCCAAAACGGCAACCCGGGCGGCATTCAGGGCGCGCTTTCTGGTGATCAGGAAGTTATCGGCGAAGTCCGCCCGTCCTTGCTTGTATTTGTTGAACTGGTAGAAAAAATAAACAAAGATCACCGGAATCAATATCATCCAGATGCTCAGCTTCGGTCTGCTAATGACCCGGCCGGCGAGCATAAAGGCAAATCGCTGTTCGTTATTTTTAATGATTTCTGATTGTTCGTCGATACTTGCCGTCAGATTCATTTTCCGTAGGACCTTGGCTACGGTTGGTGCAGCCCCGCATTTCTGAACGATCTTATGACGCTGCTCTGCGGCCTTGAAACCCGTTAGGGCCGTGCTTAATGTTATCCCGTTCAGGCCGTTATCACGTGCCGCTATGTGACTGCGATCTCTTGCGGTCGCCTTGCTTGACCATACCAGAACCAAGAGGAGGGTTGATACATGCCGGTCGAAAACGTTCGCAACGAAAACAACTCCTGCTCCAAAAAATGCGATGAAGATTTTATCAGTTGCGTGGAGCATTCACAGACGAACTGTATGGAAGACTTCAAAGATTGCTCGTCTACCTGCAGTCGATAAATTTCAATATATCCGCCGGTGTGCACCCGGCGCCGACGCAAAACCAGGCAAAGGCGTGCCACCGGCCTTCCTTATTCCCGTTATTCCAAATCACCACTCCGGCTATTGACTGATTCCTCAGGTGGAGCGCTTGGCGGCTTTGGCGGCCACACTTTGATTGAACCGTTCGGCATCGATGAGATACCGTTGATGAGTGCCCCGGGTTATGCGGTCGACACCGTCCTCGGCTTCGATCTCAAAAGTCAGCTTGCGCCCCTCCACCGCCGACAGGGTGCCCTTTATCGTCACGGTGAAGCCGGGCGGGGTGGCTGCCGTGTGATCCAAGTCGACCCGGATGCCGACACTTTGCTCCCGCGGCCAGTCGATATGCGGATTGATGGCCTCGATACAGGCCCATTCGACCAGCCCGACCATGAATCCGGTGGCGAGAACCTGGGGCATTTCTTGGAAGGTGGTGGCCTCGGCGAAGAGAAAGGGGACGGTTTTATTCTCCGGAACTGTGTAAGTAAATTCGAACGTCATGCCGGGTTTCAGGGATGCGTCCACTGCTGATTCTCCTGTACGTAAGTGGCGGATGCGCCGGATGCCCGTTGGTGAGGGGGCGATGGTTTCCGAAAGGTGCCAGTCGATCATGATATGCGCTTACGGTACAGTCAAGTGATAATTGGCCCGCCCATTTCATGCGCGGTGAATATTTTCAACAATCCCGCAAAAAGTACATAAAATCTATGAGTTAAAACTTATTCTGTCGAGGGCTTTTAGTGTGCATTTTGCGGCAGGCCTCTGAGCGTCTTTTCGCAGTCATATAAATATTCATTCACCTGTTGGACTCCCGGAAGTACCGCCCACCATTCAGCGATGGATGCTACCGAGCCCACCGGGGGTCACTCGACGCGGATAAGGTCGATAACCGCCTCTTCGACGTCGCGAACACTGTGTGGTCCGCCAAACTCAATAGGACGGATCATCCCGGTAGAAAAAACCGGCCGTAACTGCTTTATCCAGTGTCTGGGCAGCGGCAACGCAGGCGTCGCTACTGTATTTGTTCCCCAACCAGTCCAGCATCATAGCCGCCGAAAGAAACATGGCCGTCGGATTGGCTCTGCCGGTGCCGGCAAGATCCGGAGCACTGCCGTGGGCCGGCTGAAACAGGCCGTGGCGGTCACCGATCTCGGCGCACGGAGCCATGCCCATGCCACCGATAATTCCACCTCCCAGGTCGGAGAGGATGTCTGCAAACATGTTTTCAGAAACCAAAACATCGAAATCCCATGGGCGGCGAACCAGATCAAGCGCCATGGCATCGACATAATAATACTCGATGTCAATGTCCGGATAACGTGTAGCCCGCTCAGTGAAAATTTTGCGGAAAAATGCATAGGCCTTAAACACGTTGGCCTTGTCCACACACGTCACGCGCCCTTTGCCACCCCTTTCCTTGCGCCGCCTGGCAATGGCGAATGCCCGGTCGAAAAGACGTTCACAGGTTCGGGGCGGGTGATCACCAGGGTTTCACGGGCTTCGCGGTCGTCAAAGATTTCGCCCTTTCCGACGGAAGCAAACAAGCCTTCGGTCGCATTCCCGCAGTACGATGAGGTCGATTTCTTCAGCCCGGCATCGGCCAGCGGTCCGGGGACGTTGGGAAAGGACTTTACGGGACGGATGCCGGCATAAAGATCAAAGGCCGTCCGCATTTTCAAGTGGGGAGATATTTCGGTACCGTCTGGATAACGGATTTGCGGGAGTCCCATGGCGCCGAGCAGGATGGCGTCGGCATCACGGGCCTTCTCCAGGTTTTCATCGCTTATGTCGCAGCCTGATTCGGAATAGTAACGCGCTCCGGCCGGAAGGATCTCGGTTTTCAGCCTGAATCCACCGGCCGTTTTTTCCAGCGTGTCCAAAACACTAAGGCAAGCCGTCATGATTTCATCGCCGATACCGTCTCCGGGAAACACGGCGATCGAAAATTCGTTTTTCTGATTCACATTTCCTCCTTATTCTACAAACCTTCCCCCTCCATTTAAAACTTGGCTCAATTTAGTGAGAAGTCAAAAGGTGGCATTATATCGTGGTTGTCAAAGAAACGTTCCGTTATGCGAACGTTTTTTCTACAATCACTTATGCCGCTCTTCCGTAGATCGGAATTTATTTTTGATAAGCGGTTTGAAATCCAGCTAACCAGCCGGGTTGTCCAAACTCACGGGGAGACCGCTTTCTGCCGATTCATAGCAGGCTTCAACGGCCGCCAGGGTTTTCAAGTAATCCGGGCCGCAGGTTTCAAATTCCTGACCGCTAACAAGGCCGTCAATGAAATGCTTGAATGCGAAATAACAGCTGTCCCCGGCAAATCCTCTGATTGGTGGTCATAGGAATGATGATAAGCGTCTTTTCCCAGCGGCTTGACTGTGATATCCCCGCACGAATCCATGCTCAAATGACCCTTGAGGCCGTCGAGACGTAAAGTACCAAAAGTGGTGCGCGGATCGCAGGTGTAAAGGTTGACACCGGTTTCATTTTCGTTGTAGCGGCTGGCATCGAGAATCGCCGTGGTACCGTTTTCGAAAGTAAACAGGACATGCCCGCAATCTTCCCCTTTGATAGCCGGGTTTAGCCGCTTCAATTGAGCATAGACTTTGATTACTTCGCCGAAGAGAAAGCGAAACGTGTCGATAAAGTGCACGCCGGATTCATATATCAGAAGTTTCGGATACTCCCGGAAAAACGGCTGCCGTTCAAGGTAAGCATCCTTGCCCCAACCGTCTCCCATCCGCATTTGAAAATAAACGCTCGTTACTTCGCCGATGACATCGCCGTCCAATAAATTCTTGATCGCCCGGTACCAAGGCTGCCAGCGCCAGTTGTCGTTGACCATGAAACGGATACCGGCTGCTTGCACTTCGTCGACAATTTGCCGGCTTTCCGGGTAGGTGGGCGCTAGAGGTTTCTGGCAAAGAATGTGAACTCGTCTCTCCGATGCATACCGACAGATGTCGAGGTGGGTCGGGGGAGGGGTGATGATGTCGATGAAATCCGGTTTCTCACGATCGATCATCTCGTGGTAGTCGGTGTAGGAACCGGTTATGCCGAATTCTTTCATCCTTTTTTCGACCAGAAGCGGGTCAAGGTCGCACAAGGCGGTCAGCCGCACTTCGGGAATCCGGTTCCAGGCGTCCAGGTGATATTGGCTGAAATAACCGGCACCGATGCTGACGCCTCTCAATCGCTTTCTTGAATTCATTTTCCTTTGCTCCCCGTCGTTGTGTGGCGGTCTGAAACCCGCCAGGGATGATAGCGGCTACAATTGAGACAGGCGGTAGTATTCCAGTATTTCAAGCAGCATTGCAGTTGTCCGGATTCTGTGCTGCTGGTGCCGGCGACGGGCTGTAACCCATTGCCCCCGCTTCAGCGCATCCAGCACCTGTCGATGTTCGATGTTGGATCGGTTTGGCCTCGGTCGCAGCCGCAGCGTAAGCATGCGGGCGCGGTGAGCCTGGTCGCTGAGAGTGGCGGCCATGTCCAGCAAACGCTTGTTGTTGCAGAGTGCCAGCAACGCCTTGTGAAAGCCTTCATCCGCTTCGGCCCATGCCTCCAGATCGTTTCGGGCCAAAGCTTCCTCCATGTTCCGCAGGCAATCCTCCAGTGGGTCAAGTTCGACCGATGCGGGGTTTTTCCCGTCCATCAAAGCGAGAGCTGCGGTTTCCAGGCCAGCCAATACTTCGTAAATTTCTTTCATGTCGGCCGGTGAGAGTGGAACCACCCGCATCCCACGGCGGGGTATCAGCTCGACGAGGCCCTCACGCTCCAAACGGATGAGGGCCTCGCGCACCGGTGTTCGGCTCATACCCAGTTCTGTTGCCAGCTCCTGTTCAAGCGCCTGGTGTCCCGGCGGGTAGCGGTTCTCTAATATGTTGTGTTTGATGGTTGTATAGGCCTGGGCGGCAAAAGACATGTATCACAGGTCCTTATTCAGGCATTGTCCTTAATCAATCGTCAAAGAGCCAGTGCACCGGTGGTCTTCCGGCAACCGGGGAACGGAATGTCGCCAATGAATCGCCCAGCAGGCAGCCAAGGTACACGGTTTTAAGATCTGTCCCCCCGAAAGCCAGGCTTGAAATATTCCTCAAACGACGGCTAATGACGGTATCCAGGTGCGGCCGGTCCATGCTGCCGGCCTGAAAAGCCTTTTCCGCCGTCATCACGTGTTCGGTATCGGCGTCTTCTAAAATGAGCCGCTGATCACCATCTGGGGAGATCCGGATCACTCGGTTACTGACGATACTGGTAACCCAGATGCCGCCCTCGGCGTCGAACGTCAAACCGTCTGGATACGTACCGACACCGAATTCCGCCACGGTTTCCCTGTCCCTGAGGGTACCGTCTGACAATACACGGAAACGGCTGAGTCGTCTGCCGAAGGTTTCATTCACATAGAGCCATTCGCCGGTTGCATCAAACTGGACTTCATTGGTGTAACCGAGCCTGTCGGCAACGATCCTGGCGCCGCCGGCGTCCAACAGAACGATGAATCCATCGGCGACGTCCGGGCGGTAAGCCCGGGCACGTGGACGATGTCGGGTACTGACCGTCAGCCAGATGCGGTTTTTGTTGTCGATCATTACAAAATTTGACGGCGGCAGCTGGACTCCATTTACTACAGTCAACTCGGTCGTGAGTTCACCATTCCTTTGCAAACGGTAGAGCCCTCCGTCCTCCCCGATGTTGGCCAACAGGAATGATCCGTCGGGGCATAGGGCAATGCCGTTCGGTTTCAGGTCGATATCCGGTTTCCCGGCCAGGATGAGTTCAACGGATCCGTCCGGTCGGAGGCAGCTGACACCCCCTTTCCAGTCGGCCGTATAGATATTCCCCCTGGCAGTGGTCAGGACGCATTCCGGACGGTGCAGGCCGCTACCTGTATAGGTCAGGTTTTCGATTGTGATGGTGAATGCGTCCATGGTAAGGTCCTCCCTGGTCGTGCGGTGCGGTTGCTTGACAGTGTATACTTTAATGTATACGTTAATCACGAAATAATTCAAGTCAACGACTATGGCCCGACCGAGTGGCAATCTACTCAATCAGAAACTTTTTCCCCAGAGATACGGAACCATCGCGCCCTTTGAGCTTACCTTCGATAACGTCTCAAACCGGAGGCATGAGAAACCATTGAATCCATTGCTGGGATGTATTGCTGACGATATCACCGGGGCGACGGATCTGGCCCTCATGCTGGGCCGCAACGGCATGTCGGTTATTCAGTACATCGGTCTGCCGGAGGATGAGGAGAGGGCACCGGATGCGGCTGCCGTGGTAATCGCCCTGAAGAGCCGCAACATACCGGCCGTGGAAGCCGTCGCCACGAGCGTTGCCGCTGCCCGATGGTTGAAAAAGAGGGGTGTCCGACAGCTGTTTTTCAAATACTGTTCAACCTTCGACTCGACCGATGCCGGAAATATCGGACCGGTGACCACAGCTCTGCTTGCAGAAACCGGTGCTGAGGTAGCACCGGTATGCCCGGCGTTTCCGGCGAACTTTCGGACCGTTTATCTCGGGCATTTGTTTGTCGAAACTCAGCTTCTATCGGAATCGAGCATGCGTCAGCACCCGTTGACGCCCATGACCGACGCCAACCTCGTGCGGGTTTTGGGTCGGCAGTTGCGTCGACCGGAGACCGTCGGCCTGGTTTCGTTCCCCACCGTAGAGCGCGGACCTGTTGCTGTTCGAGGGAAATTGCGGGAACTGGTTCGTCAGGGGAAACGGTTTGCAGTCACCGATGCGCTCACAGACGCTCATCTCTTCACCGTCGGCAAGGCCTGTAGCTATTTGCCGCTGCTGACCGGCGGTTCCGGTCTTGCCATGGGGCTTCCGGACAATTTCAGAAATACCGGGTTGCTCGGAGCGATCCGTGGCCTGGTCGAAATCGACCGATCACCGGGTCCGGCTCTGGTCCTGGCGGGCAGCTGTTCACTGGCCACCCAGTCCCAGGTAAAATACATGGCCAAAAAATATCCGGCCTTGGCTTTCGACCCGGTGGCTTTCTCGCAGGGCCGCCAGAGCATCGAAAATATCCTGGAGTGGGCTCTGGAAAACATGACCGTCGGTCCGGTGCTGATTTATTCCTCCGCCCCACCGGAAGACCTCGCTGCTGTGCAGGCGCAACTGGGCCGGCATCAAGCCGGTAGTATGGTGGAAAATGCGCTGGCCGATGTTGCTGTCGGTCTCAGCGCCAAAGGGTTTCGCAAACTCATTGTCGCGGGCGGAGAAACATCGGGTGCCGTCCTACGTCTCTTGGTATCCGCAGGCTCAGAATCGGGCCCGAAATCGAACCCGGTGTCCCCTGGACGATCAGTATGGATGACCCCCGGCTCCTTTTGGCACTCAAATCTGGTAATTTCGGCAGCCAAGATTTCTTCACAAAAGCACTGGAGATGGTGACATGACGGAACGTGAAATCAGAAAACAGCTGGTGGCGCACTGCAAGTATTTGTCAATGCGGGGATACAGCCCGGGCACTCGGGTAACCTCAGTGTTTGCCTTGAAGACGGATTCCTGATGACGCCTACCAACGCGTCTCTCGGGTGGCTGGATCCAGAGCGGTTATCAAGGCTCGATGCCCAAGGCAATCACATCGACGGTGATAAACCATCCAAGGAGGTCGTTGTGCACCTGGCCATGTATCGTCGGCGTCAGGCGGCGCATGCGGTGGTCCATCTGCATTCGCCCTATTGTATGGCGGTCTCATGTCTCGATGGGCTCGATCCGGACAATGCACTGCCGCCATTGACGCCATACTATGTCATGCGGATCGGACGGTTGCCCCTGGTGCCCTACTTCAGGCCGGGGGACATCGCCCTGGCGGATGCCGTCGAACAGCGTGCGGCAATGAGCCATGCGTTGCTCTTCGCCCACCACGGGATGATCGTCTGCGGACGGGAAATGGGGGCGGCCGTTGCGGCAGCTGAAGAGTTGGAAGAAACGGCACGGCTTTATCTGCTGGTGAAGGACCATTCTCACCTGCAGTTGAACGCCGACCAGGTGGCCGAACTCGAAGAATATTTTCCCAAGAATATCTGAGGGGAGGCCTCAGCGGGCCTGAGATCGGTGAAGCGGCGCTGTCATCACCGATCATGTCTTCCCCAACATTTACGTAAACGCATAGAGGGCTTGAAAATGTACGTAGTAACCGTTGAATTCAATTTGAAAAATGAATACGTCCCGTCCTTCCGAAAAACGGTGCTGCAGCAGGCGCAAAACTCCCTCTCCCGTGAACCCGATTGCCGCCGGTTCGATGTTTGCTTCGACCCGAAGGACGACACAAGGGTTTTCCTATATGAAATCTATACAAACGAGAACGCATTCCAGGAACATCTGAAATCGGATCACTACAACAACTTCAATGCCGAAGTCAAAGACTGGCTGGACGGCAAATCAGTTCAAGCATGGGTCAGACAAGCAAAGGGCCACCCCTAACAGGGTGCTTAAAAAAAGATCGCGCTTGGCCATGGAAGCCTCTATTGGGTGAAATATCAGGATTGGCCTGAGCCTTTGGGATTCACAGGAGGGGCGCTGCCGGTGCCGGAAATGTGATAAGGGACCGTGCATGCCAACAGTGGCGGCGGTATTAAGAGGGGCTCGTCATCGAGAGCGCTGTGGATTAATCCTTGGTATAGTAGACGCCGGGGATCCAACTCTTGTGGATTTTCAAGGTCTTATCGCCTTTTCGCTTTTCTGCTTCAACAAACCGGAAGGTGGTCCAGCCGATCCGGATCAGGTCTTCGTTCGCCAGTCTCTGGTGCGTGACGGCTTTATCATTGACAAAGGTGCTGTTTGCTACTTCCCAAATCTCTGATGAAGTATTTTCGGTTGTTTAGTCGATCCGGTTCTGCAACGACTTCCACTACGGCATGCGCCAGACTGACAACCTTGTCGTCGATGAAGATGTCACTGTCCGGATCGCGACCGATGCGGACCTCCGGTTTATCCAGAGGAAATTTGGCGATGATCACTCCATCGTGCAGTTGAACCATCGACGCGGCGTCACTCTCTTCACTGTATTTTAAACCTTTCCGTTCTGATTTTACCTTAACGGGCTGTTGAATAACGATTGCGTTTGACGAATCGGCTGTGATGGCTGAACCGGGGAACCCTACCTCGCTGTTGCGAGTATGCTTGTTTATGACACACCAATGCCGCTTTTTTCGTCCTATATTGCCTTGTCTTGTCGGCGCCAGGGTGAGACATCTTTTAGCATCCTGTCAATTCCGAATCATCTCTCGCAATGCAAAGAACCACTGGAAAAGAATACCCTATTTCGGGATGATGATCAATCTCATTCGGCAGAAATTGCTTCGTTGCGATCGGCCGTTTCTCAAAAGTTCAATTCGCCGACGGCCCGTTTTTCGAGGGGCAAAAGACACCGGTAGATGAACGAGTTAACCGGTGTGGCGACACTGGCTTTGCGTCCAAGGCGCACAACCGCACCGTTCCAGGAGTCGAGTTCCGATGGCAGACCGGCGGCAATATCCCGTTGCAAAGACGCGGTTCCCTCCGGTGGCAGGCTGTCAATGAACGACATGGTGCTCGCGACGATATTTTCAGACAGACCGATATCGAGGGACAGGGCCAGGCGGTATATTTCCTCCATGGCCGCCATGATCATCTCACGCGTCTGTGGCACGCTGCGCAACACACCGATCGGTGCACGGGTTACAGCACCCACCCCGCCCCAGGAAACCACAAATAGAAATTTGGACCACAGGGCAACATGGATGTCCCTGGGTATATCGGTTGCTATCCCGGAGTCGGAAAGGATAGCTATTAGCCTTTCAACCCGCCGGCTGCGGCGGTTATCCGGTTCTCCGAGGGCAATGTATGGCATGGCACCGAGGTGGTGTATGTGCGCAGGACCCGTAAGCCGGGCGATGATCTTTGCCAGTCCGATCACCGTATGGGAGTCGCCTAAGGATTGAGACAAAATAGTTGGTGCTTCTACACCATTGAGAAGCGGCACCACCACGGTTTCCGGTCCGACAAGCGGCGCCATGGTCCTCATGGCATCGGCCAGCTGCCAGGTTTTGACCGTCACGAAGACGATATCGACCGGTCCGATATCGGCGGGCCTATCTGTGGCCGCGACCTTGCTTAGGGTAAAGTCGCCGTCCACGCTTTCGACATTTAGGCCGGCTGTGCGCAGTGCCTCGAGGTTGCGGCCGGTGCAATGAAGATAACCTCTTGACCCGAGAGCGCCAGGCGGCCGCCGAAATAGCCGCCCACGGCACCGGCACCGAATATGGCAATTTTCATGGTTCTATAGCCCCACCATTGGCTACCGTGATCTGGTCATTCAAGGTCCAGTAATCGTAAAGGTAGCCGATTCCCACCAGGCCGACGGTCACCAAATAGAGCAACCCCGTCAGCCATTTGCCCATATACATGCGGTGAATGCCGAATAATCCCAGAAAAGTCAAAAGGATCCAGGCCAGGCTATAGTCGATTTCACCGGGATGAAAGCGTATGGCAGCCGTTCGGTTCATGGTCGGGATCAAGAAAAGGTCAATCAACCATCCGATCCCTAGAAGTCCGAGGGTAAAAAACCAGATCGTGCCCGAAACCGGCTTGCCATAGTAAAAGCGGTGTGCACCGGTGAAACCGAAAATCCAGAGCAGATAACCGATGGCAACACTGTGGGTGCGTGTGCGATCCTGCACGGCGATTAATCCTTTCCTCCGTCGCTCGATAATAGGGAATGTATGCGCGCGGGGATTAGGGTTGCGTTGCTGCTGCAGCGAAATTTTTCAGTGCGCCGGCGACTTTCTGCAAGACCTCTTTACAGTCGCTGATGCCGTGCCTTTCGGCAAGATAGGCGGGATCATTGAAACGAGCCACACCTGACCCTGAGCATCTTCCCATATCAATGCTTTTTGAGGTAAGTCGATGGCAACGCTTCGGCTGCAGATCATCAATGGCGTGCCGACCTTGGGGTTTCCAATATAACCAGTTCGGTGGGCAGCAGGGTGCTCCCAACCTTTTCGCGCCTTCGGCATGGTTGATGCGATTAAATACGGTCATGCCTTTCGACTCGAGAGCCTTCACGAGTCTGTCGGTGGTGTCTTTGACGCTGTGGGAACTCTTAACGGACACAAGGCCGTTATCAGCGAATGAAACCGAAACCAGAGACAGGACCAGAGCCAGTGACGCGATTATGCGTATCATCAAGTAACCTCCTTCTAAATGTTTTTAGAACACATCTCAAAAATAGTCTCGTGCCCGTCCGCGAAAAGTGGATGGCACCATTGAGTGTCCGATTCATAAATGAGAATTTTTTTCGCTGGGCAAGGCCACTCAAAGGTTTGCGGCGAGGCGTACTTTATGTACGCCGCAGCCGGAAACCCGCGGAGAATCCCGCCATGGCGGGACCCAGCGTAAAAAAGGCCATTTATCGATGGACACTAGTCTCAGTGCCCATAGCGGCGCTAAACGACTCAAAATGTTCACGCACGAGCCCTAGGCTCCGCGTTTTCGTCGTTGCATGCCTTGCCCTGAACCCTGCCTTATCTTTGAGACACGTCATAGATAAGTCAGAAATAAACCTACGGGCTCATGGTCAATTTATGAGCCACAGTTGTTGTTGGGGATTTTATCCGGTCCCGCAAAACGCTCGTCTGAAACCGTGCCCTGCGTTAAATGACTCGTTTTGCCAAGCCAGCCGTTGCGGTCGGCCGGGTGATGATCGAACGCCGGCACATAGGGCTTGATGTCGAGCAGTGGCGTGCCGTCGAGGATATCGACATCTTCAACCTTCAGGATGTTTGCCGAGATCTCTAACAGTTTGACCACGGATAGCCCGATCGGGTTCGGTCGCCGCGGTGCCCGGGTGGCAAAAATGCCATGGGGCCGTGAATCCAGAAACGGGGTGACGATCAAGTCCGAACCTTCAGTCCCGTGGAAATGGTAGAGCAGTATAACATGTGAGAATCCGTCCAAGTCTTTCAAACCCGGAGCGAATTCCGGGAACACCACCACCGTTCCGCGGATGCCGCGAGACCCAGACGGTTGGATGGGCATGTCCCTCGATGTGCTTGAAAGGGCTGTGGATGTGGCCGATCAGTTGATAATGAAGCTGGGCATGCGATTTTTTCATCAACATCCTCACACGTGACGGAACGAACCAATTGAGGTGGTATTTTGCCCATTGGTATAGAATACCATAATGCAGATTTCCTGAGGGGACAACCGCTTTCCTTTGACATTGTGGTCGCGTAGAACGGCCGGTCTCCATCTCCCTGGGCAAATCGACAAGATTCGATCTGCTCTGCAACGCATATTTCAAGTAAGGGAGAGGCACTCATGGCCAATCGCACACCTTCAATCAAATGATCAGATGTGTGATCCCGCATAGCGGGAGGTTTCTCGAGGTGACGCTGTCGCCCATCTGCCGCGAGCACAGAACAACGCAGGTCGACAGAACCCGATAGACCGGCGGGGATGTCATGAAAGTCTCCGATCGACGCGAACGACGCCCACTTTCCTGATCGAATAACGCTGTTTCGACGGGACAAAACGCACCATCGCCGAATGAAATCACAAACCGATATCGATATCGAAAAATCCCGTTGCTGCTTCTCCGAGCGCGCTCTCAGCGGATTCCTCAGCCGCGGTGAAAGCATCCAGGCTCTGTTTGCTGATCATGGTCAGGCTGCCGAGGACGTATCGGGCCCGACGCACTTTGGCCCAGGGGATCAGAAGTCCGAGGGACAAGATAATGCCGGCGGTGTTGGTGAGCCGCAGCCACAGCAGGCGACCGGCCTTGAGCCGGCTATCGAAACGCAATCTTCCAGCCCTGGAGTGTTCCCAGCAGTAATTGGTCAACCGGGCGAAAAGGAACTGCTGAATAAAAGTGAATGTCACCGACACGATCAAAAATCCGACGACCGGCAGAAGCGTTAATAGTCGCTGGGTATTTTCGAACTGCAGTACCAGGTTTTTCTGCTGAGATAGAAAGACATACGCACCACCGGCGGCAATAATGGCAAGGGCGATGAGGACCAGACCTGCGGATGAGTATGCCCTATAGAAAGGACCCGCGATACCGGAAAATATGTTGCGGGATCGACCGAACGAAAAGTTCTCGAAGAAGTATTTTTTCCGGCGAAATACCCAGTAGGGAACAATCAATCCAAGCGTCAGCGGGATGAGCATGGGGATCAGCAGATAAATTTTGTAACTGTCCTTGATGGTGCCGCGGAATCGGAAACGGATGTTGCGATAGGCGGAGTTGTAGGCGTTGAATCGCAGTGATTTGTAAACCAGAAAGGGGAAAAGGACGTAAAACGCTACCATCACGATGCCGCTGTATAACGGCCAAGCGGCCTCGACTGCCAGGTACAGCAGCAGGCCGGTTCCGAGGATCAGGTTGCCCCTCAAAATATACCAGGGGTCGGCCCGATAGTCAAAGGAGTGTCCGGCAAGAACCGTATGGGCGTAAAAATATCGACGGGTTCTCACTTTGGCCCAGGCCGCATAAATTCCTAAAGTCAATACAGTCATAAACAAATTGACGATCCAGATGCGAAAATATTCTCCTGCGGTTCCGGAGAACACCACGCTGTAACTCTGCCGGGGGGTGTAGACTACCCCCGGAGGATCTGCGATGGTTTTTCCGTTTTCCGAGTTCGTTGGTTCCACGTGTCTGCCACCATTTTCGATAGGCGCGATTGAATTCACCGGGACTCGATTATATGAGCCCTCGGGGAGTTTTCATTAACCGGGAGCGGAGGGAATTACTGCTTTCATTGCTGACCTTCCGTTGCGCTGTGGTCAAGCTTCTACAAAAAACGTGAACGAATAATTATACCACGGGTCACCGGTTAATCAATACCGTTATTGGACGTCATGCGACGGCCGGTCTTTTCACCGTGACATTGTGTCCAAGTCTTTGGGACGATGAAAGGGCACCTTGGCACGACGTCATCCAGTTGGCCTGTTGATCCCAATTTTTGCATGCGGCGGAAAAAAGCGCTATAGTCTGCGACGGAGTATATTCATTTCAACTTAAATTGGGCGCTTAATAGTGTAAACGTATGGCAAACCGTCTCACGACGGGCACGTTTTCAATCGATGGAGGTAAACGGTATGGCAGCTAAATACGAATTGCTACCTGAAGACCTGCGGTGCGCATGTGATCCGGCGATTTTTGAATTCAAAGATACATCGGAGATCGAACCTCTGGACGAAGTCATCGGGCAGGAGCGCGCGGTTCAGGCCATCCGATTCGGATTGGCCATGAAGAGCCCCGGATACAATATTTATGTCACCGGGCAGGAAGGTACCGGTAAAACAACGATCGTCAACGACATCGTACAGCTACAGGCGGCAGAACTGGATAAACCCGGCGACTGGTGTATGGTCAACAACTTCAAGGACGCGTACCGACCCAAAACGATCATGCTTCCGGCCGGCAACGCCTTCAAGTTCAGCAGACGCATGAGCCGGTTTATCGAGGATCTTCAGATTCGGCTGCCAAAAGAGTTCGAGGGTAAATCCTACCAGGATAAGCTGGCCGAAATTAAGAATCGCCTGTCTGAGCAGAAACAGGACCGTTTCGAGCGGCTCAATCAGCTGGCAAAGGGTAAAAACCTTGTGATTCACCGGTCGACCTCAGGGTATCAAACCATCCCGGCTGATGGAGACAAACCGATGCCGCCGGAGGATTTCGCCAAACTACCGAAGGAGAAGCAGAAGATCATAGAGGCCAATGCAAAGGAGCTTCAGGCTGAGATAACCAACACCCTGAGAGAAGTGGGCAAGATAAACTACGCCGGGCAAAAAGAGACCGAAAAGCTCATGGCCGAGGTTGCCCTCTTCGTGGTGACGGAAAGGCTCGATCTGATCCGTGAGGACTACACCGAATTCAAGAAGGTGCTGAATTATCTGGACGACGTCCAGACGCATATCGTCGAAAACGTGGAAGACTTTCTCAAGCCGGTCGAGACCGCCGGAACGTCCGGCGAAGGCCTGCTGCAACAAGGAGCTGTGCCGGTCTTCACACAATATCAGGTAAACGTTCTGGTTGACCGCAAGTCACTCAAAGGTGCCCCGGTCGTTTTCGAACCCAATCCGAACTACATGAATGTTTTCGGCCAAATCGAGAAGCGGGCGTTTATGGGGGCCATAACGACCGATTTTACGATGGTTCAGGCCGGTTCGTTGTTGCAGGCCAACGGCGGTTTTCTTATCCTTGAAATTGAGTCGGTCCTGATGAATCCGATGGTTTGGGAAGCCCTGAAAAGGGCGCTGCAGAACAAACAGCTGTCCATCGAAGACCCGCCCAATGCCATCGGGTACAGTACCGGAACCCTGAGGCCGCAGCCGATCCCGCTGGAAGTAAAGGTCATACTGCTCGGCAACTACCAGACGTTTCAAATGCTTCAGAACTACGATTCGAAGTTCAACAAAATCTTTAAGGTGCGAGCCGATTTCGATTATGAAACCGAGTCGATCGCCGGCAACGATGCAGCTGTATGCCCGCTTTATTGCCCGGGTTTGCAAAGAGGAGAACCTGCGGCCTTTCTCGGCCGAAGCCGTGGCGGCTATCGTCGAATACGGTGAAAAGTTTATCGCCAGCAAAAAGAAGCTGTCTCTGCGTTTCGGGCAGATCGTGAGTATCATCAAGGAGGCCGATTATTGGGCCGGGCAGGACGGCGAAGCCGCGGTGGTGACCAGGCCCACATCATCAAGGCGTTTAATGAGCACCGGTTTCGCTACAATCTGTACGAAGAGAAGCTGCAGGAGTCTTATGTCGATGACACAATCATGATTGACGTGGATGGTGAGGTCGCCGGTCAGGTCAACGCCCTGGCCGTATATCAGATGGGCGATTTCTTTTTCGGCCGCCCCTCCCGGATCACGGCTGAGACCTACATGGGCAAAAACGGGGTGATAAACATTGAACGCGAGGCCAGGCTCAGCGGCAGCACGCATGACAAGGGAGTGCTGATTCTGTCGGGTTATCTCGGCCGCACCTTTGCCCAGAAATATCCTCTCAGCCTCTCGATCAGTATCACATTTGAGCAGAACTACGGTGGCATCGACGGTGACAGTGCGTCATCCACGGAACTGTACGCCATTCTTTCCAGTCTGTCCGGAATACCCATTCGCCAGGGCATCGCGGTAACAGGGTCGGTCAACCAGAAAGGCCGGGTTCAGGCTATCGGTGGCGTCAACTACAAAATCGAAGGCTTTTTCGACGTCTGCAAAGCCAAGGGGTTGAACGGGAATCAAGGCGTCGTCATTCCGCAGGCCAACGTCCAAAACCTGATGTTGAAGCGTGAGATTATCGAAGCGGTTCAAAGCGGGCAATTTCACATTTACCAGGTATCCTCGGCCGAGGAAGGGATTGAAGTGCTGACCGGTGTGCCGGCTGGAACACTGGATGAAAAAGGAATGTTTCTGGCAGGCACCGTGTTCGGTGCCGTTCAAAAGAAGCTCAGCGCGTACATGGGGCAGGCCTATAAGCTCAAGAAGAAATACGAGGACATCGATTGACGCATAATATGTAAAAAGCAGGATTTGATCATTCACATGCAATTGGAAGATCCAATCTCTCCAGACAATCCTATTAATTGTCATCCGTGATTTAATCCAGATAGATTTTGGTTATCACAGGTTTCAGAATGCCTTATTGTCGTCATTACGTTGGAGAGTCCTCCGTTTACGCTTGCGAGGCTCCGAATCCCCCTGCCAACCAAAAAAATAAAGCGAAAAGGGCGGTCTGAACGATCCAGCCAATGAAACAGACACCGACTGCTCGCCAAGTGCTATTATAATCAAGCGCCTGCCTTACCGCAATGACCATCGCCACCAGCATCCAGATACCGACTATGAAATTGAGAATGGCCCCTAACATAGGGATAATTGCCAAAACTCGCAGAACTCCCGGAGAACTCGAGTATCCGATGGTGCGCAACAACTCCCCATAATCTGCTTTTGTTTGTGGCTCAGGTAACAGGCGGGTTCCGATTAAATATGTCAAATACGCCCAGATAAACCATCCCAAAAGGGCAACTATGGTCCCGAGAATAAGTCCCTTTATCCCTGTAACACTGATAGTTCCGATTCCTGCAGCAACACTGGAGAGAATGACCACCCCCATGGCTTGCCCCATGGCTCCCTTGTCCGCTTCAACCTCTTCATAAAGGGTTACATCGAGCTTTGCTGCCCGTATCATACGATTTGTAATTGATGCCATGACGCCCCTCCCTTTACTATACAGATTAAAATCACAAGATTTCATTTTAGATCTTTTTTCAGGTTAAAATGTCCTTGTCAAAACAAAAGTTTTTTTCTTGTCACAGGAAAATTTCCGAGCCAATAAGGGGAGAAAGTGACTCTAATGGAATGACAAGGTCAACTCCATAACCTTGGGTTCACCATTTAGTGTTGTGATAAAAATCGAACATCCAAATAATTTTCAGATTTGATATTTACAGTTTTGTTGGAGAATATGGAAATTGTGAGAAGAGTCAATACTCGTGCTTGCTTGCCATTCCCGTAACTATCGAAAATACCGTTGAAAATGCATATACGATTTGGATATCATTGGTTTACCTCGGGATTTTCCCGAATGTCAAACACCAATAGCCAAAGGGGGTAAACCATGAAAGTGACCAAAGCCGCGAAAATCTGATTTGATTACCACAAGGCCCACTCGAAAAAAAATACCGTTCGGTCCTATTGGTCAGTTATTGAACGATTCTGCCGGGAGTTCGGTGATGCTGAGATTGAACAGGTTACACCGGATGATGTCCTTTCCTTTCTGAACAGCTTTACCAACGGCAACAAGCCCTACACAAAACGGGTTCGCTATTCCCACCTGGCGGCCTTTTTCAATTTTTTCCGTAACAACATCAATACCACTCTGGCAAATCCGTGTGACACGCCCATGATCCGAAAGCTTTATCGGGAAAGGGTGGTATCAAGATGGGAAATCATCGAAAAAGAGACCGTTGATTAGATCATTTTCCGAACAACCAAAATTCGTAATCGTTTGATGCTTGAACTGATGGCCCGTGGTGGGATGCGAATCGGTGAAGTGTTAAAACTCAGAATGAATGACATCCAGGATCGAAAGCTGATCCTGCGAGAACCCAAGAGCGGCAAAGAGCATGAGATTGTGTTCATCCCGCAGAAGGTGGCTGACAGGCTTCATGACTATGCCATTCAGACTTTTAACAGGCCAGATGACCGCATTTTCCCGATTACCTATGCAGCGGGCCAGGCTGGTTGTAAAAAAAGCGGGAAAGATGGTCGGTATCCATTTGAGACCCCATGACCTGAGGCGGCATTCGGCTACTTATGCCTCTCGATCCGGAGTGCCAATCGAAATCGTGAGCAAGGTCATTCTCCGTCACGCAAATCTTGCAACCACTCAGCGGTATCTTGGAACAATCAGTGATACAGAGGCGATGAGGTGGATTGAAAACCTATATTGCTAAACGAAAGGGGTGAATCCCTTGGTTGGCTTCACCCCTCTATTCGTTGGATACCGGTTGGCTATCTCAAGCAAATCGACCAAATGATAGCTCTAAGGTCATAGCAGGTATCTATCGTGTGGGAAATCGTGTGGTACGATCTATCTATCGTCTCATTTTCAATCCAATGGAAAAGGGCGAGAATTTTACCCGACAATCATCATTCGCTCCTGGTGTATGCCAGATCAAATCAGCGGTGCGGATTTTTCGAGTCCGCTTGCAGGCGCGCGGTTAGGTTGCTGCCAGTACGATAGGCAGGTTGGAAGCCAAGTGGTACTAACATGGGTACCTTTGCTTGATAATCGCGATAGGCTTCCCCGAAATCGTCTACGAGGTCCCGTTCCTCAAGGATTGTTCCGATGACGACCCAAATTGTCCATAAAATGTTAAATAACAACCGATCGATCGTCAGCAATGGACATGACCAGAAAAGTACAATCATAAACAGGTAGAGGGGATGCCGTACCCAGCGGTAAGGACCTCGAATTGTAAAAGCCATGGGCGGTGATGGCTTGGCCCGTAGGTTCTCTATGATTGGATCTAACCCAAACATATCGATTGAACGAAGCGCCCACATACCCCAACCAGTTCCTACGATTGATAACAAATAAAAACCACGCATGACCCCGCTATACAGCCCATGTAAATCGAACAGAATGATATCTGAACCTTGCCAAAAAGTCACAAATGCTAACAAGACGGATCCCGAAGCCAAGGTGTATACAGCCCCTTGGTAATGGGAAGGAATGTGAACGCATACCCGCCTTCGAAAAGGTCTTCGAATCATAATGCTATGTTGAAGGAAAAACGCTACAGAAATTAGTGTATTGAACACCATGCGTTCTCCTTCATTCATGCCCAGATGCATCCAGTTCAAGGAGCCTGCATATAAAAAGAACAAAAAGGCCATAAACGAGGTGGTGCCGATGATGGCAGCGATCACGAGAAAAATAAGAGCGAAAGCTCTGCGAGCTGTTAAGAACATAGTGTTAGTTATAAGTCCCTACAAATTATTTTACAGATCAGTATAACAGCCATTAGCCGGCACGGGCTGTCAAGACCCTTCCGGTATCTTCTATCAAGAACACCGTGAACGGATTCCCGGAAGGGCAGACTCGAGAAGCGGTGGAAAACACTTCGAACGGCCATGAAAAGTCGAGGACCTCCGCTCGATCGTAGATGTATATTCCAATGTTTATGTCGCAGACACCTGGCTATATTTCTGGAGGACCTCCAAGCGTCTTTCGTCCGGCAGCGACTTCAGATAGGATTTCCATCCTGGGCACCATCCTGTGTGCCATTTCCAGATTTTTCCCAACACCGATGCAGGATTCTTATCGTATCGTCCTCTGAACTTACAATGTTCGCAATTGTGCATTTTGATTTCTCCTTTTTCTTTTACGGATCAGCAAGAATATTGGTTGATTAGCAGCAACACGGACCAGCCGACGTTTTTCCGCAAGCCAATTCGTTGACTTCCTTCGATCCGATAAGTTCATCGATGGTGCTGGATATGGCCGTATGAGCGCCGCCTTTGACCAGCGCGGCAATTTCGGAGGCTCTTTTGATTTCGGTTGCCGTAATTCCGGATGTGACGGCCTTTTCATACAGGTGCTCGAAACAGGGTATGCAGTTCGCCGCCGTAGCCGCACCAATCGCGATCAGAGTTTCTGCTTTCTCTTCCAGAACCGTTTCTCTCAGTGTCTCTCTTGTTTCCATCTGCAATTCTCCTTTGTTATGGATAACGGATACCATGCAGCCCGCCAGTTCCAGTTCTGAATCAAAGGTGCATCCACGGTTCAGAACCCTGCTTCTGGTGAAGAAGCGGGGTTATGCTGTTGAGTTGGAGCGTGATGCTATCGGGCCATTGGAATCGCGGCAGAATGCTCATGATCCCTTCGGTCCTCATCCCCTGGACCACCTGAAAAGACGCAGTGTCGACCGAATCCAGGATTGTTTGGACAGCGGCCTCGCAGCCCAACACCACCAGCGCATCGTACTTTTTCGCGCGTCTCATCAGTTGTTTTCGACGCCTGCGAGTCCACATGCACACGACGAACTGGTGGGGTACGCGACTCCTGAACACATCAGCCTTTACTCCTCTTTTTCCCAGCTCGGATTTCATCGTCTCGATGTATCGTTCATAAGCGGCCGTCTGTAACATGTGCCGAAAGAACTCGAAGTAGGGCTCATTGTTTCTTAAGGCAGACTGGCCAGCAGGACAGAATCGACAAGGGACGATGAAGCCGATTGAACTGCTCGAGTTGTTGAAAATCATGGATGTCTTTCAGGTAAACTCGGCATTTGAAATCTCCTTATCAGTGAATGCTCACCACGATGGAACCCCGCCCCGGAAGACTTCATCCCGGGGCTGGGAATGATCGATTACCCGCAACGGTCGCCGCATTGCATCTTCGTTCGAACCGGTGCGTACGATCCATCGGCAAGAACGTTTTCCAGGCTGCCGAGAACCCAGTCGGCCACGGATTGCGTTACTTCTTTTCTTCTCTTCCGGCACATCTTCATGATCGAAATATTTCAGTGTATCGGTTGTAGTGGGACAGAGCGTCGAACTGAACCAACTTTTCCTCGTCGATGAGGTTCTCGATGATACGCCCGTGGCATCTCAGAAAACAGCCGTCGATCAGAACCACCTTTTCGGCCGATTTGATCCACCGGGAGATAGCAGAGTCCGGAACCGTGATCAGTTCACCGTGGCACCCCCGTCCATCAGGGCTCTCTTTTGGAGACGATGCCTGCCGCGAGTCTGGCAATTTCGCCTCGGATACAGGCGCCCTCACAGGACAGGACCGGGATCTTCGATTCGCTGATATTCTTTTTGCCGGTGGTCTCTCCGATCGGGACACGTCGCATTTGTAGTGTTCAATTGAACAGCTACCTTATTATCTACGCAACTCATGATGATACCTCCTTTGAGCAATTACAATCATTCACTTGCAACATCAGTTGAGCTGGTTAATACACCTTTTCTCTCTTGGTATTCCTCCTTGCTTATCTCTCCGGAGGCAAACCTTTTATCGAGTATTTCAATTGCAGTATCCGATTTCTTAATTTGATGATTGTCAATTACGCGTGGGCCAAAACCGCACATCATTGACCCTCTCCTTCCTCTCATCATTAGGAAACATAAAATCATCATAACTATTGGGACTATCCACCAATAAGATAAATTGATAGCTTCTGAAAAATACATTTGTTTCATCTCCTTCCTGTAAGTGAAAAGTTAAGATGTTGAACTGGCAAAAAGTCCAATTGTTTCCGCTTTGCTCTTGGCACAACAGTTCCCTGTTGAAAGGATATCATTGTAATCCAAGAGCGCTATTTTTCTGGCTGAATTGTACTTGAATTTCACCATCTCATTATCCCCTTCGACCCTATAGACGGAGTGACCCCCAAAAAAGATACACATGCAATCCATTTTTTTGAGCCAATAATAAATAGGAAGCCTAATAGTGGATCCAATAAGGCAGGCTTAAATTTGAGACAGGAAATTAGAAATATTTATTTGGGAACTTTTGGTAATATGGGGACTTGTTTCCGATCGCAGGCAAGGGTGTTTTGCTCATCATAATAAAAATCACATCCATTTTTAAGTGCTGCTTTGAGTTTGGTTCTGGCACGGTGAAGCCTTATCTTTACATTATCAATTGAAATTTCCAAAATATCGGCAATTTCTTGGTTTGACAGGCCTTTCATTTCGCTTAGAACCAGCACAAGCCGGTAGTTCAAGGGTAACTTGTCGATAAATTCCGTGACACATTCACTCATTTCTTTACGAATGACAACCTGATCTGCAGCTGAAGGCCCAAAAGATTTACCAGGGTTTTCGATACCGAATCCGGAGGTATCTTTAAGAGGTATGTTCACCGAAGCCTGTCTGTAAGAAGCAGATCTTGATCTGTCGATTGCCACATTGGTTGCTATTCGATATATCCATGTTGACAATTTGGATTTTTCCTTAAATCCGCCCAAATTCCGGCTTATTTTATTGAAAGATTCCTGTGCTAAATCCTCAGCGTCATTCGGCCCTACGATTATAGAAAGGTATTGAATGATTTTGCTATAATACTCATTGTAAATATTCATAAACTCGCATTCAGTGACCATCACTCAATTCCCCGTTAACAACTCTCTAATGAAATGAGTAAAGATTTTAAAGGGATTGGACTTTAAAATTATGCCAGTGTCATCATAACTTTGCTAATCTCATCCATAGAAGGACTTTCCATCCAGTTCGGTCTGCAATCAGGCCATCAATAAATTAAGCCCGCTGAAATGATTTACCTTATTAGCGATGAGATATCAGGGAGCAGGTGATAATTTAGAAAGATATATAACGTCAACAGAGTGAGGAAATCAACCCAACCGAAGCTGTCCATATCCATAAATCTATAGGTTCCATTTTGTCAAGTGAGCTTGGCTGCGTATAATAGATTTGATATATTTCAGATAAGTTATGACTTATCTGAACTTATTTGGAGGTCAATCTTGTTTAGATTACGTGCCTGATGATGAAATCGTCAGAGGTTGTATTTCGTTAAGATTACCAAATGAAACATGAAATTCGCAGAAATTGCAGATAAGTGTCTGATCGGGAGGGATTTTTAGGATCTCCGAAACTTCTGGTTTCTTGCCAAAGGCGAAAACGCGAGAAATTTCACCAAATATCACGATACCGTCTGGCTAAGTTTAGTTAATCCGCCGAGGGATTGATTCCGGAAAATAACAGCAGGCTGGAATTTCGACATGTCAGTTTTTTTCGCGACACATCTATCAAGAATGAAAGGAAGTTTGCATTTAACAACTGGATATCATAGGCTTACCTTGGGCGCTGCCTATAATTCAAACCCTTTTAACCAAGGAGGTCGGCCATGAAACTTTCCAAAGCAGCCAAAAGCTGGATCGATTATCACAAAACCCATTCGAAAAAAAATACGGTACGTTCCTGCCGGGTCCATTTTCGAACGATTCATCAAGGAGTTCGGTGATGGCCCCGCTGATCAAGTCACTCCGGAGCAAATACTAACCTTTCTTAACCGTCTCACCTACAGCAACAAGCCTTATACCAAACGAATTCGTTATTCACAGATCTCATCATTTTTCAATTTCGTACGCAATAACATCTATCCCGAGCTAAGAAATCCTATGCTTTCCAGGACTAACCTGCCGGTGTTGGTGCCGACAAAGGTTGGGATAGATCTCAAGAGTTGTAAACTTGGGCGAAAAAGTCGGCAAATTTCTTAAAATCCGTAGAGGTTCGATTTTCTTGCGTGCGCGGCTCGCCACTGGCAAACAGCCGGTCATTAATGCCGGCATCGAGCTCAGCAAGCTGCTCTGCCATATCTTTTGTCAAACCTACCTGCAGTAGCCCATTAATATATTCTTCTCGGGAAAAATGGACATATTGTAGATCTGGTTTGCCTATCTTCTCTCCGATTATCCGGGTGACCTCTTCCATAGTTATATCCCGGGGGCCAAGTAACTCCCTGACGGTCTTTCCAGAAAAGCTTCTTTCAAGTAGGTAATGGGCGGCCACTTCGGCAATATCTTCGGTGGCGATCATCGCAAAGGGCAAATCGCCGAGAATGTGACCACCGTTGATGCCCATGTTTTTGATCATTTCAGTATTCATCAATATGTTTTCCATGAAGAACGTGGGCCGCAAGTGCAGGATACGGATCGAGTCGAGCTGATTCAGGCGTATCTCTTGGTCACGCAACCCCTTGATGGGCCCAGTCTTGTCGGACAGGTGCGCTCCGTAACTGCTCAAGTTGACCACATGGCTAACACCCGATTTTTCAATTGCCGTGGCGATCTGCCGTCCTATTTCGTTTTGGTATTGCCGGAAATCTTGCGCAGCATAGTCCGGCGGTATCATCGTAAATACAGCATTAGAGCCAGAAAATGCTGAGCGAAAGAAAATCAGAATCGCCCGCATCACCCACAGCGGCGGTTGCTCCCCTGTCGACAAATGGTTGCAGCCGTTCCGCGGAGCGGCCGATAACCTTTACTCGCTGGTTTTTAACAAGTAGCCGATCGGCCAATTTGCTGCCGATGTTACCAGTGGCGCCCATTATGGTAAGCATATAGATTCCTCCATTTTTTACTAAGATTGCTGAGTATAAGTGATAACCACTCTATGGACGAATACAAGCCAATCTATACTTCTTAGCAAATGAGAAATCGAAAAATCATCCTTGGTTTCCGATGGAAATATTCATAGCGGGAAACAAAATTTATCTTGAGGGACTTTTGGAACTACGCATTGCATTCTAAATTTACGCTATCGAGCAAAAAGCTGTGAAATTCAGCTTTATTTAAAGGCTTATAACCGGTGATTACCAACTGTCGGCTTACTGTGTCATATAATTCGAGTGAGTTGGGATTTATTGTGAGTAGCTTCCGAATCGCGTCCTTGTCAAAAGTTGGGATAGGTTTTCATCAGATCAGTGGTAAAATTTCATAACCAAACAGGTACGGTATGACTAACCCACAAAAAAGGACGTCACCGATTCGCGTGCTTTCTTGCCACAAGCCAAACAATATGAATTTATATCATCTATACAAATAAAATCTGGTAATCACCATTCAACCGTCGAATTGACAGGTTTGAGGGCACATCAGCATCAATTTAAAATAATCTCCCTAACTTGGTCAGGTTCTTGAGGATTATTCTCAACAGTGTTAAATGCGGCGAGGACGCTAGATTTGTCACCGATATTTTTAATTGCATGAACTACTTTTGGGGGAATTATAAATTTATATACTTGCCCCGACGGCACTTCAAAATCTTGTAGCTAATCGTTTTCTTTAAACCTGATGAGTGCCGGTCCAACCACTGCAAGGGTTTCAGTTCCTCGAAGATGGTAATGGTTCCCACGGACAGCACCAGGTTCGCTAATAACAATGTGGATATTTTTCTGGCTATTTATTTTGTTGTTATCAGTTTGTTCAAAAACGATTCCTCGTAGGTCCGAGTGTGTCTTCAATTGATCAATATTAACCTTCATTTAAATTCATCCCTAAATATAAAATTCCATCTTCTTGGCAAATAAACCAAATAACACCCAACACGCGATATATTGAAATAATATTGATTCTATGGGGCGGGTCAATACTCAAACTTTCTTGCCAAAACCTGGATAGAAAGATTGATCCTTGGCACCCCAACATATCTTTGGAACTAAGAGTCAAGAAAAACCTCGCCATAACCCTGCGAACTAATTTTTTAAAAGCGGTATAAAACAAAGGGGGGGATTCTCAGCCTGGAGATGTCATGAAATCTTCACTGTGATATTTGCATGGGTATACGGATTGAGACGTTGCGTTTTTCCCTGACCTGGGGTCACATCCATAGATCAGTACTCAGATACTTCAGGCCGGAATCGCAGATCATGACGACAACGGTCATCCCCTTGAATCGGCCCTCGAGAAGCTCCAGAGCCGCTGCCACATTGGCCCCGGAGGAAAACCCCGCAAAGATGCCTTCCTCCTTGGCCAGACGACGGGCCATGTCGACCGCCTGCCGGTCCGAGACCTGCAGATAGCCATCCACGTGTTCTGGTTTCAACAGCGGCAGACCGGGCATGGCATACCCGCCGCCCTGGATCCGATGATTCGGCCGTGTGAGCCGCTGTCCGGATAGAACGGCTGCCCCTTCAGGTTCGATGATGAAGCAGCCGATTTCCGGTCGATGTTCCTTGAAAGCCGCTGCACATCCGGCAAACGTGCCGCCGGTGCCGACGAAATCACAGAACGCATCGATGCCGCCCCGGCTCTGCCGAATAATCTCGGGACCGGTATGCAGGTAATGCGCGCGGAAGTTGCCTTGCAGCCGGAACTGGTCTGCCCTAAAGGCGTTACGCTCCGTGACGATTCTGCGGGTTTCCTGTTCCACCAACGCCAGGTCGCCTCCCGATACCTGCCCGGGAGTGGATTCGGGCAGCTGATCCACCAGGACGACTTCCGCCCCCAGGGCGGACATCATGCGGGCTCTTTCGGCCGAGTTGCCCCGGGACATTACCGCCACAAACGGGTACCCTCTGATTCCGCAGACGATAGCCAAGCCGGTACCGGTATTTCCACTGGTGAGTTCGACCACAGTTTGACCCGGCTCAATGTACCGGCGGCTTCGGCGTCGTCGGTGATCTGGCGGGCGATGCGGTCCTTTTTCGAGAATCCGGGATTCAGGTATTCCAGTTTTGCGAAAATCCGACCCTGAATTCCCCGCGTCAGCCGGGCGAGCTCCACAAGGGGGGTGTCGCCGATAGCTTCGACCGCTGAGGGTAACACGTCGCCAAAGGCAGTGGTCACTGGGATCCTGCTCTCTGTGCTGTCTTCATCTGACATTCACGGTCAGCTCTTTTTGGATGTAATGGTTTGGAACCCGGTGATTATCTGCCGCACCTTTTTACTCTGACACTTGGGGCAACTGTACTTTTTCTTTTCATAATCGGCAAGTTTCAAGATCAACGAAAACGACTTTTTGCACTTCTCGCAGACAAACTCATAGGTCGGCATCTTGATTCCTCCTTTTTTGAATCCATTATGCTGCTGAATCAGTACTATTCCCTGGCTGGGGTATACATTTTATTAACATACGAGTGAATTAATGTACATGTCAACAGGCTGCTGGATATCGTGGGTTGCCGGTAAAAAAAATAGCCTTCTGTCCGTTCATGCAGCAACGAGATGCGATCGTCAGGCGGCATAAATCCGGCGCTGCTCTTCCAAAGCAATCACGCAGTTTGACAAACATTTCGTCTGAGGGTAAAAACTCATGCAGGTCTATGCGTAAGGTATCTGCAGCTCTCTTGAAGCCTTGTTCGCAAACGTCTTCCGCACCTTTCGATAACGTTAATTAGTGTCCATCCATAAATGGCCTTTTTTCCGCTGGGTCCCGCCATGGCGGGATTCTCCGCAGGTTTCCGGCTGCGGCTTACATAAAGTACGCCTCGCCGCAAATCCCGCCGAGGCGGGATGCGGCCTTGCCCAGCGAAAAAAATTCTCATTTATGAATTGGACACTCAATCGTGCCATCCACTTTTCGCAGATGGGCACTAATTACAAAACGTACTGCAACTGGAAGGAGAATTCGTGATCCTTGTGATCGGAGAGATTCTGTTCGATATTTCCCCGAAATCCAAACGCCTTGGGGGGGCGCCCTTCAATTTTGCCTACCACTTGAAACATTCCGGTTTCCCGGTGCGGTTTATCTCCAGAATCGGCCAGGATGATAACGGCCGGGAAATCCTGAATCGGATTCAGGCGGCCGGATTCGATCCCGGCGACATTCAACTGGACGATACTCA
>CAWGUE010000029.1:0-138541 GCA_963825595.1 uncultured delta proteobacterium | reverse complement strand
TTCCGCCTTCAGTGCCAGTCCGATCTGCTCAATGGTGTAAGGCTTTCTCAAGTAGGTGCCCGCACCCAACGACTGGGCCTCATGTACCCGCAGCGTTTCTGAGAATCCGGAGGCGATGACCGCCTTGATACCGGGCTGTATCGCCAGGAGTTTTCTAAACGTCTCCAGGCCGTCAATTCCAGGGTCCATGATCATATCGAGAACCACCAGTTCGGCACTGAAATTGTTTAAAAGTCGGACGGCTTCCTCGCCGCTGGAAGCGACCGAAACCTCGTAACCGAGTTTATTGAGCATGAAGGATGTAATTTCCCGCTGTTCACGCACATCATCCACGACCATGACCCGCTGTCCGTTGCCTCTGATGTCCTCTATTTTCACTGCGGAACTGTCTGCTAAAAGCGCCTCTTTGGTAATCGGAAAGTAGAGGTTGAATGTCGTTCCCGATCCCAACTTGCTTTGAACATCGATGTATCCCTTATGGTCCTTTACCGTCCCCCATACCACGGCCATCCCCAGCCCGGTCCCGCTGCGCCCCATCTGCTTCTTGGTGAAAAAGGGTTCGAAGATACGCTCCTGGTCCGCTGCGGAGATACCCATACCTTCGTCTGAAACCGACAGGACGACGTAATTACCTTCTGCGATGTCGTCATAGCCGCTGATGGGTGTGTCAAGATACCGGTTTTCGGTTCGAATCGTTAATTGCCCTCCGTCGGGCATGGCTTCGGCGGCATTGGACACCAGATTCATGATCGTCTTGGAGATATGGATCGCCGAACCCTTTATATTGAGTACATCTTGGGGCAGAACCGTCTCGATCCTTATGCGTGGATGGAAGGATTGTAATTTTTCGAATTCGGGGCTTTCTAAATAGGACGATATGACAGCGTTCAATTGTATCGGTTCTGTATTGGAAACCCCCCTTCGCGCCAGTGTCAGCAAATCCAGGACTATTCGAGCGGCTTTTTCGCCCGATTCTTTGATGGTCTGCAGCGGGGGATACAATGGACTCTTTGGCGGCAGATCCATCATCAGTAAATCGGGGTAACTGACAATCCCCGATAAAATATTGTTCAGATCGTGGGCAACCCCGGAGGCCAATGTGCCGATCGCTTCCATTTTTTCGGCCCGCTGAAGTTTCATTTCCAACGTGGCCCGTTCTTTTTCGCCTTGTTTCCTGTTTTCGATTTCCTGTATCAGCGCTTGATTCTTTTTGTGCAATTCAATCGTACGGTTTTTAACCTGGGATTTGAACAGGACGATTATTCCGATAGCGATCAGAAGCACGGCACTCATTGCCATGAGTATCCACCGAAATTGCTTCGTCATAAACGATTTATTGGTGCCACCGAACCATTTTTGAATACTGCGGTAGTAATAACTGTTTTCATTGGCTTTCAGATTGCGGAGGTTCAGGTCGAGCTGATTGAGAAGAGGGGAAAGATTGCCTTTCAGAGATGCCCAATACAGTCGCTGAGGGCTCAACACGATCGACGATTTTTTGATCTTATACTTCTCGGCGTTGATGAAACCATAAAACTGGCTCACCAGGCCGGCATCGCACTTGCCGACGTCGACAAGGCCCAAAACGTCTTCGTAGAGAAACGATTCGATGAAGCGGCTTTCCAGGCCGAATTGACGCATCTGATTTTTAAGGTAGGCAAAGTGTTGATCGTCCATTAAAACGGCGATTTTCTTGTTCCTGAGATCCAAGATGGATTCGATGTTCGATCCCGGCTGGATATAGACCTGGCCCCATTCAGTCAAAACACTTTCATAGGTGTAATCATATTTTCTGTCTCTCTCCTGTGTATAGGCAACTCCCCCCAGCAGATCGATTTCCCCGCTTTCGAGTTTCTCGAGGCATGCAGTCCAGGATGCATGCTCATAGACGATTTTCCAACCCTCCTTTGCGGCAATGTGATTCAGGATGTCGATGAGAAAACCTTTGACCTTCTGGTCAGGCCCCATGAATGATAGCGGCACATTGTCGTAGGTCCCCACCCGCAGGGTCTCGGAATTCGCATGGCATTCTATGGACGGCATACAGGCCGTGGCCAGTAATATGAATACGATGGATTTGAAGTTAAGTCGCATACCCTTAATATTCGAAGAACGTTAAATTAATTCAATGACCTCCGTAAATGCCAGCGGTATGGTTTTGTAAACCGCTCAACACTGTCTTTTAATACCATTATTTTAAGCAAACAGTCGATCATTGAATGTTGTTTTATGAGTGTCAAAATACTAAATTTTATTAAATATTTCAATTTAGTTCTCAACTTGACCCGTCATAAAGATTTTCAAATGTGGATTGGACCCTCGAAACCGGCATCGACCATGTGCGGATGGGCACATGGTCAGTAATTCAGGCGGGAATGGTATGGGAGGCACAACCGAGAGAGGGGGGCGGCGGTCATTTCCCGTCATTGACAAACGGATCAATTCCAGTACTGTAGCTCAGCGGTTGATCCGTCCATCATACTGAAAATTATGCTGAATGATAGAAAATTGTTGTCGAAAACGGGTCCGGATGATATGGAAAAGGACGGTTTGTCGAAACACACTGCACCGTCGGTTTTCTAAAGAAAACAATATATTAAAGATCAAATACACAATATGGACAGTCTTCAGAGTCGTAATCGAATGTCAGCTGCACGTCAGAAATATAGCGTCGTTATCAAATGCCCACGTTGTGATTTTCAAAAAGCGATCGATACCGATAAATGTGTGAACGGGTCGGGCAAGATTGGGTTGAAAGTTAAATGCCGCTGCGGTGAGATTTTCAAGGCACTGTTGGAGAAACGAAAATATTCACGCTCGGTTTTCCAGTCGAAGGGGCACGTGATCATTGAGGATCTGTCTGAAATTATATCGGGATTGTCCGTTTTGATTCTGGATATATCTGTTTCCGGAGTCCGGATCGAAACAGATTATCCAGAGTTGTTCCAAGTTGGCCACAAAGTGTCGCTAAAGATCTACTGCAGCAACCCAGGGGGGTCATTTATTTCCAAGGATGGCACCGTCAACAACATCCATCAAAAATCGATCGGGATTAATTTCAACCAAATAAGCGCGGATTGGATTTATCGCTATTGCAGTTTAGAATCGGAGGAAGGCAGAAAAAAATTTGACCACTACTTGTACCTTTGAAAACGCGTAGTCGCGTTGTTGTGTCGCGACCGGCGGGTCGCGATCTCCTTTATTTCATTACAGTGACCACTGCCCCGGCTGATCATGCTCTGAAACCGTTCTGTTGAGCAGTAATGTCTGCCGACCGAATTTGAGCGTTCCGCCGGACTGCGTGGGTGTGACCTCCCAGATATAGCCCGGGCTGAGATTCGTGTCCAGCTCCGCCCACAAATTCTCATCGCCGCCGTATCCCGAAGCACTCAGTTTGACCTGAAACCACGTCAATGATTCCCGGGTATTCAGTTCCGCGATACCTTGAGCCAGCATATTCTGTTCAGATGCGCTGGAAATCGTTTCTACCTTCTTGAAACCTACCGATATCAGCACCGAAAGAATGACCATGGCGGCAAGAAGCTCTATTAGGGTAAACCCCTTTTCGTCTGCATGGGATCTCATTATGCCAGGTACTCCACCTGGCAACTCTGGCAGATGGCCGAATTGTTATACTCGAATTGCGCCATTACCGTTTTAAAGCGTAAGGCTTTTTGTCCACAGATGACGCAGACCCTTTTCGACTTGGCCTTGGTGAATGCCTTTGCGTGATCATGCCGAGACAGAATGTGAATCAACTCATCAACCTTGGTCATATGGATCTCCCTTGACGTGGTTTCAGTCAAATTCAGGATCATCGGCCAACTATTTTTCCCATGCCTCTCACATCTGCAGCGCCGGTTTCCATTGGATTGACATCCATTTCGAAATCGTTGTCGAGTCTCACCGTACCTTTCTTCAGGTAATAGCGGCAGCGGCCATCCCCATCGGGCTTACGCCGGCACTCCTTGTGATAATAACATCTGGTGCAAATCAATCTGACCCTCCACTGCCACTGAATTCCGATCTCGAACAGAATCTTTTCAAGATTGATGCCAGAGGCGTAAATTTTTATTAATCTGTTAAATTACGATAAGTTGTGGAGGCCCAGAGCCGGACAGCCTTCAATTAAGGCCGGGGGATTGAGTGAAATGGCCCAATGGGCCTGGGTGAGGTGACCCGATGCCGCATTGCCGGGTGTATGCAGCGGCATGCGCCAGAAAAGTTGGCATGCCGCGTGGTGGCTTTTACCTCGATGCATCGGATGTCGGAGAGGGCGCCTCAGCGACTGGTTGCGCGGCCGTTTTCCTCATGTTATAGGAAATTTCCGAAATGCACTCTGATATACGAGGTTAAACATCAGGGGAGGTTTATTATGCAGGATATCCCGGATTTGATCGAGGAAGTTATTCTATGGCCTGAAATTTGCGCATGAAACGACGGTCGATGATGTCCTTGATCACAAAGGCGAGACGGCCGCCGAACAGGAGCCAATTTTTCCTGAGCACCCCTGTGCCGCCGCCTAAATTGAAGATTAACAGGTAGTCGCCGCCGGGCGCAAACGATTGCAGGGGCGCTCCATCGATAAATGCCAGCAGATTGTTGAGAAGAATCGGGTTCTGACGTACGGCGTAGACACCGACCTTATCAAGAGGGTTCTCCTTGAAGTAAATACAATCACCGCCGCCGAACATCTCCGGGTGGGCCGTGCACTGAAGATGCCGATTGACCACAAGACCCCCGTCCGGACCGGTCGGCAGCCCCGAGGTTTTGAAAACCGCTGACGGTCGGACGCCCACGGCAACGAAAATAATATCGACTTCGTGAACATCGCCGGTTGCGAGTCCGATCCGGCCGGGAGTGACTCGCTGTACGTCACTGTTCTCGGCGATGATTATGCCGCGTGCTCTGATCGAGGCCGCTATCTTGCGGCGCACACCGACGGGATGGTTCGGCATCAGTGTCGAGTTGGTATAGATACGGATTTCGGGGGGGTGCGCTGCGGATGTTTGGGTTAGCTGCCAGATGTTTCCGGCAATCTCCACTGCCGACGGCCCGCCGCCAACGATGCCAATCGTTGTCTTTCTGCGGGCACCAAGCTCGAGAATCCGCTTCTGAGCCACAAGAAGTTTTTCGATCGGTTTGACGGTGAAGATATCGCCGTCGGCACCGTCGCCATTGTCCTGGGGAACGTAGCTGCCGACATTAAAAGAAATGACGTCATACGCTACGGTTTCTCCGGATTCCAAGTGCACTCTCCTGGCCTCCGGGTCGACGCGGACGACTTTTCCCAACACGAATGTTCCGCCCTGTTTCTCCACCACGTGGCGGGTGGCGAAGCGGATTTCTTCGGGCGTGTATGTCTTCCCCAGCATTCCCGGTCCCATGCCGGAGTAGTAATGATGCGGCGACGGCTGAATCACCGTCACTCGGTGGCCTTTTTCAATGAACCGCTGGAGATTGGCCAGGGTCATCATGTGGGCGTGGCCGCCGCCGGCCAGAACCAGGTGTTTTCTCATGATCGCCTCTTTTAAATTTATACTTCCCTGTACCGCGGTACAGGGAAGTATAAATTTAAAAGTTCCTTATATGGTCTCGAACAGCTTGCCGAGCAGGCCCAGATGTGTCCGTTCTTCATCGGCAATCTGCAACAGAATTTTTTTACTCTCGGCGTTGTCACTCCGGTCAGCCGCTCGCCGATAGAGATCCAAAGCCTGCGCTTCTATGGCCATGGCCAGGCCGACTATATCCGCCGCCGATTCCAGATCGGGTTTGTAAAGACGCACATATTCTTCGGTGGTGAGTCCGCCCTCCACCGCGGGAACGACCTTAGTCTCCAAAAAATTTTCGCGATCGATTTCGTTGCCGGTAATGTTTCGATATTCTTCGAGAATTCGTTCCTGGTGTTTGACTTCGATAGCGGCAAGTTTCTCAAACAGTTCGCGGGCTTCTTGGTTTTCTACCCAGGGGATCATTGTCAGGTAATACTCCTGCAATCCGTCTTCCATGGAATAGGCGATAATCAGGGCTTCTTCCGGCGATTCTTTGCCTGTAAACAGGTCGAGCCCCTGGTCTTCCTGGCCGACGGCCCGGTCACTTTTCCAGGCCTTGAACCCACCGGACAGGTTGAACACTTCGGCAAATCCTTTGCCGGCCAACATCTGAGCGGCTACCCGGCTACGCCCGCCCACCGCGCAGTAGACGATGGTCGGTTTACCGGTGTCGACTTCGCCGATCCTATCGTTCAGATCCGGCAGAGGGATCAGTTTGGCCCCCGGGATGTGGCCGGCTTCATACTCCCCGGGCTGCCTCACATCCAGTATCGTATAGGTATCGGACAGTTTTTCCGCGAGGTATTCTTTCGCCTGCACGGCATCCATCGATTGAACAGGGGTGAAAAACTGTTTCCAGCGCATGGGTCATCTCCCCGTGGCAGTTGAAATTCAGGGTTCTGGTCATGTTTGTGCTCATTGGTGCAGCGGCTTCACTGAAGGACTCGAAACTGAAAAATTTGCATCTGATTCCTTTCACCGCACTAAATTTATATTAGCGGAGGCAGCTTCCACCTTATAATAATGATCCGGAAAGTTTTCAAGAGCTGTTGGTACAATTTTAACGAATATGTGCTATAGATGACGGCCTTGAGCGCCCATCGCCGGTTGCGAGAACACCAGGGCGTCATTGTCGCGCCACTCTCGGTCCTTGACAAACAGGAGCCGCTTCTACCGGTCCCGGTTTTACCTCTTTCCGGCAGCGACCGGAGATGATGCCCTCCGCCAACAGTTGGTGGGCGTTGGCGACCCTTTGTAGAGCGATGTAAATACAACATATTGTATGAAATAATACTTGACATACAAGATAGATTGGCCTTTATAGTCAGGATCGGGGAATCACTCACATCACCCAGTCGGCAAGGGTAACCTCTGTGGGATGCACGCCGTCCGGCAGCCCCCGCCGCCCGTTCGATTTATACCACTGATATCGATTACAATCGGACCGTTGAGCTGAGCATGGGAGAAACCATTTGCATCGTCAGCCAGAAGGGCGGTGTCGGTAAAACACTCACCGCAGTCAATCTGGCTGCGGCTTTGGCCCTCGACGGCAAGCGGACGTTGCTGGTGGACTGCGACCCCCAGGGGAGTGCCACGTCTATCTCGGGTACGTATAAAAAAAAATTCACCTTTACACTCGAAGACGGCTTACTTGGAAGAGCGCCCTTGAACAGGATCATGGCACAGAGTTGTGTCTACTACCTGCAGGTCATTCCGGCTCCGATTGGACGCACGCATCAAGCGGCCAATCTATCATCCGCGCCCGGAGCGGAGAGCGTGCTGAAGAACTTTCTGATGGACGACAGTTGGTATTTCGATTACATCATCATCGACACCCCGGCCTCCTTCGGTATGTTGACCCTGAGCGCTCTGGCGGCATCCGACACTGTTCTGATCCCGACCCCGTGCGAATTTCTTGCATACCGCAGCCTGAAACAGACCATGCAGACACTGGTCGCGGTCAAGAATGCCTACCGACTCCCCCTTCAATTGGCAGGGATTCTTTTAACTATGGTCGATGAAGAAGCCAGGTTTTCGCGGGCGATTGTTCGCAGTGCCCGGCGACGCCTGGGGGGTCGGGTCTTCGAGACCCTCATACCCCACAGCGAGCAGCTGCGGGAATCCCCGATTTTCGAAAGACCCCTGGTCGTTCAGGATATTTTCTCGATCGGTGCCCAAAGCTACCTTGCACTTGCCGCCGAGATCATGGGGCGCAGGTCGCGAGCCGCATCCTAAAAGCAGGATGCGGCTGCACCCGAGAATCGTTTGACCACCCACACTCAAACCACACGGAAGGAGGAACGCAACATGGCCAAAGTGACGATCAGCAACGATATCGTTGCAACCGCAAAAAAAGAACTGTTCGAGAGGATAAAAGCGAACATCAATCTGGATCGCGTCAGGGAGATATGTGCCGACCTTTACGGTGTAAAAGATATGCATGCGTTGGATTTTAAAAATGGCGACATCGTTGTCCATGACGGAAAGATCGCCTATAAAATCGAGTTCGACGTCCGTTTTGCGGTACCATTGCTGATCGACGAAGAGGGAAACCTGCTTGGCACCGAAGACACCGAATCCGAAGTAGCGACGACACCCGAGGACCGGATCGACGACCTCAGCCAGCAGACCAATGACGCCGCTCAGGGATTTTAAACCGCATCTTTTCACGCTCAATAAATGATATGGCGTCAAAAGGGCAGGCGTTGACATCGGATGCTGAGGACGGTCTGGGGTAATGGTCTGAAATTACATTTGATTATTTTTTGACAAATCCGTCGCGTTTCGATAGAATATAGACTGTAATCGTCAGAATAGCCAAACTCCGAGCGATCGGAGGACGGAAAGCCACGGGTCTTGAGAAGACAGCCGGGTTGCCTGGGGAAACCAGTCGAAAAGCCAAGTTGCCCTCTTTCAGGTGGCTTGGCTTTTTCCATCAATGTGCCATTGGATTCTTGAAGAGAAAGCCACTAAGCATATCCGCTAAAAGTCAGCGGTGTTAACGGCATATAATGAATGTACGCGGAGGGTTTTGAATGGGAGCATTCGTTGATCGTTCGGTTCACTGCATCATAAAGCTGGATGGACAGGCACCTATCTCCGGTGCATTTCCGATAGGAAGGCCATTTTTCAGTGAACCGGGCAAGAGCCTGTTAGTCTCGGCCGAGGGTATCAAGAAGCGGTTGACTGGCCATCATCATAGTGGGGTGAAAACCTGGTTGATTTGCAATCATCTCGATACGCCCGAGAAATTTATTTCTAACTACGCCAAACATCACTACTTTGTGGTTTTCGACAGCCACGTATTTTGTCACGATTGTAATGAAAACAATATGAGAGACGGTGAATCCGCCTTTCTAAAAATGGAAATGGCGTCATCCGCCTTGACCGATAGCGAATTGCAGCGGCAGATCTTTGAGCCGTTCTACAATCTCAATTTCCGCGACAATTGTCCCCGGCAGGCACCGCGTAAATTATCACCTCAATTGAATACATGGCGGGTCTGCAACCATCTGGCCAACGAAGTCAATTTCCGAAGGCACGTTTTTGACGGCAATCTCATCCTGTTCGCCGACAACAATGTGACCTGCCCCGATTGCCTCGATTTTATGCTCAAGGAATCCAGTGAAGACCGTGATGACAATGTAGTGTTGTTACCGGAAAACGAGTTCCAGTATGCCATTGTCGATATGCTGTGCTCCTTGAACTATGAGCTTTCTCTGGCGCAGGGATTCGTTCACTGACAGACACCCCACCCTCCATCCGTGATACCTTTCGGAAATTTCTTCACGCATCCTTAGGTGAGCCGATACCCTCTTGGCGGGGCAAGGCCGAAGAGCGCTGCTTCCATCACCTGGGTCGGGTACAGCGATCCACCAGGTAAAAGATGGACCGGTAGTCTATTTTACTGTGTGAAGACAGTCCGATTTCGCAGGTTCGACTGGTGGCATATCCACCATTTACTTCCTCCGGCAGCTGCCCTTGGAGTCGTCGCAGACCGAAGGCATTCAATTCGGGAGCAGTGAATCCCTTGTCACCGGCAAAACCGCAGCAAATGATGTCAGGTACGATCACCCGCGCGGCACACATCTGCGCCAGCTTATTGAAGTCGGCTTCGAGGCCCATTTTCTTGGCACTGCAAACCGTATGAATAGCAACGGTTTCCGGTAATTTTTCGAAAACAAGCCGCTCGACCAGATGCGTCAGGGCGAAGCGAATGGGGTCGAAGAGCTGCAGGCGGTTGTCCAGCGTCTGTTTCATATGGTAGAGGCAGGGGCTCATGTCGCAGAGCACCGGAATACGCCCGTTGTCCGAGGCTGCCAGCAGGGCCTTGCCGAGTTCAGAAGCTTTTTTGGATGCGGTTTCGGACATGCCCTTGCTGGCAAACGGCATTCCGCAGCACAGCCTGTTCATCTGCTTGGGATAGATGACTGCGTAGCCGGCCTTTTGAAGTAGGTTTTCTGTCGTAAGCGGCAACGGCAGCGCCTCACCGCCCCTGGCGGGGCCCATGGTTCGGTTGATGCAGGCCGGGAAGTAGACGACGTTGTCGAGCCCCTGCCGAACCACGGGGGGGGGCATCATTTTTGCGGCGGCTTGCGGCATGGCTGCCGTCCAGAGGGGGAGCCGATCCCGGGTTATACGCCGGGCAGCAGTGGTGAGTCCTGTCATCCGCGCGGTTCCTAAAAACGCATGAATCCCGTCGACCAGACCGAGGCCGAACCGACCCATGGCGGTGACAAGGTGCATCTGGTCGGCCACGATGGCACCGATCCGGCGGGTCTCTGACGTCAGTTGTTCCTGTCTGAAGGCTTTGATAAGTGCTCCCGTGTCAATGTCCACCGGACAGGTGAGGGCGCACAGCCCGTCTGCAGCACAGGTCTGGTCGCCGTAATACGCATAGGACTGTTTTAGATGCGACAGCCTTTCACCATTTTTACCCGACTTTTTCAACCGTGCCATTTCTCGGTAAATTACGATGCGCTGGCGCGCCGACAGGGTAAAATCGTGGGACATGCAGTTGCGTTCACAGAAGCCGCACTCGATGCAGGTGTCAACCAGGTCGTGTGCAGCGGGCATCGGCTTGAAATTCTTGATGTGGGCCTCAGGGTCGTCATTGATAATGACACCGGGGTTGAGCATGTTGTCCGGATCGAAGATCTTCTTGATATCCTGCATGACCGCGTAGACCCGATCGCCCCATTCGCGCCTGACAAAGGGAGCCATATTTCTGCCGGTGCCGTGTTCGGCCTTCAACGAGCCGTCGTATCTGTCCACGACCAGTTCGACGATGTCATCCATGAAGGCCTTGTATTTTGTCACCTCTCCGGGATCTTCGAAATCGATAGCCAGAACGAAGTGGACATTCCCGTCGAATACATGGCCCCAGATAATCGTGTCTTCATAGGCATACTGCTGGAATAGGGTCTGCAGATCGAGCAGGCAGCTCCGCAGGTGCTCGATGGGAACGGCAATGTCTTCGATGATAACCGTCGTGCCTTTCTTGCGTCCGATGCAGGCCGATGGGAACAGCCCCTTGCGGATGTTCCAGAGGGCCGTCGTCTGTTCGGGGTCGGTCGAGAAAGTGAAATCACGGGCCATGGCAAACCCGTCGAATCGGTTCTTGATCTCGTCGATCTGACGCTCAAGCTCGTCAGGGTGAGCGGCGGCGGTTTCAACCAGAAGCGCCGTCACTGATTCACCGAGAGTTTTCATGTAAGGCGGCATCCCGGGTTTGTCCTCAACCGAGCGCAGCGCCACGCGGTCCATCAGTTCGGCGGCACTCACCCGGCAGTCTTTCAGCAGCCAGACCGCTTCGCAGGCCTTGGCGATATCCGGAAAGAGCATCAGGCTGGTGGCTTTATGGGCCGGTTCTTCCAGGGTGTTGAATGTGACCTCGGAGATGAATCCCAGTGTCCCTTCCGATCCGATGATGAGGTGCTGAATCATGTCGATGGGATCATCGAATTCGATCAGCGCATTGATGCTGTAACCGGTGGTGTTTTTTATCTGGTATTTTCGCCGTACCCGTTCGACCGTTTCCGGGTCCGAATGGAGGTTCTGCGACAGGGCGATGATCCCTTCGACCATATCGCTGCGGCATTTAACGAAGTCCTTGCGGCTGTTCGCATCCCGCGTGTCCAGGACGGTACCGTCCGAGAAAATGATGCGCATGCCCGCAACGGTCCCCATGCTGTTGCCGGTCACACCGCTGGCCATCCCGCAGGCATTGTTGGAGACGATTCCGCCGATCTTGGCCGAATTGATTGAGGCCGGATCCGGTCCGATCTTTTTCCCGTATGGGGCCAAGGCGCGGTTGGCTTCGGCGCCCAGAATTCCTGACCCGAGGGTTATGCTGCCGCGGTCCGGGCTGATGGTGCATCGGCGCCAGCCTTCGGGGCCCAATACAACCAGGACCGAATCACTCAAGGCTTGACCGGAAAGGCTGGTTCCGGCCGCACGGAAAGTGACTGCGACACCCTGGGCCCGGCAGGCTTTGAGAACCGCGATGGTTTCGGCCTCGTCTTCGACTTTCACGATGAGTTTGGGGTTGAGTCGATAGAAACTGGCATCAGTGCCGTATGCCAGAGTACGCAGAGGATCGGAGATTAGTCTGGTTGCCGGAATGGTATCGGCCAGCCGGCGATGCAACGATGCATAGGGTTCGACAAGCATTGAGTACTCCTGAAGGCTGGAGTGTTAAAAGACATTGGTCAAAGGGATTTTTTTCGTCGTTCAGACCGGGTCTCTTTCTGGAAGCGCAACAAGCCTTAAAATTTCCTACAGATCGTCACCCTCTCTGTCAAGGACATATTATGCGGGCCGCCGTCGAAATCGACAGGCTGCCGTTCGGAGGTGTTTGACATGGAGACAGCGTTCGGATATAAATAAAAGTTTAAATGATTACCAATATTCTGGACGAGCGCATTGTCATCTTGTCATCGTAAATATTACTGTGCACATGTTGGAAATTGTTTTTAGGATATTATTCGTAGCTTCTTGACACAGCAGACCATGCTGCTGATTATGTTCCGATATGACCTCCTGCGTATTGCGCACTGTTATATGTAACCTAAACTAAGCGTATAAAATTTAAAAAGGATGGGAAACAATTTTTATTTATTTGGAATTCTATCGTTTTTATTTTTTAAAATTTGAAACCCTTTGGGATTGCCGATCTTACCGCATCTACGGCGTCAGATGTCGTCCCGCACAGCTAAATCCCGCCGGTGGCGGGACGGAACGGCAACTTCCTTGTATCTGCAGCAAAACTCGACAATCGCTCAATTTAGGTATAAGAAAGGAGGCCGCAATATGCCGGAAGGCAGAATCAAATGGTACAGTGAGGACAAAGGGTACGGTTTTATCGAATCCGACGACGGCAAAGAGATTTTTTTTCACAAATCGAATGTTGTCTTCGAGGGACATTTCGGTCTTCGAAAATCTGATCGCGTGTCCTTTGAGGTCTTAACGACCCCGCGGGGAGAAAAGGCCTCGAACGTGAAGGCCTTATAACATGCTCCACTTCGAGCCGCATCTCTGTGGCGTGTGTCACTCACCCGCAACATGTTGAAATACTAATATTCCGCGACGACACACTCGGTGGCCGGATGGACCCCGTTCCGCTTCCAGTCTGATATTTCGGGGCCGGTGGGGTGTAACACACTTTGGCGCACTGTGCACACTGACCGTTCGGTCGATTAACCTCCCTCCCCACTTGGCGCAATCCCTAATTGTCAATAATACCGGAGCCCATTGAACATGCCCAAAACACTGACGAACGACAGTTTGAGAAATATTGCCATCATCGCCCATGTTGACCACGGCAAAACAACCCTCGTGGACGCCATCTTTCGCCAAAGCGGCCTATTCAGAGAGAACCAGGAGATCGATGAGCGCCTCATGGACACCATGGATCTGGAACGGGAACGCGGCATTACCATTGCTGCCAAAAATTGTTCGGTTCTGTGGAAGGGCGTGCGAGTCAACATCGTCGACACCCCCGGCCATGCGGATTTCGGCGGTGAGGTGGAACGGGCCCTGTCGATGGCCGACGGAGCGATTCTTCTCGTTGATGCATCCGAAGGACCGTTGCCCCAGACCCGCTTCGTCCTGAAAAAAGCGCTTGACGCCGGCCTCAGAATCATCGTGGTCATCAACAAGATCGACCGCCAGGACGCCCGGCCCGACGAAGTCCTGGACGAAATTTACGACCTCATGATCGATTTGAATGCCACCGACGAGCAGATCGAATTTCCGCTTCTATACGCTGTGGGCCGGGATGGGATTGCCCAGAGATCCCTGGATGAAAAATCCGACAATCTCCATGTGCTTCTGGACACAATCCTCGAAGAAATACCCGCGCCAACCTACGATCCCCAGGCACCTTTCCAAATGCTCGTATCGGACCTCGGATATTCCGATTATCTGGGGCGTTTGGCCGTCGGGAAGATATCCAACGGCACGGCCCGATCGAGAGACAACCTGGTGTGCATCGGCATGTCTGGCGCCGATAAGCCGCTCAAGGTATCAAAACTTCAGGTCTACGAAGGCATCAAACTCCAGGAGGTGAATGAGGTCCAGCCTGGCGATATCGTGGTGCTTGCGGGCATTGATGAGGTCAGTATCGGCGATACCATTTGCACCCGGGAAGCCCCGCAGGCCCTTCCGAGGATCAGCGTCGACGAACCAACGGTGTCCATGAAATTTACGATCAACAATTCACCGCTTGGCGGCAAGGATGGAAAATATGTCCAGGCCGGGCGGATCCGCGACCGCCTCATGAAAGAAACCTTGAGCAATGTGGCCATTCAGGTTGAAAAGGGCCCGGACAGGGACAGCACCGTGGTCAAAGGGCGGGGAGAATTCCAACTGGCGATCCTGATCGAGACCATGCGGCGGGAAGGTTATGAATTCTGTGTGGGCCGACCCGAGGTCATCTACCGTTACAAGAACAAGGCGAAACTGGAACCCATCGAACGGCTCATGGTCGATTGTGAGGAACGTTTTCTCGGCGTGGTCACGGAAAAGCTTTCAATCCGCAAAGGCCGGATGACAAAGCTGGTCAACAACGGAAAAGGCCGCGTGAGGATCGAATTTTCGGTGCCTTCCCGTGCCCTGATCGGATACCGGGATGAGTTCCTGACCGACACCCGCGGCACCGGGATCATGCATGCCCTTTTTGACGGATACGATGTTTACAGGGGTGATTGCCCCAGTCGATTCACCGGATCCATCGTGGCCGACCGCAGTGGCAATGCCGTGCCATACGCATTGTTCAACCTGGAGCCAAGGGGCCGGCTATTTAAAATGCCGGGCGAACCGGTCTATGAGGGGATGATTGTCGGCGAGCACAACCGCAACGAAGATATCGACGTTAATCCCTGCAAGGAGAAAAAGCTGTCCAACATGCGGGCAGCCGGCAAAGACGAAAACGTTATCCTTTCGCCCATTAAACCACTGACACTGGAGCAGGCGATCAGTTTTATTCGCGAAGACGAGCTGGTGGAGGTCACCCCCAGGGCGGTCCGTTTGAGAAAAGCCGAGCTGTCAGCCCAGATGCGCCAGAGGCAGAGGGCCTTACGAGTTAAAACGACCAAAGCCGCCTGATTTCCAGATGAATTCGTTAAATTTAGAAATGAATTCACCGCCCGCTTGCATTCACTCGCTCGAGATGCGAAGGACGCAGAGAAATTCGTTTTTTTGCTCTTCACTGTCTTAATACTTTTTGCCGCATTAGAATGTGTTAAGGAATGATCCAGGTAGTATCTGCCGTTAACAAACGGGGTAAATAGTGAACATTCTCAAAGAAGTTCTGGATAACGAGGTTTTTCCGGCCCTGGGCTGCACCGAACCGATCGCGGTGGCCTATGCGGCAAGTGTTGCCGCCGCAGAGGTCGACGGTGACGTCGACACGGTGGCGATTGTCGTCGATCCGGGGGTTTACAAAAACGGGCTCGCCGTCATTGTGCCCAACACCAACGGTCAGAAAGGCAATTTAATCGCCGGCGTTCTCGGCGCTTTTGTCAGGCAGCCCGATCTGAAGATGGAGATACTGCAGGGAGTCAAGAAAGAAATGATTCAACGCGCCGGGGAGATGATCCAGGCCGGCAGGGCAACCATCACCTATGATGCGACCAAGACCGATCTGCACGTCGACGTGCGCGTCAAATCCCGCAACGGTTCCGCCAGGGCTATACTGGCCCATGGTCACACCAACCTGGTGCGTCTGGAAAAAAACGGCCGTACCATCATCAATAGAGATCGAGCACCCGGGCCCAAAACCGCCCTGCCTTACAAGAAGACACTGATCAAGTTGAAAATCAAAGACCTGATCGAAATGGCCGAAGAGATGGACGCCTCTGATTACAAATACATCAAGCACGGCGTCGATATGAACCTGCGGATGTCAGAAGCGGGCAAAAAGTTAAAAAAGGTCGGCTACTACCTCACCGACCTGGTCAAAAAGGGCTATCTTCACGCTGACATTTTTACCTCGAGCAAGATTCTGGTCGCCTCTGCTTCAGACGCCCGCATGGCCGGAATGAGCCTGCCGGTCATGTCCAGCGGCGGTAGCGGCAATCAGGGTATCGTGGCCATCCTCATTCCCTACAATGTCGGCAAACAATTCAAAATATCCGAGAGAAAGATTTTGCGCAGCATTGCCCTGTCCCATTTGATGAACAGCTACATCAAGTGTTTTACCGGTGATTTATCACCGCTTTGCGGCTGCTCCATTGCCGCCGGTGTCGGCGCCGCCGTCGCCATCGTGTATCAACGCAAAGGCAAAGACATGGCAAAAATGACATTTGCCGTCAACAATCTGATCAGCGATTTAGGCGGCATGCTGTGCGACGGTGCCAAGGGTGGCTGTGCTCTGAAAGTCGTCAGCTCTGCCGATGCGGGTATCCGGTCGGCTTACATGGCCCTTAACAATCACGGCATCACCGAGGCGGAGGGTTTTGTCGGCCGGACAGCCGAGGAAACCATTCAGAATTTGAGTCGGATCAGCGAAATCGGGATGGCCAAGGTCGATGACACCATGCTGAGCATAATGGCGAGCAAAAGTTCCGGCAGAATGATTCGGCCTTCGATTTCCCCTGTGCATTCCCTAAATTGTTGACAGCGCATTTATCCGGCCAACTTGGCGGCAATCCCGGCGACATGCTTTCCCTGGAACTGGGCTCCCGCCAACTCATTCTCGGTCGGTGTCCGCTCCCCCTGGGTCCCGGCGATGGTCGTTGCGCCGTAAGGGGATCCGCCGGTTATTTCATCGTTGCGCATCTGTCCCTGGAACGCATACGGTAGGCCGACCACAACCATCCCCTGATGCAGCAAGGTAATGTGAAAGGACAGCAGAGTGGCTTCTTGCCCCCCGTGCTGTGTGGCCGTACTGGCGAATACACTGCCGACTTTACCGACAAGGGCTCCCTGCATCCAGAGTTGTCCGGTCGCGTCCAAAAACTGCCGCATCTGTCCGCACATGTTGCCGAAGCGGGTCGGTGTCCCGAATATGATCGCATCGGACGCGGCCAGTTCATCCACCGTGCAAACAGGCACATGGGCAAAGGTTTTTTGTGCTTCAGCGGCACCCATTTTTTCGAGCACCTCACCGGGCAGGGTTTCCGGGACCCGCCGTAATTCGACCGTTGCACCGGGAACCTGCTGCGCCCCTTCAGCAACGGCTTTGGCCATCTGATAGACATGACCGTACGTTGAATAAAACACGATGAGAACTTTCATGCTTTTGACCTCCTGATTGAAACACCCCGTCCCCGGAGTGGATCCAAGTTAGTGTTAAATTACCTCGAACCGGCGAATCGCTGCCACTCGTCAAATGGGCCGTGACCTGTGGCGAACGGTGCGCTCTGTAATAAACCCCTGCCATTGGTACCGACTGTAATCCAAAAGGTCCCTATATGCGGCGAGATGGCCGAAATCTGTCACGCGACGCCATTGCAAAGGGTTTGAAGTTAAACAGTCAGACGTTGAATTGACACTCTAACGGTAATTTCAGCTGCCTGATTGTCAAGTTCACAAGATACCGGCGGCGGGTTTGATTGCGTCCAACGACTCAAATCACCTTGTAAAGTGTTTATAAACTGTCTATTTGTTTGAGCCCTCGGGGCATATTCATTGACTGAGAGGGGAGGAAGTGATCAGCGAATCCAACCTATGCATAAGGCAACCTGTCAAGGGAAAACTCCTCGATCCCTGATCTATTTACACGGGGAATTAAAAACCTGACGCATAAGACCATATCCTGTTTTGCTTACGTCATTTAGGGTTTTACTTTGAACGAAGGACCTTGATTTTTGCATTGATAAGTTGCTGGTGGGTCAATCGCAAAAGGTTGGCCAGCTTGTGTATCAGGTGATTTTCGTACTTGTCCATTTTTCCGTCGACGAAGACAACGCGCCACAGTGTTTCAATGATAGCGATCTTTTCTTCGGTAGAATAATTTTCATTGATAAGCCGGGCAAATTGCCAGTAGTCGATGCTGCCTGCCAGCTCCCTCTCGGCGGTCGCTATCAGGGCATCGGCATCTTCCTCCGCCAAGCCGTATGTTTCCTTCAGTATCGACAAGATTTTCTCCATTTCTGCACTGGTGAAGGTTTCGTCGATCTTGGCCATCTCGACAAGCAGGGCGCAGACGGCGACCCGGGCATCATGTCGAGGGGTGTTGTCGTCCGGTGATGGCACATCGGCAGACATTTTTCCGAAGAAGCGTTTGACAATATCTATCATTCTATTGATCCAATCCGGCCGGCTACCTTGAGCGCTCCACACCCGTTTGGGCGCAATAAAGCCGGATGCGGCACCGGCTGCAATACGGGGAGATAGGTTTGCAGATATTCTGGCCGTAGGCCACCAGGAGATCGTTGATAATCAGCCAATAGCGACGGGGGAGTTTTTCCCGCAGGGCCATCTCCGTTTTCTCCGGTGTCTTTGTTTGAACATATCCCCAGCGATTGGTGATGCGGTGCACATGGGTATCGACGCAGATGCCCGCTTTGCCGTAGCCTATGGTGACGACCAGGTTCGCGGTTTTGCGACCCACCCCGGGCAGCTTCAGCAATTCGTCGAGATCGTCAGGCACTTGACCATCGTAACGGGACAAGAGAATGCGGCAGATTTCTTTGATGTTTACGGCCTTGGTTTTATAAAAACCCACCGGATATATTGTCTTCTCGATGGTTGCGGCGGGCAGAGCGGCCATTTTCTGCGGATCCTGTGCCATCTGAAACAGGCGTTCGCTGGCCGCATGGGTAGTCTTGTCCTGGGTGCGCAATGACAACAGGCACGAAATGAGCACCGTGAACGGGGAATCAGCATAGTGTCCCACCACCGGGACCTGCCACTGGGTTGCTTCTGTTTTCAGAATTCGGACGACCGCATGGATATCTTTTGGGTGCACAATCCCCTCATTCTACCTGACTAAGGCAAAGCCGAATCGAAATGCCCGGGTCCGCTGCCTGTAGTCGAGCAGACTTTCCGCAAGGGCGTTGACGTACTGGACCTGGAGGTAAAGGTCGAAGTTGTCGAAGAACAGTTTATCAAGCGGATAGGTAAGGTCCAGCTGCAGCGAGCCGCCTTCGTTGGCCCAGCCGAGGTGGGAATTCAAAACAAAACTGTCGGCTTTACCGAACTTCAGTTCCAGATCGAAGTAGCCCCTGTAGTCGTTCAGGTCCGCATTCGTATCGTCGCTGTTGGCCACGTAGGCCCAGACTTTGGGGGCGGCATACAGGCCGAGTTTGCTCTGAGGGTCATAAAATATGAACATCGGTTTGAGATACAGAAAATTCGTGCTTCGCGACAGTTCTCCGCCCCGGCCGTTGGACTCGTGCTGGAAACCGGATTGCAGAAAGAAGCCCGAGTTCCCCGGAATCGGCGTTTTTATATTCGGGGAAACCAGGAAAAATTCAGGCTTGTAACTGGTATCTTCAAACGGTTGAGAGTCCGATTTCAAATCCCAGAAAGAGGTTTGCGTATAGGCGAAGTGCAATCCTGAGACCCAGGGCAATCTTTCAGCCAGGGACCCCCCGGGATTGAAGAACCGATATTTGAAACTGACCTGAAACTTGCTGTTTTGCGGATCGGCACCCACCAGAAAGTACATGGGGTTGTATGCCCATAAGTTGACGAGGTAGGGTTGATAAAGCAACTGGATTTCATCCAGGGTGGGTAATATCTCCGATTCGCTTTCAGAGGTCGCGGCCGTTTCCTTTACCGCCGGGGACGGTGGCGCCGGGCTGACAGCCAAAAGTACAGAGGCGCCTTCGAATGCAGGGATCTCCAGACGGACCGGACCGAAAAAATTGTCCGGAACACGGAAGATGTAGCGGGCTTTCAAAAAACCCATCGCCGCTATCGTCGCGGATGCTTGCGGCAGCGGCTCCTCGGCAGATGCCGTAACCTCCACAGTTGTGGTTCCGAACTTGACGAGGCAGGTCACGCGATCAGGCAGTGCCACGACGACGGCCTCCTGGCCCATGTTATGAATATAGATGCCGATTGTGGCCTCATGCCCGGCCTGCAGCGGTTCGTTCGCCGGCGCAATGAGCGTTTCGACATTGACGGCGACAGCCGGCATGGCCGTAAGCAAGATCAATAATGCGGTGACCATTTTCATTGTTTTGTCCCTCGCTGACATTCAACGGCCGATAAAAGTGAGAAAAATCAGCGCTGCAAGGATGATGCGATACCAGCCGAAAATGGTAAAGGTGTGATTCCGGACGTAGCTCAGCAGCCACTTTACGGCAGCGAACGAAACCACTGCTGAAACCAGGAAACCGAGGAGGACCATTCCCCACTGTTCAGGTGCTGCATCTGCCTGAGGATGGTAAAGCGCCCGGTAAATCTTGAGCCCTCCGGCGGCAAGCATCGTGGGGATACCGACGAGAAAGGAAAACTCCGTCGCGGCCGGCCGGCTCAGCCCGAGCATCAGCATCAGCAGTATGGTCGCGCCCGAACGCGAGGTTCCGGGAAACACCGCGGCAAGCAGTTGGCCGACACCGACGACGACGGCTATAGTCCACGTTATCGATTCCTGCGGCTGGCGACCGCGCAACCAAATTTCGATGACAAGAAAACCGACACCCCCCAGAAGAAGCGCCCAGGCGATCGGCCACAGCTCCTCCGGCAATTCGAAGCCGGTCCGCTCCAGCAGCAGGCCGCCGAGACCTGTAATGGCGAAAGTAAAAAGTATTTTCAATGCGTAATCCCGAGCGGCTTTGTCGCGCCACCCAAAGACAAACTGGTGCAGCCGTTCGGGAAAGAGCGGTAATACGGCAATGACCGCACCACTCTGAATGACAATATTGAACAAATCGCTTTGGCGGGGGAGCCATTGCTCGGCGATGAGCAGATGGGCCGTGGAAGAGATGGGCAGAAATTCGGTGATTCCCTCGATGATTCCGAGCACTATGATGGCAAGCCAATCGTACATCGGCTGTTTAGTAACAAAAAATGAGAAGATGTCAAGGACCAAAAAAAGGTTCGACCAGATGAACCGGATAATTGGTCGACATGAGAGAACCGAGTTTCCGGGTGGGCTCTGGTAAGATCAACCTCTCGCTGCAGTGAAACCGCAACAACAGCACCGCGCCATTAGAGCACCAGCTTGCAAGGGGGGCGTGAACCCCCCTTCGGCGGAAGGCATGGGCCTCAACAGTCCGCCAGCTCTAGTGCACGCAGTCTTCGGTGATGCGGGCCGGGCCGTCAGGGCTCCACGACCTCGGCCTTGATGATAACTACCGGCTCTTTGGGGACATCATCGTGCATGCCGTTGCGACCGGTGGGGACGGCCTTGATCTTGTTGACGACACCGTGCCCTTTGGCCACCTTACCGAAAACCGCATAGCCCCACCCTTGGGGGTTCTTGCCGGTGTGATTCAGAAAATCATTGTTTTTAACACTGATAAAGAATTGCGCCGTCGCGCTGTGAGGATCAGGGGTGCGGGCCATGGCAACGGCGTAGGCGTCATTCTTGAGCCCGTTTTCGGCTTCGTTTTCAATCGGCGATTTGGTCGATTTCTCTTTCATATCAGCGGTCATACCGCCGCCCTGGATCATAAAACCATCGATAACCCGATGGAAAATGGTGCCATCGTAGTGGCCATCGGTCACATATTCGAGGAAATTGGCCACCGTTTTGGGGGCTTTGCCTTCATCCAGTTCCAGAATAATATCGCCCATGCTGGTTTCGAGTTTAACCATGTCGAATCTCCTTTTCCGCTTTTGAATTGTCATTTCATCGATATTTAGTGGAAATTATCAGTACGATTGCGCAAAATGTCAAAAATTTGTGCCAGATCGACAAATCCGCCCCGGTTTTCCGTCAAACCACCCAGGGAAAAAAATTAAACCTAAATTGAGCGATTTTTGACTCGCGCTGCACCCATCTATTGCCCATCAAAGGCCTGTGCCAGTCCTCGACATAGCCTTGGGTATGCCTGCGGTTGGCGCAGGCCCTTGATGAACAAGATCTCAGCACATCGCTTCCCCAAAAATCGCTCAAATTAGGTTTAATTTTGCTTGGCTTCGGCCCGCTGTCCGGGGTTGCGGTGGATCATTTTCATGCCGTTGATCTCAGATTAACAGATCTCCGTGAGGCGGTATACCGCGACCCAAACGCAACATGCGCTTGGGAAACAATGAGCCGGTCGGTCGCGGCATAATAATTCTTGGTTTCTTTCTATTTCGTGATTACATTTCCTTTTCTATTTTTATTAACCCAAAACAGTCGAGGTAATGAATGAGTGCTGACAGAAGAGTGGATGAAATCGATTTTAACGTCGACAAAAACAATCTTTACCGCGAAGAATCAATTACCGACCTCAAAGTGGCTTCAATCAGACGCCTTATCCCTGTAAAAGCAGACGGGACAGAAGATCCCGACCGCAAAACGGTCTTTATCGGTCAGACGCAACTCATGTCACCGGAGGGTCCCCTACCGATTCAATCGGAGCTGGGTGCCTCTACAATTGAAGAAGCCCTGGATGCATTTCCTAACGCCATGCAGCGGGCCTTGACCGAGGTCATAGCGAAAATCAAGAAAATGCAGCAGCAGAAGTCGCAAAGCGGCCGTGGAAGCGACTCGCGGATTATCATGCCGGGGCGTTAGCCGATATTTTAAGGTATGGCGACTCCGTCGTGTTCGTGGACAGAACATGGAAAAAATAATTGCATTACCCTTGTGCCGGGCAATCTCGGTGATGGGTTTTGAAGGGGAGCATTCCGGCTGCCAAACAAGTTGAGACCTCTATACTCTGCCAGGGCAAGCCGTGATCCGTGAAAGAAGGGCCTGACAGGATATGCATATAGGAGCAGGGCCAAGGGAATCGTGAAACACCAACAGGGAGGTGCCTTATGCTGCAAACAACCATTGTGGGCAGCCTGCCCAAACCGGAATGGCTGGCGGAACCAGACAAACTCTGGGCGGCATGGCGCGCACAGGGCGAAGAACTCGAGCATTTCAAGAAACGGGCAGTCTCGGAATGGCTCAAGCATCAGGAAGACGCTGGGATAGACATCGTTACCAACGGAGAGCAATTTCGTATTCACTTCGTGCACGGGTTCCTCGAGCATATCGCCGGCATCGACTGGGACAAAAAGACCCCCATGGGAATCCGTGACAATCGCTACACGGTGCAGGTGCCGACGGTGACCGGGCCGGTTTCGCGTTCCCATTCCGTGCATCTGGATGAGGTTCGTTTCACCAGGTCGCAGACCGATCGCAAATTAAAGTTTACCCTGCCTGGCCCCATGACCATTTGCGACACCATCGCAGACGCCCATTACGGCAGCCGGCCGGAAATGGCCATGGATTTCGCTGAAATATTGAACGCTGAAGCGCGCGAGTTGGTTGCTGCCGGGGTCGATGTCATCCAGTTCGATGAACCGGCATTCAATGTGTTCATGTCCGATGTCAAAGAATGGGGTGTCGATGCATTGCACCGGGCCATTGATGGGCTGGACTGTACGACGGCCGTGCACATCTGTTACGGCTACGGGATCGAAGAGAACCTGAAATGGAAAAATACGCTTGGCAACGAGTGGCGTCAGTACGAAGAAATTTTTCCGGCCCTCAATTCAAGCCGCATCGGCCAGGTCTCATTGGAGTGCGCCGATTCCCGGGTACCGCTGTCTCTTATGCGCCTTTTGAAAGACAAAGATGTGCTGGTTGGATCGGTGGCCGTGACGGCAGACAGGGTGGAGACACCCGAGCAAGTGGCGGCCACCATCCGTGCCGCTCTGCAATACGTTGACGCGGGAAGGCTCTATCCCTGCACAAACTGCGGGATGGCGCCCATTCCCTACGCGGTTGCCCTGGGTAAACTGAAGAGCCTCGCTGCCGGTGCGGCGCTGGTGCGGAGCCGGTTGTAATGGTACCCTAAATGATCAGGGTGTTATTGACCTGAAAGGATCCTGTTTCGTTTCGACCAACCAAATAAGGGAGATTGGCTGAGTGAAACTTAGCGGATTAGCCATCAGAAATGTTTTACTTGATTGGTACCGCGCCTGGAATCGACATGACCTGGACGCCGTCATGCAATTGTTTCACGACGACGTCCTGTTCGAGAACTGGTCCGGCGCTCGCGCCCAAGGGAAAGAGGCCTTGCGCAGGGCATGGGCGCCCTGGTTTGCGTCCCACGGCGGTTTTGAATTCATTGAGGAGGACACCTTCATCGACGAAACGGCTCAGAAGGCCCTCTATCGTTGGACGCTTGAGTGGCCCTCACGCGAGAGGGGTTTTGAGGGCGGCAGAGAGCGTCGGCGCGGCGTTGATGTGCTTCACTTTCGGAACGGAAAGATTATCAAAAAAATCTCTTACTCTAAAACGGGCATAGAGATTGACAACAAACGGGTTTCGTTGCATGCATCACGCTGTAACGAGCGACCCGACGGTTCAGGAAAGACCGGACGATCAGTAGTCAAATGAGCGCTCGCGCTCATTGGTCTCACACACCGGCGCGTCGGCACACACCTGGCAATTGGGCGTGATTCAAGACCTTGAAACCACCTCCGAGCACTTCGGATCCTCACGTCGGATGGCGCGCTTAAAATATGAATATTAACATGACCCCACGGCAAACGGCAACGGCCGAAACGGCAGGCTCTGCCGCATTATGGCGCCGCTTTTGCAGACGGCGGCTGCCGCTGTGTATACTCGCGGCAATGGTCTTAGTGATATTTTCAGGCTGCGAGAGGTCTGGCAGCAGGGAGGCTCAAAAAATGGACAGCATAAATGGCGATCCCTCGGTCGCGGTGGCGAATTCGGAAAAACAAACCCGTGCGTTGATTCCGCCGATCGATTTGGTCGAACCGGCCCAAACCCAAACGGCAACCTTTGCTCTGGGGTGATTCTGGGGACCCGACTCCCGGTTCGGGAGCATTGAGGGCGTTTTGAGGACCCGTGTGGGGTATGCCGGCGGAACAACATCGTCTCCCACGTATCAAACGCTGGGGGATCATACCGAAACGATTCAGATCGAATACGATCCGACCCGGATCACTTATGAGAACCTATTGGATCTGTTCTGGAAAAGCCACGAACCTTCATCAAAGGCCTGGTCGCGGCAATACATGGCGGCGGTCTATTACCACGATGATGTGCAGAAGGAACTGGCTCTGGCGAGCAAAAACCGCAAAGCGTCCGCCATCGCAAAGAAGATCCACACGGAAATTCTACCTTACACCGGTTTCACGCTGGCCGAGAATTATCACCAGAAATATCGACTCCAACGGGAAAAAGACCTGATGCAGGAGTTCGCAAAGATCTATCCCTCCTCCGAAAATTTTATCAACTCAACTGCCGCGGCGCGGGTCAACGGGTATCTCGGCGGCTACGGCACTGTTGACCGGCTTAAAGTCGACCTGGATCATCTCGGATTGTCTCCCCAGGGTGGCCGTCAGCTTCTGCGTATCGTCGAGATGCGCAACAATTGAAGCCGGACACGTCGTTTCAACACCTCAGATCGTGACGAAGAACCATAGCCAAAGAACCCCATAACACAGGCGCATGGCTGCAGGCGCGCAGGGTGGGTCAGGCTGCGGCCTGGGTGTCGTGAATATCGAAGTCCCAGAGCAGGGGGGCGTGATCGGAGAGCATTACGGTCGGCACCTGCAAACCGTTCGAATGAATTTGCGGGCTGTGAAAGATGTAATCGAGTTGCATGAAAGGGTTGCGGCTCGGGTATGACGACTTGCCCTGGTTGTTGGCGCTGACCAATCCGCTGGCAGCCAAAAACAACTGTAATTCGCGATCCCCCCGAAACGCATTAAAGTCACCGGCAACGATGACCGGTTTATTGCATTTGGTGATCAAGTCATTAAGGTCGTTGAGCTGATATTGGCGGTGGCGGAATTTGAGCGACAGGTGTACCAGGAATATCGTGGCTTCCGGAAGTTCGACCTCAATGACGAGACGCTTGACACCATCGCGAAGAAAATGAAACCGGCGGCCGATGATCTCCCGGTTGGTTAATACGGCGTTGCCCTGTTTGTTCAACAGCGGGACCTTGCGTGCCATCGACGCTTCGTCATATTTGGATTGGTAGATCGCTCGGTGCTTCAGCTCGCGGGCGATGACTTCAGCCTGATTGCACCGCTCAACCCGGTACGAGCCGAGGTCGACCTCTATCAATCCGAGAATGTCAGGATCGACGACTTTGACGAAGTCCAGAATTTTTTTGAAGTGGCCATTTGTCGGTTTGAAATAACCGCTATAAGGGACCGGCAGATGAAAGCGTCTGCCGATACCGGCCCCATAGCGAATGTTATACAAAAGAAATCTCATGGTGCTCCTTTTCCGCTAAAAAGTGCTCTCTAACATTGTCATTCGTTCGAACTTTTCAAGGGCTTCGTCCCAGACAATTCTTGAAACCTTTTTGCCTGTTTGTCCCGCAACGCAGTGAGCTCTTTCAGCAGCGGATGCGCCCCGGTCAGTAACACCGATAATCGATGCAGACGGGCGGACAGTTCCGTGAGAGACACCGCTGCTTTTTTCAAATCCGCGTCGTTCACTCCCACATATTCCATGCGCAGACACCTACCGTAGAGCGCATAGTAGGCATCATTGACGAGCAAGAGTTCTTTCGCACATTCCAAGCCATACATGTTGGTTAGAACTTTCCACAGGGACAGTTCCGGATTGTAGGCCGAGGTGTTCCATTCATAGTCGGCAACCGTTGCGTATTTTATTTTATAGATTTCGCTGAATGCGTCGCCGTTTGTGAATAGATGACCCCCGTCGTTGTACTTTTGAAAATCCTTCGGCTTGTAAGTGTCATATGGCTCAAAGAGATTGCACATCCTTACCTTGCCCGGATAGTAGGTTGTATAACCGCCATAGCGCCGGGTTTCGATGTTTCTGGCATAAAGGGTGTTGTCCCAGAGCATGGGCCATCGCTGGATGAGCGATGCGTATCGATTCAGGTCAGCCATGTCAACGGATAAAGACCTTACAGTCGGCCCCGTCCACACGATAACGATGTCCGACGGGATCTGATCGATCAACTCCTTGAAATATACCTCGGCCCGACCTTCACTACGATCGATAAATTCGTTGGCGTACCAGGGCGGGCAAAACTCGAATCTTGTCCCCGGATATTGTTGGTCAAGCCACTGCTTCAACCGGTTGATGACATGCGCCTGGGCGTTTTGAAGATTGATGAACCGCCTCTCGTCCTCTGTGTCGTAAAGAGTGTAAATTTTGCGTTTTTTCCCCTTGTGCGGCACGTGGTCATCGGCATGGAGCATGATGGTCCCGGCTCCGGCCGCCAACCCGATGTCAAACACGCTCTTGAGCTTCGCGAGGCTTTGCGGGTCGCTGTGGAGCCATGCGCGCCGTGCCTGAGGATCAAGGTTGTCAACGGATCCTTCGAACGGTAAATGTGAATAGGGGTTAACCATAAGAGCCAGGGATACGACCCCGTTAGCCCGGCACGCACGGCCTGCCGCTTGTATGCCCCGCCGGAAGAGGGGGTCGGACTGATACCATTTTTCCCCTTTGCGATTGTTACCGGCATACACTTTGTTCAATTTGAACCGGCTCATCTGCTCGACGGCGTCGAGATCCTGCCGGAGTTCTGCGTCCGTGCGCCAGTTTCTGAAGGTGTAGGAGCGACCCAAAAAATCCGGAAAGTCGACGACGGTGGCATTGTGATAGATGAATTCATCATCATTCAAGAGTTGCGCAGCCGTCGTCGCGGCATAATAGGTTCCCACGGGCGACGCACCGACAAGAAATACAATCAGCGCGCCCCCGGTTTGCTCGGATGCAATGAAATAGCCTTGGGGGTTACCGTTGAATGATGAATCGAATGAGTCGAGATGGCCGGGTGGGCGGGTGTGGTAAAGCCCGTTTCGGCCGATGCTGAAAACCAGTTTCGCATCGCCGATATCGTCTAAAGAGAAATCGTTGTCGGCGATTCGAACGTCGAGCCCTTCGGGATAATCCCGGGGTGAAAGCCTTGCCAACAAGGCCCTGATTTTTATTTGCAGCATGTTTGCGGCGCTTTGCTCGGCCGGCGCCGGGCCAGGAGGCAGGAGGATCAATGGCGGCCGGGATTTCGGCCGGCTCGCATTCCAATAGGTGACGTCTGGCAATCGGGTGACCCGTTTCGGAGTGGGGATAAGCCGCTGCTCCGGCATCAGGTGTTTTTCAAAATACGGTTTCAAGCGTTCGAGGGCGGTGAAGTTCCACTTCGCGTAACGATAGTCGACATTGTCCAGCCACATCGTGCCGGTGCCCTTAAGACCGAAAAAGAGTCGGACGTAGCGGGCGTCGTCGGGCAGATCACCTTCTGAAAACGGATAATTGTACGTTCTTGCCCTGACCGTGCCCCATGGGAACCTGTCTACAGACCAATAGTTGGCAAAAGAATAACTTTTGTCCGAGTTGTCGATGGGGGTGCCGGTGACAGGGTTCAGGCGCGCCGGGTGGATCGGTTTTTTGTCGACATTATAGAACAGGACCTTCACGACGAAGGCATCGCTCAGCCGCACACCGAATCGGCTCTTGCCGGTCGATAGATTTTGGATTCTGACATCGTACGTGAAGGAGTAGTTGCCCGGAATCACTGGGATGTAGTCACTGACGATTCCGTCCGCTTCGTCCAGTTCGCCGGCCTTGCTCCTGGAAATTTTCACCGCGTGTCGGCCGCTGCCGACCTCATCGGAAGTATACGGTGCGGATTCCGTGTCGACCCATTCAATATTCCGGCCGATAATTTGCCATCCCCTGATGGTGACCGTGTCCACCGATCCGAAAGTGGCCAGTGGACCTTCTTCAAAGGAAGGGTTTGGTGCGAGATTGTTCTTTTCGTGCTGCGCCCACCGAATTTCAAAGGGTATACTCAGCGGATCCGAACTGGACCAAAGGCCGCGATCTCGCTCCATGTTCGCCTTTTGCATCACTGCACAGGCGTTTAGAATAATGGTGGCAAACAATCCTGCCCAAAGGACCCATCTGGAAACGAACATATACCCTATCCTTTTGTAAAACAGATAATGACCAGAATTTGATCAATCGCTAAGAATGCGTCTCGCCTTCCAGAAATGCGGTTTCCAATAATAACGGTCGATTGGTGAAACCGTTACGCCGCTGGTTTTGGATGCGTGGACGAATTGACTGTCACCCAGATATATGCCGACATGGCGGGGGTAGTCGGGGGGGGTGAAAAAAACGAGATCGCCGATGCGCATTTGATGAAATGCAACCGGCTGGCCCTGTCTCACCTGCTCACCGGTGGTGCGCGGAAGATTAATCCTGAACACGTTTCGGTAAACCGTCTGGACGAAACCCGAGCAATCGATACCATTGTGATCATTTCCACCCAAGCGGTGTCTGGTACCCAGCCAACGGCTGTATTCCTTCCGGAGCATAACTTCGATGTCCAAATGGTCAGCGATGGCGGGCTCTTTTTCCGCTCGTGCGCCGCAGCGCCCCGTGCGCGCGGATTTTCTGATTTGGTGCCTGGCAGTGGATCGGAGGAACGCGGGGCCTCAACAGGAACATTCCGGTTCGGGGCGCAGGCCGCTGCAGAAAGAAGCCCCAACAGACCCATAAGGCACAGACGGAAGGACATTCGGCATCTGCAGGCCGTGACCATGCCTCTCATGTCCGACCAGACGTTTGCGGCCATAACCATTGGCAACGATCCGGTTTCCGTATCCGGTAAATTCGACATGCTTACATTTTATCACAGATCGTCTCAGGCCGTAAAGGTGTCGGTGGAGTTGCGGAGCCTCTCCGCCTCGCAAGAATTGCGGTCGTCCGTCCAGGTCCTTTTCCTACGCCCCGTAAAAACCGGCGCGACCGCCTGGCTGCCATTTATTTGTAGCGGCTTTTCTTTTTCGGATATTTCCAGGCAGATTTGCCCATTTCCTCGATGTATCCGACGACCTGAAGGATGGTGTTCCAACTGAAGCGGGGCAGTTCGCGGTTCGAAGAGTCGCATACGGTTAGGCCTGTCTCGACCGTTTCTTTTAATCCTTTGCGGCCGCAGACGAGGTACGTGACAGACTCGACCTCTATGGTTTCGCTGGCTGTGCTGAACCCTCTCCGATCGGACCACCAGGCCCGAGTGTCGATGCCGAGATGACCGCAGAAAATTCGGCCCAAATCGTGCACGAGGGAAGCATACCGATTTTCGAGATTCTTTGTTGTGTCGACAAGGATCAAGTAGCTTGCCATCGGCGAAATGTCGAGCGAACGATATGTTTCCCTTACGCTGCCGGTGAGTGGCATCACTGAGGCGGATAGTCGATCATTGGAGGGTATCTCCCGGGTTTCTATACCGTGAAGGGCGCTGTTGGATATTGTGTGTTCATACACTTTGTTGTCCCATCTGCCCTTCAGCTCCGCTGTTTTCAAAATTTTGCCCTGGACAGGATCTCCTTCCGTTTCGGCAACATCATAGACAAAAACCACCGGCGACATCGGTGCGAGTATGATCAGAGGGCGGGCGCCCATCGTGGGACGACGATTGAACACTTTGTCCCATGTAGCGGCCGTTGCCACCAGCGTCGCTGACGGTTTCTGGGTATACAGCAAGAAAGCGTTCAGCGGCGAGTAACGGGGAAACCGGGACATGAAATCGAGGAGTTCCAGATAATTTTCAGGGAGACGGCGGCTGCGGCCGACCTCGAAAACCTCATCCATCGGGGACAGATCGACCGGGCGGTCATCAACCGTGCTATCGGAAGGTTTTTCCGGCCGATCGGCAAAGCCGGAGGGGAAGAGACTGAGTTGATCCGGCATTTTTCTAAACCTTGAAGGGGATGAGAAAAAAACCCGCATTCTGAAAGAAATCGGGTTAAACCATTCGGGTCATGGCAACCTTGTCTTTTAGATTAACTTTTATAGTTATTTTAGACGATTATCATATGAAAGGCCCATTGGTCAAGCGGCAGCCGCCGCTGGTAAGGGTGTCAGTCTCCAGTTGTCTTATTCCCCCGTGTCCGCAAGGCGGCGTCCTCTTTAACCAGCTCTTGCAGCAGCGCCTCCAGATGCCAATCTTCCGAAACCGGGGTCAGCGTGGCCCAGAGTTGGCGGGGAAGTCCGGCTTCCTTGAAAGCGGTCATCAGGGTATGCACTTCCATCTGTGTGCATCCGGACATGATCGTTGCCCGTGGCATCGCTGTCGATTCACCCATCCCCGACCGGTCAGCGGATGCCAGTAAATCTTTGAGGCTTTTAACCACATCCTCATTGGTGGCAAAGATGATCGGCCGGTCGCCGAAGCCGATTTGATATAGGGCATCGACCAACGGTGCATGTTCCGCGGCAGCGAAACCGCAAAAAACGATCCCCTGAGGTCCGTACATCCGTTCCGATGACTGATCGACTTTTTGAAATTCTCCATCGTTCATCATTCTTTTTCTCCAGTGTGCGATTATCCCGGTCTGCGGTTTGGGATGCTTTCTCGGAAGCGCTTATGACATTAGGTGGCGGCTGCCGAGCGGATCGGCGTGTCTGTCGACCTTACCGCAGCGCGGTATGAAATCAAACAAAAATTAATCATCATCGGCGCAATTTTGAACGATAAGATGATAACTGTCGTCCGGTTCCAAAACCATTTTCATGAGCCCTGGCATCCAGTTGTCCGGCGCGGGGGCAATCATCATTTCATGATCTTTATCAGGGCCGACAGGGTCTCCTCGGGTTCCGGCCGAATCGTGTAATCCGGGTTTATTTCGGCATAGCGGATCGTGCGTTCCCGGTCAATGATCAGACGCGCGGGCATCGGCAGCGTCCAGCTGTCGTCTCCATTGTGTTCGTCCACCCGCAATCCGAACTTCTTGTACAACGTTGCGAGATCATCGGCCATCCTGTATTTGATTCCATATATATCGGCGACAGTGTTACCCGGATCACTCAGGACATCGAAGGCAAGGTTTTTATCCACCTTCATGGCCTTGTTGTAGCGGATCTGCTGGGGGGAAACCGCCAGCAAGGCCGCGCCCTGTTCTTCGAATTTTCCAGCCGCTTTTCCCAGAGCTTCCAGCTCCAGATTGCAGTAAGGTCACCACTTCCCGCGGTACCAGATCAAAAGAACCGGACTTTCGGTCAGAAGAGTGTAAAGGTTCACTGCGTGATTTTCAGTATTCGTCAATGTGAAGTCCGGCGCCTTCTGGCCGACCTTGACGACGCGGGCCAGGATGCCCGAATTCTTCAGATCTTCAGTGGCCCGGTGTATAATCTCCAGGGCTTCCTGCGGCACTTTGGCTTTAGTACTCTCCTTCATGCGATTGAGTTTGTCCTGCAGTCCCATGAGCATACTTCCTAAAAGACGATTTTTATAAGTGATTGGCGAATCGACCCTGGTTCACTATATGAACAGAAGCGATCGAGGGCAAGTTTTCCTGCCGTAGGCAACGCGGGCCGGGCAGAGCAAATGGTGTTGAATCATTGAATACCGACCCGTCGTGACTATATTCACCAGACATGATTTTAGAATATCCTATTGAAACTCGGGGTCGACCTGCAGCGGCAATGAAGAATACCATCGGTAATCTCGTGTCCATCGATAAATGGCCTTTTTTCGCTGGGTCCCGCCACGGCGGGATTATCCGCTGGTCTTCGGCTGCGGCGCACGTAAAGTAGGCCTCGCGGCAAATCCCGCCGGGACGGGATGCGGCCCCCGCCGCAGAGCAGCGGGATTTCGTTTCTATTTGAGAGCATAAGTGGACTCAACTTGCCCAGAGAAAAAAAGTTCTCATTTTTGAATTGGACACTCTATAATGCCATCCACTCGTCGCGGATGGACACAAACGAGGACGGCGACATGGGTATGCATTCATCATTTTCTCTTTACGATCAGCTCGACACCGAACAAAAAGACGGCCTGGCGCAGATCCATTCAGGAATAGGCGCATTCAAAGACAGGCAAGCTTTGTCCTCTCTTACCTCAACGAATGATGAAATCGGTGACCGGGTGATAAGTATGCTTGAGTCGTGGTTACTGGACGAAGAACAGAAACGGGACCTGATGGCCAACAGCTGGGATATTTTCTTTCTTTACGCTGCCGCTTACGGTCTCGACTATCGGGGAGACGCCAACGCCCATCCCGGCCATGGAAATGAGGCCACGGGGGCTGTCGCAAAGGACGGTCGAGCGCCCGACACGGGAGCGGCCCGCTGGTCTTCGAACGGCATTGCCGACAACCGCCAGGCAGAGATCATCAGCTTGATATCCAACGCGCAAATGCCATCCGGCGCATGGAACGAAGCCGTACCCCCCGTAGTGTCCTATCGCAACGGGGTTCACATACACGTTCAGTTCATAGCCGCCTGTCTGCACCTGGCAGCCGCCTTTATTCTGGACGCTCCGGCAATAAGGGAGCAGATTCTCAGCCACTTGCGCCAGATCAACAATTCCGGCGGCAAGCGTTTAAGACAGTGTTTCTCTGTGACCTCAGTCGGTTCGCATCCCCACCTTCAGGCCACAATTCGAGTACGGCTGCAGTGCAACGACGCCGAAGTCCACCGGGCACTCAAGCACTACGAAAGCCGCCTCCAACGGCTCCTGTCCGGCTTGAACCGTCTTGTGAGGCCGCGGTTTCTATTTACCGCGGTGAGTTTTGAAATTTCACCGAACGGATATCAGCCGATTGACCTTAAATTCAGTGTCGACACCTCCTCCGCCCTTCAGCTCTTCATGGGGAACACCCTCTACACGGACCGGCGGGTATTTTTGAGGGAATTGATTCAAAATGCCGTCGATGCCTGCAATCTGCGCAAACTCTACGAACCCGGCTATACCCCGGCGATCGGGGTTGACTTTAATCGTGACATCAGCAAGATCAGAGTCCGCGACAACGGCATTGGAATGAGCAAACAGTGGATCGAAAAATACTTCCTCAACATCGGCCTTTCCTTTTACCAGTCGGATGAAATTATCCGCATAAACCGGGATGCGGACATTCAGTTCAGCTTTATCAGCCGATTCGGAATCGGATTTCTTTCATGCTTTCTCGTGGCCGGTAAAGTGGTTGTCAAAACGCGAAAAGCGGGAGAGGACGGCCTTGTTGTTACGATCACGAGTATAGATGACTACTTCGACGTCCGGGTCTTGCAGGAAGAGATGCCGGTAGGCACCGAAGTTACGGTTGTCCTGAAAGAGAACAGCCTTCAATACAGCCGGAGCCTGGAGTATCTGGGGTACCTGAAAACCAACGTTCGTTTTCTGCCGATTGCCGTGACGGTAAAGGACGAGCATGGTTTGGATAGGGTCCTGGGGCGGGAGCCGATGGACTACGATGAAGAGATCCGCTGGGGGACTAAATTTACCGCGCAACTAGACTATCACAGCTCTCGGGGGTACCTGCTGCTGCGCGTACTGGAAAATGCCGAATACATTTACGACCTCGAAGCTTCCCAGGGGGGAATCTCGATATTCCAGGACGGCATTTTCATCACCCAGGTTGATTATCTGCTGCCGGAGAGTGCCCGAAGCTACATGGTTGGGCGCCTGAACCTGGTCGGCGAGGAAAAGTGTGAATTGAGTATGGACCGCAACCGGATCTATTGGGGCAAAGATCAATTGATCCAAACCAAAAAGCGGGTTCTATCCGGCATCGTGACCATCGCCAATCGTCTCATGGATGTGGCTGCCCAGCAGTCGATTCCAGAAACCGTGGATCGGAATCTCACCCGAAAATTGGCGGATTTTTTCGATTTCAACGATGTGGACGATACCCTCCATGCCCGTCTCAACCGGAAACTTCGCACCATGGTGGAAGATAAATTTCAGTTGTTCATCAGGGCCAACCGCTACCAGTTCGATCTCTCCCGCCGCAAGCAGAGCAAGGCCGATGACTCGCACGGATACTACCACGCTTGGCAAAAGCGCTTTATCGATGAGTTCAAAATGAAAGAACGGCCTCAACGCCAACACTCACTTTAAGTTTCCGGGCGGCACGCGCGTCCTATCCTATATCATTTTAAAAATCTGGCCCTTCTCCACGCGCCCTCCTGCTTGAGGATGCTCTGTGGTCTTTGGGTCTCCGATCACTCTTCGGTCGCGTCAAGCATTTCCTGTGCAAGCTGTTGCCATTCAGCTTCTATCGGCACGCTCGGCCTGTCTCTGCCGGCCCTGGAATACCAGTAGTCGGCATTCCACAGGACCCCTTCCTTGCGATGCAGGTAAGCGTGCACGGCGCTGCCCTGCAAGGTTGGAATTGTCTGAGCAATAGCGTGTGCCGTGTCCCAATCTCCCTTTCTATCCCACCACAGTGATTTCAAGGTTTCGGAAAACCGGGTAGACGGGCGCGCGTTTTCTAAACTTCCGAGAAATTCTTTTAAGGTCATGGCACCACCTGGGCGAGCATGTGGGTTAAAACCAATACGGGCCGTTTTCTGAAGCCAGCGACATCCGTCGGATGCTGTTCTTCAGCCTAATCGGCGAACATCAAAAACGTCTCCATTGCCCGATCCTTCCACACATTCGATGTAAGCGCGGGCCACTTTTGCCGCCGGCATACCGTCGGCACTATCTCTTCCCATCGCCGCAAGCGTTTCGCTCACCCATATGGGACTGACAACATTGGCCCGTATTCCGCGCGGCAATTCCAGCGCAACGGCGCGGACGAAGGCCTCAACCCCGGCATTGACCATGCTGATCGCCGATGAACCCTTTACCGGTTCCTGGCTCAACACGCCGCTTGTCAGAGTGAAAGATCCATTGTCGCGAACGCGCTGGTGTCCAAGTCGGATCAGGTTCACCTGGCCCATGAGCTTGTTGTTCAGACCGATGGCGAAGTCGTCATCGGTCAGGTCGTTCAGCATGCCGAAACGGGCCATGCCCGCGGTACTGACGACGGCGTCAAATTCTCCGATCGTGCCGAACATTTTGAGGATGGAATCAGCGGAAGCGAGGTCGACCTGGACATCTCCGCGAGAATGGCCGACCGCAATGGTTTCGTGTTTTTTGGACAGCGCAGCGACGACTTTCTGTCCGATCGTCCCTGTCGCACCAATAACGATGATTCTCATTGTTGGTCTCCTTTCTTGTCAATCGAGAAGTCAGTTTGGAACCCACACCCGTTCTTGTGTTTGACAGGAGTTCTCACACGTGTTTCAATTTCGGGAATCACTTGACCCGTTTCAGAAAATAATCGAAAGGAATCAGTATGTCCGAAAAAAAATCACCGCAAACAGCCGCCGAGTGGTTCGACCGGGGGCGGGAGTGCTTTCACATGCCGGATGGGGTGGGCACCGTCAGGGCGATGGAACGGGTCATTGAACTTGATCCTGGTTACCGGCACCCGGATGGGGACAATCCTCATTTTTACCTGGGAAAGATACATGAGATGGAAAGCCGCATTGATATCGCCATTATGCATTATTGCCGGGCGCTGGCCGTCGATTCGAACGATGAAGAAAGCCTGATCGGCCGCGGAAGTTGCTACACCGTAACCCGGCAGCACGATCTGGCCATATCCGATTTCGAGAAGCTGCTCAAAATCCCGGACCGCCTGCGGAAAGTACCCCGAAAACACCTGCTCTATGCCATTGCCGAAAACTACCGTCAGTCGGGAGAATGGGATCAAGCGGCCTTTTGGGGAAAAAAAGCCCTGGATGCCGATCCGGACAACCTCCGCCATCAGCAGCTGATGCAGGAGGTCCGTGCCAGACTGGATCCTTAAACCTCCCACCGACGCTCACATCCGCCCCCCCTTGTTATTTCAGTTGGATATTCAGCTTTACGGCTTCCTTCAGGGTGTTGGCGACGATACAACCGCGCTCGGCAATTGTGATCAGTTTTTCCATATCCTCCCTGTCGGTATATTCTGCGGAAACGAGAAGCTCTACGGCAGAGTAACGGGGGGGAGAATTTTCGAGCATGCCGCTGATGACCAGCTGAACGTCGGTGACGACGGCGTCCCGGGCGGCCACTGCTGCGAGCAGATTGCTCATGAAACACCCGCCTAAACCCATCAGCAAAACCTCACCACCCATCGGTCCCCGGTTTTCACCGCCTTTGGATTCAGGGCGATCCATACGGATTCTGTGGGTTCTTGAAAGTCCCTCTGAGGCCGAGGGACCGGCCTGATTAACTTGCACCGTGATTTGGGTGCCCATGCTTCGGTTCCTTTCATAAAGATGTTTGGAAAACGTTCTCAGGTTAAGATAGACTCTTTAATTGATTTGTCCACACGGCATGCGCTTGCGGCCGTTTCACCCCATCCCTTGGAAATAGACGGAGATGCCATGCGAAAAAAGGAACGACTATAAGTGTTTCAAAACCTTAGATCGCACCCAAGTGCAAGGCGTCGGCCGACGAAAAAACGTCGCATAAATGGTAGAATGTATACCGGGTCAGGGGCGGAGCCCCCTGTTGCTGACTGAGGAAGGCTGCAACACCGCCTCGTGTCCGCCCGCCTGAGGCGGGTAAACCTCTGGCGGGTTGGGTGTTAGATGGGGATATGAGATCACTTCTCTTCGGAAAGGTTGGTGAATCATTGCTCGATCTCAAGCTGGTGAGAATGATAGACGCAAAGAGTCCGACGGGGCTCATTTCTGAGAACCCTTACACCTTGAACGGCTTTACGTTCCAGATCTTCTGCGCATACTCTTTTACGGCACGGTCGCTGGAAAATTTGCCCATGCGAGCGGTGTTTAAGATGGCTCTTTGGGCCCAGGCTTCGGCTTGGCGGTAGAGACGGGCGACGCTCTTCTGGGCGTCGATGTAGGCGCGATAATCCGCCAGAACCATGTACTTATCGCCCAGGTTCAGCAGAGAATCAATGATTGGCGCGAAAAGATCGGGCTGTTGCGGCGAAAATGCACCGCCGGAGATCATATCCAGAGCGATTTTCAGCTCCGCATCTTTTTCATAAAAGGCTCGCGGAGAATAACCACGGTCCCGCAAGTCTGCCACCTCATCTGACTGCAGTCCGAAGATGAAGATATTCTCCGAGCCTACCGCCTCCATTATCTCTATGTTGGCCCCATCCAGGGTTCCGATGGTCAGAGCGCCGTTGAGGGCAAATTTCATGTTGCCGGTCCCTGAGGCCTCCAGGCCGGCAGTGGATATCTGTTGGGACAGGTCGGCTGCCGGAATGACTTTTTCAGCTTGGGACACGCAGTAGTTGGGGAGAAAAATGACAGTTAGCTGTCCCGAAACGGCGTCATCGGTGTTGACAACCTGGGCCACGGAGTTGATCAGCTTGATCATCAACTTGGCCAGAAAGTACCCTGGGGCCGCCTTGCCACCGAAGATGACCGTTCGAGAGACCGGGTTTTCGGTCGCCCTGGTTTTTAAGCGGTTGTAGAGAGTGATCACGTGGAGGATGTTTAGCAACTGGCGTTTGTATTCATGGATCCGCTTGACTTGAACGTCGAAGAGTGAATCCGTTGATACGGTCCGGCTGACTTTGCGCTCAATGTAGCGAACCAGGCGTTGCTTGTTGGCCCGCTTTACTTCCATCCACTCTTTCAAAAACGATTCGTCTTCAGCAAGCGGCACCAATTCTTGCAGCCGGTCGAGGTCATGTATCCATTTGTCACCGATACGCGAGGTGACGAGGTTTGCGAGGGCCGGGTTGGCTTGCAGAAGCCACCGGCGGGGGGTGATGCCGTTGGTGATGTTTTTGAATTTTCCCGGATAGTAGGCGTCGAAGTCCTTGAACAGGCGGTCCCGGATGATGCGGGAATGCAGTTCGGAAACCCCGTTGACCGAGTGACTGCCGACGATAGCCAGGTGGGCCATCCGGACCGTGCCATCTTTGATAATGGCCATGCGCGCCCGGCATTCGTCATCGCCGGGGTGTCGGGTTTCGATCTCGGCCGTAAAGCGCTGGTTGATTTCGGTAATGATCGCCAGGTGCCGCGGCAGGACCCGGCCCAGAAGGTCCACCGACCAGGTCTCCAATGCTTCCGGCAAGACGGTATGGTTCGTGTAGGCAAAACACTGCGTGCAAATTTTCCAGGCCGAATCCCAGTCCAATCCTTCTTCGTCCAGCAGGATCCGCATCAACTCGGGAATGCCGATGCACGGGTGGGTGTCGTTGAGTTGGATGGCCACGGCCTCCGGCAGCTCATTGAAATCCTTATATAGTCGCTTGAAGCGCCGAATGATGTCCTGAAAAGTGGCCGACACGAAAAAATACTGCTGCTTGAGACGCAATTCCTTTCCGGCGAAACTCTCATCCCGCGGATAGAGAACCTTTGATATGGATTCACTGAGAACCTTCGACTCCACTGCACCGACGTAGTCGCCTTCATTGAATTCCTGGAGGTTGAACTCACGGCTGGACATAGCCTGCCAAACCCGCATATTGTTGGCATTGCGATTGTCGTGGCCGGGGATCAGAAAATCACAGGCCATGGCCATGACATTGTCGGTGTCAACCCAGTGGTAGCGCGTCGTTTCGCTCTCGTCGGTATAGGGTTCCGTACGACCATAGAATTGAACCTTGTACAAGTAACCCGGTCGTTTAATTTCCCATGGGCTGCCGGTTCTGATCCAGCTGTCGGCACTTTCAACCTGAAATCCGTCCACGATTTCCTGGTAGAAAATGCCATAGTCATAACGGATGCCGCATCCGTAGCCGGGTATGCCCAAGGTGGCCATGGAATCGAGAAAACAGGAAGCCAGCCGACCGAGGCCCCCGTTGCCCAGACCGGGATCCCATTCTTCTTCCTCGATTTCATCCAAGTCTAAGCCGACGCTTTCCAAGGCCTGGCGGCAGAAATCCTGCATGCCCAATTTTAAAATATTGTTAACCAGGAAGCGCCCGGGCAGAAACTCCATGGATAGGTAATAGACCCGCTTGGCGCGTCGGTCATTGATCTCCCTTTGGGTTTTCAGCCACCTTTCGATGAGCCGGTCCCGAATACTCAAGGAGAGTCCGTTATAATAGGTGTCTTTACGTGGGGGGTTGAAGTCGTTACCCAGGTAGGACATGATGTGGTGCTGAATATCTTCAATCAGATGTTCCGGCAGGTAGTTGACGGATGGCATATCGGTGTGCATTGGACCTCCTGAGGGATGTAGGCGGTGGGTGTGCTCGGCCTCATTGCCTGGATACCATGCCCTGCGGTCGGTTAATCCATGAAATATACGCTATAAAGGCATTTGGATGGTGGGTATCATAACGGCCGGGGGATCCGAAAGCAACAAAAATAGATGCTTCGATTGCTGCAGAAACGGCTCCCAGCCGTTACAATCGCTATCTCACCTGGAAAGCAATTCGCACCATAGCAATACCCATCATCATGAAGACATCCGACGCTAAATTCTCTTTTGCCGCTTTACTGATGGCCAATTATCGGGTAATGGAAGTAAGAGCGTGAGGTCGGATACCAACAACTTGAAACGCTTACCGAAAGCAGGTGTCGTATGAAAACGGAATGGTTGCATGCATTTGGAACGATGACTTACGGCATTTATATTTTGACCACGGCCCTGGAGAGAAGGATAAACGGCATGATCGCTTCCTGGGTTTCCCAGGTTTCCTACGCGCCGCCGTTAATTGCCGTGGCGGTGCACAAAAACCGCTTATCCCATCAGCTTGTCAAGAAAAGCGGCTTCTTTGCATTGCATGTTCTGGGGAAAAGCCAGCGGGACCTTGTTCCGAAATTCATGGGATCGGATCCCGAATTAAAATTCTCCGGGACAAACTGGCAGCCTGGTTTGACGGGCTGCCCGATTTTGCCTGATTGTGCCGCCTGTTTCGAGTGCGAAATCAAAACACGCATTGAACCGGGCAATCACACCATTTTCGTCGGTCAGGTGGTCAATGCCACGACCACCTCCGGGGCCGATCCGCTCACGACGCTTGATTATCGGGGGCAGTATATCGGTAAAATGTAGCCGACGTCTTTCGTTGCGGCCGAGGACCATCATGTCGACATGAAGATATCGGCCGGCCGCGACGATATCGCCCCCACGATGAGTCGACTGAGTTCACGATCTGTCCATGCCCATTGTCAGTGGATGCCGCCGAAGTGTTTCATGAACTGCATACGTTCGTAGGCGGCCGGATTGCTGCTCTTGGCCTGACTCATCTTGCCTCTGACTTCACTCAGGTTGTTGAAACCTTTCTGTTCCATCCATCCTTCCAGTGTTTCGAGCATTTTTCCGATCTGCCCCTTGCCGTTCTGGTAGATGGTGGAAACCACCTGGACCGCATTGGCACCGGCCAGGATTTGTTTGATGAGTGCAATGCCATCGTGCACGCCTGTCGAAGCGGCCAAGTCGCAGTTGACGCGCTGGGACATAATGCCGATCCATCGCAGCGAAATCGACAGGTCCGAGGGTTTGCTGAAAACATTGGAGGATATGACTTCGAACTTATCGATGTCGAAGTCCGGGCTGTAAAAACGGTTGAACAGCACCAGTCCGGAGATGCCGGTGTCGGAAAGCTGCTGGATCATCGGTCCCAGGTTTGAAAAATAGTAGCTTATTTTCAATGCAATTGGAATGGAAACTTCTTTTAGCACTTTTTCAATAATTTGGAAATATGCCTGTTCTTTTTCTTCCGTCGTTCGGTCGAAATCCGACGGTAAAAAAAACATGTTCAATTCCAATGCATCGGCGCCGGCGTCCTGAAGTTGCTTGGCGAAGGATGTCCATTCATGGGAATAAACGCAGTTGATACTGGCAATGATGGGAATTGAGACGTTCTTTTTGCTTTCCGTTATCAAGTCGATGTATTTTTTTATCCGGTTGCTTTTCAGGTCTAAGTCAAAATAGTCAAACTGGTCGAGGTTGACGCCTTCGTCGCTGGCTTCCCTCATGATATCTTCGGATTCGAGCATAATTTCTTCTTCAAATATGGACTTTAAAACCACGGCGGCGGCGCCGTTTTCTGCCAGTTCAATTACGCCTTTCGCTGATCCGCTCAAACCTGAACTACCGGCAATAATTGGGTTCTTCAATTTTATGCCCATGTATTCTGTCGCTAAATCAACCATTTCTTCTATTTCCCCTTTCCCGGGTTATTTAAGTTGACATAAAGTTCCCCCCCGGCCATCGCGCGTGCTATGGCCGTCTCCGTCTGCCGCAATAAGGGAATCCCTTCGGTATATTTTAGGGTGTCATGCATATATTTGGAAGCCAAACGCAAAAATGTCAACCACAAACTCATTCGGCTTTACCTTCACCGGTTTTGGAAATGACACTCGTGGCTGTCGCGATAATTCCGGCCAGATCGGACATTGACTGCGGAATGATCATGGTCCATTTGAAATATGCCGCTGCGCTCACAACCCAGGCACCGGCACCGAAAAAAAATTATGATCAGCCCCGGCATGAGGAATTCCACCAGAATCAATATCAAGCCGGCGACGAACCACAACATTGCAGCAAAGTTAGCCGATAGGAAGTTCAAAGCGCGCTCCTTTCTTCAAAAAATCTCTGCATCCGCAGATAGTGGCTGCTCCCGGGATTGTCAGAATAATAATCATCTGTAAGCACTCAGCGTTGCAGGGGATACTCCCGATGTTTGACAGCCCCGGGCGTTACCAAATACCTGTGACGATGATATTATATGATAAAAAAATTCAATGGCCGGTGGGTTGCCCGAAATAAAGGATCTAAAGGACCCACTTCAAGCGTTTCACAAGCCATTCCACCGGCATTGCCGGAGGTCATTGAATCCCTTGTTTGTGTTATCGATTCAGGAGTTTTTACTCCTCAATACACCGAGGAAATAAACGAGCGGGAACGAGATGAATCCCATCATTAAAAGGCAGTTTTGTAAAGTGATTTGGCTGGAACTGAGATTGGTTGATACGATGAAGCACCCTCCGCCGCCACCGCCGATCGATTCGGTGGGGGCGGGTGATGATATCCCGGGGGCGGCGGCGACCGGCGGAGGGCATTGGGTCACGTCGGTACGGCGGCCGAAATCCTGAGTCCAGTAGTGGGTGTAATTGCTGCCGGCCACGTTGGCATAGCCGACGCCGATATCACAGTAATCGGGGCTCAGGATGTTTGCACGGTGTCCGTCGCTGTTCATCCAGGCGGTGACGACGGCTTCCGGGCTCGTGTAGCCGGCGGCGATGTTCTCGCCGCAAGATACGTAGTCATATCCGGCATCGAGAATCCGCTCGTTAAATGCCCGGCCATCCTGGCTGGTGTGGCTGAAGTAGTTGTTATCGCCCATGTCCTGGGAGTGCAACCCTGCCGCAACGGTCAACGCCTCACTGTAGGTAAGGGGAGCGACATTGTTGGCCGTACGTTCGATGTTTACAAGTTCGATAACTCTCGAGGCGAAGTCAGCTCGGGCGGCAACGGTGAAAAGGAGCAGAAAAGAGAGGACGATAGCGCTGAGGATTCGTTTATGAATCACGGTGTTTATCCAGAGCATGATTAAATGAGAAAACGGAATCGCATTTTAGAACGTATTGCTGGAATAAAGAGGCCAAGTTTAGCATGAAACGGCACGGTCTGTAAACTTTAGGTACCCATTTGACGGGTCGGCACATGCGGAAAGCTGTGGTCACCCCCAGCCAAGCAATAACAAACAGGTTGGAAAATATGATTAAAATATGGTAAAAAACGAATTTAGTGTCTCTGAGATTTCAGTTCAACGCAACGCATTGGGATGGTTTGATCTGTGGGAGATGGTGTTTTGGGGCCCTTTAAATGAAGTTTTTTACACGCAGCGGGGACACTGTTGATGAATGATGGAAGCAAGCCTGCAAAGCCGGTCGATTCCGAAGCATACCAGGGCGCGGAAAGAAGGTCTCAAAGGGTATGGGACAGAAGAATTCCCCATATGCCGATGGGCATGGGGCTTTTCTTGCGATTTATCTACAAGACTCCCAGAAGGTTCTGGGTGTTGTTCTTTATGGCGTGCATCGGCTGGATCTGGATGATTGCGCATGTATCCATCACCCTCTATGTGAGATTTTTCAGTTCATCCTGATCGGCGGTCGACACTCGGACGTATGGCCAAATGTTCCAACCTCCCTTCCCCAGGAATTTTCCTCCGGCTGCACCCGTTGGGGTAAAACCCTCAAATATCTGAGCCATATCACTCAACAAATAGGGTATTCCTATATACCGGACAAATCGGAAAACTATTTAACCTCCTGTAAATAATATACTTATAAAGAAAATGTATCGTCTGGCACACCTCTTGAACTAAACGGGTTGCAAGCCGAGCGCACTGAGAGACTCATTTATTGAAAATTCAAGGTGCACTGATTCAGGAGGACACATTTTGCAATCAGAATTGGTAAACGTTTTGATCCGAAAAATAATGCAGATGGACTGTCTTGACCGGATGGAACTTCTGAACAAATACACCGCATACGCAGAAAATGTCTATTGCGGTTTACCGGAGGACCGGATCGGCGCAATAATCAGTAAAATTTTACAGTTCAAATTCGACAAGGAGGCGCTGATAGACAGTCTGAAATCTGGAGATCCGGTCGTCGATCAACCGGGATATCGTCTGGCTGACTTTTTGATTGCTGAATTAGATTGGATTTAAACTCCTCCCGGATTGGCCCTCGGACATCGACGGCCAGGTTTTCTGAATGCAGTTACCGCTTCCCTGAACGTTTATCAATCCCTCCGAAGTCACTCCCGTAGAAATCATGTCGCTAAGGATTCGAGCAGACGAATGAGAAAAATCCAAACCCTGGCGATAGAAGGTACAAAAAGCTTTTCGCCCGGCGAGTGCGGGAAGCGGATGGTCGGCCCGAAGGAAATCATGTCCATCCCTTTTTTTTTGGTGCCGATGAGGCCGCACTCCAGGCCGGCATGAATGGCCATTACTTCCGGGTCCTTGCCGAACTGGTTATTATAGACGTTCTTACAGCGTTCGAGCAGCGGCGATGACTTATTCGGTTCCCAGGCCGGGTAGCTGTTTTCGTTGGTGGCTGTCGCTCCGGCCAGGCTGGCAATCGATTCGATACAACCGGTCAGCTCGGAGAGCCTTGACATTACAGCACTTCGTTGACTCGATAATACGTTCAGACTCTTTTGTGGCGGGACAAATTCTATTGTTGCCAGATTGTTGGATGTTTCCACCAGGCCGTCCATTTCGGCCGACATGCGCGAGACGCCGTGGGGCAGGGCAGTGAGAAGGCGGATGGCCTGGTGGGTGTCAGAAGAAGTCATGGCGGCTGTGCCGGCGGGTGATGATTCGCATGGCTCCATCCGCAGATCGAATGACGGTTCGCTGGTGCCGTGCTCATTTTGAAAGGTGATGCGACAGGCAGCGATCACTTGCCGGAGTGCCGCCTGTTCGCTCGCCATAGCGCTGATTCTGCAGACGGCGTCTCGGGCGATGGCATTGTGAACCGTACCGCCTTTCAACGATGCAATTCGAATCCCGGCAGTGACGGGTATGGCCGCCAGGGTGCGGATGATAAGCTTGTTGGCATTGGCTCGCGGTTTGTGTATATCGATGCCCGAGTGCCCTCCTTGCAGCCCCTTAACAGTCAGATCATAGAGCCTATATTTCGCCGGCAGCGGTTCGAGCCGCACCGGAAGGTGAATGCGTGTCTCCTGGCCGCCGGCGCATCCGACAGTAAAAATCCCTTCGTCTTCAGAATCGAGATTCAGCAGAATGCTGCCATCGATCAAATCAGGATCGAGTTCTCTGGCGCCGATCAGGCCCGATTCTTCGTCTACGGTAAACAGCAGCTCAAGGGGTGGATGTACGCACGACGGGTCTTCGACCAGTACCATAGCCATGGCCAGGGCAATACCGTTGTCGGCCCCCAATGTCGTTTCATCGGCGGTGACCCAGTCGCCTTGATGGACCAGGCGGACGGGATCATTGGCGAAGTCGTGATTTGATGCCGGTGTTTTCTCACACACCATATCCATGTGCCCCTGAAGAATCACACCCGGGCTTGCTTCATATCCTGCAGTGGCAGGCACTTTTATGCACAGGTTTCCGGAGACGTCCCGGCGGACCGTGTAATTGTGTTCCGCAGCCCAATGGGTGAGCCAGGCGGCAATTTTTGCTTCCTGCTTCGAGCAGCGCGGAATTTGATTTATATCGGCCAGGCGATCCAAAATCTTGCGGGTAATATCGTCCATTTCAAACCTCAGCTCAATAAGCGCATGGTCGTTATTTATTGCGGAAATCTGGCTCTTGACCCTGAAGGACATCCGACGGGATCAACCCGGGCCGACAGTCGGCCAGCGACTTTGTTACCTCCGACCGGCACCATCGGTGCCCGGATTCAGCCGTGGCTTTCGCCGAAAACCGCCAGCGCCGGCTCGCTGACTTGCGGTTCGTCGTAGCTCATGAACGCACCGCTCCAATCATGGGGGGCATACAGCGCCATCCAAGCGATCGACCGGCCCGGCACTGCCGCAGGCTCCAGTTGACCGGTGGCTTTCAGGTTGACATAGTAGTCCGCTTGTTCCGGCGGCATTTTTTCTGGTCCCAGCTTTCGGAGCAGTTTCTGCATTTGCGTGTCCACAACCCCAGGGCGTACGGCAATGACCGTCAGGTCCGGCTCTTCGGCTGCCAGTACCCGGCTGAACTGGTTCAACCCCGCCTTGGCGGCACAGTAGGCGCTGGCCGCTGCAATGACGTGGTGAGCGGCACCGCTGCTGACATTGATGATGCGACCGTGGCTTTGCCGCAGTGCCGGAATGGCAGCCATGCTCAGGTAAACCGGGCCGAGCAAGTTGACCTCGATATTGTAACGCCAGTCATTGGTCCCGGAAAGGGCCACCGTTTCCATCGGCGTCAGGATACCGGCATTGTTGACAAGTCCGGTAAGGCTTTGAAAACGATCGATCGTTTTTTCCACGATATTGCGACAAGCGGCCGGATCGGCGACATCTGCCGCGATGACGAACGCGGTGCCGCCTAAATCACGGACCTCGGAAGCGGTGCTTTCGAGGGCATTTTGATTGCGTGCGACCAGGCTTACGCTTACGCCTTGTGAGCCAAGCCACCGGGCAACAGCTGCACCGACACCCCGGGAAGCACCGGTGACGATGACAGTCGATCTGGGGTCCATTCATGATCCTTTGTCTGATAAGGACACGGCCACCGGCAAAGCGATCCACTGCAAGCGGTGACCTGGGTCAGATAGCTCTGTTTATATGGGCACTCGGGGAGTTTTCTTTAATTCGTCAATTTCTGGTAAGCCGGAAGATAGGACAGTGTCGGGTTTTTCGCGTCGTTTAGAATTTGTTTCAAATGCTCCAGCATTATGAGAACCTGCATTTCTTCTCGATCGAAGGTGTTCAGGTACTGCTGGTCCACAAACAATGCCGCCACTTGTTTATCGGCCATTAATCCGTTGGTTGCGCATCTTTCTTCGAGTTCTGACAGGTGATCCTCGGTAATCTGCCTCAGTTTCTGCTCCGGAAGGTTTTCGACGGTTTTCCAGGCCTTTGCAATAGCCGGCGTATCGGCTGTGCGGGGATTTTCGAGAATCTGCTTAAACCCGCTGGAAAAACGGACCATGCCGTTGTGAATGTGTATCGACCGGGCCAGGTTGATTCCGGCAAAACCGGCGCTGACCCATTTGAATACGCCGTACCTCACCCTGGAACCGCCGGCTTCCATTTCGCTATAGAACGAAACCGAATAGGAATCGTACATGTAAGATTTGACCCAGCCGAAGCCGGATTTGTTGACACCGGGGATATCGGTGTAGATGTAATCCCAGTTTTCATCCGGCCCGATGACGATACCCTTTTTGCCGACATCGGATTTATCTCTTTGTTTGGAAAGGCTGATCAACACACTGCGCCCACTGTGCTTCATCAAGATCAGGGTACGGTAGAGATCGTATTCAAAATACGCACCCGAGCTGTAGTCCGGCGAATTGACGATATGCTCGATGCCGGTAACCAAAAGCGGCGATGCCAAATTCGGAAGTCTCTCCCAAAGCTTTGGCAAGGTGTGGTTAGTGGATTCGATTTCTTTCCAATGAGACAAGCGCAGGGTTGACGGCATCGTGATGACAGAAGGAATGTCCGGATTGTAAGTCAGGCGCAGGATTTCCTCCAAACTTCTCGCGATGTCGATTTCATTGTATGCCGAAGATGCTCCGTTGATTTCGGCGGCATGATAAAGGACCCCATCGTCTTTCGGCTTTGCGACGAATTCCAAAAGGGCCGAAATCCTGTCGGCCGAAAATGAGTCTGGATCGACGGCCTTCGGACCGACGAAGGAGAGCAGGTAGGCCAGTTCGGTGTCAAGGCCTTTGGCAAGGGGGTGCTTCTCAAGGGCTGACGACCCGTAGCTATTTACTGGGTGAATCAGCAGCGCCAAAACAATCAGGTGGTATAGAACGTACCCACAGAAGGCTTTAAGTTTCATAGATAATATCGTTTTGATGAATTCAGTTAAATTGAGCTCTCGGGGAGTTTTCATTGACCGGGAGCGGACGCAACGATCAGCGACTTCAGCGCGCAAACTCATGTATGCGGCATCCTAAGGAAAGGACAGATTTCATGATATTTCAAAACGGCTCAACCCCATTTACCACTTGTTGCCCCGATTTGAGAGCCGGGGTTACCGCTGATCTTTAGCAAGGCTGCCGAATGCATTCAGATCCTGCCATGGCGGGACCCGCTTGCGCTGCTGATCATTCCCTCCGCTCTGGTTTTAATCATTTGCGGGAAAAACGCCCCGATCCTTGATTTGAATTAAGAGTTCATTTTTAGCAGAATGTGCCAGAGATCTCAATGTTTCTTTTTCCGCCGCCCAAGTGTGATGAAAGCCCGCCCGCGTTTATAAGGGGTTGACATGCGAGTTCAGTCAGAAATGGTCACTCACCGGTAGGTTTCCGGAGGCTTTCAGAATGGTCTCGACATCATCGTCGGTGACATCCGTCCACGCTTGATATGCGTCGGCAACGGCAAATCGCCGGCCGCTTCTGATGTTGGCACAATACACAGCGCTAACATGGGGGGCGATGTCATGCACCGCTGACTCATGCCCTGTCGGGACAGCCACGATTAACTGCTCGATTCCGGCGTTCTTCAAGGCTTCTACCGCCGCCCGCATGGTGAATCCGGAAGCCAGGCCATCGTCCACCACAACGGCGGATTTCCCCTTAAGATCCGGCATCGGATGGGCGCTTTTGAATCTTTTTTTCCGGTGGGATACTTTTTCGGTTGTCTTGCGGATTCCGCTCTGAACCTGCTTTTCGGTCAGACCCAGATGGCCCACGAGCTTCCGATTCAACCGCATGGTGTTGTCGAAGGCGACGGCCCCGTATCCGGCCTCGGTGTTCCATGGCAGGGTGATCTTGCTGACAACGGCCACATCCATAGGAAGACCCAGTACCGTTGTCACCACAACCGCCACCGGAATACCGCCGGCAGGTATGCCCAGCACAGCCCCTTCGGACTTTCCGATCATATCCGCCAGGCACCGACCGGCGTGGGTTCGATCGCGGAAAACATGTTTACAGTTCTTCAATTGCGGTAGGTGATAAATGTTTTCGGTGTAGCGAACGACCATATCGGTATGCCCCGGTATAGAGAATTGTATCGATTGGTCCGGTAACATCCGACCGGGCGTCATGTTCTTAAATGCAAAGCGCCCTTGATGTCTCAGGCGCAGAGGGGAACTTAAGGACGGGTCTGTCAATGTCAACCGATCCACCCAACCGCCAGACCGCCGGCAGCGCAGCCTGAATTGGCAAGTTCGGCGAACTTGATTCGGGAGGTGCTCTCTGTTACACCCCGGGATAAACATTCATACTGCTTTACAAAAATAAATTCTGACATGCAGATAGATGGTATAGATGGTTGTTGAAAAAAACCTTCGAATAACGGAACGTTTTTCAACAACCACTCTATCAGGAGCCGATCGTGCCCCCAATATTTCGAATATTTGCTGCCGGCCATTCCGGAGAACCCGACCACCGAATGTTCAGGAGCATCCTTGCCGCCAGCCTGTGCCGCATTCTTCTAAATACAGCCAGGCGGTTTGCCTATCCGTTCGCGCCGGTTCTCAGCCGGGGTCTGGACGTCCCTTTGACCGCAGTGACATCATTGATTGCCGTCAACCAGGCCACCGGTTTGGTCGGCATGCTTTTCGGGCCGGCGGCGGATCGCTTCGGCTATCGATTGATGATGGTGGCTGCAATGATGATGCTCGTCGGGGGTATGCTGACATCCGGCCTCCTGCCGCTTTACGGGGTGGTTATGATCGGCCTGTTTCTGGCCGGTCTGGGAAAAAATGTCTTTGATCCCGCGATCCAGGCCTATGCCGGTGAACGCATTCCTTTCGGACGCCGTGGGCGTGTCATCGGTGTTCTGGAATTCAGCTGGGCCGGCAGCACCCTTATCGGCGTACCTCTGATCGGTCTGTTGATCGATCGTTTCGGGTGGCGGTCACCGTTTTTTGCACTAGCGGCAGCCGGGCTCTTCGGGCTGCTGGCCTTGATGCTGACCATAGAGCCTAACCGTCCCCAAAGCAAAGACTACCAGTCGGCCGGCGGCATGTGGGTGGCCTGGCAAAATGTTCTGCGACGCCGGGAGGCTATCGGTGCTCTGGGGTTCGTTTTTTTCATCAGTGCCGCCAACGACAACCTGTTTGTAGTTTACGGCGTTTGGCTGGAGCAGTCGTATTCTCTGAGTATTGTCGCTTTGGGGCTGGGAACCGGAATGATCGGTCTGGCCGAACTTGTGGGCGAGTTCTTGACGGCCGTCCTGGCGGACAGAATCGGCCTGAAGTCGGCTGTGGGGGGAGGGTTGTTGGCTTCGATGCTCGGTTATCTGATCCTGCCCTTTGCGGGCCTGAATTTAACTGGGGCGCTGGCCGGTCTATTTATCGTTTTTCTGGTTTTTGAGTTCACCATGGTTTGTTTCCTCTCCCTATCGACAGAATTGATACCGGCGCAACGGGCCACCATGATGTCCGTTATACTGGCAGCGGCCGGACTCGGGCGGGTTGTCGGGGCGTTGGCCGGCGGACCGGTGTGGATGGCCGGAGGGATAATGGCAACCGCGATCACCTCGGCATTGGTCAGCGGGCTGGGGCTCGCCTTTTTATTCTGGGGCTTGAGAGGCTGGAGGCCCGCCTAAGTCTAAATGAATTCCGCCGCCTGCGGCTTCCGAATCGAACGTTCCATCAGGGCGGCTAAAGCTGCTGATGGCTTCGAGGTAGGTTTTTTGCGGACGCAGGCCCATGAGGCTGTAAACCAGGGTCTGATTCCTGACGAAAGCGACGAAAGGAATGCCGTGGACCCCCATAAGTTCTGCCAGGGAATTGTTTTCGTCATAGTTGATCCGGTAGATGTCCGCCACGTCCTTCTTTTGCCAGGCAACGGCTTCAAGGATCGGCTCCAGTTCTTTGCAGGGTGGGCACCAGGTGGCATAAAAATCGAAAATCAGCAGGCGGTTACCGGCTGCCGATACGATCCGCCGAAAGTCATCCGTGTTTTTTATCTCAACGAGAGGTTGCCTTTTCTGAATTTCGGCGCGAGTTCCCTCCACCCCGTTACCGCAGGCCAACAAGGCCAGGGTGACCGTGATCGACAGCACCAGATGGAATAATATTGCCGCGGATAAGCGAGTTTTGATTCTCATTTCGCGTTTTTCAAGTTTTTCTTGTAAATGACCACCAATTCGTCGACTGACTTCCCATTCGGGGCCATAGCCAACGGATTGATCTTCAGCAGATCTTCCCAGGCTTTGATGCCGTTTTCCGGATCGTTGAGATCATGCAGCAGTACGATCCCTTTGTTGAAACGGGCAATTTCGTGCTTGGGATCGGCCCGGATGGCCTCGTCGAAGGCGTTGATCGCCTCCTGCGGCTTCTCACTGCGTCGGTACATCACCCCCATGTCGGTCCAGACATTTGCGTTGTTGGGGTCGATATCCAAAGATTTCTTATAAGCCCAGATAGACTTCTCAAATTGGCCGCCGTCGAAATAGATGTTGCCGAGCTCTATCCAGGCGGCCACATTGGTTGGATTCTGGGCGGTTTCCTTGGTCAAGGCCTCCAGTTCCCGGCTGCGGTCACCGACCTCGGCTTGAACCGGCGCCTGCGATTGAGCGGGAGGTCCGCTTGATTTGTAAATGCTGAAAACAACGCCCCCCAAAAAACCTGCAGCGAAACAGAGGATCGCCACACCGTAAAGGGTCGATTTCTTGACCATGCTATTCAGATTATGTGAGTTTTAGCCACTTTTCCTCCCGGCAAGATATTCTTGAATCACTTTTCGCTTGAATTGGTTTCAAAACCTTGGATCACGGCCAAGTGCAAGGCGTGGGCCGACGAAAAACGTTGCCTACATGGTCGTATGTATTCAGTGTCAGGGGCAGGGCCCCCTGTTATTGACTGAGATGGGCCGCAATACCGCAACGTGTCCGCCCGCCTGAGGCGGTTAAACCTTTGGCGGTTTGGGTGTTAAATGGGGTTTTGAAACCACATCGTGTCATTTTTCGGTTTCGGCCGTCAGGTGCACAAGGACGGTGCGCCAGCCAAAAGACCCTTTAACATAAAGCCTCGTGCACCCGTAATCAAGCCGCGGGTTAGAGGCTCGAAGGGTGCCAGGGGATGCTGGGGCCCGAGTCCAGGTGATCTTTGACCTGACGGCAAACCAGAAGATCGGTCGGAAACGCCATCGGTTCCGGCAGTTCATCTATGGGAAAATATTCGACCTCGGCGGCATCCGAGCCGGATGTCAGTTTGCCGCCGGTCGGTCTGCCCCAGAACCAGATTCCCACGGTCTGATTTTCCGGATCATGGAAGTTGGAGTGTACCGCAAACGCGGGGCCGATGTCGGCCTCTATCCCGGTTTCTTCTTTAAGTTCTCTCCAGGCGGCGCGACGTACATCTTCGTTCCATTCGACATACCCGCAGGGGATACACCATGCGCCGGCATACGAACTGTTGCGTTTGACCAGAAGTATGCGGCGGTCCCGGACGATGATCACGGCAACCCCGACAATCGGATTACGATAATGAACCCGTTGACATCGGCTGCAGTATAAACGAACTTTGGAGTCAAACGATTGGTCTTGAAGCAAGTTGCCGCAGGTCGGGCAGAATTTGGTTTCCATCTTTCGAGACTCTATTTGCACATTTAAATCGGTGACACTGACCCTATTCAACTCCGGAGGGGCACCCGGTGGTTTGCGAAAAGTGCGCGGGCATCCATCCGGTCATTATTTCCTTCCATCATTTAACCCTTATATCCGATGTCAAGTTGGTACGCTTGAATTTTTCGCCCCGGAGTGACGGAACCGAGTTTTTGACAAACCACGTTCCCGTCTTAATTTGTATCCAATTATGAACGGGTTTTTCCGCTGCGGCGAACACTCCGTAGCCGCGCCCAGCGGTAGTCTCTACTATAGAGCACATAGCCAACGGCGCCATCAACCGATTGTGGATGCGCTAGAAAATACTGTCGAAGTGTTCGGGCCTCTCCGCCATGCGGGATCCTTTATTTCCGGCGCACGCGGCTTGTGAAACAGGCGGGTCCTGGTTCACTTCTCTTCTGTTGAAAAAATAATCGAAAAGTGAAACAGACGCTTTTACTGCTGATACCATTCATTCTGCTTTGCGCGCCTCCGGCCATTGCTCTCAATGTGCATCATGACATGCACATTGTGCTCGATCCGGCAAACAAGAGGCTCGACGGGATCGATACCCTCACGATCCGACCGGCTCCGACAACCGCGCTATTTTTGCATCTTAACCGGCGGGCCACTGATGTAAGGCTGGAGGCGAATGGCCAATCGATTCCGTTCGAATTCAATGCCTCCATGCTTCGGCCTCGGATTCCTGATGGATCGAATGCGGAAGGGCTGCGATTGACCGTCACCTATGCCGTTCGCTTTGACGACCCTGTACCGGTCATGCCGGCCAATGCCGACAATCCCGGCTACGGCGTCAGTGGCACAATCACCCCGGCAGGGACCCTTCTGTTGGACGGCGCCGGCTGGTATCCGTATCTCGATGCCGATCGCACAACCTATCGCCTGCGGGTTGAGGCTCCCGCAGGGACTGTTGCCGTGACGGCCGGACGGAGCCTCGGTCATATGACTGATGGTGACCGAACCGTCTCCACCTGGGAGGTCGACTACCCTGTACGCGGTTTATCGCTTTCGGCGGCCCGTTATCAGGTCAGGGAAAAAACCGTCGGCAGGCTGACCGCTGCGACGTATCTATTGCCGGAGAGCGCCGATCTTTCCGATCAGTACTTAGAGGCGACGGTGCGCTACCTTCATTTTTATGAAGAATTGTTCGGCCCATACCCGTTTGAGAAATTTGCGGTTGTCGAAAACTTCTTCCCCACCGGATACGGTTTTCCTTCCTATACCCTGCTCGGCAGTCGGGTTCTACGGCTGCCGTTCATCATCGATACCAGCCTCGGGCACGAAATCGCCCACTGCTGGTGGGGTAACGGAGTGTATGTGGACGATAGCAGCGGGAACTGGTCCGAGGGCCTGACCACGTATGTGGCCGACTACTTGTACAAGGAGCGAAAATCACCCGAGGCTGCCCGCGAATACCGACGACAGATTCTGCGCAATTACGCGACACTTGTGAACCCCGGCAATGACTTCCCCATCAGCCGTTTCCAGAGCCGCAACAACCCCCTGACCAAAACCATCGGATACGACAAATGTGCCATGGTATTTCATATGCTGCGCCGGCGATTGGGCGAAGAGATTTTTTGGGGCAGCTTGCGGGATATCTACAGGGATTACCTTTTCAAACCCCTATCGTGGCGGCAACTCCGCGAAAGCTTCGAGCGGCGAGCCGGGATGAACTTGAACGATTTTTTCGATCAGTGGATCGACCGAGACGGGGCGCCCCGTTTGGTCCTCGGCGACGTCGCGACCGGACGGAAGAACGGCCATTGGGATACCCGGGGGAAGCTGGTTCAGTATCCGCCCCTCTTCGAAGCCGATCTCGAGGTTGTCTTAATTTCCGCGGCAGAAAATATTCGCCGTAGAGTATCCATGACATCGGCGCAATCCGCGGCCGCATTCGAATTCAAAGGCACCCAGCCGCCTATTTCTTTGGTGGTCGACCCGGACGTCAATTTCTTCAGACGACTTGACACTTCTGAAATACCACCCTCGATTAACACCCTGAAAGGGGCCGAATCTGTCCTGGTGATCTTGGCCGACGGTATGGAAAAGAATTTACAGCCGGTAGCAAATACCATGGTGCAGTCACTGGGGCTGAATAACTACCGGGTGATACCCGAGAAACAGGTGGCGCCGGCCGAACTCAAGGCCGGTGACCTGCTGTTGATCGGCTATGCTGCGACAGCGGAAAAACTTCTGGCCGGTGTTGCCCGTGACCACGATGTCATATTTTCTGAGAAGCGTTTCACCCTGAACGATGGGGCTTATGACCGTCCGTCCGACTCATTTTTCGGCGTATTCGACCATCCATTCGCCCAGGGCCGAACGGTGGCTCTTTTTCTACCATTGTCGATGGATTACACAGAAGTGGTGGCGCGTAAAATTACCCACTATGGGAAGTACAGTTATCTGGCCTTCAGCGGTGACCGTAATCAGGCCAAAGGCGTCTGGCCCATCACAAATTCACCCCTGAGCCATCAGTTCAGTGTCGGCGACTGACAAAGGCGGTTGGCCGAGATGAAAGCGCCGAATGACTCACGCGACATTTATTCCCATACGGGAGAAAGCTGATCACCGATGAATAAAAAGATATTAATGGCACTCATCGCAGCCATTGCGATTTCCAGCGGTTGCACAGCCAGCGAAAAGACCGTCAGCCAAAGGTTTTTAGACTTGAACAGCCTGACGGAACGCACCGATAGCGAGGTTCTTTCCCGACTGAAAAAAGATCGCCTTGTTCTCGTGGGAGAGCACCATACCAATGAGAATCACCACCGCGCACAACTGCGAGTGATACGCATGCTTCACGAGGCCGGAGTAAAGGTGGCCATCGGCATGGAAATGTTCCGGCGCGAGAACCAGAATGAACTGGATGGATGGATATCGGGGAAACTCGACGAGGGTGAGTTCGAAAAAGTTTACTACAACAACTGGACGTATTCCTATTCTTTTTACAGACCGATCCTGATCTATGCCCGGGACAACCACATTCCGGTGATCGGGTTGAACGTCCCCAGCGACATTACCCGACAGGTCGCCCGGATGGGATACCAGTCGCTGTCCGATGAGCAGCGGGGGTACCTGGGGGATGTCGCCTGCCGCGTGGACAAAGAATACATGGCATTCATTCGTGAAGCTTTCGGCGATCATTCCCACGGCGATGTGAATTTCGTCTATTTCTGTGAGGCCCAGATGGTTTGGGATGCCGTAATGGCAGTCACCGCCCTCGATTACCTGTCGCAGAACCCGGGCACCGTCATGGTGATTCTGGCCGGCACCGGCCATGTCCGCAAGCAGGCGATTCCAACTCAGGTCCGCAGCCGATCGGATCTGCCGGTCACCGTCATCCTCCCGGAGGCTCCCGGCAGCATAGATAAGACCACGGTCGACGACAAGGATGCCGACTATATTCTGCTGGATCTGAAGTGATGTTTTTGGCCATTGCTGCTGACTTGTTTAGAAGTGGTTTCAAAACGTCAGATCACGACCAAGTAGCAGGCGTGGGATGACGAAAGAACGCAGCCCACATGGGCGTATGTATTTAGTGTCAGGGGCAGGGTTCCCTGGAACTGACTGAGAAGGGCCGCCACGCCGTGACTTGTCCGCCCGCCTGAGGCGGGTAAACCTGTGGCGGATTGATTGTGAGATGGGGTTTTGGAGCCACATCGAATGAAGTGGGGAAGGATTAGCGGTAATGAAATATTGCAGCCGATGTGGTTCATCCGTCGTCCTGGGAATACCGCCCGGCGATGATCGCCCGCGATACACGTGCAACTCCTGCGGTACGATTCACTATCAGAATCCCAGGGTCGTGGTCGGCTGCATTGCCACGTGGGAGGCGAAAATCCTGTTCTGCCGGCGGGCTATCGAACCCCGTTACGGAAATTGGACGCTTCCGGCCGGTTACCTGGAAAACGGAGAAACCGCCGCCGAAGGTGCCAGGCGAGAAACGCTCGAGGAAGCCTGTGCCGCCGTGCACCAACTGGTTCCTTACGGTCTCTACAATATCTGCTATGTCAACCAGATTTATCTGATGTTCAGGGGCCGCTTGGCCGATCTGAATTTCAAACCCGGTCCGGAAAGTTTAGATGTCCAGCTCTTCGCCGTCGAGGAGATTCCATGGGACGATCTGGCCTTTCCGGTGATCGCGAAAACATTGACGCACTATATCAAAGATAAATCCCGCTCCGAGTTCCTATTTCACATGGAGGACATCGAACGGCCGGGACGCCCTGTTTTCCCTGCATGACTGGAGGCGTTGAGCCGGTACCGCGTCGGGCGGTCGTGAAGCACCTGACACCAGGACCGGGGATTGGTGTCACCCTAAATGAGCGTAAACAAAACCGGGAACAATCATAATATATTTATTTCAATGATTGTTTGAATAGCACGATTTTATTTGAATATCTTCACCAGCAGTGAGATATGAATTTTGCTATTTTATCTCGATTTTGTTTGCACTCAATGAGGATGTCGGGCAACAGGGTAAAAGGTAGGCAGGTTGTCCGGATTACAGAAGCCCTTCCTTCTTCAGGTAACTCATGGAACGCTGGCCGATATCGGTGACACAACTCAGGGCCCTCGTCAGATGATACCCGGCCTCGGAGGCCACACCGGAATCGAGCATGACCAGGGCCAGGTCGATGTTCTTCTCCACCTCACGCCAATTCGGATCCGTTGTCACCCGGCCGGCCAGATGAACATCATTCAAGATCAACCCGATAAAAACATGTGCCGTCCGTTCGGCGCTCCTGCGGTTTTTTTCCGGAAGTCTGACGAGGAACTCGAGCGCTTGGGTCACCCAAATAATTCCGGCCTTGACCTTTTCACTTTGTGAAAATGCGAGTATCGCTTCTTTTGAATCCATACAAATATTCATAGCGGTAATTGTCGTTAAATTCAAGGGATATCGGGTGATTTTGACGGAAGATTCGGGCTTCGAGCCGCCCGGCGGACCATTCACCGGTTTCACTCTATTGACATGTTTTCAGGCATTATCTAAGGTGATCGGGTAAGGGATGCTGGACATACCGGACACGGCGGAAGATGCCCCCTTGATGTGCATCACGATGGCCCATGTTCTGTTCAAACCGGCACGAGCCCGCACATTTCATGAAAATTTATCAGCAGTGCAAATAATTGACTCAACATCATAATCCTATAAAGCATTTAGTCGATCAACCATACGGTTCATTTAGACCTTCTGCTCGTTCGAAAAAATGCGAACTAAACTTTCATAGAGGCATTCGAGAGGTATCATTTTGACGGGAACGTCACAACGTATGCGCCTTTTCGGAAAACTAACCCGTGCTTTAGGGTTCCTATGCATGGGGCTCCTCGGTCTGACAGCCACTCTTCTGGTCGGCTGCTCGGGAGACGAACAGACGGCACCTCAGCCCCCGATCCATGCGGAGGGGTTCACCTTCTTCGATGTCGGTGCGACAACACCATTCTCGGATACGCTGCGCGATCGGCTGAGAAAAAGCCTCGGCCCCGATGCCATTGCATACCGCAATATCATCAACCTGGAAGTCAACGGGGAGGGCTTTCTGCAAGACCATTTTCCCGATCTGCACCAATTGAACCTTCGTTTGAATACGCCACCGGGCGAGCGGGTTGAGCACAATACCGTCAAGCTCATGTACCGCTATGCCCGTAATAACGACCTTCCTTTCAGCTATGTCGAGCTGGTTTTTTCGAATCATACCGGCAGACCGCTCTTTATTCACATTTATTCGCGCAGAGATATCGCCGATGTTCTCCGCACCCTTGAAGATAAATTCGGAAAGCCCAATAAGATCGATCTGCCGCAAGAGAGCGGCCAGGCGGTGTATTGGCGGGATAAAAAAAACGTGCTTCTGGCCACCAATGCCCCCACCCGTCGCGGTGACCAGGATTATCGCTTGATGATCTACTTTGCCGATAACATCGAACAGCTGGTTTCTTTGGAAGAAAAAGAACGCCGGGAAAAGGAAGAAGAGCGGCGCCGCGCCGGTGAAAAGGCTTTCTAATCTTCACTATTTTCTTCCAGCGCCGCATGGGCGGCGGCCAGGCGAGCAATCGGCACACGAAACGGGGAGCAGGACACATAGGTCAGCCCGATCTTGTGGCACAGGCGAATCGATTTGGGGTCTCCGCCGTGCTCGCCGCAAATACCGCATTCGAGATCCGGCTTGACGCTGCGTCCTTTTTGAACCGCTAGAGCCATCAGAGCGCCGACACCGTCCCGGTCAATTGTGGCGAAGGGATTGTCGGGCAAGATACCTTTTTCTATATACTCGATCAGAAACCCTGCCTCGGCATCGTCCCTGGAGATACCGAAGGTGGTCTGCGTCAGATCGTTTGTGCCGAATGAGAAGAATTCAGCCTGATGGGCGATCTGGTCGGCCGTCAGGGCGGCGCGCGGAATTTCAATCATGGTTCCGAACTTGTAATCGATGACAAGGCCCTGTTCATCCATGACCTTACGGGCTTCGGCTTCCAGGGCTTTGCGCTGAATTTCGAGCTCATTCACGTGGCTGGTGAGAGGAATCATGACTTCCGGATGGACATCAATCCCTTCCTTGGCCACCGCACAAGCGGCTTCGAATATCGCCCGTACCTGCATGATGGTCAGTTCGGGAATGTGAATGCCCAGACGAACACCGCGCATGCCGAGCATTGGGTTGGTTTCTTGTAGACTCTCCAAGCGCCGGAGGATTCGTTCTTTTTTTCGTACATGCTGAAGCAATTCATCGATATCACTCAGATTGGGGGCGTGTTGCAGACGAATTTTCAAATCGGCCAATTCGCGCATCAGATCGGTGTGGTTGGGAAGGAATTCGTGCAGCGGCGGATCGATCAGGCGGATAATTACCGGCAAGCCGTCCATGGCCTGGAACAGGCCGGCAAAATCCTGCCGTTGGAAGGGTAGCAGGGCATCGAGGGCCTCGTTCTGTTCCAGCCGTCGGTCGGATATGATCATCTTCTGCACGATCGGCAGCCTATCGGCCTCGAAAAACATGTGCTCCGTGCGGCACAGCCCGATACCCTCGGCACCGTATTCGCGTGCGCGTGCGGCGTCACGGGGGTAATCGGCATTGGCCCACACACCCAGGCGTCGAAATTTATCCGCCCATGAGAGCAGTTTCAGCAGCCATGGATCTTTGATGTCCGGCACCATGGTCGCGATGGACCCCAAGAAGACCTCGCCGGATGTTCCGTCGACAGATATCCAGTCGCCTTCCTGGACGACAACCTCGCCAACACTCATCTGGCGCCTGGCAATATCGATGTTTAGGGCCGAAACCCCGACAACGGCCGGTTTGCCGAACTGGCGGGCCACGAGGGCAGCGTGGCTGGTTCGGCCGCCGCGACTCGTGAGGATTCCGCCGGATGCCAGCATACCGTGGACATCATCGGGCTTGGTTTCCGGTCGCACCATGATGACCTGTTTACCGCTTTTCTTGGCCCAGGATTCGGCCAGGTCAGCATCGAAAGCCACCATCCCGCAGGCCGCGCCGGGTGACACGTTGAGCCCCTTGGCCAGAAAGTTGCCACTGCTTCGGGCAGCGCGGGTGGCTTCGATATCGAACTGCGGATGCATGAAAAAATCGACATGCTCCGGCGATACCCGCAAAACCGCCTCTTCCCGGGAGATCAACCCCTCATCGGCCATATCGATGGCGATACGAACTGCGGCCTGGGCGGTTCGTTTGCCGTCGCGCGTTTGAAGCATCCATAATTTCCCCCGTTCGACCGTGAATTCAACATCTTGCATCTCTCGATAGTGCTTTTCGAGTCTTTGGACAATCTGATCGAATTCTGCAAAGGCTTTCGGCATCTCGGATTTCAGCTCTTGCAGATCTTTTGTCAGACGGATGCCGGCCACGACATCCTCGCCCTGGGCGTTGGTGAGATAGTCGCCTTCGAGCATTTTTTCCCCGGTGGAACCGTTGCGGGTCATGGCCACCCCGGTGGCACTGTCATTGCCCATGTTGCCGAAGACCATGGTCACGATGCTGACCGCTGTTCCCAGATCGTGTGCAATGCCGGCGGCTTTGCGGTAATCCACGGCCCGCTTTCCGTTCCAGCTTTTAAATACCGCCTCGGTTGCCAGTTTCAATTGCTCTAAGGGATCTGTGGGAAATTCATGATGGGTGTGGTGCCGGTAGATGTCCTTGAATTCCCGGGTAACGGCACGCCAGTGTTCGGCACCCAGGTCTGAATCGGTCTTGACACCCGCTTTGGTGCGTGCGTTGGTGAGCACCTCTTCATAGACATCGTCGGGGACACCCATCACGACGCTACCGAACATCTGGATCAGCCGCCGGTAGGCATCATAGGCGAACCGCTCGTCTCCAGTCAATTTGGCCATCCCCTCGGCCGTGTCGTCGTTTAATCCAATATTGAGAACGGTGTCCATCATTCCGGGCATTGAAAATTTGGCACCGGAACGGCATGAGACCAGCAGGGGATTTCTCGGATCGCCGAATTTTTTACCGGCGGCGGCTTCGATTTTGCGCAGGGCTTCAACTTCCTGCTCCCACATTCCATAGGGCAAGGTTCCACCACCGGCAAGGTAGGCATTGCAGGCCTCGGTGGTGACCGTAAAGCCGGGTGGCACAGGGATTCCCAGCCGCGACATTTCCGCCAGATTAGCGCCTTTGCCGCCCAGAAGACCACGAATGTCTTCCCAATCGCCACCGACATATTCTTGCACTTGATCGAGTTCGTCGAAAAGATAAACCCACTTTTTCTCTGCCATGTGCGGCCTCCCAGCGGTAATGCAATTATGAGATACGACATATTGAAGGCGGTAATTTTACGGAAAAACACACCGACTCAGTATACACTTAGAGCGCCGGTAAATTGTTTGTCAAGAATATGTTGCTGCGATCGGGCGGCAATTTCTTGACAATATCGGATCGATTTTCATAGGATACGTCAATTCGCCCGTTACGTTCAATTGACCGCGGGTTTGCGTGCAACAGCGCCCTTGATGTGGGTATCAGTGCCGCGGTGACTTCTGCCGCGGATCGAAGGAGACAGCCATGGAAGAGGTGGTGATCGCATCGGCGTGCCGTACCGCCATCGGTGCCTTCGGGGGAACACTGCGCGACAGCGATGCCGCCCGGATCGCCGGCGTCACTATGGCTGCGGCCGTCGAACGGGCCGGCATCGAACCGGCCTGGATCGACGATATCCGCTACGGCTGCTGCATGGAACCCTCCGATGCATTGAATGTTGCCCGGGTGGGCGCTTTACTGACCGGAATTCCCGATACCGTCCCGGCGGTGACAATCAACCGGGTATGCATCTCCGGTATGGAGGCGGTCGTCTCCGGGATGGCCATGATTCAAGCCGGAATGGCCGATATCATTCTGGCCGGCGGCGTCGAACACATGTCCGGTGCACCATACGAGGTTCCGTCTGCCCGCTGGGGAAGCCGACTGCAAGACCAGGTGTTGGTTGATGCCATGATCCATGCCCTGCACTGCGGTTCTCACATCATTCCCCATCCGGAGGAGGGGCCGGTGGATGCCGAAAAGCCGCCTCTCAGCTACTTCAAGGGCAAACCGTATCTCATGGGGCACACAGCGGAATTTCTCGCCCAGCACTTTGATATCAGCCGCGAAGAAATGGACGAGGTCGCCCTGCGGAGTCAGAACAATGCCGAAAGGGCGAACAGGGACGGTTCGTTTGCGGCCGAAATCGTTCCGATGCATCTGGCGAAAAAAAAGGGCGAGGCGCTCGTTTTCGCGAACGATGAGCATTTCCGCCCCGGTTTGACCATGGAGGACCTTAAAAAATTGCCGCCGGCTTTCGTGCCCAACATCGGTAAGGTGACTGTCGGCAACGCCAGCGGCATCAACGACGGCTCGGCCGGGCTGGTGATTGTATCGGCCACCAAAGCCCGGGATCTGAACCTACGACCCCTAGCCCGAATCAAAGCCGTGGGCAAAGGGGCCTGCCATCCGGCGGTCATGGGGTTGTCGCCCGTACCGGCTGTGAAAGATCTGCTCGGCAGAAGCGGTCTGGCGGTCGATGACTTCGAGTTGATCGAAGTCAACGAAGCTTTCGCAGCGCAGTACATTGCCGTTGAAAGGGAACTGGGATTGAAACGCGAGATCACCAATGTCAACGGTTCCGGTATCGGCTTGGGCCATCCGGTGGGTGCAACCGGCGCCCGCATCATGGTGACCCTGGTACATGCACTGCAGCAAGGGGGCAAAACCCTCGGCCTGGCGACTCTGTGTGGCGGCGGGGGCGTCGCCATGGCGTGCGCCATCGAAATGCTTTAGGCCGCCTGCGGCGACCGGTGCGGTTCGTTTGCCGGGTAAGCGGTGAGATATTCGGGTGCCGCAAACGATCAAACGGACCAGCGGGTTAACCAACTCAACCTGATAACGGGCTAACAGCCCCAACTGATTGGGAGGCATCATGATCGTTGGAATACTGAAGGAGATCAAAGCGGAAGAAAACCGGGTGTCGATGACTCCGGCCGGCGCAGAGGTGATGAAGCAGCATGGGCACACCGTCCTGGTCGAAAAAGATGCCGGGGTCGGCAGTGGATTCAACAATACGGCTTACCGCAATACGGGTGCCAAAATTGTGAAAACGCCTCAGGAGATATTCGCCAAAGCGGAAATGGTCATGCATGTCAAAGAACCGCTTGCACCGGAGTACGATCTGATCCGGGAGGACCAGATCGTATTTACCTACCTCCATCTGGCTGCCGCCAAGGAGCTGACCAAGGTATTGATGAAACGACGCAGCATCAACATTGCCTACGAAACCATTCAGGCGCCTGACGGATCGTTACCGCTCCTGACCCCGATGAGCGAAGTGGCCGGGCGCATGGCGATCCAACAGGGGGCCAAGTACCTGGAAATGAACAAGGGCGGTGCCGGGGTTCTGCTGGGCGGTGTGCCGGGTGTGGATCCCGGAACCGTCGTGGTCATCGGTGGTGGGGTTGTGGGAATCAATGCTGCCAAGATGGCATGCGGACTGGGGGCCAAAGTGTATATTCTCGACATGCAGCTCAGCCGCTTGCGCTACCTGAGCGATGTCATGCCCAGCAACTGTATTCCACTGATGTCGAGCCCGCTCACCGTCCGCGACTTGATCCGGGAGGCCGACGTGGTTGTGGGGGCCGTTCTCATCCCCGGGGCCAAGGCACCCAAATTGATTACCCGCGACATGCTGAAGACCATGCAGAAAGGGTCGGTTCTGGTGGATGTCGCCATCGACCAAGGCGGCTGTTTCGAAACATCGAAACCAACCACCCACTCCAATCCGATCTACATCATCGACGGGGTGGTGCATTACTGTGTGGCCAACATGCCCGGTGCGGTGCCCAAGACCTCGACCATCGCCCTGACCAACGCCACGCTGCCTTACGCGGTCGAAATCGCCGACAAGGGCTGGCAAAAGGCGTTTGACAGCAACCCTGAAATCAAATGCGGCGCCAACGTTGTGCGGGGCAAGGTGACCTACAAGGGAGTTGCCGAAGCGTTCAACATGAAGTACGAACCGGTGGACGCGCTCATTTGACCGGAATGGTTGATACCCGACAGATGGCCATCGGAAAAACCGCTAAAGATTGACTAAACGGTGCCCGCGTATGCGCTGAATCGTCTATATGTAACGGCGTTGGCACTTGCGTCTGAACACCGATCCCGCATTCCATATCCGGGCTGGAATATTTTATGACGATCAAGAGCGCCTCTGCGTCAACTTATTCTGATCTGATCCAGGCTGAAATCGATTTGACGGCCATTGCTGCGAACGTGCGGGAGTTGAGACGCATCACTCGGCCGGAAGCGCGCTTGCTGGTGGCCGTCAAGGCCAATGCTTACGGACACGGACTGGTGGAGGTTGCACTCCAGGCCCTGGAGAGCGGTGTTGATGCCCTGGGTGTTGCCCGGTTGCATGAAGCCCTCGCACTGCGCCAGGCCGGCATCGCGGCGCCAATTCTGATTTTCGGATACACGCCGCCAGATGCTGTCGACAGCCTCGTTCGATATGATCTCACCCAGACCGTTTATGCCGTCGATATAGCCAGGGCATACGCCGAGCGGATCGCTCGGACAGGCGGGCGCCTCAAAGTCCATTTGAAGGTCGACAGCGGGATGGGTCGCTTGGGCCTCCTGCCTGACTCCCGCCGGTACGCAGCGCCGGGCATGAACCTGACCGGAACGGCCGTCAAGGAAACGCTCGAGATTGGCGGCCTTCAGGGGTTGGAGCTGGAAGGGGTTTTCACGCATTTTGCGAGCGCCGACAGTGCCGACAAGACCTACGCGGAACAACAGTTCGCGATTTACCTGGATTTTCTTGACCGCCTGAAACGCGCCGGTCTCGAAGTCCGGATCCGGCACGCCGCCAACAGCGGCGCCATCATCGATTTGCCCCACACACACCTGGACATGGTTCGGGCCGGTATTTCCCTCTACGGACTTTATCCGTCCGACGAGGTCGACCAAGAGCAAAATTACCCTGAAGCCCGCCATGAGCCTGAAGGCACGCATCATCCATTTGAAATCCGTTCCCGCCGGATTCACTGTCAGCTACGGCATGACCCACACGACTGAAAAGCCCACCACCATTGCAACGGTCCCCGTCGGTTACGCCGACGGATACAATCGTCGTCTCTCCAACCGGGGAAGCATGCTGGTCAACGGTGTCCGGGCGCCGATTGTCGGGAGGGTCTGCATGGACCTGACCATGCTCGATGTCGGGCACATACCCGATGCCGGCCTCGAGGACGAAGTGGTGATTATCGGCCGGCAGGGCAAGGAAACCGTTACCGCCGATGAGATCGCCGGCCTGCTGGACACCATTAACTACGAAGTCACCTCCGCCATTACCGCACGTGTCCCGCGGATTTACCTGCGGCGATGACCCGTAGGCGCGTTCCCCGCTGCTTGCGATGGTCGATATCCGAGACATTATTTGTTAAACAAAACAACCTTTGTCAACGCTGTCGGCATAGCTCCGCAGCAGGCGGCGACGTTATCCCCGTAGACCTTGAACTTTGAGGCTGTAATAGCTCAATCCATTGGATTGCCACCCCCCCCCCTTTGGCCGTATAATGGTCTCAGTGTGGCGGTTGACATTTTCTGCCGGATCTGAAAAAGTGGATTGTCTGTGATTCCCAATATCTATCGTGGGTTAACAGACTCGCCATAGAGTAGTGAATACGCGGGCTTTCTGAATCTCGTCGCATTTCATCCTGGAAGCTGTCCCCACCCTGCGCTCCCCGACATCTCAACTGCACGCGCGGAGTCATACCCACCGTAGAAATACTTCCAATGGCGTCCCTGTCACTTTTACCAGCCTTGAATCCAAGGGAGGTGAACGATGATCAATGCTTACATGGGGAAGATCTTGCGCGTCGACCTTAAAACCGGTTCGGTCTCCTCAGAGCCCCTGCGCTTGGACTGGGCCATGACTTTCATCGGTGGCGCCGGGTTGGCCACCCGCTATCTTTATGATGAAGTGCCTGCAGGTACTGACGCTCTTGGGTCCGGCAACAGGTTGATTTTTATGACCGGGCCATTGACGGGAACGGCCTCCGCAAGCGCCGGTCGCTATTCGGTCGTCGCCAAGTCGCCTTTGACCGGAATATGGGGGCATGGCAACTCCGGTGGCAGCTTCGGTCCGGCACTGAAGCGCAGCGGTTACGACGGCATCATTTTCGAGGGTATATCGCCCCAACCCGTCTACTTGATCGTCTCCGACGGTAAGGCCGAACTGCGGGATGCCGCCGACCTCTGGGGCAAGACCGTACCGGAAACCGAGGATCGAATCCAGGAAACAGCAGACAAAAATCTCACGGTTGCCGCCATCGGGCCTGGCGGAGAAAATCTCGTGCGCTATGCGGCGATAATCAACAATAAACATCGGGCTGTGGGACGATGCGGCTTGGGGGCCGTCATGGGATCCAAGCGGCTGAAAGCCGTTGCATGCGGCGGCAGGGCCGCCATCAAACTGGCCGATCAAGCAAATTTCCGCAAAATCGCCAAGGCCCAGATCGCGCTGCTCGACGAGTCCATGTTGAAAGTGGGTTTCGAAGCCTTCGGCACCAATATGGTCTCGGATATGGTTAACGCCCGCGGCGGTTATCCGGCATACAACTGGCAGCAGGGCGTGTTCGATAAAATAGAGGAGGTCAACGGTCCGGCACTGACGGACAAAGTATTCGTGAAAGGGGTTAACTGTTTTGCCTGCCCCATCTTCTGTGGCAGAGGAACCGAAATCCGGGAGGGTAAATGGAAAGGGCGCAGCGGTGAAGGCCCTGAATACGAAACGACAAACACGCTCGGGCCGCAATGCGGCGTTGCGGACATGAACGCGATCACCATGGCCAATTACCTTTGCAACCAATACGGGCTCGATACCATCACAGCGGGAGCCTCGATCGCTTTTGCCATGGAGTGCTACCAAAAAGGAATCCTCACCAAGGAGCAGACGGAGGGCCTGGCACTCAACTTCGGCGACGGGGCGCTGGTGGTCGACCTGGTCGAAAAAATCGCCAAACGGGAAGGCATCGGCGACCTGCTGGCGGAAGGCACCAAGGCCATGGCGGACAAACTCGGTCAGGGTTCGCACCATTTCGCCATGCATGTCAAGGGTCTCGAACTACCTGCGTATGATCCCAGAGCAGCGAAAATAACAGGCCTGGCGTATGTCACGGCGAACCGCGGCGGTGATCACATCACGGCTTATGTCCAGGGGCCGACATTTATCGACGTGCCTTTTCTGCTGGTTGAAGACAGCTCGATTGAGGATCCGTTCGTGGCCAATCCCAAAGAGGCTAAAGTGGTCATCGATCTCGAGAATGCCCTTACCATGTTCGACTGCATCGGCGCCTGCAAATTCATGGGAATCTTGTTGCCGGCAGAGGACTACGTTCAGCTCATTTCCCATGCCGCCGGATGGGTGTTTACGGTGGAGGATTTCAGAAAATGCGGCGAACGTGTCTACAACCTGATGCGCGCCTACTGTGTTCGGGAGGGCATCACCCGTATACTGGACACGCTGCCCGATAGACTGATGAAAGAGCCCCTGCCGAGCGGTCCGGCTGAAGGGATGCTGATAGACAAGCAAAGCCTGGAAATGCTCAAAGACGCATACTACAACTTGCGCGGCTGGGACAGGGCAACAGGCATACCGACCCCCGAAAAGCTCAAAGAGCTGGATCTGGAAGAGATCACTGCAGACCTGTGGCAGGTTTAAAATTATACCGGCTTGGCCCTCAAAACCCGATAATCCATCGGTGCCGTCCTATTCGACAGGGGGAGGGGGGCTGCATCTCCAGACAACTATCTATCGGAGGGTAACAATGACCTATGCCGAAAAACCCTGGTTGAAAAGCTATCGATTGGGCCCTTACAAGCTCGACCATAGTCTGGCACCCTATCCCGAAGAACCGGTCTACAAGGCTTTGGAAGATACCGCCGATAGTTTTCCGGGTCAGACGGCGATTCTTTACCTTGACCGAAAAACCAGTTATCGACAATTGCAGCTTTTGTCCCGCAAACTGGCAGCGGCTCTAACCGAACTGGGCGTCCGTAAAGGAGACCGCGTGTGTGTGTTCCTGCCGAACTGCCCGGAGTTTATTATCAGCGATTGGGCCATCATGCAGGCCGGGGCCGCGATGGTTCCCACCAGCACCTTGAGATCGGAGGACGGCTTGGTTCACGAGGTCGCCGGCTCCGGCAGCCGGTGGCTGATCTGCCGGGAAGAACACCTGGATCGGGTGCTGGCCGTCAAAGGACGCACTGAACTCGAACATATAATCGTCACCTCAACCGAGGGTTATGACCTCAGGGCTCTCGCAAAAAGCCTTCCCCGCCGGGTGCATGAATTCAGGAAACTGATTGAAGGCAGCGACCCGATCAGCAAAACGGTGGAAATCGATCCGAAAGAGAACCTCTGCGAGCTGGCCTTTACAGGCGGCGCCACCGGTACTCCCAAAGGGGTCATGGTTACCCATTTCAACCGCTACAGCTGTATTCTGCAGGGATTTCCCTGGATGCTAAAACCGATGTTACGGGGTATCGCCGGCAAGGCATCGGTGTTTTTACCGATTCCCCTTTTTCACGCTTACGGCCATTATATTCACCAGGCTGCAGCCAAATTGGGGCTTCGGGTGATTCTCATGCCCGACCCGCGGGATACGGCCATGCTGGTAAATGCCATCCGTAAATACCGCCCGCTCATCATTCCGACGATTCCGACCCAGCTGATGCGCATCGCGCAGGCCAAGGTCGGACGGATGAATGTTATTCCCATCTGCGGGGCGGCACCGCTGCCGGCGGAGATATCCGCTGCCATTAAGAAAGAGATCGGAACGCCGGTATCAGAGGGCTACGGACTGACCGAAACCTCTCCTCTGAGCCACTTCAACATTTCAGCTTTCTCGAAAGTGACCGGGTTCATGCCCAAGGAAAAAAAGGGAATGGGCGTCCCCTCACCGGACACCGAGTGCAAACTGGTGGACCCGGAAACGGGAAGAGAAACGCCTTTTGGGGAGCCCGGAGAGGTGATGGTGCGGGGGCCTCAGATAATGAAAGGCTACTGGCCGCAAACCGGTTCCGGGCTGACCGCCGATGGCTGGCTCCACACGGGAGATATAGCCTATATGGATGAAGACGGCTATTTCCATCTAACTGACAGAGTCAAGGACATGGTCAACGTTTCCGGAATGAAAGTGTACACGACAACCGTCGATGAGGTTCTTTTCAAACATCCGGCCGTTTGCATGGCGGCAGCCTTCGGCGTGCCGGATTCGGAATTGCCGGGCAGCGAGAGAGTAATGGCCGTCATTCAACTGAAAGACGGTTTGCAAGCCGACGTAAGCGGGGAAAATATTCGCAATTTCTGCCGTGAACACCTGCCCCCCTACGCCGTACCAAAATACGTCGAGTTTCGAAACGAGATGCCAATGACCGTCACTGAAAAGTTGTTCAAAAGGGTTCTGCGCGATGAAGCTGTCGAAAAGCTCGGCTTGTCGGAGAGCACTTAAAAAATATGGATATGATATCAACCCCTATCCGTGCATAAAATGGGCCGCGTTTAAGTTTCAACTCTAAACGAACGGAGGCTATACGATGCCAGCGTGCCAGTATTGTACGCCGGAATGGCTGAATGAAAGCGCCAAAATTTATCGATCAAATCCGAATTTTCAAAACAAATTGAAAAACCTGGCTGCCAAAATGTGTTATCGGGTTAAAGCGGAACCGGCCTGGGGCATTGAAAAAGACATCATTTTCGGCATGTTTGTTGAAAACGGTGTTCTCACCCAAATGGATTTTTTTACCGAGGAGCAAGCGCTGGATCAGGCAGAGTATATTTTGTCCGCCACCCCCCAGGAGTGGAAGAAGATTCTACGCCGGAAAAGCAAGTTCGTCACCGAATTCGTTCTGGGTAAGATCAAGCTGGAGCACGGCAGCAAGGTAGGCGTACTGGCCGTGGCCCCCCATGCCAACACCGTCGTGGAATCGCTCACCCAGGTTGAACTACAGTTTCCGGATGAAATGTCCGCAGAAGAGTTGGCCAAATACCGATCAGATTTTCAGGAATTCAGAACCAGGCTGGGCGTGTGATGAAAATCAGCGTCAAGAGTTTTCTCAGCATGAGACAAGTCATGGACGGTCGCGCTGTCGTCGAACTCGAAGTAGAGGATATGACGCTCTTGGAATTCTTATACGAATTGACCGTCATTTACGGCAAACCGTTTTCAGATACGATTTTCGATGAAAACGAAAAATATCTCAACCAACACATCCGCGTTTTGGTCAACGGACGGCATTATTCGCATCTCCCCCGAAAGCTGGATACCCGGCTTAACGAGGGCGACGAGGTTTGCCTTTTCCCGCCCGTTGCCGGCGGCTAAGCTCATTTTCATCATTATCCAGTCTTTGTTGCCTGTATTGAATATTGGAGGATCATAAAGATAGACATGGCGCATCTGTTTGAATCTTTTTGGCAGATATTGGCACCCTAAGTATTGGTCCGCCCCACAATATACGTAAATTATCAATATGGCTTAAGTTTGAAATTAAAGTCCGACGAAGATTATAGAGGTGCACAAATTATCTATGGCATCCTGCAAACTTTAATGACGATGACTTGGACTATAGGTCAACTTTTTGTGGGTTATTGAATAAGGATGCCGAATATCTGGTTGAGTCAGGCTGAGTTCCCCCTGCGTTCCGAACCAGCTGATCACCAGCGCGTTCATATATTTCAAATGTATCGACTGTTTGGGTGAACGAAAGCCTGCTGGCAAGCACCCCTTAAAGGTAAAAAAATGATACCTGATGAAATCAAACAAGTCGTGAAGGGCCGCTATAGCAAATTCGCTGAAACAGGCGGAAGCAAAGATTCTTGTTGACCCAGCAAACAAAAGCCCGGTTCGGGCTATGCAATTGATCAAGGGCTTTATAGCCAAGAAGAGCTTTCCTCTGCCCCGGAGATAGCACTTAACCTCTCGCGGGGTTGTGGAAATCCCACAGGTTTTGCAAATCTTGAACTTGGAGAGGTTGTTGTGGATTTTGGTTGCGGCGGCGGGATTGATGTCATTTTGGCTGCCCACAAGGTTGGAGAAGGCGGTAAAGTGGTGGGAATAGATTTTGCCCCTCAGATGATTGAAATCGCAAAGCAGGCTGTGATTGAATCTGGCTTCCAACAAAGGGACATAGAACTCCGTGTCGCAGATATTGGGAAGTCCCAACTTCCAACAGATTTTGCAGATGCCGTTATATCTAATTGCGTTATCAACCTGTGTCCCGACAAAGATGCCGTCTATAAGGAAGCTTTTCGGGTACTGAGAGCCGGTGGACGGCTTGCTATCTCGGATATTGTCCTAACCAAGGATATAGATTCGCAATTGCGAGAGCGATTTCAGGCAACATGGGCTGGATGCTTGGGTGGAGCTATTTTAGAAGCGACCTACTGGGATACGATGAGAAAAGCCGGTTTTACTGAGTTTAAGATGGTGTCTCGCCATACTCTGACCCCCACGGAACTGAAAGCAATGGCCTCTTGCCCAGGGGAAGAGTTTACGCCACCCCCCAACAATGAAGACCTCGAAATTGTGCAAGGGAAGGTTGACAGTGTTAAGTTTACCGCTGTAAAGCCGCCTCCGGCTTGATCGTAAACCGTGGTTGTACCCGCGGCTATTTTCCGGAACCTATCCAATCGGCGGATTTCCTAAATATATCCAGACTGTAACCTCATAATCAGCGTGACTACTCAGGGTTACGGTCCTGGCACGCTTTCAACCCGCCGATAAAATAACAGATACCCAGAACGTATCAGACAATTTCCAATATTTTTAGACTATATGGTGTTGGTGAGATATTTTGATTTTTTGCCTTTCGATTAGATCCTATTAGGAAAACGATGAAAACCTTTTTAATTGTATACTGTAATAGGTCATCTCAATGATTTGTTCCTTGACTTACTATCACAATGTATTACCGATAAGTTGAGGAATGTTCTACGGGGCAAATACTGGACTAATCCGGGCTGGCCGAAATAAGCACTCCCTGCTCACCTCTCTTTGCGATTCTAAACATCATATTCTGTCCATTGTATAAATGGTAAGCCTCAACTCGCATCTTAAAGATCCAACCAGGGCACCTGGAGCGTTCTATTCAATCAGTAGCTTGATTTCTGATACTCTCAACCCCGAGAAATCTCATCTTGTTTAGTTGACTTCCACTGCGAAGGGCCTTCGGCCTGTTTGCGGGGTTCCAAAATGTTTCCAATGTTGTTTTGGTGAAACCACTAACTTGGAGATTGTTACTGTGCATCACCATTTAGCTGTTCTCGATAAAGATGGTATCATCATTTTCGTTAACAACGCATGGTGCCAGTTCGCAGAGGCTAACGGCCTGGCTTGGGACGACCACGGTGTAGGTAGAAGTTATCTTGAGGCCTGCGAATCTGCTGAAGGCGATAATGCGATTGAGGCTCGCGCGGCATTAAAGGGTATCCATGGGGTCATTACAAATCGGCTAAATGAATGGTCATTGGAATATCCGTGTCATAGCCTCGCTGAGCGACGCTGGTTTTTTATGTATGTATTCAGTTATGAAGATAACTGTAATATTCGCACCGCGGTAATCCATATGAACATTACCGGTCGAAAGCTTGACGAGGAAAAGCTGCAAAATTCTCATGACGCGCTTTAACTAAAGGTGGGAGAACGTGCCGCCGAATTCGATAATTACGAGTGGTATTTAGCGATAAGCCTGCCTTTTAGATGCGTAATCGCCAAACCATCCCCCAACTCACACATTCATTTGTAGTAGTAAAATAAATCCAGGTTGGAAACCCACCTTGTATAATCCAATTTTGACCTAAACTGAGCGATTGTCGAGGCTTGCCCGCCTTTGGCGATGTTGCCGCAGGTCCTGTCGTTTCGCTATAGTGTCCTATGCGTAACTGCAACTGACGCCGTAGATGCGGTAAATTCGGCAATCCCAGAGGGTTTCAAATTTTAAAATCAAACCTGACAGAATTCCTTACAAATAATTAGTTCCCCCTTCTTTTAAAATTTAAAACGCTCATTTTAGGTTTGAATTACCACCTTATAAACCTTGACAATATTTGCCACGTCACATTAATAATTGATATCTGACACTCAATCTAAAGCCGACCTGTCGTTTTTCGCTGCGTTCCCCATCGAGTAGTCCCTCCTCGACCACCTATTCAAATATAGTCGCGTACTGTTGTGGAGGTCTCTTGTTATGAAATCAGGGTACAAGGCTCATACGCAGCGTCTAAAAATCGTGGACCAATATATAAGGGAATTGTTTAGAGATGAGTTACCAAATGGCATCAAATACCATGACGCTGATCATACACTTCATCCAACTAAAGGAGTCGTTGCTATCGCCAACGACATCGCAATAGCTGAGAATATCTCTGAACATGATAGAGAATTGTTAATCACCGCGGCTTATTTCCACGACACTGGCTATATCAGAGAATATGATAAAAACGAGCCAATTGCCGCACGGATGGCAGGAAGAATACTAAAGCTGATCGGTTATAAACCAAACGAAATTGAAAAGATTCAAAATATGATTCTATCAACTGATCTTGCGGTTGTGCCGAAAACTCATGTTGAAAAAATCCTCTGTGATGCCGATCTCGACCATCTTGGCAGACCCGATTTCCTCGAATTTGATGCAAAATTAAGGGAGGGACGAAGCAATCGGGGATTAGATGTTAGTGATGACGAAAAATGGTATAGCGGAACTCTCAATCTGCTAAAAAAACATGAATTTTATACTGAATCCAGGAAAAATTTGAGAGAAAAAGAAAAACAGAAAAACATCCAAAAGCTCTCAAATAAACTGAAAAATATACAAAAAGAAAAATAAGGCTAAATATTATCTGAATTACTGCAAATTTGTATAAATACTACAACATAGCCATACGGTATCGCGATATTTGACTTGATTTTATGGCATTGCGCCTGTGGCAAGAAATCTTAATCGTACCTACACCGTGGTATTGGACAGGGTGCATAATTTCAGTCTTATATTTATTTCAGTATAATCTCATCTGTTTTGATCCTAAACTTACACCGGAAAACTCACTATCCCGAACAATTCTGGTTCTGTTCTCCTGTTAAAATCCCTCGATATTATAGTTGAAAAAACGATAATCTTAGGACATTCACCATGTCATTATTTGGCAAAAGGAAGAACAATGCCAACTTATATGTCACTTATAAAATATACCCAAAAAGGTGTAGAAAACATGAAGGAAAGCCCCGATCATCTATAAGCAGCGAAGGGAATATTTAAATCAATGGGCGCTGAGATGAAAATCCTTTTTCTGGCGATGGGAAGATGCGGATGCGGTAGTAATGTTCCCGCGAAGCGGAGGCCGCCTCGGATTTGGCGTACCCAAGAATCACGAAAAGTGGTGAAAATATGAGACCCCCACCGAGGCCGACCATCGTCAGCACCAGGAGATGAGAAATACCGCGGCAATCAGAATCGCTGAAATGGGCATGGCATCAAAGGACTACTTCGTCTATTTGTTTTCGGGGGCGGGTTTTTCTTTTCTACAGGGATGTTCCTTGACGTCACCGTGACATTCCCTGATCTGTTCGGGGCTGCAATTTTCAGGCTTGTCCTTTAATTTGATCGGCTGCTGACAACTTTGACACATGACACCCTCATTTGGATGATGGATGTTTACCAGCGAATCGTCTATCCGCCAACAAATGGTTCCTTGCGGCTTGCCGCTTGCTGTCATCGTGTTTATTTCCATCGCGATGGCGCTTAATGCTTGTCGATCTACCATATAATGGGTCCAGTAACCGCGCTTTTCCCCTTTAACCAATCCAACTCTCCGTAATATCCGGATATGCTGAGAAACGGCAGGCTTTGATATGCCGAGGTGCTTGGCCAAAGCGCCTACACATAAATCAGTGCTTAGGAGCATTCGCAGGATTTTTAAGCGCTTTTCGTCAGCCAACGCTTTCAATGATAGGGTCAATGACATAGCTAAATCCATTTAATAATATACTAATTTATTTAATATATCGCTTAACTGAATCTGTCAATCTGAATAAAAGCTGTCCTATATAGGACCTTGTAAATTCAATCATTGGATAACCGGCGAAAAGGGACAGTTGACATACGGGACAAAGCAAGATAGATGAATTAAATATATTATTATTTATAAATTATTATATTTAATCTAAGAATATAAACTTCAATATGTTATATGTTAATTGATTAATAATGAAATTTAAAAAGGCCACATATCACGTTCAGATTGCCGACATGCTCAGAGACATGATCATGACCGGCAAACTCGAGGAAGGCGACAAGGTCAACGAAGGCGAGCTTTGCGAAACCATGGGCATCAGCAAAACACCTTTGCGTGAGGCGCTCCGGGTCTTGAGCGTCGAGGGCCTGATCCGGCTGGTTCCCAATCGCGGCGCTTTTGTAACCAAACCGACATTTGAAGAAATTGCCGAAATGTTTGCCGTGATGAGCTTGCTGGAGGGTTTCTGCGCCCGAGAGGCTTGCGAAAGGATGACGCCCAGGGATTTTGCCCGTCTGGAAAAGTTGCATGCCAAACTCGAAGAAAGTTTCGAGCGGCGCGACCAGGAAGAATATATCCGCATCAACAATCAATATCATTCATTCGTGCAAGAAATTGCCGGCAACCGCACACTCAATCAGATTGTCGCCGGCCTTCGCAAAAAAATATTGCTCTATCGGTTTCAGTCTCTGAATCTACCGGTGAGGTTCGAGTGTTCCATTCGCGAGCATCGCGATTTGTTGGAAGCGTTTCGACAACGCGACCATACCGGGGCCGAAACTTTGATGCGGGAGCACTTGCATAACCAGTCGCAGGCGCTGGAAACATTGGTCGCGCAATCCAAAGCGGTAATTTGACGATCCGCCGAGTGTTCGGTTTTAACGTATCACTACGCCCGAAAAACAACCAGCAACCTTCAACCAAAGGGGGATGACATGCATGCGAAGAGAATCGTTCTATGGTCTTTTGTGACGGCAATCGTTGCGGTGATGGTTTTCTCTCCCGGCATCGTCGGCGCGGGTTCGATGACACTGAAAGTCTCGCATCAGTTTGCTGCCGGTGATGTTCGTGATCAAATGGCGCGCGTGTTCGGCGACAAGGTCACCGAAATGACCAAGGGGGAAATCAAATTCCGCTACTATCCGGCCAAATCATTGTACAAACCCAAAGAACAATGGGATGCCCTGCGCAAAGGGGCCCTGGATATGTCGGTATTTCCACTGGATTATGCTTCCGGTAAGGTCCCGCAACTCTCCATTACGCTCATGCCGTGCGCGGTTACCAGCGTCGCACAGGGCATGACCTGGCGGAACAAGCCAATCGGCAAAAAAGTGGAAAAACTGATGGAGGACAACGGTGTCAGAAACCTCGTCTGGGCGTGGTTTGACGGCGGTGTCGGCAGTAAAATCCGTCAGATTGTGCTGCCTGCGGACGTCAAAGGCACAAAGCTGAGGGCGGCCGGCAAAAAGTTTGAATTCATGTTGCGCGAGGCCGGGGCGTCGATTACGAGCATGCCCTCATCCGAGACGTATCACGCGCTGTCCACCGGCGTTCTGGACACGATGCTGACCTCTTCGGCATCTTTTGTCTCCTACCGGCTCTACGAGGTGCTGAGCTACATTAATGCGCCCCGGGATTATTCGATCTGGTACATGGCCGAGAATCTGATAATTTCCCAGAAGACCTGGGAACGCCTGACACCGGAGCAGCAAAAGGTCTTCGCGGAGGTTGCCGAGTGGATGAACGCCAACTGGGTCGCTCCCAACTTCAAATCCCTGGTCGACAAACTGATTGCCGAATACACCAAGGCCGGTGTCCAGATCCACTACATGAACAAGGCGGAATTTGACCAGTGGCTCGAATTTGCCAAAGGAACGGCATGGAAGGAGTTTGCGAATTCTGTGGATGGGGGTCAGGAATATCTCGACCTAGCGCTGGATGCCATGAAATAGGGCCTTCCGGCAAAGCGGCCCTGTCGTCTCAGACAAGCCCAAAAGGCTCGACCCGGCATTTCACACACCGCATCGTTTGCGGAACTTGAAATGCCCGGTCGGGTCTGACTGCTTCCCATCGGACCGGCGGCGGGGTGGGTGTCGTTTGGGGTACGCGTATTCGGTCATGTTTCAATGGCGCCATTAACGCTTCAACCTTCGGGTGGATACCATGAAAACACTCTTTCAAATTTTCGTCCGCATCACCGATGCCCTGACGTATATCACCGGCTGGGTGGCGGCTTTATGCCTCGTTGCGGCGGCCTTAATCGTCACCGAAGCGGTCATCGTCCGCAAGCTGTTGGGAATATCCACTATCTGGCAAATCGAGGCATCGGTGTTCTTGCTGATCTTCACGGTTTTCGTGGGCGCCCCGTTCGTGCAGAAGAATGAACATCACCTGAATGTGGATCTGGTGATCATCCACCTCTCACCCCGCACCCGCGAGATCACTCTGATCGTTGTTTCGATCTTTACGTGCATCCTAACTGCTATTCTGGCCTGGTATGCCTGGCCCATGTGGTGGGAGACGGTCGTCAATAACGAGCACTCCGAATCGCTGTGGGGTCCGCCCCTTTGGATACCGTTCGCGTTTCTACCGCTGGGTATGACCATTTTGTTTCTGCAATATATCGTTTTTATCTGGCGCAAAATCGAGCGGTTACGGCAAGGCGAGATCGATGAGAAAGCGTTGCCATCCGAACTTGCCGGTGTAAAAATTGGGGAGAAATCTGCCCCGACGGAATGACTTTCGATCACTTGAATTGAAAGGCAACGTATGAACGAATACATACTGGCCGTCCTCTTATTTGGAAGCGCATTTGGCCTGCTTATCTCCGGGATTCCCATCTGGGCCGGATTAGCGGGCATATCGATGATCTTTATTCTTATTTTTTCCCCTCACCTGCTGTCCACCATACCTTATGTGCTTCACGGCAGCATGGACAGCTTTGCTCTCCTGGCCATCCCGCTTTTCATACTGTTGAGTGCACCCATTGCCGCGTCCCACGCCAGCAAGGACCTTTACGAAACCTTGCACAAATGGCTCCATAAGATCCCGGGAGGTCTCGGCATCGCCAACATGGTCGGTTGCGGAATTTTTGCCGCCCTGTGCGGGTCGAGCCCGGCGACCGCTGCGGCCATCGGCGGTATCGGTATTCCGGAGATGCGGCGACGGGGTTACTCGGCGGCCCTGGCCACCGGACTGATTGCCCATGCCGGCACTTTCGGCATTTTAATTCCGCCGAGCGTGACCATGATCCTTTACGGGGTTGCCACGGAGACATCGATCGGTAAATGCTTTATCGCCGGCGTGATCCCGGGTATTCTGCTCGTGCTGCTCAGCTGCGCCTGGCTTGGCATCGTGTTTTTTTACCGCAAGTTCGTGCCTGCCCAACGGGGATCGACGTATTTTTTGGAAACCGAAGACACCCACGAGACATTCGCCTGGGCCGATAGATTTCTATCGCTCTTCAAGGTTTTGCCGTTTGTGCTGATCATCGTCGGTATCATGGGGTCGCTTTACGGCGGATGGGCCACGCCGAGTGAAGCCGGGGGCCTGGGTGCGGTACTGTCGCTGTTTTTTGTGATGACTATCTACAAGATTTACCGCCCGCAACAACTCTGGAAAATTTTTATCAAGGCGCTGAATGAAAGCAGCATGATTTTGATGATCATGGCTGCGGCCCTGGTATTTGCCTGGGTTTCATCCGACCTGTATGCGACCCAGGCCCTGGGTGAGCTGATATTGGAATTGCCCCTGGGCAAGTGGGGGATCATCGTGGTGATCAATATTCTATTGCTCATTTTGGGCTGTTTCATTCCACCGGCGGCCGTTATTCTAATGGTCGCCCCTTTGCTGCTGCCGATCATCCAGGGACTCGGATTCGACCCCATCTGGTTTGCCGTCATCATGACCGTCAATTTGGAAATCGGTCTCGTCACACCACCGGTGGGATTGAACCTGTATGTCGTAAAAAATATCGCCCCGGACGTTCCCATGTCCAAGGTGTTACTGGGGGTGGTCCCGTTTGTGATCATCGACCTGCTGGTGATCGTATTGTTGTGCATCTGGCCGCAACTGGCATTGTGGCTGCCGAACAAAATGATCGGTTAGTCCGGATTTGGTTGTGACCCGTGTGTGGGTCACCGCCCCTATTGTCGATGGAGCGAACCATGCATGCAGATTCCATAAACCACTGGCTCGAAATGGTGGTTGCCGAACATGGCCCCAAGACCGCCCTGACGTTTCTGCGAAACGGCCGGGCTGAAACCACACTGACCTTCGCTCAGTTGCAACGTGACGTAAACCGGTTTGCCAATACGCTGTTGGATCTGGGCGTGCAAAAAGGTGACCGGGTCATACTCTTCATCCCCAAATCGTTGATCGCCGTCGTGGCCCATTTTGCCCTCCAAACAATCGGCGCGATGGCCGTGCCATTGAATCCCGGGTTCAAAAAAAGTGAAATGGCCTATCTTCTCGGGGATGCTGACGCCCAATTGATCATCGTCGAGGCGGGGAAAAAGAGGCTTGTCCAAGACATCGATCCCAAAGCGCAGTTGTTGGAGATATCGACCGCGACGCCCTATCAGGACATTGAATTTTTCCGATCGGCACCTGAGAACGTGCCGGCAATCGACATCGATCCGGACGATCCGGGCCTGGTGATTTACACTTCCGGGACCACCGGCAACCCCAAAGGCGCCGTGCTGACCCACAGGAATCTGGTTTCCGACGCCCGCAACATCATCCACATCTGGGAATTCACAGCCGATGATGTGCTGTGTCACGCGTTGCCTCTGTTCCATGTGCACGGGTTGTGCTTTGCATTACACACGGCTTTGCTCAGCGGCGCTCATGTGCGCCTGCTCGATCAGTTCAAATCGGAAAGCGTGGTGGCTGAGCTGTCCCGCAAGACCGGCGATTCGGTTTGCTCGGTTTTCATGGCTGTGCCGGCCATGTACACGAATCTGATGGATTTCCTTGGCGATCAACAGTTGGATTTCAGCCACATGCGTCTGTTTACCTCCGGCTCGGCTCCGCTGCTGGTCAAGGAATTCGAACGCATGACCAAAGTCTTTGGCCTCGAACCGGTCGAACGCGAGGGTATGTCTGAAACCGGCATGAATTTTTCCAATCCGCTGACCGGCCGGCGCATTCCCGGTTCCATCGGCATACCCCTGCCGGGGTTGCAGGTGCGAATTGTCGATCCGGACACATTTGCCGATGTGGCTCCGGGCGACGTCGGTGAGCTCTGGTTGAAAAGTGCTGCCATCAGCCCGGGCTACTGGCGCAAGCCCCAGGAAACGGCTGACACATTCAAGGACGGATGGTTTCGTACCGGAGATCTGGGTAAAATCGATGCCGACGGGTACTATTATCTCACCGACCGGATCAAGCACATTATTATTTCGGGGGGCGAAAATGTTTCGGCCAAAGAGGTGGAGACAATAATCAATCAGATCGACGGGGTCAATGAATCCGTGTTGGTCGGCAAACCCGATGATAAATGGGGTGAAAAAGTGGTGGCGGCCGTAACTCTCAAACCGGGCGCCCAGTTGACCGAAGCCGATATCAAAGACTTTTGCAAAACGCACCTGCATGATTGGAAATGCCCCAAAGAAATTATTTTCCTGGAAGACATTCCCCGCAACACCATGGGCAAGGTGCTCAAAGAAGAAGTAAAAAAAATATTTTTACAGTAACTCCTTCGAAATTTCATCATAATGATTTCAGATAGCCAAGATAGATATTCTTTGACCGATTATGCCATTCGAAGATGCTCCGATGTCATTAATGCGTGCCTTGTCCACCGCCATGTTATCAATGCCAAGGCAAATATGTTGACTCTATGACAGTAAAGGTAGTAAGGATAGTGAGTGTACACTCAAAAAGGTGAGGAGGCACGAAATGTATTTCTCCGAACGATCCTATGAAAAAATTGCAAGACCGGATTTTAGGAAGCTTCTCCTATTCTCTAATCAAGATCGTGAGGAGTTTTTTAATCGAAATCCCAGATGGCGAAAATTATACGCAAACAGAATTATGTGCATCGCATTGTGCCAAGGGGCGGCATTGCACCATGTCGATGGGGAATATGGCATAAGGGATTTCGATGTATGGACCTTCTATTATGAACATTCGAAAGGCCCTTTTCCTTACGGGCGAAGAGGTGAAAAGGATTTTGGTATATCTAAATTCGGGTGCCACCCATCGGATGCAGAAAAATTCCAAGGCAGACGGATTGATTTGATAGGCCGCTCCTTGAAAGTACGTAAATCAACCGATCCTATCAAAACCATACGAAACTACCTGAGTAAAGCTCGCACCAAATCTGCAAGGGAACTGAGAAAAAAGGCGGTCGTATTTTTAACTCCTGAAAGATATATGGGAAAGATCGTCTGGCCTGAGACATTCTAATTCCAAGAAATACCCATAGATTTGCCCCCACAGCCATTGCATCTTTACATATTTAAGAAGACCGATTGCCGGCGTTTATTTAAAATCTTAAAATACCACTGATGATCTATTTTGTGTCTGGGGTTTGTGTCTGGCTGTTTGCGTTTCATTGAAATGTACGAAATTGACGAAAAGGTTCACGCCCGCAATCGATTTTCCGAACATCATCGACCCACTATCGACAGTGTAGTTGTGGTACATATTATATCTACGTTGCTTTTTTATCTGCGGAGCCTTCTTTCACCGCTCAATTTGATATGCGTCTTCACCATCTCTTTTTGTAACTTCCCCATCTCGCGACCGTAGTGATTACCAAAAGCGACTCACACTTCGAAATTCCATCTTAATATCTGTTTTAGCCGATTCTTCTCCTAAAGATAAGACATTCGTATACGTTTAAAATTCTTGGACTATTATTCAAGTAACAATTTGAAGATTAACCGCCTGCGAAACCTAAGGGGCCCGCTAACAATAAACGGCGTCGAACAACGATCTGGATAAATACCCCTCTGTCTGACCGAGGGGTCAAAATCTGATACAAACAAAAGAATCAAGGAGGTAACGAAAAATGGCCACTGTGATTATAAGACACAAGGTAGAGGATTATGTCAGGTGGAAACGCGGATATGATGAAGCGGATTGGCTTCGGAAGCAATATGGCATCACATATGCCAGTATTCATCGTGAAGAAACCAATCCCAACGAGATCATTGCAGTGCATCGGTTTAAGGACATGAAAGGGGCCAAAGGTTTTGTTGGCGCTGTGCCACCGCTTATGGAAAATATTGGGGTTATTGGAAAACCAGAGATATGGTTCGCCGAAGACTTAGAACAGGTAACCTATTCGTAGGATAGCCTATTTGTGAAATAACCACGGACAGGGGTCATGATTGTCGATTGGCCCCTTTTTCTCCGCCTATCGAGGAACAGGTTGTTCAGTTTTTACCAGGCCATGTACTTATAAATAGAGAGATTTCTTGCGGTTGCAACACTGACAGGATCTCCCTTAATTTATGCAACCTGAGATTTTAACAGATACATCCGACATGTTGTGGGTTGCCCGTCATTTGTTATGGTCAGCGTCCATCCACGAAAAGTTGATGGCACGCTTAAGCGTCCCACTCCTAAAGGAGAATTTTTTTGTTGGGCAAGGCCAATTATGTCATGCAGGGGCAAATAAATGAGTCGGGAACAGCTTTCGACACTGTTATGGTATCACCACTTATTTGAGCCTGTGGGGAGTTTTCATTAGCCGGGAGCTGATAGGGAACGGATCAGCGAATTCAGCCTATGATAAGGCAACCTAAGAAAAGAACAGATGTCACCGAAGAAACACGGCAAATTTATGTGGGAGTGAAGCGAGATTGCATGGGGAAAAGGCGCCCAAATTGCATCACCTCAGAATTTTAGGACGATGGGATTGTCGAATTCCTAAGCGATACCGAGAACGTCTTGAGGTCAGCACTATCGGCATCCCTGAATCGAAATTTTAAGGAAACGCCACATGGTGTAAGCGAACTTGAACCCGGGTCATAAAAAACAACCTCAATGTTTAGAAGTGGTCGATAGACGTCACGGATTGCAGCGACAGAACGGGCTAAAAAACCGGAAAAAAAGATCACTTCAGCCCAGCAGCGCGGTAGGCATTCATGATGCGCTTTTTAAAGGGTCCGTCCCTGACCGGTGACATTCTGGCTTCCTTTTCTAAAGAAAATTTCGGGTTCATCCGCATTACATTTTGGGCTGCCCAACGGGCATCGGCATGCCGGCCGGTCAGTTGGTACGCTGCAACGAGTCCCTTGTAAGCTAGATAAGCGAAAAAGGATTTAGGGCTGCGATCAAGTACCTCCTTGAATAATGGTATTGACTCGTCATATTGTTTATTTCCCACTAGAGACCATGCCAGCTGGACAACATAGTTCACCGGTCTGTAAGGCATGAGCGCCAGAGCGTTATCGCAGGCATCAATGGCTTCTTTGAATTCCTCCCCCATGTGCAGCGCCAGGCAGAGCATGTAATGCTGGCCTGAATCGGTAGGGCCCTGCTTTACGCCCTTGCGGGCATATAAGATGGCGTTCTCCATATCTTTTTTTATGCGGTTGATGCGGCTCAGCGTACCATACGGCGGATAGTCCGGGTCCGCGGCAAGAGCCTTACGCACCGCCTCTTCGGCCTTTTCCATGGCCTGTTCCCGCGGCATTGTCAGGCGCAGCTCGATTTCATCCAGATAGGTGTTGGCCAGCCAGGTGTAAGCCCTGCCATAATTAGGATCGATGCGGATAGCCTCCTCGAAGAACTGTCGTGCCTTTAGAACGTCATCGCGCTTGCGACCAAGATGGTAGTACAATCCTCTCAGGTAATGTTCATAGGCTTTCAGGTTGTTGGGCCTCGAATGCTGCAGCGCTCCAGCCGTGTAGCCGGTTATTTGAACGTTCAGAGCAGCCATCACCGCCATGCTGATTTCATCCTGAAGAGCGAACAGGTCGGCATAATTGCGATCATAGCTTTTCGACCAGATGTGATTGTCCTTGCGGCCGTCAATCAACTGAACATTGATGCGCAACCGATCTCCGTTGCGTTGGACGCTGCCTTCGATCAGGTACTGCACCCCGAGCTTCGCGGCAATTTCTTGAGCCGGCAGAGATTTTCCTCTGAATGTGAAACTGGAGGTTCGGGCGGTCACATAAAGATACGGTCCTTGCGACAGACTCGTTATCAGTTGATCGGTAATGCCGTCGCTGAAATACTCCTGCTGGGGATCGCCGGTCAAATTATCAAAAGGCAACACCGCCAGGGATGGCTTATCAACGCTCGGGTAGACAGTAGTGCCCAGGTCGACGCTTTGAAGCGTCGCGGGCGCTTCATAAACAGCGAAGCGCCAAACGACAACGGCGATGATGGACGCCGCTACGACAGTCGCTCCGCCCCATATGACCTTGCGAGTTCTCTTATGACTAATCCGATCTTCTGATTCGGGTTCAGCGGTGGCTGAAACCCCTGTTTCCTTGAGAATCTCACCAGCCCCGGGCGTGATATCGAGACGATTGATAAACTCTTCCCAGGCCGAATTGTCTCTGAGATCCCCCAAAGTGAGAGATATTTCATCCAAGCCGACAGACGCCGAATCGAATGCGAATTTGTACCGCCATTTGTTGTCTTCATGGTAGCTGAAAAGGCTTGCCCAGGCGTCGCACTCTGCCTCGGAGCACTGGTACCTGTACTTCCCCCCTTTTTCATAAGGGGAGATGAGATCCCGGTCGAGGACTTTAAATAGCGCCGCTGACTCCAAATCCGGAAGCCGGTGACGCCATGCCATATTGATTTTTGCCCACATACCCTCAGGGTGCTTGGATGCGTTTTTACCTGAGAGATATTGGTCCAGCTGTGTCAGAATTTTTTGATGCCGGCGTATATGAATGAATTCCGGCCGGCCCCGCTTTTTCATTTCAGTGATGATCAGGGCAATGACCGAAAAGTAGAATCGCCTGGAAGGTGTATCAAAATGAACGACAAGAGGTGCTTTTCCGCCAGGGAATTGAAGGGTGATTCGGTATTCAACCAAATCAAATTTGATGGTTTCAAGCTTCTCCATAGCGGCACCTATGAATTGTTGAACCAAAAATAAAAAAACTGAACCGTTTTAACAGTTATAGACACCCATTTTGTATATACCTAATCGTGTATAATTAGGAAAGAAAAAATAAGTAAACATATAGATTTTGTTGATTAATTAAAATTTATCGGTTTGCCTTCCACGAAATCACCTGTTCTGCGAAAGAGCTTCGAAGGCGACGGACGCGATTCCGGTCACCGAGAGTGGATCGGCCCTGTCAACTGCAGGCGAACGGCTATCCCAGACCGAAAAGTCATTGCTCAATAATCTGTGCGCACTTGCAATGTTGCGAATTTGAACCGGAAAGAGACTGCAGGCTCGATTAGGCCGGCGGGGAAACAGGCGCTTTGCTGAATTAGTGCACATACAGCAACTCGCGTCTGTGGCAGAAGGTTTTCGGCTTTGCACTCTTATTCCGTATTTAGCCTGAAGGTCCTTCCTGATATTCGTAGACCGGGTATGACGGTCCCCTGCTCGGTAAATAAGCAGATCATATTTTGGAGGGATGAAACCTCCAGGCGGATTGAAAAAACAGCGCAACGAAAGGAGAAATAAGATGAAAAGATACTTTGCCGTTTTATCGATCATCGGGTTGTTCCTGTCTTGTACGCACTTGACGTCAACCGAATCCCCGCCCGCATTCGATTCTATCGTCACAGGGACAAGTGATTCTACCCAAGATGTCCAAGCGGTCCAGGAGGCAATTGACAAAGGGGGAACCGTACTCCTGAAGGGCGCCTTCGATTTCGGGTCAAAGGGAAAGGTGACTATCAAAAACGATGTCGCGGTATGGGGTGAGCGTGACGGCAACGGTCAGCTGCTGACAAAAATAAATGGCGGTTTCTGGGTCTTTCACAGCCCGTTGCCATCGACGGATCTTCCGCTTCCGGGTCCGGGCCCCCAAATCAAGATAAAAAACATTCATTTCGATGGTGTCACCTGGTCACCGATGCATTTCCCTTTCACTAGCGGTGCTGAGATTACCGGAAACAAAATCTCAAACGTTCAGCCATTCAAGTTGCCGATTAAGTGGAAAGGCGGAGATTTCGTCCAGGTTCAAACGGGAATCATTCTCGGGACCCGCTTTGCGCACAAGGAAAAATTCCTTCCTGGCGCCGTCACCGGAAAACTGATCGTTCAAAACAACGAGATCGATCTAAAATGCGGGAACCCAAAAAGAACCATGGGGCACGGTGTTTTTTTCCCGTGGACATGGGGGGCGACAATTGAAGTAAAGGGAAACACCATCAAAAATGTATCTCGAAATTCGATTGAATCATTGGACAACTATCTTGACGGAGACGGCCGTGGCAGTGTGACCATCACGGGAAACGATATCGTGACGCCCTCAGATGGGTGTCCGTTTCCAAGCCCGATCACCTATCCGAGCGGGATAGTGGTGGGGTGGTTTTTCGATAGGTCCGGCGCTACGGACCCGAAAAAAAATTCAAAGATAAACGTTGCAAGAAATAATATTCAAGCGAATGGCGAAATATCATCCGGTATCATATCCCTTTCAGACGGAACAGTCATTCAAGAAAATCAAATTGAACTGACTAACGGTCCCAAAGCGAAGGGGATCACTCAATTTGGGTCTAATGGTACCATTTCCAAAAACAAAATAATCGGAACCGGTGCTTGGGCCATTGGCGCTATCTCATGGCAGTCTTTCAAGGGAAGCGGCAATACCATTGAGTTAAACGATTTTAGTGGCTTTAAGGCGGCAAGTGCGGATTTTTATTGCGCTGGCAACAAAAACACGTTTATCGGCCCTGAATGCAAGGTGGTCGACAAGGGAGAAGACAACAAAATTATGGTAAAAAAATGATGGCGCAGCCGGATTGTTAAACACTGAAATGTCTTTTTGCTGATAATTTTAATACTGATCGATAGAAAAATCGGTTTAAAGGAGGCACTTCATGAAGCATTTTATTATCGTCATATTAGCGAGTTTGACTCTCGTCATCACTTGGGGAGGGGAAGGTTTTGCCCAAAGCGCGAAAGAACTGAATTTTTCGGGAACCCACTATTATGGACATACACCGAAAGTCTACAAACTCGACGAAGACCAAATGATTATACAATTTGAAACCCTCGGCGTAAGGGTTAATGACAGCGGTGATGGTCCTTTCCACGAAGCATCGGTACACATCACGGGTGTGCTGTATAGAGGCAAAGAGGGGAGCCGACTCAGAGCTTTCGAGACATGGGCAGACAGTGATGGTGATAAATTAGTCTGGGAACTTGTGGAGAAAGCTTCTGCGGGTTCGCCGCCCGGTACTTCCCCCGGTACGGCGAAGGTATTGTCGGGTACGGGCAAGTATACGGGCATGCAGGGTTCGATGGATTGGTTATTGAGGTATCCGAAATCATTTCCCGATGGCACAGGTCGCGGAATGTGCCGGGAAGAGGTAAAATTGATGCCGTCAAATAAGGCCCAATGAGCCGTTTGAATCACGGGCAATAAAGGAGGCAACGGATGAAAAGAATCATATTCATCAATATTATCCTTTCCTCAATCTTACTGTTCAGTTCTTGTGACACCCCCTTAAATGAATACCAACCTAAAAGTGAAGACGAAAAACAGATAGTTGCTCTTTTGCAAACCTTTGTCGAGGCACGCAATAGCCAGGACTTGAAAATCATTCGATCCCTATTCCATGATAACGGGATATATTACAAAGGAATGGGTGGGGAAATCAAAGCAAGCGATATAGAATCAACAGACCCTGAATGGTGGACAAGTTTTGGAAAATTTGGCATTACCGACCCGGAAATAACTATAAACGGAAATGAAGCCCAAATATCGATGAACACCATTTACGGAAATGGCAGGTTTCAAGCGTTCTACGTTTTGGTGAAAGAAGATGGCAAGTGGCTGATTAATACTGTGAGACAATAAAAATTTCGTTGGGTAAACTTTGCCCAGAAAGTTTTCTGTGATCATCAGTCTTGAATCAATCATTTTTTTATTGAAGCCGTATCATTATTAGAGGTGGTTTCAAAACCCTATCCAACACCCAACCCGCCGGAGGCGGACGAGTTGCGGTGCTGTGGTCCTGCTCGGTCAGTACCAGGGGGACCTGCCCCCGGACACTCAATACATACGCCCATTTATGCTGCATTTTTTTCGTCGGCCCCCGCCTTGCTCTTGGGCAAGATCTAAGGTTTTGAAACCCGTAGGAAATGCCTCTTATTCATATTGACATACTTGTGGACATTGTCATATGCAAACACAGACGGAAAATGATTCGACAACGATGACGACGACACCATCAGCTGGCGCACTTGTAGTCATACTGCTCTATATTCCAATACCACCTCTATCTCGAACGATTTTTTCGCCAATTTCCCTCTCCACCTTTAGTTACCAGCTTTAGAAATTATAATTCAATTGTGGTTAAGTATCTATTCGTACCTCTTTTTGAAAGGAGGTGATGCCCCGATAAAACGAGCCCAATTAATGACTATAATTTTGAAAGGAGGAAAGCCATGTCCGGGTATAGAATTTACGCAGTGACGATTGCACTCATTATGGTTTTTGGTTTAGGAACGATTGACTTTACGGTGGCTGGTGAAAAGGTAAAATTAAAGGCATCCGGCACAAGCGTTAACACCAAGTGGCAACAAATAGAAGTCGGTGACGTAGAAGGACATGTAGTTGCAGTATTCGAGAACAAACAAGCCTGGGTTAGTGATATAACAGGTGAGAGCTCTACTGCCGTTAGTACCGGCACCATGGACTTCAATACCAAAACCGGGCAGGGAACTATGGAAGGTTATAGTGTGATGACTTATGAAAATGGCGATAAACGGTTCGCAAGTTATGATGGTAAAATAATAGGCAAGGGTCTTTGGGAAGGAACATTCACTGACATAGATGGTACTGGAAAATATAAAGGAATTTCGGGGGGTGGTACCTGGAAAACCAATTCTCTGGCACGTGGAATATCTCACATAGTAGCAGAAGGAGAAAGGACTTTCCCGTAGAAAAAGGGTTGGAATACAAAAGTAACGGCAGGGCTATATTTGGTTTTGCTAAGCTTATGTATTTGATACTACGATTTTTATGCGTATAGTTCGTCAAATGAGCTTTTTGACGAAAAGGAGCGACGAATGCTCAAATTGGGTGTGGTAGCCTGTCAGATATTGGAATTAGAGTTCGCCCACGTTCTTTCAAGAGACCCGGACGTTTCGGAAATCTGGGTCTTACATGATGACTTTTCCGAAGAATTATTACGGATTCTAGAAAACGATACCTCAATACCGGTACTAAGGGTGATCCATGCCGACGAGGTAAAAACAGAGGAAATAAACGGAATCGCCGTGTTGGTTCGGGTTATGGAGGTGGGGCTTCATTCAAACATCCCGAACTTAACGAACGAAGTGACGACGGCGGTCAAAGAACTCGCGCCATTTGTTGACTCCATCCTTCTGGGATATGGTTTATGCGGTAATGCCCTTCAAAACACGAACGACCTCTTCAAGGATATACCCGTTCCGGTGATGCTACCTATGGATGACGGAAATCCTGTAGATGACTGTGTTGGCCTAATCATCGGTGGTAGGGAGAACTATTATGCGGAGCAATGTTTGTGTGCTGGTACGATGTTTATGAACGCCGGATTTTCAAGGCATTGGAAAAAGGTTTTATCTTTTAATATCCCCAAAAAACTGAATCACAAAAATGACAAGATCTTGAAACGTATGTTGGGCAACTACGAGCGAAGCCTGCTTTTGCCCACGGCCGTTTTAGGTGAAAATGCATTAAGGGATAACACAAAAGAATTTAACGAAAAATACGGCTTAAAAATCCAAACTCGACCAGGAAGCCTGAAACTACTTGAAAACGCCTGGGAAATCACGAAACGGGCGGCTGGGTTTTAGAGATATCCTGCATCTCTAATCGTGTGGTGCTTGCTATGACCTCATGGCGAGCATTAAACATTTATCGTAAATTAAATAACGGGAGGTTACACCATGAAAATTTTAGTTTCTTATTTTAGCCAAACTGGAAATACGGAAAAGATCGCTAAAGGCATCTACGAAGAAGCATCTCAGGCTAATGAGGCAGATTTGAAAAAACTTGAGGATGTCAGTGCTGGAGATTTCGCTGGATATGATTTCATTTTCATCGGTTCACCCCTCCACTCCGGCAGTCTGGCGGCACCGGTTAAAGAATTTTTAAGCAATATACAAGCGGGTTCGAGTCAAAAAATAGCCGGTTTCATTACCCATTTCGCCCCGGCATATCCGGACCAGTCCATGGTTAAATTTACAGAACCTATTCAAGCGGCATGCAAGGAAAAAAGAATTGAATACAAAGGCTGTTTTGACTGCCAGGGAGCTCTGACCGAAACCTTACACGAAATGGTAAAAAAGAAGCAGAATTTATCTGACGAGAAATGGGCAAATATGGTTAAACAGATGACCGGACGTCCCAACGAAGAAGACGTGGCAAAAGCCAAAAGGTTTGCAAGAGAAGTTTTGACCTGATTTCAGCAACCTCATAAAACCAATCTGCTTATAAAACATCAGGAATAATTAGGTCCAATACCAATCAATACTCTAATTTCTGACATTTAATTTGAGGGCAGGATAATCCGAAATTGTAAATCAACCAACTTGTGTATACACTATAAATAATTCCAATTATACGGGCTTGTTACAGATAATAACAATTTGATAAATATGATTCCTTACACACTATAATTATTCGCCGTTCACCCCGTAAAACAAATAGAGGGGCCATCTATGGCTACTCCACAAAAAATCTCAGCTGACTTTCCATTTAGACCAAACTATATTGAAGTGCATGGCTCTAAAATGCATTACGTCGATGAAGGCAGTGGCGAAGTGATTCTATTTCTTCACGGTAATCCAACCTCTTCTTATTTGTGGCGGAACATAATTCCGTATCTGTCATCAATAGGTCGATGCATCGCTCCAGACTTGATCGGCATGGGTAAATCAGACAAGCCGGATCTGCAATACCGCTTCTTTGATCATGTAAAGTATACAGAAGGTTTCATAGAGAAGTTAGACTTGACCAACATAACGCTCGTTATCCACGATTGGGGATCCGCGATCGGTTTCTATTACGCTATGGGTCATGAAAACAACATTAAGGGCATCGCCTTCATGGAAGCATTTTTGAGGTCACTAACATGGGAAGACTTCCCAAGCGACTTTAAAATGGGTTTCAAAATAATGCGCACACCTTTTATTGGTTGGTTTATGATCAGTGTTATGAACATATTTGTTAACAATATTTTGCCAAAAGCTATCATCAGAAATTTGACCGTAGAAGAAAAAAAATATTATGCTGCACCCTACAAAACAGTTAAAAGTCGCAAGCCAGTCAGACAGTGGCCTTGCGAAATTCCTATAGACAGCAAGCCAGCTGATGTTCACGAAGTCGTGACAAATTACAATAAAAAACTTCAGGAATCCAAGCTACCTAAATTACTCTTCTTTGCAAAACCGGGTGGCATCATTGGCGATAAAACTGTTGAATGGTGTAAGAGAAACCTAAAATCTTTAGAAGTTGTCGATATTGGTGAAGGGATTCATTTTCTGCAGGAGGACAACCCACATCTTATCGGCTCAGAGTTGGCCAGGTGGTACAATAGCATTTCGTAGTTTAAGTTCAGCAACCTAACTGCCTGGGTGAACTTGCGCTGCCGCTAAGGCCCCGCACCTATCAACCAAAGAATTTCCTGAATATATCCATGCGGTATCGTTATAATAGTTATAAAATAAGATAGTTACGAGACTGGCCATGAGCTGGGGATAGCTTTCGGTACTGGTATTTAATAACCACTGGCCATGCATTTATGTGGGCCTCAACATATAGATGCAGCTAAAACAGGCCCCAACCCATTCCAAAACAAAAAAAGATGTCGAGGCTCGAAAAATTAGCGGATACAAAAATGACATCAGTGCCTAATTTTTTTTAACACCGTGCTCTCATAGCTGCGATCTTGACAAGGCTGGTTGAAATCTCATTGTAATACATGAGTTACAATTATCGTTTAACAGGTCCTTCACGTTGGTCAATATTGAGTGTGTATTGCACAATGCATATAAAAGATGACTGGTATGATCAGGTCAAGCAGCACCGCAACAAAATTTCAATAGACGTGGATTAGAATGATAATTTTTAAAAATTGGCGATTCAAACTGAACCCGACGCCCATAACCAAATGAGGAATAGGAGTATTCATGAATTTTGAAAGTTTGGTGGGAACATATAAATTAATTTCTTGGGAGAACCGCCACGAGTCTGGAGAAATAAGCTATCCGTTAGGACCTGATGCGCAAGGCATTATTTCCTATTCAAATGATGGATACATTTTCGTTCATATAATGGCAGCCAACCGCAAAGCCTATTCAAGCGGAGATTTGTTTGGCGGTGAAACAAGTGAAATTGTAGCCGGTGCAACAACGCATATTTCATATTGTGGGACATATAACATAGACAAACACGACGTTATTCATAAGGTGCATATCAGTTCTTTTCCAAACTGGGTTTCCACTGAACAACGCCGCCGTTTTGATTTTATGAATGGCAATCTGTCATTGAGTGCTCAGGGATTGCAGATTGGTAATGAGACCGTAGCTGCATATCTAATTTGGCAACCCCTGATCCCTTAGGAAGATATAGAGGACTGCGGTATAATTTCCATAACAAATCGCTTGATCGAGCAGATTATGGCTTTAGAGCTGTGATTATTCAATCGCCATTTTTATATGTACTGGTATGTATAGTAGGAAACGCAGACAGAACGAGGTTCCATGCAGCTGCGATGATCAGTGAGCTATCATCTCGCGGATTCCTTTAGATAGCCCAACCGTATTGTAACAATTGATGCGATTTCCGATATTTGTTCTATTGGCAAGCAACTCTGAATTTCATCATACACAAAATTCTTTACGTCCCTTAAAATCTCACAGGTAGTCTCCAACAAGGCGGGGTGAATTATAGCACCGCCAATGCCCCGTTGCTGCTTTACCCCAGAAATTCTTACCAACGAATTTCGGGTAGCATTTAGGTAGCTCAGTCTTGTTCTTTTTAGTGTTCGTTGCTTCACATTTTTTAAACCTGTCCAACAATCTGATTTACATAATATATTTAGGTGCTTTATAAGCGTCTCCTCTATTTAGGACGACCCGTTTGGTGTGTGGTTCGCCTTCTTATTATTGTGTCATCTATCCCTCACCCCCCAAATTTTCCACAACACTTGTAAATAAACCCTGGCAGCTGATAGAGATTTCCGCTTCTCGGCAGCGCATACCTATCCAAATATGGTTCTGTATTATATTTCATACACTTAAATCCGGTGGTTTGTATGTTAATCCATACAGTAATCCATGCAGCATAAAATGTTTTCACTGTAATGTTAATTAAATACAGTTAGTTAAAAATTAACAATTTCTGGCACAGCGATTGCTGTATCCTATTATCAGTAGGATAATGATAATGTCGACTCCGATGTCGCTGCTTTTGATAGGAATTGGATTAATAGTCGTTGCCGGCATAATCCAAAAAATTCCAAAAGTTTCATCATTCTCTCAACTATGGTCAAAGATTAAGAAAGCGGTCAGTCACCACTATCCCAAACCGGGGTGATGCAATGCAGCTTTCCTCGTGTTTATGTCCAAGGTCCCGGTGCATGAGGAGCCTTAACTGTTGGCCGCTGGGTCAAAACTTATAACCTTTTTAAATCGCACTGATGTGGTTGAATTAGAGAACTTCACTCTTTCGGCAGCGGCTCCAAACTTTGGGATGACCTCCGCTGCGGAGGCGGCCTGATATCTCCTTCTGCGAATCGGCTTACAGCTTATCTACTCCCTCAGGCTGTCCAACCTTCGGGGTCCATCGCCATTTACCGGATGAGTCAACTCTCACTTTATAAGGAATCTACCACTTGTAATTAGCGAGAATAAACGTTGGGGTACCAACAGACAAACAAATCCTGCTTTAAGCAGTTACCAGTGTATTATACAAATAGCAGAGAAGACAGCACTGCCTAGCGGGAAAAGGACGAGAGGTGCAATAATGATGAACAAAACAAGAAGGAAATATTCTCGATACTTTGGCCAGATCCCTATTTTGTATTCTGGATACGACTCTAAAAGTTATAACAAGGCCGTGATGCGCAATAGCTGTCCGGATGGAATGTATTTTGAGTCGGACTCGCTAATTCAACCAACAGGTGATCTTTACATTAAAATCCAGGGGTATCGGCAGGATAGGGATATGCCTGAGCAGTACAAGGCTTATCGTGCCAGAGTGAAATGGTGTCGTCAGGTGACGGCTGATAAGATGCCGCGCTATGGAGTTGGCGTACAATTCACTGCTAAGAGCCATCTCTCATACGGTATCAACAGCACCAATTCTGATTGTCTTTGCGATTATTGTGAGAATCGATCCTCCAGCAAATTGATCCATCGAACAGAAACCGGGATGCAGTTGTGCCCCGATTGCTTACACCACATGGAGACACTTCCCCACTCTATCGAAGAAGCTGTTGAGCGCTTCTTATTGGGAAACGTGGTTTAAATATCTTTCACAGGGTGTTTCTCGAGTGTTCGTTTCCTCTCTCAGGGCGATCTGTCAGGCCAACGGGTCGTCCTTAAATTTATGTACATGTCTCACACCGCAGACAAATCTCATATTGTGGGCATACAACAGGAATCAAAAATGAATAAATTTCAGCTCTTTGTTCCACCTCGCAGCAATTGGTAATCCTTGTCCATCTTGTATTGATGAATTTGGTCGGTATTGCCGAAACGTATCGTTATATTACCTGAAATTTGGCTTCGTTACTTTATCAGGCAAGTTTGATTATTGACCGGTCCCACTGATTCAACTTATTCTCAATGTAGCACCATCACTTGATATTTGAATACCGGTTGTAATATCCTAAGTTCAACAGGGAAATATCAGCTTATTTAACTCGATCTACAAAATCCCCAAATTACATATGGGGTCCCCGGAAATTAATATACAGAGGTGGGGCATGCGCATATGAAATCTCTTATAACAACGTCTATTATTTTGGTATATATTATTGAGTAGCGCGTTATTAATATAGCGACGGAATTGAGCCTTGCGCGTCAATACGATCTATTTTTGCTGAAAAATGGTTTTCAATTTTTATTCCATAAACAATATAGCTTTCATGATCCTTCGCCGAATTATTAATCTGTCACCCTTATCCAACAGGCTTCACCTTACAATTTTATTGATGCTAATCTTATCTTTGCTGGGCTGTGCTGAAATGAGAGAAATGAGAGAAGCTCTGGTTGAATCTCTGCCATTTCAAAACTATCCGGCGGAAAAGATCGAACGAAATGACTTTTTTGTTGCAAATGGAGATGACGTCATCGGCCGGTTGGCGACTATCAAACTTGAAAAGGAGGATACGCTGCCGGATATTGCGAGACACTTCAGCTTGGGAATCAATACAGTCAGTGCCGCTAATCCGGGGATAGATACATGGGTGCCTGAAGCGGGAGAGCGTATCCTGCTGCCTCTTAGCTTTATCCTGCCAGACACGCGCAGAAAAGGTATTGTGATCAACTTAGCCACTATGAGGCTCTTTTATTTTAAAATAGGTGGTAAACTATTGACCGTGTCAACCTACCCGGTCGGTATCGGTAACACAGAGCGGCCCACTCCCATGGGCCGAATGAATGTAACGCGCAAGAAATTCCGGCCGACCTGGTATGTGCCGGCCTCGATTGCCGAAGACCATAGGAAGAAGGGAGATCCGCTGCCGTTTAAAGTACTACCGGGGCCTCTAAATCCATTGGGAGAATACGCTCTCTATCTAAGTAAGTCAGGTTATTTGGTCCATGGTACTAATAAACCGGCCAGTATCGGCCTCAGGGCAACCAATGGCTGCATAAGACTCTATCCGGAAGACATAAAGAGACTTTACCAAGACACTCCGGTGAAAACACCTGTAAAAATAGTTAATCAGCCATATCTCGTCGGCCAGCGTGATGGAATAGTTTACATAGAAGCTCATACGCCCTTTGAAGAATCAGGCACCACTGGGTTGAAGACGGCCTATGCCAAATTGAGAAAAATCGCAAAGAAGTCAGGATACCCGCTTGACTGGAAAAGGGTTAAGGAAGCCGTGATCGAGGCCCGCGGAATACCTGTTCCCATATCCGAGATCCGTCCTGGAAATAAAAAGAATGTTGCGCAAACCATAAAACTCAGGCATCCGGACAGGTTGTATGGCAAACCCGAAATACCGGAACTCAGAACGGACGCGTGGTATGTTCTGGCTGATAGTCTGCCTGACAAGGTCGAGGCTCAGAGGCTTGCCGCAATTATTAGCCATCAGGGTCCCCCAATTCCCGCAAGGGTGGTGTCAAAGGATGATCGCCACCGTGTTCTCGTCGGCCCTTTCAATAATATGAGTGAGGCCAAAGACGCTGACAAACGCTTGAAAATTGATCTGAAAATAGACGGTATATTGGTTGAACCCTAAGGGAGGTGCATTCTTTTTGCATCAGGTCACTAACCAACGTTGATATCTGTTGTGGAGCAATGCGGAATTTTACAGTTGCTATCATGGTAAGGTAAACTTAACAGTAAGGAGGTGACGACATTATGAAGAAGATTCTTTTAGTGATTCCATTGTTGCTGGCTCTCGCCATTACTGTGGGGGGTTGCGCAACAAAAGGTGACCTCAAGGAGGTGCAGGCCCGGGAAAAGGCGATTGCTGCGAAAGCTGATCAGGCTGCTCAGGATGCGCAGTCTGCCAAGGTGGCAGCCGATGAAGCCATGTTAAAGGCGAATGAAGCAGTGGCCCGCGCTGAGGAAGCTGAAAGGAAAGCAATCGAAAGAGAGAGAATCGCAGCGGAAAAGGAAAGAATCGCTGAGGAAAAAGCAAAAAAAGCTGAAGAGGCTTTCCAAAAATCAATGAAGAAGTAAATCGAAAGGAAGTGGCAGGGTTTTTTGAACCCTCCACTTCCTTACATTTCCACCGTTTAGCATGTTAGGTATGGCGGATATATTTGGAAAAGGACTGGTTTTGCGATCATCACGAACATTATCAGCAGACACAAAATCGTGTCCGGGTAAACGGCCGAGAGGGTTAGGCGAGTATCTGCGCCTTTTATGCGCCTGCATCATGATAACACCGCTACTTATATGCGGATGCAGTCACACTGATGAGGGACATCAAACCAGATCACTCTCTCAGGAGGCGAATGATTTTTTCAACCAGGGAAAATACGAAGCTTCCCTGAGCAAATACCAGCAAATTATTGAGAAACATCCCACGGTAGCGGATAGAGTTCTCTTCGAGATAGGTATTATATATGCCCATCCCTGCAACGAACAAAAAGACTATCAGAAATCTTTGGAATGTTTTGAGAAAGTAGTCAGGGATTACCCGGACAGTGAATTCAGGCGGGACAGCCAGATGATGATATTTCAAATCAATAATGTCATAATCAAGGATAACATAATTGCCACCCAGCAAAGACAGGTTGAGACTTCCCGGCAAGCGGCTAAAAGCAAAGAGAATGAGATAATTACACTGCAGGAAAAGATTGAAGCGCTCGAACAAAAGATTTTTACACTCAGGACGGAACCAGCAGATAAAGTTATGATAGAAAAGAAAGAGCGACGATTGACGTTGCTTTCAAAGGGAGAGGTGATCAAAACCTACAAAATAGCTCTGGGGGATAACCCGGTTGGTCCGAAAGAAAGGCAGGGCGATAACAAAACCCCCGAGGGAACCTATATCATTGATTCAAGAAACAGTAACAGTGGATATCACCTGTCTCTTCATATTTCCTATCCAAACGAGAAAGACACAATGCGGGCAAAGGAACTTGGTGTTTCTCCAGGCGGAGATATAATGATCCATGGCATCAAAAATGGTTTCTCATTGGTTGGTGTTTCTCATGCAGAGGTTGACTGGACGAAAGGGTGTATTGCCGTTACAAACCAAGAAATGGAGGAAATCTACAAGTTAGTGCCTGTTGGTACGATTGTTGAGATAAGGCCATAGAATAACTGCACAACTTATCGTTCGATCAAATTGCGTAAATCTTTTGGTAAAATTTTTATTATGAAACATTTCCCTAATAACTATATAACTTTGAAAAATTGTATAGCGGCTTCTAGATAACAATTTTATGTTTCTTCCATGAATAACAGTGTAACGAAGTGTCGCGGTCGGTTGCTATAAAGAGATAATCGTAAACAATTTCATATATCTTTTGGGAAAAAAAATATCTTAGAATAAAATAAATTGCAATATTCAACAAAACATATGGTCTGACCGACTCACGACTGCTGCTGAAACTGTCGAAAAAGGTTTGATTTGTAATAGATACTGATCTGATTTAATCTATCTACTTTGCTTCGTATTCATCCCGTAAAATCCTCATAAATATCATTCTTTTCCTGGATCAAGAATCAGTTATATGATAGAAAGAGTCATACTACATTGATCAATTTACAGTATTCAGGGAAAGGCGAAATGGCCAAATTCAAGCGTTACAATTATTCTCAAAGCGTATTGATTCCGGTCTCACTTGAGAAGCAATTAATGCCAGGAACATTAGAATTTGCCATCCACAAGCTCGTAGAAACATATATGGATCTTTCGGTATTTGATGACAAATACCATAATGATCGGACCGGACGCAGTGCACACGATCCCAAGATTTTATTAAAAGTTGTATTATTAGCCTATTCAAGGGGGTTGATATCTTCGCGTAAAATTGAACAGGCATGTCGTGAGAATATTATTTTCATGGCGCTTGCATGTGGCCAATATCCAGATCACAGCACCATTGCGGCCTTCGTATCATCAATGAAGGGACAAATTCTGCCGTTATTCAGAGATGTCCTGTTGGTATGTGAAGAACAAAAGCTATTGGGGGGAACGTTCTTCGCATTAGATGGGTGCAAACTTCCATCCAATGCCTCCAAGGAATGGAGCGGGAAGATATCAGATTTAAAGCGCAAGAAGGATAAGATTGAGCGAAAGGTTCAGCGTTTGTTCAATGAACAAATTGAAACCGACAACAGCAAAAGTAACGAGCCACCTGATCAGTCAAATTATGAAAAGCAGATTGAGAAATTAGAGCAGCAGGCGGAGCGGATAGAAAATTGGCTCAATCAAAATGGCCCACGAATAGGAGCCAATGGGAAAGAAATACAAAGCAATATAACCGATAATGAATCGGCCAAAATGCACACTTCGCATGGGACCATCCAAGGCTATAATGGACAAGCCCTGGTCGATAAAAAACACCAGGTCATATTACATGCAGAAACCTTTGGTAGCGGTCAGGATCATGGACATCTTGACCCCATGATAGATGGTGCCAAAAAGAATATACAGGCTATCGGACAGTCGCAAGATTACTTTAAGGATAAAATATTAACCGCTGACACTAATTATCATAGCCATAACAATATTGAGAAGTGTATTAAAGAAGAGGTGGATGCCTTTATTCCCGATCTAAAGTTTCGCAGAAGAGATCCGCGATTTGCGACTCAAGAGCGATATCAGCCAAAGAAAGAAGAGTTTTTCAAGTTGGAAGATTTTAAACATGACCAGGCCAAGGATCAGTATATTTGTCCAAATGGCCAGCCTCTCAAGCTAAACGTAAAAAAGGCTGTCAGAGATCGAATCATTTACAGAAGATATGTGTCTAATGTGGAAACCTGCCAGGCTTGTGCCCTAAAGGGCCGCTGTATTCGTAGAAAAAACGGCAAGCGTAAAAACTTAATTGTGCCAATCGGTTATACGAAGGACAATTATTCAAAAGCAATGGCTGAAAAGGTAGACAGTGTGATCGGACGCAGGATATACCCTCAGCGCATAGCAATCGTTGAGCCGGTATTTGCAAATATAAGAACTCATAAACAACTTAACCGCTTTACTCTCAGAGGTAAAATCAAGGTAAATATACAGTGGATGTTGTACTGTATTATTCACAACATGTGTAAAATAGCGAGATATGCGACGGTCTAACAGTTCAAAAGGCACAGGAATATCACTCGAAGTCTACCAGAGCCTGAATAATCATTAATTTCGAGACAAAACTCAGTTAAAGAGATAGCCTAATGGCTGCTAAAACAATTGGATCAAATTGGGAAATCTCAGATTGGGTTTTTCGACAGTCTCGCTATGGTCCCCCACCTATCACCCTGCGGATTTCCTGAAATTAGCCAGACGGTATCGTTATATTTGATGTAATTTCTGATGGTTTGAACTGTGGCAAGGTATTTTTAGCGATGTGCCACGCTGTGGCATTGACATAATTGTCGTTGTTTGATTATGCGTATATTGGGGAATTTTGAATTGATACCTGTATTGAATCTGCCCAAATGATCAGCACTCTCATTCTCATTTTGAACTAAATACCACCCCACCTCATTTTCACGATTTTCAGCTGTCCCCCTTTTTATCTTGAGCAATAACATTGGGTTTCTACATTCCATTTGTACTTGGGGATCTATCGGTATGTCTCATTAATGAAATGAGCTAACAGGTGAAAAGAATCTTATTTATCAATTTGGTTCTTTCCTTCATCTTAATTTTCAATTCTTGCGACACCCCGATAAATAAATATGAGGCAAAAAACGATGATGAAAAGCAGATGATGGCTCTTTTGCAAACCCACCTTGATGCACGTAATAGTGGTGACCTGAAAACCATACAGTCCTTATACCATGAAAATGGTGTATACATTACGGGTGATGGTATTGAAATTCCGAAGGCGAAAATAGTAAACACGGAGCCCGAAAATTGGGTAGATGCGGTAAAGTGCAACTGCTAAATCCTGAAATAAAAACTAACGGAAACGATGCAGAGATTTTTGTTAAAGTCAAAGCTGGAACTCATTATACTACGGCAAGGATTTTCACTCTGGTTAAAGAAAACTACAAATGGCTTATAATGACGTCTAAATGATTTCGGAAAAAAATGAGGTGCGAGTTACCGATATTTTTAAAGGTGGATTTTGTCAGACATTCGATGAATTATAATTCTATTCATCAGAAAAAGGGAGGTTCACTATGATTCGGTCGCTATTTATCCTGTTTTTCACTATTTTACTAATTGCCCCAGAGATTCAAGCAGCTGAACCCTTCGAAGCCACAGCATGTCGATCGGGGACGATGACCGTGGTTCAGGGTAGTAAGGAACTGATGATATTGGGATTAGAGTTAAAAGGAATACTTAGTGGCACCACGGAAATGTTTAACAATACCTCTGAAATTTGTGTGGGAACATTTAAAAAAACGGGCGATGAAGTAACGCAAATGGGGTATTGCAAATATTTATATCCCAATGGGGATATTAACGTTGTTGAATGGGATGGAAGCCGAAATGAAGGTAAATGGAAATATTTACTGGGTACCGGTAAATGGGAAAATATTAAGGGCGGCGGCACATGGAAAAATCTTCAACGTGCCAAATCTATAGCTGATGGAACTTTTCAAAACTGTATTATGTTGAATGGAACTTATGAATTACCGAAATAGTTCGTTATAAATTTTATAGGTTAAACTACGAACAGAGCTTCTCGGTTTATAAGGTAGACTCAGATAATAATAACTCTGCCTTTTTCTATCTGCTATCTAAAACGAAACTCACTTCCTACTAAACGCTTTCGATAGCCAAACCTAATAGCAACCCAGTAGCGCTAATTTTCCGGTAGCTTATATTTTGAATGCGTAGACCTGGAAAAAAGGGTTTGGTTGTTTTCATCCGTGCTTCTCAAGAAGTGCGGCTGCCAGATGATCACCAAATCTGAAGGCAAGTGCTGTCGGTTGTCCCGTCTGCCCGGTTTCCGGCTTCCTCAAACGAGGTGACAGCTCTATATGGTAGGCCAGCCAACGTGAATCAGTAATGGTCAGCGTCTTCGTCGCCTTGAAATAGAGGTCGAGAAAACGGCCGCAAACAGACACATCCTTAAAGTCTGGATCATTTGAAAGTTTACGATTGATGACGACTGCCAAATCCTCAGAATATTTTGTGTGTTCGACTGACCCGCAGGAGATCTCAACGTCATATTTGGATCTGACTTTTCCGTGTCCGTGGATTTCGACCAGAACTCCGGGATTCCATTCTGCAATTTGCTTTGTGTAATCACTACGCAGATGTTTGTTCGGGTCGATAGTGTAATTACATGCAATGACACTGCAGCAGTCGAGTCGTTTGGCAAGGTACCGACCAATAAAACCGACGTTTTCGTCCGAATCGCTATGCTCAGGGCACGGCAAATAGGGTACGCCGGCCGGAGCATGGTGGGGCACACCTATGACGATATCCGCCCGTGTGCGTTTCTCGATGATTAAGTGTGACTGTTCAGTTGATTCGAGTATCGAATGGGCACCCATTTCACCTCCATGCTTCACTCAATAGTTTATCAATCGTCTCTTCAATACGTTAGCGCAACGCTCGGGCATCCTCATTTATTGATTGGGTTAGTCCCTAAATTTGTCTTGGAGTCGTCGTATTCAGCCGATCAGCCATCCTGCAATTATAGCCATGAGTAAGTTCCCCGAACCAAAGTTGGCCATCAATTAAATCCACTGGGCGTTGACCTGAAAATTCGCTGATATATTTTAGATAATAAAATGTTTTGTAGAATTATCCAGGAAATTATCAATTTAACATAAATACGATGAAATTTGGCGAAACATGAAAGTATACCGGATAATAGGGCCGTTTGTCGTCCTTCAGATTCTCTTTTCGACTTTGATCGCTTTTCATGGCGTCAGCGCAGAAGTTGTCTACAGTGATAAGCACTTGTTACTTTATGACAGCGGCGTGGTTCATGACATTGAAACTGGCCTCGAGTGGTATGCAGGGCCGGATCAAAGTATGAGCTGGGAGGAAGCTAAAAGCTGGGTAACCGGGATAGCCGTGGTCGGGGGTGGTTGGCGCATGCCGACCAAAAGCGAACTGGATACGCTCCACCAAGTTGGTGACGGCATCAATAACATTTCGTATCTGTTGTATAATTCGGGGTATTGGATGTGGGCCGGCCAAACCAAGAATTCATCATCGAAATGGATATTCAGCTTTAGCTATGGGGGGGAAGGCTGGAACGGTCAACCGCCGGACGATGGCGGTCGCGCTATCGCTGTGCGCGAGCGAAAAGGTCATTAATTAGTGTCCATCCACGATTGTTGAAAAAATCGATGAGCACATGTGTAAGTGTCCGATTCATAAATGAGTAATTTTTTCTCTGGGCAAGGCCGCACAAGGGTTTTGACCGCAGGCGTAGCATGGCTACGTTGAGGATCAATACCCGCGGATAATCCCGCCATAGGCGGGACTCAGGGGGAAAAGGGCCATTTATGGACGGACACTAATTATGAGTGGTGCCTTGAACTCGTTTAACCCGTATCTAAAGCGTTGCTGAATTGAAATTAGAGCAAATTATCCTATTTCACAATGTCAAAAATCTTCTTTCCGATTGAATTTATTCATTATTCGGCCATCTACTGCTATTAAACCAATTTCATAACGCTGGCCCGAAAATGTCACTCTTCAGGCCAAACGGAGGCGGCCGGCTGCGGGGATCGGCATTTTACTGCCCGGCAATATTCGGGCGAGGAGGTTCACTGGATTCCAGAAAGGCTTGGATCTTCGGATACAAGGCGCTGATGTTATCCGGTGTGCACCATTCGATTTCCTTGTCTGCTCGGAACCAGGACAGCTGGCGCTTGGCAAACCGCCGCGTGTCGCGTTTCATGATGCGCACAGCCTCATCCCATGGCAGTCGACCACTAAGAAAGTCGACCATGTGCCGATAGCCAAGAGCCCGCATTGCTTTTTTCCTGCCGTCGACGCCTCTCTTTAAAAGGTCTCTGACTTCTTCTACCAGTCCGGCGGTGATCATGGCATCGACCCGGCTGTTGATCCTTTCATAGAGCCGCTTGCGGTCCATGTCGAGGCCGACTTTCAGGGAGCGAAAAGGTGACTCTCGAAACCCGTGGCGAAGATGATGGTCGGTGATTGATTTGCCTGTGGCGACGACTGTTTCCAAAGCCCTGATGATGCGGAACGTGTCGCGGGTGTGGATGCGCGCGGCGGCCGCGGGATCGATGTCCTTTAATCGCCGATGCAAGGCATCGGAACCGATGGTTTCGGCTTCCGCTCTCAGCTTCCGGCGGATAGCCGGATCCGGCGGGTCGGTCTGGAACAGGCCGTAGAGCAAAGCCTTGATGTAAAGACCCGTGCCGCCGGCAACTACCGGGATGATTCTTCGTCGGGTGAGTTCGTGAACGATCTTGCGGGCTTGCAGGGAAAACCGGGCGGCATCGAAGTCTTCGTCCGGGTCGACGACGTCGACCAGGTGGTGGGGAATGCGGGCCCGTTCGGCCACCGTTGGTTTGGCCGTGCCGATGTTCATTGAGCGATAGACCTGCATCGAATCGGCATTGATGATTTCGCCGGCAAAGGTTTCGGCAACATCAATGGCGGCGGAGGTTTTGCCGATACCGGTTGGCCCGCAAATGACGATGAGTTTCGGTTTTACCGTCGCTAAAGACATTGCGTAGTTATGATTCAACTCGGCTTATGATTACGACAGGGACTTCGAGCATCGGTCTTACTAAAATAGTCACCCAAACCGATGAAAGATAGAAACCGGCACAGCGTGCCCTGCTGTGCCGGTTAACGAGACGGGGGCAACTTGAACCGCACGGCTAACCGATCGTTTTCTTCACGATACCCAACAGTTTGTCGGCGTCGAACGGTTTGGCCATAAATGCCACCGCATCCTTGATGGCGTGGTCACCGTCGATTCCGGTGATGACATCGACAGGTGTTTCCCGCAGAACTTTGTCCTGCCGCAGCTTGCGGTAAAAGCGCGGGCCCCATTCACCCGGCATCTGCAGGTCGAGGGTGATCAGGTCCGGCCGCTCTTTCCTGACCACTGCCAGCCCTTCCGAGGTGCTGGAGGCATTGCAGGTGGTATACCCGTTGTCGCCCAAAAGGGTCTCAGATACTTCACGGCAACCGGATCGTCATCGATGATCAGGATTTTCTTCGCCATGCCAGATCTTTTCTTAGAATAATGAAATTCTTCTGTTAGCCCTTCACGTGGCATTCGCCGCACATGATCGGCCCTTTCTTCTGTTGCAGATGACAGCCTTTGCAGTTGCTGTGATAGGCTTTGGTCAGGCCCGGAGTGTTGTCCGAAGTCTTAAAATCATGACATTCCGAACATCGTTGATCTTCGGAAGATTCGTCTTCCAGCTTTTTGCCCTCTTCGTAAACATGATGGCACTCGCTGCACTCTTCGATTCCGGCAATCTCGTTATGCTGTTCATGGTTGAATACTGCCGGCACGCGCTGGGGGCTTTGATACACATCGTTGTCGACATGGGTCATCTCTTCCTGGGAATACACTGTCACGATAGCCAAGAGGGAAATGGTCACGGTAGCGAGGATCAATCGGGCGGTCTTGTTCATTTGCTTCTCCTTGCTCAATCAGGGATCACGCTTCCACAGCTCCCGGTTTTTCCATACATTCGTAAATCAAATCCCCGAAGAACTTGATATCCAGTCCGATGTCGTAGTGGTGAACAATGTCGTGCAGTCCGCTGTGGCAGTTGTGGCAGGGGGCGATCAGTACTTTGGCGCCCCGGGCTTTGGCGGCGAACAATTGCTCGGCTTTGACCCGATTGCCGTTTATGCGCTTCATCTTGTAAGGCGGCCCGCAGTTGATGACACCCCCGCCGGCACAACAGCAGTAGTTGTGTTCCCGGTTCGGCGTCATTTCGACAAGCTCTTCGCAGACTGCATTGGTAACGTAGCGGGCCATTTCGTGCAGACCGCCGCCCCGCACGACATTGCACGGGTCGTGAAGGGTCACCGGTTTGTCATACTTTTTGGTGATCTTGATCTTTCCTTCTTTTAGCAGTTCATAGTAGAACTCGATGGCGTGAACAATGGGTATCGGCGGCATCTTCCATCCCAGCCAGCGGTTGCCCATGTCGTAGACCGACCGGAAGGCATGGCCGCATTCGCCCATGACGATTTTTTTGACCTTCAATCGGAATGCGGTTTCGAAGTGCGTGCGCTTGAGCCGACCCATCAATTCATTGTCGCCGGTGAACATGGCCATGTCGCTGTTGTCCCAGCCGATGGTGGCCGGCATGGTCCAGCTGACCCCGGCCGCGTCCATGATGACGGCCGCCTGGTAGATCAGCTGTGCCTGGAATTTGGGTTCGGGAGCAATGACCGAGTACATGATATCGGCGCCCTCCTTTTCCAGAGGGATTCTCAGGGTGGGAATTTCCGCCTGGGCCTCTTCTTCCTGCCACTGGAGGGTGTCCGGCCATTCATCGCCTTTGACCCACATCTGGTTCATGTGAACCGAGTGGCTGTGGGCGGTGTCCTGAAGGTAGAGCGGTGTGACACCGAGGCGATGGATGATGCGCCGCACCACACTGATGATGTAAGCGATATCGATGCCGAATGGACAGTACTGGGCACAGCGTTTACAAAGGTTGCACTCGGTATGGGCAATCTCCGCCGCGCGCTTGATGAATTCCTGGTCGACCCGGCCTTTTTTATTCAACATTTCCCACATCGTTTGCTTAACCTTGCCCACCGGGGCAAATTTCGGATCATTATCGTGGGAAAGATAATAGTGGCACGCCTCCGAACACAGACCGCAGTGGATGCAGGTTTCAACGTAGGTTTTGAGCCGCGCACCGGTTTCGCCCTTGATGACGCTGTTGATAACCTTCTCGATTTTCTCCGGTGTCAGACGGGCGGCACCGATTTCAATGCCGTCATCGAGGGCGGTTTTGCTTTTTTCCCCGTTAACCTTAGCGGGTTCAGCCATGATAACGATCTCCCATATAATATAAGGTGTCCGGTTTGCGGGTATCGGTCACAAGAAATTCCCTGTTCGGCTTTAGGCCGCCTTCCTACCAGTCTCTGGCATGTCTCACCTTGCCGAATTCGGAACCCATGTAGGCCCTGGTAAATACCGAGAAAATCATGTGGCTCAACCGGGTGAACGGTATGGCCACCAGCATAACCTGGCCGGCAATGACGTGCAGGACCATCATCACTGGATAGGCGAACCACTGGTGGTAGGCCAGAAATCCGGTGACGAAAGGCGCTGCGACAATGGATAGAATGACAAAGTCCGATGTCGAAGTGACGTACTTCACCTCCGGCAACTTGAGTCGGCGTACCAGAAAAAAGATGCAACCGGCGATGACAAGCACTGTCATGACATCCGCAAGACCGTCGGGCAGCGACCACCAGCTGATATTGAGAGATTCCTCCCATAGAATGACGTGAGAGAGCAGGAAGACCGGGGTGGCGACCACACAGATGTGAAATGTAAACGTGACGATCGTCAGCACCGGGTGCCGACGCCAGTTCTCGGTGCCAAAGGGGGTGAGCCAATGCAGGATCGACCGGAGGCTGTAGTACCAACTCATGTAAGTGAAGATGAAAGGTTCTTTCAGTTTAACCAGCCGAATCAATCTGGTCACGCGGTAGAGGCAACCACCGAAAAACAGAATAAACGCTACCCATGTCAACGGCCCGCTCACGAAATTATAGATTTCATGCATTTTTCCCCCTATCGCTTGGCCAGATCGGTTAAGGGTATGACGCGTCGGAAGAAAGTGCCCCCTTCGAGCGATTTCAACAGAACCTTGTGGCTGTCGGGGCTGAACACCGGCTCCCAGACCGCCTCGCAGGAATGGGGCCACAGGGTGTCGTTTACGGCGATGGTATAGGCGCCGTTTTTCTCGACCTTGGTGGCCACATAGCGGTTGTCAGGGCTGATGATCGGCTGCCAGGCCATGTCGAAGGTGTTGGTCCACACGCTGTCGTCAACGGCGATGGTCCATTTCCCATCCTGCTTGGCAACCACTGCAATCTTGCTCTCGTCGTCGCTGAACACCAGGTCCGTCACCAGTTCATTGAACGTGATTCTCCAGGGGATACCATCCACGGCCACCGTCCACTTGCCGTACTTGGGAGCAACGATGGCCGCCAGTTTTCCCCCTTGAGGGCCATATTTCTGATGCCACAGTTGTACGAAACGCCGCTCCCAAAAGGGTTGGCCGTTTTCTTCCAGGGTCCACTTTCCGTCGATGCGGACCGGTGCGATGACCGACGGCTTCCGGGGATGAAAAATCGGCTCCCAGACACTGCTGTAGGTCTTGTCCCAGGTTTTGCCGTTTACGGCAATCGTGTATTCGTAGAGGTTGATCCGCACCTCGGCCGCCAGCTTTTCGCTATCGGGGCTGATGGCCAGACTCCACACATTGAGGAATTTGTCCTCCCATGCCTTTCCTTCCAGGGCGGCGCTAAAGGTCCCCTCCTGGAATTTGTGCACCTGCCCTGAATCCGCGCTTTCCACCTGAACGGCAGCGGCGGTTCTGGTGCCGTCCGGGCTGAGGGCGAAGTAGGTCATGTTGTTGTAAGTCTCTTCCCACGGTACACCGTTCAGCGCCATGCCGTACTGCATATCCTGCTGGAACGCGACGGCAATGTGCTCTCCCGAGTTATCAAAGATAGGGTTCCAGACATAACCGAACATTTTCTCCCAGGCCGTTCCATCGACCGCCATCGTCCACTCGCCCATTTCCGAAACGATGGCGGCCAGGCGGCCGGATGGAGAAAACCTTAGATTCCAGGCCTTGTCGAAAACGGTATCCCAGGCTTTTCCGTTGACGCACACGCTGAATTGGCCCTCGTCGATGTTGACAATGGCGGCGATTTTTTCCCCGTCAGGACTTACGTGCGGCTCCTCGACCCAGCGGTATTTTTCCGACCAGTCTCCAAACGGAATCTCTTTTTCACCGGTTTCCCAATCCCAGTTCTCCGCATCGACCATATCCCCACCTCTCCCTCGATCGTTTGAGCCGTAGCGACAATGTACACAAGCTCGCTAAACTGTATCCTATAACGGATCAGATATAAAAATGCAACAGAGTGAAGATGAATGCCAAAAGGTTGCGGTGGGACCTTCGCACTGCATCGGAGATCCGGAGATGGGTATAACAACTTGGTAAAAAACCGGGATCCTGCTCACCGTCTTAACGTCGTTACGCAGTTCTTCCTGCGAATTCAACCTTCAAAGAGCGATGCTTGTCCACCACCTGAATACCGGTTGATTTTCACCGACTTCTTCCTTATGATCGACGCCATAATTGAATGACCCTTGACCCCCAAAGAGGAAAAATATACCATGAACATTGCTGTTGTCGGCGGCGGCGAGCGCTGCAAGCGGTTGATGGAAGTTATCGAAAGTCACAGTTTTGAAGAAATACTGCCCAAGGTAGTGGCGGTTGCGGATATCAATGTCAAGGCCCCCGGATATCTCAAGGCCCAAGAGCAAGGTCTTTGCGTGACATGTGACTACAATGATTTTTTTCAACGCAACGACATCGATCTTATCGTCGAGTTGTCCGGAAGCATGGATATCTACAACGATATACTTAAAAAGAAGAGCTTTGATGTGCGGGCCATATCGACGGGTATTACAGAACTTTTCTGGGAAATATCAAGAGTTTCCAGCCTGCAGAAAAAATGCAGCGAGAAACTCCAAGAGACCCGGGCGATGTACCAGACCCTGATCAATCAGCTGATTCAAGAGGACATCATGGTGATCGGGGCCGACCACCGGATTATCGATATCAATGAAAGCCTTCTCGAGAAATTAGGACTGCAACGGCAGGACGCCATCGGCCGTTTCTGTTACGAGATTACCCACCGTCAAAGCCTGCCGTGTACCGGCGACAAACATCCCTGCCCGCTTACCCAGACGCTCGAAACGGAAAATCCCTCGCAGACCACCCACGTCCATCAAAATAAAGACAATCGTGAAATCTTCTATTCGATCTCAACCTATCCCCTGGTTGAAAACGGTAAAGTCACCGGTGCTATCGAAATCAGCAGAGACATTACCAAAGATATCAACGTCCAAAAGGTCATGATGAAGCAGGAGAAACTGGCGTCAATAGGCCGTCTTTCGGCCGGGGTCGCGCACGAAATCAACAACCCGCTGACCACGATTTTGACTACTGCCATGCTGATTCAGGAAGACATCGATTCAAAAGATCCAATGTATCAGGAACTGGAAACCATTGCGAGCGAAGCCTTGCGATGCCGCAAGATCGTCTCGAGCCTGCTGGATTTTGCCCGGCAAAAACAAGCCAAAAAAGAGCTCAACGATATCAATCGGATCGTCGAGGAAACCGCGGTGTTGCTAAACAAGCAGGCGGCCTTCCGCGACATAACCCTCGAGCAGCAGCTTGGTGATGACATACCCCCGTTTCGAATGGATAAGGACCAGATCCAGCAAGCCTTGATCAATCTGGCCCTCAACGCCATCGAGGCTACCGCGTCTGGCGGTCGGGTGGCGTTTGCAACGCGCTACATTTCCAAAGGCCGCATGATCGAAATTGCTGTCAGCGATACCGGATCCGGCATATCACCCGATATTCTGGACAATATCATCGATCCCTTTTTCACAACCAAGGAAACCGGAAACGGGCTGGGCTTGGCCATTACCCACGGTATCGTCGAGCAGCACGGTGGTATGCTGGACGTGATGTCCGAAGTCGGACACGGTTCTTGCTTCTTCATCCGGTTTCCGGTGGTGAACGGAGAACCGGATGAAGGCTGAGTCAGTTGACTACGATGATACGCCGCGCATACTGATCGTCGACGACGAGGAAAAGATCTGCCTTAACTGCGTCAAAATCCTTTCGCGCATGGACTGTGCGGTGGAGTTTGCCCTGAACGGCTACGATGCCTTGAAGCGGCTCGAGATCGAACCCTTCGACGTCGTCATCACCGATCTCAAAATGAGCAGCCTGGGTGGAATGGAAGTTCTGCGACGTGTCAAGGAGGCGCATCCCGAAACTGTCGTCATCGTCATCACCGGCTACTCGACTGTTTGTTCGGCCGTAGAAGTCATGAAAATGGGGGCCTACGATTATCTGCCCAAGCCCTTTACCCCCCAGGAATTGCGGGCAGTCGTCCTGCAGGCATTGACCGAGAGAGATGTGCGCCGCCAGAACCGAATGCTGACGGCTCAAAAGGGCAAGAAGCGATCCGTATCTCACCAGCTCGTGGGCAGCAGCCCCAGAATGAAGAAAGTGATCAGCATGGTGGAAAAAGTGGCGCCTACGGATTCGACCGTGCTGATCTACGGAGAAAGCGGCACCGGCAAAGAACTGATTGCCCGTGCCGTTCACGCCAACAGCCGGCGAAAAGATAAGGTCTTTTTTGCTGTCGACTGCGGCACGCTTTCCGGCAATCTGTTGGAAAGCGAGCTCTTCGGTCACGTGAAAGGGGCGTTTACCGGCGCCTACCAGAGTAAGGAGGGCATCTTCAAGCGGGCCGACGGCGGGACCGTTTTTCTTGACGAGATCAGCAATATCAGCCTGGAGGTTCAGGGAAAGCTTCTGAGGTTTCTGGAGGCCCGAGAATCCATCCCCCTCGGGGGCACATCCATCCAGAAGGTCGACATTCGGCTGATTTTTGCCACCAATCGCAATTTGAAGGAACTGGTGGACGATCGTATGTTCCGAGAAGATTTTTATTACCGAATATACGTCTACCCCATTCTTCTGCCGGCCCTGAAGGAAAGAAAAACGGATATCCTGCCCATTGCCTACCACTTCCTGAGACAGTTCAACCAAGCCTTCGGCAAATCCGTCGCCGGCATCGAGGAGCAGGCCGTACAGCGCTTGAACGCGTTCGACTGGCCGGGAAACGTCAGGCAGCTTCGCAATGTTATCGAACGGGCCGTGATCCTATGTGAAAATGATCAGATCACGCTTAAAGAACTGCCGATTTTTCATGAAACCGGCGCCGTTCTAATGTTCGACACTGTTCCGCAGACCAACGTGGAGTTGAAAAAAATCAAAAAGGAAATTCGGCAAAAAGCCGTTGCCCAGATTGAAAAGAACTTTATTCGAAACGCCCTTGAAAAAAACGACTGGAACGTGACCCGCGCAGCCGAAGAAACCGGTCTGCAGAGAACAAATTTCCAAAGCATGATGAAAAAGCACGGAATCTCCCTGGCCGCTCGCAAAAAATCCCCTTAACGCTCCTCTCCTGTCGCCTCTGAATCATTCCCGGTGAGACATCTACCCGTTTTTCCGATTTTTTATACCATGTCGTCGACCCAACTGTACCGTTCGCCGGCGTCAATCGACACGGTTAATTGGCGTGCAATATGCACATATCAAATTCACATACGCCGTATATTTTTTATATACATTTGCGCCGCCTGAACGGATGCTGCGACTTCAGATCACCCAACGACCCCGTTGGGCGCGGTATCGGGACCCTGTGTCGGCGATCCTGTCAGATGGAACGCCGGCAACAATGAGCCTGCAGAGTGTATGAAATAAATATACATATTCGCGAAATATGGCGATGGTAAATTATTTATCTGTAATATTATCAGTATTATGTGTCTTAGATATACTTTGGCACGGTCCCTGCTAAATGATAGACAGAATCGTCTACTGAAAAAAACAACATATTACCCGGACGCCTGTCAGGAGGAGGAAAAATGGACGCAGCAGCCAAAATTCTCGTCGTCGATGACGAGAGAAGCATCTGCCAGAACGTGGAAAGAATTCTGAAAAAAAACAATTATGAAATCGCGCGCGCCGGCAGTGCCCAGGAAGCTCTGGAGAAGATGGCCAAAGAATCTTATACGCTGTTGATTTCCGATATTGTCATGCCTGGCAAAAACGGTCTGGAACTGCTGAAACTGGTCAAGAAGGAATGGCCCCTGACCAAAGCCGTCATGATGACGGCCTATGCTTCTACCGAAACCGCGATGAAGGCCATCCGCCTCGGGGCTCTCGATTACATTCCCAAGCCTTTTACACCGGACGAGTTGCGCTCATCGGTTGATAAGGCCCTGAGCGGAGAACTCATTGAAGCAGCGATTACCGATGAAGAGCGTGAAGCGATTAATGTCATCGACATCGACATGCCTTTCGATGCGGATGAGGTCGCCGAGCAGGTCGGGGAAGATTATATGAAAATGCTCGGCCGATCAGACATGCCGGTCGTGGAGGTCAAGATATCCGAACCTCTGGAAAATTTTTGCGAAGTGGGAAGTATGGTCTGCGACATCTTCAAAAAGCTGGGTGTCACCTGCAAGGCCGGCGTCAAAACCGGTGCCTGCCCTCAAAAAAAGGCCAAGAAGAAGGGCAAGCGAGCCGCGGTTCAAAAAAGCGATCCGAAAAAGCTCATCGGAATCGACATGCCTTTCGATTACGAAGAAGTTTCAGCGATAACCGGCCCGGAATATGTTCGCGCCCTCGATGGTGAAGGCGTGGCCTTCGTCCCTTATGAGGAGTTGAAAAAAAACGTTGGCCGTATGCTGAAGAAAGGGGATATCGACGTCGACATGCCTTTTGATCGCGACGAAGTCGCTGCCGTTACCGGCGAGGCCTATACCGAGCAGTTGACCAGATCGGATGTTCCGGTTGTCGAAATCACTGCCGACCAGCCACTGGAAAATTTCTGTGAGGTGGGCAGCATGGTTTGCGACATCTTCAAAAAACTCGGGGCCACTTGCAAGGCCGGCAACAAAACCGGCGCTTGTCCCCAGAAGAAAGCCAAAAAGGCCAAGGCGTCCGCGGGTAAGCCGGCCAGTGACATCAAAAAGCTTGTCGCCATCGACCAGCCGTTCGATTATAAAGAGGTTGTGGCCGTTACCGGTCCCGAATACGTCAACCACCTGCACCATGAGGGAACCGTGATGGTACCCTATGCGGAATTGAAGGCCAATGTGGCCCGTCTGGACGCGGAGTTAGCTGCCCGCAAGGCTGCAGAAGAAGAGAGTGTATCCGAACAGGGATTCGGGCCAATACTGGTCGTTGACGATGAGGTGGCGGTTAACAACAACATCCGAAAGATACTTCATAAAAAGGGCTACACCGTCGACCAAGCGACCACCAAAGCGGAAGCTCTCGAAAAAATCGAGGCCAGAGACTACCGGTTGGTTTTGTTGGATCTTAAAATGCCGGGCGTCAAGGGACTCGAACTCCTCAAAGCGATCCGGGAAACCCGGCCCAAGGCCAAAGTGATCATCATCACCGGTTATGCCACCATTGAAACCGCGGTGGACGCCGCCCGCATGGGAGCCGTGGACTATTTGCCCAAACCCTTTACTCCGCAGGAAATCCGGAGTGCAACCGAAGGGGTCTTCCGACTGGCCGCCTGATGCCACTTAGCCCGTAAACTCTTTCTGGTCACCCGGTCTTCAATGACCGGGTGACCTTTTTTGCCTTACCTGCCTTCCTTCCCAACGGCTTCCGCGTGATTTTCGGCATATCGTTCAATCAGAGAATCGACTACCAGCCCAATGGTGACATTTGCGGTTAATCTCAAGCATGTGCGAAAAACCGGTGCAACCTTTTTTACTGTGGCTACATGTCCGAATAATGGGCATATGCTCACAATGACCTCTCCGTTGGGCTCTAAATTGTCCGAATTTCGTTGACAAGATTCTTCCCAGTCTATAAAAGGACTATTTGGCTTATTTTTCGAATAAATGAGCCACGTTCGACCTGATAAGTTACTTGAATAACTTCTATAAATTTATTAAGGAGACGGGCACCATGGCTAACGATATCAACGGTTCGGTGCTGGTTGTCGGCGGTGGTATTGCCGGAATGCAATCGGCCCTTGATCTCGCCAATTCGGGCTATTACGTTTACCTCCTCGAAAAATCTCCATCCATCGGCGGGGTCATGTCTCAGTTGGACAAGACCTTTCCCACCAATGACTGTGCCATGTGAATTATCTCGCCCAAACTGGTCGAGGTCGGCCGGCACATGAATATCGAGCTCATTACCTATTCAGACCTGGAATCGATTAAGGGCAAACCGGGTAATTTTAAGGTTAAAGTGAGGAAGAGAGCGCGCAGCATTATCGAGGATCGCTGCACGGGATGCGGCGCCTGCGTTGAGAACTGCCCGGTCGTCCAAGAACAGGTCTAAGTGTTCTAATAAAATGCCCAGTCAATTGATGTCATTGAAACCGTATCAGGAGATCAGCGAATGAGTGTTGCCCAGCCCGCGGAACAAGTACAGAGCGATGATGTCGATTACATGGAACTGGACCGGATCATCGAAGAGGATTTCGGTAACGACAAAGAAAACCTGATCATGATCCTCCAGGCCATTCAAAGGTGCTACAACTATCTGCCCCGTCCGGCCCTCGGCTATCTTGCGACGAAAGTCGGAATGCCGCTGAGCAAAATATACGGTGTGGCGACGTTTTACAGCACGTTCAGCCTGGAGCCACGCGGCCGAAATATCGTCTCCATTTGCCTCGGAACGGCCTGCCATGTGCGGGGGGCTGAGCGGGTGCGGGAAAGAATTCAAGAAACCCTGTGCATCTGTGACGGCGAGACAACGCCCGACAAGCGCTACACCCTGGAATCTGTGCGTTGCATAGGGTGTTGCAGTTTAGGGCCGGTCGTCAAGATCAATGAAGACATGCACGGTCGGATCGCATCGGACAAGATCGTGAAAGTGTTGGCGCAATACGAATAGACTGAAAATGGGGCTTAGATGATGAAAATCCAGTCGATTGAAGACTTACAATTGATCAGTCGGGATTACGGGCGCAAACTTTATGGGCCGGAAGACCTGAAGGTCAACATCGGCATGGCGTCATGTGGAATCGCCGCCGGTGCCCAGGCGGCCTATGAAAAGGCGATCGATGAATATCCGGCAAACAACGGAGTTCGCATCTGCCAGACCGGATGCATCGGTTTCTGCGAAGTCGAACCGCTGGTGGAGGTTCTGTTCAGCGGCAAGCCGCGCTTGATATATAAGAAGGTAACAGCGGAAAAGATAAAGGACGTCATCGAAGGGTATAAAGCCAATGATTTCGATTTAAAGATGATTCTGGGTCAGATGAAAGATCCGCGCAGCCTGCTGGAGGATGACGTTGTCAATCCACTTGACGGCGTCGAGCCGATTGACGGCATACCCACCTTTGAAGACGTCTCTTTTTACGGCAATCAAGTCAAAGTGGCCATGCGCAACTGCGGCTATATCGATCCGGACGTCATCGAAGAATATATGGCCCGGAAAGGGTATCTGGCGTTTTTCAACGCTCTCAAAGAGATGAAGCCCTCCGAGATTATCGGGGTCATAAAGGCATCGGGCCTGCGGGGAAGAGGTGGCGGAGGATTTCCCACCGGTATCAAGTGGGCTACTTGTGCCAAACACAAGGGTGACCGCACCATCATCTGCAACGCCGACGAGGGTGACCCCGGTGCATACATGGACCGCAGCATTCTGGAAGGCGATCCCCACAGCGTTATCGAAGGGATGTTGATAGCGGCCGTAGCCATCGGATCACGCCAAGGGTTTATCTACGTTCGGAATGAGTATCCGTTGGCCGTCAAACGGCTGATTACGGCCATCAAGCAGGCACGGAGCTACGGCCTTCTGGGTGAAAACATTGGCGGCACCGATTTTTCTTTCGACATTAGAATTTCAACCGGAGCCGGCGCGTTCGTCTGCGGCGAATCGACGGCATTGATGGCCTCGCTCGAAGGTAACGTGGGACGGCCGCGCGCCAAATATATTCACACTGTCGAAAAAGGTTTCCGAGACAATCCCTCGAATCTCAATAACGTGGAGACCTATGCCAACGTACCGGCCATCCTTTTGAAAGGGGCCGGGTGGTACGCTCAAATGGGCACCGAGCACAGCAAAGGCACCAAGGTGTTCAGCCTGGTGGGCAAGATCAAGAACACCGGTCTCGTTGAAGTGCCCATGGGGATTTCCCTGCGGGACATTGTGTTCAAGATCGGCGGCGGTGTCCCCAAGAAGAAAAAATTCAAAGCGGTGCAGACCGGCGGCCCCTCCGGTGGCTGCATACCGGAACGGTTTCTGGATCTTCCGGTCGACTATCAGAAACTGACCGAGGTCGGCTCCATCATGGGATCCGGTGGTATGATCGTGATGGACCAGGACACCTGCATGGTCGATGTCGCCCGTTATTTTGTGGATTTCCTCAAGGAAGAATCCTGCGGGCAATGCAATCCCTGCCGCGAGGGGCTCAAGCAAATGCTGGATATCCTGACCCGTATCTGCAACGGCGAGGGTAAAGAAGACGACATTCCCCTGCTGGAAGAACTGGGTGTCATGATGCAGAGATTTTCGCTCTGCGGTTTGGGCACATCGGCTCCCAACCCCGTGCTGACCACCATCCTTTACTTTCGCCATGAATACCAGAAGCACATCGAAGAGAAGAAGTGCCCGGCCGGCGTCTGCAAACCGCTCTATCATTATGAAATCGATGCCGATGCCTGTACGGGCTGCCAGGTGTGTTTCCGTAAGTGTCCACAGGAGGCTATCTCCGGTAAGAAAAAAAAGGTTCATGCGATAGAGCAGGAAAAATGCATCAAATGCGGCATCTGTTATGACGCCTGCAAGTTCAACGCGGTTGCAATACGCTAAATCGATAAGGAAACAACCCTATGATCACCTTTAAGCTCAACGGTCAAGCGGTTCAAGGCGAAGACGGCCAGTATATTCTCCAGGTCGCCGAAAAGTACGGTGTCGACATCCCGACCCTTTGCCACCACAAGGCGCTGGAGCCGGCGGGAATGTGCCGATTGTGCACAGTCGAGCTCTTTGACGGCCGCCGGAGCCGGTTTGTCACCGCCTGCAACTATCCCATTTGGGAAGGGATGGAGGTTCGTACCAACAGCGACGCGGTTCACCAGGGACGCAAGCTGATCGTCGAGCTGCTGCTGGCCCGCTGCCCGGAAGTCCCGCTGCTGAAAAAATTGGCCAAAGAATATGGGATCGATGAAACACGATTTAAAACCGAGGAAGATACCTGCATTCTCTGCGGGCTTTGCACCCGAACCTGCGAGCGGATGGGGGCCAACGCCATCAGCCTGACCGGCCGCGGCGTCGAGATGAAAGTGGCAACGCCCTTCGACGAAAATACGGATGCCTGCATCGCCTGCGGGGCCTGTGCATTCGTCTGCCCCACCGGTCACATCAACCTCCAAAAGATCAACCAAAAACATACCATTAAACCGACCCGGCCGATCCCTTCTGAATACGAGATGGGGTTGAAGGGGCGCAAACCGGTCTATGTGCCGTATGCTCAAGCGGTGCCCAATATCCCCGCCATCGATCGAGATACCTGTGTCCATTTCAAAACCGGTGAATGTAAGATCTGCGTCGAATTTTGTGGTGTCGACGCCATAGACCACAGCATGCAGGATGAAATCATCGAGCTCGAGGTCGGTTCGATCATTCTGGCTCCCGGCTTCAAACCCTTTGATCCGTCCCGGTTCGACGCATACAACTATTCAAAGCATCCCAACGTGATTACTTCGATGGAAATGGAGCGGATACTTTCCGCATCCGGCCCCACCGGCGGCCATCTGGTACGACCTTCCGACGGCAAAAAACCGAAAAAGGTCGCCTGGTTTCAGTGTGTCGGCTCCAGAGATATGAACCGCTGCGACAATTCTTACTGCTCTTCGGTGTGCTGCATGTATGCGATCAAGGAAGCAGTTATCGCCAAGGAGCATGCCGGCGCTGATCTGGACTGCGCCATTTTCTTCATGGACATGCGCACCAACGGAAAAGATTTCGAGCGGTTTTACGACAGCGCACGGGAGAAAGACGGCGTGCGTTTTATTCGCAGCCGCGTTCACACCATTGATCCGGTTCCAGGCAGTGATGATCTGGAGCTGCGGTATGTCACTGAAAGCGGTGAATTGGTCACCGAGACTTACGACATGGTGGTATTGTCCATTGGACTGGAGGTGTCGCCCGACATTGTCGCGTTGGCCGACAAATTGAACATCAAGCTGACGGAAGGGAATTTTTGCAAGACCGATACCTTCGAGCCGGTGGCCACCTCCAAAAAAGGCGTGTTTGTCTGTGGGGCATTCCAGGGACCCAAAGACATTCCACAATCGGTTGTCGATGCCAGCGCGGCGGCCGCGGCGGCCGGTGAAATATTAGCTCCGGCCCGCAATACCGCTACCAAGGCAAAAGAGATCATCCCCGAGACCAACGTGATCGGTGATCGGCCGCGGGTCGGCGTTTTTGTCTGCCGCTGCGGCATAAATATTGCCGGCGTGGTCGATGTCCCCGCTGTTCGGGACTACGCCGCAACCTTGCCTTACGTCGAATATGTAAATGATAACCTTTACTCCTGCTCTCAGGACACGCAAGAAACGATGGCGGCGATTATCAAAAAAGAGAAGCTCAATCGTGTGGTGGTCGCTGCCTGCACACCGAAAACCCACGAACCGCTGTTTCAGGAAACCCTTATCAACGCCGGTTTGAACAAGTACCTGTTCGAAATGGCCAACATCCGTAACCAGGATTCTTGGGTTCATAAAAACAATCCGGGCCTGGCTACCCTTAAGGCCAAGGATTTGGTGCGCATGGCGGTTTCAAAGGTCTCCCTGATGGAACCGCTCAAAGAGGCCGAACTGGAAGTTAATCCAGTGGCAATGGTCCTGGGAGGCGGGATAGCCGGCATCACAGCTGCCCGTAGCCTGGCCCGTCAGGGTTATAAGACCCATCTTGTGGAGAAGAGCAAAAAGCTTGGCGGACAGGCGCTAAATATTTACCGCACTGCCCAGGGCGAAGATGTCCAGAAAAAACTTTCGGCTCTTGATCAAGGACATTAAAAAACAGGAAAACCTTATTATTCACCTGGACACAACCCTGTCCGGTGTTGGTGGGTTTGTCGGCAATTTCAAATCGACTTTGTCTAAAAACGGCACGGAAGAAACGCTGGAGCACGGCGTGGCCGTTATAGCCACCGGGGCGTCCCCGTTCAAACCCGATGAATATTCTTATGGCAACGATCCCCGCATCCTGACAAGTCTCGAACTGGACCGCAAGTTCATTGAAAACGATCCTGTGCTGGATCAGTTGGGTACCGCAGTTTTCATCCAATGCGTCGGGTCCAGGGAGCCTGAGCGACCTTACTGCTCAAGGGTCTGCTGCACCCATTCGGTGGACAACGCCCTGGAACTGAAAAAGCGTAACCCGGAGATGTCGGTTTTTATTCTGTATCGAGACATGCGAACGTATGCTGAAAGGGAGTATCTGTACAAGAAGGCCCGTGAGGCCGGCGTCATTTTTATCCGCTATACTCTCGACCACAAACCCGAAGTCCGGGTGACCGGCGACAGTGTCCAGGTGAAGGTGATCGATCACGTTCTGGGCCAGCCGATTGAGATTGAGGCCGACTTGGTCAGTTTGGCCACGGCTGTCATCCCGGCCGGTGACGACAAACTGGCACAGTATTTCAAGGTGCCTTTGAACGCTGACGGCTTTTTCGTCGAAAAACACGCCAAACTCGGACCTTCGGAATTTGCCACAGACGGCGTGTTCCTCTGCGGCATGGCCCACTATCCGAAGCCGATCGATGAGTCCGTCGCCCAAGGACGAGCGGCGGCATCCCGGGCGCTGACGCTTCTGGCTCAGAAGACCATCCACACCAGCGGCACCGTGGCTCTGACCGATCCGTTCATGTGCAGCCGCTGCGGTGTGTGCGTGTCCATCTGCCCTTACTCGGCGCCATTTTTTACCGAATCCGGGCCACAGGCCGGCAAAGCCGAAATCAACCCGGTGCTCTGTAAAGGCTGCGGCTTGTGCGTGGCGTCGTGTCGTTCCGGAGCCATTCACCTGAAGGGCTTCGACAACAACCAGATTTTTGCCCAGATCTTTTCCTTCGGCGAAGAGGTGGGATAACAGGAACGTGTCTCAAAAATAAGGATCAGGGTTCAGGGCAAGGCATGAAACGACGAAAACGCGGAGCATACAGCTCGTATGTGAGCATTTTGAGTCGTTTCATAACGCTGCCATGGGCACTTAGACTATTTTTGAGATGTGTTCAGGATACGACAAGGAGTTTTTCATGTCCGAATGGGAACCGAAAATCGTAGCGTTTCTGTGCAATTGGTGCAGTTACGGGGCCGCGGATCTGGCCGGTGTCAGCCGGATGGAATATCCGCCCAATATCCGCGTTATCCGGATTCCCTGCACCGGTCGCATGAGCCCCAAATTCTTTTTGGCTGCCCTGCGCGAAGGTGCCGACGCTGTTTGGGTATCCGGGTGACATCCCGGCGAATGCCATTACCTGGAAGGTAATTACTACGCCCGCAGAAAGTTCGCCTTGTTCCAGAATCTGATGGAACACATGGGAATCGATCCCGGAAGACTTCAGTTTTCATGGGTTTCGTCCGCCGAATCCACCAAGTTTGTCAAGGTCGTCAATGAGGTTACGGCATCGGTGAAGGCATTGGGACCGAATCGAACTTTCGTCAAAACGGAGAGCAAGGTAGCTTAGCATGTCATATATCACCAAGATCAAAGAGATTTCCGAAAAGATCCTGAAGGACTGCACGGTGGAGATGGTCATCGGCTTTCGAAAGGGGACCGTGCCGATGATGAACGAGCCGTGCTTTGCCAGGACGCCGGCAGAGGTCGAGTCGTTCGTTTGGGACGGCAACTGCGGCATCAATCTGGTCAATTATTTGAGCGATCGCCAGGAGAAGATCGGTATTGTTGCCAAAGGCTGCGATTCCCGCAACATCGTCACCCACATCCTCGAGAACAAGATCAAACGCGAGCAGCTGTATATCATCGGGGTTCCCTGCCTGGGAATGATCGACAGACGCCGGATATCGGCCGCTTTCGGCTCTGAAATCGCCGAGGTACGGGAAGATGGAGACACGGTTATCGTCAAGGGGCCCGGTGGTGAAAAGACGTTCAAACGGACCGAGGTCATGCAGGAAAACTGCGCGATTTGCATCCATCGAAACCCTGTTATCTACGATGAATTGGTCGCCGAACTGGTGGAGGAGCAAACCAAAGTTGACCGCTACACAGATGTGCGCCGCATCGAGACCATGACACCCGAAAAGAAGTGGGCCTTCTTCGAAGAGATGCTGGACTCCTGTATCCGGTGTTACGCCTGCCGCAATGCCTGCCCTCTGTGTTACTGCCCGACCTGTTTCGTTGACGAGCATCGTCCCCAGTGGGTCGGGAAAAGCCAGGATCCGATCGACATCCGTACATTTCATTTTCTGAGGGCCTACCATTGCGCCGGTCGCTGTACGGACTGCGGTGCGTGTGAGCGGGCCTGCCCGGTTGGTATCCCTATGCGGCAGTTTACCAAAAAGCTTGAAAAGGACTGCCTGGAGTTGTTCGATTGGGAAGCCGGCATGACTTTGGACAACCGCCCCGCGCTCGATGTTTACCAGGCCAACGATCCGGATGAATTTATAAAATAGACAGGTTTTTGGTGTTTTGTTTTTCCTGCCGGTAGGCACAAAACACGAAACACAATTTACAACACACTCGGTATTCAAGGTATCCACCCATGACGCTTTTAAAGATCGACAAGAAAAAGTTGAGCGCTGATCTCGACCGACTACGTGAAACATATCGACTGTTCGGCCCGGTCAAGGGGCCGCAGTATTATGACTTTCAGCCGCTCGGGCCTGAACAGACACCTGACTTTGACTTTCTCAACACGCGCATGTCTCCGAAATCCCTGATTTACCCTCAGTCGGAGGTGATGTTTGAGTACAGCCTGGATGAGTCACGCGAAGACCACCACACCATGAAAGAGAAGCCCGATAATGATGCCCCTCGGGCGGTGTTCGGCATCAGGCCCTGTGACATGAAAGCCTTTTTACTGGTCGGCAAGAATTTCGACACCCAGGAATACAAGGATCCGTATTGGCTCAAGGCTTATGAAACCACGACCTTTATCGGCTATGCTTGCAATGAGCCCTGCAGCACCTGCTTCTGCACGACCGCCGGCTGCGGTCCGTTTCACGAGGACGGTTTGGATATCCTTTTGGTGGACACCGGCGACGCCTGGCTGGCGAAGATCCTCAGTAAAAAAGGCGAAAAGCTGGCTGCTGCCGCCGGGTGGAACACCGCAGCCTCCGATGCGGCCGCACAAATAGATGAACTGAAACAATCTGCCGAGGATAAGATCGTCTCCCATGTCGCCACGGATCGACTCAAAGATCAGGAAACCACCGCGCTGTACGAAGCATCGTTCTGGGAGGATGTATCGTTTTCATGTATTAACTGCGGGACCTGCACGTTCGTGTGCCCCACTTGTTGGTGTTTTGACATCCAAGATGAAAACCACGGTAAAAACGGCCAACGCATGCGTAACTGGGACAGTTGCATGTTTCCGCTGTTCACCTTGCACGGAACGGGTCACAACCCCCGAGGCACCAAGCTCCAAAGGGTCCGGCAGCGGTTCATGCACAAACTCAAGTATTACGTGGACAAATACGATGCAGGCATCCAGTGCGTGGGATGCGGTCGTTGCGTCCGCTTGTGCCCGGTAAATATAGACATACGCAGGGTGTGCGAACTGATGAACAGTCATGGTGAGGCGGCTGCCTGTGAGGTCAAGTGACGATAGAGGAGGAAATTTCGTGCTAAATCCATATTTACCGTATCCGGTCCGCATCGATCAGATTACCACCGAAACCGAAGACCGGAACCTGAAAACCTTCAAACTGGTTTTCGTGAATCCAGAGGATGAAAAAAGGTTTGCCTACAAAGCCGGTCAATTTGCTGAACTGTCCCTGGCCGGTAAAGGTGAAATACCGATTGGGATCGCCTCTTCACCCTCGGAGAAGGGTTTCCTTCTTTTCACGGTCAACAAGGTCGGTCTGGTTTCCTCTGCCCTGCACAACATGAAGGTGGGTGATATCATGGGCGTCAGAGGACCGCTGGGAAACTGGTATCCCTGGGAGACCATGGAGGGTAAAAGCATACTCATCGTTGGCGGTGGCTTTGCCTTCACGACCCTGCGCTCCTCCATCGTCTACATGCTCGACCCTGAAAACCGACCGAAATTCAAGGATATACATGTTGTTTACGGTGCCCGGACGCCCGGAATGCTCCTCTACCGGGACGAACTGGCCGAGTGGGAGAAACGCACCGACATCCACATGCACATAACCGTGGATGCCACCGACGACCCGAAGTGGAAATACAACACCGGTTTCGTTCCGATGATTACCGAGAAGAAAGCGCCGACGGCCGACGGTGACACATTCGCCATCGTCTGTGGTCCGCCGATCATGATAAAGTTCACTCAACCGGTTCTGGAGAACCTCGATTATGCCGACGACCACATCATTATGTCGTTGGAGAACCGCATGAAGTGCGGTATCGGGATGTGCGGACGCTGCAATATCGGCAAGGAGTTCGTGTGCAAGGATGGACCGGTATTCACGCTGGAACAGCTTAACCACATGCCCAAAGAGTATTGACCATCCGATCGTGACCGGATCCTCCCTTTATGGAAATTTCGATGCCTTGATTACACCGGGAGTCTTTACGGCTACCAGAAAAACTGTCTTTTTAAGGTTGACATTGGGGGGGCAATACGTTAATAAATCATCTTCGAATATTTTAATAGGCGGACAGGCGATAAGCCATAGGGATAATTAAATTTTTTAAAGGAGGTCATTGTATGCCAACAGTTGAATTTATGGGGAAATCATTTTCCGTAGACGAAGACGGGTTCATCGATTCTTACACCAACTGGAGTGAAGAGTGGGTCCAGTGGGTCAAGAAAGAGGAAGGTATCGACGAACTGAACGAAGAGCATCAGAAAGTGATCAAGGTCCTTCGCGAGTACTACGAAAAGAATGGTATCGCCCCGATGGTTCGGGTTCTTTCCAAAGTTACCGGCTTCAAGCTGAAACATATCTACGAGCTGTTTCCCTCCGGGCCGGGCAAGGGAGCCTGTAAAATGGCCGGTCTTCCAAAGCCGACCGGGTGTGTCTAATCCGATCCAGCGGATTAAGACCCGACGATTTCTAAGGGAAAAGGCCCTGCATGCCGTGCAGGGCCTTTTCTGCTTTTACTCGAAGATGTTATATTGGTGAAATTCCGGGTAGGGGAGGTGCCATGGCTGTTATAACCGTCGAAACCAGCGCCAGGACAGAATTCGTTGACGTCACCGATAAAGTCCGGAAAGCGATCGCCACTGCGGGGGCGGGCACCGGTCTCTGTATGCTCTATGTCCCCCACACCACCGCTGCAGTCACAATCAATGAAAGTGCCGATCCCAGCGTTAAAGCCGACATTCTCAAAATCATCAACGCGGTCGTCCCCTGGGATGCGGACTACCGTCACCTGGAAGGCAATTCCGCTGCCCACATCAAAACCACGCTGGTCGGATCTTCGGAGTTGCTCATGGTCGAAAAGGGCCGCCTGGTATTGGGGACATGGCAGGGCATATTTTTTTGTGAATTCGACGGCCCCAGGACGCGCAAGCTGCACGTCAACCTGATAGCGAGTGTTTGACGGCAATTAGAAGAGAAGAGGCTTGGATCATATGATGCTCGACGATACGGACCGGCGTATACTGAACCGGATACAGACGCGATTTCCGATTACTTTGCGGCCCTACAAGACGATTGCGGAAGACTTGGGGTTGACCGAGGACGACGTTATCCAACGCATCAGGAAACTGAAGCAAAATGATGTCATCCGCAGGATCGGCGGGAACTTTGTGCCGGAAAAAGTCGGCTTTGTCAGCACCCTCTGCGCCGCCCGGGTCCCCGAGGACGCCATCGACGACTTCGCAGACGTCGTCAACCGCTATCCCGGGGTGACCCACAATTATCAGCGCGACCATGAGGTCAATATCTGGTTTACCTTCATCGCGCCCTCGATGGCGGAAATAGAAGCCAATCTGGAGCAGATCGCCCGGGAGACGGGCGTGGGCGAAATCCTGAATTTGCCGGCAACCAGGGTTTTCAAGATTAGGGCCAAGTTCGACCTTTAAGTTCTCCCAAGTTAAGCGTTTTATATTTTCGAAATCACAAATTCGATCGAAGTCTCCGAAATGCGCAATTTACGTTTGGCCCTCGCGGTAGCCAATTGCCCCGTAGCGGCCATAGAGAAAAACCTGGAGAGCGTGGCCCGGTGGTCGGAAGCGGCGGCCCGGCAAGGCGCGGAAGTGATCTGTTTCCCGGAGCTGAACGTCACCGGTTACAGTACCGGCAAGGCCCTGGCGCAGACGGCCCTACCGGTGCCGGGACCAGAGACGGAGAGACTTGTCGATATTGCCCGGGCATCGTCGCTGGTGATTCTGGCCGGACTGGCGGAAACGGATCACCAGGGCCGGGTGTATGCAACGCACGTGGTGGCCACGCCCCAAGGGTTGGCAGGCGCCTACCGAAAGCTTCATGTCGCACCGCCCGAACAGACGCTGTTAACCCCCGGCAGCCATGTTCCGCTTCATTCTCTCCGGGGGGTGACTTTCGGCATACAGCTTTGCTACGATGCGCATTTTCCGGAACTCTCCACCCGCATGGCGGTGGAGGGATGCGATCTGGTCGTTATCGCGCACGCTTCTCCAAGGGGAACCGCAAAGGAAAAGCTGGCCTCCTGGATGCGCCATCTGGCGGCGCGAGCCTTCGACAACGGCATGTTCGTCGCCGCCTGCAATCAGGTTGGTGACAACGGCGACGGACTCGATTTTCCGGGAGTTGCGTTGGTTTTAGGGCCCGATGGCAGAGTTGTGCGGCAATATGTCGCCAACAAAGAGGGCCTTTTGCTGGTCGACCTGAAGGCGGCACTTCTGAAATGCGTGAGGCAGCATCGGATGCGCTACTTTTTGCCCCACCGCCGTCCGGAGATATATCAGCTTTAGCTAGTGTCCATCCAGAAATGGGCTTTTTTCCGCTGGGTCCCGCCTATGGCGGGATTTTCCGCAGGTTTCCGGCTGCGGCGTACGTAAAGTACGCCTCGCCGCAAATCCCGCCATGGGCGGGATTCGGCCCCCGCTGCAGAGCAGCGGGATTTCGTTTCTATTTGAGAGCATAAGTGGACTCAACTTGCCCAGCGAAAAAAATTCTCATGTATGAATTGGACACTCTACAATGCCATCCACTTGTCGCGGATGGACACTAGTTAACGGGATGCATGGGTTGTACACGCACTGGGGTATCCTGCCCGCAATACGAATCATCCGCGAACACCGATCGAAAAACCGTCAATTCGACTTTGTTCTGTACCGCCGATAGTAAACGACCGAGTCGACGGTATAAATGAAAAGGGCGGACCAGATCAGCAGGAAAGTCCACAGTTGAGCCGCGCGAAACGGTTCATCGTAGACAAGGACGGCCAGCAGAAAGGTACAGCTCGGTGCGATGTACTGCAGGATGCCGATCGTTGAAAAATGGATAAGGCGGGCACCGATCGTAAACAGCAACAGGGGCAGGGCAGTGACCAGGGCGGCGGCGACCAGAAGGAGATCGATTCGTGTGTCGCCCCGTAGAAACATCCCCCCGCCGTGCACATAGATATATAAAAGATAGATCACGGCCGGACAAGACAGCAGCAGTGTCTCGACCGTCAACCCCACCAGGGCATTGACGGCCGCCACCTTGCGTATCAGGCCGTAAAACCCGAAAGAGAATGCCAAAAACAGAGAAATCCAGGGGGGGCGACCGATTTCAAAGGTCATGTAGAGGACACCGAAGGTCGCCAGGCTGACCGCCGCGATCTGGGCCGGGCGCAGCCGTTCTTTCAGAAACACCAGTCCCAGGACCACATTGATCAACGGGTTGATGTAGTATCCCAGGCTGGTTTGAAGGATCAGGTCGTTGTTGATGGCCCAAATGAAAACGAACCAGTTGCCGGAAACCAGCAGTGTCGTCGCCAGCAGGATCAGGATTGTCCGGCGGGAGGTGAGCGTCGCTTTAAATTCTTTACGGCGTCTGGTAAACGCCACCAGCGGCAGAAGGAATAAAAAGGACCATACCATACGGTGCATCAGGATTTCGAAGGGCGGGACCGCACGCAGGGTCTTGAAGTAAATCGGGCTCAGCCCCCAGATCAGGAAAGCGCCGACGGCGCAGGCAGCGCCCGTCAACGATTCCGGTGGTACAGTGCCAGGTTGGGTCTGTTTCTCCTGCACCCCTTATCCTCCACATTGCGACATATTCAAGCTAGTGTCCATCCATAAATGGCCTTTTTTCCGCTGGGCGGCGTTCTCCGCGGGTTTCCGGCTGCGGCGTACGTACAGTACGCCTCGCCGCAAACCCTTGTGCGGCCTTGCCCAGCGAAAAAAATCTTCATTTATGAATTGGACACTCTATAATGCCATCCACTTGTCGCGGATGGACACAAGCTCAGAACCCAGCACCTTAGTCGAAGCGCTGAAGGAAGTCAAAAACTTCCAGGGATCGACTTTGTTTGACACCGGAAGCGAGCTTTTCTATACTGCGCCCGACCGGACCCTCGATCAAGCCGATAACCGTGTGATACCATGATGGCTCACTTCGACCCTTTTCTAAAGCGGGCCCATCGCACTTTCGCGTGGAGAACAAACATGGCACAAAACGATTATTTCGACGTTGAGCAGAAAAACGACATCGCCTGGCTAACCTTCAACCGGCCGGAGAAGCGCAACGCAATGGATTTTGATTTCTTCAAAGGGTTGACGGTCCACTTCAAGCGCTTTGCCTCTGACGCCGGTATCCGGGTAGTGGTCATCAAGGCCGCCGGTAAAAGTTTCACGGCCGGTACCGACCTGGCGGCGGCGACATCACTTTTAGGAAGCGGCGCGGCAGACGAGCGTGACGTCCTGCTGCAGACAATCAGGGATCTTCAGGAGGGAATTCAAGCGATAGAAAATTGCCGCAAGCCGGTGATTGCGGCCGTTCACGGGCACTGCATCGGCGGCGGGGTCGATGTGATCTGCGCCTGCGATATCCGCCTGGCGGAAAAATCGTCTCTGTTCAGTATCCGCGAGACCCGTATGGGGATTATCGCCGACCTGGGGACGTTGCAACGGCTGCCGCGAATCATCGGAGACGGCCGCGCCCGGGATCTGGCGCTTACCGGGCGGGACTTCAGCGCATCGGAGGCTTACGCGATGGGACTCATAACCCGGTTGTGCGACGGACGCACGCAGCTTTACAAGGAGGCCGAAACCCTGGCGCGTCAGGTAGCGGACAACCCGCCGTTGACTGTCCAGGGAGTCAAGGATGTACTCAATTACAGCCGTGACACCAGCATTGATGCCGGTTTGCGCTATACCGCCCAGAAGAACGCCGCCATGCTTCAATCGGAAGACTTGCTCGAAGCGATCAACGCCTTCAGAGAAAAACGCAAACCGCGTTTCAAGGGAAAGTGACCGGTTCTGGCTGTAAGGAACCGCAGCGGATGCCGAAAATGCGGTGTCGATCCGTGAACGCGCATTATGTTACCCTTATTGATCGTAAACAAAACGGGAATCAAAAGGGACATTAACCACTCATCATGAGCAGGGGTAATAACTTGCATGTCTATATTCATATTGCTCGATAAATTATAAATCTAATAACCGATCCCACTTTGTTTATGATCAATGAGGGTATCAGACAGAGGTGAACATGCAGCCGAACCGCGGTGCCTTGTCCGGAATGACCGTTCTCGATCTTTCCCGCCTGCTGCCCGGACCTTTTTGCTCCATGATCCTTGCCGATCACGGGGCGCGGGTGATCGCCATTGAAGACAGGCGCTATCAAGCGGATGATTTCCTCCTGGCAACGGTCAACCGCAACAAGCAGCATATGACACTCAACCTGAAGTCCGCCGCCGGCCGATCCATTTTCTACCGGTTGGCGCAAACGGCGGATGTGATTCTGGAAGGATTTCGCCCGGGTGTCGTGCAGCGGCTCGGTGTAGATTATGAAACGGTAACAGCCCTCAACCCCGGCATCGTTTACTGTTCCCTCAGCGGATATGGGCAAACCGGGCCGCTGAGAGACAAAGCCGGACACGACGTCAACTACCTGGCTCATTCCGGCGTTCTGGAACTCATCGGCGAGCCCGACCGGCCGCCGGCTATTCCGGGTGTGCAGATTGCCGACATGGCCGGTGGCGGACTGAACGCGGCGGTCGGTATACTGCTGGCACTGCTTGCCCGCCAGAAATCCGGTCGGGGGCAGTACATCGACATCTCCATGACCGACGGTTCTGTCAGTCTGCTTTCCCTGCTGCTGCATTTTCAGCAGATCAGCGGTGAAACACCCCGGCGGGCCGATATGCGCTTCTCGCACCGCTATGCCTGTTACAACACTTACGAAACCAGGGACGGGCGTTACCTCGCTATCGGTGCGGTCGAGACAAAATTTTGGCAACGGATCTGCGACCTTCTCGGCGTCCCTGAGTACGCCGCGCTTCAGTACGACGACAATCGCAGGGAAGAAATACTTGAATTCATGCGCCGCACGATCAAGACCAAAACACTGGCGCAGTGGGAAGAGTTTTTGGTGGATGTCGATGTCTGCTGGGCGCCGGTTAAAACGCTGGAAGAAGTTCTGCAGGAGAGGCATTTCCGGGAAAGAAAGATGGTCGTCGATCTCAGTGACAAGCAAGGGGGCCAAACCACTCTTTTCGGGACGCCGATCAACCTGAGCGTTACCCCCGGAAGCCTCCGCACTCCGGCGCCGGGTTTCGGAGAGAACACCCGTGACATATTGTCGGAACTGGGGTATTCAACCGCAGAGATTGACGCCCTGGTAGAAAAAGGCATTGTCTGAATGTCTATTTTTAATTTTGTCATTTCGAACATATGAAACGCTCAACTTGGGCTAATGTTGATTGTGCCCTATGACCGTATTCGACCAATACAGAGAACCGCTCTTTCGCCTGCGCGACATCGTGCCCGGCCTGGTGGACTTGCTCCATATCGAGGGTGCCGTGTCGGGCGAGGCCTGGAAGAATCTCGATGCCCGCTTGTTGCCCCTGGTCGATCCGCACCTGCCACTGATGGTGGCCATATGCGGCGGAGCCAACGCAGGCAAATCGACGCTCTTCAATTCACTGTTGAGTGTGAGGGTGTCACCGGTGCGTGGAAATGCAGGCAGTACCAGACGGGTGCTGATAGCCGTCCATCCCCAAATGATCGAGCGCAAAAACGTTCTTGCCAGTCTGTTTGCCCCTTTTGGCCAACCACCCCGCTCCCTGGAAAATTCTTCGGACCTGATGATCCCCGGTCCGCCGTTGGTCACCGTCCATGAAGACACTCCCCAGGGGCAGGTTCTGATGGATACCCCAGATTTCGATACCGGATCGGACGATCGTTTCATCAACCGGGACGTGGCCCGGGAGGTGCTCGAGGCCTGCAACGTCCTTATTTATATTGTCACCAATACCACTTACAACAATCTCGAGAACACCCGCTTCATGCGGCAGATTTTGACGGAAACGGGCATGCGCCGGTGCATCCTGGTATACAACTGCTCCCGCACGCTCGATGACCGACAAGCCAGAGACCATCTGGATACCACGGCCACCAACCTGTACGGAGAAGAAAAAAGCGAATATCTTATGGGCTGCTACCGCACCGATACGAGCGATGCGGTGGCCGCCGGGGAAGCGCTCATGCGCTTGCGGCCATTGCAAGCCGGGGCACCGGATATCATGACGCTCCTGGCAAATCTGGATCCCCGGCAGATCAGGGAGCGGCAGATTCAGACGATGCTGGCGGCATTTGTCCGCCACGTCCGACATGTTGTCGCGGAAGCGGCGACCGTTCGGGACGAAATCGATTTGTATGCCGGGTCACTGTCTCTGGCCCTCGGGCGCGCCGTTCAACAATCGCTGGTGTCGTTCCCGCTGAAAAGAATCATGGGGCGGCTAAACGAAATCTGGCTTGAGACAAGTCCACCGCACCTGAAGTTTTTTCGTGGCGTCGGCAGTCTGATTGGTAAACCGGCCCGGGCCATCCTTTCCCTTGTGAAACCGTCCAGGGGCGGTGATCCTGGAGAGGGCGGCCGTACTGCCGGAACAGTCGAACCCCTTGAGAAGATAAAATCCGACCTGCTGGGGTCGGCTTCGGAACTGCGCGACGGCATTCTGGCGGAGGAAATTATTGCCGAGACCATTGCGAAAGATCCGATCGGGGTCGGTTTGAGCACTCTCGTCGACCGCATTCGTTTGCAGCGTGACCTGAGCGAAAAAGAACTGCCCTCGCGCCGCATCGCCACTGCCACCGGTACCGTCACTGTTCATGTCGCTGCCCCGGCATGTTCGAAGGAGATCCGCCAAGAACTTGACCGTCGACCCTGGTCCCAAACCGCCGAGCGGATCATCGCAGCAGCTGGGGATGTATTGGACATATCCGAGGATGCAGCGCTGAACCGGGAAATGACGGATCTGGTCGGCAAATTTCGTCAACGGATGAATTTCCTGCAAAAAACGCGCGAATCTTTTTTTGCGTCATTGAATGTCCTGCCGGCGACCCTCGGTATCGCCTACATTCTTACTACCGGCGATCCGGTGGGCGGCAGCGGCATTTACGCCAAACTGCACGGGTTGTTCGGAATGCACGACCTGTGGGCACTGGTTTCGATTCCGGCTTCAGCCGGAATCGATGAGACCGGCCGTAAAGATCTGTCCGATATGCTGGAGCCCGTCGTGAAGCGCTGGATCGAAAACCGGGCCCGCATCGTTAAGCAGGTGTTCGAAGAGACTATCGCCGGGGATGTGATCCGCCGACTGGAGACGACGGCGGCAGATGGCGGCAAACTTATCCATGCGGCCGAAGAAACCCTTGAAGCGTTCAGCTGAATTTTTCCTGGCGCGTCTTTATAGGCAAGAAAATCTCATGGCCCGTGTCGTCTGAAATGATCGCCGCAAACGGAGTGACATTGCAGGCGCGGCGAACGCTGCCATAATATTCCGGATGAAATTTCCGGGCGAGGTGACAGGTGATGAATACTTTCGACGAGAATCAACTCAAGGCTCGCGGTCGGATGTCGATCTGCCGGGATGCCATCAGAGGCATTCAGGCCCAGGCGGGTGCAGCGTCAAGATGGCGCCCGGCGCATGCGCTGCAATCGGAGTGCAGCGCCGCCATCGGCCTTCTCGACAAGATGGTCGAAAGGCTGGACCGTAAACTGGTGGTCACCTTGATCGGACCCAGCGGGGCGGGGAAATCGACCCTGTTGAACGCTCTGTCGGGCAACGACCGGCTTTCCCAGGCCGGCGATGACCGTCCGACCACGCGCGAGGTGGTTGTTTTCTGTCGGTCGCGGGGAGACGCTGACATTCTGCTCAACGACTTCGAGCCCGATACCCTGGTCGTATTGCCCCAGCCGTCCGCCGAAGGCCTGGACCAGGTCATCCTGGTTGACACCCCCGACATGGATAGCACGGAAAGTGAAGCATTTCATCCCATCCTCGAGAAAACCATCGCATTGACCGACATTCTGGTGTGTGTGCTGAATGCCGAAAATCCGAAACGCCGGGATACGATCGTTTTCCTGAAGCGATATGTCGACCTGTTCCCCGGTGCATCGCTTTACGTGGTGCTTAACCGGTGCGACCGCCTGTCGCAAAATGAGTTGGCGGACACTATCCTGCCGGATCTCAAGGAACACCTCGAAGCCTCCTGGCGAAGACCGGTCGACAGCATCTTCTGCACCAGTGCCCGCAGCCACCTCAAAGACCCGCAGTGGCCGGAAGGGGAAAAACCTCTGCACGCATATGACCAGTACCCGCAACTGCGTGACCTGATCTTCGGTAACCTTTCCCGCGGCGGCCGATTTGTCGACACGCGTCTCCAACGGGCAGAGCACCTGGTCGAGCTGGTCCGCAGATCCGCACATAAGAGCGTTTCCGGTGTTACGAAAGAATTGATTGAAGTCAAGCAGGAGATTGTTGAGCTGGAGCACCGCGCCACGCTGGCTGCGACGATGACATTAAAAGAGACCGGCACCGAAATGCTGACCGGTATTCAGGCCATGTTTTACCAGAATCTCGCCGGCCGTTGGTGGGGGCCGATTGGGTTGCTGGTGGCCCTGTGGGCCCGATTCCTTATGGCGGGCGCCGGTGTGGTGGCCACGTTGCGCTTCGGAAACCCACTGCTGCAGATCTGGGGACTTATTTCATCACTCGCGCGGTATCGTAAAACCCGCAGTGCGGTCGAAGATGCCACCACCGGAGGTGATATGGCGCCGGCAATGCTCAAATACCGCTACACGATTCAGCAGGCCTGGCCGGACATCGCCGCGAAACTGACGCGTCTGGGGTTCGACAACCGGGTGCGCAGCACAGCAGCCTTCATGCCGGAAGAAAAAGACCTGTTGCAACGGTTGTCATCCGCCTGGAAATCGAAATTGGAGGCGGTAATGGAGCGCAGAGCTACAGCGGTTTCGGGATTTTTACTACAGTTGATATTCAACCTTCCGTCCCTAGCGGTTATGGGGCTCTTTGCTTATCAGAGCGTGACGAGTTTTCTGTTGCAGAAAACACTGCCGACAGGCTACTTTCTGCATGCCGGGGTCAGTATCCTTATGGTGTGGTTGCTCTCTTTTGTCTTGCTTCAGATCATCGTGCGGTTTGCCAGCAGCCGTAATTTACTTAACAGCGCTTTCAAGCAGCTTATCAGTGATATTGATTTCAGCGGCCGCGAACTGCTGAGCCGCTCAATCGCAGGCGAGATTGATGTCATCATAAGACTTGGCGAAGAAGAATGATTCAAGGAAAACAGGTCGTTTATATCAGTTGCGGCCAAATCGCATAGCGTATGCAATGTGCAATGGTAGGTGAGAATCGAAGGTAGAGGTAACAAGACATCCCGACAATACAGGCAGGTAGCATAACTGGGAAATAGCGTTTTTCAAAAATAGAGTTTGGCTATTCAAACTGGTTTTTAGAAAATTACACTAGATGTAGATAGCAGTTATTATAGATTTTAGGGGTTAAGCAACACCCCCAATATCTTGTCCCATCATGGATAAAGTATAAAGTAGCATCAACGATTCGTATTCTAATCATAGCCAAGTCAAAAAAACTCAAGAATGCAATGATTATTATCGAATCAGCCTCCCTCTCCGATAATGACAAAGGGTGCCCAAAAGAAGGGGTGGGCATAGCTTGCCACAATTTCCCCTGTAGTATTGTCTTTTAGCCCCGGCCCCCCCATAATTTTGAATATCGATTTTTGAAGTGCTGACGCCTTTGAAAGGGATTTGTTTTTCTGTTGATATCGAAAAAGTTCTGTAGTCAATAGTCTGGCCGAGGATGTTTCTACCGGCCACATGGTGACAAGCAGAGCCCGTGCACCGGCATAAAAAAATGCCCGGCCAAGTCCACTGACTGCTTCCGTGCCGTTACCGTCCCCGGCACCAGTATCGCAAGCACTGAGTAGCACCAGATCGGCATCCAGATTGAGGGTCAAAATTTCACCCAAGGTTAAAAGACCATCTTCATCCAACTCGGTTACTTCCGGTGCGGAAAAGGCCAGGGCCGGCTGGGACAGTCCATCGAGGTCACCGGGTCGCAGGGCATGGGTGGCAAAAGCCACGACTTTCTTGCGGGAAAGGTCCAGCGTTCTAACCGTGCTTTCTGATGCATCCAGACCCAGGTAGATATCCCGGCTGGGGTCGGCACCCAAGTTCACGGCGATTTCCCTGATTTCCGCGGCTGTATCCGGTAAACGATTGAGTTGTTCAAGACCTACCGATGTGAGGGCGGCGTTGTCCAGAACGCCCTCTTCACTGACCCGGATACCGCGAATTTGAATGGCCTGCCCCCTACGCGCCAGGGTAGCAGCCGGACTGGTGGTTGCATCCATCTGGTCCACGTTGAATATGGGATCTCCGAATCCAATGAAAGGTTCACGGTCCTCGTTCCCGGGCGGCAGGGTCCGCAGCGTGAGTAGAGACGCGGTCGAGGGCAGCCGGGTAATGGACACCCGCTTGATCAGCCAGGGTATATGGCGATAACTCTCGAAGCGCACTGCATCATCCCGGGCTGGACTACCCGGCGCCGTTGGTAGAAGTCCAAGTGGCAGCTGGTCGAGCGGTCCTTTAACGACCACGAGCAAATCGGTAGCGCTCTGCCAAGCCCCGGCGACAGGGGCCAATAACTGATCATAGAGCGCGTGGGCAGTTTCAGTATCGAATTCGGGAATGTCGCTGAGCATATGAGCGTCGGGTTTCAATGCTCTACGCAACCCGATGACCTTCTTGGCCAGCGCCTCCCGCCCCAAATCTATGGCGGCAAACACAGGTTCGCCTTGGGCTGGGATAGCCCACACACAGGTTCTGTCCTCCAGGGTCCAGAGGCTGATAAAGGCTTCGCTATCCCCCAGCTGTGCCTGGATCGCTGCAATCGTCGGCGGTTGCGGCGTTACGTAGTCGGCATATTTGGGAAACTCCGCCGCTATGCGGGTTTGAATCGCAGTATGAGCCGCGGAGAGTGTGTGGATGCTGTTTTCCAGGGCTGCCAGAGCGCTGCTGTGCGCACCGCCCTGAGCCGCGGCCAGGTTGTAATAGGCGGCCTTGAGACTTTTTATCTTTTTGGCGGCATCCTGCTCCTGACGGACCAGCTCGGCCAGCTGGGGGTCGGAGAGAGAGGCCGCCCGGGCGCTGCTCTCGCCCAGGGCACTGTTGACACGGCTTTGCCGTGCATCGGCCAGCTGAAAAAGCTCGGTGACGAGTCGACGGCGGTCTGCCCGGTCTGTTTTCTGTACATACATGTCCAGCAGCAGATCGATGTAGCGGTTCAGCAACAGGTCAGCCCGCCGCCGTATTTCAAAATCAGTATCGGGGGCCTGCAAAATGGTCAGCAACCCCGGAACAGCTTCCACAAAGGCTGCCCGGGACGCCCCTGTCTGTCGCTCCCGGTAGAGCATGAGGGCTTCCAGGGCCCTCAGCTCGGCTTCCTTCAGGGTATTGTCAATTTTGAGAACCTCGTTCTCGGCGCGGGTCTTGCGAATCAGGTCCCGCGCAGCCTGCATGCGACCGCTCTCGATCAACGTCAGGATTAAGCTGGTATTACGATGGGCATAGCGCCGGAACAGGTAGGTATTGTCCCGCATTCCATCCAGGGCAGGATCATAGGCAGCCATGGCGGCCGCGAAATCGTAGTCAGCACAGAGGACGGCCGCCTGGAACAATCCGGCCTTTATCATGACATCTTCTTCTTTTGGTAGACGCAAATTCTCCAGGATCTCTTTCTGGGCAGCGGCCAGAATCTTGGCGTTGGCCAAGTCCCCCTTGGACAAAAGGACCCCTCCAAGGGTCTGGAGGGCGGCCGCCGTTATTCCCGCTTGCCGGCCGTATATCTGGACCGCGTGTTTCACGCCCCAGCGGGCCTCTTTTTCGGCTTCCACCAGACGCCCCTGGTGCTGTAAGTTGATCGCCAGGTCCAGTTCAGCATAAACGGCTTCGATTGGACGCTGGCGACGCATCTGGCTCTGGTAGCTGAGAAGGCGAACGCGTTTTTCATAAGCCTGGTCGTATAACCCCTGGGCCTCCAGGAGTTCCGCTTCGGCGGCCAGGATATCGCTTTCATTGCCGATATCATGGACACCACCATGAACTATATAACTATACCGTGCGGCGGCCGGAACCGTCTGGTATTGGCGGTAAGCCCTCTCGATCGAGGCTTCCGCACGATCAAACTCTCCCATACGGGTCAAGATGCGGGCTTGAAAGCCCAGGTAGGGCCCAAACCGGTAGTTCTTAACATTCAAAAGTGATTCTTCGCTGAGGTCGAAAGCCGCCTCATAGCGTCCGGCTTGCATCTCGATCTTGGCCAGGCGGCGATAGAGAAATGAATCCCGGATCCAGGCCTGCTTACCATAGGCCATCGCCTGGCGGATATCCGCGGCAGTAGCCTGGAACCGGTAGAGCTCGTAGCGGGCGTTGGCCCGGCTCTTATAAAAATGGTACATATCTGTGGGTGGCCGCCCGGACGGCGGTTTACTGTCCGCCTGCCGAAAGATTTCCGTCATGTATTCATGCTCACT
>CAWGUE010000028.1:0-84442 GCA_963825595.1 uncultured delta proteobacterium | reverse complement strand
TTTGCCTATGCCGTCAGTATGGCCAATCAGTACCAGGCCGGGTTGACCATCCTGCACGTTATTGCCGAAGATCCCGATCTGGAAAAACGCTTGGCCGGCTTTATGGGACCGGAAATGTGGGCTGAAATCAAGCAGCAGCATTTTCAGGAGGCGCGCCAGGCCTTAATAGGAAAAAAACGTTCCGGCGGAACGGCCATCCGCAAGGCATTGGGAAGTCTGTGCGAGGATATTCAATCCAAGCAGGAGCAGTCTTTTCAGACCGATGAGGTCCTCATCGAACGGGGTGATGCTGCTCAGAAAATACTGGAAGTGTCAGAGGCAAACCACATCGATATCATCGTCATGGGCAGCCATGGCTATGGTACACTCAAAGATGCGATGATGGGCGGAACGGCCCGCAAAGTGCTGCGTCGGGCGAAAATGCCGGTCCTGTTGGTTCGTTTGCCGGAAGAAGCCTGAATCAAAGCGGACCGGCATTTTGAGTTTACATATCCAGCTTGAAGAATTGTTCCGGTTCCGAGACCGTACCCGGTTTGGGTGAGTAGTCGGTGGGTACCGTTCCCTCCTTGAAGCACTCGAAAATGGTTTCTTCCGATTCCGCAACAGGCAGAAGACCGGTCTTGGCATCGATCTGAGTGAACACAACGCTCTCGGGCACCGCGAACATTTTCACCGGTTTGTCGGCCAGAACCCGTTTCATGAATTCCACCCAGATCGGACTGGCCGCCCTCGAACCGGTTTCGATTTTTCCCAGAGAGGCCTCCTCGTCGAATCCGACCCACACGCCGGTGGTGTAATCCGGCGTGTATCCCATGAACCAGGCGTCAAAAAGGTCGTTGGTGGTTCCGGTTTTACCGGCAACGGGACGATCGAGTGATTTTGCGCGCCAACCGGTACCGTTCTGCACCACACCTTCGAGCAGGTTGGTCATGATGTAGGCCGTGCTGGGTTCGATAACCTTTTCCCTTGAGGCAACGAAGCTTTCCAGTTCATTGCCGTTGCGGTCAAGGATACGGGTAATGAAGCCGGGTTCCACCAGATACCCCTGATTGTTGAAAACCGAATAGGCGTTGACGAGTTCGAGCAAGGAAACACCGGATGAACCCAATGCCAGGGACAGATCGCGGTTAAGGGTCGAGGAAATTCCAAGCTTGTGGGCGTAATCCAGAACGTAGTCAACACCGATGTCCTGCAGGATCTTGACGGTAATGACGTTTCTCGACTTGGCCAGTGCTTGCCGAAACGGCGTGGGCCCATAGAATTTCTTACCGTAGTTTTTCGGTTTCCATTTGAAATCCTGGACGTGATCTTTGAACACGATCGGGGAATCGATGATGATCGTCGCCGGTGTGTATCCTTTATCCAGGGCCGCAGCGTAGACGATCGGTTTGAAAGCCGACCCGGGTTGTCGCCGGGACTGCACGGCCCGGTTGAATTGATTTTTCGTGAAATCGCGACCCCCGACCATCGTTTTGACATAACCGGTTTCCGCTTCGATGCTCAGCAAGGCGCCTTGTACCGCAGGCTCCTGCTCCAGCGCCAGGTCCCACTGTTCGGATTCGGCGCGCTTGCTTTTCAAGCGCGCTATTATGACGTCGCCGCTGCGCAAGGCTTTACCCGGACGTTTGATCATTTTTTCATGGTATGGCACCTCGGCATCGGGCTTTCTGGCCCAGTCCATATCCGCGATATCAATAATGCCCTGGCTCTCACCGAGTCGAACCGTGACGGCACCTTCGTCATCGTTGACCCGGACAACGACACCTTTCACCATTCCTCCTTCTTCCGGAGTGCTCGTGGCCCATTCGGTCTGAAGTTCTTGCATGAAAGGTTCAATGGCTTCCGGCGCCAGGTGTTGAAGCGGTCCCCTGTATCCCTGACGCTTGTCAAGTTCCCGCAAGCCCTTTTCCAGTTCTTCCTGGGCGATCTTCTGCATGTCGATGTTGGCAGCCGCGTATATTTGCAAACCGTCGTTATAGAGGGCGTCGGATCCGTATTTTTTCTCGACGTACTGTCGAATGTACTCGGTATAAAAGGGGACCTCCTGGATGAACCAGTTGCGGCGCGGCTGGATGTCCAGGACGGTGTTAATGGCCTCAGTGGCCTCACTGTTTGCAATATAGCCTTCTTCGACCATTCGGTTGAGGACGTAAATTTGGCGTTGTTTGGCGCGTTCCGGATGCTTGAAAGGCGAATACCGGCTGGGGGCCTGGGGCAGGCCGGCCAGCATGGCACACTCGGCAAGGTTCATATCTTTGGCGGGTTTGCCGAAATAGTTTTCGGCCGCCGCCTCGACCCCGTATGCGCCGTGACCCAAATAGATCTGATTGAGGTAGAGGAACAGAATCTCTTCCTTTTGCAGCGTTTTTTCGATGCGATAGGCCAGAATGGCTTCCTTCATCTTGCGGGTGTAACTTCTTTCCGGTGACAGCAGGAAGGATTTGGTCACTTGCTGAGTGATGGTACTGCCGCCCTGGACAATCGTGCCGGCCTCTAAATTTTTAACAAAGGCCCTGATGATGCTCAGAATGTCGATTCCCTGGTGCTTGTAGAATCGGGAGTCTTCGGCGGCGATGAAAGCAGTGATCAGCGTTTCCGGCATTTCCGACAGCGGCACAACGATCCTGCGCTCGTTGTAAAATTCGGCAATCTTACGGCCGTCATCGGCAAATACGGTGGTTACAATCGGCGGGTGATAGTCTTGTAAGGTCTCTATTTTCGGCAGATCCCGACTGATATAGGTGTAGAGACCGAACGCCCCGAGACCGCCGAGCACCGTGCAAATCAATACCGACCATAAAAGAAAATAAAAGATGATGCGCCCGACGCCGCGCCGCGCCGTTTGTTCCCCGCGATCCACAATGTCGGACGTTCGTTTGACTTTGGCCATTTCTATGCGACTCCTTATACCCTGGTGTGCCTGAGGCTGAAGGCCGGGTCATGGCCAACCCATACCAAAGCCGGCCCTGCGGCCAATCGCAGGAAGGTCTTAACGGGTCGAATCCCCGAAGGTCGTCAGGCGATATCTTTCAGTCGGGGTCTTGGTGGATTTCAAAACGTCAAAGATTCAGGCTGCTCCGTGCAGAAGGGCCTTTAAAGAGGTGCTGGCCAGGTTGTCGCGCTAAGATCCGCCGGCCGCGAGAACAGGCAACGCGAAGGCGGCGATTCGTTACAGACAGTGTGCCCATTGTCTACCAGATTTTTATCAGCGAAGCAAGATCACGGCTGTCAGTGCATCAAAAAACAAATTGACATTATTACCCATTGTCGTTAACCAATATAGTTTATCAAAAATTAGACCCACGGCAAAGCGCAATTTTAAAAGAAGACATCCCCAGAACGTGCAAATACTGTGGGTCGATGCCTGCCGCTCAAGAAATTTGGTCAAAAGGATGGTTTTCATGGTAACGCTCGATTTTGAAAAAACAGGGGGTCTGATTCCGGCCATAACACAGGATGAACAAACCGGTGAGGTGCTCATGCAGGCTTACATGAACCGGCAAGCCTGGGAGAAGACCCTTGCGACCGGCAAAGCGACCTATTTTAGCCGCAGCCGCCAGAAACTTTGGATAAAAGGGGCTACCTCCGGGAACGTGCAGTGGGTCAAGGAGATTCGCGTCGATTGCGATAATGACGCCGTTCTGCTCAAGGTGGAACAGGTTGGCGGAGCAGCATGTCACACCGGACACAAAAGCTGCTTTCATAAAAAAATTGTAGATGACAGGGGGAGTGTCGAAGTCGTCGGAGACCCCTTGTTTGATCCTAAGGAGGTCTACGGTAAATGAAACCCTATTTGAAGCTGGGAATCCCAAAGGGGAGCCTTCAAAATGCGACGATCAGCCTATTTAAACGATCCGGTTGGCGGATCAACGTGAACGGGCGGAGCTACTTTCCGGAAATCAATGACGACTCGATCGAATGCGCCATCTGTCGTGCCCAGGAGATGTCCCGATACGTCGAGAGCGGAACTCTCGATGCCGGCTTGACGGGGAAGGATTGGATAGCGGAGAACACGTCGGATGTTCGCGTGGTAGAAGATCTGGTTTATTCCAAGGTCAGTGCAAGGCCTGCCCGCTGGGTCCTTGCGGTGCCTTACGACTCGAAAGTCCGAAGGCTGGAAGATTTGAAGGGCTGCAAGATTGCCACCGAATTGGTCAACTTTACCAAACGCTATTTCGCCGAACGGCACATCAACGTCACGGTCGAGTTTTCCTGGGGCGCCACAGAAGCTAAAGTGGTTTCCGGTCTTGCCGATGCCGTCGTCGAGGTGACCGAAACGGGCAGTACCATCAAGGCCCATGGGCTGCGGATTATACACGAACTCATGCAAACCAACACCCAGTTGATTGTGAACCACCACGCCTGGGAGGATGTCGAAAAAAGGATTAAGGTCGAACAGATCGCCCTGCTGCTAAAGGGGGCCCTGCTGGGCGAAAAACTGGTCGGGCTGAAAATGAATGTGCCCGAAGAAAAGATCAAAACAGTCGTGCCGCTCCTGCCGAGCTTGAATGCACCAACCGTGGCGCATCTTTACAATTCGAACTGGTTTTCGGTGGAAACCGTTGTGGACGAGGGGGTTGTCCGGGATCTCATTCCGAAACTGCTGAAAGCCGGTGCCGAAGGGATCATCGAGTATCCACTCAACAAGGTGGTTTGACCCCGACGAGGCCCGGGATTAATTTGACGGGGTCTTGAAAAACGGTTGCGTCTGCCGATTAATTGTTAAATTGGATTTAGATATAAACGCAGCGTTCTGGCCGAATTTGGCTTTGTATTGGCGGCGCTCATAGCGTTCTTCAATACTTTGCTGAATGAAAGCCATCGTCCAGAGCGGTGACCGTTGGAATGGGCCGGTTTCAGGGAGACACCACACGGATTTCTCCCAATTCCCTCGAGGAGGGGGCAACGTGGTCGCTAAACGTACCGAAAATATCACCTCTTTCATTGTCATGGATGTGCTTGAAAAAGCCCACGATCTTGAACGAAACGGTATCGATGTCATTCATTTGGAAGTGGGAGAACCGGATTTCGACACACCGTCCTGTGTCAAAGCCGCTGCCTGCCGGGCCCTCGACGAAGGGCACACGCATTATACCCACAGCCTCGGGTTACTCGAACTCAGAGAAGCCATCTGCCGCTATTATCGAAATCAATACGGCGTTTCAATTGAACCGGGCCAGATCATCGTAACCTCCGGCACTTCGCCGGCCATGCTGCTGTTGTTTTCGGCTTTGCTGGACAAGGGTGACCAGGTGATTATCTCCGACCCGCATTACGCCTGCTATCCCAATTTCATCCGCTACCTGGAGGGAGAGGCGGTCTGCGTGGAGGTTTACGAGGCAGATGGATTCCAGTATAATCCAGAGGCCATCCGGCAGAAAATCACCGAAAGAACCAGGGCCATTTTCATCAACTCGCCGTCGAACCCTACCGGCAATCTTCTGTCGAGTGAGCGCATGCGTGATATCGCGGCCCTGGGGCCTTGGATCATATCGGATGAAATCTACCACGGCCTGGTCTACGAAGGTCAGGAACACTCGATTTTGGAGTTTACCGACCGGGCGTTCGTTCTGAATGGTTTTTCAAAATTGTTTGCCATGACCGGTCTCCGGCTCGGGTATCTGATTGCGCCCAAAGCTTTCATCCGGCCGATTCAGAAGCTCCACCAGAACTTTTTCATTTCCGCCAATTCTATGGTTCAGCATGCGGGGATCGCCGCCTTGACAGAGGCCGGCGCGGATGTGGTGCGAATGAAAACCATCTATAATGAGCGGCGGAAATATATGATCGGACGTCTGAAAGCAATGGGTTTTGGCATCACCGTCGAACCCACCGGAGCCTTTTACGTGTTTGCCAACGCGAAACACCTGTCAACCGACTCCTACAAACTGGCGTTCGACATTCTGGACAAAGCCCACGTCGGGGTGACACCCGGGATCGATTTCGGGAAAAACGGTGAAGGGTACCTGCGGTTTTCGTATGCGAATTCTCTGGAAAAGATAACCGAAGGCATGAACCGGCTGGAAAGATACCTGCGAAAATCCGGCTGACATCCAGAGATAAACCCCGTTTCAATTGTCTACGGTCATGATCATCAGATCCGTCGAATTTGTCAAGAGTGCCGTCAAGCCCTCCGATTATCCACCGGCCAAATTACCGGAAATTGTATTTTCCGGACGTTCGAATGTCGGCAAGTCTTCCCTGATAAACATCCTGGTCAACCGCAAGCGGCTCGCAAGGACCAGTTCCACACCGGGGCGGACGCAATTGATTAATTTTTTTGACATCAACGGATCCCTGGCGTTTGTCGACATTCCCGGCTATGGTTATGCCAAGGTCCCCGGAAAGGTCAGAGACCGTTGGGCCACTATGATCGAAACCTACCTGTCGACACGCGAAACCCTGAAAGGACTGATTTTGATCATGGACATCCGCCGCAACCCGGGACCTTTGGAATCATCCTATGTCGAATGGCTTGCCCGTCGCCAGCTTCCGACCATTCTGGTTCTGACCAAGGCTGACAAACTATCGCGTTCCAAACAGTTGGATCGACAACGCCTCGCCGCAAGAGCCTTCCCGGATAGCAGCGCCGAGATCATACTTTTTTCGGCCAAGACCCGCTTGGGACGCGACCGCGTCTGGAAGGCCATTGACATACTGATAAAAACTGGCAACTCCGGCGAAAGGTGAATATGCAGATAGATCGGCCGGATTTCCCCCATCCTGAAAATTTCCGATCCGGTTTTGTGGCCCTTTTTGGGGCTCCCAATGCCGGAAAATCTACGCTGTTGAACCGAATTTTGGGGGAAAAAATATCCATTACGTCCCCAAAGCCCCAGACCACCCGGAACCGAATTCTCGCGGTCAGGCACAGCCCTTCGGCGCAGCTCGTGTTTTTCGATACTCCCGGGGTGCATAAGGCAACCAATCTGCTGAATGTCCGGATCGTCGAAACGGCCCTGGCAACGGTGGGTGATGCGGATGTTGTGCTTGTGGTCGCGGATGTGTCCCGACCGGATCCTGAATCAGAAATGCTGATGGTCAAGAAAATCAGGGCCGATAAGAAGCCGGTCGTCCTGGCTCTCAACAAGATCGACCTTGTCAACAAAACCAAGCTTCTCGAACTTATCGATCAATGGTCTCAGGTTCATTCCTTCGATGACATCGTCCCAGTATCGGCCACCCAAGGCACACAAGTCGACAGGTTGATCGCTTTGCTCGAGGAAAAAATGCCGGTCGGTCCGCCCTTTTTTCCTGAAGATGCGCTGACCGACCAGCCGGAGCGATTTATAGCCGCTGAAATGATCCGGGAAAAAATTTTTCGCCTCACCGGTGAGGAAATTCCCTATTCGACGGCTGTTACCATTGACGAATTCAAAGCAGAAAAAAGTGGCTCCCTGATCAGGATTCATGCGAGCATTCACATGGAACGTGTCTCTCAAAAGGGGATCATCATCGGAAAAGGCGGCAGGCTGTTAAAGACCATCGGTGAGAAATCCCGGCTCGACATGGAACGGTTTTTCGGCGCGAAGATTTTTCTGAAGCTCTTTGTCAGGGTACAGAAGAACTGGCGCAAGGATACGCGGGCGCTGCGAAAATTCGGTTATTGACTCGATAATGATACTGTCTTTTCATCCCCTTTTCGTGGCCGACCAGAATATCATCTGTGCCGGCCGGTCGCCCGGTCCGGATGACGCACGGGCAGCGGCCGAAGCCGAAGCGACCATTCTGCCCCAGGGGTGCCGGCGGGACCTCTACGAGATGGTGCGCCAAAACTGCCCGCTTGTTTTTCCCAATTACGACGCCCGGTTCGCGTATCAGGGAAAGATGGGCCAGATCACCCTTTTCAAGCGGGTTGGTGTCCCGTACCCCGCGTCGATATTATTCACCGATACGGGTGCGTTTCACCACCGCATCAAACGACTGCCGGATGATCTGCCCTTTAAACTGCCGTGCGTGTTTAAATTCGACTGGGGCGGCGGAGGAGAGACCGTATATCCGATCGACACCGAATCCCGCCTAATGGCACTCATCGAATCGGCCGCGACCTTCGAGAGTTCCGGCCAGAAAGGTTTTCTGATTCAGGAAATGATCACGGCCGGGTCCCGCAGCCTCAGGGTTGTGGTCATCGGGCAACAATACCTGTCCTACTGGCGGGTGCAACCGGAAAGCGGGGGATTCTGGACCGGATTGGCCCAAGGGGCTCGAATCGATGCCGCGGCTGACCCCGGACTCCAGGCCCAGGCCGTCACCGCAGTCCGTAATTTTTGCCGGATCACGGGTATCAATCTGGCAGGCTTTGATATCCTCTTTGCGGATACAACCGCTACGCCGCAGATGTATTTTCTGGAGATCAATTTCTTTTTCGGCCGGCAGGGTCTGGGGGGTTCGGATGCGTATTACAGAATACTTATCAGAGAAATCGACAACTGGCTCAACGATAACGGATTGATCCCGGCCAAAGCACTCCTCATTTGAGATCGTCGATCGATCCGCTGGCCGGCAAGTGGCGATACAGCAATTCACCACCGACTATCAACGCCATTCGACATGGAAAAAATACTTCGCAGTGTTCAGATCAACATTCCCTTCACCATGCTCTGGGATCGGTATGCCGATGTGTTTCTCTCCCGTGGACTGAACCCCGAGATCGGCATCGATGCCGCGGCGTTGGACCGATTTTCGGCCACAGAGTTCGGAGAGATGGCCACGCGGTTTCGGATGAGGGGCCTAAGGGTGACGCTGCACGGTCCGTTTTCAGATCTGTCGCCCGGCTCGGTTGACCCGATGATAAGATCTGTCACCCGGAAACGATTCGAACAATTGATAGAAGTCGTTCCACTGTTCAGGCCAATTTCCGTGGTTTGCCATGCAGGCTACGAGTGGAAAAGATACGGATACCTGCACGAAGAGTGGTTTCGGCAAAGCGTTGAAACGTGGCGTTGGTTTGCAGAAGAAATCAACAGCTGCGGCAGTCGTCTGATGCTGGAGAATGTATATGAAGCCGGTCCCGAAGACTTGGCCCCTCTTTTCGAGGCGCTGCGGCCTCAAGACGTTGGATTTTGTTTGGATACCGGCCACCAGGCCGCCTTCAGCCGGTCTTCCCTCGGATCCTGGCTCAGAGGACTCGGCCAGAACTTAGCCCAGGTTCATCTGCACGATAATTGCGGGGACCAGGATCAGCATCTTGCTTTGGGGTACGGGCGGATCGATTTTTCGACCCTGTTTCGTTTCCTGGAAGCACACTTTTCTGGATCGCTTCCCATTATTACTTTAGAACCGCATACCGAGGAAGCCCTGCAGCCAAGCCTCGCCTACCTATCGGCCATCTGGCCCTGGTAGCGGCTCCATACCGGTGTAACGCCGGCTGAGCTTTTGGAATTCTTCTTCGTTGAATATTTCAGCAAATCGCCGACCACCGGTACTGCGTTGCTTATAAAGAGCCAGACAGTCTTCCACAATCTGCAGCACTTCTTCATCGCTATAAATTCCAGGAAGTTCTTTGGCCAACTGTGGATGGCGGCCAAGTTTTCCGGCCAGTTGTACACGGAATCCCCGACGGGCTTCCTGCAGAGTTCCGCTCTCGCAAACTGCGATGCACTGGCCGCAGCTCAGACATCGTCGATAATCGATGACAGGGTTCGGCAGGTCTTCTTTTAAGTCAATAGCGCTTTCTTTACAGGTGTCAACGCAGCTTTCGCATCGCGTACACTCCGCATCTCCGATTTCAACAATAGCCGCACCGATGATTCCGATGTCTTTGATCTGAGGTTGTGAGCAGGCATTCGGGCAGTCCGCCAGAGTCACCCTGAATTCGTGGTGAAATTTTAGTGCACCTTTCACCGAGCGCTTCAGGAAGCTGAGCAAATCGGCTTCCTGGAGACGTTTTTCGATTTGAACCATGAGCTGCTCGCTATCGGAGGCGCGGTTCGGGCAGCCCTGAGGTCCAAAACACGAGTCAATCTGGTAGCCGCGAACCTCTGCTTGCATGCCGGTTAAATACCGCTTTTGGGTCGCCTTGACATCTGAGACCGTTACAGCCGATTTTCCGGCCTCTTGAGCTTCCTTTTCCACCCGCGCCCGCACTTTCTTTCGAACGAAGAAAGGCACCTTTTTTAATAATTCTTCCGCCTCAGCACGCCACAGCATGTCAGAATACCCTTTCGTCGATACGTGCAACTGTGAATAGTGGAAATGCTAATAACCGCGAAGTGGCGTGTCAAGCGCATGCCGGAAGGTGAATCATCGAAGATAAAAGAGGTCGGAGCAGCGGTCCTGAATGGCCACTGCCAAATGGGTGCGAAGATGGGCCAGGACCGGGGAGATGCAACTCACCGCTCGGTCGGGTGTGTTGTTGGTTTCACTCAAGTGCGCCAGTATCACGTGTTCGAGGTTTTGGTGGGTGATTTTGCTTAACAGAGACCTTGAGTCTGAATTGGAGAGATGGCCCGTGCGACCCTGGATGCGTTGTTTCAGCGGCCAAGGGTATGGTCCATCGATAAGCATCTGGGGGTCGTGATTTGCCTCCAGAATCAGAGCGCGGCAATCCTTCAGGTGCTCCGCGACCATAGCCGTTGCGACCCCCAGGTCGGTGGCAAGACCGATTTTGATGCCGTTGCGGTTGATCGTAAACCCGGCTGGATCAGCGGCATCATGGGACAACGAAAACGGATGGATTCTGAGGCTGCCGATCGTAAAATCCACCCCGCATTCGAAAAAACATGTCTGATGGACGTTTCCGATTTTGGCCGCAGCCCCGGCGGTTTTCCGATTGATATAGACCGGCAATCCGTAACGGCGGGAGAGAACGCCGACTCCGTGAACGTGGTCGCTGTGTTCATGTGATACCACAATGGCCTGAAGCGAGCCTGTGTTCAAACCGCGGGAATTGAGGCGACGCTCGATTTCAACGCCGGAAAGGCCGGCGTCAAAGAGGATGGCGGTTCGACCGTTCGATATGTATATCGAGTTGCCCTTGCTGCCGCTGGCAAGGACACATATGGCCATTTCTTCAGCAAACGCCGCTTCTTTTCTGTCGCTGCAGGTATTTTCTGTCGGCATAGGTCCAACCGGAGGGAGCAATAATTGGCTTTGATCTCAATGCCATACCGAGATCTAAATTCACGCAGGCAGCTCAAGAGGTCCTGCCGATTCGACATCGATTTCCTGGTGCGGTCTTTTCTTCACTTCCCCGTGTGACCGAAACCGCCGCCGCTCCGATCGGTTTCCTCGAGGGATTCCACCAGTGTGACACGCGCCTGCCGGGCGCGGGCAATGACCATCTGGGCCACACGGTCGCCGCGTTTAAAAGTGTACGGTGATCGGCTGAAATTAATTACGGCGATTTTGACCTCGCCACGGTAATCCGAATCGACGGTTCCCGGTGTGTTAATTAAACCAATGCCATGCTTGACGGCCAAACCGCTACGGGGGCGTATCTGGGCCTCATACCCCAGAGGAAGAGCCATCGCAAAACCGGTGGGAAGTAAATTGATACCCCCGGGAGCGAGAATCAACGGTTCATCAATCGTAATAAAAATATCCATTCCGGCCGAACCGGGGGTCATGTACCGGGGTAGAGGGATGTCCTTATCTTTGTGCGGGTGAATGCGGCGGATTCTAACTTCCACTCGGTTTTCCATTGTCACAAGACGGGTTGAATCGATCTGTATTTTAGGACGCGTTGTCAAATCAGTAATAAATGCTCAAAGTTTTCTTTGTCGCTGATCGGGCCGAGAGTGGTCAGAGCAAGGCGGTCTTCCCGGAACATTTCTCTGGAAAGTGCACAGATGTCGTCCACCGTAGTCGCATTCACCCCGTCGATGATCTCCTGCAGAGGCAGGTGGCGGCCGAAATTTATCTCATTTTGAGCCAAACGGACCATCTGGTTGTCGACGCTTTCCGCAGCCAGCATCAAATTCCCTTTGGTGTAGTTCTTGGCATCGGTCAATTCCGTTTCTTCGACTTGCTGCGTTTTGAGCGTGCGCATTTCATTCACGATGAGACGGATCGTTTCCCGAACATTATCGGGATGAATACCGACATAGGCTCCGAACATGCCGGTATCTTCGTAGGAAGAGATAAAAGAGTAAACGGCATAGGCAAGGCCGCGATGTTCTCTGATTTTCTGGAAAAGCCTGGAACTCATGTTTCCGCCGAAGATGGTGTTCAATAGCGAAAACGCATATCGCCTGGGGTCGATAATCGGCACGCCCCGGGTTCCCAGACAGACATGTACCTGCTCCAAGTCCCGGTGATGCATATTGACCTGCGGATATCCGGCGGGTGTGACGCGTCCCGGGAAGCGATCTCCTGTTTTTATGGCTGAAAAGGCCGGGCTGACAAGGTCGACGATCTGTTCGTGGGATATGTTCCCGGCAACAGCGATGACGATGTGAGCGGGTTGATAGAATCGATGAAAAAATGTTTTAATGGTCTCGGTTGAAAATCCGAGGATGTTTTCCCGAGTGCCGAGAATGGAACGTCCGAGCGGGTTGTCTCCCCAGTAGGCACTGCCTGAGAGAATATGGACGTACTCTTCGGGATTGTCTTCGACCATACCTATTTCCTGGAAGATGACCGGACGCTCTTTTGCCACTTCTTCTTCAGCGAAAACCGAGTTCAGAAAAATATCGGTCAGAATATCCACCATTGTCTCCAGATGAGAATCCATGACCCTGGCATGGTAACACGTGTTTTCAAAGCTGGTAAAGGCATTGGTTTGTCCTCCGATGGCATCGAACTCCTTTGCGATCTGAAAAGCCGTGCGCTTATAGGTGCCTTTGAAAATCATATGTTCGATCATATGCGAGAGACCGTTTTCGAAGGCGGACTCATCCCGGGCGCCGACGTTGACCCAGACGCCCATGGAGACACTGCGCACAAACGGCATGGATTTCGTCAGGATGCGAACGCCGTTTCCAAGCGTTGTTTTGTTGACTGAGCTTCGATTCATCGATTATTCCAGAACCGCCTTGTGACTCAAACGGATTTTGCCGTCACGGCTAATTTCGAGGACTTTGACTTTCAGCGTTTGTCCTTCTTTGACAACATCGGAAACATTGGTGACGCGATGGTTGGCCAGTTGGGATATATGGACCAACCCGTCCGTACCCGGTGAAATCTGGACGAAGGCACCGAAATCGGTGATTTTTACGACCGTGCCTTCGTAGATGGCACCAATTTCAGGTTCTTTGGTGATGGTTTCGACCATCTGCTTGGCATTTTCACCTTCCTCCGCAGAAAAGGCGGATATTTTCACAATCCCGCTATCGTCAACTTCAATACGGGTGTTGGTCTCACTCTGAATAGCCCTTATGGTCTTTCCGCCCGGGCCGATTATTTCCCTGATTTTATCCGGATTGATTTTAATAGACAAAACCTTGGGGGCATACGGGGAAATTTCCGTGCGTGCTTCAGTGATGGTTTCGAGCATGCGGTCGAGGATAAACAGTCGTCCGGTGCGCGCTTGTTCGAGGGCGACCTTCATGATGTCCTTTGAAAGCTCGCGAATCTTGATGTCCATCTGGACGGCGGTAATCCCCTCCGCCGTGCCGGCCACCTTGAAGTCCATGTCCCCGGTATGGTCTTCGTCTCCAAGAATATCAGAAAGCACCACCACCCGGTCTTCGCCCTTAACCAATCCCATGGCAATGCCGGCCACTGGGGTTTTGATGGGAACGCCGCCATCCATCATCGCCAATGTACCGGCGCAGACGGTTCCCATGGAAGATGAGCCGTTGGATTCGAGCACTTCGGATACGATGCGGATGGTATAGTCGAAATTTTCCTTGTCGGGCAGGGCTTTTTCCAATGCACGGGTAGAAAGACCGCCGTGGCCGATGTCCCTTCGTGAAGGTCCGCCGATGCGTCGGGTTTCTCCAACGGAAAACGGTGGAAAATTGTAGTGAAGCATAAACGGCCGGAACTCGTCCCCACTCAGCGTTTCAACACGCTGCTCATCCTGGCCCGAGCCGAGGGTCAAGACACCGAGGACCTGGGTTTCCCCACGGGTAAAGAGAGCACTGCCGTGGGGACGCGGCAATATGCCGACTTCACAGCTTATCGGCCTGATTTCATCAAATTTGCGACCGTCGATACGGCGGTTTTCCTTCAAGACCAGGTCCCGGCAAACGGATTTGTTCAGGTCCTTGATAATTTCCAGGACCTCTGAGCGGCGATCCTCATAGGCGTCTCCCAGGAGGGCGAAGTAGTTGTCCTTGACTTCACGCAGGGTCTTCGTGCGCGTAATTTTGTCGGGGATCAAAATCGCTTCTTGAATTTTGTCCCGTAATTCGGATTCGATACGGGCAACCAGGTCCGGGTCTTTTTCCGGTGGCAGAAAGGGGCGCTTGGGCACGCCTGCGACGGCGCGCAATTTTTCCTGCAGGGAGATAATCGGTTGCATTTCGCTGTGAGCGAAATAGATGGCCTCGAGCAGATCCGACTCAGCGATGATGTTGCCGCCGCCTTCCACCATGACGATGCCTGTTTTCGAGCCGGCGACGATGATGTTGATGTCGGATTGCTCCAGATCTTCAATGGCCGGGTTGACGACGAATTGACCACTGATGCGGCCGACCCGAACGCAGGCGATGGGTCCGGCAAAAGGGATTTCAGAAACTTCAAGGGCGGCCGAAGCACCGATCATGGCAAGGGTATCGGGTTCATTTTCCTGATCCATAGATAAAACCATGGCAATAACCTGGGTTTCATTTCGGTAGCCTTTCGGAAACAGGGGGCGGATGGGCCGGTCGATCAACCGTGCTGTCAATGTTTCCTTTTCGCTGGGGCGTCCGATTTCCCGTCGAAAATAGTTGCCCGGTATACGTCCGGCAGCGTATATTTTCTCCTGGTATTCAACGGTGAGGGGTAAAAAATCCGATTGCCTTTCCTCTGGTGAAGCCACGACCGAAACGAGGACGGCGGTATCGCCATAGCGAACCACAACGGCCCCCGAAGCCTGCTTGGCGACTTTGCCGGTCTGAATGCTCAGAGTTTTTCCACCGAGTTGGGCGTTTAATGTTATTTCCATTTTATTCTCCTAAAAAATAAGTTTCTAAACAACTGTTATAGCACGGAAAGTTGCTTGTGAGGAGGGCGAACTGTTGCAATGGCCGGCAACGGGATAATTGATCACTTTGGGTGTCCGGATTGCGTCGTATCCTTTGCGGATTGTGGGAGTGCCACCGGCTGGTATCAGCGCTTCAAGCCGAGGACGTCAATGATGGCGCGATATCTATTGATGTCCTTATTCTTGACGTAGTTTAATAGTCGACGGCGCCTGCCGACCAGCATCAATAATCCTCGTCGGGAATGATGGTCTTTCTTGTGCAGTTTGAGGTGTTCAGTCAGGTAGGATATCCGGTGGGTCAGAAGACCGACCTGTACTTCCGGCGAACCGGTATCACCTTCGTGCAACTTGAATTTGTCTATCAGTTTCTTTTTTTCATCCGTCGAAAAGACCACTTTCTTTTTTCCTCCTTTTTAGTGAAAAATTGAATCTTTCACCCGAGCTGTTCTGGGCGAATTCAGCCGGTGCCATTGGTTGAGTGCGGTCAATGTTCACCCCTCAATCGATATGGTCACTGAATACACAAACATAGCTTAACTTGTCACTCCCGTGGTGATGCCGAAGAACAGCCAGAAGTTTCCGTTCGGCGTCCAGTAATTTTACATATGTTTGTGACCCCTGAGATCCAGTTGATCCGTTCAACGGTAACCCGTTGATATCGTGCACGCGAATCACTCTGCCATGTTTTATCTGTAGAGTCAAAGCTTTGTTCGCCGTAGCTTCCGGTATATCCGCAAGGGCGTCGGCCATCGAAACCATCCGTTCAGGAACCCGGTCCTGAGCGGCAAGCGCCGCGAGTTCAGGCATTGTTAGTGCATCATCCGTCGTAAATTGACCGCTTCCATTTCTTCTGAGCGCCTTCAGGTGTCCACCGCACCCCAATTCTTTTCCGATATCGGAACAGAGCGTGCGAACGTAGGTCCCTGAAGAGCAGGTAACAACAAACCGCACGAACGGCGGTTCGATTGACAGGATCTCGATTGTGTCAATCTGAACCCGTCGCGCCGGTTTGTAAACCGGCCGTCCGGCACGGGCATAGCGATACAAGGGAATGCCCTTCATTTTCAATGCCGAATACGCTGGCGGTGATTGTAAGTACGAACCCTCAAACCGGCTGATCACAGCTCTAATGCGCTCGGCGCTGGCCGAGACGGGTCCGGTGTCCGTCATCACTTTTCCGGTGGCGTCCTGGGTGTCGGTTTCGATACCCAGGTGCAGGGTGGCACAATACCTTTTTTGGCTGTGTACAAGAAATTGCGCAATCCGAGTGGCCTGGTTGACGCAGCAAACAAGAACCCCGGTGGCCATCGGGTCCAGAGTGCCGGTGTGCCCGACTTTTCTGGCTTTCAAAATTTTCTTTACTTCTGCAACCACCCTTGCCGAGGAAACCTCGGGTGGTTTGTCCATGACGATGACGCCATTGATATGGGAAAATTCCATACCCCAGGACCAATAACGATTTATAGTTTTTCCGCGAGGCGGACAATTTGGGCTTTCACCTCGGGGAGTGATGCATCGATACCAAATCCGGCAGCATTCTGGTGACCGCCGCCGCCATAGGCCACGGCCACTGCAGCCACGTCGACCGTTCCGTCAGACCGCAAACTCACGTGAAAACGGTTTCGGGCCTTTCCCGCTCTGTGGCCGTTTCCCAATTCCTGAATCATGGCCGCGACTTTTACGGCCTCGATTCGGCGGGCATAGTGGATCAAGCCGTCGGCGTCTTCGGGTTGAGTGCTGGTTTGGCGGAGCATATCCTGTGTCACCGTCATTATCGACAATTTACCGTTGCTCGATATTTCAATCGAGTCCAGGGCCAGGTTCAGTAATTTGATCCGGCCGATGGAATAGGTTCCATAAACATATTGGGCGACCTTGTGGGGCTGTACACCCTTTTCCACCATCTCGCGACAAATATCAAATGCCGCCTGATTGGTGTTAGAGAACCGAAAGGAGCCGGTATCGGTCAGTATTCCGGTATATACCAGCATGGCGATGTCTCTGTCGACCGGGATCTCCATCGCCACCAACAGTCGGTACACCAGTTCCGTGGTCGCACATGCCGTGTGATCGACGAGTTGGACTGTACCGAAGGCGGTGTTGGTGACGTGATGATCGATATTGATGATCACCGGTATCTGCCGGGCGATGTCAGCGGCCTTGCCGATGCGATCCAGATCACCGCAATCCAGAATGACCGCCGTGTCGTATTTCTCTGAATCCGGGGTGTCTGTTGTGATGCAGTTGGCTGACGGCAGGAAGCGGTAGACTGCCGGTATCGGGTCCGGGTTAAAAAAAGTAACGGACTTGCCCCGGTTTTCGAGAACCAACCCAACAGCAGTCAGAGAACTGATGGCGTCACCGTCCGGGTTCTCATGGGAAGCAACCAGGACGCGCCGACTTTCGTCTAAGTATCGAATGATTTGATCCATCATGATTTCGTGCGAATGGATTCCAGCAGGTTTTCGATATGGGCCCCGTAATCGAAAGATTCGTCGTAATAGAACTCGAGCTCCGGCATGTACCGTAGGCCAAGCCGCCGGCCCAGTGATGCCTTAACAAAACCAAGCGCGCTATTAAAACCCTTTCGGGCAGTCTCTATTTTTTCAGGGCCACCCGGTGCGGAAAAATAGATGCGGGCAATCCGCAGATCCTTCGTCATCTTGACATGCGTTATCGTTGCCAATTCCAGTCGGGGATCCTTGACTCCTTTGAGCAGGATCTCGGATAGGGCCTGTTGTATCAGGCCGCTGACCCTGTCGGCGCGCGAATACGACATTATAGATTGATGATCTCCATTTCAGAATTGATGACCTCGGCAAGCCCCAAATCATCGATCATATTAAGGATCTTGTCGATTTTGGAATTCATGACCTGCCGATCGTTTCCCACGAGAGAGAAACCGATTTCCGCCCGCTGGTGGATATCATTCATTCCCACCTCGGCAACGGAGGCGTTGAACTTGTTGCGCACTCGACCAATAATGGACTTGACAACTTTGCGTTTCCCTTTCAAGGAGCGGCAGTCATGCAGCCTGAAGGTAACGATTCCAATCCCCACGACCATCGTTAACTCTCTTCAACAGCTGAGTTTTGAAACCACTTCTGTTCAAAACGAGTGAAAAATTTATAAATTCGGTCGAATTTCTTCCAGGAAATAGCATTCCAGAACATCGCCGATTTTTATGTCGTTGTAGTTTTCAACTCCGATACCGCATTCATATCCGCTTTGCACGTCTTTGACATCATCCTTGAAACGGCGCAAGGATGAATTTTTCCCCTCATACTGCACCACACCGTCACGGAGGACCCTCAGAAGGCGCCCGCGTTCAAATTTGCCCTCGGTGACATAGCACCCTGCAATCGTGCCGATTTTAGGTACGTGAAAGGTATCTCGGACTTCCGCTCTTCCCAGAATGCGCTCTTCAAAGGTCGAGGACATCATACCGGCTATGGCGTCCTTAACGTCTTTGATCACATCGTAAATGACGTTATAAAAGCGCATGTCCACGCCTTCCTCGTTAGCCAGGCTCTGGACCTTGGTCGTGGGACGGACATTGAACCCAATGATAATCGCATTCGAAACCGTTGCCAGCGAGACATCCGATTCGGTGATGGTGCCGGTGGCGGAATGAACCACGTTGATATTGACTTCTTCGTTGGACATTTTGGTCAGGGCGTCGGCCAGGGCCTCGTTGGAGCCGTGCACATCGGCTTTGATGATCAGGTTCAAATCTTTGACTTCGCCCTGTTTCATTTGCTCGAAGAGCTTGTCCAGGCTCAGGCGGCTCGTTTTGGCCAGTTCCTTGGAGCGGTGTTTTTGAATACGGTGTTCACTGATCTGTTTGGCATCCTTATCATCTGCCACCACAATCAGTTCATCGCCGGCCATCGGAACACCCGAGAGCCCGATGACTTCGACTGGAATCGATGGGCCGGCGGAGTCCACCGGTTGCCCCCGGTCATTGAGCATCGCCCGAACTTTGCCGTGATAGATCCCGCACACAACGGGATCGCCGATACGCAGAGTTCCTTCCTGGACCAGCACCGTGGCGATGGCACCGCGGCCCGGGTCAATTTTTGACTCGACAACATGTCCACCGGCACGTTTGTCTGGATTGGCCTTCAACTCGAGCACTTCTGCCTGAAGCAGGACCATTTCGAGCAGTTCGTCAATGCCGGTATTTTGTTTAGCAGAGACATTAACAAATATGGTATCGCCTCCCCAGCTTTCAGAAGACAAACCTTGCTCGGACAATTCACGGTACACGCGCTCGGGGTTGGCATTGTCCTTGTCAATTTTGTTGACGGCGACGATGATCGGAACCTTGGCGGCCCGAGCGTGATTAATCGCCTCTATGGTTTGGGGCATAACCCCGTCATCGGCGGCAACCACCAGAATGACGATATCGGTGACCTGTGCACCCCTTGCACGCATAGCGGTAAATGCTTCGTGTCCCGGGGTGTCCAGGAATGCGATCTTGCCTTTTTCGGTGCTGACATAGTATGCACCGATATGCTGGGTGATACCTCCGGCCTCGATATCCGTTATTCTGGTTTTTCGGATCACGTCCAACAAAGAGGTCTTGCCGTGGTCGACATGCCCCATTATGGTGACCACCGGGGATCGCTCCGTTTGCTTGGCGGGGTCATCTTCTTCGATTTTCAAAAAAGCCTCCTCCTCGAAAGTGGCCCGCTCGACTTCATAGCCAAATTCAGATGCCACCAGTACCGCCGTATCAAAATCGATGGTCTGATTCACTGTGGTCATAACGCCCATTCCCATCAATGTTTTTATCATATCGCTGGCCTTTATGCCCATGCGTTTGGCCAGGTCGGAAAGAATGATCGCCTCATCGATTTTAATACGGCGTTTGATAGCTTTAGCCGTGGTGATCTGAGTTTTTTGGGCGGGTGCCGCCGATTTGGCTTTGACCGCCTTTCTGCCCTTGCGCGGTCGCTGACGCGATCCGTAAAGATCTGCGCCTTCTACGACTTCTTTCTTGCGAAAAGAAATTTTCTTCTTGAAGAACTTGTTGTCAGCATCCGCTTCTTCCCCACGGGTTTTCTTCTTCTTCTTTTTCTTATCTTTCGCGGGTTCATCGCCGATAATTTTACCCGAAGGCGCTGGGCGTCTCAGCGCGACGACCTTTTCTGCAGGCTGGCGCAGCGTTTTGTCTTCAACCGGCTCGGCGGCAGGCTCTCTGATCTCAGGTGCAACCGGCATCCGAATGATTTTGGCGGCCGATCCTTTCTTCTTCGCTTTTTTCGGGGCCTTTTTGGCTTTTGCGTCTTCCTGGGGGGGAGCTGGCGTCGTTTCCGTGACAGGCGCCTCATCCGTGGGCACCACTTCGGGTTCAATCGATTCGGTTTCAACCGCTGCCGGGTTTTCTTCAACCGGTTCGGGTGCTGCAATTGTCTCCGCCTCGGGAGCCTTTTCTTGTTCGGACGCCGATTCCACTTCGGCCAATGCTTCGGCAGGGATTTCTTCTTCGGCCGCGACTTCTTCCGGCGGTTCAACCACGACGGTTTTCTTGCGGCGCCGAATGACAGTTGAGCGAACACGTGTTTCGACAACGGTTTCAGTTTTGCGTCCGAAAAAATCAGCTTTAATCTGGCCCACCAGATCCTCGTCGAGTGCGCTCATATGGCTCTTAATCTCGACGTCGATATCCATATCCTGTATCTTTTCGATAAGGCTTTTGCTGGTCATGTTCAGATCCCTGGCAAGTTCAAATATCCTGATCTTTGCCATCAATCCCCCTAAAATCAAAATTAAGCGAGTGGTTTCCGCGCATCACATCGACAGACATTTAAGCGACTGCCCCGGCGGCGATTTTATCAGCGCGGCAACATATGTCATTCACCCCCGGTTTGTTCCTCTACTGGGTCATTTGTGTCTGGGGCATCGGCATCGTGGCTTGGTTCCGGTTCATCCGCTGCCGCATTTTCAGCGATAGGGTCATCTTTGGCATCGCCGACGGTGTCTTCTGCGGCACTGGCGGCCTCGGCCGCATCCCGATCAAGCTTGGCTTGTAAAACCTCATTAGAGGCCGCGATCAATTTTATAGCACTTTCTTCCCCGATACCCCGAATCTGGATCAGATCTTCGACAGAGGCCTTGCCGATTTCTTCAGCCGAAAAAAGCCCCTTTTCATATAAGGCATCCGCCAGGCTGATGCCGACGCCCGGCAAAGCGAGCAGGGAATCGTACCCGCTTCGCATGGCATCGCTGTATTTGGTTTCGCTCTTGACATCCAGATGCCAACCGGTGAGTCTCGAAGCCAGGCGTACATTCTGACCGCGTTTACCGATGGCGATCGAAAGAAATTCGTCCGGAACGATGACCTCCATCGTCCGGTTGGTCTCATCTATGATGACGCGTGAAATTTCAGCTGGAGCCAAGGCATTGCACACATATCTTGCCGAGTCGACGTGCCAGGATATGATGTCGATTTTTTCGCCCCGCAGCTCTTGAACCACGTTTTGGACACGGCTGCCTTTCATTCCCACGCAGGCACCCACTGGGTCGATGTCGGCGTTGCTGGAGGCAACGGATATTTTTGCCCGGACCCCCGGTTCGCGAGTTGCCCCCATGATTTTAACAATACCTTCACTGATTTCCGGCACTTCCATTTTAAACAGATTGATGAGGAAATCCGCATGGGTGCGAGACAAGATGATTTGAGGCCCGCGGCTTTCGTGTAATACATCCAGAATCAGAGCCCGAACCCGGTCACCCCGCCGGTAACTTTCTCTAGGCACTTGTTCCCGCACCGGGACAATCCCCTCTGTTTGGCCCAGATTGACGATGATATCACCGCGGTCCATGCGTTGGACGATGCCGTTGAGAATTTCTCCTTTGCGGTCGATGAAACTGGCAAATACCGCATCTTTCTCCGCATCTTTAATCTTTTGAATGATGACCTGCTTGGCCGACTGGGCGGCGATTCGCCCAAAGGTCGTCGTGTCCATTTTTGTGCCCAGGCTATCGCCGACCTCGCAATCCGGATCCAGTTTTCGGCCTTCTTCAAGGCTGATCTCCAGTGCCGGTTCCGTTACCACTTCGGCGACATCCTTGAATTGGAACACTTCGATTTCGCCCAGATCTTCGTTGTATTGGACCTCGATGTCCATCTTGTTGCCGTATTTCTTACGGGCGGCAGATTTCAAGGCTTCTTCGAGAGCTTTGATCAGGACTTCGCGTGAAATTCCTTTGTCTCTGCTCACCTGTTCGACAACCCGCTTTATGTCTGACATGTACATCGGTAATCTCCATGATCGACCAGTCGCGCTTTGTTGATTGCGGTGTAAGGGATTGCGACTGTTTTGTCATCAATGGTTAGGGTGACCTGTTCGTTTATAATACCTCTTAAAAGACCGGTAAAGTTTTTCTGCCCGTCAATCGGTTGAACGGTTTGTATTTTTATTTTCTTGCCCCGGAAACGGTCGAAGTCGGATCGTTTTCCCACCGGGCGCTGGGGACCCGGAGATGAGACTTCTAGATTATATGCCCCGATATCTCCCAGGTTAACATCCATAAGGTCGTTTAACTGACGGCTGACATAAGCACAGTCGTCCAGAGTGATTCCTCCGGGCTTGTCGATGGTAATCCGCAGTACCTTTCCGCCGGCTTCCGGGTGGTATTCCACAAAAACCAATTCCAAACCCTCTGCGTTACAGAACGGTTCAGCAATCTCAAAGACCTGCCGGGCGATCAATTTCGATCGGCTTTGGATGGGTGAAGCGGCCGGTGATGGCCGGCTTTTCGGCATATTTCCATCCGGTTTCTTTTTCACCTTGTTCGATCCTTCAAAAAGCAAAAAACGGGCTACCGCCCGTTTCTTCAAGTCCGAGTGCGTCTTTAGGAGTGTTAATATTAACGGTTCATGATATTAACCTTTAATAAGACAATGAACCAGAAAATATCTGGTTCTACCCTCACTCAGCCTTCTTTGAAGTAAAGGCGGAGAAGAATTGGAGCGGGCAACGAGATTCGAACTCGCGACACCAAGCTTGGGAAGCTTGTACTCTACCAACTGAGCTATGCCCGCCCGCAAAGACACTAATTAGGACAAAACTTTCGCTTTGTCAATATTTTTCATTCATGATCGCAATTGTCCCGAATGGCGCATTACCGATGAAATCAAGGGACCCTGTCCCAGATGAGAAAAGACGGAATCCGTCTGTTACAGGCTGTTGCCACCACTGGACTATTTCAGCGGCCTTTGCTACCATATGCCGTGTAACGACCATTTGGACAAAATGACACCGAGTGGCGCTGCGGTTCTCTTCCAGCCACTCCACCAGGTCTTCCAAGCCGCCGAACGATCAGAATGGTAATCTTCCAATGATAGGTTTTCGCCGTGATCAGGGTCAGGAAAAAGGCGAGGGATCGATAAACCGGGTCCACTTCACCGATCAAATGGTGTTGATCGGCTGTGGAATTGCCGTCGTTTACTGGTTGTTGGATTCAATCGTGGCCATTTTTTTGTCCTCAGAGGGACCGATTCTCTCCCGAATACTCGGGGCGGACATGCAGGATGTCTGGACGCGCCTGATCGTTTTGTGTCTGTTCGTCATTTTTGGATCCCATGCACAATATACCATCAATGAACGGCGGGTAGTGGCCAAAAAACTGGAGCAGGATCGAATAACGCGCGAGCGCTTTCAAAGGCTTTTGTCCCCCGATCTTGCCGAGATGGTCGTGTCCGGTAAGCTCAAGGTTGAAAAGGGGGGCGTTTCCAGGGTGGCGACAGTTATGTTTATCGACATCCGCGGGTTTACTGCGATGAGCGAGCGGACACCTCCCGGCGACGTTCTTCAGATGCTGAATGAGTACTTTGAAATCGTGGTGGAAACCGTATTCCGGCACGAAGGGACCGTTGACAAATTCATGGGAGACGAGATCATGGTGATCTGGGGTGCTCCCATTTTCCATCGTGACGACCCGGTACGGGCGGTGCGCGCCGCCCTCGAGATCAAAACCGAATTGAAGCGGTTTAACCAAAAACGCGCTGCCGAAAACAGTCCGGCCATCAAAATCGGCATCGGGATCAACACCGGTACACTCGTGGCCGGCTATATCGGCTCATCCCAGACCATGAGCTATTCCGTCATCGGTGACACCGTAAACACCGCCTCACGCCTGTGTGCCGCGGCAAAGGGCGGACAGATCTTCATCGCGGAAAACACTCACGCCTGTCTCGGCGGCCTTTTTGAGTCGGTTGAAATCGAACCGGTGCGGGCCAAGGGCAAGTTCGAGCCTATAAGGGTTTTTGACGTCATGAGGGAACACGGACAACCCTTACCGGCAACCGATGAGAGGGGCAAGACCGGTGAAGACCCGCAACCGCGCACTGTTGACCCTGCTGTCAGGGCCTGATTCTGAAATAGGGACTCGCACTGACGACATCCGATATCCGGCACGGTTTTTTTAACTTTCATCCAGAAGAGTACGGATGTTTTTCAATTCAGCTTCGATTTCCTTGATGTTCAGCGGGGGCACCTCTTCGGCTGGTCGGCTTTACGTTTCGAAAGATACTGCCGAGCACCTTCGATCGTGAATTTTCTTTCATGCAGAAGATGTCGAATCTTGAAAACCATCTCAACATCTCCACGACGGTATAGCCGTTGCCCCGAAGAGGTCCGTTTCGGACGGATACAGGCGAATTCGTTTTCCCAGAACCTGAGCACATACGCTGGTAGTTGAGCGAGTTTGCTCACCTCTCCGATCTTGAAATACAATTTGTCCGGTAATTGCGGTTTTGAGTGCATTGTTGTCTGACGTGGTCGTTGAAGTCACCGCCTGCAGTGATGCCACGCGGCATCCGGTCATCAGGCCGTAAGGCCTTCGACCACCTGTAGATGGGTGCCTTGGGTGTTGTCAAGCTGGAAGCAGCGCCTTGAATTCTTCCAGCAGATTGCCGGTAATCTTTTGATGGAGCCGGTTGATTTCTTCGTCTTCCAGAGTTCTATCGGACGAACGATAAACAATCCTGAACGAAATGCTCTTCTTACCGGAGGGAATCGGTTTTCCGCCGAAGACATCGAAGAGATGAACGCTTTCGATCCATTCTTCGTTCATTTGCTCCACGCGGTTCAGAATTGTGCCGGATTCGACGCCGAGATTGACAATAAGGGTCACGTCACGGGTGACTGAGGGATATCTATAGATCGGCTGAAATGATTTCACATTGGGGATAAGGGAGCGCAAGCGGTCAACTGTCAGTTCGAATATGTAGGCCGTATCCTTCAGTTCGAAATTGCGCCGGACCCGCGGATGAACTTCGCCGATCAGGCCGATTTCTTGGTCCTGAATTAGAATTCGAGCGCTGACGCCGGGACGGATGTAGCTGCATCTTTCTTCTGCCAAACCGGTGAAAACAGCGCCGGGAAGACCCAGGCGTTCCAAAAGGGCTTCAACGACGCCTTTCAAATCGAAAAAATCGCAGTCCGCTGCCCGGCCATGCCACGAGTCGTCTCTGCGGGAACCACACCAGAGCCCCACCAGCATTTCAATCTCTTCGGGAAGTGAATCTCTACCGTTGGGGTGGAATGTTTTTCCGATTTCGAACAACCTCAGGTCTTTTTCATGCCGGGCGATGCAGTGTCGCATGGTTTCAAGCAATCCCGGTACCAGTGATGGGCGCATGACGGACTGCTCTTCGGACAACGGATTCAGGATCGGGACCGAATGGCGTCTGTCATCTTCGGGTTTCAACCCCAGCCGGTCGCAGGCGTCGGCGCTGATGAAACTGTAGGTTATGATTTCGTAAAATCCGTATCCGGACATGAACTGTTTGATGCGGTTGCGTGATGTCAGAGATTTAAGCGGGGGGCGCCCTTTAACCGGCACGGCCGGGTAGGTCAAAGGGATGTTGTCGTATCCGGAGAGGCGCGCCACCTCTTCCATCAAATCTTCCGGTCGGGCGACATCGACCCTGAAGCTCGGCGTGACCACGGCCAGGTGATGGTTACTGGCAGGGTCAGTATTGAACCCGATGGAACGGAGCCGGGCATCTATTTCTTTGATCGAGAACGTGGTTCCCAAAAGCTGGTTCGTTTTGTTGACATCCAGGTGGATGACACGATCCTCGACCGGTTTCGGGTGTGCATCGATCAGTCCCTCCACCAGTGTTGCGCTCGAAACATCGGCCATGAGCTTTGCCGCCCGATTCAAGGCCGCGACCGTGCCTTGGGGATCCACGCCGCGCTCGAAACGATATGACGCTTCAGTATTCAATCCCAGCTTTTTTGCCGTTTTGCGGATGCTGATCGGATTGAAGCAGGCACTTTCAAGGAGGACCCGGGTCGTAGAGGGATCGATCTCCGAGTTGAGGCCGCCCATGACACCGCCGACGGCCACGGCTTTTTCAGCGTCGCAAATCATAAGCATGTCTTGAGAAAGCGCGCGCTCCTTCTCATCCAGGGTGGTAAAGACCTCTCCTTTCTGGGCTGTTCTCACAACGATCCGGTGTCCCGTCAATCGGTCAAAATCGAAGGCATGCAGCGGCTGACCGAGTTCCATCATGACAAAGTTGGTGACATCCACGATATTGTTTATCGGTCGTTGTCCGACCGACAGAAGGCGGTTCTGCAACCAAAAAGGCGAGGGACCGACCCTGATACCGGTCAGCAACCTGGCAGCGTAGCGCGGGCAGAAATCTGGCGCCTCGATGGTCACCGAAGTCAGATCGGCAATTGCATTGCCGGAATCAGTTAAACGGGTGTCAGGGTAATTCAGGGGTGTATTTTGAATACCGGCGATTTCGCGCGCGATGCCGATCAGGCTCAAGCAGTCGGCCCGATTTGGCGTCAAGTCGATTTCGATCACCATATCGGCAAGGGCGAGTGCCTGCGGCAGCGGTTGTCCCAAAGGTAAGCGACTCTGCAGTTCCATGACGCCGGAGGAATCGCTGCCGAGCCCCAACTCTTTTTCACTGCAAAGCATGCCCTCCGAGACGGAGCCGCGGATCATACCCTTTTGCAGTACCGTGCCATCCGGCAAAACCGTCCCGGGGAGGGCGACCGCGACCTTGAGGTCGGTTTTTACGTTTGGTGCGCCGCAAACCACGCTGAGAGTTTGGCTGCCGATGTCCACCTCACAGAGTTTTAACCTACCGGTCTGCGGGTGGGGTGCGATCTTGTGTATACGTCCGACGACAACAGGGGTCAAATAGGCGTAGCGATCTGAAACCGAGTCGACCTCCAAACCGACCATGGTCAGGGCATTCACTAACCGATCGATATCCATCTCGATCGGTACATAGTCTTTCAACCAACTGAGGCTGACGCGCATGTCAGAATTGCCTTAAGAATCGAATATCATTCTCAAAAAATTTTCGGATGTCATCGATCCCGTATTTGAGCATGGCAATCCTCTCCACGCCCATGCCAAAGGCGAAACCGGTGAATTCAGACGCATCGTAACCGACGTTTTCATATAATGCCGGGTGAACCATTCCGGAACCAAGGATTTCAAGCCAGCCGCTCTGAGAACAAACTCTGCATCCTGAACCGCGGCATATGACACACTGAATGTCGACTTCGGCGCTCGGTTCTGTGAACGGAAAAAAACTGGGCCTGAATCTCAAGCGAGTGTTCGGGTCGAACATCTGGTGGACGAAGGTTGTGAGAACGCCTTTGAGATCGCCGAAAGATATGTGCCGGTCGACCAGCAGCCCTTCCACCTGGTGGAACATCGGCGTGTGGGTCAGGTCGGAATCACATCGGTAGACTTTGCCAGGGGCGATGATGCGTACCGGCGGCTTCTGCTTTTCCATGGTTCGAATCTGCACCGGCGAGGTATGGGTCCGCAGAACGATATTCTCGGATACGTAAAAGGTATCCTGCATATCGCGCGCCGGATGATTCGGTGGAATGTTGAGGGCTTCGAAATTGTACCAGTCGCTTTCGACTTCCGGTCCTTCCACGATATCGAATCCCAGACGGGTAAAAATGTCGCAAATTTCCTGGGTAATCCGTGTAATCGGGTGCAAGCTTCCATTGGCAACGGGTCGCCCAGGCAGAGAGACATCGATAGCGGCGCCCGATCCGGCCCTGGATGTTTCGAAGTCTTGCACGGCTTGCTTGAAAGCCTTGTCCAGGGCTGATTTGATTTTATTGGCATTTTTGCCAATAGCCGCCCTCTTTTCCGCCGGTTGGTTGGAGATGTTGCGCAGGTATCCGGTGACAATGCCCTTGCGGCCCAGGTAATGCACGGCAAGTGATTTTACACTTTCTGCATCTGAAGCGCTTGCCAGGGCGTTAAGCGCCTCTTCATATATATTCTCTAATGACGTATCCACAGCGTTGTTGGTCCGGATGACAAACCTTTCGCTCTGAGGGGGTCTGCCGCTCGATGGTCGCGGTAGAACCGGTGACCAGGGCTTTTTGTCCACAGATTCAAAGCAAGGTGGTCGAGACGATTAGATATGCTGAGTAGCCAGTTTTGCGATCTGGGCAAAGCCTGCGGGGTCTGATATGGCCAAGTCGGCGAGCACCTTGCGGTCAAGTGCGATTCCGGCGCGTTTCAGGCCGTTCATGAATTTACTGTACGACAGGTCGTTCATTCGCGCGGCAGCATTTATTCTGGCGATCCAGAGTTGCCGATAATCACGCTTGCGCTGCCGGCGATCGCGATAGGCATACATCAGTGCCTTGTCGACCGCATCGGCAGCTGTACGGAATAATTTGCTTCTGCCGCCGCGGAATCCTTTGGCCAGCTTCAGCACTTTTTGGCGTCGTCTACGCGCCTTGAATCCTCTTTTTACTCGCATTGTCGATCTCCTGAAGGTATACGCTTAGCTCAACTTTCTCATCCAAAGTTCACGGTACGGACCCACACGGCTGTGGAAACGAGCATCCTTGCTTGAGGACTTAAGAATTATAAACGTTTGTTAAGCCGTTTTGGGCTCCCTATCCATTGGGAAGTAGCAACCGCACTTCTTTTTGGTCGGATTTTTTTATTAATTGGCCCAAACGTAATTGACGCTTACGCTTGGTTGTTTTTTTGGTCAAGATGTGGCTCGCATGCGATTTGAAATAGACGAATTTCCCCGTTCCGGTTTTTTTGAACCTTTTCGCCGCTGAGCGATTCGTTTTTATTTTTGGCATCATTCACTCCTTCTCGTCGTTGCCTGGCGTTGCCTGTCGGTTAGCAACCACCAACAGGGCCCAGGCCCGGTGTAACAAAAAAAATAGATGGCGTGGGAACCAAAGCAATTCCGCCGCACGCCACCTTCGCGTCGTGTTCTCTGACTATTTCCCAGGTTCGGATCCGCATCTGTCGGCCACACCGACAGCCCTGAAAAAAACGGAGAAACCGGGGCTATTTAGGTGCCAGCACCATCATGATGGTTCGGCCTTCAAATTTGGGCATCTGCTCGACAATGGCCACATCGGCTGTCTCGTCGGCAACCCTGGCGAGCATATCGCGTCCGCGCTGGGACAGTGTGATTTCCCTGCCGCGAAACATAACCGTGACTTTGACTTTGTCTTTATTTTCGATGAATTTTTTGATGCGGCCGACTTTGACCTGGAGGTCGTGGTCATCCGTATTGGGGCGTACCTTTATCTCCTTCAACTGGAAGGTGCTTTGCTTCTTTTTGGCCTCCTGTTTTTTCTTGGTCTGCTCATATTTGTAACGGCCATAATCCATTATCTTGCAGACAGGAGGATTCGCGTTGGGTGAGATCTCCACCAGGTCTAAACCGAACTCTGCAGCACTCTGCAGCGCCTGGGCAATCGGTACGATACCTATCTGGTTGCCTTCAGGGTCGATCACCCGCACTTCCTTGGCTCTGATACTTTGGTTTATGTTTGTTCGATCGCTTGGCCGCGGTTTGAATATTCGTCCTTTTAGAGCTATACCGGCACCTCCGCCATTTTTAAAGTCCTTGTTATAGTGGCCTGTTGTGCATTAGGCCCGTTGCAACCGGTAAGCTGTTTTACCGGCCGGCAATCGATAAATTTCAGATATTGGATTAGCCAATAACAATAAGGAATGCAAGAAAAAAATTCAAGTAAAAAAATAGGGCGATGTCGTGGCTGGGCAACGGGGAAGTGTTTCACCGTATCTAAATATGCGGCCGGCAATCACAATTTAAAGCTGATGGCGTGGCGCGCCAGAATGCTGTCTTTCCAGTAAGTGTGTTCAGGGTTCTGAAAATATGCCTTCAGCAGCTTGGCGCTTTCCGCATGCAATATGTCCGGAACGATCGATATACCCGCTTGCCGGTAGAGGGGATTGAGTCGCGACAGATCACAATTGGTGCCGCCGCCCATCACGTCTTTAACGGCGTAAACGATGGTTTTGATACCGCTCAAGATGATGGCGCCGAAACACATTAAACACGGTTCGAGCGTGCTGAAAAGGGTAATTTTATCTGGATCGATTTGTGATTCCATTTCCGCCAGCCGTCTCAATGCCACCATTTCCGCATGATCGACTTCATTGACCCTTTTACCGGTAGTACCGGTTCGACGGCCTGAGGCCAGCACCCGATCCTCATGCACTAAGATGCAACCAACCGGGAATTCACCGGCCGCATAAGCGGCGCGGGCCTGCTCGAGAGCCGTCTCCATAAAACGTGCATAATTCATCGTTACTCTTTCCGGAAGGAAGCGGGACTTTGATGCCGTGACAGGATTCGCTCATCTGCCTCTCAGGCGGTGAGTCGGCTGTTGCAAAACGATCACACTTGGCGATATGGAGTTAAAGCTGAAGCGGGGGCCGCACCCCCGCTTCAGCGAAAATGCTCACGATATTCGTATAAACGGTGCCATTTCGTTAAATTTTGCCTTGCCGGCAGTCATAATGATTTTCAGCATTCCGTTAAAGGCGGCAGATCGACTCGTCGCACGGGCAGCTTCCGTCCACTTCATAAGCATAAACCACGCGAGATTCCATCTGCGCCCGCTCGGGAGATATGGGCTCAAAAGAAAAACATTCTGCGATTTCCTTTAGGTCTGATTTTTCGGGCAGATTTGCCAGGCCGTGGTCGATCAGCCGACCGGTGGCACCGTCCAGTATATCCGCATCTTCCCCGTTGGTTGCGACGGTTACCGGGATCTGGTAAGGAGCCAGCAGGCGGGAAACCGCCAGGGCGGGCCGGTGGCGGGTGACAATGGAGCCTGGGCCGTATTTTATGACCATGGCCAGTCGATCGACAACCGTTACAACAAAGTCGATCGTTATAATGGCTCGGCAATCTCCTGCGCGGACGATCAGCGGTTGCCGCGGTTGCACATCTTTTCTGTCATACCCTTTTTGTTCGATCAACAAACGTGCCAGCGCCTGGCGGTAGCGTTCATCGTGGGTGTCTGTGAGCGTTTCTCCCGTGATATAATCGGTCAGATCGCCGAGTACCAGGTGGTGACCGTTCATGGGCTCGCCTCAATCGATTGAGACCGGCCGCCGCGGCAGCGAGGACCGGTCAGATGCATGCATCGGGTCTGGTTGGGCATTTGCGCAGACACTCTGAATGTCAACCGGTACTCCAATCTGAAAAACGTGTCAACCCTATCCTTTACGAAGCGCTTACGCCCGCGGTGAATTAAGCTTTACATGACCCCAAAATATGAGATACTCAACACTTTTGGTTCTTTGATCCCTATGATCCGGTCCCGGTGTGGCGGATGATTTTTATCGTTGCTTTGGATCAGTACCAGTCGTTCGCGGGCGAAGGGTGTTTTATGTCATCAATACGAGAAGAATTTGAAAAGCGGGAACGCGGCTTTATGTCGCCCTTTGGTTGTCTGAGTTCCGAATCACGAGGTCGGAGACGCTCGGAAAAGCCTTGTCCGATTCGAACCGCCTTTCAGGTGGACCGGGACCGTATCGTTTACTCGAACGCCTTCAGGCGGTTGAAGCACAAAACCCAGGTATTCCTGGCGCCGCTGGGCGATCAGTACCGGACCCGCTTGACCCACACCCTCGAGGTGGCCCAGATGGCACGAACCATCTCCCGGGCATTGAGGCTCAACGAGGATCTGGCCGAAGCCATTGCCCTCGGCCATGATCTCGGGCACACGCCGTTCGGGCATGGCGGCGAAACGGCGTTGAAAGAGGTTTTTTCCAAATATTTTACCCACAAAGCCCAAAGCTTGAGAGTGGTCGACACGTTGGAGCGCAACGGTGAAGGCTTGAACCTGACCGTTGAAGTGCGCGACGGCATTCTCAAACATTCCAAGGGGTACGGCAAGATTATCCCGGACGATTCCAGTGAAATGGCCGTTACGGTGGAAGGCCGGATCGTGAGGATTGCCGATATCATGGCCTATTTGAATCACGACCTGGATGATGCCATTCGCAGCGGCGTAATAATGGAGGATCAGGTACCGGAGCAATGCCAGCAAATTCTCGGCCGCACCCATCCCGAGCGGGCCACGACGATGATCAGAGACCTGGTCTACAACACCAAAGCCGATGACGGTGAGCTGGTTCTGCAGATGAGCGACGAGGTATTCGCGGCCATGTCCATTCTGCGGGAATTCTTATACAAGAAAGTATACCGGGCGCCAATGGTTCACAATGAGTTCGTAAAAGCCAAAAAAATCCTGATCGAACTCTACGGCTATTTTCTGGAGCATGTCGACCGTCTGGAAGTGGAACTTGAAAAATTGGGCATGGGCCATTGCAATCATATCGATCAGCCGCGCGATCGCTGGGTTTGCGACTTCATTGCGAGCCTGACCGACAGCCATGCCATGGACCTCTACGAGCAGCTTTTCTTTCCCTCGCCACTCATGTTCGAACGTGGAAACTATGCCGCTGTACCCGGATAACATGCACCTGAAACCGGAAGCGTTCATCGCTCAGATTAACCGTTTGGAGCAGATTTATGCGGCCATGGATCGGGCGTACACGGCGGTAGCAGACACTTACGGTTTTCAATGCAGCGGGTGTGAAGACAATTGTTGTCTGACGCGCTTTTATCATCATACCTACCTCGAGTACCTTTGCCTGCTGAAAGGTTACCGGAGTCTCGGAGAGCAACAGCGGATTGACATTCGGATAAAAGCCGAGTCAGTTTGTTCGACCTTGCGTCGGGCGGACGTCGAAAAAGGCGGTCGCCCCCCACGGCTCATGTGCCCGCTCAATTTCGATGGCCGCTGCTGCCTGTACCGCCAGCGGCCGATGATCTGCCGGATGCATGGTCTTCCCCACGAATTGCATCGACCGGACGGCGGCAGCGTTCAAGGCCCGGGGTGCGCATATTGCGAGAACCGCTGCGGTGACAAGACCACTGTTCTATTTGACCGGACGCCCTTTTATCACGACATGGCGCGGCTCGAGAGGGAACTGCGGCAACTGATCGATTCGGACGCAAAGATAAAAATGACGGTGGCGGAAATGATTCTTGCTTTCTGAAGAGCATATCCCGCTTATTTCATGAAAATTTTTCAAGGGGGCCAATAAATTAGTATAATAACGAGATCTTGAACATCATATTGGCAGTTAGCCAAACAGGACACTTTTTACAGCTGCCAAAGAGAATAAGTGCAGAAATATTTTCACCTTCCAGGCGAGCCGCCTGCGTTCATTCACGGCGTTATCGGGAACTTGCGGTACAAAAGTACAGCAGCGTCCCCGAATGCCCTCGCTTTGCAGGATCACACACCTGATCATATTCCCTAATGTGTGTTCCTTGCAAATGAATGCAGGCATCTCGTGAAATAAGCGGGCTCAAATTCGTGGGCCCATGGAAGCCGATTGACTAATGAAATACGTCGACGAAAAGGACCTGGACAAGGTACCGGGTATCCAGTTGAAGCCTGGGCAGCCCTTTAACTTTCGTTGTCACCCGGACATCGCCTGTTTCAATCGTTGCTGCCGCAACCTGAACCTATTTCTGTACCCCTACGATGTCATCCGGCTGAAAGAGTCCTTGGGGATCGATTCGGACCGTTTCCTGGACAATTACGTGGACGTTGTCCTGAGAGATTTCAACTTCTTTCCGGATGTCCTCCTGCGCATGGCCGAAAATGAAGAACGCACCTGCCCCTTTTTGACCGCGACAGGGTGCCGCGTTTATCCGGACCGACCCGACACCTGCCGGACGTTCCCGCTCGAGCACGGACTGCGCTACGACTCGGGCTGCAGGAGAAACGAACCGGTGCATTTTTTCCGACCCCCCGAGTTTTGCCTTGGTCCCAAAGAAGAGGTGCAATGGACGATAGAAAGTTGGTCCAAAGACCAGGATTCGGCTGACTACAATAAAATGACAGCCCGTTGGGCGGAAATCAGGCAGTTATTTCAAACGGATCCATGGGGCAGCGAAGGGCCTGAAGGACCCAAGGCGCGAATGGCTTTCATGGCCGTTTACAATATCGATCGCTTCCGAGAATTTGTTTTTAACAGCAGTTTTCTGAAACGTTTCAAGATAAAATCGACAGTGGTCAAAAAAATCCGCACCGATGATGCCGAGCTGCTAAAAATTGGTTTCGATTGGATCAAGCTTTTCGTTTGGGGTTTGGCAAGCAGGAAGATTCGGCCCCGCTGAACGGAATTCTTCAAGAACGAACCTGATAGTGAGATAAGAGAAGGCGGGTATCCGGCCGCAGCGGATTTGGCTAAAGAACGCCGGGCGGCATGGGTGCCACATGTTCGCCGCCCAACACGTAGCCGCCGTCCAGCCGAAGGACGCTGCCGGTCATAAACGGGGCTTCTTTGATAATGAACAGGGCGATTTTGACCACATCATCAATGGTACCGGTTCTGCCTAAAAGGGTGTGGTCGAGCAAGGCCCGCCGGTGCGCGGGAGACAGCAGATTCCAGCCGCGGGTTCCCGGACCGTGTCGGCTTTCGCAAAAGCCGAGCATGACTTCATTCACCCGCACCTGCGGTGCTCCCAGGCGCGCCCAGGTTTCGGTCAGAAGCGAGATGCCTCGGTTGGCAGCCGCATATCCTTCGTTAAATGTCAGGCTGGCCGGTCCTGATCGGCCGACAAGGCCGGCGATGGAGGAAAAGTTGATCACGATCCCGTTGCCGGTGGCCTTCAGGTGGGGAAGGGCTTGGTCGAACACCCATTGTTTTGCCCGCAGGGTGGTTTCCATTTCGAGATCCCACTGCTCCCGGGCGTAGGGACCATGCACGATCGGCCATCCGCCCCGTTCGATGTTGTTGATCAGGATGTCAAGGCGGCCGAAGCGGCTGAGCACCTGCGATATGAGGCTGTTGACGCAATCGGTTTCAAGCAGGTTCGTCTGGACAATCAGATGCGGTGCGCCCGTTGCGGCGAAATCTTTTTTAAGTGCCTCAAGGTGATCTTCCCAATCGAAATAGTTCAGTGCCACCGAGACCCCTTCCGCAGCCAGCGCCAGGCCGATGCCTTTGCCGATTCCCTTTACCGCTCCCAGGACGAGAGCGACTTTATCTTTGAGCATCATCGGTGAAAAGTGCCTTTTTAACGTAGGTGTGGGCCCACCGTAACAGCGCCTCGTCGTCGTTTATTAGCTTCTCCCGTTCGGCCACATCAATACGCCAGTCCTCCGGGAAGCCCCGGTGGAAGATCTGTTCCCTGAAGACATCGAGATCATACAGCGCCCGGTGAAAGAGGTGTCTGGCCACCAGGTTGAGGGGGCCGGTGACCAGCTTGTTTTTCAGGCTGATGAGTTCCAGGAACAGATCGTTGAATTCATTGTAACGGTCCAGTTCCTGGCTCTTAATCCATGATCGTGCCGTTTGGGGGTCATTGAGTCTAAATCCGAGACAGTGTGGTTCCTGAATCAGCGCGAAATGCTGGTGAATATCGCCGGTTTGCCGATCGCGGGATGTCCCCCGCGCCAGGGGGTACAACCGGCAGGAGGCCGGGCGATCCGGATACACGCTACAACCTTGCGGGGTGACAAACGGGCATAGGCGATCGGTTTTTTGATCTGGTCTCAGGGTGATCACCGGCAGGCCGGATTCGGGGCCGATGTGTTGGTTGGTGAAGTTTTCGAGAAAACGGTCGGAAGCAAGACCCAAACCGTTTTTCAAACGCAGGATGTCATATGGTGCCAGGGCCTGATTCAGGTCGCGGCAGCATGCGTTAAAGCAGGGTCCGGCCGGTGAGCAGCAAAAGCAGAAGGGCTCGTCGGCGGCCAGCGGGATGAAATTTGGTTCCATAGCAGGCTTTCGATTATATGATGATTTGGATGTTCCGTCTCCACCAAGCATGGAAACCGAAAAATTTGTACCACGGCCGTTTGAAAACGGCAACCCGTTACCGCCACGGTACAGTCGACAGACGGCGGATAGCGGTTGCGATCCAAAGATATCCCGTCTGTCTCCACAACATGTAGTGCGTTTTGAGAGGGGATCGGCAATATGTTGTTACTTTAACGGAGGGCGCTTAAGGGCCTAACTATTTTAAAATTTGTTTGGTCAAAAGTACTTGACAAGGAAAATTCTGAATGATAAACATTCTACTTTGCAGGAGGTTATATCCTACTGATATTACAAGATAATTTTTAAGGATTGACGTGTCCGGAACAGTGGGCGCATTCCTTTGATACAACGGGTATAACGGTAGAACATGCCGTGGATCAGAAAAAAAGCAGCGCCAAAATGCCCCCACATTTTCGGCTGCATAGAAGGGAGGTGTACCAGGGACCTGTTTTGTCAGGACGAAACATTTGAGGATGTTTCATGTTCGAAATCGAACCAAAATTAAACGAGGAGGTATAGTCAATGCCAAGTTTTGTAATTGATGAAAAATGTGACGGCTGCAAGGGCGGTGATAAAACGGCTTGTATGTACATTTGCCCCAACGACCTGATGGTGCTGGAGCCCAATGCGATGAAGGCGTACAACCAGGAGCCCGATCAGTGCTGGGAGTGTTTCTCCTGCGTCAAGATTTGCCCCACGCAGGCCGTTGAGGTCCGCGGTTATGCCGATTTCGTACCGCTGGGAAGCAGCATCATGCCGATGCTGGGCACCGAAGACGTGATGTGGACCTGCAAGTTCAGAAACGGCCTCATCAAGCGCTTCAAGTTCCCCATCCGGACCACTCCGGAAGGCCAGGCCAATGCGTATCAGGATCTGAAAGGCAAAGACATCGAGGGCGGCCTGCTTTCCACCCAGGAAGCCGACGGCTACACCATTCCGAAGCCGCAAGCAACGGTCTAAGCCGGAGTGACTTGTCAGATTCCAAGCCCATAACGACACACGAATCGATACCTATTTTAAGGAGGGAGAAATATGGCATTACCGAACAAACCCTTGGGTGAACTTAAGGCCGTAAAGGATCCGGAAGTTGAGGAGCGCGAAGTTGATATTCTGATCGTCGGCGGCGGTATGGCTGCCTGCGGTGCGGCTTTTGAAGCAAAAAAATGGATGGACGATGGTCAGAAAGTGCTGCTGTGCGACAAGGCCGCCATGGAGAGAAGCGGAGCAGTGGCCCAGGGCCTTTCCGCCATCAATACTTACATCGGCGAGAACAAGCCGGATGACTACGTCCGCATGGTCCGTAACGACCTGATGGGCATCGTCCGCGAAGACCTGATCTTCGACCTGGGTTGCCACGTCGACGACTCTGTCCATCTGTTCGAAGAGTGGGGGCTTCCGATCTGGAAAAAAAGCGAAGAAGGCAAAACCCTGGACGGCAAAAAAGGTCAGGCCATGGGCACCCTGAAGGCCGGGGCCCAACCGGTCAGGACCGGAAAATGGCAGATCATGATCAACGGCGAGTCCTACAAGAGGATCGTGGCCGAAGCCGCCAAACTGGCTCTCGGTGACGAGAACATCCTCGAGCGCGTCTTCATCGTCGAACTGCTCCTGGACGCCAACAAGGAGAATCAGATCGCCGGTGCGGTCGGATTCTCCGTGCGTGAGAACAAAGTTTACATCATCAAGTGCAAAAGCATGCTGGTCGCCTGCGGCGGCGCTGTCAACATCTACCAGCCCCGTTCGGTCGGTGAAGGCAAAGGCCGCGCCTGGTACCCGGTCTGGAACTCCGGTTCCACCTACACCATGCTGATGCGGGTCGGTGCCGAGCTGTCCATGATGGAAAACCGGTTTACCCCGGCCCGGTTCAAAGACGGATACGGCCCGGTAGGGGCCTGGTTCCTGCTGTTCAAAGCCAAGACCCTCAATGGTCTCGGTGAAAACTTTGCCGCCAGCGATGCGGCCAAGACAGAGCTGCAGAAATATGCACCCTATGGAACCGCTGCCATTACCCCGACCTGTCTGCGGAACCATCTGATGCTCTTCGAAATGAAGGAAGGTCGCGGTCCGATCATTATGGACACGGTCTCTGCTCTGGCCGCACTTGGCAAGACCATGGACAAGAAGGAACTGAAGCACCTCGAGTCCGAGGCGTGGGAAGACTTTCTTGACATGACCTGCGGCCAGGCCAACCTGTGGTGTGCCACGAATACCGAGCCGGAAAAGAAAAACTCCGAGGTCATGCCGACCGAACCTTACCTGTTGGGTTCCCACTCCGGCTGCTGCGGTCTGTGGGTATCGGGTCCGGATTACGACTGGGTCCCGGATGCTTACAAGATCAAGGCAGACAACGGCAAGGTCTACAACCGTATGACCACCGTCAACGGTCTGTTCACCGCCGGTGACGGCGTCGGCTGCTCCGGCCACAAGTTCTCCTCCGGCTCTCACGCCGAGGGGCGCATGGCGGTCAAGCAGATGGTCCGCTTTGCCAAGGATCACGCCGACTTCACGCCGGCCTTGAAACAGTCCAAGGAAGAGTTGGTCGACCTGGTGTACAAACCGGTGCGGACCTTCCTGGAGTTCAAGGACTACACCACCGCCATCGACATCAACCCCAACTACATCAAGCCCGAAGGCATGATGTACCGGTTGATGAAAGCCACGCATGAGTACGGCGGCGGGACAGCCACTTACTACCTGACCACCACCAAGAACCTCGAGATCGTCATGGACCTGCTGGCCACAATGCGCGAGGATTGCGAAAAACTGGCCGCCGGCGACCTGCACGAACTGATGCGCGCCTGGGAGATCACTCACCGCATCTGGACGGTGGAATCTCACTTGCGCCACATCTCGTTCCGCAAGGAAACCCGTTATCCGGGCTTCTACTACCAGGCCGATTATCCTGGGCAGGATGACGAGAACTGGTTCTGCTTCGTCAATTCCAAGTACGATCCGAAATCCGGTCAGTGGGATGTCTTCAAGAAAGACTACATCAAAATCATCCCGGACTAATCGGAGTGCGTGATTTGACTAGACGATGAGTACCATAAACCTCCAGGCGGCGAATGTCGCCTGGAGGTTTTTATTAAATATGGCCCCTTCTGCTTTTGACGATTGAGCCCTTTAGGCGATATCCGAAATGATCCGTGATGCCCGAAGCTGGAAGCTTGAACGATCGCTCCTCTCGACTGCCCGCAGCGAAACGATCACGAGCTTTGAGTTGCTGGCATTGAATAAGAGGATATCGCCTGAAGCTTATCCGAAACAATAGTTACAGCTTATCAACTGGAGGTTAGCATGACAGAAAACGCAGAAGCCCCTGCGAGTGATAGCATCATGGTTGTCGGCGGCGGGATCAGTGGATTGACCGCGGCTCTTGAAGCCGCCGAGGTGGGGTACGAAGTTTTCCTGGTTGAAAAGAATCCTTATCTGGGCGGGCGCGTCGCTCAGTTGAACCAGTACTTTCCAAAGCTATGTCCGCCCACCTGTGGCCTCGAAATAAATTTCCGGCGGCTCAAAGACAATCCGCTCATCAAGGTCTTTACCATGAGCGAGGTCGAAAAGGTCGAGGGGACCCCCGGCAATTATTCCGTCAGCCTTAAGATCAATCCCCGGTACGTCAACGAGAACTGCACTTGCTGCGGGGCCTGTGTAGAGGCCTGCGAAACGGAAATTGACAGTTTTTTCGATTTTGGTATGCAGAAAATAAAAGGGGCACACCTGCCATTTGAAATGGCCTTTCCGGCCCGTTTCGTCATACACCAGTCGGTCAAGGATTCGCCGGCGGATGCCCAGCGGGTGAAAGAGGCCTGTAAATACGATGCGGTTGATTTCGAGATGGCGCCCAAGACCGTCAACCTGCAAGCGGGTTCGATCATCTGGGCCACGGGGTGGGAGCCCTATGATGCAAAGAAGATCACCAACCTGGGGTTCGGCACGCATGCCAACATCATCACCAACATGATGATGGAGCGCATGGCATCGCCCAACGGGCCGACAAAAGGACAGATCAAGCGGCCCTCGGACGGCAAGGGGCCCGAAAGCGTGGCCTTCGTTCAGTGCGCCGGGTCGCGAGACGAGAACCACCTATCTTACTGCTCCTACATCTGCTGCATGGCATCGTTGAAGCAGGCGACCTATGTGCGGGAACAATATCCGGACGCCAAAATCTACGTTTTCTACATCGACATGCGGGCACCCGGTCTGCGCTATGAAAACTTTTACCAGAAGATCAAAGAAGACGAGAATATTATTTTTGTCAAAGGCAAAGTGGCCGATATCAGCGATGCCTCGGGCGGAAATGTCACTGTGGTTGCCGAGAATGCTGTGACCGGGGAAAAGATCCATCAGACGGTCGACATGGCCGTGCTCGCCACCGGCATGCAGCCCTCAACGGCCGACATGAAGCTTCCCGCGGACCTCAAATACAGCGAAGAAGGCTTCATCATCAACGACTTCCAGAAAGGCGGGATGTTTGCCGTCGGATGCGCCAACAAGCCGCTGGACGTGGTGACGTCCAACCAGAATGCGACCGGCATGGCCCTGAAGGCGATTCAAACCCTGGTGAACAGGTAGCAGGAGGCTAACCATGGACAAAAAGTATGGTGTGTATATTTGCACAGGTTGCGGCATCGGAGAGGGTCTCGATATCGATGCGCTCAAAGAGGTTGCGACTGGAGACGGGTTTCCGGCCCAGACCCACGAGATGTTCTGCGGGAAGGCAGGGGTCGCGTTGCTCAAAAAAGATATTGCGGAAAATGGGGTCAACACCCTGGTCATTGCCGCCTGCTCGCGTCGGGTCAACTTCGATGTTTTCCGCTTTGACGGATGCATTGTCGATCGCGTGAACCTGAGAGAACAGGTGGTCTGGTCACACCCGCGATCGGAATTCCCGGCCCTCACAGCCGACCAGAAGGATGACGGGGTTCACTTCGACCGCGTTCAAATGCTGGCGGATGACTACCTGAAAATGGGTATGACCCGGGTCAAGAAGATCAGCCTGCCCGAGCCGTACAAGGTGGAATCTTTCAGCCGGAAAATCCTGGTTATCGGCGGGGGCATTACAGGTTTATCCGCCGCACTGGATGCCGCCAACGCGGGCTACGAAGTCACCGTTGTCGAAAAGTCCGACGAGCTGGGCGGGCATGCCAAAACCTGGCGTAAGCAGCTGCCGCTGGGCACGCCTTACGAGACCCTCATGTGCGCCGATCATCGCAGAGACGATCCAAGCGGTGCAGGAGCATGCAAACATCACTGTCAAGACCGGAACCGTGTTGGCCAGACTGGCCGGTGAACCCGGGAACTTAACGGCCACATTTAAAAAACCCGGCGAGAAGATCGAGTTCGATGTGCCCTATCCTCTACCCGAGGAAATGCGGGTTGATGACAGCGGCAAGGAACTCAACGCCGAGCAACTGCACGAACGTTACATGGAATACAATAAAGGCAAGAATGACATTCTGAGTCTCGATCCTAGCGGAGAAAAGTTCGGCGCCGTTATCCTGGCAGCCGGATGGCATCCGGCCAAGGTCGAGGGTGCGGCATACACTCACTTAGGGGTCGATCTTCCCGACGTGGTGACCAATACGGAGTTCGAAACGATCGCCAAAAACGGCAAAATCACCCGACCCTCCGACGGCAAAGAGGCCCGTTCGGTGGTGTTCATCCAGAGTCCCGGCAAAGAAGACGACAAAGACTTTCCTTACACCGGCGCAGTCACCAGCCTGGTGGCCCTCAAGCAGGCCAAGTATGTGCGTGAAGACTTCCCCGACAGCGGCAAAGCGTACATCTTCTACCAGCACATGCGTACCCAGGGGTTGACCGAGAACTTTTACAAGGCCGCCCAGCAGGATCCCGGCATCTTCATGACCAAGGGCACTGTGATCGGTGTGTCCAAGAACGGTGAAGGACTTATGGTGGAGGCCGAGGATACCCTCCTGGGAGAGAAAGTACAGGTCAAGGCCGACGTGGTTGTCCTGGCTGCCGGTATGGTTCCTGCCACGAAAGACGATCCGGTGGTCAACATGGCCTACCGCCAGGGACCGGCTTTCCGTGAAATCGGCCTTTTCGACGGCTACGTCGATTCAAACTATATCTGCTTTCCTTATGAGACCCAACGCACCGGCATTTACGCCGCCGGCGCCATTCGGCGGTCTCTGACGGTGGAAGATTCTCTGGAAGATGCCGCCGGCGCGGCGCTGAAGGCGATCCAGTGCATCGAGTCGGTCAATCGCGGGGTATCGGTACATCCTCGATCCGGCGACATGACTTTTCCGGACTTTTTCTTCCAGCGCTGCACGCAGTGCAAACGCTGCACCGAAGAGTGCCCGTTTGGGGCCCTGGACGACGATGCCAAAGGGACACCGAAACCGAATCCGGCTCGTTGTCGTCGCTGCGGGACATGCATGGGCGCTTGTCCGGAACGGATCATCGGCTTTGCCGATTACAACATCGACAGCATCGGCTCCATGGTCAAGGCCATCGGCGTTCCTTCGGAAGACGACTACGAAGAGCCGCCCTTCAGGATCCTGGGACTGGTCTGCGAAAACGATGCCTATCCGGCTTTGGATATCGCCGGCCTGAACCGCCTGTCATACTCGGCCGATGTCCGCTTCATTCCCATTCGCTGCCTCGGCTCGATGAATGTCATCTGGATCAAAGATGCCCTCTCCCAGGGTATGGACGGGGTTTTTCTGCTGGGGTGCAAACACGGCGATGACTACCAGTGCCATTTTATCAAGGGGAGCGAACTGGCCGATATCCGTATCAAGAAAATCGGTGACGCGTTGGCCAGTCTGGCCCTGGAAAACGAACGCGTCGTCCAGTTCACCCTGGCCATCGATGAGTACGATAAGATTCCACAGATGGTCAATGATTTTGTGGCCTCTATCGAAGAACTCGGACCGAACCCGTTCAAGGGGTTCTAAACCACATATCGCTTGATGGCGGCGGCCGGCACGACTGCCGGCCGGCCGCTGTTCTGAAAGGCAGGAGGTAAGATATGGCGGAAACAACTACGCTCGAGCCTGATCTCGGATTCATCAGAGAAGTGGGTAAACTGGGCGGTGGAGATCTCAAAAAATGCTACCAGTGCGCCACCTGCTCGGTCGCCTGCAAGATTTCACCGGACAACAAGCCTTTCCCCCGCAAGGAGATGATCGCAGCGTCCTGGGGTCTGAAGGACAGGCTGATTGCCGATTACGACGTCTGGCTCTGCCACAATTGCGGTGACTGTACGACCCTGTGCCCCCGGGGTGCGAAACCGGGTGACGTCCTGGGCGCCGTTCGCGCTTACGCAGTCAGAGAATATGCCACCCCCAAGGCCCTGGCCAAGGCGGTGGCCAACCCCAAAATGCTGCCTGTGCTGTTTGCCGTTCCTGCGGTTATTTTTATCGTGATGGGCCTGATTTTCAACTCTTTAGGAATCAACTGGCTCAATTTTTCGCCGCATGCCGGAGAGATTTGGCAGTCCCACTTCATCAACAACTACCTGGTTGACATTATCATGATTCCTACTTTTTTCGGGGCCATCGGTGTATTCGCGTTGGGCCTGAAAAAATTTGTCAATGATATGCATCAGCAGGCGATAAGAAATGGTAAAGCCGAAGACAAGCCCCTGGATATGGGCGGTATCGTTGCGGCACTGGTGCGCACTATCACGACCATTCTGACCCACCGAAAATTTAACGAGTGCGGGGAGAACAAAAGTCGCGCCACGGCCCACATGCTCGTGCTGTTCAGTTTCATTGGGTTGTTTATCGTAACCAACTGCTTTTTCTTTGCCGAGTGGGTGCTGCACATCGAGGGGCCTTACAGTCAGCTCAACCCGGTCAAATGGCTCGGAAATATCGCCGGTGTTGCTTTGGTCGTCGGGTCGATATTGCTGTGGCGAACTCGCCTGGCCAAGAAAGACCAGGGGTCGTCGTATTGGGACTGGTACCTGGTGGTGCTGGCGTTTTCGCTGGGGGCCACCGGGCTGGGAACAGAAATCGCTCGGCTGATGGGGTTATCCGGTGTTTCTTATTTCATTTACTTTTTGCACCTGATGTTCATCTGGAGTCTGTTTGCTTACACACCGTTTTCGAAGCTGGCCCACCTGGTTTACCGAACGACGGCCATGACTTACGCGGAGTATACAAACCGGAAATAGCGCACAACAAGTCATACCAAAAAGGTGTAAAGAGGGGTTCGGTGATCATCCGGCCCCTCTTTTTATTGGTGTTTTGTGTCTAATATTTAGTCATTAATATATTGTAATTGATGTTTGTTTTTTCGATGGACTGTATAACAATCATTAAACCCGCAACACCGAACACCAAAAACGAAACACCAAAAACGAAACACCAAAAACGAAACACCAAACACCAAACACCAAACACAAAACACAAAAAAAGGGGTAACTCCATCGAGAGTCACCCCTTTTTTTAAGTCCAGTCACTTAGTGAATAAAGTAATCAATCACCCGTTGCCGCTTTGTGGGTTTTGATTTCGACCTTTTCGGTCAGGCCTTCGTAATAATCGCGCAGAATGGCGACGACCTCATCGCGTCCAAAGTGATCCGGCAATTCGCCGCCCTCGGAGAGGAGCTTGCGCAGCATGGTGCCTGAGAGCAGGACCCGGTCATCTTTGGCGTGGTTGCAGGTCCTCAAGGAAGCCATGCCGTCGCACTTGTAGCAGTAGAAGGTCCAGTCGATTTTCAGCGGCTGGCAGGCCAGGGCTTTACCCGGCTCGGTCGGGTACGGGATTTTATCGAAGATGGTCTGGGCTTCGAACATGCCGTAGAAATCGCCGACACCGGCATGGTCACGGCCGATAATCATGCGCGAGCAGCCGTAGTTCTGGCGGAAAACAGCGTGCAGCAGGCCTTCCCGCGGACCGGCGTAGCGCATATCCAATGGATAGCCGCCCTGAACAACATTCTTTTCCACAAAGTAATTCTTCACCAACGAATCGATGCATTTCACGCGCACCGATGCGGGGATGTCACCGGGTTTGAGATTTCCGACCAGAGAGTGGATGTAGACACCGTCGCAGACTTCAACGGCGATCTTGCACAGGTATTCGTGGGAGCGGTGCATGGGGTTTCTCAACTGCAGCGCCGCCACTTCGCTCCAACCGCGGTCGTCGAAAATCTTGCGGGATTCCTCCGGGCGATGGTAAACGCCGGCATATCTTGTGGGATATTCGCCTTCGCTGAGCACCTTGACCGGGCCGGCCAGGTTGAAATCTTTCTGCTGCATGACCATCTGAACGCCGGGGTGATCTTCTTCGGCAATCTTCCAGAACTCTTCCGCCGTCGGGGTGCCTTCGCCCATGAAAACTTTTTCACACTCGTATTTCTTGTCGGCTGCAGTCAGCTCGTACTTTTCGGAAACCTTCATGGTCGCCATAATTTCTTTGCCTTCAGGATCGTACAGTGCAACCTCGTCACCGACCTTTATGGCATCCGCATCTTCTTTGGTGACATCCAGGGTCACGGGCACCGGCCAGAAGGTGCCGTCCGCCAGAAGGTACTTATCACAGACGCTTTTCCAGTCCGCTTTGGTCATGAAGCCGGTCAGGGGGCTGAAACCGCCGATGCCGATCATGATGAGATCGCCTTTTACGCGCGGCGAGATCGCCACTTTCTTGAGACCCGCGGCCTTTTTCTTTTCCGCTTCCAGCTCAGCTCCCTCGAGCAGGCACTTGACCAACCCTTTTCCGCCATGTGGTGGTATTAATTTCGACATACGCTCTAATCTCCTTTCATCAAATGTTATTTTTTTGTGGTATTTTTTACCACCCGCTTATTGCCTTATTATGGATTGAAACAGGTATCCTTAGTCGGTTCAAACGCTTTTGTCAAGCGCAATTCGGGCGCTTGGGAAAGGCGCAGGCAATTTATCGCGATTGTCGTCCGGCGAAAATTCTGGTTTCACCGCGGCCTTCAACTGCCGCGACGAAATCGAACGGGATCATGACTCTTATTATTTTTTATAATGAATGTCAGAATTTTATTCCGATTGTCATTTTTTTAAATCCCCCTGATCCTTTTGTAAAAAGGGGGAACTGGTAAAGGCAGAAGTGGTTTCAATGCAGCTCTTGCGACAAGAAAGGATGCTGGCGTGTAAGCGTTCCCAAAGGAGTTGGGGGGATTTTCTACTTCGCACGCACACGCCAGTCGGAACATAATTATGCCAACAGCTATAGAAGGGGAAGGCCATACAGTGGAACAACCCTTCAAGCCGATAAAGACGGAAGGCTAAAAATCCATTATATTGTATAAAAAAATACTTGACATACATTATGTTGTGTGTAAAAGGGGGTACCAAATAATCCAAAAATGGCCTTAAAACAATAGGCGGATTGGTTATGGAGCGACGGAAAGCGACTCGCTATCCACTGTGGGAATATCGCTATGAGATTTATGATAACGACAACAATGCCATTGGCTGGATAATCGACATCAGTGACGGGGGATTGTCTTTCGAATATATTCCGGCCGATATCGAAATAGGCAAAAGCAGCCTTATCAGTATCTTTCCCAAACAAGGCAACGGCTCATATCTGCCGGACATAAAGTGCAAACGCGTATACGACATTAAAATCGAGGATGAAGAAATTTATCAGATACCGGTGGAATTCAGACGCTGCGGAGTGAAACTGATCGCTCTTCTCGGTGAGAAGAAAAAAAAGTTCCGAAGTATTGTCGAAGAAATTAAAACGACCAGATAATGCGTCCTAATTATAAATATTTGTGGAGAGTTCAAAGAATATGGCTGATACCCTTCTGAATGTTCCTTCCCAAAACACGTCGTTTCCTATCGAACAACCGGTTGCACGACAAACTTCCAAAATCATCATTGTCGATGATACGCATCATAAAATAGTCAAACACGTAAAGGAACACGACAAACTCGCTCGTCTCGTTGTCGAACCGTTTCCGCACTCGCACCACCTCTCATAATTTGGATGATTCCTCTTCATCTACGTCTGCCGTCCGTGGGATTGCTGCCACTTCCGGCAAGATATCCTTGAATGCCATACCGTAAATTTCCCATACCGTCACAAACAATGCGGCCACAATCGGCCCGATGATTATTCCGGCGACGCCGAACATCAGAATTCCTCCCAGCGTACCGAAAAAGATCATCAATTCGTGCAACTGGGTGCTTTTACCGACCAGAATCGGGCGCAGCAGGTTGTCTAAGCTACCCACGACGAGTCCGCAAAAGATCCCGAGACCCAGGCCTTTGGCCAGCTGACCGGTGGTGATCAGAATGATTGCGGTCGGGCCCCAGACCAATGCCGAACCGATACCCGGTATGATCGACAGCACGGCCATGATGGCGCTCCAGAAAACGGCGCTGGGGATACCGACAACGGCAAAAGCGGCGCCGGCCAGTCCGCCCTGCAGAATACCGATGACGATGGTGCCCTTGAGAGTGGCCCGGGAAACGGAGGTGAATTTTTCCAGCATGCTCTCTTCATCTTTGCTCTCCAGAGGAAGGTAATAGAGAATCTTGTGCAGCAGTTTGCGTCCGTCAATTAAAAAAAAGAACATGCAGTAAAGCATGACAAAGGCCATAAAAAAGATTTGCACCGTTCCGAAAGTCACCGAGGACAGTCTGTCCACGATAAATCCACTCGTGGCACTGACCAGCTCGCCGAGTTTGGTCACGATTTGATTGCGATAGGGCTCTATCGTATCGTAGAAAGGCAGGGACTGGAGCGTTGTGGTTAGAGTGCCGGGTTCGGAAAGATGCTGTTTGACCCACGGCCTGGCTATTTCAGCAACTTTTATGGCCTGGGTGGCGATGATACCGAGCAGAATGCCCAACGGCACCAGAAAGACCGCGAGAATAAGCAATATCGTCGCAATAGAGGCGGGGACACGGCGACCGCCGAACCATTTTACGAAACGGCTGTAGATGGGATGGGATAACGCCGCGAAAATCCCGGATAGCAGAATCGCCATTAAAAATTGGCGAATCATAAGGAGGAACACCGCGGTGATCAAAAATACGATTAGCAGCAATACCCACTTGTTTATGTCATCTTTATTCATCTTTAATCGCTGTCAATCAGGCCAAGCCGTTTTTCCGCGCGCTTAAGCGCGGCATTCAAAGCATCCGTATCAAGCGGTTTGTTGAAAAATTCAGAAGCGTTTAGTTCAAAAGCCTGCTTCGCCAAATCTTTGTCACCGTGACCGGTGATAACGATGACTTCGGTTTCCGGGTGCATTGACTTAATCGTTTTTAAAACCGAAAAACCATCCTTTGTCGGCATTTTTATGTCGGTCAAGACGATAGGGGGGGATTCCGCCTCAAACATTTCAATCCCTCTGTCGGCGTTCTCTGCGGCCAACACCGTGTATCCGCAAGCCTCCAAAAAAAGTTGCAGCATGTCCAAGGTGGGAATTTCGTCATCGATAATGAGTATTTTCGTCATTGGTGAATCTTCTCCGTCACTCAAACCAACGCCCGAGGAAATTGTATGGTAAAACACGCACCTTTACCGGGGTGACTTTCTACCTCAATGGTCCCGCCGAAGTCCCGAACAATCCCGTAAGTGATGGCAAGGCCCAAGCCCATTCCTTTGCCGACGTCCTTGGTGGTAAAAAAAGGTTCAAAGATCTTTTCTTTAAAATCTTCCGGAATTCCGATGCCGGTGTCGGTTATGCTGAAAATCACCGCGTCGCCTTCCATACGGGATGTTATCTTGATCATGCACGTCCTTCCATTTTCTTCCCGCACCGGACAGTGTTGAATCGCATCCCGCGCATTGGTCACCAGGTTAAATATAATCTGCTCCAAGCGATTTTTATTGGCCAGAATCTTCACGGCGTTATCATCCAGGTCGTAATCTACCTGGATGTTCTGCAGCAAGAGCTGTTGGCCGACGATGGCCATCACCTCCTTGATCGTGGTATTGAGGCACACCAGTTCTTTCTTGAAATCGGATTTCCGGCCGAATTCCCGCAGGCGGTTGATGATGTCCGAAGCGCGCTCGATCTGGTTGTTTACCACGGCTACAACCTGAAGCATTTTTTCGGGAGGAATTGCTTGCCCTTTTTCAACCATTGTCTTCAGGAAATCGCTGCCGATTTTGATCGTATTCAGGGGTTGGTTCAGTTCATGCGCGATCCCCGCGGACATTTCCCCAAGGGTCGTCATCTTACTGGCCTGAAACAACTGCGCATCTTTTTCCATGGTTTCGGTTATATCCGTGGCGGCAAGGATGATACTCGGTTTTTCCTGGTAAACAGCCGGGCAGGCTTTGACTTCGGCATAGAAAGGGGCGCCGGATTTGCGGTAGTGCCGAACTTTTTGACTGAGGACACAACCTTGGAACCATTGCCCTTTCGGCATGAGCGAAAAAGACCGGTTTTCGTACTCAAACTTACCCAATTTCTCAAAACTTCTGCCGACAAGTTCTTCTTTGGTGTAGCCGTAGGTCTCCTCGGCGCTGGGGTTGGCGTCAAGAATTTCCAGGCTCTGCTGATCCAGCACGAAAATAGGGTTGGGACCGCTGTTGAACAACGATCTGTATTTTTCTTCAGATTCATGCAGCGCTTGTTCGGCCAGTTTTCGTTCGGTAATGTCCAAAAAAGCACCCGTGATAAACTCAATGTTCCCCTCATCGTCACAGACAATTTGGCTGCTGGCTTCCACCCACACGAACTCACCGTTATTTTTACAGATTCGGTATTCTCTGATGTAAGATTTATCTCTTTTCAACGCCTTGATGAAAGCTTGCCTTACCAAGGCGCGATCTTCATCATATATGATGTCATTCCACTTCATATTTCGGGAGAGAAAGAGTTCCTTGCTGAACCCCGTCAAGGCCTCTATTTTATCGTCGAAAAAATCGATCGAGCCATCCGCATAGCCTTTGAAAACGATGTTCGGAATATTGTCGATCAGTAATCGGTAGTTGCGCTCGCTCTCAGCCAAGGCCTTTTCGGAACGTTTTTTCTCCGTGATGTCCATGGCGATGCACAGGAACCCATCGACCATTCCCTCGGGGTTTTTAAGAGCATTGATGGAAAGAGAGACCGGGAATTTTTCACCGTCCTTGTTTACCCATATCCATTCCCGTTGCTCGGTTTTTCCTAAACGGGCATATTCCAAAAAGACATCGACACCTTCGATCTGCCGTTGCGAACAGTCCATGAGTTTTTGGGTGTGCTTTTTTAATTCTTCAGGATCGTGAAAGATGTCCGGTTTGGCAACACCGATGATTTCTTTGGCTCGATACCCCAACAGATTTTCCGCTCCCGTGTTAAATACGGTGATAATTCCGTCAATGGCGGTTGCGACGATGGCAATTTGGGTCGCCGAGTCCAGCACGGCCTTACGCTGGGCATTGGCGTCCTGAAACTTGCGCAGGATGCGTTCAGTTTCCTCGAATTGTTTGACGACGAGGGTCGCGGTAATCTCCGCGGCCTCCCGTGCCACACGAATTTCGTTGCGGAAGATCGCGTTTTCTTTAATAAGCTCTAGAATACGCAACCTATGAGCGGATAAGGCCGATTTATCGGTTAAAGGATTCATGGGATAATTGATTTAATTTTCGTGTCGATATCGATAGCATGGACGGTGCAAACCAGGCACGGGTCGAAAGAACGAACCACGTGCCCCACTGCGACCAGATCGTTATTATCGTCAATCGGCGTACCGACGAGAGCCTCTTCCCACGGCCCTCTATGACCGGCCGCATCTCTGGGAGATGCGTTCCATGTTGTCGGGCTGATGATCTGGTAGTGAGCAATTTTGTCGTCTTCGATTTTTATCCAATGTCCCAGGGCGCCCCGGTGAGCCTCGGTGAGCCCGTAACCTATCCCGGTTTCCCTTGGCCTGAAGTTTTGAAAAAAGCTGTCTCCGCTGACGGCAATTTCACTCAGCCAGCAGTCAAGCGCCGGCATAATCAGAGCCGGTCTGATTATCCGTGCCAGCTGCCGCAGGAACACATTCGGTCCCTCTCTTGTAAAAAGATCGGTTACGAGAGGATGTGATGCCACGAGCAGTTCCGCCAGGGGACCAGTTTCTGCCGGGAGGTCATCGTATCGCGGGGCTTTGGCCCAAGAGTATTTTTCACTCGAAAGCTTGGGCTTAACGGCCACAGTAAAGCCGTCAAAGGGATGCCTTGGCGTTTTATAATCGGAAAGCCCGGTCAGGAATGAGGCGGTTATGTCTTCCGTGATCTTTGTCTGATCAAACGGAAACGCCGTCAAACCGCTGAAGAATCCGGCCGGAAAAAAAGTATCACCTGTCGCCAGGCTGGCGACATTGGAGTTTTCAGGGATCTGCAGTGAGCCGAAGCTGATGAAGTTGCCGCAGCCTTTTCCGATCTTATCCAGGCCGGCCGAACGGGCAAATCGGGTAAAAAAACCCAGATCGCTCTCCCAGTGATCATCTTTTTCATCAAGCCAGACATTCAAATCTTTTTGGGTTTTTACGTCTTGCCACCTTTCTATCGAGCATCCAAGGATTCTTTTCTCATACCACCTGCGAAATTTTGCCAGAAGGCTGCGGCATTGGTTGATATCGTTAACGGAGGTAACGCAGACCACGCCCCCCGGCACCATGAAAGAAGAGTGAGGCCACTGCCCCCCCAGTATGGCGATGATTTCAATGATTTTTTTAGTTTCCCCAATGGCCTGGAGAGCTGTTTGCCCTTTCAACGGCTCATAACGCTGAACGGCCTCATCGAAAAACGGATTTTCGGCGTAGGCCGGATGAGCCAGATCAGGCATGAAAAGCAGATACGACTGGCGAATATCGTTCTGCAACTGCTCCACCATCAGTGTTGCGTTTCTGATTCGCCACCCATTTCCGGGGACAACGGCGTTATATGCCATGTCAAGAGCCGAGGCGGCCGCCAATAAGTGCGCCGTCGAACATATGCCGCAGATTCTCGGCGTGACGACCAGGCTGTCCAAAGGCGCCCTTCCTACGAGAAGGTTTTCGAAGCCCCGATACATTGTCCCGACGCTGCGGGCCTCGGTGACTCGACCGTCATCAATTTGAAGGTGAATCTCCAGATCGCCCTCTACACGATTCAAAGGAATGATTTTTTGGGTTTCCATGGTGAGGTCTCTAAAAACTATGCAACTCTTTATGCAGGTTTTTGGTTTCGGGGTATCTGCGTCACAGCGCCTCCGACTTTAGAGTCGATAATGTCAAACACCTGATTTTCGCTTTATCAATCGTTTAGGCGCCGCAGCGGCCGCCATCCCTTTGTAGGCCATGTAATGCGCCCGACTGACGCCATCCGGCAGTTCAATCGGAATCCCCTCAATATTCTTTGTCTTAAAAAATGGATAAGGTTGGGGGAAATCCGGTCGGGTGCATCCGAAACAGGGCACGCCGACCCGGGTTTTGGATGAGCGCCGGTTCCACAGGGTCTTGTTGCAGGATCCCGTTGCCAGGGGGCCATGGCATCCCATATAAAAAAAGAGACAGCCTTTCTCCCCGAATCTCTTCTCTTCAACGCGGTATTCATGGTACTCGTTGCGCGTACACCCTTGATGAACCATCACGCCGTACCAGTCCATCGGTGAATTCTGATCCGTCAACTTCAGGGGAGTGTTGGTGATGAGCGAAGACAGTGTCCCCGTGATCGCTTCGCAGTGGCAGGGGCAACCGGGCAGGTTGATCACCGGCATTCCGCTTTTGCTCTTGAAGTTTCGTCCTAAATATCCCCCGAAATCCTTGCGGTTGTATTGCAATCCGATGGCGTCGGCTTCGGTATCGACGCCAAACCCACCGTAGCTGGCACAGGTCCCGACCGCAATAACAAAATCGGCGTTGGCCGCCAATGCGGCAATGAGGTCTTTTTTAGGTTGACCGAAAACGGTATCTGCGAAGCCACTGCTTGAAGGGCCTTGAATGACGTTTCCCTCGAGGCAAAAGATGTTGAGGGCCTGCCGGCCGGATAGGATTTCCGCGTTCAAATCTTTGAGTCGATCAGGATCTTTATTCGACAAAGAAGGATGCCAAAGAAGGTCTATCGACAGTAGTTCGAGCATCTCTGGAATATCCGGGGACTCGGCGCTGAAGAACGACCATGTGTCGCCGCCGCATCCTCCTCCCTGAAGCCAATACAATGTTGTCGCCATAAACGCTCCTGAAGTTGAGGGTTAAGGTCATTGGGGTGTCGAGGCATTTTTTTCTGTAAAGTTTTGCCTGGCGCGGATGATGTGATCAGCAGTGAATAATGATGATAACCTATGGTATTTTTTGTCAAGCATTTATTCGGCTGACGGCAGGCTCAAAGTGACTGTGGTGCCGACGCCCTCTTGGCTTTCCACCGTTATTCGTCCCTGATAACCTTTGATGATCTGGCTGCAGATGGCCAGTCCCAAGCCCTTGCCCTTACCTGCCGACTTTGAAGAAAAGAATGGCTCAAAGATACGATCCTTGATGTGGGCTGGAATACCGATCCCGTTATCTGTAATTTTTACCACCACCCAGGTTTTTTCCTTGAATGTTTGAAGCATTATTTCGCGATCTAAACCCGATGACGGATGAGTCGGCTTTTGTGTTAAAGCCTCTTTGGCGTTGGTGAGCAGGTTAAAAAAAACCTGAGCCAGACGCTGATCGTTCGCCCGAACGACCAGCAGCGATTCAGCCAATGCGGTGGTCAGTTTTATATCGTCCAACCTGAGCTCGCTGTTGATAATTGCGAGCGTTTCTCGGATGGGATGGTTTATATTTATCAACTCCGTTTCGACCCCGGGTTTTCGACCCAATTCAACCAGCCTGTTGATAATTAAAGAGGCTCTATCAACCTGATGGCTTATCTCGCTGACGACGCGGGACAACTGCTGATCATTCCGCGGTTGTTTCTGTTCGATCGCTCGTTTTAAAAACTCGCTGCCGACCTTTATCGTGTTTAATGGCTGTTTCAATTCGTGGGCAATACCGGGGGGTATACCGCCGAGGACAGGGATCCATTTTAAAAGATCCCATGCCGTTACCAATTCTATCTTGAGCATCAGGCCCGGCAGTAAGATCAAGGCGCTGACCAAGGCCGAAATCATCGTCACGACCATTAACAGACCGAAAAGCCCCGTGGGTTTGAAGTGGGAGATCATCAGAATGGCAAACCCGCAGGATATGGTCAGCGAGGTGGTGACTATCGGCCGCCCCATACCCAGGAGCGTATCTTTTAAAGCCCTGTCCTTGTCCAGGTCTTTTTTAAACTCCTTATTATAACGGAAAAGATAATGAATCGTATCGTCCACAGCTAGACCGATAGCGATACTTGCAATCATGCTGGTGGCGAAGGATAGGGGTATGTGAAACCAGCCCATGAACCCAAAATTAACTATGATTGGAAAAATGGTGGGTAAAAGAGCGATAAAACCGACTTTGCTGGAGAAGAACAATAGCGCCATCATGGCAAAGATTAAAATAAAAGTCAGTAATAGGCTTTTCACCTGACCGCTGACTAATTGGTAGCTGCTGGCTGAAATTGCAATGCCCAAGCCGGTGACGTCCCATTGCAGCTCCGGTGAGAACTCTGTTCTGACTTCGGTCAATATTTTATCTCTGGTTTCGAGAAAATCCCGTGAACTTGAAAGGTGTGTTAGCAGCAGGATATTTGTTCTCGAGAAATCAGAAGTCATGAACCGGGAGAGCGTGTCGTTACCGAGAACAACATTGAAATTGTTGATCAACAATCTCAGCTCGAACCCCTCTTCGGGTAATACATAGTATTTAGGATCGAATTGATTGAGGGTATAATTGACAAGTTTTAAATACTCGGAAAATGTGATGACCTTGTCCACGCCGGGCAGCGTTTCCAGATAGGTCTTAAGTCGTTCAATTTCTTTGACATTGGTGAGATCTTCAAAAAAATTTTCGAAGTTTCCAGCCATTACGACGTTTAGTGGAAAACTACCGGAGAGATCTTGGTAGATATCGTGGAAATTCCGGCTCACCGGTGAACTTGCTTTGAAATACTCAACCGGGTTGGTCTCCACCTTTATGCGGGTGATCCCGATGAGACAAAAAATCGATAAGACTGCTAAGGTAGTGAAGACAGTCCGCTGATGCTTGATGTTCAATTGCACGATATTTTCGAGAAATGTTGACAGAAATTTATCTGACCAAGCGGGAAGGCGCGTTTTGCCGGACGGCAATGGGAATAAGGTCAGGGCGGCGGGAAACGCGGTCAGTAAAATTATTGTTATACTCAACATGCCGAAGCCGGCAAAGAGGGCGAATTCACGAATCGCACTGATACGATTGATTGTCAGTGAGCCTAATCCGACCAGTGTCGTTATTGCCGCCAGAACTGTCGGGAACGTCAAATTGCTGAAAGTTCGGTAAACAACCTCTCTTGGGGAATCAACGCTTTCGGCTACCGACATATATTCTGAACACAGATATAGACAATAGGCTGTCCCGACGGCGATCAGAAACACCGGCACGATCATTGTTAGCATCGAAATCGGGATGCCGAGCCACGCCATCAGTCCGAAAGTCCATATCTGAGCGATCAACACCGACGATATCGATAACACCAGGCAGGCGATATTTCTGAGAAGAGCAAGCAAAATCAAGGCAATGATCGCCAAGGTCATCGGTGGCAACCACTTCAGGTCCGATAACGTGTAATCGGCGAGGGCGCGAGAAACCAGCGGCATGCCGATTTGATACACTTGGAGGGTGCCGGGACGTTGGTGGATCAACGTCTGAACCGTGTCAATCACTTGGTCACTGGGTGCATCGATATCCAAAACCAGAGTGACGATGGTTGAGCGATGGTCGGAGGAAACAAGGTTTCGGTCGAAAAGACTTACGGGGTTGATAAGGACTGAAAATTCTTGCAAAGTCAATTTTTCCGAGGCGTCTATGGTTCGTTTTATATCGGGCAGGCTGATGACTCTTCTGACCCCTTTGATTTGGGCCGCTTTATCCGCAACATCCGTGACTTCTCGGAATGTCTCCGGATCGAATATATTTTCACTCTTAATGACAATTCGAATTATTTCATCGGATTCAAAAACCTGTTTGAAAGCATTATAGTGAGCGGTTTCACGCAGGTCTTCAATGACGAGGTCCTGAACGGATGTGGCGATGTGGAGTCGCGGCAAGGCCCATCCGAAGCTGATTGTTACGGCAGCGACGGCGATCAGGATCCACCACGGTCGATCGATAATCGGGTATAATGCTCTCTGGATGGAGGATTGCGGTTTTGAAAGTTCGCCGGTATTTTCTCGACGGTTCATTTCATGTTACCGATGGTACGGTCATGAGCCTAAAGAGAACATTTGCGATTGGGCTGGATAATCGGCGACAACCGTCGCGGTTGGATAACTATCCGCTGCTCGTGTTTCTGCCGCAGGGAAGAAAAAAGAGCGGATGCAGAAGCTTCAGAAGAGGACTGGACTCGATGAGGGCGCCGATTCAGAATTTGTTATGAAGCCCCTCAACCCCGAACCGTTCCGATGAATATTTGCCAGCGGTGAGAGGGTAAAAGCGTTTATACTGATTAGAAGCCATTAACCATTCAGCGGTCTCGGTCGGTTTATTCAACTTGCCGATGCCACTGAAATAGCAAAAAAAAATACCGATTGTCAACATGTTCGATGGCGCTTAACAGGCAATATTCGTTTCATTTTGCGCGAAGCGGGGTCGGCTGATTTTCCTTTTTCAGACCTCGATTCCGCACTTTCTGGAGAAATAATTAACACTGTAGCGAATAGTGAAAAGATTAAATTGTCCTATGTAAATAAAAATCCGGTTTCAATTTAATGAAACCGGATTTTTATTTACATTTGGCGGAGAGAGAGGGATTCGAACCCTCGGTGCAACTTTCGCCACACACTCGCTTAGCAGGCGAGCGCCTTCAGCCGACTCGGCCATCTCTCCTTAGTTTATTTTGATAGATACTGGGTCCACAGGCCGGGCTGCGGACGTGACATATATTTACCCTGCAAATTATTGGCGGAGGGAGTAGGATTCGAACCCACGGAGGTGTTACCCTCAACGGTTTTCAAGACCGCCGCTTTCGACCACTCAGCCATCCCTCCGCGTTTGCAACCCCGATTTTTTACCACCTCAACGGGAAGGGGTCAATATTTATTGTTGGCAACCTAAGCAGTAACTGAAGCGCACTGGCGGTTGCCCGTTCTCCGGCTGCTGCGCTAGCGCAATGATCGACGGATCGTTAGCCCTTTTTTGGTTATTGACAGATTCTTTCTGATGTGTTCATTTTACGCGTTTATCATGCAACCAAATACATGTGTTGAAAGGAACAAATATATGAAACAAAAATACGAATTCATCAAGGACACCGAGAAAAAGATTTTAATTCTGCGGGAGTATGCGGAGTTGGACAAAGACATCCTGTCACCGCTTTGCGAAGAGCAATACGATATCAAGACGATTGAAGCGGCCATGGCAGAAGGAAAAGACACGCTCATGGCCGCTCTTAGAACCAAAAACATGTACCCACCGGGGTTGTATGCCGAAAAAATTGCCGATGTCGTTACGGAATTTTTAGGTGCGGCCGACCAGGACACGGCTGACCTGCTGTTCGATGATATCGATTTGCTGAAATTGGAGCGGGAACAGGAAGCGCTCGAGCTTGCCGCCGAAGAAGAGGCGGCGAATATCGACGATCTGCTCTCCGACGAGGATGATTTCGACGATGATTTCGATGGTGGCGGTGACTTGAAGGGTGTCGGCTCCTTCAAGGTGGCCGACGATGAATACGGCGATGTGGATGACGAATCTTGATCAAAATCGGTTGCCCGCATTTCGGCGCATCGGTTGAGTTTTGAAAACCGCACGCCGGGATTCGGGTGTTGGGCACTCAAGTGCTGTGGGAATTTAAGCCCACCCAACCCCCATCGGTATTACATTCGGGTAGTTTTACCTTGACTTAAATAGCAGACTGGACTAACCGATTTGCCTGTAAATGCACTGATATGGACGTACCCACGCGGTTAACCGCAACGGTGGTGTACGCCTGAGGGAAGGTCCGATGGGGAAAAAAAAGAGCCACTTTTGGCCGCGCGCCGCTACCGGGGATGATGCGCGCCGCCGTGTGGTTTTCTCTATTTTTATTGCGGTTGCGGAAGGCCCGTATTATACGGGCGGATAACCTGCCCTATTTATAATCGCATCAAGGAGGTGCCGATGGAAAAGGAAAAACAGTTTTATGAGAGGCTGGCGGAGAGAGGTGTAACCAGGCGGGACTTCATGAAGTACTGCACCTTCCTCACGGCGACCATGGGGCTGTCGTCCTCGTTCGTCCCCAAAGTGGCCGAGGTGTTTGCCGCACCGAAACAGAGGCCACCGGTTATCTGGCTGCACTTTGGAGAATGTACCGGATGCTCGGAATCACTACTGAGATCACAGTACCCCTACATTGACGATCTGGTTCTGGAAATCTTATCGCTCGAATATCACGAAACCGTCATGGCAGCAGCCGGCCAGCAGGCCGAAGACCAGCTTCAGATGGCAATGAAAAAGTACAATGGGAATTTTATCTGCGTGGTCGAGGGGGCCATACCAACCAAATACGACGGCGGTTACGGAAAAATCGGCGGCCGTACCTTTTTGGAAATTGCCAAGGAAGTATGCCCAAAAGCCGCTGCCGTGATAGCGATTGGCGCCTGCGCCACTTATGGCGGCATTCCGGCGGCTGCGCCGAATCCCGGCGGATACATGAGCGTCAGTGAAGCTGTCGGTATCAAAACGATCAACCTTGCCGGATGCCCTCCCAATCCGGTCAACACGGTGGGCACCATCGTAAATTATCTTCTTTTAGGCAAGTTGCCGGCCATCGATGATCAGGGAAGGCCGCTATTTGCTTATGGAAAGACCATCCATGATCAGTGCCCCAGACGGGCCCACTTCGAAAACGAAGAATTTGTCGAGGTATTCGGTTCCGAAGAAGCGGCCATGGGTTACTGCCTTTACAAAGTGGGATGCAGAGGCCCGGAAACCTATAATAACTGTCCGGTTGCCAAATTCAACGACGGTACCAGCTGGCCGGTGGAGGCAGGCCATCCCTGTCTCGGCTGCAGTGAGCCCAAATTCTGGGATAATTTCACACCGTTTTATGAAGAACTGTAGGGTAGGGTTTAATCGACGATCATTTCCTTATTAAGGTAAAGGGAGGACCAATATGGCTCAGAGAGTAACAATAGATCCAATCACCAGAATCGAAGGCCACCTTCGCATTGAGGTCGAGGTATCCGGCGGCAAGGTTGTCAATGCCTGGAGCTCCGGTCAGATGTTCCGGGGCATTGAAATGATTTTACAGGGCCGCGATCCCCGCGATGCCCATCACTTTGTACAACGCTCCTGCGGCGTCTGAACGTACACCCATGCACTGTCCTCGGTGAGGGCAGCCGAAATGGCCATTGGTGTCAAGATCCCCGAGAACGCACGCCTTATCAGAAATCTCCTGATGGGCGCGCAATTCCAGCATGACCATCTCGTTCACTTCTATCATCTGCACGCTCTTGATTGGGTGGACATCGTCAGTGCCTTGAAAGCTGATACGGCCAAAACAGCTCAGCTCGCTGACAATGTCAGCAATGCCCAGGTCGGTGGAAGCGCTTATTTCAAACAGGTGCAACAGCGACTGCAGACCTTTGTCGACAGTGGTCAGTTGGGCCCCTTTTCGAACGCCTACTGGGGCCATTCAGCGTACAAGTTGCCTCCGGAAGCCAATCTGATGGCTGCGGCCCACTATATCGAAGCCCTGCGGCTTCAGGCCCGTACGGCGCGGCTGCACGCCATTTTTGGAGCCAAAAATCCGCATTTGCAATCGCTGGTTGTGGGCGGTGTCACCTCAGTGAGAGACCTGAGGGCAGACCGTATTGCCGAGTTTCTTTACATCACAAAGGAAACCCAGGAATTCATCAAAAACGTTTACATCCCCGACCTGATCGCGGTGGCCTCTTTCTATAAAGATTGGGGCGGCATCGGCGGGACGACCAATTTCCTGGCCTGGGGTGAGTTCCCCCTTACCGCCGAGGAACCCGCAAGCCTCTACATGCCGAGAGGATATATTAAGAAAAGAGATCTTGCCGGTGTCAGCATGCCATTGCAGGACAATGTCACCGAAGACGTCACCCGCGGCTGGTATGAAAAGGGCGGCGCCAAGCATCCATTCCAGGGGGAGACCAAGCCGATTCAAAAGGATCCCGAGTACCGTCCTGGAAACGGCCAGTACACCTGGTTCAAGGCCCCGCGTTACGACAGCGAACCGTGTGAAGTCGGGCCGCTGACGCGTGTTTTGGTGGCCTATGCCAAGGGGCACAAGGACATCAAGCCGATTGTCGACAAGGTCCTAAAGGATCTCGGGATTCCGGCAACGGCATTGTTTTCGACACTCGGCAGAACCGCGGCCAGAGGAATTGAAACCGTTGCCATTGGCGATGCCATGCAAGGCTGGGTCATGGAGTTGGTGGAAAACGTCAAGAACGGAGATACCAAAACCTACCAATCCTGGACAATGCCGGATAAAGGCATGGGGTACGGATTGAATGATGTTCCCAGAGGATCGCTGGGGCACTGGATGGAGATCGAGGGCGGAAAGATAAAGAATTACCAGTATGTGGTCCCGTCAACTTGGAATCTTGGTCCCAGAGACGCCAAAGGCAAGCTGGGTCCTGTAGAGGAAGCTTTGATCGGAACCCCGATAGCCGATCCCAAAAAACCGCTGGAAGTTCTCAGGACGGTGCACTCCTTTGACCCGTGCATTGCATGCGGTGTGCATGTTATCGATCCCGATTCGAACGAGGTTTACAAAATAAAAGTTCTCTAACTGTCATTGATGCGCGTCGGCCCTCTGATGCTAAAGGGCCGACGCGTTTCTCTCCACCAGCCCCCTCCAAAGCCACCAGCAAGAATGGAAGATGACTTTCGTGTTCTTGCCGGTTTGCCAAGCCGGAATGATCCTTTTGCCTGGTAAAGATATCGCGGTTTAAAAATCCGGTGTGCTATCATGACGGGGGCGGAGTTCAGTGAAATACATATGAGCAAAATAACCAACCAAGTAATGATACTCGGCGTCGGCTGCATCTTATACTCCGACGAGGGTTTTGGTGTTCGCGTCGTGCAGGAGATTCAGAAAAGGTACCGGTTTTCCGAAAATGTCTCCTTAGTTGACGGGGGAGTTCTGGGTGTTAATCTATTGGGCGTGATATCACAACCGGATTATCTGATCGTCGTGGACGTTATACGCAACAAAGGCAACCCCGGGGATATCTACCGCCTCGAGGGCGATCAGATACCTGAAAGGATACGGGCCAAAAACTCTCTACATCAGGTAGACTTTCTCGAAGCGTTGACGCTTTGCCAGGCTCTGGACAAGGTTCCCGAAACCGTGATTGTCGGCGTGGAACCGGAAGATATCGAAACTCTCAGCATCGATCTGACATCGACAACGCGATCACGAATGGAAGATGTCATTACATTGGTTCTATCCGAACTGGATCGCTTGGGGGTTTCCTATACGGAAGGAAATTCGGAAGATGTGCCTCGCTATCCCATCTAAAATCATCAGCATCAATGAGGGTATGGGTACCATAGATGTTGACGGCGTCAGAAGATCCTGCAGTCTGTTGCTGCTTGAAAATGCTGCAGTGGGCGATTGGGTCATCGTCCATGCCGGCTTTGCGCTGCATAAAATCGATGAGACTGCGGCGATGGAATCGCTGGCGATTCTGAAAGAAGCGGCAGCCCTTGCCGAAGAGAAAAACCATCCCGATTCAGAATGACATTAGGCGAAGGAATTGGTGTTTTTGAATAGAACCATCTCAAAAATATTCTAAGTGCCCATGACGGTGTTACGAACCGGCTCAAAATGCTCACATACTGCATGTATGCTCCGCTTTTTCGCCATTTCGTGCCTTGCCATGAACCCTAATCCTTACTTTTGAGATAGGTTCTATTATAAAACCAACGCCCATGGGATCATGCATCATTTCATTAATTGAGCAGTCGTGGAGTTTTCGTTAAATTTGGAGCGGGAAAGGTCAAACGCAACTTCAGCCCATGCATAAGGTCGCCTTAGGAAAGCGCAGGATTCCATAATGAAAATGAACACTGAGAGTATGCTTGGCATCCGCGACGTTAACATTGATGCCGGTGATGGCGCTGTTCTTTCCCAAAGCGGCCCAATGCATTCTGATCCCCTCATGGCGGGACCCGCCCTCGCTGCAGATAACCCTTGCCGTTCCGGTTAAGAATATAAGAGAAAAAAACCTCTCAAATGACTCATCATGGAAAAGGAACATGTGGCCGCCAGGATTGTGGTTAACGGTATTGTTCAAGGCGTTGGATTTCGTCCGTTCGTTTTCAACCTGGCCAATCATCACGATTTAAAAGGAGAGGTTGCCAACACCTCCTCGGGCGTTGTGATCCTGGTCGAAGGATCCGCCGACCACCTCAATGCATTTGCGGCAGATCTTACGGACAAGGCGCCTCCCTTGGCTCATATTGTCGAAGTTAGTCGGCAGACGGTTGCCCCGATCGGTTATGCGACATTTAAAATCAATCAGAGCACCGGCGATGGGGTGATGTCCACGCTCATATCACCGGATGTTTCCATTTGCGAGGACTGCCGGCAAGAACTTTTCGACCCCAACGATCGTCGTCATCATTACCCTTTCATTAACTGCACCAATTGCGGCCCCCGCTACACCATCATTGACGACATTCCCTACGACCGACCCAAGACCTCGATGAAGCATTTCGAACTGTGTCCCCAGTGCCGCGAGGAATATAACGACCCGGCAAACCGACGGTTCCATGCCCAGCCCAACGCCTGTGCCGCGTGTGGGCCGCAAGTAACCCTTTTCGACAATCAACGCCAGCGGATCGACCGCGTTGATCCAATAAAAAAAACCGCAGCCTTGCTGAAGAAAGGCTGTATTGTTGCCGTCAAAGGGCTGGGTGGTTTCCATCTTGCGGCCGATGCCGAGAACGGTGAGGCTGTGGCCGCTTTGCGCGCCCGAAAACACCGCGAGGAAAAACCATTTGCCCTGATGTCGCCGGACCTTTCCGCCATCCGGAGGTATGCCCATATCACCGATGACGAACAGCGGCTGCTGACCTCCATTCAGCGCCCTATCGTGCTGCTGGGCAAAAAAGAACCCAACAGCATTGCCGTCAATGTGGCGCCCGGCAACCGCACCTTCGGGGTAATGCTGCCTTACACCCCCCTGCACTATCTGCTGCTGGAAAACGGTTTCACTGCTTTGGTGATGACCAGCGGTAACTTGACCGAAGAGCCGATTGCTATCGACAACGCGGACGCTTTCCACAGACTTGCCGATATCGCTGATTATTTTCTGGTGCACAACCGCGACATTTACCTGCGCAGCGACGATTCCATCGTTCGCCATGCCGCCGGGGCGACACGATATTTACGCCGCTCGAGGGGTTACGTACCGGTACCGATTTTCTTGGAACGGACAACCCCTGTCGTTCTGGCTGTGGGGGCTGAAATGAAGAGCACCGTGTGCCTGACCAAAGGCAAGATGGCCTTCCTGAGCCAGCACATCGGCGACCTTGAAAATGTGGCCACAGGTGATTTTTTTGAAAAGACAATCAGGCATATGCAACGGATCTTGGAAATAGCGCCGGAGATCATTGCCTATGACATGCACCCCGATTACCTGAGCAGCCGCTGGGCTATGGACCAGCGGGGTATCCAGAAAGTAGCGGTTCAGCACCATCACGCCCATGTTGTCAGCGCCATGGCCGAAAATCAAATTTCCGGCGCGGTGATCGGTCTGTCTTTCGACGGGACGGGTTACGGCACCGATGGACACATCTGGGGCGGGGAGGTGCTCCTTGGCGATGAACTTTCCTTTGAGCGTGCGGCACACCTCGCCTATATGCCGATGCCGGGAAGCGCATTTGCCATCAAGCAACCCTGGCGTATGGGATTGAGCTACCTTTACGCGGCCTACGGTGATGACTGCGCTAATCTATCTCTGCCCTTTTTGGACCGCATCGAGGCCACCCGTTTGTCGATTATTCTGGATATGATTAGAAAGCGGATCAACACGCCGCTTACCTCGAGTTTAGGTCGGTTGTTCGACGGTGTTGCGGCCATAATCGGCCTTAGAGATGAGGTGGCCTTTGAAGGCCAGGCGGCCATGGAATTGGAGATGATTGCCGATACATCAGCCGGCGAGGCCTATGATGTTCACTGGGAACCCGGAGATCCCATCCAAATACCCCCTGCTCCGATCATCCGCTGCGTGGTGGACGATCTGCTGCGGGAAACTCCACCGCCGATCATCAGCGGCCGTTTCCACATGACCCTCGTGAAACTTTTCAGCGATTTTTGCGATTACCTGCGCCGGGAGAGAGGGCTGACGCGGGTGGTACTGAGCGGCGGAGTGTTTCAAAACGTCATTATGTTGCGCGGGTTGATGCGGTCTCTTGAGGGCCAGGGATTTGAGGTCTACGCACACACACAGGTTCCGACCAATGACGGGGGGATCTGTCTCGGGCAGGCAGTCATTGCCGCGGCTCAAACAGAAACATCGGCGCCAAGCGATGTGGTCACCGCTGCATTGTCCGCAAACCATTTACAAAGAAATTAGATATTATCAATAGCCGTGGGGAACACCAATAATGGCGCTCAAACACATTGACGAATACAGGGATGCCGAACTGACCCGGCCGCTGGCCGATAAGATTCACCGGATCAACACCAAACCTATCCGCTTGATGGAGGTGTGCGGCACCCACACGGTGTCGATCTTCCGCAGCGGGGTGCGTTCGATCCTGCCGAAAACAATTTCGCTGCTGTCGGGTCCCGGCTGCCCGGTGTGCGTCACCGACCAGGCCGAGATTGACGCTTTCATTGCTCTGGCAAAAACCAAAGGTGTCATTCTGACCACTTTCGGTGATCTGATGCGGGTGCCCGGCACCGTTTCCTCTCTCCAGAAGGAGCGTGCCGAAGGACGGGACATCCGGATGGTCTACTCAACCACGGATGCAGTTGAGATCGCACAAAAGAACCGGGACAAGAAGGTTGTTTTCCTGGGCGTCGGTTTCGAAACCACGGCACCGACCATCGCAGCGGCCATTCTTTCTGCGAACCAATTAGGCCTGGACAATTTTTTTGTCTACTCTGCCCACAAACTCGTGCCACCGGCGCTGACCGCCCTGATGTCCTTGGAGGGGGTCAAAATCGACGGATTCATATTGCCGGGGCATGTTTCAATTATCATCGGGCTGAATGGATACCGGGAATTTTTCGACACCTATCGGATATCCTGCGTGGTTGCCGGGTTTGAACCGGTAGATTTGCTGCGGGCCATTGCCATGCTGGTCGAACAGGTGGAAAATGGCGCACCGGCTTTGGAGAATGCCTATGGACGCGTGGTGACGGAATCCGGCAACACCACAGCCCAGAACATTCTCCGCCAGGTATTTGAAACAGCCGATGCGGCCTGGCGGGGTATCGGGGTGATCCCGGACAGCGGTCTGAAAATAAAACCGGCATATGCCGCACATGACGCTGAAAAGGCTTTTTCTCTGGTGCTACCCGAAATCAGCAGGGAACCGGCGGGCTGTGCCTGCGGGGAAGTTCTCACCGGCTCAAAGATACCGCCGGAGTGCGCCCTTTTCAAGACGGTTTGCACACCCATCGATCCGGTGGGCCCGTGCATGGTGTCGAGTGAAGGGACCTGTGCGGCATACTACCGCTATCACAGTTAGACCCAAGTTGAGCGTTTCATCTTTTCGAAATGACAAAATCAAAATTAATTACACCGCTTTTCAATAATAAATTCCGAAATACGGAAGGGCGGTATAAGTGGTTGTAGAAAAAAACGTTCGAATAACGGAACGTTTTTTGACAACCACTATATAAGGAATTGTGCCAATTTGATTTTCGAAAATATAAAACCCTAACGGGATTTCCAATTTCACCGCATCTACGGCGTCAAATGCCGTCCCGCATAGTTCACTATAGCGGAACGACATTTTCCTTGTATCCGCGGCAAACTTAAAAATCGCTCAATTTGGGTTAAAATCGATATGTAGACCTCATCTTATACTCGATGACTGCGTTGTGAGGGGGTTTCAAAATGCTCACGTACTCACGTGTACGCTCCGCTTTTGAAATACACCGCGCCTTGTCTTCGAACATAATCTATTGTCCATCCATAAATGGCCTTTTTTCCCCTGGGTGGCGTTCTCCGCAGGTTTCCGGCTGCGGCGTACCGAAAGTACGCCTCGCCGCAAATCCCGCCTTGGCGGGATGCGGCCCCCGCTGAAGAGCAGCGGGATTTCGTTGCCTGATTGAAAACGAATATGGACTCAACTTGCCCAGTGAAAAAAATTCTCATTTATGAATTGGACACACAGCAATGCCAAAAAGCGAGTGTGGATGGGCACCAATCTGAGGCCTCACATCGATTGTGGAGATTGCTAATTGAACTCACGATTATCCAATAAAAAAGGTATAATAACCGGCGACGACTTGGTGCAAGGATTCAAAACAAGTATTAACCGGTGAAACTCGAATTAATAATGCGGAATTATGAAATGAAATTTGACAAGGTGTTGCTCGATCACGGCAGTGGGGGAAAAATTTCTCACAGCCTGGTGACTGACCTTCTGCTACCGATTTTTGACAACCCGATCCTGGCTGAGCTTCACGATGGGGCCATATTTGAACTGAACGGCACGCGGCTGGCTTTCACGACCGACAGTTACACCGTCGACCCGATTTTTTTCCCCGGTGGTCACATCGGTGATTTGGCCATCAACGGGACGGTCAACGATATTGCCATGTGCGGCGGTTCTCCGCTCTACCTGAGTGTCGGGATGATTATCGAGGAGGCTTTTCCGATGGCGGATCTGGAAAAAATTCTGGTCGGAATGGCTGCCGCTGCGCGTAAAGCTGGAGTTACCGTTGTCACCGGGGATACCAAGGTCGTTCCCAAGGGGGCTGCCGACAAGATTTTTATCAATACATCCGGCATCGGACTGATTCCGGACGGCGTGGACGTCGGCAGCACCAAGGCCCGTGTCGGAGACGGCATCATCGTGAGTGGCACCATTGCCGACCACGGCGTCACGATCCTCACGCAGCGCGAAGGGCTTACCTTCGAGTCGACGCTGACAAGCGACAGTGCCCCGCTAAACCATATGGTTACCGAAATGTTGACCCTGAAAGGGTCGGTTCACGTCCTGCGGGATCCGACCCGGGGCGGTGTCGGAACGGCACTGAACGAGATTGCCCAGAAATCGCAGGTCGGTATCAAGATCCTTGAAGAGCGCATCCCGCTTAAGAAGGAGGTGGGCGGGATTTGTGAGCTGCTGGGTTTCGACCCGCTTTACCTGGCCAACGAGGGCAAGCTGTTGGCGTTTGTCGCTCCTGACGATGCCGAACGGATGCTTGAGATCATCCGTCGGAATGAGTACGGCAGTGATGCCGCCATTATCGGCGAGGTTGTGGCGGATCATCCAAGGCGCGTGTATATGGAGACCCGTATCGGCGGCACCCGGATCGTCGATATGCTCGTTGGCGAGCAGTTGCCGAGAATCTGTTAGCCCGACTGTAATCAAGAGGTCGGTCGAGAAGAGGAGGGAATCGAAAAATGAAGGTCACTCCGGGATCGATGACGTTATTCAACGGTTGCTGAAACCGTGACTGGAGGTTTTTAATTGACAGGCCAACGTTTTCTCAATAGTCATTTCAAATGCGCAATGCACATTCGCTTTGTCAGAATCCTTATTTTAAACGCCGGTTGCCAATCGCCTCAATTCATTGCCGATAACCGAGCCGTTGGTGGTGTGTGAGTGGCCCATTCATAAATGAGTGGTTTTTCTTTGTGAATTTCTGCACGAGGATTTGCAGCGAAGCATACACTTTGTGCATCGCACCGGAAACCTAAGGGAACCGCAACTCTTCGAAATAAAGACAGGAAGTGGTTTCAAAACCTTAGATCACGCCCAAGAGCAAGGCGTGGGCCGACGAAAAAACGCAGCATACATGGGTGTTTGTCTTCAGTGTCAGGGGTAGGGCCCCCTGATACTGACCGAGGAGGACCACAACACCGCAACTTGTCCGCCTCTGGCGGGTTGGGTGTTAGATGGGGTTTTGAAACCACTTCTGATGATGGATGGAACTGCTCAAAGCCGAATAATCATGAGAAGGCAATGTTGCAAAGACTATTCATTCATTTTTCCTATGTAGATTATTTACAAAAGATTGTCCGCCGGCCAGCGGCCGTTGTATTTATAACCTTGGCGATCACCATCATTTTTGCTACGCAAGTTCCCCGCCTTTCTTTCAAAACATCCATTTACGACCTTGAAATTGAAAATCTTCCCGAAACCGTCAGGTACGACGCTTTCAAGAAGCTGTTCGGTTCAGACGAGATTATCAGAATTGTTGTCAAGGCCGGCGACGTATTTGAACCGCTGACATTTGCCAAGATCGGTGAGATTGCCGACAGGGTATCGAAAATCGATGGCGTCCGGCGGGTCATCAGCCTTCCAGGCATAAAACAGGCAGTCGATCTCTCTGGAAACTGGAGTCTGGATAAGTTTTTCACGGTCATATCTCACGTTCAATTATTCAAGAAGTATCTATTTTCGAGCGAACGCAAAACAACCGCACTCACTCTTGTGCTCAATACCGATGCAGACCCGGAACGGGTTATCCGGGGGGTAGAGCAGGTGCTCGCTGCTGCGCCGAAGGATTTATCCCTCTACCAGGTAGGGATGCCTCTGGTGTCGCAGGCGCTCATGCAATTTACTGCCAATGACTTTTTCAGACTGCCTCCGATTACGTTTATACTGATAGCGGCGATTCTTCTATTTCTTTTTCGCAAAATTCAATATGTACTGATTCCCCTCGGCTGCGTGACCTTAGCGCTGATCTGGACCTTCGGGCTCATGGCCCTGATCAAAGTTCCCCTGTCCATGCTCACGATGATCGTACCCGTATTTCTGATTGCCGTGGGTACGGCGTACTGCCTCCACATCGTCACCGAATACCTTGCCTGTCTTCAGCACGCCGACTCCTCGAGATCCGCGTCTATTTCAACTTTTTCGAATATCTACTTTCCAACATATCTGGCCGTCTTAACAACTATCGTCGGGTTGGGCTCTCTTCTGATCAATCGTATTCCAGCCATTCGAGAGTTCGCACTGTTTTCTTGCTTCGGTATGCTTAGCCTGTTGGCCATCACTCTTGTTTTTCTTCCGGCCGCACTGACGTTTTTGCCAATGCCCGCCCAAATGCAGCAAACGGGAAGTGAATCTTCCAAGATTTTCCACTGGTTCATCGTAAAAATCATCGACCTTAACCTAAACAGGCAAAAAATCGTTCTTCCGATTCTTGCCGGGCTCGTTCTGTTTTGCGCGTTCGGGGTGCTGCGTCTCCGGGTGGAGACCAATCCGGTCGGTTATTTCAAAGATGATACACCCGTCATACGCCAGTTCCATGACATCTATCGGGATTTGTCCGGAAGTTTCCCCATCAATGTCACCGTGGAAAGTAAGGATGCTGACTTCTTCGAAGATCCGCAAAACGTCGCCGAGATCGAACGCCTCCAGAGTTTTCTGGAAACATTGCCCGGCGTTGATAAAACCATTTCCTTCGCCGATTACATGAAGCTCGTCAATTATGCCCTCAATGATTTTGATCCGAATTTCTACGCCCTTCCGGCCGAAGGCTTTGAGGCGCGCATGGTGATAAACAACTACGCCACCATGCTTGGTGAGGACATGTTCACCAGTTTCATGAGCCAAAATTTGTCACAGGCGAACATCGTTCTGCTGACTCATCTATCGAGTTCCCGGGAGTTTCTGAAAACCCGTGACGAGATTATCGAATTTGCAAGGCAAAATATGCCCAAAGATCTGGCCGTGGATGCCACCGGATTCGGGATCGTTATTTCAGCCAGCAGTCATCAATTGACCAACGGGCAAATCAAGAGCCTTTCACTGACGATGATTCTGGTTTTTGCCATCATGTTCACCTTGTTTCTTTCGTTCAAAGTCGGATTGATCGCCATTGTGCCGAACATGTTTCCGATCGTGATCAATTTTGGAATTATGGGATGGCTCGGCATAGAGCTATCGATGGTGACCAGTCTCATCGCCAGCATTGCCATTGGATTGGCAGTCGATGACACCATTCACTATCTGTTCCGATACAACCGCGAATTCAAAAGAGATCTCGACAGCAACCGGGCCCTGAGTGAAACACTAAAACAGGTGGGCCGACCGATCGTATTCACCACCGTGACCATCTGTGTGGGTTTTTCGATCCTCATGTTCTCCAGTTTCAAACCGACAGCGGTATTTGGCATCATGATGGCGATCACAATGCTTTCGGCCCTGGTCGGGGATTTGATTCTGCTTCCCTCCCTCATGCAGCACGTGGAACTGGTGACCTTGTGGGATTTGGTGCGATTGAAACTCGGACAGGAACCGGCAAAAGGTATCCCTCTTTTTAAAGACTTGTCCCGGACCGAGATTCACTACCTCATTATGGCCGGATCATTAAAAAAGATCGGAGCCGGTGAGGTCCTCTTCCGCAAAGGAGATCCCAGCAATTCGATGTATACGATCATTTCGGGCGCGATGGACGTGCTTGATTCCGTCAACGACGACGCTGCGTGTTTGGGAGCGACCAGTGAGCGTTTGATCAACCGAATGAGAGCCGGAGACGTACTTGGTGAAATGGGCCTGCTTCGGTCTGCTCCACGGTCGGCTACGGTTGTCGCTTGCGAACCGGTCGAACTTCTGCCGATCAATTGGGCGATGATCAAGCGGCTGCAATGGTTGTACCCCCCCACAGCCCGGAAATTTATGTACAATCTTCTGACGATCCTTTGTGGTCGAGTCGAAAGACTCACCACGTGTCTCGCCGAAGTAAAGATTCTCGATGACGCCACCGGTTTGTGCAACAGGGAAAACTTTGTCAAGCTCTTGGATGGAGAGATCCATCGCTCGAGATGCTACCAGAACCGTTTATCCGTTTGCCTGATGAAGGTCGAATTTAAAAACGCTGACTTAACACTCGACCTATGGCAGCGAGAGAAAATAATGCAGTCGATCAGCGCGACACTGATCCAAAATGTTCGCACCTTTGATGTCCTCGGGCGCTGTGATCGGCAACTCTTCGGATTGTATTTTCCTCAGACTCCGGAAGAAGAGGCTCGAGAGATTTGTCAACGGCTACAAAACGACCTGCAGACCAAACGTTACGACACCGACGGACTTCAGTTGAAGATATCTCTGGGGCTCACGGATCTGGATATGGATGCGGAAGATACCGCAAACGGATTACTGGAAAAGGCCGTCGAATTGATCGAATAGGCCAAAACGAGTTGGCATCGCCGGTTCCTATTTTATACTGCTTTTTAAAAATAAATTCCGAAATACGGCAGGGCGCTAAAAGTGGTTGTAGAAAGAAACGTTCGAATAACGGAACGTTTCTTTCTACAATCACTATAAGCAACAACTTCAATGGACTCTTCAGATGGCTCTTGCAACCGAGCTTTTCGGTAGAACTTTTAAAAAGGGGGAGAAAATTTTCCGCCAGGGGGATCCGGGTGCGGAGATGTATATCATTCAATCAGGTGCCGTTGAAGTGTCCAAAATACGGCGAGGCCGCAAGGTGGTTTTGACCCTGTTGGAGAAAGGCGATTTTTTCGGCGAGGTCGCCCTGATCGACAGCAAACCCCGCTCGGCCACCGTTACCGCAATAACCCGTACCCGCTTGCTACCGCTATCGCGCAATACCTTTATAGACAGAATCGCATACAATCCTGATGTTGTTTTACGCGTTCTCCGAGCCCTCAGCCGCCGCATCGACAGGATGACCAATACGATCCGGTCGTTCATTGACCGTGATGAAGAGTTACGCCAAAAAGTTTTCAATAGGGGTAACGATCTCCAGGATAATCATTCTCTGCATGCCGATACCGTTGTTCAAACTGACGGGATGAGTCGGAAGTTATCTCAGCCTGCGGGTGACAATCACCCCCAGGCATTTTCGAAAGATTTTAGTGCGGCACTAAAATTCGATTCCAAAAAACCTGTTTTCTTTTTGCAGGACCAAATTATTTTTGAACACGGAGATGCTGGCCATCATATGTATTTGATTCTCCGGGGAGCGGTGGAAGTTTTTCAAGCCGCACAAAATGGAGATGATTATCGCATCGCTCTGCTCGGCCCGGGTGATTTTTTTGGAGAAATGGCCCTGATCACCGGCGGCCGGCGTACGGCTTCGGCAAAAGCAAATACACCGGTTGAATTATTGCCGCTGAACCAGGAAGACATGTTGAGCGGCATCCACTCTGATCCGGAGACCGGCCTTTTTTTCCTCCATGTTTTGATCAATCGTCTGCGCGCCATCACAGATGCATTGGAACAGCCCGAGAAATCTTTGCAGACCCTCCGTCAGGCGGTCATACCGGTTATAAAGCGAACCGAAATTGTATCCATGGGCATCAGTTCGCTTTCTTCCTGTGGCGGTTGTGCCGCGGTTTTTGTCCGTGATCCGCAAGAGCTGAGTTGGATCACCCAAAATGTAGATGTCAGTTACTGCCCGATGCTGATGGATCAAGAAGAGATCAAGGATGTAATTTTCGCCGTCGTCGATGGTGCGGTTCGAACCCGCGAAGACGAAGAAAAACTGATCGAGGTGCGCCGGAAGAGCCGTTTTCTGATAGCATTGGGCACATGCGCTGTTTTCGGCGGCATCCCTGCACTGGCCAATTCATACGACCTTGAGGAGTTGATCAACGAGAGTTACGGGAAGACCACAGATCCCTTTTTATATTATCTGGCAGACAACGGGTTTGAACATGAAACTGCCACGCCTTATTTAGAGGCACACCTCCTACGAAAGGTCAGGAACGTATCCGATGTTGTCAGGGTCGACTATTTCTTGCCCGGTTGCCCGCCTGGTCTCGGATTGCTGATCGATCTGCTTAAGGAACTGCAGGGCGAACATCTTCCAGGAGTCAATCGGCAGATCGTCTGCAAGGAATGCGCGCGAAAACATAGAAGATCTTCGCTTGACTCCTTGCGGGTATTTCCGACAACGGCAGACAAAAAGGAGCGGTGTTTCTTGTCCAGCGGCGTCATGTGTATGGGGCTTTTGACACGCGGCGGCTGCAGGGCAGCATGTCCCGGCGGCGGTCTCCCCTGCTGGGGTTGTCGCGGGCCGTCAAACAGCGTCATTGCGAAAATCAATCGAGGCGAAACGTTTGAAGAAGTGATGCTGTGTTCACTCGCCCGTCGCCTGAAAAAAGATGCGTCGAAGATCAAACCTGTGCTTAAGATCCTCCGACTCAAAGGCGGCAGCGCTTTGAATTTCGATCAAAATTTCATCAAAGATGTGTCAAAGATAAGATGAACCAAAATTTGATATTACGAAAAGCAACGCGCATCGAAGGAAATGCCGACATTCATATTGAATATGAAGACAATCGCTTGAAGTCGGCCCGCTTTCAAATTTATGAGTTTCGCGGATTCGAAAAATTCATCAGTGGACGGCGCGCAGAGTGGGTTCCGCAACTGATATCACGCATTTGCGGGTTGTGTTCGGTCGCCCATCAAGTAGCGGGCATACGGGCGGTTGAAGACGCAATGGGTATCGAAGTCGATTCGAGCACGAATAAACTTAGAGACATTCTCGTCCTGGCCGAGTGGATCAGCAGCCATTCGTTGAGTTATTTTTTTCTCACCGTACCGGATTTTGTGGATGAAAAGGGCGGCGTGTTTGCGTTGCAACAAACCCATCCCGAAATTTTCAAAGAAGCTTTTGAACTGCGTCAAGCCGCTATGAAGATCGTGACCCTTTTCGGAAAAAGAGAAACACATCCGGTAACCATCGGTTTGGGGCGATTTTTGGATCCACCCGGTGAGGATGTGCTGAACCGCGCGCTCGATATTGCGGCGGTTATGAAAGAAAAACTGCGGGCAATCATTATAAAGGTGTCTTCACGGTGGCGGCTGGAAAAAGCCATCGAATTTCCAGAGGATCTCAGGGTCCATTTTGTGGCTTTGTCAAAAGGTAAAGAACGTGACGATTTTTTTGTGTTTGACCGCAGAGGGCATTTGGTCAGACGGTTTTCGGTCGACGAATTCGAGGAAAATATTGAAGAAATGCGGGTTGACTGGAGCCTGTCCAAGATCCCTTACATCCGGTCACTCGGATTTCCCGACGGCATCATGCTGGTGGGGCCGCTGTCCCGAAGTTTTCTTGAAAACGGTTTTCTTGCCGACCCTGAAATCAGGCGGTTTGGAATCAGCGACATCCTTATGGATCGCTCCAGCATAACCCTTGAAAGCTATGACCTATGCCGGCTACTTGAAATGTATTGGTCAGCAAAAAGGATTGTATCCATATTGAAAAGTGTCGGTAGTTCATCCCCCCCACCGGAACCGGACTGGTCGGTCGCCGGGCAAGGCATCGGCGCCTTGGAAGCGCCGCGGGGACTTTTGATTCACAAATACCTTATCAAACACGGGTGTGTCGAGAAAGTCAGATTGTTGGTCGCCACGCAGTTCAATAACGCGTTTATCAATTTGCTCATTACCGATCTGGCCCAGCGCCACAGCCGAAATGGTCAAATTACCAAAACCGGAAGTCGACTGATAGGACGCTGTATTCGATTATTGGATCCATGTTTGAGCTGTGCGACACACTGACTCGTGATCATCCATAAATGGCCTTTTCCCGCTGGGTCCCGCCTCGGCGGGATTCTCCGCGGGTTTCCGGCTGAGGCGAACGAAAAGTGCGCCGCACGGCAATCCTTTATGCGGCCCTCGCTAAAAAGCAGCGGGATTTCGTTGCCCGATTGAAAACGAATATGGACTCAACTTGCCCAGCGATAAAGATTCTCATTTATGAATTAGACACAGTAAAGTAACAGCAACCATTCGCGGACGGACACGAACTTTTTTTCTTTATCGATTCGAATCCGCTAATTTGGTCAGGAAAATGTCCAAAGCAAAAGAAAATGCAGGCCAGAGGTTCCGCCTTCTTATCATTTTTCTTGTCTGGGCACTATTTTTCCTGGGGTGCGGCCAGAAGGAATCCGTCTTCAGCGGGCGCACCATGGGCACGACATATAGTGTAAAGGTTGTGACCGGCTTTTTTCAACGGGATGCCGGTCTGCAGGAAAAAATCGACGCGCGTCTGGACGAGATCAACCGCAGCATGTCCACGTATCTTGTCGACAGTGAGATCAGCCGCTTCAATCACTTGACTCCCGTTGGTGAAAAATTCAGAATTTCAACCGACTTCATGCAGGTCATGCAGACCGCAAAAAAAATTTTCCTTCTCTCCGACGGAGCTTGGGACGGAACCGTAAAGCCATTGATCGACCTTTGGGGTTTTGGCTCTGGCGGAACCCGGTCCAGGCCCCCGACGACGGAGGAAATTCGGCAGAGGCTGCGGGCTGTGGGGTTTTCATCCATACAGATCATCGACGATTGTTGTCTTGCCAAATACAACGCCTCCGTCAGCCTCGACCTGGCATCGATCGCCAAAGGATACGCTGTCGATCAGATTGCGGCGCTTATGAAAGCCGGCGGTGCCGAGAACTATCTGGTGGAAATCGGTGGCGAGGTTTACGCTGCCGGTCACCGCAAGGATGGTAATCCCTGGCGCGTCGGCATCAATACGCCGCGGGCCGAAGCCTCCGCCAGCCAGGTATACCGCGCCGTCAGGCTGAGTGGGCGGGCCATGGCCACCAGTGGCGATTACCGTAATTATTTTGAGTTCGGCGGCAAGCGTTATACCCATGTGATCGATCCCCGCAACGGTTATCCTGTAGAAAACGGTGTTGTCAGCGCAACCGTGCTGGCCGATGACTGTGCCTTCGCCGACGGGCTGGCAACAGCGTTGATGGTCATGGGGCCCGGGAAAGGTCTGGCTTTGGTCGGCCGTCTCGACGGCGTGGAATGCCTGATCGTGGTTATGCAGGCGGACGGCTCGCTTGTTGATCATTATTCAAAAGAATTTCCAAAGCCACAATAAACGGGCAGCGCCTAACCCAGGGCTTGACAACAACGGTTCGGTCAGATAGTGTGTCCGTTTTAAATCTATTTATTTAAAGAGCTTATACCATTAATGCCTTCCGATGACCGTCCGGCAACCCCGGAGTATCGGACACGGCGCGCTTGATTCTAACCGATCTCAGGCAGAAAGGAAAAAGCAGTGGAAATAGTGGTCTTATTGAAACAGGTCCCCGCAACCGAGTCGATGATCAGCGTTGCCGAAGATGGTGTGTCGATCAAGACGGCGGATCTGAAATGGGTTATCAGCCCTTATGACGAGTTCGCCGTAGAGGAAGCCCTGCGCATCAAAGAAGCCCAGGGCGGTAAGGTCACGATCCTCACCGTCGGACCCGACAAAGCCGCCGAGGCGGTGCGGACCGCTTTGGCCATGGGGGCGGACGAAGGCATACTGATCAATGATCCGGCAGCCCAGAAGTGCGACGGCCTCGGGATTGCGAAAATTCTTGCAGCCGCGCTGAAAAGCATGCCGCACGATCTGATCATCGCCGGCCAGCGGGCTGTCGATGACGACAACTTCCTGGTCGGTACCGCCGTGGCCGAACTGTTGGGGATGCCCAATATCTCCATTGTCAACCAGCAGGAGATCATCGACGGTAAAATCCGCGGCCGGCGGACCGTCGAAGGGGGGGTCGTCGTTTTGGAAGCGCCTCTGCCGGCGTTGTTGACCACCCAGCGAGGCCTCAACGAGCCGCGATACGCCTCTTTGCCGGGCATTATGAAGGCTAAAAAGAAACCCCTGGCGACAAAGAGCCTCGCTGACATTGGCCTGGCTGAAGCTGATATCGGTGAACCGAAAACAAAGATTCTCTCTTTGCAGAAACCAGCCGAAAGAAAAGGCGGGCGGATTATCGACGGCGAGACCGCTGCTGAAAAGGCGGCGACCCTGGTTAGGTTGTTGGCGGAAGAGGCCAAAGTCTTATAGCAGTGCCCAGTCACTAACGGTATCTTTTGGCCCGGTCCGGCGTTATCGTTGCCTGCAGCCCTCGCCGCCGCCGTCGGTTCCAAAAAAGCGGCCTTGACCTGAACCGAAAGGGTCCGTTTGTGTCTGGACGCTGACCACTAACCCTATGAGTAAAATTTTATCCGGAGACGAATATGAGCGTTTTAGCCGTTACTGAACAGAGAGATGGAAAATTCAGAAAAATCACCTATGAAGTATTGAGTGAAGGCCGCCGGCTGGCGGACAGCCTGGGGACCGAACTGACCGCACTTCTTATCGGCGCTGGAGTCGAAGGGCTTGCCGCTGAGTTGGGGGCGTATGGCGCCGATAAAATTATCGTCGCGGAGCATGCAAGCCTGGCGGAATATCTGACCGACAGCTATACCAAGGTGGTTGCAGATATCAGCGCGACGGTCGATCCTCAAGTGATTATTCTTGGCGCGTCGACCCAGGGCAAGGACCTGGCGGCACGGTTGGCGGCGCGGCTGGATGCCGGCCTGGCTATGGACTGCGTGGCGGTGCGCGCCGATGGCGGAAACGTCATCGCCACCCGGCCGTTGTACGGCGGCAAGATTAAAGCGGAAGTCGCTCTCAGCGGCAAGCCGCAAATCGTTGCCACCCGGCCGAACGCTATGCGCATCGAAGCGTCAGCCAAGGCCGGCAGCATAGAAAAAGTCGCGGTCGATCCGGGAGAAAGTCAGTTGAAGTTTGTCGAAAAAGCATTGGAAACCGGCAAGGTAGAGCTGACCGAAGCCGATGTCGTCGTATCGGGCGGCAGAGGCATGGGGGGCACCGATTACAGTCTAGTAGAAGCACTGGCCGATGCCCTCGGCGGTGCCGTGGGGGCTTCGCGGTCGGCCGTCGATGAGGGCTGGCGTCCCCACGCCGATCAGGTGGGGCAGACCGGCAAGGTGGTCTCCCCGAATCTGTATATCGCGCTTGGCATATCCGGAGCCATTCAGCACCTGGCCGGGATGTCGTCTTCCAAAGTGATCGTGGCCGTCAACAAGGATAGCGAGGCGCCGATTTTTTCAAAGGCCGATTACGGTGTTGTGGGCGACCTTTTTGAGATCGTGCCTCTGATCACAGAAGAAGTAAAAAAGCTCAAGGGTTAAACCCAAATGGAGCGATTTTCAAGTTTGTCATTTCGAAAACATGAAACGCTTAACTTGGGTTAAACCGAAAGGTATCCACCACCTGTCAGAAACGGTCTGACCCAAGGTATACGGGTGGATCGAAAGAATTCTTCAGCGGTGGACCCAATCCTGAATCAAGCCGTTTGCTGCAAAACCAAAGGCTGCCCGGTATTCGTGGGCAGCCTTTTGCGATCACTCACTCCCGATCGGTATGCATGCATCCAAGCATTGAAAAGAACGCAGCATGAAAATCCATATCGCCAGCCTCGGCTGCGCCAGGAATCAGATCGACAGCGAGATCATGCTCGGGCGACTGAAAAAAACCGGAGCGGTGATCACCGGCGATCCTGCTGAAGCGGAAGTCATTGTCGTCAACACGTGCAGTTTTATCGAATCGGCGGCCGACGAATCGATCGATACGATCCTGGAACTGGCAAAGAACAAACAACAGGGCGCGTGCCGCCGGCTGGTTGTCGCCGGCTGCCTGCCGGAAAGGTATCGGGAAGACATCATCAAAGCCATCCCCGAAGTGGATGTTTTCCTGGGAACCGGTGCCTTTGACCGAATTGTCGAAGCTGCCGGCGGCTATCTGGACACCGCCAAGTGCATCCTGCCGGATCCGGACACCATTTCATTATCCACATCCGGGATCGAGCGGCCGGCAGGAAGCAGTCCCCATATGGCCTATCTCAAGACGGCCGAGGGGTGCGACCGGCACTGCACCTATTGTATTATCCCCAAGTTGCGCGGCCGGCAGAAAAGCCGGCTTTTGGAAGATATCCTGAACGAAGCCCGGCAGCTGATTCAGACCGGCGTCAGGGAACTGGTTCTTGTTTCCCAGGAGACGACGGCCTATGGAAAGGATTTTACGCCATCGACCGATTTCGCCGGCCTGCTGGAAACCCTTGCCGGACTGGCCAAAGAGCCTATTTCCGGGCCGTCGCCAGTGGCGGACCATCAGCAATTCTGGATCCGTCTCCTTTACGGACACCCCGAAAGCCTTGACCAGCGGACCATTGCTGCGGTGGCACGGCACGCATGCATCTGCTCGTATATCGATGTACCGATTCAACACGCCAGCCGCGCGGTCCTCAAACGGATGGGCCGTCAGTACGGCCCCGAGGAGCTGTACGCCATGGTCGACCATATCCGACGGACGATCCCGGATGTGGCTCTGCGGACGACCGTCATTGTCGGATTTCCGGGCGAAACGGATGCCGAGTTTGGTGAATTGATGGATTTTGTCGAAACGGTGCAATTCGATCATCTGGGATGCTTCCTCTATTCCGACGCCGAGGACCTGCCGTCCCACGTCCTGCCCGGTCATGTATCAGCCCCGAAAGCCAAGGAGCGTTACCGCCACCTGATGAAACGCCAGCAGAACATATCCGCGGCCCGAAACCGCAACTACCGCGACCAAACCCTTTCGGTTCTGATCGAGGAACATCCCGAGAACGGTGTGTACACCGGGCGCACCGAGTTTCAGGCCCCGGAGGTCGACGGTATCACCTACATCCATGCCGATAATCTGCGCACCGGTTCTTTTGCGGCGGTGAGGATTACCGACACGCTCGAATACGATCTTGTGGGAATCGCGGTATGAGCAACGACCTGAAGAACAGCATATTCGAGCGGGTCAAAAAGGATCTGGCTGAAATAGAGTCCGAACTGGCCGGGAATCTTCGCCCGCATCTTGAGCTGGTGTCGGAAATTGCCCGTCATATTCTTTTCAGCGGCGGCAAGCGGCTGCGTCCACTGCTGATGGTTATCAGTGCCAGGCTCTGCGGTTACGAGGGGGCCAACACCAGTAAGTTTTCAACCATTTTCGAATTCCTGCATGCTGCCACGCTGCTGCATGATGACGTCGTCGACGGTGCCAGGCTCCGACGAGGCAATCCGGTGGCTCACGCGGTCTGGGATAGTGCCACAGCCGTCCTCGCGGGGGATTTTCTGCTGGCACGGTCGTTGACACTGGCCGCCGAGACCGGATCTCCCCGGATTATACGGGTCATCGCGGAAATTACCGAAAACATGTCCCAGGGAGAGATCCACCAACTCGCGCGCAAGGGTGCCGTCGACTTGACGGAACCGGAATACCTGGAGGTCATCCGACGGAAAACCGCCGTTTTGTTTGCGGGTGCCTGCCGATCCAGCGCCATTCTGGCAAATGTCCCGCGTGAAAAAGAGACCGCCTTAAACGCGTACGGCTTGAACCTGGGGTTTGCATTTCAGATGGCGGATGACCTGCTCGACTACACCGCTGACAGCGCCGCGCTGGGCAAGCTTGTCGGTGCCGACCTGCGGGAAGGCAAATTGACCCTGCCGGTTATTCATGCCCTGCAATCAGCGGGTGGCAAAGACCGCGGTCGGATGCTGCAGATCATTCAAAATAAGGACTTTTCCAGGGAAGAGTTCGAGACGCTGGTTGACTTCCTCGTCAGCTGCGGAAGCATCGAATATACCCGCGATCAAGCGGCTGAATTTATTCGCAAAGCCAAACAGTCGCTCGAGGTTTTCGCATCGGGACCGGCAAAGGTGCTTCTTTACGACATCGCCGACTATGCGCTGGTCCGAAAATCTTAGATGTGGTATAATTGCGCATGCGGTAAGTCCTCAAGATTAACCCTAAAAAAGGTTATCCTGATGTTTGTCCGAAAAAGCCTGCTCCCGATAACAGCTTTCGTTTTTTTCTTTCTGATGATGAGTTCAGCCGCCGTCCAGGCTGCGGCCCCATCATCCTCCCAGACCTATGTCGTGATCGGCACCGAGACCGTTGTCGCGGAGAATATCACCGCGGCCAGAAAGCAGGCGATCACCAATGGCCTTGTTTCTGCGCTGGGGCTTGCCGTAGCGGAGGTGCTTTCGGTGGATGCCATGGTGGCGCACTATGAAAAAATCAACCAAACCATTTTTGACAACCCCGGCCAATTTATCCAGGATTACAAGGTCCTCACCGAAGCGCGTTTGGAAAAAGGGTATCGTGTCGCAGTTCAGGCCACTGTTTCCGGAAGCAGGGTCAAAAACGAGTTGATCCGTTCCGGTGTTCTTCTGACACAGGAAAGAATGCCGGCGGTCCTTTTTTTCATTGTCGAGCAGAATCTTGAAAACCCCTTTCCCCAGTACTGGTGGGGACGAAATATGCCTTTGACGAAATCATTTGCGGAAACGGCCATGGCCGAAACAATGCGGAAGCAAGGTTTCCGAATCGTTGAGCACGGACCCCAGGTCCAGCTCATGGCCCGACAGTCTGTTCCCGACGCCCCGCAGGTTACCGTTTCCGAAGCCATCGAATTGGGCAAGGCGCTTCGTGCCGACGCGGTGGTTCTCGGCCGGGCCGTGGCCGATAATGCACCCAATATGATGGGGTCGGATTTACGGTCGTTCAAAGGTGGGATCATGGCTCGTGCGTATCTCACGGCCTCCGGTGAGGAGATAACCAATATTGACAAGACGGCCGTAACGGCCAACGCGGATGTCATTGCCGGCAGCCGGGAAGCGCTTCGTGCCGTCGGAGAACTGGCGGGAGAGGGCTTGACCGCCCAGATGGCCGCCGCGTGGCAAAAGAAAGGGCTGGCGGCCGGCAAGGTCGAAATTCAACTGACCGGAACCCGCAACCTATCCAATTTCGTACAATTTCGCCGGATGCTGACGTCTTTACCGAACGTCGAAGACGTTCAAGTGAAGGAGCTGAAGGCCGACAATGCCAGTCTGAACATCGCCTTTCGCGGGAAAACCAGCGAATTGGCGGATGCCATGATGGTCCAGGCTTTTGATACCTTCGGGATCAACATTTACGATGTCTCAGATGACCGCTTGAGCGTTCAGCTCATCCCGCATGCACCAGGTTCGGTTCAGCAGCAATAAAACCGGCACAACCGATAAGAATCCGGTATTTGATTCTGCTTGACAGCCAAGACAGCCGATGGTAACACAAACGGCACAATAGGCACGTAGCTCAGGGGGAGAGCGCTACCCTGACACGGTAGAAGTCGCTGGTTCAAATCCAGTCGTGCCTACCAGAAAATTCAAGGGGTTACGGTTGAGGCCGTAACCCCTTTTTCGTCGGTTGTGACCAAATTGTGACCGGTCTCGAAAGTCGAGCTTTCAAGCTTCGATGCCGCCTTCTGATTAACCGACTTTATCAAGTGGGCGTTGACATTCAGGGTCACTGTCAGGCCTGAATGTAGAAGTTGAGTCTGTATGTATTTTATGTTCTTTCGCTGCTCAATCAACAGGCCTGCGCAGGTATGGCTCAGGTCGTGAAAACGTACATGGCCGAGTTTCGCTTTCGTCAAGGCCGGATTGAAATGCCGCCTCACCATGTTCACGGTTCGAAGGTTAGTGAATCAGCGTCAGTGATCAACTTTCCGAGTTAAAGGGAAGAATGCCTTTTAGACCTTAACCATGAACCTCATAACTCTTGAACCCAGGGCCTATCCACACTTTTCAGTTGACAGCCGGTTAATGCATAATATATAAAAATGTATATGATATATACAAAAACATGAGGGAGCAGGAAGAAATGGCTTTAAGCATTCGAAATCCAAAAGCTGAAAAACTGGCCCGCGAAGTTGCAGCCGAAAGTGGAGAAACGATTACTCAGGCGATCACCAACGCTTTAGAGGAAAGACTGGAACGTCTCCGCGGGCGTTCTACCACGACAGATTTTTCCGAAGAAATATTAAAAATTTCTAAGCGTTGCAGCGCGATTCCCGATCAGGATCCGCGTTCTGCCGAGGAAATATTGAGTTACGATTCTATAGGAGTTCCGGGATAATGATTGTCGATTCCTCTGCAGTGATCGCTATTCTTCTGGGTGAACCTGAAACAGCCACTTTCGTAAGGGCACTTGCTGAAGATTCAAAAAGAATGATCAGTGCTTTCAACGCATTGGAGAGTGCCATCGTGATCGAGGCCAAGAAGGGTGATGCCGGCGGCCGTGAACTCGATCTTCTGCTGCATCGCGCTCGATTTGAAATCATTCCCTTAAACGGAGACCAAGTAGAACTAGCCCTTATTGCCTGGAGAAAATTCGGAAAGGGTCATCACCCTGCCGGTCTGAATATTGGGGATTGTTGCGCTTATGCACTGGCGAAGTATTCTGGTGAACGGTTGCTATTTAAAGGTGGGGATTTCAGCCAAACAGACATCAAGCCTGTAATAGAAACGCCGCCTTCAAATCGCCATTCATAATACGGAAATTTTCTATTATGAGAGAAGAATATGATTTTATAAATTCTGTAAAATATCCTTATGCCAAATACCTTAAAAAACAGGTGACACTCCGGCTCGGTGTTGAGTTCATCGATTATTTTAAAAATTGGCTGAGGAAACCGGGGTTCCTTATCAGGATCTCACTGACTTGTATCTCCAAGATTGTGCTTATTCCCGGAAGAAACTAAAGCTGAAGTGGACTGATTAACATTTTCTTCTGAACGGGTGCATTTCTTAGGTTGTTTGCAGATCATTTAAACAGAGGCAGCTGCTGTACATAGCATTCTTTTAGTCGACGACCATCCCATTTTCCATCAGGGCCTTTACCGCCTGCTGTCCCAAGAGAAAAACCTGACCATCGTGGGCGAAGCCGATGACGGACAGATGGTCATTGAACAGGTTCAACGCAAGCGGTCGGACTTGGTGGTCAAAGATTCGTGCGGTTTAACAAAATTTATTGACGGGTAACACTCAACCGGGGACCCTTTTTATGGTGCCATTGGCGATCATTCCCTGGAACTGCACCAGCAGCTTTTGCTCCATGGCATCAATTTTTGAATCCGAATGAGCCGTTGCCACAATTTCATCGTATTCGGAACTTGTGATTTCACAATCTGCGATGGCTTTTTTGATGACATCAGCCAGTTTTTGACCGGTTTCTCCTGATTTCATAATATTTCTCCTCCTGGTTTCAAATTGGACCGAAAAGCGTCTTTTTTGTCCATCTTTTTAACCCAGTCGACCCTTGAAGTCAATTACTACCGGTGATCTGCGACAGCGATCGGGCTCACAGCGTGACATTCAACCCGTCGGTCTTTAACACCGCCTACCGAGTCTGCGGTAAATATTTTACTTAATACCAGTATTTATCGTCACTAAA
>CAWGUE010000027.1:0-112658 GCA_963825595.1 uncultured delta proteobacterium | reverse complement strand
GAACATTATACATGGGAGAGCCATGCCGCCAAGTATATGAAAGAAGTCAAGCGAGTGGTCAACAAATTCTATACAACCAAAATGAAAGTGGCCGTCCCCTCGGATGCCATTGGGAGGCGATTGGCAAAGCTCAACTATTTCCTCATTACCGACATCGACAACACCCTCATCGGCGATGAAAATAGCCAACTTGAAACATTGCTTCAGCTGTTGAAGCAGCACCGCGACCATATCGGTTTCGGCGTGGCCACCGGCCGCACCATCGAGTCGGCCATAGCGCAACTGGAAAAATACGACGTTCATGCCCCCGACGTCATTATATCTTCAGTGGGATCGGAAATCTATTACGGGAAGAACATTCAATACGGAAGGGGCTGGGACGCCCACATCTCGGCCCAATGGAATCGGCAAAAGATCGTCCGGTTGCTCAAAGAATTTTCGTTCTTGACCTACCAGGAAGAAGACACCCAACGGCGTTTCAAGGTCAGCTACAACATCAAACCCGGCAAGGATCGCCTCGCCATGATTCACGACCGGCTTCTCCGCAACAAGTGCCGTTACAGCCTGATCTATTCCCACAGCAAGTATCTGGATATACTGCCATACCGGGCCTCGAAAGGGAAGGCTATCCGCTATATCAGTTACAAATGGGAAATCCCGCTGGCAAACTTTCTCGTCTGCGGCGATTCGGGCAACGATGAAGAAATGCTGCGGGGGGAACCCAAAGCGGTAGTGGTCGGCAACTACAGCTCGGAGCTCGAATCTCTCAAAGGACTTCGGAACATCTATTTCGCAAAACAAAAATATGCCCGTGGAATCCTCGAAGCCATCGCACGCTATAAATTTATCGAAAAAGCTCAACCCAAGGTGAACTGATCATGGAAAACCTGCTGAACAGCCTGATTGCCGAAGAAGATCACAAAGAGTTCAAAGAGTTGATTTCCTTTATCTCCGCATCGGGAACCGACATCGTCCTGCGAAACGGGATCATCCAGCTTTTTCGCAGTTATTGTGACAAATATGAAAAACCGGCACCTTCGCAGGAAAAATCTTCTATCTTCGCCTTTTTTAAAAAGGCTCAGGAGCTGTTCATCGTCGAAAATCACCTGGCGCTTATGCACCGATACGCCATGGCCAAATATCGATTTTACGTCGTTCGGAATGATGGGGAGTACATCGAGGAGACAACGCTTGCCAGTTACCTCAACCTGAGGGATAACTACGCCGGGCTGATGAAGTCGGACGGGCTCCGGCTTCGTCTTGACTTCATGCCGTTCTACGACTTTACGCCCACTATTCGGGATATTCGTTCGGTGGGCAACGGCATCCGATTTCTGAACCGCTACATGAGCAGCAACATTTTCAGCCGCTCCCGAGAGTGGATCGAAAAATCATTTAAGTTCATCAAGATGCACCAGTACAACGGGCAGCAGTTGTTAGTAAACGGCGCCATTCTCAATGATCCCAATATCTTCCTCAAAGAACTCGAAAAGGTTTTGGACTGGCTCGAGGGGGAGCCTTCCGGGGCCCCTTATTCCAGCGTGGAAGCACGCTTGAAAAAGTCCGGTTTCGAGGTCGGCTGGGGCAACACGGTGGGACGGATCCAGGAAACCATGCAAACACTGCTGGCGCTGGTGGGCGAGCCGACGGATGAACTGTTGGAGACGTTCATATCACGGGTTCCGATGCCGCTCATTTCCAGGGTAGCCATCATCTCTCCCCATGGATGGTTTGGGCAGACCAATGCACTGGGAAAACCGGACACCGGAGGGCAGGTCATTTACATCCTGGATCAAGTCCGCGCCCTGGAGAAGCATTTGAAGAAGGAGCTCCGCCTGACTGGATTGGAAATCGATCCCCAAATTATCGTTTTGACCCGGTTGATTCCAGAGGCGGCGGACACCACCTGCAACCAGCGGCTCGAGAAAATATTTCACACGGAAAACGGGTGGATTTTACGGGTACCGTTTCGCGATAACCACTACAACGTGGTCAAAAACTGGGTGTCACGGTTCAAAATATGGCCCTATTTGGAAACCTTTGCCGAAGATGCCTCAACGGAATTGTCAAGTGAATTTCAGGGACGCCCCGATCTGATCATCGGCAACTACTCGGACGGCAACCTTGTTGCCTCCCTGCTTTCGGACAAGTTCGACGTGATCCAGTGCACTATCGCTCATGCCCTTGAAAAAACAAAGTACGCCTTTTCGGATCTGCACTGGCAGGAACTCGAAAACGATTATCACTTTTCCCTCCAGTATACCGCGGACATCTTCTCCATGAACAAGTCCGATTTCATCATCACCAGTACCCTGCAGGAGATCATTGGAACCGAAGACACCATGGGGCAATATGAATCGTATCAGTTCTTCAGCCTGCCGCAGCTGTATCAGGTTATTAACGGGATAAACCTGTTCGCACCCAAGTTCAATGTCATCCCTCCAGGCGTGGATGAGGAACTCTATTTTCCTTACTTCGAACGAGAGAAGCGTCTCCAGAACAAACGCAAGCAGTGGGAGCAACGGCTCTTCACAGATGAATCAGATGACATCTTCGGAAAGCTCGACGATCCTGATAAACCGTCGATCTTCACCATGGCCCGCTTCGATAAGATCAAGAACATTACCGGCCTTATCCATGCCTTCGGTATGAGCAAAAAACTGCAGCAAGCCTTCAACCTGGTTTTTGCCGCCGGTACCATCCATGTCGAAAAGTCCGGCGACATCGAGGAAAGAAACGAAATTACTAAGGCGTACGATCTCATCGAGCGCTTCAATTTACACGGAAAGGTGCGTTGGCTTCCCAGCATCAACAAACTCGACACCGGTGAGGTTTACCGGGTTATCGCCGACCGCAAGGGCATTTTCGTCCAGCCGGCGCTTTTCGAGGCCTTCGGCCTCACCATTATCGAAGCCATGGCTACCGGACTTCCCACCTTGGCACCGAAATTCGGCGGACCGTTGGAGATTATCGAATACGGTAAAAGCGGGTTCCTGATGAACACCAGCAAACCAGAATTGATTACGGCAAGCCTGGAAGAATTCACCGACAATTACCAAAAAAACGGTGACTTCTGGAAATCGATCTCCGAAAACGGTATCGAGCGTGTGCAGAAACACTTCAATTGGAAATCCTATAGCCGGCGCCTGATCAATTTAACCAAGCTTTACGGTTACTGGCGATACGCCGTCTCCGGCAAGGGTATGCTGGAAATGGATCGATACTGTGACGTTCTCTTTCACTTTCTGATCAAAGAAAAAGCGGCAAAAATCGATAAAACCGATGCATCCTATTAAATCAAGGTTGCTGCAGGGAGTTTCATTTCTTCGTCTTTCAGGATTCTGCCGGCCCAAAACGAGGGGTTCGTGAGTTTGACCTTAGGGGGTCCGGCACATTTTTCATTACCGGAGGTAGCGCTCGGTTTAATCCGGGACAGCCACCAAAAGGTCGCCTTGGGTGTGAATCTGAACGGCGAACGGTATACTGTCGACCTCAAGGGCGATGTCACGGTCGCGCGGGTCGAAGTGCGGCAGCTGCGGGTCTCCGAACTTGGCCGAGTCGCAGGAGGAAAGCAGCAGGGCACGGATGGCCGCTGGATCGGGCCTTCGTCCGTGCAGTAAATTTCGAAGGTAGAGTGCGCAGAGTTCATCTTCTTCGCTCCGCTCCTCACCGCCGGTTCCCATGGCCACCAGAGAGACCTCCGCCGGCGCAGCGGCCAGGATTGACCGGGCCGTGGCGGATGCGTTAACCAAAGCGGCAACATAGAGCACCGCGTTTGCGCCTGCCGCTGTTGCGCCCCTGGTGCCGGCGCTCGTGGACTGGACCAGGGTCTTGCCACGCACTTCTGCCCGGGAGAGTTCATGCGGTGAATTGCCGAAATCGAATCCGGGAACCTTGACGCCGCCAACTTCGCCAAAACACTGATCGCATTGGCCACTGCGGCGCAATTCCAGAGCTTTTTGAGGATTGTCCACCAGGATGATGCACGCTGCGCCGGCATGCAATGCAACGGCGGCGGTCGTGAAAGCCCGGTACACATCTATGATAACCACGGTTCCTGTGGCCTGACGCGCTCCCGCCATCAGGCTGAGCAGGTGAATCTGCATGTCTTAGTAGCCTCTTTGAAAATCAACCTGGTGCAGCAGCGGGCTGCCGGATAAGAAGCGGCGATAGTTTTCGGCGAAGATCCCAACGATATCGGACGGAAAACTGTATCCGGAGATGTGCGGCGTAATGAATACGTTGGGCAGAGACCAGAGTGGGCTTTCCTGCGGTAGTGGTTCCTCTTCGAAAACATCCAGCACGGCGCCGCCGATCTCCCCCTTCTGCAGCGCCCGAATCAGGGCCGATTCCAAAACCACATTGCCACGGCCGATGTTTATCAGAACCGCGGTCGCCTTCATGGCCGCAAAAGCGGTGTCGTCGAACATGTGGAAGGTGGCCGGCGTGCTCGGAAGGGTGATCACAATGTAATCCGGACCGGACAGAAAATCCCTGAAACCGTCTCCTGTAAACACCCGTTCGACTTCCGGCACACTGCCCCGGTTTTTTTTGTAGCCCCAGACCCGCAGGCCGAAATGGTTGGCGGTTCGGGCAAGGTGCCTTCCGATGGATCCGAGTCCGCATATGCCGATCAGGCGGTCCCTGAGGCTTTTGTAAGAGATCTTCTGCCAGATCCGTTTTTGTTGATTTCGGTATAGGTCAAAGGCGCGGCGTTCGATGGCCACAAGGTAGCTAAAGACGTATTCACTCATAAACGGACCAAAGACGTCTTTGACGCCGCTGAGAATAACGTCGGCGCGCGCGTGGGGGCGGATCAGTGCCTCGACGCCTGCAAATGTCGATTGAACCCACAATAGGCGCGGCGCCTGGTCTATTACGGGAGCGATGCGTTTCGGTTCGCCGAGAATGATGCTGACATCTTGGGCATGGGCAAGGGCTTTTTCGGCTGAATCGACCGCGTCGATAATCAGATCCGGCAACGCCAGCGCTTTGATCAACCTGTCGTAATCGGCCGCATCGCGGGAAACGACCAGGAGCCTGTGTTTGGTTTTCATGTTATCCGGCCTTACCTCTCATTTCTTTTTGATTTTCAACAAAGCGTCGAGGCCGGCAAATGGTTTGTGGGTGGATGTCGGGCCCGGTTCTTTGCCCGGCTCAGGCGCTTCGGACCATTCGGCCGTCAAATAGCGGGAGTGTTCGTTATCGTGGCAGTAAAGGCACAAGAGTTCCCAGTTGCTGCCGTCCGGGGGGTTGTTGTCGTGGTCGTGATCCCTGTGATGGACCGTGAGCTCGCGCAGTCTTTTGCCCGAGAATTCACGCCCACACCGGGCACATATCCAAGGGTATATCTTCAACGCTCTCTCGCGGTATGTTTTTTCGCGTTGTTCGCGGCTGCGCCGGGCATCGGAAATAATCTCAGCCAACCGGTCGTCATCTGGTTGTGTTTTCTTGGTTGCCATACGTATCCCCCTCCAACTGAACGATGTCGGAAGCGTCTGGTTCGGTTGAATTAATTAGTGTCCGTCCATAAATGGCCCTTTTTCCCCTGGGTCCCGCCACGGCGGGATTATCCGCGGGTTTTGATCCTCAACGTAGCCATGCTACGCCTGCGGTCAAAACCCTTGTGCGGCCTTGCCCAGAGAAAAAATTGCTTATTTATGAATCGGACACTTACACATGTGCCCATCCATAAATGGCCTTTTTTACGCTGGGCCCCACCATGGCGGGATGCGGCCTTGCTCAGCGGAGAAAATTCTCATTTCTGAATTGAACACTTAACGGTGCCATCACATATTCGTGGATGGGCACTAATTAAGGGCGGTTTCCTTTTCAAAATGGCTGCAAACGTTTTTTGGGCTCATTTTATCGAGTGTCGATTGCCCGACATTGGCTGCCTGTGTCTCATCTCAACGGCTGGTTTCGATGACCTGGCGGATGTTGTCGACCGTCACCGGAACCTCCAAGTAGAGGATCTCGGGAGCCTTGCCGTACTTTTCCGTCACCATTGCCGTCCATTCCGGCGTGTAACAGGCTTCGGCATCCGCTCTCGATTTCCACAGGTAAATGCCGCCGGAGCGGTCGCCCGACTCGGTCACAAAGTAATGCTTTCGTATTAAACCGGCCTTGTTCAGATACCGGGGCGCAGTTGACGCAAATACATCGGTTGCCTCACTGACACTCCAGTTCTTTTTCAGTTTGAATGTAACCATGGCGATAATCACCAGGACCTTCCTTTCTCAATCGAATTGGTCGTTCCCCGCAAGGATATCATGAAATTTTCGGGTCAGTGAATCAGGGCGCCGATCTGCGTCACCCAGCAGGCCCGAATGATATACTTTTATTTACGTTGTCTCGCCCCTGCCGTCAAGACGGTCATTCTATTTGGTGAATTGCATCTGCGATCACAATGGTTATCGTTCCACATGAATCCGACCGAAACTGTGGCGGCTTTCAAGCAATTGAAAGCCAAGAAATTGTTGATCGTGCACTGGGGATCTTTTCGTCTGGGGGATGAGCCCGTGCATTTTCCACCCCAGGACCTGACAAAAGAACTGGAAAAAGAAGGGCTCACCAATCGCTGGGCAGCGCTCAGGCACGGGAAAACCCTATATTACCGCGATAATTGATACAGCCTATCGTTACACCCTTACACTTCTTCTCATTCCGTCCCTTCCCCATGATCGATGGACGTCATGGTCACCGGGCGGCCCGATTGACATCCGCATCGTCCCCATGTAACGGATTGGGAAACGGAACGGTAAAATTTAGAAAATCCATAGGCGAGTCGCAAATCCCCCCAAGGGGATTGTCATATTACGAGACGCTAATCGTTCTTCGTTCTTGACAGTTATGGAGAGCCTCCGTTATCTATAAGAGCTGGCGCGTTTGCGCTCGAAATCGTGCTTGGGCCTGAGCGGGAGTGGGGACGCCGGCGGTTTTGCATTTGCATATACAACTGGGTCTTGCCGCTGCGACTGTACTAAAAAGGAGTTTCGAAAAAAGCATCATGGAAGAGCAAATCCAATTCGACAACCAGTGGGGAGAAAAACTGGCGGGCACGCTGCATATACCGAAAACGCCGCAAGGATGCGGGGTGCTCTTGGGGCACTGTTTCACCTGCTCGCGGCATACGGGAATCCTGCGGCAACTGGCCGGCGACTTGAGTCGGGAAGGTTTTTTCGCCCTGCGCTTCGATTTTTCCGGAAACGGCCAGAGCGAGGGTGTCTTTGCCGAGTCGACCTATAGCAAACAAGTTTCAGAAATGCAGACGGCGATAGGACTTCTTGCGACCCGCGGGGCGGAGTGGATCGGTGTTGCCGGCCATAGCATGGGCGGCCTGATATCCTTTCTGACCGCTGCCCGTAACGACAGTATCAAGGCCGTCTGTGCACTGGCGAGCCGCCTGACGGGCATTCGCGCAACGCACTTTCTGAGCCGGGAGCAGCGCAGCGCCCTACAGCGCACGGGTGAGGTATTTTTCAGCAGCCGCGGGCGATCGCTCAAGCTGACCGGTGAGTTCTTTGCCGACGTCGACAGTTTCAACCCGGTCGATCTCCTAAAAACGTTTCGAAAACCGCTGTTGATTGTTCACGGTGACATGGATGAGATCATACCGGTAGAGGAGGCTTACAAGGTGCGGGATCTGAGCAGCGAAAGGGTGGATTTGGAGATCGTGCCGAATGCGGATCATATGTTCAGCCGTGAAGAAGACCGGCGGGACATATCGCAAGTTGCCGTGAGGTGGTTCAAGGAGCAAAGTGAGTCTTAAACCGAATATTTCATGAAATGCGCGTGAAAATCCCGAAAGTGACCAGTGGTAAGAGCCAATAACCCATGTTGAGCGGTTCATATTTTCGAAATGACAAAATTAAAAATCGCTCAATTTGGGAATAAGTAACTCAAGGGCTTGGGTGTGGGACTGTCGACTTATAAGCGGTCATCGACCGGACAATTGGAAAATTTTCCTGAAGGGTAGGTCATATGGATGGGATCGAGACCTTTAACGCGGATTATATCGACGAACAATACCGGCGCTGGAAGGCGGCACCGGGATCGGTCTCCAGGGACTGGCAATCATTTTTCAAAGGCTTCGAAATCGCCCTTGATCAGGCCCCGGACACCGTCAGCGAACGTGACCTGGATCAGATGCTCAAACAGAGCCGGGTGGGGGCACTGAAATACCGCTACCGCGAACTGGGTCACTTGTTGGCCTGTATGGACCCCCTGGCCGCTTGCCCAACCGACCACCCACTGCTCAGCCTGGAGACTTTCGGCCTCTCTTTGGACGATCTGGAACAAGAATTCTTTATCCATAATCAGGACGGAGAAGAAAAAGCCCCCCTCAAAGATATCCTCAGAAACCTCCGGGAAACATACTGCCGATCCATCGGTGTCGAATACATGCATCTGCAGGACCCGCAGGAACGCCACTGGCTCCAGGAACGCATGGAGCCGGTTCAGAACCGTTCGCCGCTGGATGCGGCGGAGAAACTGCACATACTCGAAAAAATGACCCAATCGGCCCTGTTCGAGCAGTTCCTCAACCGGAAGTACGTCGGCGTGACCCGTTTTTCTCTCGAAGGCGGTGACGCCGTCATCCCATTGCTGGATACTCTGGTGGCCCAGGCTGCCGGCCAGGGCGCCAAGGAAATTATCCTCGGCATGGCCCACAGGGGTCGGCTGAACGTTCAGGCCCATATTTTGCAGAAATCTTACTACGACATCTTCGCTGAGTTCGAAAACTGTTACGATCCCGAGAATCTGGTTGGTGCCGGGGATGTGAAGTACCACAACGGATACCTCGCCGACATCGAGACCGACAATGGGCACCCGCTCAGGCTTTATCTGGTCAACAACCCCAGCCATCTGGAAGCGGTCAATCCGGTCGTGGAAGGCTTTGCGAAGGCCCGGCAGGTGATTCTGGGCGATGAAGACGGCCGCCAGGTTCTACCGCTTCTGATTCATGGTGATGCCGCCTTCGCCGGCCAGGGCGTCGTCATGGAAACGCTCAACATGTCCCAGCTGGACGGTTACCGCACCGGCGGAACCGTTCACCTTATTATAAACAACCAGATCGGCTATACTACCTTGCCGAAGGACGCACGGTCGACGCGCTATTCCACCGACGTCGCCAAAATGATCATGGCTCCGATTTTTCACGTACACGGAGAGGATCCCGAGGCCGTGGTGCACGTCAGCCGATTGGCGACGGACTACCGGATGGTTTTCAAGAAAGACGTTGTCATCGATCTTGTTTGCTACCGGCGATACGGTCATAACGAAGGTGACGAGCCTTACTTCACCCAACCGCTCATGTACGAGCGCATACGCGAGCGCCCTTCGCTCCACCGTTCATACGCCGTCCGGCTCACGGAAGAGGGTCTGCTTGACAAGCCGCAGCTCGACGAAATCGAAAAAACGATATCCAATCGACTGACGTCTGATTTCGATGAGGTTCACGGCAGTGCCTGCCCGTTTCCCCAGGATCGGTTTTACGAAAACTGGGACGGCTATGACCACCGATACAGCCACGCCCCCTTTAAAACGGGTGTCGCAAAGAACAAATTGATCGGCCTGGCCCGCAAACTCGGCCATTACCCGCCGGAATTTAACCTGTTTTCGAAACTGAAGCGTCAACTTGTCAAGCGGCTCGAAAGCGTCGAGAGCGGCGAGGGAATCGACTGGGCCACTGCTGAAGCGCTGGCATTTGCATCGCTGCTGGTTGAGGGCTTTCCCGTCAGGCTCAGCGGACAGGACAGTGCGCGCGGCACGTTCAGCCAGCGCCACAGTGTTCTGGTGGACACCAAAACCGGCGAGTATTACACGCCCCTGAACAATTTGGACGTGTCTCAGGCTCCTTTCAGGGTCTACAACAGTCCTCTGGCCGAGACGAGCGTTTTAGGTTTTGAATACGGCTACTCCATCGCCAGGCCTGACGAGCTGACACTCTGGGAAGCCCAGTTCGGCGATTTTGTCAACAACGCCCAGGCTGTGATCGATCTCTTTATTGCCAGCGGTGAAGCCAAGTGGCAGCGATTGAGCGGGTTGGTGTTGTTGTTGCCTCACGGGATGGAGGGTTTGGGCCCGGAGCATTCCAGCGCCCGGCTAGAGCGTTTTCTGCAACTTTGTGCCGCAGACAGCATGCAGGTCTGCAACCCCTCCACACCGGCCCAGTACTTTCACCTGTTGCGGCGTCAGGTCAAGCGCACCGTTCGCAAGCCTCTGGTGACCATGACACCCAAGAGTCTCCTGCGGCATCCACTGGCGGTGTCGACCCTCAAGGATCTTACAGCCGGTGCATTCGAGGAAGTTCTGGACGATGCGGCCGGATACAAGAAGGCGACCCGCGTTCTGCTGTGCAGCGGCAAGATTTACTACGGACTTTTGCAACGGCGTATGGACCTCAAACGCAAGAACACGGCTATCTTGCGGCTCGAGCAGCTCTACCCGCTTCCGGACAGACAGTTGCAGACCGTCGCAACTCGCTACGAGCAGGTCAAAGAGTGGTTCTGGGTTCAGGAGGAGCCGGAAAACATGGGCGCATGGCATTTTATTCGTCCGCGCCTGGAAAAGATTATCGGTCACCATCCGGTCTACATCGGCCGGCCGGAGGCCGCCAGCCCGGCCACCGGGTTTCCGGCCATCTACAAGCAGCAACAGGAAGCCATCCTGGAGCGGGCAATGGGCCTCGATCCCAACGGACAAGTGAGCTGACTGGAAGCAATCTCAAAATGAGGATATTCGGTCGAGATCAAGGCGAGACCAAGAATCTTCGCTGTGAGGGATTCCGCGCCTGATCGATTCTTCTTTGTGGGTCGCACCCCGCAGGCATGCTCACCTATGTCGAGGGCTTGAGACGAGGGCTCAACGCCGTGATGTGTCCGCCCGCCTGAGGCGGGTAAACCTTTGGAGGACTTGTCTGCCTCTGGCGGATCGGGCGCAAAGACTTTTTTGAGATGGCCTCCAAGCAGAGGGTCGAAAAGGCCAAACAATCCCTCAAAGGTTAAAGATCGAGCCCATCTCATTGGCTTTCAGCATTGTAATTGACCTTTCCTAAGGAGAAATTATGCTGGTTGAAATCAAAGTTCCCAGTGTGGGAGAATCGGTGACCGAGGCGGTTCTGGTCGAGTGGTTTAAAAAAGACGGTGACCGGGTGCAAAAAGGCGAGGCGCTGTATGTGATCGAGACCGACAAGGTCACCCTGGAAGTTGAGGCCGAGGCGGAAGGTGTGCTCAAAATCGGCGTGGCCGAGGGCGAAACGGTGGCCATCGGGGCCGTTGTAGGCACCATCGACACTGCAGCGGCGGCGGAAGCTGCTCCGGACCGCGAATCTGACGGCCCAGCGGCAGCACCCGCGGCGGAGGCTCAGGAGCCAGAGGCCGTTGCCGATGAGACCCCAGCCCCACCAGCGGCAAAGGAAGAACCACCAGCCAAGGCAGCGCCGGTGGAACCGCACCCGCAGAAAGCCGGGGCAATACCGGAGGATGTGGTTCTATCACCAGCCGTGCGCCGGCTGGTCAAGGAGAAGGGCATCGATGTGCGCGTACTGAGCGGATCCGGTCCCGGTGGGCGCATCACCAAAGGCGATGTGGTCCTATACCTCGAAACACGTGCGGCCGGGAAAACCGTCCCGGAGGGTGGAGTTCCGGCCGAACCTGCGGTCGAAGCACCGGCGACGGAAAGCGAAACCTCCCGCAAACCGATGACGCCCATTCGGCAACGCATCGCCGCACGCCTGTTGGAGGCCCGCCAGAATACAGCCATGCTGACGACCTTCAACGATATCGATATGAGCCAGGTGATGTCGATCCGCACCAGATATAAGGACGTCTTCCAGAAAAAATACGATGTATCCCTCGGGTTCATGTCTTTTTTCATCAAGGCCAGTGTCGAGGCGCTCAAGCAATTGCCGGAAATCAATGCCTTCATCGACGGCAAAGACATCGTTTACAACCATCGGTATCATATCGGTGTGGCCATCGGTACCGGTCGGGGTCTGGTGGTGCCGGTGATCCGCAATGCCGAAGCTCTCAGCATGGCTCAGATGGAAAAAGCCATCGTGGGTTATGTCAAAAAGATCAAGGAAAACCGGCTCGACCTGTCCGATCTGGAAGGCGGCACTTTTACGATTACCAACGGCGGAGTGTTCGGCTCGCTGTTGAGCACCCCAATTTTGAATACGCCCCAGAGTGGTATTCTCGGCATGCACCGGATCGAAAAACGGCCGATCGTGGTGGACGAAGAAATCGTTGTGCGACCCATGATGTACGTGGCTCTCAGCTATGATCACCGCATTGTGGATGGTCGCGAAGCCGTGACTTTTTTGAAGCGCATTAAGGAATTCATCGAAAACCCGGAACGCATGCTAATGGAGATCTAATCATGGCCAAAAAGGAGCAATTCGACCTGATCGTCGTCGGCGGCGGTCCCGGCGGGTATGTGGCGGCCGTGCGCGCTACACAGTTGGGAATGACGGTAGCCTGCGTGGAAAAAGAATCCCGCCTTGGCGGCGTCTGCCTACGGGTGGGCTGCATTCCGAGCAAGGCACTGCTCGACTCCAGTGAATTCTACCATATGGCCCGGGAGAAATTCGGTGAGCACGGTGTCAAAACCGGCAAGGTCTCCCTGGATCTGGCCACCATGATGGCCCGCAAAAACAAGGTCGTGGAAGATCTGACCGACGACGTGCGACGGCTGCTCGAGCGTAACAAGATCCGGATCATCCAGGGCACCGGGAGCCTGGCCGGTGATAATACCGTTGCAGTGACCGATCATGACGGAAAGAAGCATTCGCTTCAGGCCGGTTCGATTCTTCTGGCCACCGGAAGTGAACCCGTAAGCGTTCCGGGCTTGGATTTCGACGGGAAGTATATCCTCAGTTCCACCGAAGCATTAACTCTGAGCAGCGTTCCTAAAAAGCTGGGCGTCGTGGGCGGCGGTTACATTGGTTTGGAGCTGGGCTCGGTCTGGATGCGATTGGGTGCAAAGGTGACCGTCATTGAGATGTTGCCCGGCATTGCCACGGGACTGGATGGACAGGTGGGGCGGACCCTGCAGCGCATCCTGAAGAAGCAGGGTTTCGATTTCCGAATGAAAACCAAGGTCACCGCTGCCTCTGTGACCGGAAAGAAGGTCACCGTTTCTATTGAAACCGACGGCAAGGAAGAGAAACTGCCGTTCGACCGTCTGCTCGTGGCGGTGGGCCGCCGCCCCCTGACCGGAGGACTGAATCTGAAAGAAATTGGTGTGAATACCGATGAAAAAACCGGCCAGATCATCGTTGACGAAAGTTATCGCACCAGTGTCAAGAGCATCTATGCCATCGGTGACCTGATCGCCGGTCCCATGCTGGCTCACAAGGCCTCGGCCGAAGGGATCGCCGCGGCGGAATGCATGGCCGGAAAGCCCGGTGAAGTAAATTACGATGCGGTTCCATCCATTATATATACCTGGCCTGAGGTGGCCGCTGTCGGTCTTACCGAAGAGCAGGTCAAGGAGAGGAATATCCCCTACCGAACCGGCGCTTATCCTTTTACCGGTGTTGGGCGGGCGCGTTGCCTTGGGGAGACGGAAGGCCTGGTCAAACTGATCGCCCACAAAAAGACCGACCGCATTCTGGGTGTCCACATCATCGGCGCCCGTGCGGCGGATATGATTGCCGAGTGCGTGTTGGCGATCGAGTTCGGCGCCAGCAGCGAAGATATCGCCCGTACCGTTCACGGGCATCCGACATTCTCCGAAGCTTTGATGGAGGCTGCTGCTGCGGTTAGTTTCCGTCCATAAATGGCCCTTTTCCGCAATTTCGGCGTCAACCTGCGAAATCGCTTGTGCGGCGTACACGCGTACGCCTCCGCGCAATTCCTTGATTTCCTTGAACTTGCAGAAAATTGCGCATTTCTGAATCGGAAACTAACCAGTGCCCTTATAAAAACCTTGGATGGGCACTAGTTAGTCAAGGATATTTGTTTGATGGAGGAATCGACGGGGGAGGCGTGCCGTATTATCAGGACGAATATACCGTGATTCGGTAACCAGACGCCGGCACCGTTTGAAGGCCGACATCCGGTTACCGCATCTGTCATTCCGCAGCTTTCTCTTTTTCCGGCCCGAGTATCTCTTCGGCCTCCATCCACATGACGTTGATGATGCCGAAGGCACAGGCCAGCAGAACTCCCAGTATCCATGCGAAATACCACATATAGCTCCTCTCTTTCGTTCATCTACGGCATCAGTATGCCGTGTGCGTTTCTTCGCGAATCTTTTCTTCCGTCAATTTTCCCCGCATAACGCGATAGACCCAGCTGGTGTATGCCAGTACGATGGGCAGGAAGACCACAACGGCTACGAACATCAAATTTAACGTCCGGTGACTGGATGTGGCGTCAAAAGCCGTTAGGCCGCTGCTTGGAACGGTGCTCGACGGCATGATGAACGGAAACATGGACAGTGTCGCCGTCAGTATGACACCGGCCAAAGCGGCACTACTGAATATGAAAGCAATGCCTGGTCGATTGGCCCGGGACATCAGAAGTGCCAGGATGCCGCCGGCGAATGCCAGGAGCGGTGCCAGTATCATCCACGGGTAAGCCGAATAATTGGCCATCCAGGCGCCGGTCGCGACCTCAACCGTTTTGTCCAATGGCGTCATAACGCCACCGGGATCCAGTGCGGAAACGATGCGATGCCCGTCGATACCGTAGGCCTGCCAGATACCGGCCAGAGCAAAAGCGACCATGAAAATAAGGCTGAAGGCGAGAACCGCTTTCTTCGCCCGGTGGTAGATCTCGCCTTCTGTGCGCATCTGCAAATAAACCGCGCCATGCATGATCAGCATCGAGAGACTGACGACACCGGCCAACAGAGCGAAGGGGTTGATCACCAGTTCCCAGAAGCTTCCGGTGTAAAAGGGCCGCATAAAATCGTCCAGGTGAAACGGAACCCCCTGCAGCAGGTTGCCGAAGGCCACGCCGAAGACCAGCGCCGGCACGAGACCGCCGATAAAAAGGCCCCAGTCCCAAGCTGTGCGCCACCGTGGATCCTCGACCTTGCTGCGGTAATCGAATCCGACCGGGCGAAAAAACAGGGCAAAGAGCACCAGCAGCAATGTCCAGTAAAATCCAGAAAAGGCAGCCGCATAAACGAACGGCCAGGCAGCGAAAATGGCACCACCGGCGGTGATGAACCAGACTTGGTTTCCTTCCCAGGTAGCACCGATGGAGTTGATCACCACGCGTCTCTGATCATCGTTTTTACCCACAAACGGAAGCAGGACACCGATCCCCAGGTCGAATCCGTCCATGATGGCAAAACCGATTAAAAGCGTGCAAACAAGCAGCCACCAAATGACTTTCAATGTGTAATAGTCAAATAATATCGGCATGGTTAATTCTCCTTAAAAGTTCCGTATTCAAGCAATCGTCTCGGTCGGTGCTTCCTGTTCTAAATGGTAGCGTCCCGTATGCAGGCTGCTGGGGCCGATACGCACGAACTTGACCATCAGGTAGAGTTCGGCAATTAGAAAGATCGTATAGAGACCGACGAGGGCCAGAATGCTGCCGATCAAATCTCCTGTGGTCAGTGACGATACCGACAAAAAGGTCGGCAGAACATCGCCGATGCTCCAGGGCTGCCGCCCATACTCGGCCACGAACCACCCGGCCCAGATGGCCAACCAGGGCAGTGGAAGGCTGTACAATAGCGTTTTGAGCAGCCAGCGCTTTTCTTCGAAGACACGCTTGGTGCAATAGTAAAATGAAATACCGATTAAGAACAGAAGATAAAATCCGATACCGACCATGAAACGGAAAGTCCAGAACATCAGGCCCACGTGCGGGATGGTTCCCCGGGCAGCCAACCGAATCTGCTCCTCGCTTGCATCCACCACCTCGGGTGTGTAGCGCTTCAAAAGCAAACCGTAACCGAGATCCTCGGCAACGGATTTGAACCGACCGGTCGTTTCTTCAGAGCGGTCACCAGCCCGTATTTGTTCGAGCAAGCCGTATGCCGTCATACCATTGCGGATTCGGACCTCATTTTCATCAATCAGATCTTTGATGCCCGGGATGGGTTCGTCCAGGGATCGGGTCACGATGATGCTCCCCAACCATGGAATTTTTATGGCCCCGTGGGTTTTCTGGGCCTCCTGGTCGGGGAAACCGAAAAGGGTGAAAGAACTGGGTGTCGGATCCGTTTCCCAGTGGGCTTCCATAGCGGCGAGCTTGACTTTCTGCACCTGGCCAGTGACAAAACCACTCTGGTCACCGAGAACGATGACCGACAATATTGACGCCAGTCCGAATCCCGTTGCCACGGCAAAGGAACGCCGGGCAAAGGCCAGATCCCTGCCCTTAAGAAGGTACAAGGCGCTGATACCCAATACAAACAGCGATGCGGTGACATACCCGGCACCCACCGTATGGACGAATTTGACCTGGGCCACAGGGTTGAAAAACAGCTCCGCGAAACTCGCCAGTTCCATGCGCATGGTTTCTGGATTGAATACGGAACCGGCCGGAAAGCTCATCCAGCCGTTGGCAACCAGAATCCAGAGGGCCGAAAGATTGGATCCCAGAGCTACCAGGAAGGTGGCCGTCAGGTGGCCGCGTTTGCTCAACCGGTCCCAACCGAAGAAGAAAAGGCCGACAAAGGTGGATTCCAGGAAAAAGGCCATGAGTCCCTCGATGGCCAGCGGGGCGCCGAAAATATCGCCGACATAATGCGAGTAATAGGCCCAGTTGGTGCCGAACTGAAATTCCATGGTCAGGCCGGTGGTGACCCCCAGCGCAAAATTGATGCCGAACAGTTTGCCCCAGAAGCGGGTCATATCCTTGTATATCTCTTTGCCGGTCATAACGTAGACCGATTCCATGATGAAGAGAATCCAGGACAACCCGAGGGTCAATGGTACAAAAATGAAGTGGTACATTGCCGTCAGGGCAAATTGCCAACGTGACAGGTCGACGAACAAGTCGGAGAATGGCATGGCAAAGTCTCCTTACCAGATGAGAATGATTGAAACAGAGGTGTTTTCAGTTCTATGCCCTTGGAATTTTGAAACCCTCGATTTCGGTGTTATGATATACGCAACCAAACATCCGGACGGAAAGGAGTATCTTCACCTTGAAGATTTTTATTCGCTTGTGTGTTAAACAGGTGGGGCCCTTTTTTTGCGCGGATGTCTGTAAAATCAAAGTATTGAATCCCTATTATACGAATTTGTCTCTGTCAACGGTTTTGCCATGGATCTTCTCCGTAAGCCGACCGATAAAAAAAACTTGCGCTGGTTGTTTAAAAGCGTTCGACCGGCGCGAACCTGGGTTTTCCTTTCGATAGGCTTGGGGCTGTGCAGCGGCCTGCTGCTGGTGGCTCAGGCCGGCCTTATGGCCCATATTATCCAGGCCGTGTTCATCGATCGGCAGCCGCGGCAGCTATTGGCGATGCTGTTCGTCTGGCTGGCAGCGGTGATTGTCCTGCGGGCAGCGCTGGCCTGGGGTCGTGAGATTGCCGGTTTTCAAGCCGGTGCCCGCGTGCGCGAAGAGGTTCGCATGGCACTTTTAAAAAGTTTCATCGATCTCGGGCCGGCTTACACAGACCGGCAAAGAACCGGCGACCTGGCGAGTGTCGTGCTGGAGCAAGTCGAAGGCCTGCACGATTTCTTCGCCCACTATTTACCCCAGCTGGCCCTGGCCATATTGATCCCAGCGGCTCTTTGCAGCTTCATTTTCCCTCTCAGCTGGGCTGCCGGTCTGCTGCTGCTGGTCACCGCACCGTTGATACCATTGTTCATGATCCTGGTGGGTATGGGCGCTGAAAGCATCAGCCAGCGTAACTTTCAAGCGTTGGCGCGACTGAGTGCGCATTTCCTCGATGCCCTCCAGGGGCTGGCCACGCTGAAGCTCTTCGACCGCAGCCGCAGCGAAGTCGCCAAAATAGCCAAAACTTCGGCGGACTATCGTCACGAGACCATGCGTGTACTGCGGGTAGCATTCCTCTCTTCGGCGGTGCTGGAATTTTTCAGCGCCATTGCCATTGCCCTCGTGGCCGTCTATCTCGGCATGCATTACCTGGGATACTTACCGTTTGGTGACTACGGCCGCCCGCTTGACCTGGCCGGCGGGTTTTTCATCCTGTTGTTGGCCCCTGATTTCTACTTGCCGTTGCGTGAGTTGGGTACCCATTACCATGCACGGGCGGCGGCGGTAGGGGCGGCTGACGGAATCTTGAAGGTGCTTTCGGCCGTTGAATCGGCGCCGCAAACCCGCCGTGAGCGGCGCCTCCCGGCCGGTGCCATCGGTGTTCGGTTTGAATCGGTGTCCTTTGCTTATAGGATTGACCGGCGACCGGTGCTCCGGGATATTGAATTTGAGTTGGCAGCGGGTGAACTTACAGCCCTCGTGGGGGCCAGCGGCGCCGGCAAGACGACGTTGCTGAATCTTCTGATGGCTTTTAGCGTACCCAATTCCGGTAAGATATGGATCAATGGCATGTCCATCGATACCTTGGATCGCGAGGATCTTCTCCGGCAGGTGGCCTGGATCGGTCAGCGGCCGATCCTGTTCCACGGGACGGTGAGGGAAAATATCCTGCTCGGCCGGCCGGACGCCACTGAAGGCGAACTGGAGGAAGCCGCCCGAGCGGCACGGGTGATCGAATTCTGCCGCCACCTGCCTGGCGGTTTGGATACCCCGGTGGGCGAGCAGGGGATCGGGTTGTCACGGGGACAGGCTCAGCGGGTAGCACTGGCGCGGGCCTTTCTCAAAAACGCCCCGTTGTTGCTGCTGGACGAGCCGACCGCAGGGTTGGATGGCGAAAGCGAGCAAATGGTGCTAGCGGCGCTCGACACACTTTCCCAAGACCGTACCGTTTTAATGGCCACCCACCGTTTGGAGAATCTGCAACAGGCTGACCGGATCATCGTCCTGGGCGACGGCCGCATTGTCGAACAGGGCAGGTATGCCCAATTGATGGTGGCCGGTTCCGTCTTTTATCGTCTGGCGTCAAGGGCAAGGGGAGGTGCGGGCAATGGTTGAGCGCGCCCCGGTGCTACGACCCTTTATGCGCCTGCTCACCGGACATTGGAAGCCGATGGCGGCTGGTACGCTGTTCAGCCTAATCACCCTTGCGTCCTCGGTGGGACTGCTGGCCTTGTCGGGATGGTTTCTTTCGGCCGCCGCTCATGCCGGGCTGACGACAGCTGCGGCCCAGCTGTTCAACTATTTCTTCCCCAGTATCGGATTAAGAATATTTGCCATTTCCCGCACTGCGGCACGCTATATCGAACGCATTGTTTCCCATGATGCGACCTTTCGCATGCTTGAGGGCCTGAGGGTGTGGTTTTACACCCGCATCGAACCCCTGGCACCGGCCCGCCTGATGCAGTTCCGTAGCGGCGATATCCTCAGCCGCATCGTGGCCGATATCGATGCTTTGGACAACCTCTACCTGCGGGTGCTATCCCCCACCCTGGCGGCCTTCGGTCTGGCTGTCATTCTGACGATTTTTTTATATCTCTATGCCCCGCCTATTGCGCTGGCCACACTCGGCTTCATGTTTGTTGCCGGATTTGTGCTACCAGCCGCTGCCGGGGCGATGGGCGCATCCGACGGGCGGAAGTTGGCCCATCTGACAGCCCAGCTGCGGATGCAGATCGTGGAAGGTGTCCAGGGGCTGCCGGAGTTGTTGGTGTACGGTCGCAGCGGGGTGTACCTGAATCAGCTGCGGCGTGACAATAGGGCCCTGCTGGCGGTGCAGCGGCATATGAGCCACATACGCGGTATCTGTGCCGCCGGTGTCATCATCTTGGCCGGCATGGCTGCCTTGACGGCCCTTTACCACGGGGCGGCGCTGGTCAATCGGGGCTTTCTTCAGGGCGCTAACCTGGCCATGATGACTCTGGCCGTCCTGGCCGCCTTCGATGCAGTGATGCCGTTGCCGCCGGCCTACCAGTACCTCGGGCGCACCCGGGAAGCGGCCCGGCGCCTGTTGGACGTGGTCGGGATCGTGCCGGAGGTGTCATTCCCGGAGCGATCTGTCGGCAGTCCAACCCGGTTCGATATCGCCTTTGACCGAGTCAGCTTTCGTTACGCTGATAGTGGGCCGTTCGCCATAAAGGATGTCGATTTCCGAGCGCCTGCCGGACAGCGCTTTGCCGTTATCGGGCCAACCGGCGCCGGAAAGTCGACCCTGGCCCACCTTGTGGTCCGTTTCTGGGACCCTTCCTCCGGCACCATCACTATCGGTTCGAAGGATATTCGCGGTTTCAGTGAAAGCGACCTGAGGCGGAGTGTATCGCTGGTATCACAGCAGGCGCACTTGTTTTCCGCCAGTGTGAGGGAAAACTTGCTGATTGGGCGTCCCGGCGCTGATGACGCCGACCTGTGGCAGGCCCTCGATTCTGTCCGACTCGGCGACTTTGTCCGATCACTACCCCGGGGGCTCGACACATGGGTCGGTGAATCCGGACGCTTGATATCCGGCGGACAGGCCATGCGCCTGGCAGTAGCACGGGCAATTCTTCGCGATGCGCCGATCTGGGTCCTGGACGAACCGACCGAAGGACTCGATGGCGTGACCGAACGGCACATTTTAGAAACGCTTTTCGACGTTACCCGCGGAAAAACCGTTTTGCTCATCACCCATCGACTGGTGAATCTCGACCGCATGGACCGGATTCTGATCATGGAAAACGGCCGGATAATCGAACAGGGGACCCACGCCGATCTGCTAAAGGGCCGGACGCGTTATACTTCGTTGCGTGCCAGGATATAAGGAAGCAGCTTACCCTGGACATTTCACCAAAGAGGGAAAACAGCATTGATGGAGACCAAAAGCCATGGCATTCAAACTGCAGCAGATAAAGATGATCCTGATGGATGTGGACGGCGTGCTGACCAGCGGAGAGATTATCTATACCGCCACCGGAGACGAAATCAAGGTCTTTAACATCCACGACGGGATGGGAATCACCCTAGCGCGCATGGCTGGTTTAAAGACCGGCATCATTACGGGCCGGATGTCGGAGATGGTTCGGCGCCGGGCGGAGGAACTCAAATTCGATGCGGTCGTCCAGGGCCAGGTGCACAAACTGGCCGCCTATGAAGACATTCGAGAGCGATTCCACCTGTTGGACGAGGCCATCGCTTACATCGGGGATGATCTCGTGGACTTATGCATCCTGAAGCGGGTGGGTTTCAGCGTGGCCGTGACCAATGCCAGGGAAACCGTGAAGGAAACCTGCGACTACGTGACCGAGGCCGCCGGCGGACGGGGTGCTGTGCGCGAAGTGATCGACCTGATCCTCCAGGGTCAGGGCAAGCTCGAGACTTTGGTGGCGCAGCTGTCACACGGGAAGCCGTGACGGGTATCAGCGCGGTTTGCACTCACCGGAAACACAAGCGGTGTGGCAGGCGCTACGGATGAGCGGTTTTCAGGGGCGGCGGTCTTCGAGGCCCGCTGTCAGCATGATATCGAGATAGATCTCGGCTGCCAGACAGACCTGCTGAAACGATATCGACTCCTCCTGAGAATGGGCCTGTTCCAATTTACCGGGCCCTAATATGACCGGTTTGACGCCTGAGGCCCATATCTGGTTGGCGTCGGAATGGCTCCGGAAGGCGTTTGACGACCAGGGCAGACTGTGCCGCTGGAACACGTTCTTGATGGCGTCGACGACCGGTCCCTTTTCAGGCAGCGCGTAACCGGCATCGATGGTGGCACTTCGGAACAGCGTCTCGATCTGGGTATCGACGATCAGCATCCGGACATCATTTTTGAGCATGATGTCCTTGAACCGCCGAAACAATTTCTCGGCAATCCCTTTGCGCTGGTACGCGGGCATCACGCCCAGTCAGATCAGATACCCGTACTTCCAGGCGGAATGGCTTTTTTCGATGGTCGTGCCGAGGGCAAATCCGATGATGTCGTCGTCGATCTCGGCCACAAGGCAGAATTCGGTGTCACTGTTGAAGAGTCCGACGACCTCGTAGGGATCCCATGTCCGATACATATTTGGTACTTCCTGGGCCTTGAACAGCTCCTTTCCCATGTGAAAGACGATAGCGATGTCGTCGATCAGCATTTCGCGAATTTTGATGACCGGACGCTTCTCCCCGGCGGAGACTGAATCTTTATCCACAGCTTTGCTCTGATTTCAGGGGGTGGTTACGATAAGCCATCTCAAATAAGTCTTTGCGCCCAATCTGCCTGAGGCGGATAAATCTCGGGTTTGAGCCCACGACCTAAGGTCTGGACACACGTGGATATGCCTGCGGGTTGCGACCCACAAGGAAGAGTCGATCCGGCGGGGAATCCCGCACAGTGGGGAGCCTCGGTCTCGCCTCGATCGCGACCGAAAGTCCTCATTTTGAGATCGCTTCTAATCAGTGAAAAGGTCCGTGCTGATGTACCGCTCACCGGTACTGGCCAGGATAGCGACAATTTTTTTACCGCTGGCATCCGGACGCCTGGCGACTTCCAGGGCCGCCCAAACGGCAGCACCCGACGATATGCCGCACAGTATGCCCTCCTGTTTGGCCACAAGGCGCGCCGTTTCGAAGGCATCCTCGTTGGATACCTGTATTACCTCGTCCAGCAGGTTTATGTCCAACACGTCCGGAACGAATCCGGCCCCGATGCCCTGGATCTTGTGCGGTCCTTTTTGTCCCCCGGAAAGCACAGGTGAGCCCGTCGGTTCGACGGCAACGACCTTGAACGACCGCTTACGCTGCTTGATGACCTGCGCTATGCCGGTTATAGTGCCGCCTGTTCCCACCCCGGCCACCAGGAAGTCCACCTGGCCTTCAGTGTCGTACCAGATTTCCTCGGCCGTGGTTTCGCGATGAATTCGGGGGTTGGCCGGATTGGCAAATTGGTTCGGCATGTAGCTGTCCTTTTCCGATGCCAATATTTCCTCGGCCTTTGCAATCGCCCCTTTCATGCCTTCGGCACCCGGTGTGAGCACGAACTGCGCGCCATGGTGTTTGAGCAGTTTCCGCCGCTCGATGCTCATGGTATCGGGCATGGTGAGACACAGGCGGTAATTGCGTGCGGCACAGATAAAGGCCAGGGAGATGCCGGTGTTGCCGCTCGTGGCCTCGACAATGAGGGTCTGGGGCGTTATCAGACCATCCCGTTCAGCCGCATCGATCATCGAGGCCGCTATCCGGTCCTTCACGCTGCCGAGAGGGTTGAAGAATTCGAGTTTAGCGAAAATGTCGGCCTCGAGTCCGGCCGCTATCCTGTTGAGTCGGACCAGTGGGGTGGCCCCTATGGTGCTTCCGACATTGGTGAAAAATCGCATGGGGGATCTCCTCTACTGCAAATGGGCACGAAGGCCCTCGGTTTGGTGGTTTAGCGGAATCGCTGCTGCTGCGGTTCCATGATGACCTTGGTGTCCGGGGGTATGGAACGAGTGATCCACACGTTACCGCCGATGACCGAACGGGCGCCGATGACCGTTTCGCCCCCCAAGATCGTCGCCCCTGAGTAGATGATGACGTCATCCTCTATGGTCGGATGGCGCTTCTTTCCCCGGAGTTTTTCGCCGGCATCCTTGGGCAGCGAGAGCGCTCCGAGGGTGACGCCCTGGTAGATCCGCACGTCGCGGCCGATCTCGGTGGTTTCTCCGATCACGATGCCGGTGCCGTGGTCGATGCAAAATCGTTCTCTGATCTTGGCGCCGGGATGGATGTCAATGCCGGTGATATTGTGAGCGTGTTCAGTCATGATGCGGGGCAGGAGCGGGACCCCGAGCTCATACAGCTTGTGAGCCACCCGGTAGACGGTGATGGCGAATATCCCCGGATAACTGAAGATGATCTCGTCGGTACTTTTGGCGGCCGGGTCTCCGTCATAAGCGGCCTTTACATCCGTGGTCAGCGTCTGTCGGATGGCCGGGATTTCATCGAGCAGGGCCAGGGCCACCTCGTGACCGCGATCCCGGCACTCGCTGCAGGGCTGATCGTAACGGAAGCAATCATGGCGGATGCTCAAGCTCACCTGTTCGGAGAGCATGTCGAACAGGACCGAGACTGCCTGGCCCAGGTAATACTTCAGGTTGACCGGGTCGAGCTTTTCCTTGGTGAAGTATCCTGGAAACAGCACCTCGCGGAATTTTTCGATAATGTCGATGACGGACTGCTTGGAGGGAATCGGCTCGTAATCGACGTGGGTGTAGCTCTCATCCCCGAAGCAGTCGGCGATTATCTTCTCGGCGATAGCCGGCAACCGATTTCTCAAGCGTGAATCTGCCGCGGCTTCCATTTTGCAGGAGGCTTCGCTGTGCTCCTTAGGACTGCCCATCTCATGTTCTCCGAATAAATTGGGACGACGGTCGATTGGTATTGAACGTCACGACTGATTGATCCTAAACGTAAAGCAGGGCCGGGACCTTGTCAAAACAGGATACGTGAGTCTCCCCGGCGAATGGGGTGTTTATCATTCAAATTTACATTCTTGGGTGTATTTATTTGCCTCGCCCGGCTTTGTATGGTATTTATCACCCAGTCTCAGGAAGCTGGATAGGTGCTCGCAAAGGTTCAGGCCGCTGGCCGGGACTCCGGAGGCAGACGCCACCCCGTCGCATCCCATACACCAAGGAAACTTTCTGATGAAAAAAAAATACATAATCGGTGCGCTCCTCGTTCTCCTGGGAATCATCATTTCCTTCCCCTTGTTCAGCATGACTTACTATACCATGGTACGAACATCCACGCCGGAGTTCTGTGCTTCCTGCCACGAGATCAAGCCGGCGGTGAGGGCATGGCGTGCCTCGACCCACGCCAACAACGCTGCCGGTGTGGTGGTGGACTGCATGGATTGCCATCTCCCGGCGCCTCAAAACACCTTCAATTTTCTTTTCGCCAAAACGTATCACGGCGTCAAGGACGTTGCGGTTCACTTCCTTGCCGGGGAGTACGACCGCGAAAAAGCCCGTATGGCCGCTTATGCCGCCTTCGAGAATTCCGAGTGCCAAAAGTGTCACCGCAACCTTCTCTACATGCCCCAGAGCCGGGGAGCCATGCGGGCCCACCGGTCAGTGCTTTACGCCCGACCGGGCTATGAGTTGAAGTGCGTGGATTGTCACTACGACCTGGTTCATAACGACAAGACTTCGGTCATGTTCCGTCAGTATCGCGAGGTACCTTACCAGGCCAAGGGCCTTAAGCCGGAAAAACTCGGTTACCAATAATTGGGTTAGCCCCTCTATCGAAAGGAGTTGTGCCAATGAGGAGACCATCTTTTGTGTCAGCATTTGGACTGCTGCTTGTTGGGCTGCTTCTTTGCGGCGGATTGTCTGCTGCCAATGCTCAGCAGCCGAATTTCCCCGTGGTGAAGGAGTATCGCATCGAGCGCAGTGTGCCCCCCCAGGCCGTGGCCTGCATCGAATGTCACCGGGCAACGACACCGGGCGTGTTCGCGGACTGGGCCAAGAGTCGGCATGCCAATGCCAACATCACTTGCTTGGATTGTCACCTGGTTCAACCCGGAGAAGAAGACATCGCCCAAGGACACGAGAAATATTACGGCCGCTCGGACCTGCCGTATGGTGAAAGCAAATACAAGGTTCCCATCGCCTCGATCGTCACCCCCAAGGATTGCTCCCGCTGTCATCCCGATGAGGTGACTCAGTACAGCCGCTCCAAGCACGCCAATACTCTCGAGATCATTTGGAAAATCGATCCCTGGCTCAACAAGGGGATGAACTCCGACAACGAGCGTAAAACCGGTTGTTTTAATTGCCACGGCACGGTGATCAAGATCGATGACAAAGGTGGCATCGATCCGGCCACCTGGCCCAATGCCGGTGTGGGGCGGCTCAACGCGGACGGTAGCAAGGGATCTTGTACCTCCTGCCACACCCGCCACCGTTTCTCCATCGCTGAAGCCCGTATGCCCGAAGCCTGTGACCAGTGCCACCTTGGCCCGGATCACCCGCAAATAGAAATTTATAATGAATCCAAGCACGGCACCATGTACCATGCCTACAAGGACGAATATAATTTCAAAGCCGCCGCCGGTACCTGGACCGCCGGCGTCGACTACCGTGCGCCGACCTGTGCGGCATGCCACATGTCCGGTTCGGGCAAGGTCATGGGCACCCATGATGTCACCGAACGACTGTCCTGGGAGACCCAGGCGCCTCTGACCGTGCGGCCGCAGGATTTCAAGCCCTTCCCGGCCAAAACCGATTGGCAGACGGAACGAGAGAAAATGAAAAACGTCTGCCGCCAGTGCCACGGAGATTCCTGGATCAACGATTTCTACGATGGCTTTGACAAAGCGGTGACAGAGTACAATGAAGTTTACTTCAAACCGGCCAAGGCCACATTAGATCAGTTGTATGAAAAGGGTCTGTTGAGCAAGGAGAAATTCTTCGACGAGCACCTGGAAGTGGAATACTATGAACTGTGGCACCATGAGGGGCGCCGGGCGCGGATGGGTGCGATGATGATGGCCCCCGACTATGCCTGGTGGCATGGGTTTTACGAATGCAAGCTCCGTTTCAACGCTTACATGGAAGCTGCGGATCACCTGCTCGAGACCGGCGAAAAAGCCTACATCTATCCGAAGTTCCCCAATGCGACGGGATCGACCCAGCGTCCCGAAAAGATCTTCGGACCGCAAAAGTAATTCTTGTCTCCTCATTTGGGCAAACCGTAAAAATCCCGCTGCGACAAGGACGCAGCGGGATTTTTATATTTAGCCGTTTCACGAAAGCATTTCATGAAATTTACGGGTTACGGCTCCAACCAGATGGTGTGGATATCGTTTACGCTTTCTTTAACCGAATGCAGGGCAAATCGCAGACGGGTGTACATCAGGGCCAGGCCGATGATCTCTGCGAGCAGCATCAAGGAATCCAGGTCGCTCACCGAAAGATTCCAAACCGTATGGTGGTAAAGACGCAAAGCACCGATCACCTTATCGTGCAGCTTTATAGGAAGAGAAATGATGGCGCGGACACCTTCGGCTTTCGCTTCCTGGGGATACTGCAACAGATCGGACCGGGTGATGTCGCTCACGACGATCGGTTCACCTTTGACGGTACGGGCGATACTCTTGGCAGTCAAGACCGGCCCTTTGTTGACATAGTTGACGCTGAGTCCGAAACTGCCCAGAATTTCCAGTTCTTCTGTTTCGTGGTTCAGGGCAAATATGCTGCAGCCTTTGATCTCCAGCGCGGCGACCAGAAGCTGAGACAGGTGGTCGGTCATCAAATCCAGATTGTCAGACTGTGCAATTGCCCGGGTGACCACCTTGAAAAGATCGATGTCTAATTTTTCTTCCATACCCATGGGACACCTCCCCTGCTATGCTTTGGAAAAAGTGGTTTGCTTTCCGAGTGTCGTCATTGTCAACAGACGATACAGACGGTTACATTCCGTGAGGCTGCGATGACTTTGGTGTGGACGCTGCCCGAAAAAAAGCGACCGATCCTTCCGGCTTTTCGGTTCAATACCAGATAATTGAATTTTTCACTGTTGTGAAGGTCGATAATTTCGCCGGCAATTTCCTTTTTACGGGGTTTGAACGTCGACCTGACCCTCTCTGCGCCGAATCCGTCTTTGATGAGTTCCTCTTTGATTTCCTGAAACGTTATTTCTAGCTCGGACAATTTCTGATTGAGATAAGAGAAACTTTCTTTTAGTCTTCCCGTGATCGTCTGACTTTGCACGTCGACGGTGGGCAGAGGGGTGTAGGAGTGGAAGAGCGTCACCTCGATGTCTTCGCGATGAGCAAAGGTGCGAACGGTGAATTCCAGGGCTTTACGGTCGGACGCTGTAAAATTATATGGCAGTAGTAATTTTTGTGCGGCCATTCTGCCCTCCTTTCGGTTGCATAATAAGAATCATCTGTAACCCCAGCCTTGCGAGAAAGACTCCCAATGTTTGACAACGCCGGGAGTGATCAAATCCGTGAGACGATAATTATTATGAAAAATTAAGATTCAATGCCCGGCTGGCTGTCTGAAATAATGGTGTTTAAAGACGACTTTGAGCAGATCATTAGCCTCTGCTCCGGCTTTGCCGGAGGTCATTGAATGCTGGAACCTAAACAGGGCGTATCAAACTCGACAATGGTTCAGTTCAGTTGGAATAAAGAGCGGGCGCCGGACTGTTTAAATCGAGAGATGCGTATCCGTTTGAAAAGATGGTGGTTGTGTGTTGTCTCAGCGGGAGCGCGAAGTGAATGGGAGCTGTAAATAGGCAAAATCGAACCGGAGCCAGTCCTGTCATTATAATGAACGGGGCCTACTGCCGAGAGAATATGAAACGGACGCGGTCGTCAGTGTGATGTCGCTACGCTACGATGATCATCTGCCCACCGCAAGATTGTCATGGTGGTGACGATGCTGTCAAGATAATAATCAGCACCCGGTGCTGTAGGCCGGATCAGTCGAGCGTCCCGATACCGGTCAGGGTGATACCGTGCTTTTTCATCCGTTTCCAGATGGTTACGCGGCTGACGCCCAGGTTGCGGGCGGTTTCCGACTGGTTGCCGCCGGTTTTCCGAAGTGCTTCGAGGAGTTGCTCTTTTTCCTGTACATCGGCCACGCCGCTGGCGACGGCGGCGGGTTCCTTGCATTCCAATTCCGAGCCTGAAATTTTCGGCGGCAGGTGTTGACTGCCGATACCGCCGCTCGAGCAGAGAACGAATGCGTACTCGACGGCATTGCGAAGCTCGCGCACGTTTCCGGGCCAGCGGTAGGCGGTCAGTTTTTCGAGCGCCTCCGGCGACAGCCCCAGGATTTTCTTGCCGGTTTTCTGATTGTTGTTGCGGATAAAACTCTGGACTATGATGGGGATGTCCTCTTTGCGGTCCCTCAATGGCGGACAGTTGAGCGGGAACACGTTGATGCGGAAATAAAGATCTTCCCTGAATGCGCCCTGGGCGATCAGCTTCTCTAAATTTTTATTGGTTGCTGAAATGATGCGGACGTCTATCTTTATGGGCGTGTGGTCACCGACCCGCTCGACCTCCTTCTCCTCTAAGACCCGAAGCAGCTTTACCTGAGTGGCCAGGGGGATATCCCCGATTTCATCCAGAAAGATCGTACCCCCATGGGCGGCCTCGAAACGGCCGATACGCGTGCGGTTCGCTCCGGTATAAGCACCTCTGGTGTGACCGAACAGCTCGCTTTCCAGCAGGTTTTCGTTCAGCGCGGCACAGTTGACCTTTATAAACGGTTCTTCAAGGCGTTGACCGGCCTCATGAACGGCTCGGGCCACCAGTTCCTTGCCGGTACCGCTTTCACCGTGGATCATCACCGGCGACTCGGTCTGGGCAACGCTGTCGATGAGCTCGTAAAGGTCCTTCATGGCCGGGGATCGGCCGAGAATGCCGTGGTAACCGTCTTCCATGTGAAGCGTTTTGCGCAGCGTCACGATTTCCTGCTGCTGGCGGACAATCTCCGACATGTCCGTGAGGGTTTCGATAGCCCCAATGACCTTGCCGCTTTTGTCCCTCAGGATGGTGGCATTTTTGATGATGTTGACCACCCGATGATCCTTGTGCGTGATCAGGCATTTTTTAGCCCGCACATCTCCCCGGGCATAAAGGCCACACCATTGTTCGGCGGGCCCCTTGCCGAAAATTTCACAGCCGGTGCAGTCTAAAATGCGGCACGATTTGCCGACAAGTTCATCCGCGCCGTATCCCGTCATCCGCTCAGCTGCCGGGTTGATGGCGATGATCTTGCCATGGGGATCGACCACGAGGACGCCGTCCATAAGAGTTTCGAAGATTGTTTTCCAGTGTTTTGAAAGGTCCATTGTGACTCCGATTCTCACGCCCAGTGATTGGCGATGGCGGTTCAAAGTGCAACTGTTAAGTTAACACCTGTTAACATAGTGTTCTGTCGGCTGTCGTGCAAGGCTTTTTTAATATTTCAAATTTGCATTAATTTAAGCGTGTTACTGTTGTCTGCGTGATGTGGCACGTTTGTTGCTGAGCTCTCTGAAAGACGGAGACCAACCGCCTTGAGGGTCAGAAGCACCATGATGTGATGGATGGGAGATATTCTGACAAGCAGTTTCACATCGGAAATCAGCATGCAAAAGGCAGCCATACTGGTGAGCAAAGTTGAACGGCTACAGGAAGGGTTGTTTGTCGGAAAATCACTGGCCCGGAACCACGTGCAGGTTCAAATTCTGCTGACCGATCCAGTCGCGATCCCGGCCGAGATCGAAAAAGACGATGCACCTTGCCATCGAAGCCCCCGGGATATGCAGCGCTTCACCAATTGCCTGGATGTTGTCGGCCACCTTGGCTTCAACTTCGCTACGCTTGCGCAGATTGCCCTCATGCTCAAAGAAGCCGATGTCGTCATACCCTATTAAGAAAACCTATAAAGATGCACAAGGTCCTTCACATCCTGAGATCGGAACCAAACGAAACCGTGCAGCAGCTCATCGAAGCCATGTCTGGTGATGACGGGGTCACCGTCGCAGTGTTGTACCGGGATGATATCGCGCGGGTGCCGGTCAACTGGCATCGTTTGGTTGACGACATATTTGCCAGCGAAAAAGTTATCTGCTGGTAACCGGCCTGCTGGCCCAATTCACTCGGGGTTTAGACTTAATCGCGGAAAATAGAATGAAAAAACTGGGGATTTTGATCAACTCCATTACCCACACCGAGTCAGTGATTCAGCTGGTCTGTGCGGCCAGGGAGCAGGGCAAGACCGTAGAGATTTATCTGGCTGCCCAAGGGGTTCGAATCCTGGAAAACGTGATCTTTCGCAATCTTGCCGGTATCGGCCGGGTGTGGGTCTGTTCCGCCAGTATCGAGGCTTTGGGGGCGGAACATACGCTGCCGCTGCCGGAGACCTGTCGATTGGTGCCGCCGGAAAATTTGGCGCAATTCATCCGGTCGTGTGACCGGCACGTGGTCTTCTAACCGGCATGATCCTCCTCGCTACCCCTCCCCGTCGCATGGCCGGGGAGGCACCCAAATTTCGACACTTCCGGCTGTCACCAAATACCGGCACCAGCGGTTATCACATAATGCTAAAAATTAAATGACCGGCTGGTGACCCGAAATAATGATTAAAAAGATTGCTTGAGCGGTTCACAAGCCATTGCTGTGGCTGGGCCGGAGGTCATTGATTCATGAGTTTGGTATGAAATGAGGGTATGCAAACCATGGAGCCGGCAGAAGAGACAAAACGTCATAATGGTGTGTGCACCGGGTGCGGTTAGGGTTAACAGGTGTTAACGCTATCCTGAACACCACCGGGTTACCGCGCTGTTTAAAATAACAAATAGTTTCAAGTTGTTAGGGAAACAATTGATTTGTTCTCTTTTATGGCACATGGGTTGCAGTATATTCTGAAAAATAAAAAAGAACGCTGTCCGCCGTGACTGACAAGAACGGCGATAGATTATTAAATTCGAAACTAGAAAGGAGACTGTTACAATGAAAAGGATGTTGATTTTGGTTCTGACCGCCGTTATTTCAGTCAGCTTTGTCGGTTCCGTCTTTGCGATCGAGCAGGGCAACAAGCGCAAAGGAAAGTATATCTACCGCAAGGTGTACAAAGCGTGTAACGAGCGCGGGGAGGTCGACACGCCCAAACCGCCTTTAAACCCGGATGCCAAGACCCAGGCCCAGTGGACCCAGATGTTCGAGCAAGGAAAATTCGACGAATTCGGCTGTAAGCAGGAATGGGACCAGCTTTCCGAAGAAGATAAATCAAATATCTATACATATCTATATGCCCATGCCGCCGACTCCCCGACACCTTTGAAGTGCAAGTAATGGCGTGAAGCAACTTTAAGCAGATGGATTTGTCAACCAAAACCTGATCCAATAAATGGAGGAAGCATGAAAGTCCGGAAATTGAACTTACTGATTCTAGTGACGAGCCTGGTTCTGGCCGCCGCCTTGGCTGGTTGCTCGTCCACCCCGAAGGCCGAACCGCAAGCGGCAGCGGCGCCGCAGTTCGAGAAATACCATGATATCGTCGATGTGAAATTCGTCATGGATCACACCACGGTGCCGATGGCTGAGGATGTCATGATCATCGATGCGCGTCCCAAACGGGCCAAATACGACAAAGGTCATATCCCGGGAGCTGTCAGCATTCCGGACAGCCAATTCGACAAGATGGTTGACCAACTGCCCGCAAACAAAGCCGCATTGCTGATTTACTACTGCGGCGGTCTGAAATGCCCATTAAGCCACAAGTCCGCCTTCAAGGCTGAGAAACTGGGTTACACCAATGTCAAAGTATTTGCCGAGGGCTTTCCGAAATATGTAAAAGTTGCCGGCAACTACCCCGCGGTTTCCGTGGAGTGGGTCAAAGCCGAGGTGGACAAGGGCGCCGGCATCGTTGTGATCGACGCCCGCCCAAAGAAACCGAAGTACGACAAGGGGCACATTCCGGGCGCCATCAGCATCCCGGACAGCCAGTTCGACAAATACAAGGATCAGCTGCCGGTAGACAAAAGCAAACCCCTGGTGTTCTACTGCGGCGGTTTCAAATGTCCGTTGAGTCACAAATCGGCTAAAAAAGCCCTCGCGATGGGCTACACCAAGCGTAAAAGTATTTGATGCCGGTTATCCGGCCTGGGTCGCTTTTGCCGGCAAGGACAGCACGGTCAAGACCACCGCTATCAAATCCGGCGGCGAGGAAGGCAGCATCGACAACGATCTGTTCACCAAGATCGTCAAGGAAGACCCCTCCAGTGTCACTCTGATCGACGTCAGGGATCCGGCCGAGTTTGCCACCGGTAGCTTCAAGACAGCCGTGAATATTCCGGTGGATCAACTCGAGGCCAAAATACCGAGCCTGCCTTCCACCAAGCCGATTGTGTTTGTTTGCGGCACCGGCGCCCGAAGTGGGGAAGCCTACTACATGGTTCAGGACGTCAGACCGGAGCTGAAGGAGGTCTATTACGTGGAAGCGGAGATTGCCTTCAACAAGGACGGTTCCTTCACGCTCACCAAGGCGGTCCAGTAAACTCGCAAGCGAAACCAAGCGTGCGGCCGATTTAACGGCCGCACCATTTCTTGTTACTTTCGGAAGGAATTCCCGGGAGAGTCTGATGAAACCTGCGAAATATCTCTACACCACCCTCACGCTCTGCTGCCTGCTGCTGGTCGTCGGGTTATCACCTGCCACTGCCGGGGAAGAGGGTACCGAAAACGCCCCCGGTCGAGTGATGGCCCGCCAGGCGACAAAGGAAAAGCAGCTGTGGATCACGGCCGATCACTCCAAGCACGAGGCACTGAAAAAGACTTTTGTCAATGGCCCAGAAATTACCAAGGCTTGTTTGTCCTGCCACTCCGAGGCGGAAGAACAGTTTCACAAAACCATTCACTGGAAGTGGATGGTACCGGGTACCGAGGACAGCCAACAGATCGGCAAGGCTGGCTATTCGTTGAACAATTTCTGCATATCCGCCAACAAAAACAAGGACAACAGCTGCCTGGCCTGCCATCCGGGTTGGGGCACGTCCACCGAAGCCATCAATTGTTTGGTTTGTCACGGCCAGAAAACCATTAATTGGGACGAGGCCTTCGAAGACATGCAGTACTTCATGAGCCAGGGCGAAGAGGACGTCGAGTCCAAAGAGATGGCTGAAGACCTCCAGGACCAGATTCAGAGTGCCGTGCAGGATGTGGGGCGCCCCACCAGGAAGAACTGTGGTTCCTGTCATTTTTACGGGGGCGGCGGTGACGGCGTGAAGCACGGCGATTTGGATTCGTCGTTGACCAAACCCAATAAGGCCCTGGATGTGCATATGGGTGTCGACGGCCAGAACTTTGACTGCGTTCGCTGCCACACCACCCAGCTCCATAATATCGCCGGGCGAATGTACACGGCCCCGGCGTATACCGAGCGCAAGAGCCTGATCGAGGATGATCTGACCGCTAAGATTACCTGTGAATCCTGCCACAGTGCGACACCGCATGAAGCCGGACACAAAGCCAACGATCATACCGATAAGGTGGCCTGCCAAACCTGTCACATTCCGACACTGGCACGGGTCAATCCGACCAAGATGTCCTGGGACTGGTCCCAGGCCGGCAAGAAGAAGGACGGTAAACCATATAAAACCAAGGACGCGTTGGGCAAATACGACTACATGTCCATCAAGGGCCAGATGAAATGGGCCAAAAACATCCAACCCGAGTATTTCTGGTTCAACGGGTCCATCGCTTCGAAGACCACCAAGGATGCCATCGATCCCAGCCATACGGTGGCCGTGAGTGAACCCGTTGGAAACCGGGAAGACCCGAACGCCCGCATTTTCCCCTTTAAGATACACCGCGGCGTGCAGCCTTACGACAAGGTGAACAAAGCGCTGCTGGCGCCTCTTCTTTCGGGCGACGACGGCTACTGGAAAACCCTCGACTGGAACCGGGCCCTGTCCAAAGGTCAGGAAGCCTTAGGGCTGCCGTTTTCCGGAGAGTTCGACTTTGTGGAGACCACTTACGTCTTTCCCTCGACGCATATGGTGGCCCCCAAGGACAACGTGGTCTCCTGCAAGGAGTGTCACGTCGGCAAGGGCGGTCGGATGGAAAAGCTGGCCGGGTTTTACATGCCGGGCAGGGACAAGTGGCGGCCCATCGATACCATGGGATGGGTACTGGTGCTCGGCTCGCTTCTGGGCGTTGTCCTGCACGGTTTGGGCCGGGTGTTTACCAACGGCAGGAAGGAGGGCTAACCCGTGAAAATGGTCAATATCTACCTCTATACCCGTTATGAGCGTTTCTGGCACTGGCTGCAGAGTGCGATTATCATCCTGCTGTTGGTTACCGGGTTTGAAGTTCACAACAGCTTCAGCCTTTTGGGTTTTCGAACCGCTGTCGATGTCCACAACTATGTCGGGCTTGGGTGGCTGATCCTGTTCGCGTTTTTCGTTTTCTGGGTCCTCACTACCGGCGAGTGGCGCCAGTACATACCCACTACCCGCAAGATGTTCCTGGTGGTCCGCTATTACAGTTACGGGATTTTTCGTGGTGAACCGCATCCGGTTCCCAAGCGCAAGGAAGCCAAGCACAACCCGCTTCAGCGATTGGTCTATCTGTCGCTGGCCGCTCTGCTGCTGCCGTTACAGATGGCGTCCGGTTTTCTCTACTGGAGCTACAACTCCTGGCAGGGTTGGGGACTTGGCTGGCTATCTCTACAGGTTGTTGCTTTGATCCACATGGCTGGCGCCTTCGCCATTCTTTCTTTCCTCGTCGTGCACATCTACATGATAACCACCGGGCACACGATTTCCGCTCATACCCGGGCCATGATCACCGGATGGGAAGAAGTGACCGAGGGAACCGAAATCGAGGATTGGGAACAAAAAACCCGCAAGGAGCCACAGCCGGCGACTTGATTTCACAACGGCGGTATCGACAGCCAATGCTGTCGTATTTTTCATTCCGCACCTCCTGAAACAGCCCTGGGCGCATGCCCAGGGCTGTTTCGCTTCGAGGGTGCATTGAAGTGATTTCAAAACCTCAGATCAACATTAGGGGCCAGGCGCAGGCCGATGATAAAGCGCAGCATATTCAACGATATGTCCGCAGGGGCGTGAGAAGGGCCCTGCGACTCTGCCAATGAAGGTCTGCAACACAGTCATCGGGCCTTAGATGGTGTTTTGAAACCTTTTATAGGGGGAATGTCAGAACGTCATTCCGCTTGCCAAGAACGTTACACCCTTGTGTAACCAATGGCTCCCTTTAAATTTTCGTCTGCCCGCCGAAACAATGTGGAATGACAACATCGGTTATATTTTAATTCTGAGTATTGATTACAGTCATTGGATGCTGTATGAAAATAAATCGGTCCCAGGATCATACCCAAGCGAAATGCGCACCCATTTTCATTGACGTGCAAAGTGAATCCATGTGGGCGGCATTAGTCGATATCAGGTTTCAAGCGGCGGTGCGATGTATTCGGAATCTGTGATGATAAAATAAACACTATACCAAGAGGGGGGTGCGGATGCACTTTGAATCGATCGAGGAGATTCTGAAATTCGCTATTGAAAAGGAACAAGAGGCTGCGGCATTCTACGATGAAGTGGCTCAGCAGGAATCTTTCAGCGGGGCCAAAAAAACTTTCCAGGAGTTTGCGGCCGAGGAGCGCAAGCACCAGGCCATGCTGGAAGACTTCGAAGGCAGCAAGGAGAAGATGACTGCATACAAGCTCAAGTGGGTTCCCGATATAAAACGCAGCGATTATACGGTGGAGATGAAGTATGAAAAAGGGATGCACTACGCCGATATCCTCCGCCTGGCCATGAAGCGCGAAGAAAAAGCCCTGGCCCTCTACAACGAGTTGCAAAGAAAGACCGACATAGAAGAGTATATCCGACTTTTCAAAATCCTGGCTCAGGAGGAAGCCAAGCACAAGCAGTTTCTGGAAACGACTTATGACGACTTCATGGCCGAGCAAGGGGATTAGAGGCGGTATAAACAATTTAACACCCAATCCGCTAAAGGCGGACAAGTCGCGGTGTTGTGGCCCTCCTCTGTCAGTGTCGAGGGGGATGGCCCCGGCACTAAGTGATTACGCCCATGTGCGCAGCGTTTTTATGTCGGCCCACGCCTTGCACTTGTGCGTGATCTTAGGTTTTGAAACCACTTCTATTCCTTAAAATACTTTATATCCGTTATGCAGCGAAAATCAAGAGGCCGTCTGCCGCCAGATGCTTTCGGGGCGTACCGTTATCGCTTCACCTTGATGGGGGTCATCATCGCTGCGGCGACTCTCTTTATGGCCGGGGCGCTGTCGATCCCCTTTTTCTTTGAATCGCCCTCCATGTGGTACAAGTTCGGCCTTGCCAAAATCCTGTTGCGGAGCGGCAAGGTCGTCGGCACAGTCGCCGCCGTATTGCTTTTTTACCAGCTGATCCTGGTCGCCCGCCTCAAGGTGTTGGACCGGGTCTTTGCACTTCCCGGTCTGGTCCGCACTCATCGACTCAACGCCATTGTCATTCTGCTGCTGGCCTGTTTACACCCCGTCCTCGTTCTGACATCGGATAATACACTCGTCATTCCCCTTGAAATGCGTTACTGGCCGGAATGGCTCGGCGTCGGACTGCTGGCTCTAATCGTCGTTCAATTTTCGACAAGCCGGTGGCGCACTGACGCGCGCATGAGATTTCACCGCTGGATGTTTCTTCACCGTTGGCTCGGCTTCACCGTCCTCGGGATAGTGACCATTCACATCCTCTATGTCAGCGAAACATATTCCGAACGGGGTTTTCCCCGTAACGCGGTCATCCTATCGGCTGTTCTTCTCGCTTTTTTGTGGCTGTGGATCCGGTCCGGTTGGCTGCGTGCAAGAAAAAGGCCTTTTAGCGTGACCCGGGTTGCACCCGAGGGTATGAGCAGCGTCTGTATCGAGCTGCGACCGGTTGACAAACGGCCGTTTCGATATGTTCCGGGACAGTTCGTCATCGTGTCCTTTCAGTCAAAGCACATTTCCCCAGAGCCGCACCCATTCACGCTTTCGTCAACACCGACCCGTCCGGAATATCTGCAGTGCACCGTGCGGACCAATGGAGATTGGACCCGGCATGTCGCCCGGATTACCGTGGAAGAGCGGGTCTATATTCAAGGCCCCTTCGGACGGTTCAGCCATGTGTTTACCGATCCGGCTCGCGAGATCGTCATGATCGCCGGCGGTATCGGCATCACCCCCATGCTGAGTATGATGCGCTTCATGGCCGATCGGCAGGATCAGCGCGCCATAACCCTGATATGGAGCAATCGATCCCGGGGACATATGGTCTACCCGGACGAACTGAACGAACTGGGGGAGAAATTGACAGGATTTCGTTCGGTTCTTATTTTTACCGGCAATTCGGATGAATGGCTTTCCACCGAGGGACTGAATCTGGAGAAACTGCAATCGGTGCTTAAAGGATGCAACCGCCATGCAGCAATATTCGTGTGCGGCCCGGACCAAATGATGGTCCAGGTCAAAAACGACCTGAAGCGGATCGGTTTCGAACCTCGCTCGATCCACACGGAAACTTTCGGTTTTTGAAATCAATCCGCGATCCATATACGTCATACCCACCTTTCAGCCATGCAGGGTGTTGCTTGCTTCGATTAGTGCAGTCAATCAACATGACGAGATCAGGATCGATTGCGTGAAGAGAATACCGAGGAACGAATATCTCAAATTAAGGAGGCATTCCAATGAATAAAATAGGCCACGTAGCGACCGTTGTTTTGTTCTTCATGACTCTAATCCTTCCGGCGCATGCCGCCGGTTCCGATTGGAAGCTTGATCCAGCTCATGCGGGGATATATTTTGAGATCGATCACATTTATTCCGCTACAAGAGGCTATTTTGAAGATTTTGACGGTAAGATGGTGTTCGACCCCGATAACCTTGGCGGCAGCGGTTTCGATTTCAAAGTTAAAGTCAAAAGTATCAACACAGCCAACAGCAAACGCGACGGGCATCTCAGATCAGAGGATTTCTTCGATGTCAGAAAATTTCCGGAAATGACCTTTAAAAGTTCTTCCATTAAACAGGTTGAAGGCGATAACTATGTGGTCGAGGGAACGATGAAGGTCAAGGACGTCAGCAAGAATGTCTCCATCCCGTTTACTTTTTTTGGCATCAAACCGAATCCGTTCGACAAGGGCAGCGAAGTGGCCGGTTTCGAAGCCCGCATGACCATCGACCGGCTGGAGTACAACGTCGGCAGCGGCAAATACTACGAAATGGGAATGATAGGAAAAGACGTGGATGTCCTCATATCATTCGAAGCGACTCGAAAAAAACCATAAGGGGTCAAACCTTGATTATTGACTTAAACGCCTTACTGCTATTCATTTTTCGCAACTACGAAATGAGGGGAAAGAGATGCTTATTTGGTGGGCTGATCTCAACAAGAGATCATGGTAGTGACGCATGGCAGCCTTTCAAGGCAGGTTTTCGAGGTCATCAAGGTCTTTATATCTGCCCGAGGCTTTCTTATTTCCCTTAAGATCAGCGAGACCGATCAAGCTAACCGTCACCCCGTCCAATTCATCGATGACCCTCGAAGCATAACAATCTTTAAAAGTCGCTCCAGAAATGGATGTCACAATTTCAATCCGGATCGGTGGCTCTCCCATCCGGATGATCTTTTCCGGAACTAAAAAGAGCTTCGCTGAAAGCTCCGGCAAGTCAAATCCAAATTCCTTCAAGGCAGCGACGATTTTATGGGCATTTGCAGGCGCAATTTCGACCCAAACATCCATGTCAGCCGTGGCACGCGGGTATCCATGGTATGCCACGGCATATCCGCCGATTAATAGATACTTAACCCGGTGCGCGTTCAGCAATTTCAAGAATTCTTTGAAGTCTTGCGGTAGATTTATGGTAGCCATAATTTATCTGCCTCAGAGTTTCAACGGCTTTGAGGCGTTGGTAGGGTGTCTGCGAAAGCCAATAGGCTTTATCTCCGGATTGATCTTGCAGCGATGTGATAGAGACTTTCCCGCGGTTTATCTTCAGGGAACTGATGGCGTTCATCCGGTGGTTTTCCTTTGAGCTATTTAAGTTATTTAAATAGCTTATATCACACATCTTTCGTTTCGCAAAGGAGAAAAAGGGGTCAAGCCTTGATTATTGATTATGCCTGACTCTGGCTCCATCACGACAGGGTCGTTGTTCATCCTGATTCAGATGAAAACGACCATGCGGATGGAGCCAGATGCATGTTTAATCAATAATCAAGGTTTGACCCCCTTTTAACGCTTGACAAGCCATGTAATGGGATTAATCTCTGATTAAGTAAAATGCAACCTAAGAAAGGTTCCATTATAATTCGGGGAAGCTCATTAACGTGTTTTAACTGAACAACGTCTTTTCCTATCCATTTCCCTTTCACACTTTCCTTCCTGAACGTTGTTTGTTCCGTTAATCGATCCGAATAAGTAAAAACAGCGGAACTTTTTCTCGCTTGTATCATTTTAGACATCTTGACGGGGGGGACTGATCAGCGTGTGTTTTTCCTCGAACACCGGACGTCTTGGAAACTATAATCAGTGATTTTCGAATAGGTAAGACCAAGTACTTTATACCTAAATTGATCGTTTCAAATTTTCAAAAAGAATTATTTTGTATTTATTCAGAGGATTTAAATCGGTCTTTATTTTGAAAATTTGAAACCCTTTGGGATTGTCGATCTTACCGCATCTACTGTGTCAGAAACCGTTCCGCATAGCCCACTATAGCGAAACGGCTTCTTCTCCCGCAGGGCGGGATTTCGCTACGCTCAACTTGCTCATCTGCGGCAACCTCAAAAATCGCTCAGATTAGGTTATAAAAAACCACGGTATCATTCAGGCCTTGGAACAGGAAAATGGCACCTCACCGGCTGACAAAGGGGGACAAATGAAAAACGTTATTAGGTTTGTCGGAATGATGATTTTTTTTATCGCGGCAATACAAATTGGAACTGTTCAGGGGAGCGGATTCGGTGACATCCTTGACAGCGCCAAGAAAATCGTCGGCAGTGGCGGGGGCAGCGGTATCGGAAATGTCGATATCGTGAACGGACTCAAAGAGGCGCTCCAGATCGGAACCGATTACGCCGTTGCTACTGGTTCGAAACCTGACGGTTATTACAAAAATCCTTCCATCAAGATCCCGCTCCCGGGGCAGGTTCAGAAGGTAGAAAAGCTCCTGCGCACTGTCGGATACGGCCAGAAGGTCGATGAATTCGAACTGAGCATGAACCGCGCGGCCGAGAAGGCGGCACCGGAGGCCAAGTCAATTTTCGTGGATGCTGTGAAGCAGATGCAGTTCGAGGATGCACAGAAAATCCTGAAGGGCCCGGACAACGCCGCCACCGAATATTTCAAGGAAAAGACGTCCGGCCGTCTCACAGAGATTTTCAAACCGATTGTAAAAGATTCGATGAACTCAGTCGGTGTGACCCGGCAGTACGACAGATCTCAACAGTAAGTTGACCAGTATGCCGATGGGTGGCAACCTGGGCTTCGATCTCAACCAGTACGTCACCGACAAAAGCCTCGAGGGTCTTTTTGTCTTAGTGGCAGTCGAAGAGAAAAAAATCCGCCAGGACCCGGCCGCAAGGACAACGGACCTGCTTAAGAAAGTCTTCGGAAGCCGCTGAAAATGGCGTTCCCGAAATTCTCACATTCTTTACCGAAAGGATATTAAGATTTCCGTATCCAGCAAAAAGTGCCAGAGTGCTTGCGATTTGTACCCGTTCCGCAACCACCCCCGGGTAAGACACACTTGAGGAATAACGATCCAACAAATCAAAACCGCTGACGATCTGAAGGATCTTCGTCCTTGCGGTTGCCATGTACCGGTGAAGGCGCTGATCGAGTGCGGCGTCCGGCCTGTTTTTCCCGATCGGTAAACAATATTGCCTTTATTGCTGTTTATTGTTACGTTTTTAATCAACGTCAATTCGAGTTTAAACCACAGGATTAACGAACATCCAGAAAACCTCCCTATTTGGCGATTGGCTCGAAGCCGGCGGCGACAATCCGAAATTCAGACGCGTTCTGAACCTAAGTATTCCTTCCGAAGAGCACCATGCCCTTATGATTTGGGGGATACCGAAATGACGTACACTCATGGGAGCCCAATATTAGCTCAAATAATTACCGAAAAGGCCTGTCATGGCGAACGTGCTGCCATGGCCAATCGAATTACGATCATATTCGCTTTGGTTTGCATAATCATAGGGTATTCACCCCAATTCAAGGAACGGATCAATTTCATCGAACTGACTCGATTGGACGTGACTCAATTGACAGACCGGTTGGCAAAACATCCCGCTCACACCATTATCTATTACCTGGCCTATTACAAAACTCCTGACGGGACTTTTCTCACGGTATCGGACAGAGCACGTCGTTTATTCCAAAACACTCGGGACGACAGGTCTTTTCGCTGTGGGAGCACACCCTTGAAATCGGTATTGTGAGGCGGGATGATGCTCAGCTTCGTTGAATTTTCCAGAATCGTTCGGCAGATGCTGCAGGACAAAGAGGTTGCGAGCCAAGCATGAAGGATCCCTGACATGGATAATGCTCTAATTATCGACGACGACACTGAAATGCTGAAAAATGTATTGAAAAATGTGCAAAAGATTATGTAAAACAAGTTCAGAAAGATAAAACCCGGCAATTAGATAAAATTATTGATGGGAAAGGTTGTCTTGATCTAAAGATCCAAAAATTTTTTGTAATAGATCATTTTCGGCTATACGTGACTCTTGGATTATAAAAAAATCCGATACAAATTTACTTTCTATTCGTTGAAAAGGAGAAAAAATGGCTAAAAAGGAAAAACGCATGTGTAAATGGAGTGAAAAGGATTTTGACGAAAAATTTGATAAATTTGTAGCGATAGTCAGTAATCCGAAATTCGCATGTAAAAAATGTTTGAGAGTAGCAGATAAGAAAAAGTGGCTACACAAACCTGTGTCGTTGAAATAAGAATTCTTCATATAACATTGTGGCGCAGTGGTTTTATAAAAGACATGCAATACAATTCGGTTCTAACAGTAAAACTTCAATTTTTCTAATTCTTAAAACTGTTACCATTTGATAAAACAAGAAGAAAGGAGGATCGAATGGAAAGGGTAAAAACAGTTAAAAGCGGTAATTTGGATAAAAAGGTTAAAGAAGAAATAAAAAACAAAGATGTAAAAACCGTTAAAGGAAAAAAAGATAAAGAAAAAGCCGATAAAAAGAAAAATAAATTGAAAAAAGATAAGATTAAAGCTGAAGTTGTTAAGAAAAAAGATAAAAAGAAAGTAAAAGATAAGAAAATAAAAAAAGTAAAAAATAAAAAAGAAAAGAAAGAAAAAAAGAAAAAAAATAAAGAAAAAACAAAAATAAAAGGAAAGAAAAAGGAGAAAAATGAAAAGAAAAAAAAGAAAAAGAAATAGTATAGTCAAATCGGTTCGTATTTAGGAGGACCAAATTTTTCTTTTTCGCAGTGATTAATGCTTGTAAACCTGCCAGAAACCATCTCAAAATGAGGATTTAGGTTCATGGTCAAGGTGGATTCGAGTTTCCCGGCTTTGCATGACTTCCCGTCTGATCGAGTCTTCTTTTTGGGTCTCAGTTCGAAGACTCACTGAAGTATGTCGATGACTTGAAACGAGGAACCAACTCAGAGATTTATCCGCCTCTTAAGGTCTCGTCTAACTCTGGCGTATTGGGCCAAAAATTATTTTGAGATAACTTCTAAACTGCAATAAGCGTAAAAAACATGAAAACAAAAAAGAAAGACATACAGAAAGTATCGGAAAAAAAATCTGGCGATTTAAAAAATCCGTTTAAAGAAACGGTGCGAAAACATGAACCGAAAATGAAATCTGCGAGCCGAGTTGAAAAATTTAGTACTGAAAAGAGATCGCCAAGGCTGAAGAAAAAATCAACGCTCAATGTGAAACGCCCTGGAGGGAAAAGCGGTGCGGCGAGAAAGTACGCTGAATCAAAAAAAATGTTAAAAAAAATATCGAAACCGACAGAAATGAAAAACAAAGAAAAAATTATCGAGGCCGCAATAGAAAGCCATTACTGCAAAGAAGAATTAAAACCCTACCAGGCGGAACTTATCAAGATGCAACATCATCTGGAACTGGTTGGCAAAAAAATGGTCATTCTTTTTGACGGGCGGGATGCCTCCGGAAAGGGCGGGACGATCCGTCGGGTTGTTCGGTATATGAATGAAAAAAGATATCGGGTTGTTGCCCTGGGCAAGCCGAACGAGGATCAAAAAACCGAATTGCAGATCAAGAGGTATATCGAGCATTTTCCCCATGCCGGAGAGATCGTTTTATTTGACAGAAGTTGGTACAATCGGGCCCTGGTCGAACCGGTAATGGGGTTTTGCTCAAAAGCTCAATATCGCCGATTTATGAAAAAGGTCATCACTTACGAGAAAAATTTTTTGGAGGATGCCGGCAAAACTATATTGATAAAACTTTACTTTTCGGTAACCAAAGAAGAGCAAAAAAAGCGCTTTGATCGCCGGAAAAATGACCCGCTACGACAATGGAAACTTTCCGAAGTAGATCTGCAAGCCCAAGAATTATGGGACGAATTTACTCAAAAAAAGTTTATGCTCTTGAAAAAAACTCATACGAAACAATCGCCATGGTGGGTGATCCGTTCCGATATAAAACATTTGGCGCGAAGAGAAACCATTAAGCTGATACTTAATTCAGTACGATATAAAGGTAGAAGCCGAAAACTCGATTTTACCATGGACCCGGCTATAGTTATCCCTGGTAATAAGGAATTAAAGGAAATGAAAAAGCAGCGTAAAAAGTACGGCAGATTGATGACATGATCAATAAGTGCAAGTAAAAATGAAAAAAAAGAGGAAAACATGGCCAAGCAAAATGGGAAAAATAAAAGTAATAAAGACAAAAAAAGCAAATTAGAACCTGATGTGAAAGCAAAAAAAAATAAGGTCGATATTCATAAAAAGAAAGAACAGAAAGGCAAAAATAAAGAAAAAAAACTGAAAAAAAAATTATCCGAACACACGAGCCTAAAAAATTTAAACAAGAAAAAAACAAAAGGACGGCAAGCGGTCTGGGTCAAGAAGTTCACACTCGAATACGAAGAAGAACTGAACATGCTCCAGATCGAACTTTTGAAATGGCAAAAGCATGTCATTGCCAAGGAAGAACGTGTCTTGTTACTGTTCGAAGGCCGGGATGCCGCCGGTAAAGGCGGCACAATCAAAAGGATTGTCGAACATTTGAATCCTCGGGGCGCAAGGGTCGTCGCTCTTTTAAAGCCCAGTGACAGGGAGCGAACACAATGGTATTTTCAAAGGTATGTGCAACACCTTCCATCTGCCGGAGAAATTGTATTGTTCGATCGAAGCTGGTACAACCGCGCTATGGTTGAACCAACGATGGGTTTCTGTACCGATGAAGAGAATAAACGGTTTTTAAAAGATGTACCAATGCTTGAAGCCATGCTCGTAAAAAACGGTATTATTTTATTCAAGTTTTTTTTCTCCGTTTCAAAAGAGGAACAAATGCGGCGTTTCAAAGCGAGAGAAACAAGCCCGTTAAAACAATATAAAATCTCACCGGTCGACAGAGAGGCACAGGAAAGGTGGGATGATTACACCGTAAGAAAGTTTCAGATGCTCAATGAAACCAACCGGACTATTTCCCAATGGACAATTATCAGATCCGACAACAAGAAAAAAGCAAGGCTTAATTGTATCAAGCATATTCTGAATAAAGTCACATATGCAAATAAAATATCCGAAGATCGGCTTCAAATCGACCCGGAAATTGTCGTATCAGGCATTGATGAAATCAGATTCATGGAGGATCACTTAATGACAGGTGTCGAATTGCCGGGTTGATATTGTCTCTTAGAAAGAGATGTTTTGCCAATTTTAAGAAATTATGCCATGAGCAGGAGGGCTAAATGAGTGTTCAAGTGATGATTAAGCGTAAGTGGAAGGTTGATAAACCCAAGGAATTATTGCCGCTTCTCAAAAAGCTTCACACTCGCGCAGTAAAACAGCCAGGATATGTATCCGGTGAAACACTGAGAAGCATTGAAAGCCCCGAAGATTATTTGGTTATAAGCAAATGGGAGACAATTGATGATTGGGAAAAATGGCTGAACAGCAAAGAAAGAAGAGATATTCAGGGCCGGGTGGATTCTTTGATCGGAGAAAAGACTTTTTACGAGGTATACGAGAACATTACCGGTTAAACTGCAATAATTTATTATTACGAGGTAATATTTAGAGTTTAGATTAATTTAATTTTCTACCCATGCGATACATTTTCGAATAGATATTAGGCAGGCGATACTGCTTGAGTGCCGTCACCACATCCTCTACCGGATAGGGGATGCGAAAGTGCTCTACCAATACGTTGTTTGAGGAGACCTTAAGAATTGCGAAAGACGTACGCGGATCTCCATCGAACATTCGCCCGACACTGCCAGGATTAATAAAGTGAACCCCATCGATTATTTTATAATAGGGTGTATGCGAATGGCCCATGACATGAATATGAAATGGAGAGCCCTTTGCCAATTCACGGAAGCGCCTTTCAGGGGCACTTTCAAACAGGGTTTCATCCTCATCAGCGCAGGTACCATGGAAAACACCGATACGGATATTACCGATGGTGAAGTCGGCCTTATTGGGCAAGGATTTCAAATACCGTATATTTTCCGGAAGCAAAATCTCCGCTGTCCAAAAATACATGATCCTTTTTTCTTTTTTTCTGGGCCTTTTTAATTTTTTACCTTTTAAGATTTTTAATATCCGTTTGTCCGTGTTGCCCAATATAGAGATGGAGTTTTTTCTTCTGCGGAACCATTGGATCGTTTCATTGGGGAAAGTACTGTAAACGGTGAAATCACCTGTGTTAATAATCCGATCGAAGGTGAATTTCCTGACATAGCACCATATTGCGTGTAAGGCAGGGAAATTTGAGTGAATATCACCCAATACAAGGACTTTTTTCATGTATCGTAGTAGTCGTAAATAAAGCTGTATATTCGGGAAGGATTAATAATAGGGTGATGAAAGTGTCCGCAGTAAACTATCAGAAAACGATATCCTTAAGAAATCTCGAAAAATATTGAATTTCCTGAATTGTAGTGTTGTATTTTTTCTTTTTCGGTTTTTTACCAACATTTTTCAAATTTATAATAAGAGCATCCGCTTTGTTGATAATATTCTTCTTGTCCTCATCGGTAAGGTCTTCCATAATACGAACGAGTTTTCTGAGACGAGCCTTTAGCTTGGTAAATCTCTTTTTGAAATTTACATACAATACCAGATATTTTTTTTCCCACAAGGGCTTGAGATTTTCATTCACCCGATTTAGAGTCTTGCGAAGTTTTTTTATACTTTTTTTTAATTCCCGGTTAATATCGCCGTTTTTTATTTTTCCGAAAGTTACAAGTTCTCCGGGTAATTGACTATTTGTTTCCTTATAGTAGTCGGAAACAGAATTTTTGATCAGCTTTGCATAGTAGTCACCGATCGATCTAATTTCAGATAGTTTTTCAAATGGAATTTCATGAAGCTGTGAGATGGTTTTAATCCCGGAATCGTTGAGCAATTTCATTCGAAATCTTCCGACATGTTTCAAACGGGTAAGATCATCCTGTTTCATAATCGTCTCCTTCCGTCCTTAACCTCTGTGCGGGGGAAATAGCGTAGGATTTGATATATATAACTTAAATATCATCTGCATTGTATGTCAATCGAAACTTTCAGATTGCTAGAATAAATTAAGTATGCCGCAAAGCGCCGACTAATGCTTTCCCGCGCTTACTATCACCATTTACTGTAGGGCCTGTGAACAAGATTGGCATTGAAATACTTTGGATCTCCCGTTACTTCCTCGCCGATCCATTCGGGTTTTAAAAATGCTTGGTCTTCACTTTGAAGCTCCAATTCGGCTACGATCAAACCCAGATTATAACCGAAAAATTCGTCAACCTCCCAGACAAACCCCTTATAAACGATCGTGTATCTTTTTTTTTCGATAAGGGGTTTCTCACATAGACCGTCCAGCATGGCATCTGCGTCTGCCTTAGGGATTTCATACTCGTACTCTTCACGGACTGCGCCTTGAGAAATTCCCTTAACGGTTAAATATCCTTTGTCATTAATCACACGTATACGCACGTTCCTTTTTTTATCACTATTCAGGTAACCCTGGCGATACATCTTTCCATGTCCATTGCGCCATTGATATCCTTTGACTAAAAATTTTCTTTCGATTTCAAATGCCATCAGTGCCTCACGATATACCCATTAAAAGATTTGCCTGGATTTCAGACCACAGGTTTTCATATGACTTTGAAGCCGGTGAATGAGGCGAAAAAGCCATGACCGGTTTTCGTTCAATTCCCATCCTTTCAATTAGCGACAGGTATGGAATTGGAATTCCTAAAGCGCCATTAAACTGCTTTAAAACCATCTCCATGAGTTCACGGTGCATTTTTTTGCGCCTGTCGACCATAGAAAAAAAAGTGTAAATCCTAGCGGCATCAAATTTATTTTTTTTACAGAAGGTAAGCAATTGTTTATGGGCCAGAACCGAGAGCGTTGTTGGAACGAGCGGAACCAGCGTGTAGTCGACGGCGTTGAGTATATTCTCGGCCAGCATACTCATGGAGACTGGACAGTCGAGAATGATCACGTCATACTCAGGTTTAAGGCGTTTTAAAATTTTACTCAAACGATTACGCGGGCGTTTCAACTTATCCAAAGTGACATCTAAATTGCGATGAGCGAAATCGGACGGCAGCAGATCAAGGTTTTCATAATCAGTGCCCTTGATGCTTTTTAACAGCTTCTTCCCACCTTTGATAAAACCCTTTGGGCCGGCCTTCAGTTGGGGTTTCACCCGATAGTAATAGGTTGCGGAGCCTTGATGATCGAGATCGCAGATGAGGGTCTTGGCACCCGTTTGGGCAGCCAAGTAAGACAAGTTCACCGCTGCAGCTGTTTTACCTACACCCCCTTTGTTGCTATAAAGAGCGATCGTTGCCATAAAGCTACCTTTTACTTTTTAGAGGCAAAAAGTTCACGGAATAGACGCTTATTGCTGGTTGAGGCAAAGCCTGTGTAGGTTTTAGTCAGACCTTTCTTGATGTGTCGCTTTTCTGCATTGAGTGCGCCAATAAGGCTTCCGATTGTAACGAGGACTTTTTTATGTTCATGGCTGCTCGCAGGTAATTCTTCGGATATGTTAAGCAAGTATTCCTGCTGGACGGAAAGATCATTTAAATCCCCCAACTTGTTCTGAAAATTTTTCAACTGCTTCAACAAAACGTTCAATTTTTTATGCGGAAACAGACTGGAGAAAAACTCCATCAAGTAACGCAATTTCTTGAATTCAATTCTAAGCGCATGTATGTTACTGTCATCGATGTTATTTAATGTCCGGTTGATGGCTTCGACTATTTCCTTGTATTGCTTGTAGATTCTTTTCTGCGCCAGAGTAAGTATGTAAAGATCGGCATTTGATGGCGTGGGTGCATCTCTCTGGGGTTCGTTTAAAAATGCTTCCCATTCCTGTAAAATTTGCCTATATTTGTCTGATTCAAAAGTGCTGATAACGTGTTTCAGCGCCTTTGATCTCTTGTTGCGTAGGTAGACAAACAGAGGCTCGATGTGGTCACGCAAAACAGCGGGAACCATCGCCTTGTAGGCATCCTTTTTAAGGAGATAGACATCTAAATCCCGCAACTGGTTGGTGAGTTTTCCCACAAAGGAAAAATTCTTTTTAAATCGCAAAGTGTTCTTTTTAGGGAATACATTTTTTATCTGACCCAAGGCAGAGCGCGTACGCCGAATAGCGACACGGTAATCATGTAAAAATTCCGTATCCAAGTCTTTCGGAATAAAGACTTCGTTGGTCTTTATAACTTGAAATAAGGAGCGTAGAATGATTTTAGCTGCTTCATCAGAACGCATATCCGGGTCGAGTTTTATATCTAGTTTAGAGGAATAACTACCAGGAATTATATTCACGGACGCAAGTGCATTAAAAAAAATGTCTTCTTTTTCATATGAAGAAAAACCAGCCTCATTCAACCGTTTGGATAGACTACGAAGATCTTTCGAATATCCCTTCACGGGTTGCAGCCACAAAAAGGCGGCCAACACCGGTGAATCTTTTTCACGGGTCGAACGTATCTCATCATACAACAATCTGGCCACTGTTTTTTGATCCCGGTTCAAGATACAATGAGACTTTGATTGGGAATATACGTCAACGAGCTTCAAGAGTGCTCGCATTTTTATTAGCGGTGCTAAAAATTCTTTTAATCCGCCATTCGGGACATCCTTTAGAAAAACCGGTGGGCGCGAAATTTCAGCCCCATAAATAATGTCTGTTTTAAAAAGTTTTCGTAATAACAGGCTTTTTCCGGATACACACAAAACAAGTGACTCGTTAAATAAACGCCAATCAAAGGTATCGTATATCGCCAAACGTTTCAGTATCGGTCGCTCTGTTTTAATCGCATAAACATCTGACAATTCGCCAATCAACTGTTTTCGATCTAGCTCGCCCCGCAAGCTGAATTTTATTGGAATGTTCATGATCTGGGACTCTAAAATAAACAGACGTTCAATGTTTTGATCAGGGTTCTAAATAAAATTCACGAATGGATTTTCATCAAAAAGGGGTAAGTTTGAATGTTGCCTATTTCTGATGAAATTAACACTTATTTATTCTAAACGGAAACATCTTTATAACGCTTCGGATAATCAAAAAATACAAATTCGCCCTTACCTTCTTTCACTTTTTGCCATTGGTTGACATCGAACCTGATACAGTAAATGCCGGTAGTCGGGATGTTATCTACCTTATTTTTTTTAATGGACATATCAGCGAATTTATTAATGCCGGGGTTATGACCAAAAAGCATGACGGTTTCATATGCATCATCGAGATTTTTCAACAGTTCGAAAATATATCTTACACCGGCGTGATATAGATTATCGTCAAATATGATCTGTTTTTTAGGGTAGTCGATGGCCTTGGCTATGGCTATGGCCGTTTTTTTTGCCCTTTTTGCGGGGCTTGACAGAACAACGTCAGGCTTAACGTGTTGCTCTCTTAATTTTTTCCCCATAAATGGCGCATTTTTTTTACCTCTTTTGTTCAAAGGTCTGTCAAAGTCGTCCAGGCTGGGATCTTTCCAGCTTGATTTGGCGTGTCTCACCAGAATAATTGTTTTCATCTTGAACACACTCCCCTTTCAGTTAATTCAATAGACAGAAATGGTCGATCGTAAACGTTAACGGCTTCAGGTAGGCATCGGAATATGTGTGTTGTTACACATACCAGCCTTCGCTCGCGTTCTCACGTGGCGCATGGCGGACAAAAAGCCATTAGCGGAGAAGGTCGAACCCTGAACAGGGAACGATAAACCCTTGAAAAATCTTGCCAGATTTGCCTGCGTACCTTTTCAATATAGATGTTCTTTCAATTTTTGTCCAAAATTTTTCTTGATTTTTGTGAAAAATGGGTCATGCTGGCATCATGCCGGATCAACGTCAAAAAAACCGTTTGCATTTCCGGACTGCCTCAAGCTTACTTGCATGCTTTTTACAAAAGATACCGCCTGACCCCTGTTAGGCAAAAAAATTCGGTCAAGCATTCCAACAGTTCAACCTCATCTTATGCCCTTTTGAGATTGAGAAACAATTTTATTTCCTGCTCGGCAAGAAACGGATTCCTCCGGTACAGGAAACCCGTTGACAAGGACTGTGCGGGCAATACTATCTAACTGAAATTATTCGTTTTATTATCCCAGCAGGTTGGCATAAATCGTGCCGATCGAATCATTACCTAATCAAGACTTAATCCCGGGACCCGTGGCCGGTTCGAGGTCGGTGCTTCGGTGACAGCGGTTGGCAGCGCCAGGGTCTGCAAGAGCTCGAACACGTTTTGCTCGGAAAACCCGGATCGACTATCAGGGTTCAGGACACCTCCCGTTTCAAAGAGAACCATGATGACTGATCGATTAAACGTATCGAATATCGCTATCGTCGGTGGCGGCCGGAAATGCAAAGCGCTGCTGGAGTCGCTCCTCAGCGAAGACTTCGATCATAAAACACCTGCCATTAAAGGCGTTGCCGATAAAAACTCCCAGGCTGTCGGCATTCGTTATGCACAGGCGCGCGGGATATTTACCACCACTGATTATCGAGAGCTTTTCTCGATGAAAGACCTCGACCTTGTTATCGAACTGACCAACGACGATAGCCTGCGAGAAATCCTGCACAACGCCAAGCCTCCCAGAGTCCGGCTCGTGGACCATTACGAGGCTCCATCCATCATCGATTATTTCAAAATCACCACGAAAAAAGCAGAAATGCTCAAAAAGGTTCGCAGAGTCAGCGGTGATCCTGAATTATTGGAAGGTCTTTTTGAAGCGTTCTACGATTTCGTCTTGACCCTGAATGAAGAGAGAGATGCGCACTTCGGAGCGATTCGAAAAAAGCTGTTCGCCAATGAAAAAGCCACGGCCCAGATTATCCTGGGCAGCACGATTCCAACATTTGTGATCGACAAGGATCATACGGTTACCCACTGGAACCATGCAATGGAGAAACTCACGGGCTATTCGTCCCGGGAAATCGTGGGGACCAAAAAGCAGTGGGCGCCCTTTTATGAGAAAGAGCGCCCCTCTATGGCGGATGTCCTTGTGGACCAAATTGACGAGCTGGAAATTAGGAAATTATACGGAACAAAATGGCGCAAATCATTACTTATCGAAGGTGCGTATGAAGCCGAAGTGTTTTTCCCAAGTCTTGGTGATGATGGAAAATGGTGCTGGTTCACAGCCGCCCCGATAAAAACTCCCGAAGGTGAGGTGGTTGGCGCTATTGAAACCATTTGGGATAAAACCGAAGATAGAAAGGTTGAAAAGGAACGGGAACGGCATACAAGAGAACTTGCCACATACTGTTCAATATACGCAACACTCAGTGGTCCATTAAGTCTCGAAGGCCGAATAATGGCGGCCATTAAGGAGGTTGCGCATATTTTTCTGATTGACTGCATTTGTATATACATTATGGAAAATGATGGCCAATTTTACCTGAAATACAACTATGGCTACTCCGAAAATTTATGTTCCTGCAGTAGCGTCGCAGACGAAGAAAGTATGGTAGCGCGCGTGGCTGTGGGCGGGAAAATATCTGTTTTCGCGGATTTGCCGGATTCCAGTGAAAATGAAATGAATCTTCTCAGTCAGGAGGGCCTGCAGTCGTTGGTCTATATACCCATTCTCGACAAAGAGAAAAGGTCCTTCGGCGTCATCAGAGCGGCAAGTAAAGATAGCGGACATTTCGGTCCCGACCAAACCCGCGCCCTGGAATTAATAGGAAACCGTATCGGGGTGGCAATTGAAAACGCCATGCTTCAGGAAGAAATAAAAAGAAAAGCAAGTTTTCAAGGAAAGTTGATTGGCAGCTCCAATGATGGAATCGTAGCCACGGACGATGAGTGGAAAATCGTTATTTTCAATCCGGCGGCGGAAGAGATATTCGGGCTTTCCGCATCCGATGTCATCGGAAAAATGGACGCCAGAGAGATTTACCCCCCTACGATAACACAAGAATTCGATGCCCTTCTGGCAGGCGGTAGAAATGAATGGAATTTGCCATGGCGCGAGACGTCGGTTATCGCAAGGGATGCTGAACGTATTCCGGTGAGGTTTTCCGGGACAATTTTACACGAAAAAAACAGGATGATGGGCATCGTTGCCTTTTTTAACGATCTCCGGGAGATCAAGCGTCTGGAAAAGAAACTGGTCGGTGCCGAGAGATTGGCGGCCATCGGACAAACTGTGGCTGGAATGGCCCACTGCATAAAAAATATTTTGCACGGGCTCAAGGGTGGAAGTTACCTTGTCAATATTGGGATCAACAAAGATAAGTCTGACAAGCTCAAATCCGGCTGGCAAATGGTGCAACGAAACATCGGTCGAACATCGGACCTGGTACAGGATCTACTCTCATATTCCAAAGAGAGAGAGCCTGAGTTTAAACCCTGTCTTCCGAATGACATCGTCAATGATGTTTGCGAGCTGATGCAAGACGTCGCCAAAGAGAATAATGTCGCGATTAAAAAAAACTTCTCAAATTCGATCGGTGAGGTGGTCATGGACCCTCGCACCATTTACCGCTGCCTGCTGAATCTGGTCTCAAACGCCATCGATGCTTGCCGCTATGACGATAGCGTCAATAAAACGCATTGGGTCACTGTATCCACGACCCTTGAAAGTGACAATTTCATCAGATTTGACGTCAGTGACAACGGCTCGGGAATGACGGATGAGGTGAAGGAGAAGATTTTTGCTTCTTTTTTCAGCACCAAGGGTTCACAGGGTACCGGTCTGGGATTGCTGGTCAGCAGCAAACTGATCGAAGAGCACGGTGGAACGATAGACGTTACCTCTCAGCTGGGAGAAGGAACCACTTTCAGTGTTCGACTGCCTTTTAAATCCGAAGTCTGAGACCGACAGCTTCGTCATCGAAATTGATTCAAAACGATCGGATATCGATAGCCAACGGCCGCTTTCCATCGGCATGTGAAAGGCGGAGAGAACCTGTCGAAAAAGAAAGGAGGACATATGGCGGTAAAAATTATTATCAAACGGCGGGTGCCCGAAAGCATAGCCGTGCAATTAAAACCGTTGCTTCTCAAATTGCGCAACCTTGCCATGAACCAACCCGGATACATTACCGGAGAAACGCTGAAAAGAATCGATCGCCCCGGCCAGAATATGGTCATCAGCACCTGGAATTCAAAGGAAGAGTGGCGAAAGTGGGCAGCCAACGCCGAAAGAGCCGCCGTCCAGGCCCAGATCGATGCCTTGCTCGGTCAGCCGACCGAATACGAGATTTACTCGACTGATTAAGCGCTGCTTTTTAACAAGAACGCACCGGCTCGATTGAAAGAAACCTGTATTGTCCGAAAGGTTTGCATTTTTTCAACGTTGCCGAAGCTGGCGGATGCTGTTCTTAACGTTCGTAAGCCGCAAGGCGCACTGAACGGACCGGTTGACTCATACCGGATCCATAAAGCGCGGATTCGGTGCCGATGAAAGGAAAACCATAATGGGCGTAGTGGGAGACAAATTAAAAGAGCTCAGAGAGCTGGAAGAGAAGGTCCGGCAGATGGGTGGGGCAAAGGCGGTTGCCAAGCACAAAGAAAAAGGCAAACTGACCGCCCGCGAGCGGCTGAAGTTGTTTTTTGACAAGGGGAGTTTTCGGGAAATCGACATGTTTGTGGAACACCGCTGCGTGAATTTCGGCATGGAAGGAGTTGCTATCCCCTCCGACGGTGTCATCACCGGTCACGGTCTGGTTAGACGGCCGGCCGGTATTTGCCTTTTCGCAGGATTTCACCGCCCGTGCGGGGAGCCTGGGCGAGATGCATTCGCGCAAGATCTGCAAGGTCATGGACCTGGCCATGAAGGCCGGGGTGCCCTTTGTCGGCATGAATGATTCGGGCGGGGCCCGGATCCAGGAGGGGGTCGATGCGCTCTCGGGATACGGTCAGATATTTTACCGCAATTCGGTGGCCTCCGGAGTGATCCCGCAGATATCGGCCATCATGGGCCCGACGGCCGGCGGCGCGGTTTACTCGCCGGCCATGACCGACTACGTATTCATGGTCAAAAACACCAGCTACATGTTCATCACCGGCCCGGAGGTGATCAAAGCGGTGACCGGAGAAGAGATCTCCTTCGAGGATTTGGGCGGGGCGATGAGCCATAACGAGAAGAGCGGTGTGGCCCATTTTGCCTGCGAGAATGATGAAGACGCCATCGGCCAGATCAAACGGCTGCTGTCTTTTTTACCCTCAAACAACATGGAAGATCCCCCGGTTGTGAACGCCGGCGACAATCCGAAACGCACCGATCCGGCCCTAAACGCCATTATACCGGACAATCCCAATCAGTCCTATGACGTCAAAGACGTGATCGGCAGCATCGTTGACAAGGGCGACTTTTTCGAACCGCACCAGCATTTTGCCAAGAACATGATCGTGTGTTTTGCGCGCCTGAACGGGCGCACGATCGGGATCATCGCCAACCAGCCCAAGGTACTGGCCGGTTGCCTGGACATCGACGCCTCTGACAAGGCCACGCGGTTTATCCGTTTCTGCGATGCGTTCAACATACCGCTTTTGACCATCGCCGATGTGCCGGGATACCTTCCCGGCAGCCAGCAGGAGTGGGGGGGGATCATCCGCCACGGCGCTAAACTTCTGTGGTGCTATTCGGAGGCCACGGTGCCCAAGCTGCTGCTGATCACGCGCAAGGATTACGGCGGCTCCTATCTGGCCATGTGCTCGAGGGACCTTGGGGCCGACATGGCGCTGGCCTGGCCGACGGCCGAGATCGCGGTGATGGGGGCCGCCGGGGCCGCGAACATCATTCATCGCAAGGAAATAAAGGAAGCCGCCGATGCGGGCGCCAAACGCAAGGAGAAAATCCAGGAGTACGAAGCGCTTTTCTCCAACCCGTACCGGGCGGCGAACCGGGGCTACATCGATGCGATCATCGAGCCCAGTCAGACGCGGCCGCGCCTGATCGAGGCGCTCGAGATCATGTGCAACAAACGTGAACTGCGGCCGCCGAAGAAACACGGCAATATTCCTTTGTAGAAATCGGTTAGCCCGTTGGCCCGTTAGCCGGTTAGATGAAACGAACGGTTTGCTTGGTAGAGCTTAAAACGCTGAAAGCGTCGAACGGAGTGATCATGGCACCGGATAGAAAAAAGGCAGCGGCGATCGCCGCAGTGATGAATTACATCAAAAGCGAGGAAGAAATGATCTGCGCCCAGGCCGCGGCCGGACGCGGCGCCGGGCCGCAAGCCGCAGGGCCGGTTTCTGTCAACCTGTGGGGCGTGAGCGGTCGGCAGGCGATGATGCAGATGCGCAATTTAATGCAGCTGCGAAGCTTTCACGGCACGAACTCCCGTTAGGCCAACCACCAAATTGAAGAAATACATATAAGAGGAGAAGCATAAGATGCACGACCACGATCAAGTCAAAGGCAGCCAGATGAATTACAGCATAGACCGGCCCAAGGCGCAAAATCCGGTGAAAATCGAAGACCTGACCCTGCGTGACGGGCATCAGTCTCTTTTCGCCACCCGCGGGCGCACCGAAGACATGATCCCGGTGGCCGAGATGATGGACGAGGTGGGTTTCTGGGCGGTGGAGACCTGGGGCGGTGCCACCTTCGACACGATGCACCGTTTTTTAAACGAAGATCCGTGGGAACGGATCCGCACGCTCAAGCGCTACATCAAGAAGACACCGTTTTCGATGTTGCTGCGGGCGCAGAACCTGGTGGGCTACCGCAACTATGCCGACGATCTGGCCAAGGCCTTCGTGGACCGTGCCTGCGCCAACGGAATGGATGTGTTCCGGACCTTCGATGCCCTGAACGATTACCGCAATTTTGAGACCGTGGTGCCGGTGATCAAAGAGAACGGCAAGCACTTCCAGGGCTGTATCTGCTACACCTTGACCGAACCGCGCCTGGGCGGGGAGGTGTACAACCTGGACTATTACGTGCAGAAGGGCAAAGAGCTGGAGGCCATGGGGGCCGACACGATTTGTGTCAAGGACATGGCCGGGCTGATCGCGCCCTACGATGCGTATGAGGTCATCAAGGCGCTGAAGGCGGCCGTCAAGGTGCCGGTTCACCTTCACAGCCACTTCACTTCGGGCATGTCGCCGATGAGCATGCTCAAGGCGATCGAGGCCGGGGTGGACATCATCGATACCGTCATGACGCCGTATGCTTACCGGACATCGCATGCGGCCATCGAGCCTCTGGTGATGACGCTGCTGGGAACAAACCGAGATACGGGCTTTGACATCAAACTTTTGGCCCGCATCAATGAAATCCTTGAAAAGGAAGTGCTGCCCAAGTACAAGCACCTGCTGGACGACTCGAAGATGTCGATCATCGACATCAACGTGCTGCTGCACCAGACTCCGGGCGGGATGCTGTCGAATTTGGCCAACCAGCTGCGGGAAATGGATGCCCTGGACCGGATCGGCGATGTTTACAAAGAGTTGCCGCGGGTACGCAAAGAGCTGGGTCAGATACCGCTGGTGACCCCCACCAGCCAGATCGTGGGGATCCAGACGGTCAACAACGTGCTGTTTGACGACGAGAAGGAGCGCTACAAGATGATCACGGGTCAGGTCAAGGACCTGTGCTACGGGCTGTACGGCAAAACAGCGGTTCCGATCGATGCGGAAGTGCAGAAAAAGGCCCTGAAAGGCTACCCGCGGGGCGAAGAGCCGATTACCGTGCGCCCGGCCGAGGTGCTCGAGCCGGAACTGGAAAAGGCCAAGGCCGAAACCGAAGGGTTGGCCGCGGACCTGGATGATGTGATTCTGTACGCGATATATCCGGTGACCGGTAAGCGGTTTCTCAAATGGAAATACGGTAAAGAGGAACCGCCGGCGGAAGTGCGGCCGCGGAGCCTGGAGCAGGCCCGCAAAGAGGAGGAGCTGATCAAAAAGGCCAAGGCCGGTCTGCTGGTCGAAAAAAGCGGCAAGAGTGCCGGGCCGCCCAAGGGTGAGGCCCTGCGCACCTTCAACGTGTACGTGGATGACGAATACTTCGAGGTCGGGGTAGACGAAGTCGGCGGCTCACCCGTGCTCAGCTACATCCAGCAGATGCCGTCCATGCCGGCCGCACCGATGATGATGCCGTCGGCGGCTGCGCCTGCACCGGCGGCCAAGGCGGCGGCCCCAGCGGCTGCGGCTGCAGAAGCGGCGCCCGCAGCGGCGCCCGCGGCCGCAGATGTTGAAGGGACAGCGCTCAAGGCCCCGATGCCGGGCATGATCGTCAACTACCAGAAAAAGATGGGCGATGCGGTCAGTGAGGGCGAAACGGTGGTGGTCCTCGAGGCGATGAAGATGGAAAACGCCCTGCCGGCCCCGGTCAGCGGCACCATCAAGGCCATTAACTATGCCAGCGGCGATTCGGTCCAAAAGAACGATGTGCTCGCGATCATCGGCTGATGAGCGGGCAAACCCGAATACAGCGGGCCACGTAAACTTCGATCGCCGCGATAATCAATTATCGTCGTATGCACCAAGCCCATAGCACCCAAGCATAAAAAAGGATGGAACCATGCCTATAGACTTAACAACCATCGAATCGTTGGAATTTTTCAAGGATCTGACCTACACCGAATTGGAGCTTTTTGCGTCTTCATTGAACTCCAGAAGCGTTAAAAAAGGGGACATACTTCTGCGCAAAGGGACACCCGCAATGACTTTCTTTATCATCTTGTCCGGAACATTCAAAGTCTCATTGGAAAAAGGGCGCTCTTATACCCTCAGCAAGAAGGGAACGGTCATTGGTTGGTCTACGGTCATTGCGCCTTTCGAGTATACCGGGACCGCCATGGCGGAAACAGATGGAGATGTTCTATTCATTTCGAGTCTCGAATTTTTCCAAATGATTCAAAGCAACAATGCCCTCGGCAGTAAAATTATGCAAAAAATACAAAAGATTGCCTCGGAACGCAGGGCGTTGGATTCGAAAGAAGAAAAATAAATGACTCGAGGAGGTCACATTGTACGGTCTTGAAGCCATATCTGCTCAAAACGGTTGGGCCATGGCGATTGCCGGAGCCCTGATCGTCATGGCGGGTCTGACGGTGTTATCCTTCGTGATATCACAGCTGCATAAAATTGCTGCTCTGCTGGAAAAGGGGGTAGAAAAACGCCCGGAGAAAAAACAGGCGGTTAAAACTGTACCGCAAGACTCCATAGCCCCCAAACCGCCCACCTTTGACATTGATGAGGCCCACGAGCGCTTGAAGCCGCTGGTCGCCGAACTCGGGGAACCGTTCGAGCTCGCGAATCTCTACGAGCTGGCCAACAACGGCCAACTGCCGCACGTGCATCTGTCGATCCGAAGTCTGCGGGAATCAGGCGTCATTGTTCCAGCCGGAGACGGCCGGTTCGGTTGGCGGGACTGATTGCCGCGGATATCCCGGACAGACTGTCACCCAAGTTGAGCGTTTCATATTTTCGAAAATATGAAACGCTCAACTTGGGAATTAACATGATTCAGAATAAGGAAGAGGTGCCATGGACCTGCTCATCCAATTTTTAACCAATACCGGCTACTATCTGGTGGACTTCCGCAACATCATCATGCTGCTGATCGGATCACTTTTTCTCTATCTGGCCATAGCCAAGGAATACGAACCCCTGCTGCTTTTGCCGATCGGCTTTGGCGTGCTGGTGGGCAACATTCCGTTTTTCAAAGGCTTCGGCCTCGGAATCTACGAACCCAACAGCGTGCTGCATTACCTGTACTTCGGGGTTACCACCGGCGTCTATCCCTCGATCGTGTTCCTGGGGTTGGGGGCCATGACCGACTTTTCCTCTCTGCTGGCGATGCCTCGGTTGATGCTCCTGGGGGCCGCAGCCCAAATGGGAATTTACTTCACACTCCTCAGTGCTCTGGCCCTTGGTTTTCTGCCCAAGGAAGCCGCTTCGATCGCCATCATCGGCGGGGCCGACGGCCCGACCTCCATCTTTCTGACCGCCAAACTGGCCCCGCACCTGATCGGTCCGATCGCTATCGCCGCATACTCTTACATGGCCCTGATTCCGATCATTCAGCCGCCGATCATGCGCTTGCTGACGACCCAGAAAGAACGCCGGATTCACATGCCGGATATGCGCGACGTCTCGCGGGTGGAAAAACTGCTCTTCCCGGCCGCCGGCCTGATACTGTGCTGCTTTCTGGCCCCGGCCTCGATCCCACTTCTGGGCCCGTTTTTTTTCGGTAACATCATGAAGGAATCCGGTGTGGTCGACCGTCTGGCCCAGACCGCCCGCACAGCGATCATCGACACCGCCACCATCTTTCTGGGCTTCACCGTCGGCGCCAGCACCCAGGCCGACGTCTTTCTGACCCCAAAAGCGGTCGGCATCTTCTTCCTGGGCGCGATCGCCTTCAGCATCGCCACGGCATCCGGCGTTCTCTTCGGCAAGATCATGAATCTATTCATGAAGCAAAAAATCAATCCCCTTCTGGGGGCGGCCGGCGTGTCCGCCGTGCCCGGCTCAGCCCGCGAGGTCCACCATGTGGGGCTCAAATCGGACCCGACCAATTATCTTCTGATGCATGCCATGGCCTGCAACTCCTCCGGGGTGATCGGGTCCGCCATTTGTGCGGGAATTCTGTGGAGTTTCTTGGTGTAAACCGTTCTCCATCACTTTGTAAGATGACGTTTTGGAATAATGCACTAACTTGTGACAAGAAAGGAGCGTGATATGGACAAGAAAGTGACCGTAGTGGGAGCCGGTAATGTCGGCGCGACTGCAGCCCAGCGGTTGTGTGAAAAAGAGCTGTGCGATGTGGTCTTGATCGACATTGTCGAAGGGGTTCCCCAAGGGAAGGCCCTCGATCTGACTGAGGCGGCACCGATCGAAAAGCACGATGCCCATCTGACGGGCGCCAACGGGTATGAAGCCTCGCAAGGGTCCGATGTCGTCATCATTACCGCCGGCATTCCGAGAAAACCGGGTATGAGTCGGGACGATCTATTAAAAACCAATGCCGGAATTATAAGAGACGTGACCGGGAAGGTGGCCAAGCTGTCTCCGGAGGCCGTCCTTATTATTGTCAGCAATCCCCTGGATGCCATGTGCCATGTGGCTTACGAAACCAGCGGTTTTTCCAAAAACAAGGTGATGGGTATGGCCGGCGTGCTCGACTCCGCCCGGTTCAGAGCTTTTATCGCCATGGAGCTGAATGTTTCCGTGGAAAATACCCATGCCTTTGTTCTCGGTGGTCACGGCGACACCATGGTCCCGCTACCCCGTTATTCCACAGTGGCCGGCATTCCGATTACAGAGTTGATGCCCAAGGACCGGATTGATGCGCTGGTCGAAAGAACCGCAAACGGCGGGGCCGAGATCGTCAGCCTGCTCAAAACGGGCAGTGCCTATTACGCACCTGCCTCCGCTGCCGTAGAGATGACCGAATCCATTTTGAAAGACAAGAAGAAAATCCTCCCCTGCGCCGCTTATCTTGAAGGTGAATACGGCATTCATGATCTCTATATCGGGGTTCCGGTAAAATTAGGCAAGAACGGCATTGAGGAGATTATTCAGATTACCCTCGCGGACGACGAGCAGAAGGCTCTGCAGAAATCGGCCGATGCGGTAAAAGAACTGGTTGAAGTGCTGAAAAAAATGGCGTAAAACAGAAAAACATGATTCCGCTTCTCGGTTCCTACCTCCGGTTGGTCATCCTTCCGCAGTTGCGGCGTTGTCCGGTTTCGATGGGCTTGTTCCACTAATTTCACCCTTCGAAGAAAGCACCCCCATGCAGGACGCGCAAAATTTAGTGGTGATCCATGGGGAGATGCTTCGCGAGATCATTGGCCACTGTTATCTTCCCGATCAGAAAAATTTATTTATAGAGAACATTTAACTGCAGTTACACAGATGTACAGTCTCACAACTCACCCGTGATGGAACCAACACCATCACTAAAAGTGGAAATAGGAGGAACCTATGCTGGAAATTAAAGATTCGGTTGCTGTGATTACGGGTGGTGCCAGCGGCATCGGCCTGGCACTTTCAAAGTACTGGCTTGAAAAAGGGGGCAAAGTCGTCATTGGCGATGTGGTCGAGTCGGCTCTCAAGCAGGCCGCCGAGGAGCTCAAGGGCGATGTGGCCACGCTACTTTGCAATGTCACTAAAGAGGAGGACTGCGCCAAACTGGCCGATACCGCCATCGAAAGATTCGGCCAAATCAACCTGGTGGCCCCTTTCGCAGGGATTATCAAAGACGGCCTGATGGTGTCTCCGGACCGTGAAACCGGTAAAGTCTCCCGGAAAATGTCCCTCGAGAATTTTGAAGCGGTGATCAACATTAACTTGACGGGCGTATTTCTGACGGTTCGCGAGTGTGCCGAACGCATGATCAACCACAACTGCAAGGGACTGATCTGCCTGGTGTCCTCCACCGGATCTCTGGGCACGGCCGGTCAGATCAACTATTCTTCGACCAAGGCGGCCATGTCGGTGATGCCCAAGGTGATTACGGCCGAGTTCTTTCGCCGCGGACTGGCGGGTAAAATCCGCTGCGTGGCGGTGGCGCCCGGCTACGTTGGTACGGCCATGGTAAAGGGAATGAATCAGAAAGCACTGGAAAGCATTGTCGCCCAGGTGCCCATTGGTCGACTGGTCGAACCGGAAGAGGTGGCGATGCTGGTCGGAGACATTTATCGCAACGAGGCCCTGGCCGGTGACGTTTTCTTTATCCACGGCGGTCTGCGGTTGGGGTCGAAAGGATGATCCATCCGGCATCGATTGAGCATCAGGCCATAATATAAACGAAGCAGAATTGCAGCGTGATATTATGGGGATTCGGGAAAGAAAAAAACGAGAGCGCTAAAGAAAAGGTTAAAAGAAGGAAATGCTGTTGTCATAGCTGACATTCTTTGGGCTTTGTTTGCAGGCGTTGTCCTCTGGGAGGAAAGCAAACGGCTCGTCAACGGTGGTAGGGATTATCTGCGGCAACCTTTTGACATTGCATTTGAAATATTTATTCGCGGTTTATAGTTACAAGAGAGGTGAACCATGAATGAAAAGAAAAATGAAACCTTCGACCCGAAGCCATTGATGGAGGCTTGGGTGAAGACGGCGACAAATTTCTGGGGGCCGGTGCTGGATATGTGGTCCGATACTGCAGAAACACCTGAGGCATCGAGGAAAAAAGAGGCGCGTCGGACAATGACAAACTTGGAATCCGCCTTAAAGTCTTGGAAGGCAATGTCTTCTGCCATGAGTGACCCGGAGGCTGGAAAATCCATTCTTGAGGGAATTCAAACGCTGCCTGAAATCGTATCGAAGATGACCCAGACCGGCTGGGACGGTTACTTAAAACTGCAGCAACAATGGTATGAGCGCCTGTTGGGAATCGGTCAATCCACGGAAGCTTACAGGTTTGACAGTCTTGACCAAGATGCCGTGAATGTGTGGCGCGAAATTTACGAAAAAGAAGTCCAGCGACTGCTTCATATGCCCCAGTTGGGTCTGACCCGATTTTATCAGGAAAGAGCCAACAAGGCCTTGGACGATTTTAACTTGTTCCAAGCCGCCATAGCTGAATTTCTCCAGGTTTTGTATCTGCCCATGGAAAAATCCATACAGGTCTTGCAGGAGAAAGTCGCCGAAATAGCTGATGAAGGCCAACTGCCGGAAAATCCCAAAGAGTATTATCAGATCTGGATAAAAATACTTGAAGGCCATTACATGAACCTTTTGAAATCACCCGAGTATACCAAGAAAATGGACAGAACCCTCGGTGCCTTTGATAATTTTGTCGCATCCAAAAATGAAATCCTGCAAGATTTCCTCCAAACCTTGCCCGTTCCCACCGATAAGGATATGGACGAATTGTACCGGGAGATTTACCTGTTAAAAAAGCGGATGCGCGAACACGAAAAGACGCACGAATTGGAAACCAGCCACCAAGAACCTCAGATATAGAAACATAAAGGCGGACATTATGGCTGAAACAAAAATTCCCGTGGATTTAATCTTGTCCAAGTTGGCCGAGGATGCCGAAAAATCGCCGGAACGCATTCAAAAAGCTAAGGATGTTTTGCTGAGTGAACTCGATACCGCCATTGCCACGACACCCTATGAAGTTGTCTACCAGGAGGATCGGGTAAAATTAAAGCATTATTACCCGGTTCTACCGAAGAATAAATTGATGAAAACCCCTCTGCTGGTGGTCTATGCCCTGATCAATCGCGAGACCATGCTCGACCTTCAGCCCGGCCGCAGCATCGTGCAAAATTTTTTAAACGACGGGATCGACCTTTATATGGTCGACTGGGGGTACCCGACCCGCAAGGACAAATTTTTAACCATCGATGATCATGTGAACGGCTACATGGACAACATTGTCGATTTTATACGCCGGAAGCATAACTTACCCAAAATCAATTTAATGGGTATCTGCATGGGCGGCGCCTTTTCGGTGATGTATTCGGCGCTGCATCCAGAAAAGATCCAGAACCTGGTGACCACCGTGACCCCGACCAACTTTGATACCGATCAGGGACTTTTGCACATCTGGATGAAAAACGTGGATGCAGACCGCATGGTCAAAACCTACGGGAATATGCCCGGCGACCTCATGAACCTGGGGTTTCTGCTGTTAAACCCTGCCCGGCTGATGATCGACAAGTACGTCGGTTTTCTGGAAAACGTGGACAACAAAACCTTTGTGGAAAACTTTGTTCGCATGGAAAAATGGATCTTCGACAGCCCGGATGTGCCCGGTGAAACCTTTCGCCAGTTCATTGAGGATTGTTATCAGAAGAACCTGCTGATTCAGAGCAAAATGGAGCTGGGGGGCCGGCGGGTGAATCTTAAAAAAATCACCATGCCGCTCATCAATTTTTACGGTCAGTATGACCACCTGGTCCCACCGGCCGCCTGTGAGCTGCTGACAAGCAAGGTGGGCAGTAAAGACACCCAGGACATTTGTTTGAAAACGGGTCACATCGGAATATATGTCAGCTCCAAGTTTCAAAAAGAGTTTGCGCCTAAGATCGCCAATTGGCTCAAGGAAAGAGAGCCTGTAAAACCCAAGCGCCGGGTCAAAAAGGCAGCATCGAGAAAAAAACCTGCGAATCAAAAAGTGGCTAAAACCGGATCGGTGCCGTCGCCACCACAGTCAAAAAAGAGTGATGAAAAACGTTATGAGGCAGGCAAGCCAAGGTAAAATTCGGCGAAAAAGCGGCGTTTATAGGTGATAAAGCAGCATTTTCGCTGAAGCGGGGGGTGGGCCCCCGGTTCAGCCCTTAACTCTGCATGGCCAAGCGCAATTGTTTTTCAACAGCCTGTTAAAGAATAACTGGGATAATAACGACGTCTTTTGCCAAGCGGTTTCAACTGATGAGGAGATAAACCATGACGAAGAAAAACGATTATTTTAAAACTTTCTGCAAAGTCAGCAAGGCATTCGGCACGACTCTTGATAATAAAGAACTGCTCGACCAGATCGTTGCCAGCACCATTGAGACCATGGGCGGCAAAGCCGCTTGTCTCTTTCTTGCCGATGAGGGCAAGGATGTGTTTGTGCCGGTGGCCCAAAAGGGATTGTCCGATACGTACTTGCACGCCAATCCTTTAAAAACAAAAAAAATAGTGGCTGCAATCCAAAAGAATGGCTATCTCCACTTTCGCGATGCCACCACAGATCCCCGCCTGGAACACCACGAGGCGAAAAAGGCGGAAGGTATTGCAACCATCTTGTCCGTGGCTGTCATTGTCAAAAATAAGACCATTGGTATACTTTCTCTTTACATGGCCAAAAAAAAGGATTTTGCCGAGCAGGAGATTGAATTTATGTCGGCAATGGCCGAGCAAGGGGGCATGGCGATTGAAAATGCCCGCCTGTTTGAACGCATGCGGCGCAACTCGAAGCTATTTCTCGACATGGCGGCCAGCATTAATTCGAGTTTGGATATAAAGGAAATTCTGCACAAATTGACAGCCGACCTCAGTGAGTCCCTCGGCATGAAGGGCGCGGCGATTCGACTCCTGAATAAGGAAGATGAAACCTTGAAACTCGTCGCCAGCCATGGCCTGAGTAAGAGATTCGTAGACAAGGGGCCCGTATCGGCGGCTAAATGTCTGATCCATGCCCTTAAAGGCGAAACCCAGGTGATTAAGGATGTGGCCACAGACAAAGATATTCAATACAGGGAAGAGACATTAAAGGAAGGGATTGCCTCAATGCTTTGCGCGCCGATAAAGTCAAAGGAGGAGATTATCGGCGTGTTAAGATTGTACAGCGCCGTAAAGAGGGATTTTCATGAAGATACGATTCTGTTTGTGAACGCCCTGGCTCATCAAGGAGGCCTGGCAATCCAAAACGCATCAATGCATATGATGCTTCAAGAGGATAAAAAGAGTCTTGAGCAGGAAATCTGGAGCCATCGCATGTGGTTTTGAGGCTTTCTTCATCTCCGGAGAATGAATTCAGGTAGCTGGGTTTCGAACATTGCCCCGCAAAAATTGAAGCATCCATTTGTTTATTTAATTTCTGTGTTGATCGTATCCGTAACCAGTGAATATATACGGATAAGGAGGGAAAGATGAGGAATGTCACGCTCAATTATGAAACGCTTATTAAGATCACCCGGTCCTTGTCGAAATCGAAGGATCCGGAAAAAATCATTCAAATGACGGTGGAGAGCATTAAAACAGCGCTGGGCATAAAGGGCTGTGCGTTGTTTCTGGTCGATAAGAAGTCAAAAGAATTGGAGGTGGCCGCTTCGACAGGCTTGAGCACGGAGTATCTGAACAAGGGAACAGTGAGCGCATTGCGCTCAATTGCCGATTCCCTTGAAGATGGCCCGGTGGCGGTTCACGATGTCAGCGATGACCCCCGCATCCAATATCCTGAGGCAGCAAAAAAAGAGGGTATTGCCTCCATACTTTCGGTACCCATCTTTGTCGGTAATGAGGCCATCGGCGCCATCCGGGTTTATACCGCAGAGAAATGGGAATTTACCTTGGAGGATGTGAATTTCGTTCAAGCCCTGGCTCAGATCGCCGGAATCCTCATAGAAATGAGCCGGCTGTACAAAGGCCAGAATGAATACATCGACGTTTTGACCACCAGCTGTGAGTCTCCGGCGCTATAGATGCATGCGATTTTAGAGACGTTTGCCACAATAATTCCAAAACATTCGGGGGGATATTCTCTGGCAAACCATACATTTATGGCAAAATACTGGTCGGATAGGAACGACATGATTTAGATGCGGCAAAAACATCAGTATTAACGTAAATCATTATAGCTGACCCCGTAGCAAGCTCACACAGGTTTTGAAAAGCCCAAGTTTATCCCCAATCAGATACATAGCTGCAATTTTCCCAATCTGAATGTTACATCCGCTAATCCTCAATTTTACACGCGTTATCCAAAGATTCGACCCGGGCACGAAACCCCTAATTTAGCCCATTGCAAAAAACCGTTTGCTTCCCAAATGGGAAGCACGCCCCTGTATCACGTTAAAATCTGCTTGAAGTTCTACGGATACGTGTCAGTCGAGAGTCACACCGAACGCACGTTCACTTGAGGAGCTAACACCCTGTCCAAAATTATATTGAGCCCCAATAATTATTTAATTTGCATGAAATTGTTTAATCTCAATTATACAGGGGTTCGTAGTAAGTTATATATTCACATCAAGGTAAATTATATCTTGAAATTTTACTTGATATTCATTTAGGTACGTAATAATAGTTCTTTATTGCGATGATCTAAGTGTAATACGGCTTGATTTCATATGGTTGTCAAACTATATTTCGACATTTTATTATTTTGAGCACAGCATAATTTACACCATCAAACATTTAGAATACAATATAAAAATGGGTCAGGCCACAACGACAACACCCGTTTCTGACCGTGCCGTCAGCGACAATGTCATGATCGCCCTGCGGAAGATCATCCAGGCGATCGACGTGAATTCCAAAAAACTTGTCAAGCGGGTCGGGTTAACCGGGCCACAGCTCGTCATTTTGCAGGAAATATCAAGTTTCGGAGAAGTCACGGCAGGGGAAATCGCGCGGGCGGTCAGCCTCAGCCAGGCGACGGTGACCGGTATTCTGGAACGAATGGAAAAACGCGGACTGCTTGCACGGCAACGCAGTGACCGTGATAAACGGCGCATCATGGTGCGCATCACCGAAAGCGGTAAACAGATACTGTTAGACGCGCCACCCTTGATGCAGGAGGCTTTCGTAGAACGTTTTTCCAGCCTTCAGACATGGGAGCAGACCATGATACTGAGTTCCCTGCAGCGCCTGGTCGCCATCATGGATGCCAAAGCGATTCAGGCGGCGCCTCTTCTGGCCGCCAGCTCGAATGACGACCAGGCCGCTCAAACAGATGAGGCAACGCCGCCGACACCGTGACGGCTTTTCTTAAATAATTCCAAGCAGCAAAGGTAGATATCCGTGGATAAGGTGGATAAGATCGTTGTGGAAAATCTGTACAAAATATTCGGTGCTCAGCCGAAAAAAGCCCTGCAGCTCCTCCAAGAAGGGCATGGCAAAGAGGCCATTCACGAAAAAACCGGCATGACCGTAGGGGTCGACAATGCCAGCTTTGCCATCGAATCCGGCGAAATCTTCGTCATCATGGGATTGTCCGGTTCCGGTAAATCCACCATTGTCCGTATGCTCAATCGGCTCATCGAGCCCACCGCCGGCAAAGTGATCGTGGATGGGAAAGATGTCATTCAAATGGGCCAGGATGAGTTGGTTAAATTCCGCCTGCACAATATGAGCATGGTTTTCCAGTCCTTTGCGCTCATGCCGCATCTGTCTGTGCTGGACAATGCCGCTTTCGGCCTGGAACTCGCCAAGATTAGCAAAGAGAAGCGCAAGGAACGCGCCATGCAGGCGTTGGAACAGGTGGGCCTTACCGGCTGGGAAAAATCTTACCCGTCAGAGCTCAGCGGTGGAATGCAGCAGCGGGTGGGCCTGGCTCGTGGCCTGGCCGTGGACCCCGACATCCTGCTCATGGACGAGGCGTTCTCCGCCCTCGATCCCCTGATCCGAACGGAGATGCAGGATGAGTTGCTCAAGCTCCAGGAAAATGACCAGCGCACCATCGTTTTCATCTCCCACGACCTGGACGAAGCTTTGCGCATCGGTGACCGCATCGCCATCATGGAAGGCGGCCGTGTCGTTCAGGTCGGAACCCCGGAGGACATTCTGCAGAACCCGGCAGACGACTATGTGAGGGCCTTTTTCAGGGGGGTCGATCCGACCAACGTCATCTCGGCCGGCGATATTGTGCGCGATACCTACCCGACGGTCATCAAAACCAAGGTGGGGAGCCTGCGCGCGACCCACGAATTACTGAGTGGCAGTGAACGCGACCATTGCTACGTGCTGGACGCCCACAAACATTTTCTGGGTATCGTTTCCTCAGATTCGCTGCGCAAAGCGCTGGAGGGTGGCGCTTCCGACAGCCCGATTGATCAGGCCTTTATCGAAAATGGCGTCCCGGTCAACATGTCTGACTCCATGCAGGATATTCTGCCGGCCGTTGCCTCCAAAAGCTGGCCGGTTCCGGTCGTGGACGATCAGAATGTCTATAAAGGCGTGGTGTCCAAAAACCGCTTTCTGAGAACACTCCACCGAACCGAAGAAAACATGGAAGAATCTGCAAAAAACCAATGAAGGCCAGCATTTGAAAAACCACGAACGATTTCTTATTTGGGCCAGAGGCCTGATCACGGAGAAGGACTATGTTTGAAGATAAAGTCATTCCGCTCGATGACTGGGTTTCACAGTTTGTCGAATGGCTGGTCGACAACCACCGGGATTTTTTCCAGGCCATCAAATGGCCGGTGGAACAGACCCTCAACGGACTCGATGCCGGCTTGAATGCGCTTCCAGCGTTTATTGTCATTGCGGTCCTCGCTTTCGCGGCCTGGCGGTTTTCCGGTAAAGGACTGGCCATTTTCACAATTATCACTATGACGATTATCGGGTTGCTCGGCCTTTGGGAAGATACCATGACGACATTGGCCATGGTGCTGTCATCGGTCATTTTTTGCGCCCTGGCAGGTATTCCACTCGGCATCTGGTCCGGCCGGAATGATGCCTTCGAGGCCGGGATCCGCCCGGTGCTGGACGCCATGCAGACCACACCGGCGTTTGTCTACCTGGTGCCCATCGTCATGCTCTTCTCGGTCGGCAACGTGGCCGGTGTTTTGGCAACCATTATCTTTGCCTTGCCGCCCCTTATCCGCCTGACCAGCCTGGGTATCCGCCAGGTGCACCCCGAACTGGTGGAAGCGGCCCAGGCCTTTGGTGCCACCAACTGGCAGGTGCTGATCCGGGTCCAAGTACCCCTGGCCATGCCCACGATTCTGGCCGGGCTCAACCAGACCATCATGATGGCGCTTTCCATGGTCGTCATTGCGGCGCTCATCGGCGCCGGCGGGTTGGGATCACCGGTCATTCTCGGATTGAACACCCTGGATATCGGTCGGGCTGTCATCGGTGGGCTGAGCATCGTGTTGATGGCTATCGTGCTCGATCGCGTCACCCAGTCCATGGCCCAACAGAAAAAATGATCCCACAAATTAGAAACATTTGTAGAATCCACTCATTCACTCAACCAAGGAGGTTTTTATGCAAAATTTACCACGTTTAGTGATCACGTTTATTGTCTGTTTGACGCTTGCTGCAATCCCCGCATCCGCGGACGAGATGAAGCCGGGCAAGGGCGTCACGGTTCAACCCGCACGCGCCACGTGGAATACCGGATTTTTCCAGGAAGCCCTGGTACGCCGTGGCCTGGAAGAGATGGGCTACAAGGTCAAAGACGCTAAGGACCTGGCGAATCCGATTTTTTACAAGTCCGTCGCCCTCGGCGATTTGGATTATTGGACCAACGGTTGGTTCCCCATGCACAACGCCCAGCTACCCAAGGGGTTTTACGATGATGCCAACAAGTACGGTTACGTTGTCAAAGCCGGCGGTTTGCAGGGCTACCTGGTTTCTAAAAAAGAGGTGGAAAAGTTCAACATCAAATCATTGGCAGATTTCAAGCGCGACGAAGTCAAAGAGGCCTTTGACACAAACGGCGACGGCAAAGCCGACCTGACCGCCTGCCCGCCGGGCTGGGGCTGCGAACAAGTCATTGGCCACCACATGAAGGTCTACGGCCTCGAAGATCACATCAATCCGGTCAAGGCCGCTTATGAAGCCGGCATGGCCTCGGCCTTGGGTAATTACAAAAGCGGAGGGCCGGTCTTCTTCTACACCTGGACACCCAACTGGACGGTCTACAAGCTCAAACCCGGTGAGGATGTGATGTGGATCAACGTGCCCGAAATTATACCCACCGAGGCGCAGAAAGCTGCCGAAGAGCGTATGACAGTAGCTGGTGTTGAAGGTGCGGTCAGCGATCCGATCAAACTCGGATTTGTCGTTTCCGACATTCAGATCGTCGCCAACAAGAAATTTATCGATAAAAACCCGGCTGCCAAGAAGTTCTTTGAGGTGTTTTCGCTTCCGCTGGCGGATATCAACGAGCAGAATACCCTCATGAATGAAGGGCAAAAATCCCAGAAAGACATCGAAGGACACGTAGAGGCGTGGATTGCGAAAAACAAGGATAAGTGGAATGGTTGGCTTGCGGAGGCACGCAAGGCAACCAAATAGGCCGAATAAAAAGCCGAAATAATCAAGCCCGGAGCCAGTGCCATGGCTCCGGGCTTTTTAGATCAAGACGGGAAAGAAACGCCTGTTTGAGACAACGCAGGCTTAAGATGGATGTCTTTCAGTAGCGACGGTGCTATATCGGCGCGTTTGCCGTCACATTTCCGAGAACGCGATATCCAGCGCCTGAATCATGAAATCGACATCCTCCCGTGTGATGCACATCGGGGGCTTGATCCGCAAAACGTTCCCGAAAAAGCCACCTTTTCCGACAAGCAGCCCCATGTCCTTGACCCGCTCGAACACGTGTAGGCACGCCCGGGTTGCGGGCGTTTTTGAAGCGCGGTCTTTCACCAGCTCAATTCCCGTCATCAGGCCTTTTCCGCGCACATCCCCGATCAATTCATGTTTGGATTGAAGCCGCCTGAACCCCTCCAGCATGTAATTGCCGATCTCCAGACAGCGCTTCTGCAGCTTATCTTTCAGAATCACCTCCAGCACGGCTTTTCCCATGGCACAGGACACCGGGTTGCCGCCGAAGGTATTGAAATGAATACGATCCGCCAGGGATTTTGCGATGTCCGGTGTCGTGACCACTGCCGCCAGGGGGGCACCGTTTCCAATGCTTTTGGCCATCGTCACGATGTCCGGTACAACATTCTGGGTCTCGAATCCCCAGAATTTTTCTCCAGTGCGGCCGAATCCCGTCTGCACCTCGTCCGCAATGCACAGGCCGCCCGCGCCTCTAACGTGGGCGTAGGCGTGCTCCAGGTAGCCGTCCGGATAGACGACACTGCCGCCGACTCCTTGAATCGATTCCGCGAAAAAGGCCGCCACTCTGCCTGGGGTTGCGTATCGAATAACGCTCTGAATATCTTCGGCGTATTTGCGTCCGGCCTCCGGATCTTTCATGCCCCAGGGGCCTCGGTACGGGTCGGCGGCTACGGCGTGGTGAATACCGAAACTATGCGGATAGTTGTATTTCCAGGTGCTGTGTGCGGTCAGTCCCATGGTACTGGCGCTACCGCCGTGATAGGCATTTCTGAGCGCTACCACATCGTAATTTCCGGTGTAGAGACGGGCCATGAGCATGGCCAGATCGTTGGCTTCCGAACCGGAATTGACGAAATAGACGACGCCAAGATCCCCGGGGAGGGTATCCGCCAAAGCCTTCGCGTACTCGGCAATCGTGGGATGATAGTAAATGGTCGTGGTGTGCTGGAGAGTTTCCAGTTGCTCACGGGCTCTCTCTACAACGTAAGGGTGGCAGTGCCCGACGCTGATGGTAACGATACCGCCGAAACCATCCAGGTAGCGACGGCCGTTTTCATCATAGAGATACTGCATCGAACCCTCGACAATCATTATCGGATCCTTGTAGTAGGTCAGCAGTGCCGGTGACAGGTAACGTTTTCTCAAATCGCGCACCTCGTCCAACGTGGGGCCGTCATAGGACCGGGGTTGATGGTCGTACGGCGGTAATTCGGGGAGGTTACGCGCTACGGATGTGTTCATGATAAATCTCCATTTAAATCTTTTCGTAAATGATCATCTGGCTTCATCGTTGTCGGCATTCAGTATCTGCCATTATGAAAATTAAAAACGAGATTGCAGCCAATTGTGAAACGTGTTTTCACCGGCCGGCTGGAGGCCGAATTCGATGCCGGCTGCCAAAGTGGCATCCGCCATGTCTTGGGCATATCCGCGGGAGCACGTAAACAGAATAGAGCCCGCTCCTTCTTTTGCTTTTTCCATCGTTACGATCTGACAGGGCACATGACATAACGGCCCCTGCAGTAAAAAAGGGACTATTTTTTGTGGATTAAGAAAATCAAGTGCGGTCAACTTCTCGGTAATCGAAAAAACATGTGGACCGAACAGGGATAGAAACACTGTGGCTTCGGTAACGTCAGTATATGCGCTCTCCGGAGGCAACTGCGTTGTACCCGAAGCCAAATGCCAGATTGCCGCTTGCGTGCGGTTCATCCGGTTTATAATTACACCGTCTTTGATAGCGCATCCACCGGGATATTCCGGGATATCCATATCACAGGGGTGAAAGCTTGCCAAGTTGGCGTCCTGCAGGTCCCAGCGGGGTTTATGGCTTAGATCCACCAAGTAGGGACCGTCGGCCTCGTCGGCATATCTCAAGGCCACGCGCCAGGAATCCTTAGTTTCTGTTTCAATGGCGGCAGCTTTGAATCGTACAGGCGACCGTCTTTTTAATTCTCCCATGATGCTTCCCTCACAGTTTCATCCGTTTGCCTTCAGGGTCATAGAAAGGCATGGGGACGACGCTGGCGTTCAGGTGTTGTCCGTGGCATTCGTCTTCGAAAATCTCTAGTCGGGTGCCTATTCTGCCGAGAGGGCCTTCCACCAGGGCCATGCCCACCGCTTGACCGAGAGTGAAACTCTTGCGGGCGGTGGCGACATAACCGCGGATTCGAGTGTCCACAATCAAGGAACCGTCACGTGGAGCGCGGCTATCGTCTTCCATGCGGATGCCAACGAGTTTCAGGCGCTCGAGGTTTTTTTCGGTCTGGCGCAGAGCCACCGCACCCAGGGTCTTAGCATCGCTTTTGCTCCGGTCCCACAAGAACCCCAAACCAAGGTCCAACAGGTTGGTTCGCTGCTCAGATTCTTGCCCCAAAATGATGTGTCCCTTTTCCATGCGCAGGACATTCTGGGCTTCCACGCCGAAGTTGCGGATGCCGAATTCGGCGCCGACCGACGATAGCAGGTCCCAGACATACTGCATATACGACGACGGCACATGTAGCTCGTAAGAGAGCTCGCCCACGAATCCCAGGCGCATGGCGCGGACCGGGATGGCATCCTCTATGGTAAACTCCCGGTAGCCGGCGAAAGGGAAGCCTTCGGTGGAGACGTCGGCATCTACGACTTTTTTTAGCACCTTGCGGGCGTTAGGTCCGGCGATGTTGATTACTCCCATTGCGTCCGTCAGGTTAACCAGATGGAATTCCCAACCGTCGTAAAGCGTGTGGTAGCGGATCCATTCCACAGTCTGTCCGGCACGGCCCGAAGAGGTAGTAAAGTAGTAGTCGTTTTCATTCCGCTTGACCACCACGCCGTCGTCAATAACGCAGCCGTCGTCGTTGCACATGGCCGAGTACTTAACGCGTCCTTCTGCGACTTTGCTCAAGTCCGAAACGTAGACCCGTTGAAGAGCCTTCAGGGCATCGGGCCCGTGGATGCGGAATTTGCCCAGGGTGGATGCATCCAACATACCTACATTATTGCGTACGTTGAGGATTTCTTCCCTGCAATCGAAATCTTCGGAGAAATAGCGCGCTCGCTGCCAAACGCCGATATTGCGAAATATGCCGCCGGCCTTTTTCTGGGATTCATGCAACGGGGTTCGCTTGGACATTCGATGATGGGTTCCGGCATAGGTGGCTAAAAGTGTGGGCACCAGCGGCGGGCGTACCGTCGTGGGTTTTGGCGTTGTCGTGGATGCCGTGTATTTAGCCACAAGCAACGGCAGGTTGTGACCCGGAATGCCCCCCTGGCCAGGCCCCAAGCCTACAGCGGCAAATCGTTTGACCAGTTCGGGCACATCGAAACCCAGGTCGATGGCCTGCCCGACATTTTTGATGGTGGCGTCTTCATCGAAGCAGATGAAGGTTTTACGGCCTTTCACAGGAGCAGAGACCAATTTGCAGCCCCTTTCCGCACCGGGGAGTGCCAGCAGCGTCCTTTCAACCTCGGCAATGGCGGAAGGTTTGCCGGTACAACAGGCGGCTACTGCCTTGAACCCGGCCAGCCGGCCGGAAGCTTCGATGGATTGCGGGTGGTGAACGCCCGTCATGCGTCCGGCGGAAAACATCTTCTCGGGCAGCTTTACCGGAAGGAAATAACCGGTGTGGTCGTCGTAAGCCATTTGGGCCTGGGCAAGAATCAGCGGGTCGTTGACGGGCGTGAAACCGGCCGAGGCCACTATCAGGTCGCAGGCAATCCGACGCCTGACGGTGCCTTCCATTGTGGACAGGGTGACCCCGTCGACATGTTTGCCGCCGTGGGCCCTGGCCGCCACCCAGCCTTTGAGTACGGGTATTTGACGTTCATCGAGCGCCTGCAACAATGCAGGATCGTGCCCGTCCTCGCGAACATCGGCCACGCAGTGAACCATGAGCCCCAAGTCGAACAGGTCGACGGCCGCTTCCAAGCCTAAATCGTGGCCGACGCTGAAGACGGCTTGTTTTCCCGGCATCAACCCGTAAGTTCGGAGCAACCGATGGGCGCAACCGACTTGCATCACACCGGGTCGTTCGTTGTTTTCAAAAAGCAGTGGTCGTTCGATACATCCGGTGGCCACGACCACGCTTTCGGCTCTGATCTCGATATAGCGTTCGGTGAAGCTATCTTGATTACCGCCAACCTGACTTGCGGTGATCAAGTTGTTGCTGTAGACACCGATTACGGCACTGTGTTCGAATAACCGTATATTTTTCGTTGCTTTAACAAGTTCGGTCAGTTCCCTGGATCGCTCATATAATTTTTTATCGTCTTTGTAGACGGCTCCCCGATATTCGATGCAGCCGCCCAGCCAGGGGCGTGCCTCCAGCAGGATCACGCGCAGACCGCTTTCGGCTGCCGCGAGCGCGGCATTCATTCCTGCAGCCCCACCGCCGATGACACAAACATCGGCGGTGGGGTAGATCTCGTCATAAGTCCCCTTCATCGTAAAATCAGGAGAAATGGTGCCCCATCCGGCCGCTTTACGCACCATTTTCATGGCGATGGGCCAGATTGCCGCCGGTTTGTGCATGCTGCGATAGTAAAAACCTGCCGGCATGAAAATGCTCAGTTTGTCCATAAATCCCATTAGATCCAAATCCGTCGTGCCCACGACGTTTTGTGCTTTGACCCGCATTCCGTCTTTGACGAGGGTGTTCTCGGCCCGCACGTTGGGGACCCCGTCGACTTCCATACAAGTATTGCCGCATTCACCGTCGAGGCTGTAAAGCCCTCTGGGGCGGTGATACTTGAGGCTGCGTCCGAAGATCCTGACGCCGTTTGCAAAGAGAGCCGTTGCCACCGTATCGCCTTTGAAACCTTTGTAGGATTTGCCCCTGTAAGTGAAAGATATCATCTCTGAAGGGTTTATGCGCAGGGTGGGCAAATTGATACGTCTGTTCATTTGATTGTCTCCGGTTCATCAATTTCAAGGTTCCTGATCGTATCGCGCCAGGTTGTAAACCAAGATCCGCAACCGTCTCGATGGAACCACCACTCTTTAACGACACCGGCTAGACAGGTATTCATGTGGACGTATTCACACCATTTTTCCGGGGTAAGGTTCTCTTCGTCCGGCCGAGGTCCTTTATCTTCTCCGCCATAGCGGAATTCATACCCGTTGCGTTTGCCGCAAATCGGGCAGGTCAGAATCAATGCCATGTCAATATATCTCCTTACCGTCGCTGATTGGCTAGTTGTCGGGACTGTAGTTCACCAGAGCTGCCGTTTCGCCCATCAACCGATGCCGCTCGAACCGGCGCAGGTTAAATGGCTTGAGCATATCGGGGCATTTGTCGGTGGCCATGAATTGAGCCATATACTTGCCCGTGGCCGAGCAGGACTTGAAGCCGAAATACCCCCACCCGCAATTGATATAGAGCCCGCCAATGGGTTCGTTGCCGTCCATTATGGGCGCCATGTCGGGTGTCATATCGGCCAAGCCACCCCAGGTGCGCATGAATTTGACCCCCCGCAGGCAAGGTAGAAATTCGCTCAAGGCTTCGGCCTGATGCTTGATGTAATAGGCGGTCGTCTGCGTCGAATAATTGGGCCAGGGATCCATATGCGCTCCCGTAGCTACTTCCCCTTTTAGGGTCTGGTTGGCATAGACGTGGTAGGCTCCGGACGACACAACATGGTTCAATATCGGCTTTAACGGCTCGGTCACCATGGCCTGGATGGTCAACACGCTGATGGGCAGTTTTATGTCCAGCATCTGGTAGATAAGCCCTGCCGAATAGCCGCCGGCGCTGATCAATACGCGGGGGGTTCGAATACGTCCGCGGTTGGTGGCCACACCTGTGATCTTGCCGTTTGCGGTATGGATGGCGGTTGCTTCGGTTTGCTGGTGAATTTGTCCCCCGATTTTACTGACCCCTTTGGCGAGCCCCCAAACCACGGCGTCGTGTCGCACGATCCCTCCAGGTGGATGGTACATAGCGCCGTGTATGGGATGGGTAATTTCCGGGGAGATATTTAGAGCCGGCGCCATTTCCTTGACTTGTTTGGCATCTATCAGGTGACTTTCAACACCGTGGAACTGTGCTGTGGCGATATTCATACGGGCAACTTTCATGGCGGCTTCGCTGTGCAACAGGTTCAGGTTGCCGCAGTTGTTGAACATCAGGTTGAAGTCCAACTCTTTGGTCAGCACCGGCCAGAGATCCAGCGCTTTCTTGTACAGCGGCACGTTCTCCTGGGTCCGCTGATTGGCTCTTACGATAGCGGTGTTTCGCCCGGCGCCGCCGAAGCCAATATGCCGTTTCTCTAAAATGGCCACATTCTTGATACCTTGTTCTTTGGCCAGATAATAAGCTGTGGCCAGCCCGTGCAGCCCGCCGCCGATAATCACGGCATCATAGCTGGATTTGACCTGTAACGGTCTGTCCCATAATCGTTTAAATCGATGGAACATTCTCTCTCCTTTTAATACGACCCTAAATGATTGGTGACAAAACGGTAATTGACACGGCCCGGCTTATATATTATCAATCTCATTTCCGTCCACAAATGACCCTTTTTCGCAATTCCCCGCCTGCTTCGGGACAGGTCGGCGTCAACCACGCCTTGGGTATGACAGGTCTGGAATCGTTTGTGCGGCCTACGGGAGTGTGCCTTCGCGCAATTTCTTGATTTCCTTGAACTTGCAAAAATCGCACATTTCTGGATGGACACTATCTAATGAATCGTACTTGTTGCAAATGTCCTTATCGACGGGAGTGATTATGACTTTAGAAGAAAAAATCATTGCAATGCTGGAAGAAAATAAGACCCCCTATGAAATTTATGAGCATGAACCGGTGTACACGAATCCTGCAATGGCCGAAGCGCTCAATGTGACCGAGGCGGAAACCGTCAAGTCCCTGGTACTCAAAACCAAAGAGAATGAAATGATTGTGCTGGTGTTACCGGGAAATAAGAAGGTCAATTGGAAACAGGCGGCCAAAGGCGCCAACACCAAAAAAGTCTCCTTCGCCAAGCCGGAAGCCGTCAGCGAAGCGGTTGGTTGTGAGGTTGGTTGCGTACCGCCTTTTGGTCACTTGACCCCCTTGCCGATCTACATGGATCCGGAACTGGCCAAAAAGCAGTATGTGTATTTCAATCCCGGCGTACACGACAAGTCATTTAAGATTAAGGCCTGGGACCTGAAGAAGCTCTGTGAGCCGAAGATGATATAAAGAACATAGAACGACGGGTTGTCGCTAAAGCTTCTTCTTGATCCACTTGACATCTGGCAACTTGCGTTTGATTTCAGTGGTCACCAGATTCAGATGTTCCTGCATCGAACTTGCCGCTTTTTCCCCTTCGCCCCTGGCCACAAAATTGACTATTTGTTCGGCTGTAAGAACGGCCTGGTCGCGTTGAAACAATGTTTTGATCCTGAACTTGTCGTACTCTTTATGAACTTTTTCCACAATGTGCTTCATCATCTCCAGGATGAGCTGGTTTTTCGAAGCACGGGCCAGCGCAATATGGAAATCAAAATCATCTTCAATAAAACGGTTCAGGCCACTCATGGTTTCTTTCATTTTTAAACAGGCGTTTTGAATCCGCTCAATATCTTCCGAATCTGCCCTGCGCGCTGCTAACCGGGCTGCATTACATTCCAGAATCTCTCTGACTTCCACCAGATCGATGATATTGGTCGCCGCTTGCATATCCTGCAGCGCAATGCCCGTCGCTTTCACAGGATCGAGATTCTCACGAACGAAGCAGCCTTTTCCCTGGATGCTTTGTAAATATCCCAGCATTGACAGGGTTGAGGTCGCCTCCCTGATGGTTGAGCGTCCGACGCCGAACATTTCGCTTAATCGATGCTCGGTCGGCAGTTTATCACCGGGTTTCATCTGCCCGGATTCGATGCTCTTGAGAATCTGCTTCATCACCAGTTCAGGTGTCGATTTTCGTTTGACTGTTTTATAGTTCATGGATCTCAATTTATTGTTTTTTATAGCCGTTTTTCCCGAATAAAATTTTTTCTACTCGGCTGTTTTTTGCTTGACACAAATTTTATAGTCTGTCAACCTGATTTTCAGGTTGTCATACAAATTTGATGCGTGCACCCCCACGGGTGCGGGAGCTGTCTTTTTTCTCGACCTCCCTGCCGGAGGTAGGAAACCCAAACTGTTATTTGAATTTACTTTTTTAGGTTTTTTAGGGTTCAATCGAATGTTATAAAATTCCCATTTTCCGCGAGGTGCACCATGGCCGAAAATCTCACCACCACCGTATCTTCGAAGAATCAAACCGTCGAAATCAACCGGGCGCTGCCAACGGTCGTCATCGGGGAACGCATCAATCCGACCGGGCGCAAGAAACTACAAGCCGAACTCGAAGAACACATTTTTAACATTGTTCAACATGATGCCAGCGCTCAGGTGTTGGCTGGCGCCACAATTCTCGATGTCAATGCGGGTGTTCCTGACGGAGACGAACCCACATTGATCGCGGAAACCATCCGTGCAGTGATGGCGGTAACCGATGTACCGCTTTGCATCGATACCGCCGACCCGGAGGCACTGGAAGCGGCCTTAAAGATATACGAGGGCAAAGCGCTGATCAACTCGGTCAACGGAGAAACCCGTTCGCTGGAAAACATGCTGCCTTTGGTCAAGGAACATGGAGCGGCGGTTATCGGCCTGTGTATGGACGACGACGGAATCCCCTCTACTGCGGAAAAGCGCTTGGCGGTAGCGGCAAAAATCATCGAGCGGGCCGCAAAACTGGGAATCCCAACCAAGGACGTGGTCATTGATCCGCTCGTGCTGACGATCAGTGTGGACAGCAACGCCGCTGCCCTCACCCTGAAAACGACCGAACTGATCGTCAAAGAATTCGGTGTCAATATCACCATGGGCGCCAGCAATGTTTCTTTTGGGCTGCCGGACCGGTCGGCCATCAATACGACATTTATGGCGATGGCCATCCGGGCCGGATTAACGTGCCCGATCACCAATCCCCTGGATCCGGATTTGGCCATAGCGGTACTGGCCGCCGACCTGGCAATGGGCAAGGACGAATGGGGGGAGCGTTATATCGCCGCATATCGGGCACGTAATAAACCAGATTGATCCACGTCTGCTGGTAGCGGGTCAGCCGGTGACCGATATACGGAACGAATCGTCTTGTTTGAAAAATTTTCTGCCTGGATGCGGCATTCCATGACCTTATAATCTTTTTCAACTGGTCATCGCTGGTGATACGGCTCTGCAAAAAAATCACGGGTAAATCTCTCTCGGTCAAGCATGGGGGCACAAGTGATTCGATTTCTCCGAAAGGCCGTCCGAATCGAATCAAGCGCACCTTGATTTCTTTAAGGCTAGTCCCATTTGCTTACATTTCCGGATGGAATTATAGCTAGGTATCTCATTGGAAACTCGACAACGATTTCCTTTTTCCCTGATCGACAAACGCCATAACGGCTTTCCGTTTATGGCTTTGGTGACAGCGCCCTTAGTAACTTAAGGGGACGAAACTTCTTGATCATTGAATTTTTCAAATCGTTTTGGCACATTTATGACATTTCATGTTGCATGCCGAATTTGTCGTTTTGAAAGAATTTCTCCGAGACCGGAGGCTGTCATTTCAATGGGGGCAAAGCCCCTGATTTCGATAAGGAGGGTGTCCATATGAGCGACGTGTTAAAATCGATTTCCACAATAATCATTTCAGGTAAAAAGGATGACATCGGCAAACTGACCCAGGATGCTCTGAACAAAGGGCTCAGCGCCCAGGACATCCTTTACGAGGGGCTGATGCCGGGAATGGATCATGTCAGCAAAGAGTTCAAGAAAGGCGACATGTTTGTGCCCGAGGTGATGCGCTCGGCCCGCACCATGCTAAATTCCATGGAAATCCTCAAACCGCTGTTAAGTGAATCCGGTGTGAAAATGGTAGGGAAAGTGCTGCTGGGAACGGTCAAAGGCGATCTGCACGATATAGGGAAAAACTTGGTGGGTATGATGTGCGAGGGTGCCGGGTTCGAAATCAGGGATCTTGGCGTTGATGTGGGACCGGACGCATTCGTGCAGGCGGTAAAAGAATTCGAACCCGATGTCGTCGGCCTGTCGGCTTTATTGACCACCACCATGCGCATAATGGACGACACCATCAAGGCGCTCGAAGAGGCTGGGGTTCGAGATCTGGTGAAGGTGATGGTCGGTGGTGCACCGGTGAACCAGGCCTTTGCCGATAGGATCGGAGCCGATGCCTATGCGCCGGATGCTGCCGCCGCCGCCGATAAGGCCAAACAATTGACCGGATAAAATAAGGGAATAAACAACCGGCAGGTAACCGACCGGATCAATGTGCCGTGGGTGTCAGACTATCGGTCGTTGCGAAAGGAGAGCTTGTTATGAGAACCAACTATCGTGTCAATTCAGGTGTGCGCTTCCAGATGCTTTCTCAGGATCAACTGGAGGAAATGTTCAACGGCGTGCTTTATGTTCTGGAGACGATCGGACTCGACGTCCATCACGAAGAAGCGCGCGAAATCCTGGGCGACGCCGGCGCTCGGGTCGAAGGCAAACGGGTGCGCATCCCCCAGCACGTGGTGAAACGTTGCCTGTCGACGGCGCCCCGCAGTTTTACCATCTATGCGCGCGACGGTAACCCGGCCCACGACATTCACATCGGTCCGGGTCGGGCGCACTTTGGTCCGGGCCCGACACCGCCGAATTTTATCGACGTTGAAACGCTCGAACGCCGTCTCTTCGTCAAGGATGATGCCCGCATCGTGGCTGCCGTCGTAGATGCGCTGCCGAACATCGATTTCTGTGAATCCCTGGGAACCGTCAGCGATGTTCCCCCGGATCTTGCGGCTTCCTATGAATTTGCCACCATGTTTCCCAACACCAGCAAACCTATCGTGGCGTGGTCTTACGGATGGGACGACTCGGCCGATATTCATAAAATAGCCGTCGCCGAAGCGGGCGGCCAGGAAGCGTTTGAAAAACGCCCCAACTACATTCATTACTGCGAACCGTTATCCCCTCTGGTGAGTACGTTCGAGGCGGTGGACAAGTTAATTTTTGCTGCCCGTCACGGCGTGCCGGTCGTCTTCACGACCTGTGCCCTGGCCGGCGGGACCGCGCCTGTGACGGCCGCGGGGGTTATTGTTCAAACCACCGCCGAATCTTTCCTGGGACTGGTTCTGTCCCAGACGATCAGACCCGGCCTGCCCTTTTTCATGGGGGGTGTTCTTTCGGTTATGGACATGAACGCCATGATACTGAGCTACGGTGCCCCCGAACTTTGTCTGATGATGGCCGGCGCCACCGAGATGGCCCATTACGTTGGCCTGCCGCTCTGGCAAACCGGCGGCTGTACGGACTCCAAGAGCCTTGACGAACAAGCCGCTCTCGAAGGCTCCCTGTCTTGTTTTTTTTCGGCCCTGACCGGCGGAGACCTCTGTCACGACGTTGGATATACGGAAAGCGGGATGACCGGTTCCATATTTCAGACCGTCATGATGGACGAAGCCATCGGTTATTCGCGACGTATCACCCGTGGCATCGAGGTCAATGAAGATACACTGGCCGCCGACGTCATCCATAACGTCGGACCGGACGGCCACTACCTGTACGAAGAACACACCATGCGACATTTTAAAACGGAGTTTTGGTATCCCAACCTCTGCGATCGTCACAACTTCGAGGAGTGGGAGGAAACGGGACGAAAAACCATGCGCCAGCGCGTGATCGAACGGACGCGTGAAATCCTCGGCTCCCATAAGCCGTCTGCGGTTAAACCCGAGACCGTTGAAGCCATCACTTCGATTATGAAAGCCGCGGAAGAACGCGTAAAAAATAAGGACTAACCGAAACCTGCCAAAGGGAGAGTGGCCATGAGTGAATTATTAGAGAAAATCGCAGCGGGTATCATCGAGGGCAATCTCGCCGAGGTCCCTGATCTGGTGCAAAACGCATTGGACGAGGGCCTGGAGCCCACAAAAATCCTTGAGAACGGCTTGGTTGTAGGCATGAACGAAGTGAGCAAACGCTTCAAACTCGGATCGATGTTTGTTCCCGAGGTACTGAGATCCGCCCGGACCATGCACGCCGGTCAAGAATTGTTGCGGCCGTTGCTGGCCGAAGCCGGTGCAGATCTCGGCGGTAAGATTGTGCTGGGCACCGTGCAGGGCGACCTGCACGACATCGGAAAAAATCTGGTCGGCATGATGTGTGAAGGCGCCGGATTTGAGGTGATCGACCTGGGATTCAATCTCGAGCCGGAAAAATTTATCGAGGCGATAAAGACCCATCAACCCTCTATTGTCGGCATGTCCGCTCTGCTGACCACCACCATGCGGGCAATGGGTCACACGATCAAAGCCATGGAAGAGGCCGGTCTGCGGGATAAGATCAAAGTGATGGTGGGCGGCGCCCCGGTGGATGCTGAATTCGCCAAACGGATCGGCGCCGACGGCTACGGCCACAACGCGGCCTCGGGCGCCGAAATGGCAAAAAAGCTGGTCGGGAGGTCGTAATCCGGAACTGGCCGGGAATGGAAAATGAAATCACCACCGAAGAACCAAGAGCCGGTTGCGATCATCGCTTGCAAGGTACTGCAGAGCGCCTTGGAAGAGATGCTGCCGGAGCAGCTGCGCCGACGAACGCAAATTATGGACTACGATTTGCATCGGTCGCCGGCCCGGATGAACCTTAAGCTGCAGGCGGCCATCGACGCCATCGAGATTCCCGGGCGAATCGTACTGGGTTACGGATTATGCGGCAACGGCCTATGCGGCATTAAGGCCGGCAAACACACCTTGATCATTCCCAAGGTGGATGACTGCATCGCCTTACTCTTGGGTTCCCGCCGGGCCTATATGCGCGAAGTACATAAGGCGCCGGGCACGTATTACCTGAGTAAAGGCTGGCTGGAATCCGGCAGTCATCCGTTGAAAGAGTACCGCGAATACACGGAAAAATACGGCGCTGAAGATACGGTCTGGATCATGGATCAGCAATACCGGAACTACGAGCGTCTTGTATTGATCGCCCATAACGAAAACGATCTGAACGAATACAGGCCCCAGGCCCTTGAGGTGGCCCGCTACTGTCGACAGTGGGGTATGCGATACGAAGAAATCTTAGGCTCGGACCGTTATATCCGTCGTTTGGCAGAAATCATTGAGGATCCGGACAAGGCCGATGACGAATTTGTCATTGTTCCGCCTGGAAGTATCAATCGTCAAGAGCTATTTTGGGATTGTTCGGTGAGCGCATCCGAATCAAGTAAAAAGGAGATGGGATCATGCGAGTAAAAAAAACCAACTACGACGTCAATGCCACGCCGATCTTTCAGGTGCTGAGCGAAGATCAAATCGAGGCCATCTACTATGCCTCTTTGCGCGTGTTGTATGAAACCGGGGTTCGCGTCTATGACAAAGAGGGTGTGGATGTTGCTCACGCCGGCGGTGCCATTGTCGAGGAGACGACCGAGCAAAGCAGTCTCGTGAAAATCCCCCATTACATGGTCGATAAAGCCCGGGCCACGGTGCCCAGCAAAGTCGTGGTTACCGGACCGGACCGCCGGTACAGAATGGAGCTTTTCAAAAACCAGGTTTACTACGGCGGGGGATCGGATACGCCCTATACCATCGATCCTTACTCCGGCGAGCGTCGCCGCAGCACCTACCAAGACGTAAAGAACTGCGCCCGTGTCGCCCAGGCCCTGCCCAACTACGACTTTCACATGTCGCTGGGCATCACCCAGGACACGGCAGTGGGCACCTACGATCGCTGGCAGTACCTGGCGATGCTGGAAGGCACCAGCAAGCCCATTAACATTACGGCCGTCGACATCGAAGGGGTCCGCGATCAACTGGAAATGGCCTACATTCGCGTGGGCGGAAAGGAAGAGTGGCGCAAGGGGCCGATTTTTTCACTCTATATCGAACCGGTGTCACCGTTGAGCCATTCACAGGAAGTGGTTCAAAAACTGCTTTTCTGCTGCGACAATGACATTCCGTTTGTCTATACGCCCTGTCCGCTGGCCGGGGCCACGGCGCCCACCACCCTGGCCGGGCTGTTGGTCCAGGCCTTGGCCGAAAGCCTGTTCGGAATCGTCTTGAGCCAGTTGCGCAAACCCGGCTCCCAGCTCATCATCGGTGGCTTGATGTCCAACATGGACATGCTGAGCACCATTTACTGCTACGGCTCGCCGGAAATGGCCCTTCTGAGTGCCGGGTACACGGACATCACCAAGTGGCTGCGGGTACCGGAGTACGAAACAGCCGGTTGCTCCGACGCCAAGCTCTATGATGAACAGGCCGCCATGGAAACCGCCATCAACATCGCCACCGCGGGACTTATCGGCGGAAACATGATCCATGATGTCGGTTACCTGGATTCCGGCCTGACCAGCTGTGTCGAACTGATGGTCGCATCCGATGAAATCATTGACATGGTCAAGCGCATTTTAAAAGGCATCCCGGTCACCCCCGAAACCATGGCGTTGGACGTGATGCGGGACGTCGGGCCCGGCGGGCATTTCATGGAACACGACCACACCTATGAACGTTTCAAAGAAGAAATCTGGCGGCCCAAGCTGATCGACCGGCAAAACTGGGAGAACTGGAACCTGGCCGGCGGCAAGCGCCACGGGGAGCGGGTACACGAGCGGGTGATCGAAATACTGGAAACCGAGACCGAGCCCATGCTTGACGAGGCCATGTTCAAGGAAATGCGCCGCATATGCGAACTGGCCGATTCGCGTCACAAAGAAGAAGAACTGGATGTAAAGATGTTTGTGTAAAGAGTTGAAATTGAATACGCACCGCAAATCAAAAGCAGCACTGGTACTGGGTATCGACACCGGCGGTACTTACACCGACGGGGTCCTGTTGGATTATTACTCCCACAGGGTTCTGGCATCCCACAAGAGTTTGACGACCAAGCGCGATTATTCGATCGGCATCGAGGCCGTCATCCAGGGTATCCGGATTGAAGACCCGTCGGCCATTCAGATGGTTTCCATATCCACCACCCTCGCCACAAACGCCATTGCCGAGGGTAAAAGCAAGCGGGTGGCATTGCTGCTTATCGGTTATGATCCGGAATTGATCACCACCTTTAAAATGCAGGAGCGCTTTGCCACCCCCCATTATTACTACTTTGCCGGGGGGCACAACCTTTACGGGCGCGAAAAGGCGCCCCTTGACCTGTCTGCGATCCTGGCTAAAGTGGGTGAAATAAAAAGCGACGTGGATGCCGTGGCCGTATCCGGTTATTTCAGCCCGCTCAACCCGGAGCACGAGCACCGGGCATTCGAGGCCATTTCCAGTATATGTGATCTGCCCGTGGTACTGGGCCATCAGCTTTCGACCAAGCTCGGATCAGTTGAACGGGCCACCACGGCGGCTCTAAACGCTTCTTTGCTGGCAGTTCTAAAAGAATTCATCATTGCTGTTCGACGGGCGTTGGAACACCGTCGGATCAAGGCGCCTTTGATGGTGGTGCGCGGAGACGGGACCCTGATGAGCGATGAGTTCGCCGCCAAAACACCGGTGGAGACCATTCATTCCGGTCCGGCGGCCAGTGCCATCGGCGGCCGGTTTCTTTCCAACCTGGACGATGCATTGGTCGTCGACATTGGGGGCACGACCACCGACATTGCCTTGGTGGAAAACGGGCAGGTCGCCGTCAGTGAAGAGGGCGCAACCGTCGCGGACTATAAAACTGCGGTAAAAGCCGCCAACCTGTTTTCGATTGCGTTGGGTGGCGACAGCCATATCACGCCGGATAGTGAAAACAGGTTAATGATCGGGCCTCAACGCGTTACGCCCCTCGCTTATCTGGCCGATGAATTCCCGGGCATTCGAAACCATCTGAACGCCCTTTCCCAGCGAAGCGACGCCACCCTCACACCGGATTGGCTCGAATACTGGTATCTGCTGCGCAATCCCGGTGATGCGGATTCGCTGCAAACAGAGCAGGAAAAAGAACTCGTCGATTTTTTAACCGCAGGCCCCCGGTCCGTTCCGGAGATTCTCACCCGTCTGAATTTGTTCAGCAAGTTGCAAATCAGCGCCGACAACCTGCTGCGCCGGGAAATTATCGGCAAATCGGGGCTTACCCCTACCGATTTACTGCATGTGGAAGGCCGCCACAACGCCTGGGATGCACAAACGGCCTTTTTGGCCATGGACATTTTCTGCCGCTGCCTGCGTTATGATCCGGCCGAATTCCGAGAGCAGATCTGGTTAAAGATGACTGAAACCATCGTGCGTGCCATCGTCACTTTTCTGAGCGGCAAGAAGTTGCCGCTGTCTTTCCATTCCGAAGACACCGACATCGGGCAGTGGTTTTTTCATAACAGCCTCTACAACAATCATCCTCAACTGGAGACACGTTTTCGATTGCGGCAGCCCATTATCGGCATCGGCGCTCCGGCAGCCATCTTTTTGAAAAGCGTGGCCGATAAGCTACACTGCGAACTGATCCTGCCAACCCATCATGAAGTTGCCAATGCTGTGGGTGCTGTGGCCGGCAGTGTCATGATAACCGAAGAAGTTCTGGTGTATCCACGGGTGACCAGCGACGGGTTGGAAGTCATCGGCTACACCGTTCAGACCGGCGATGATCGAGAAGTATTCGATGAAGCCGCTGACGCTCTTGAGCGTGCCCGAACGCTGGGCCGGGAAAGAACGCTGGGGGCGGCATTGCGGTCCGGTGCCGACAACCCGGAAGTTATCGTAAAAGAGTACAATGACGGGCTGGACACTTACCGTATACGGGTAAAAGCGGTGGGGAAGCCCCGTTTAATGCGATTTGAAAGGACCTAAATTAAACGATCGACCGTTCACTTTTAGGTGCCGGCTGCATATAACGAACTGGTTATTGAGCATGTGCGTTTTTGGTCCGATGGGTAATGCCAAAAAATGTTGACAGTGGGCATGCTGAAGGGCGAATCGCTGATTGATAGGAGTTGAGTGCTTATCATAGGGGGACAAGAATATGGAGTTGGTCGACATCGATACCCAGCATGCTTATTCACGAATTCGGGATGCAATTATCACTTTGGAGCTGGCCCCGGGAACACTGGTCAACGAACAACAGCTTGCCGAAGTCCTTAAAATGGGAGCTGTCCCCGTTCGTGAAGCGCTCAAATTGCTCGCACATGATGAGCTTATTGTCGTTACACCCCGCCACGGTTTGTACGTGACCGACATCAGCCTATCGGACCTGGAACAAATCAGTGAAATGCGATTGACCCTGGAACCGTTCTGCGCCGGACTTGCCGCCCAGCGGGCTACAGCGGATGACTTGACGGTACTCGAGGCCCTTCGAAAAGAACAGTTAGCCACTCCGCCCACTGACAGCCGACGCCTACTGGACGTGGACCATAAATTTCATCAGGCCATCGTGCGGGCGGCCAAGAACAAACACCTGATTCGAACCCTGGAACATCTTTTCGGTCTTTCTCAACGCCTTTGGACCATGGCCTTGCCGCAACTCGATATTTTGCCTACCGCTGTTGCCGAACATCTGAAAATGGTGGAATCGATCAAAAGCAAGAATGCCGATCGGGCCCGCAAGATCATGTACGACCATGTGAAAGAATTCTACGATTGCGTCCGTGGTGTATTAATTTCTTCTGCAAAAGTCTAAAAAAAAAGTCTGGCTTTTCGGTCACTCAGCTTGTTCTATTCAGAGCTTTTGCTAATTAGAGTCCATCCGCGACAAGTGGATGGCATTATAGAGTGTCCAATCCATAAATGAGGATTTTTTTCGCTGGGCAAGGCCGCATCCCGCCAAGGCGGGATTTGCGGCGAGGCTTACTTTACGTACGCCGCAGCCGGAAACCTGCGGAGAACGCCGCCCAGCGTGAAAAAGGCCATTTATGGATGGACACTAATTATGTGAAAGAATTTTATTCTTGTTGTTCGCTGCTTGTTCTGAAAAAATGAGTCGGTGCTCCGAATACTATCGACATCACCGAATTATGATATATCTCGATCGGTGTCCAGAAGCACTAAAGTGTTTGAGTCATGGTGGGTCATATGAGCGAGGAGGACAATACAATGATCGATCGTTTAGAGCCGAAGTTGAAGCCGAGACTCAATGTGCTCCAGCCTGAAGATGTCGAGGAAGTCTATTCGGCAACCATGGAAGTGCTGGAGCGCACCGGCGTGAAAGTCAGCCATCCGCGGGTGCTGGAATTGTTGGACGGTGCCGGTGCGCGGGTTGATAACAATTTAGCGCACATCCCGGATTGGATGGTAAAAGACGCTTTGCGAAAGGCCCCTTCACGCATCGTGCTGGGAAAACGTAACGGCGAGCGCACAGTGAAGCTGGAACGCAACAGAAGCTGGTTCGGCGCCAGCCTGGACTGCATCGACTACCTCGAACCCTTCACCCGCGAGCGTCGGAAATTCATGCTCGATGATTGTCGCACGACGGCAACCTTGCTCGACGCGCTGCCCAACTATTCTTGGGGTATGACGTTCGGTATGGCAGACGATGCGCCCGCCGAGTTTGCCGACCGGCTGGTTTTGAAAGAAGCGCTGACATACAGCGAGAAACCGATGGTTTTCTGCTGCCAGGATCTTGAAAGCCTCGAGGAAATTTATGAAATGGCGATCATCATCGCCGGCGGTGAAAAGCAGTTCCTGAACGCCCCGACGATCGTCATGCTCGCCGATCCGATTTCACCGCTGGTTTTCAGCGATAATAGCCTGGAGAAGATGATTTTTTGCGCCGAAAAAAGAATTCCCCAGATTTGTTATGGCGCGCCCCAGGCCGGCAGCACCGGTCCGGCCTCTTTTGCCGGGTCTGTCGTACAGGGGACGGCCGAATCCCTCAGCGGTCTGGTGATCACTCAGTTGGTGCGCCAGGGGGCCCCCTTTATTTACGGCGCCTTTGCCACCGTCATGGACATGCGCACAACGATATTCTCCTATGGCGCACCGGAGATGATTCTGATGGGCGCGGCCCTGGCTCAAATAGCCCAGTACATCAAGCTACCCTATTTTGGTACCGCCGGGTGCTCCGACGCCAAGTTGCCGGACTCCCAGGCTGCCGCTGAAGCCACGCTGTCGTGCCAATCGGCGGCGCTCAGCGGCGCCAATCTGATTCACGACTGCGGTTTGCTCGACCACGGCAGTCTGGCTTCGCCGGCCTATATGGTCCTGGTCAACGAGGTGCTTTACATGATCAACCAGTTTATGCGGGGAATTAAAGTCGATGAAGAAACGCTGGCGGTCGACGTCATTCACGCTGTCGGTCCGGGAGGCCATTTTATGGGAGAAGAGCATACGCTGAAGTATTTCCGCGAAGTGTGGTATTCAAATCTGTTCGATCGTTCCAATTATGAATCGTGGCTCGAGCAGGGTGGGCGGCGGTTTCAGGAGCGCCTGCGGGAACAGACTCTCCTGAAAATGGAACACCAACCGCAATTTCTGACGGAAGAAGTGGCGAAAGAGCTCGAGAAGCTGGCCAAACGCTGGCAGTAGGCCGGCAGAGTCATTAAGGATGGGTCCGATGGACGAAGACACTGCAAAGGTGTTTTTTCAGCCTTCCGGGCGCAGAGGAAAGGTGCCGAAAGGAACAACGATCGTTGAGGCGTCCCGGTTGCTGGGTGTCGGCATCGAAGCGCTCTGTGGCGGCCATCATGTGTGCGGCAAGTGTAAAGTCCGCATCGAAAATGGCCGTATGCAGGAATACGATATCGATTCCAAACCGGAAAACGCCGGTCCCTGGCAGACTATCGAAAGTGAACATATCCCGCCCGAAGAAAGGGCCGCCGGATTTCGCCTGGGATGTGTCGCCACTGTCCGGGATGATCTTATGATCGACGTCCCGGAAGAATCCCGCCCGGGCAAACAGGTGGTCAGCAAGGCCGCGCGCCCGATCCCCATCGATCATGACCCCGCAGTCAAAACCTATTGTCTGCAACTTGCGCAAGCATCCCTGGCGGACCCCACCGCCGATTTTGAAAGACTCGGTCGGGCCTTGGAGACAAATTTCGGACTGACCGGGCTTTCAATCGACGTTTTTGCCTTGCGCAGCATTGGTAATGCTTTGCGGAATGGCCATTGGGAAGTGACCGTCAGCGTCTGGATGGATCGCGAGATTATCCGTGTTCTCCCGGGCCAAGCGGGACCGAAATTCGGCCTGGCCGTCGATATCGGCACGACCACCATTGCCGGGTATCTTTGCGACTTGCACACAATGGAAGTCGTCGCAACCGTTTCGATGATGAATCCCCAGGTCCAGTACGGCGAAGACGTCATTTCACGCATTGATTATTGTTTCAACGACCCCGAGGGTTTGCGCCGCATGAGCGGTGCCGTGGTAGACGGGTTGAACACCCTGGTCCAACAGGCCGTATCGGAAACGGTGCGACACATCGACCGGCGCATCAGCTCCGCAGATATTGAAGATGTGGCTGTCTGCGGCAATACTTGCATGCATCATCTCCTGCTGCAATTGGACCCCGAGCCCTTGGGCAGCGTCCCCTTTACACCGGCCAATCACAGCGGCCTGAACTTCAAGGCTCGGGATATTGGTCTGGGGGTAAATCCTGCGGCCAACGTCTACATCTTACCCAACATCGCCGGGTTCGTGGGCGGCGACACCGTCGGGGTCATTCTTGTCGAAGAGCCTCAAAAAAGTGATGATACGGTGCTGATCGTCGATATCGGCACCAATGGCGAGCTGGTCATCGGCAACAGGGAGCGGATGGTTTGCAGTACATGCTCCTGTGCCACCGGGCCGGCCCTGGAAGGCGCCCAGATCGAATTTGGCATGCGGGCGGCGCCCGGCGCTATCGAGCGCCTGAAAATCTCGCCCGACACCCACGAAGTGGATTACAAGGTCGTGGGACGAGAGGCATGGCTGAGCTATTCCAAACCCGAGGAAATGCAGACCCGGGGCATTTGCGGCAGTGCAGTTTTGGATGCCCTGGCCGAACTGTTCAAAACCGGGATCGTGACTGGTAGCGGGGCGTTTAATCCGGAGATCGAAACCGAGCGTCTGCGGAAAAATCCAGACACAGAGCAGAAAGAGTTCGTACTCGCCCGGGCCGCGGAAACCGTTATCGGCAAGGATGTGGTCATCACCCAAAACGACATCCGCCAGATCCAGTTGGCCAAAGCGGCAATCTATACCGGATGCAAGCTGATGCTGCGCCGGATGAACCTGCAACGACCCGACCGGATAAAGATTGCCGGTGCCTTCGGCAACCATATCGACATCCATCTGGCCCTATTGCTGGGCATGTTTCCGGACTGCCCGCCAGAGCGCGTCTCGTCGATCGGCAACGCCGCAGGCGACGGGTGCCGAGCGACGTTGCTGGACCGAAAAAAACGCGTAGAAGCTGATCGAATCGCCCAACGGGTGGAATATGTCGAATTGACCCTGATGGAAGATTTTCAACAGAATCTCATCGATGCCATTCATATCCCTCATATGACCGATGAGTTCCCGCATCTGAAAAAGAAGATAAAGGCGGCGTCAAAAAAAGGAGACGTTTAACATGGCATCTGATTTCGAGAATGGGGTCCGCAAAACCGGTATGAAGCTCTATGATATCGCGGAAAAATCCAAACCGTCACTGTTCAAAAAAGATTATTGGACCGGCAAAGTCATGGATCTTTCCATGAAGAACGAAGCTTTCAAGCATGAGATGTTTCGATTCGTGGATGTTTTCCCTTATCTCACCAAACCGGAATCGGTGGCGCGGCATATCCAGGAGTATTTCTGCCGGTCGGACCAGGATTTTCCGAAAACGATGCGGTGGGGTTTGTCTAAAGTGAAACCCGACTCGATCGCCGCTAAAATGGCGGCCAAGAGTATCGGAAAAAATATCAGCTCCATGGGCAAGCAGTTCATCACGGGTGAAACCATCGATGAGGCCGCCAAAGTGATGCTTAAAGGTCGCAAAAAAGACGGGGTTGCATGGACCGTGAAAATTCTCAAGGAGGCAGTGACATCAACGCAGGAAGAAGAAGCGTTTTTGGCCAAACAGATCGAACTCATGGAACGCTACAGTGAAATCGTCAAAGAGTGGCCCGCCCTGGGAACCGGTGAAAAAGGCGGTCTGGACTGGGGCTTCAGCCCCCAGGTCAATATCTCTCTGATGGCCTCCTGCCTCTACTCCCAGTATCTGCCCAAAAGCTGTGCCATGGACTATGCGATCGACCGGGCCAAGGAACGGCTGCGGCCGATCTACCGTAAGGCCCTGGAATTAAATGCTTACGTGTTGATGGACATGGAGCACCTGCCGGCGCGCAGGTTTACTTTGGAATTGTTTAAAAGCATCAACGACGAAGCCGAGTTTCGTGACTGGCCCCACAAGGGCATCGCTTACCAGGCGTACATGAAGGATGCCGAACCGTTACTTGCCGAACTTTTGGATTGGGCCAAAGAAGGCAGATACAATTTCGGCATACGCCTGATCAAGGGCGCGTTCTGGGACGAAGAGGTGGTTTTGGCCAATCTTTACAACTACCCGATTCCGGTGTTTACAAACAAATATGCCACCGATGCCAGCTACGAGAGATGCGCCCGCTCGGTGCTGGAGAACCACCGCTATGTTCAACTGAAATGTGCCTCGCACAACATCCGCACCGTCGCCTACGTCATCGAACGTGCCAAGGAGCTCAACGTACCCGAGGACCGACTGGAGTTTCAGATGCTACACGGCATGGCGGAGAACCTGCGGGAGGCATGGAAAAAACACAATCTGCGGCTCCGCCTTTACTCGCCGGTGGGAGAAATCGTACCCGGCATGGCCTATCTGGTGCGCCGCCTGCTGGAAAACACCTCCAGCGAATCGTTTTTAAGACAGAGTTTCGCCAACGGCGCGGCAAGAGAAGAGATGCTGAGAGACCCGGCGCTGCGCGTAAATGAATACCCGGAGCTTGAGAAAGATAACAAGTCCGCAACGGAATACGGAGAAAAGGGTCCTTTTTCCAATGAGCCGCCCGTCGAATGGGACATTCCTACGCACGCGGCTTTCGCCGTCGCGCTTGAAAATACAAAGGCGTCTTTTCCCCGGAAAGTAGGCCCGATTGTCAACGGGGCCGCGACAGCCGGCGGAAAGATGATGTTTTCCACCGATCCCAACAAGCCCGAACGGGGCGTGGCCGAAGTCGCTTGCGCGGACGTCCAAACGGTTGAAAAGGCAGTTGCCGCCGCAAAATCGGCTTTTGGGGACTGGTCCGCCACTCCTGCCGAAAAGCGGGCGGACTGCCTTTTCAAAGCGGCGGAGGGGGTGCGCGCCAAACGCCACGATCTGGCTGCGCTGCTCGTCTATGAAGGGGGCAAGAACTGGAACGAAGCCCAGGCCGATATATGCGAAACTGTTGATTTTCTCGAATTTTACGGCCGCGAAATGATTGGTTTAAACAAACCGCGCGTGGCATCCAAGCTACCGGGGGAATCCAGCCGCCTCGGATACATTCCGCGCGGCGTCGGAGCCGTCATCGCGCCATGGAACTTTGCCTTGCCCATCTCCATCGGCATGACCTCGGCCGTCATCGTCACCGGCAATACCGTCGTCTACAAACCGGCATCCCAAACTCCGGCGATCGGGCAGGCGGTATACGATATCTTCGACCGTGCGGACTTGCCCAAAGGCGTGCTCAATTTCGTCCCCGGACCAGGCAAAGAAATCGGAGACGCTCTGGTCACGCACAAAGACGTGGCCTTTACCGTATTCACCGGAAGCAAGGAAGTGGGCCTTGGCATCATCGAAAAATCGGGCCGCACTCCGGAAGGCGCCCAGCAGGTTAAAAGCGTCATCGCTGAGATGGGCGGAAAGAATGCCATCATCATCGACAGTGATGCCGATATCGATGCCGCCGTGGGGCCCATCATCCAGTCGGCTTTCAGTTACATGGGGCAGAAATGTTCTGCCGCCTCACGGCTGATCGTGCTGGCGGAAAATTACGATAAATTTATTTCGCGCTTCAAAAGTGCCGTTGAAACGCTGATGTTCGGTCCGGCTTGGGATCCGCGGACCGACATCGGTGCGGTAATCGACGCCGCGGCCAAGGTAAAAATTGAACGATACATCGAGCTGGGAAAATCCGAAGCCACGCTGCTGACCCAGGGTGCCAAGGGTGAAGGCAGCGGTCACTTTGTTCCCCCCACCGTGTTTATCGATGTATCTCCCGGCAGTCGTTTGGCGCAGGAGGAGATTTTCGGTCCCGTTGTCTGCGTCATAAAAGTCAATGATTTTGATGATGCCCTCAAAGTAGCCAACGGTACACAGTATGCGCTCACCGGCGGTCTTTTCTCGCGAAGCCCGGCGAACATAGAGCGCGCGTGCCGGGAATTTTTGGTGGGGAGCCTTTACATCAATCGGGGCACAACCGGAGCCATGATGAAACGCCATCCCTTCGGCGGTTTCAAGATGTCCGGGGTGGGGTCAAAGGCCATGGGACAGGATTACCTGCCCCAATTCATGTACACGCGCACGATTGTCGAGAATACTTTCCGAAGCGGATTCGCGCCAATGGAAGGTTCGACGGACTGATAAGGTCCATAAAATTGCCTATCTTGCCGCGTCTCCCCACAAGCGGAGCTCGCATAACCGATCCCGCCGGCGGCGGGACGGAAAGACATCTTCTCCCATCGAACGGGATTTCACTTCGCTCTAATTGCTTATCTGCGGTAACATCGCCAAAGGCGAGCAAGCCTCGACAATCTCACAAATTAGATTAAATACAGGAGGGCCCTGTTGGAATTGCAGACGGTTCATGAAAAATGTTCGGGTTGTTCAACCTGCCGCCTGGCGTGTGCACTTGAAAATTTCCGGGAAGTCAAGCCGTCCTTATCGGTACTGCGCATTGAAGGCCGCTTTCCGGCGCCCGGCGATTACCGCATCCATGTGTGCGATCATTGCGGCGCCTGCGCCGATGTCTGTCCGGTGGAGGCCATCCAACAGAGTGAAAGCGGCGTCTTTCTAATCGACGAGGACGAATGCACGGGCTGCATGGCCTGTGTGGCGGAATGCCCTTATGGTGTCATCGTGGAACGCGGCGATACACTGGCACCCATCAAGTGTACATTGTGCGGGGCGTGTGCGGCCGCCTGTCCGCGGGACGCCATCCTGCTGACATAACCAACGACAAGGAGAAATGATCTTATGCTCCACGGCTACGCAGGTACCATTCTTCGTATCCACCTCAGCGACGGGCGGATTGAAAAGGAACCGTTATCCGAACGACTGGCTGAAACGTACATCGGCGGCCGAGGATTTGTCGCCCGCATGCTGTTTGATGAAATCGAGCCGGATACTGATCCTTGCGGGGAAAAAAACATTTTTATTGCTGCCACCGGCCCGCTGACCGGCCATTTTCTTCCAGCCAGCGGAAAAATTCACTTCGGGTCGAAATCTCCGGCCACCGGCGGTTATGCGGACAGCAACATGGGCGGGCATTTCGGGCCGGCCCTTAAATACGCGGGTTATGACGCCTTGGTGCTCACCGGGAAAGCCGAAGAGTTCAGCTATCTTTTTATTGATGACGACACCGTTGAGATCCGACCGGCGGAAAAGTACCGCACCAAAGGTGCGCTGACTGCCGAAAGGATGCTGAAAGACGATTTGGGTGATGATTTTCAGGTGCTCACCATCGGCCCGGCCGGTGAAAACGGCGTTCGATTTGCCTGCATCTCGCATGACTTTGGAAGACAGGCCGGAAGAACGGGGATCGGCCTCGTTTTGGGAGCAAAGAACATAAAAGCCATTGCGGTCAGGGGCACCGGAGGATTGCCGGTATTCGACGTCGACGGTGCGTATGCCAAGGGGAAAGATGCGTTCGCAAAGGTCAGGGCCAAACCCGGCTTCAAAGGCTGGACCCCTGAGGGAACCGCCGGTTTGACCAATTGGGCCAATGAAGTGGGCGTCTTTCCGACGCGTAATTTTCAGACCTCTTATGCGGAGCACTACGAACAGATCAACGGCAAGGCCATTCTGGATCGTCTCAAGATTACGGACAAAGGCTGTTATTGCTGCCCCACCCCGTGCGGAAAATACGGTTTTGCCAAAACAGCCCTTGGCCAGGCCCATGTTGAAGGCCCGGAATTCGAAACCATCGCCCTGTTCGGTGGTAATTGCGTGCTCGAGACCATAGAGGAAGTCGCTTATGCGAATTATGTGTGCGATGAATTGGGACTGGATACCATCTCGGCCGGTGTGACCGCCGCCTGGGTTATCGAATGTTTTGAAAAGGGGATTCTTACGGAATCGCAGATCGGACGGGCGGTTTCATTCGGAGACCTGGAATCGATCGTCTTTCTTTTGGAAAAGATGGCGTTGCGGGAAGGTGTCGGCGATCTTCTGGCCGAAGGCGTGAAGGCGGCGTCTGAAACGATCGGGAAAGGTTCGGAACACTTTGCCATCCAAGTCAAAGGATTGGAATGGACCGGGTATGAGTGCCGCAACGCGCCCTCGATGATGTTGGCCTACCTCACATCCGATATTGGCGCGCATCACGGGCGTGCATGGGTTTTGGGGTATGATCTGGCTGGAAGCTGGAGCAGCGTGCACGACCTCATTGTGGCCGGCGGCTCGAAGGAAAAGCCACCCAAGGGGCTGGTAACGGAAAAGTCGGCCGATTACGTCATCCACTCCCAGCATGAACGGCCCATTTTCGATGTCCTGGGAACCTGCCGCCTTCAATTGATGGAACTGGGTTTTGAGGGGGAGCATTATGCCGAACTTTACAGCCTGATTACCGGGAAAAAGAAAACCTGGGCCGAACTGCTGGCGGTCTCCGAGAAGATATGGCATCTGACCCGGGTGTTTAATGCCAGGGAAATCAAGGGCTTCGGGCGGTCCAGCGATTATCCGCCGCGACGCTTGTGTGAGGATCCCATCACCACCGGCCCCAATGAAGGCTATTTGATTCCCATGGAAGACATCGAATTCCTACTGGATACCTACTACTTGGCCAGGGGGTGGGATAAGAACGGTATTCCGACTGAAGAGACGCTGATGGAAAAGGGCCTGCAAGACGTGGTTGAATCCATGAAGCCGCTTGGGCTTTTATCATAGAAAGATTTAATTTATGCGCATATCGGAAATTCATATTTATCAGCCGCAGCAGAGGCAAAAATCTAGCGATGCATCACAGGCGGAAGATTAAGGAAGGTGGTGGTAGGAACACAGTCAATGAAAGAGATAGATTTCTAACATACAAGTCGTGAAAAAAATCCAAAGGAGGTGATCGCATGGCAAAAGGCAATTACAGCATCCGTTATGATCCGGACAAGTTAAGGAAGATGATTGAAGACGGTAAGACGGCAAAAGAGATCACGCAGGAATTCCAAATATCCCCTTACACACTGCGGGAGCATTTGGTGATGCTTCAAAATCTTGATAAGAAAATTTACGTCATCAAAGGACTCTTTAATTATTCAGAAGTGGAAGAAGCAAAGGTCAAAAAAGAAGGGATCGTGTTCTCTAAAGAAATGCTCGAGAAAACCGGTTTTTCTCCGGGTGATTGCTTCGAGATGACTGTTGAAGAAGACCGCATCATTCTAAAAAAATGTTGAGGGGTTAGTATCTTGCTGGGGACTAAATACGGCTAAGGCATGGACCTAATGTTCTGCAGTACCAATAGAATCATGCTTGCGCGGGAAGCCGGTTCTAACCAAAGACCAACTTTCTGGAGCAAAGGGATGAGAGGGTAAATCCCGAAATGGATGCGCTGCATGAATAACGCCCAAATATTAAACCCTAGAGGTTTATAAAGGAGGTGTTTTATGGCCGAAAAAGATTTTCAAATCAGGACTGCAGAAACGATAAAGAACTTGGACAACAAGATCTGGAAATACGATATTCAACCCTGGGTATTTTTCGGCGGCGCAGGGTTGATTTTCGCCGGTGTGATCTTTACGATTCTTGCCGGTGATGCGGCCGAAAAGTTGTTTGCAGGCACAAAGAATTGGATTTCCGAATATACGGGATGGTTTCTGGTGTTGACGATGAACGTCGTGTTGGCCACCTGCATCGGAATTCTGGTCTCGCCTCTGGGAAAACTGCGCATCGGCGGTCCCGATGCCAAGCCCGAATTCACCTATCTAAGCTGGTTTGCCATGCTGTTTAGCGCGGGTATGGGCATCGGCCTGCTCTTTTACGGAGTGGCCGAACCCATGTTCCACTACGTGGCCAACCCCCTTTCAGAACCGGGCACCATCGCGAGCGCCAAGGCGGCCATGGAGCTGACCTATCTCCACTGGGGTTTTCATCCTTGGGCCATATACGCGCTGATCGGATTGGGGCTGGCCTTTTTCGGCTTTACCAAAGGGCTGCCGCTGTCGATCCGCAACGTTTTTTATCCGATTTTGAAAGAGCGCATCTATGGCGGGTTCGGCAACACAATCGATGTCCTGGCCACGATCTCCTGTCTTTTCGGTGTGGCCACATCCCTGGCCTTCGGCGTCCAGCAGGTGAACGCGGGTTTGACGCACCTGTTCGGTATCCCCCAAAATGCCAACGTGCAGGTGATATTGATCGCCGGCATCACCGCCCTTGCCACCTGGTCGGTGGTGCGCGGCCTCGAAGGCGGTATCAAGCTGCTCAGCAACATCAATATCGGGCTGGCACTCTTATTGATGCTCTTTGTCTTCTTTCTCGGCCCGACCCTGTTCCTCCTCAACGCAATGATCGAAAACTTCGGCAATTACATCCAACATTTCTTTGATCTGGGGTTGTGGAACGAGACCTATACGGAAGGCGGTACCTGGCAAAACGGGTGGACGATTTTCTACTGGGCCTGGTGGATCGCCTGGTGTCCATTTGTGGGCATGTTTATCGCCCGGGTTTCTTATGGGCGGACCCTGCGGGAATATCTGGCCTGCGTATTGGTCGTGCCGACCCTGGTTACCTTTACCTGGATGACCGTATTCGGCAACAGCGCCATCTATATCGAACGGTTCATGGGCGGCGGCATGGCCAAGGCGGTTCAGGAAAATATCCCGGTCTCCCTGTTTATATTCCTGGAAAGCTTTCCTTTGAGCTGGGTGACCTCCATTCTGGCCATGGTCGTGGTCGTTTTCTTTTTTGTGACCTCTTCGGACTCGGGCTCCATGGTCATCGATATCATCACGGCCGGCGGCAACCCGGATCCTCCCAAACCCCAGCGGCTGTTCTGGGCCATCCTCGAAGGCACCGTCGCGGCAGTCCTCCTTTTGGGCGGCGGCATGGTGGCCCTGCAAACCGCGGCCATCTGTACCGGGCTTCCCTTTGCCGTCGTTATGTTCTTTATGTGCTTTGCGGTGATCAAAGGGCTTGTGGATCATGTTAAGGAACACGGTTACAACTGATGGGCGCGGCAAGACGGCGACATTGCATCACCTGATGCAACATAATCAATCGTGTGTATGTTGTTTTATGTTTTTGTGGAATTCGTCATGCGCATCTCCAGACAATGCAGCCGGTTTTCAAATAGGAGGGACTTATGAGAAAGAAGACAACCATACGTTATGCGACAGTGCTGTTTTGCATGATGTTTATACTGACAGCCATCCTGCCCATCCAAGTCCAAGCCGCCGAAAAGACCGTTCGGCTGGCTTACGTGGAATGGTCGGAGACGATCGCGAGCACCAATCTGATTCAGGCAGTTTTACAGGAAAAAATGGGCGTCCAATGTGAAATCATTCCGATGACGGCGGATAAAATGTGGGAGGCGGTAGCCACCGGCGAAGCAGATGCCATGGTAGCCGCCTGGCTGCCCACGACCCACGGTCATTATTATCAGCAATACAAAGACCAGATTGTGGATCTGGGCCCGAATTTGGAAGGCACACGGATCGGGCTGGTGGTTCCGGATATAACCGTGGGCCGCCAAACAGCCGCAACCGGGCAGCGGAATGCACCCTACATTACGGTCGAATCCATTCCGGAATTAAAAAAATATGCGCGCAAATTCAATGGGAAAATCATCGGCATCGATCCGGAAGCCGGCATCATGAAGAAAACCAGGGAGGCCATGCAGGTCTACGACCTGAGCACCTTTCGCTTGATCCAAGGCAGTGAAATCTCCATGGCCGCTGAGTTGTCAGATGCGATCCGCAAACAGAAGTGGATCGTGGTCACCGGCTGGATTCCGCACTGGATGTTTGCCCGATGGAAACTAAAGTTCCTCGATGATCCCGAGAACGTCTTCGGGGGCCAAGAAGAAATCAATACCATCGTCCGCAAGGGACTGAAGGAAGATATGCCCGAGGTTTATGGATTCCTTGACAAATTCCAGTGGACGCCTGAAGATTTGGGTCAGCTGATGATCTGGATTCAGGAGGACCATGGGATGTTCCCGTATGACAAGGCCCTGCGCTATATGCGTTACCATCCGGAATTGATACAATCATGGCTGGAGTAATAAGTCCAGGATCATACGGTATGGCCCGATGCATCGCCCTATTGGAAATGGGGAAGCTTTTTTTTCTTGTTCTCGGAATCTGGTTGATACTCATGCCGGGCGTCGGTCATCAGGTCGTGGCTAAAGACCAACCCCAGCAGCTCCAAGCGTATAATGCGAAGCGACCCGCCACTGCGGGAACCGTCTCCATGGCACGGGCGACTTGGGATACCGGCTGGTTCCAGGCAGAAATCATCAAAAGACTCTTGGAAAATCTGGGCTATACGGTTGGTGACCCGCAAACCATGGACAACCTGGCCTTTTACCTGGCTGCCGCCCGGGGGGATGTAGATTTGTGGGTCAACGGCTGGTTTCCCAGCCACAATGTCTTCCTGAAGCAAGACGGTGTAAAGGGGAAGGTGCAACCGGTCGGATTCGAAGTCATCGCCGGCGCGCTGCAAGGCTATATGGTGGACAAGCGAACGGCCGACGCTTTGAAGCTTAGGAATTTGAGCGATCTGAAAAAGCCTGATGTGGCCGCGGTGTTCGATCGGAACGGCAACGGCAAGGCGGATCTAATCGGCTGCAATGTCGGCTGGGGCTGCGAGCGAGTGGTTGAACACCACCTTGGCGCTTACGATCTGCGCGCCACCGTCGAGCACGTTCAGGGAGACTACTCGCCGCTGATGGATGCTACGATCGCCCGCTATAAACGAGGAGAACCGATTCTGTTTTACACCTGGACACCCAACTGGACGGTGGGAACGCTGGTGCCGGGTAGGGATGTCGTGTGGCTGCAGGTTCCGTTCCCCAGTCTCCCTATCGACCAGCAGGACATGGAGGGGCAAACCATCATCGCGGGCGTTCCGGGGTGTGACACAGACCCCTGTGCGATGGGATTTCCCCCCAACGACATCCGGGTCGTGGCCAATAAACAATTTCTGAAAAATTATCCGGATGTCAAACGATTGATGGAATCGGTGGAAATTCCTCTCGAGGATATTTCCCTGCAGAACGCAAAAATGCTTGACGGTGAAGATGACTATGCAGACATTCAGCGTCACGCCCAGGAATGGATACAGAGTAATAGAAACAAGGTAGACCGCTGGCTGGAAGAGGCGGAAAGGTTTCGGCCTTCAAGAGAAGCGAACGCATTTTCGGAAGATGAAAGAGGAACCGAGTCGAAGACCAAAGTCCTGCGTGTGGTCACCCAGCGGGCTGAACCTTTCGTGATCTACCATGAGGGAAAATATGTCGGCTTCAGCATTGAACTGTGGGAAAAAATTGCTCGGAAACTCGGTTTGGAATATGAAATATATGGAGTAAATACGATTGCAAAGCTACTGGATGAAGTAAAACGCGGCGTAGCTGATGTGGCGGTTTCTGGAATCGGCATAACTTCTAAACGCGAGCAAGTCCTTGATTTTTCACATTCATATTTTGAGTCGGGGCTTCAGATATTGGTGTCGAAAGAGTCCGGATCGTTGACCGGCGATATTGTAAACAAGGCTGTTGCAATCATATTCTCCCGAAAACTGCTTATCGGCGTCGCTGTTTTCTTGTTTGTCCTGCTGATTGCCGCTCATATCATTTGGGTACTTGAGCGCCGGCACAACCCGCAGTTTCCAGCAAGCTATCCGCAAGGCCTCTGGCAATCCGTCTGGTGGGCCGTTGTAACCGTCACGACCGTCGGCTATGGGGATAAAACACCGAAGGGAACCATCGGGCGGCTGTTTGGCCTTGTTTGGATATTGGCCGGTTATTTTGTTTTTGCCTACTTTACAGCCAGTGTTTCCTCTACTGCTACAGTCCAGAAATTGCACGGAACCATCAACGGACCCGAAGATCTTTTTGGCAAACGGGTGGCAACAGTTCAGAAAAGTACGGCTGCCGAATATCTTGCAGCACAGGGTATGCAGACTATTGAACTAGAGGATGTGGAAAAAGTTTACCATTTATTAGAGACCGGTAAAGTTGATGCCATTGTTTATGACGCACCCGTCCTTCAGCACTATGCTTCCAAAAAAGCAAAAGGCAAGGTCCAGGTTGTTGGCCTAATTTTTAAGGAGAAAAGCTACGGCATCGCCCTTCCTCGCAAAAGCGATCTGAGGGATCGTATAAATATCGCCCTGCTGCAGCTCGAAGAATCCGGCGAGTATGAAGAAATCAACAAGAGATGGTTTGGGCCGTGAAAGTCCGCTGGCAGGCATCTCCGAACTACCTCTTGAACGACATCCGGGGTTTTTCAAACCACTTCCAAAGATCATCAGTCCATGGCGATCTTCATTTCACCGATGACTAGTGAAAGAAGCTGTTCGAGCGCTTGCCGATTATGACAACAGGCGAACTTGCTGTAATTTGCAACGCGTAATTTATAATAGGGGGAACAATCGATGACACTGGGAAAACGGATTCTTTACCTGAGCCAAGCGGACGTTGTCCACACCGGCCTGAAGATGGCCGAAATCGTGGACGCCGTTGAACAGGGTTTCGTGGAATTGGGTCATGGCAGAGTCGAAATGCCACCAAAACCGGGTATCCATCCCGGAGAAGGGGGAGATAACTTTATCCACGCCATGCCGGCTTCTATCCCGGCCATGAAATCCGCCGGCGTCAAATGGGTCAGCGGCTACCCGGGGAATCCGGCCAAGGGGCTTCCCTACATTAGCGGCCTGCTGATTTTAAACGACTCCGAAACCGGTATACCCATCGCCATCATGGATTGCGCCTGGATCACCGCTATGCGGACCGGTGCCGCCTCGGCCATTTCGGCTAAATACCTGGCCCGGCCCGATTCGTCTACCATCGGTATCCTGGCCTGCGGGGTCCAAGGCCACACCAACCTGGAGGCAATGAATGTACTGTTTCCGCTGAAAACGGTGAAGGCTTTCGACACCAATGCTGCGCAGGCCAGAAAGCTGGCCGAATTTGGGAAAAATTTAGGTTTAGAAGTAGAAATCGTGGCGGATCCCAAAAGGGCGGTTACCGGTTCCGATATCGTCGTAACCTCCGGCCCCATTCTCAGAAAACCCCATGCCACCATCCAACCCGGATGGATGGACAAGGGCACATTTGCTTCCTTGGTAGATTTCGATTCCTACTTCAGCCGTGAGGCATTGAAGGAAGCGGATAAATGGACCACAGACCATATCGGTCAGTACACCTACTACAAGGAGGTGGGCGGCTATTTCAAGGATTGCCCGGACATCGCCGCAGAGCTCGGCGAACTGGTGACCGGCAAGAAAAAAGGTCGTGAAAATCGAAATCAGAAGACGTTTGCCGCCAACCTGGGGCTTGCCATGGACGACATTGCTGTGGCTCCGCTGGTCTACCAGCGAGCTGTTGAGAAGAAAATAGGGACATGGCTACCCCTTTAACCTGCAAATTTTGTATGGTTAAGCATCGCTCAATACTTTCATAATTCGGTAAAATATTTAACCAGTCGGAAGAGGAAGAGAAGGTTCAATTTTTTGGCTATGAGACTGGAGGGTGAAAATAATTCTGCATTTTTTATATTTGGCAGAAGTACAAGGTGACCCGCCTTCGTTGCTGATCATTCCCTCCGTTCTGGGTAAGTTTTTGCCAGTAAAACTCCCCTAAGCTTCTATTGTAATCCAGATCCGTAATATCTCTTATTATGTCTCACGGAGCTGAAAATGATCAAGATTCGTCCTTTTAAAGAAATGGATTGGTCGGCCACGTGGCAGATTATCGAGCCTGTGTTCCGGGCTGGTGAGACCTATGCTTTTTCGCCGGATATCTCCGAGGAGGAGGTACACCAGATTTGGGTCCTGATGCCTCCTGCGACCTTTGTTGCTGTGGGTCGAAACAACGAGATTCTTGGCACCTACTACATCAAACCAAACCAACCTGCCCTTGGGTCCCACATCTGTAACTGTGGTTACATTGTTGCAGAAAAGGCCCGAGGCAAGGGTGTCGCGTCCGAAATGTGCAAACATTCTCAGCTTGAAGCCATCGCGATGGGTTTTCGAGCGATGCAGTACAATTTGGTTGTCTCTACAAACGAGGCGGCTGTCCGGCTCTGGAAAAGACATGGGTTTGAGGTGATCGGTACCCTGCCCAAAGCATTCCGTCATCCCCGGCTTGGCTTTGTGGATGCCTTTGTGATGTATAAACAACTTGGAAAGATGTGAAACTCGGGCCAGACGAAGAGTCCCGCAGTTCCAACAGACGGTCGGGAGGGGGTTTGAGGCTCACGGTAAACGACTGACAGCTGGCCTGGAGCCCTGGGCCCCCATATGGTTAAATGTCCGGGGCTAGCGCGACGCGACCGCAATCGCCTGCCTGAAGCCCTCCAGGCCCGCGCGATCGATCATTTTTCCGAGACGTTCCCCTTTTTTAGCATTCTCCTGATAATAAACGACAACTTTGTGAATAGCCGCCAGGGCGCCGTCGTCGTCAAGACCGCTGACGCACTCCTGCGCGATCCGTGGGTTTGCGCCCACGTTTCCCCCGATAACCAGAGCCCAGCCATCCTTTTTTCCGATGAGTCCGATATCGCGCACCCAGGACTCTGAACAGCTCAGGTGACAGCCGGATACGGCCATCTTGAATTTGCCCGGCAACTGCTTGGCATGATAGATTTCGTCCAGTTTCAACCCAACCTTAATGGCATCTTGCTGGCCCAGCTTGCAGTAGGTGTTTCCCGGACAGGTTCTTATACTACGAACGCATAGACCGACGGCGGCGCCCTTGTCGAGGCGCAGCGCTTCCCACGCCCCGTCGATATCCTCCTCCTTGAGACCGACAATCGCGATGCGGGTCGCTCCGGTGATCTTGATCGCCTTGGCATTGAACTTCTCGGCGGTATCGGCGATGCGTCGCAGCAGTTCCGGCGTCACCAACCCGCAAGGGATGTGCGGTGCAATGGCATAGGTTTCATTGTCGCGCTGGGGTATGGCCCCTTTTTCTCCGAGTTTCAGCATTATTGTCCTCCTCGTCATTGATCGCCAAATAAAGAGCCCTCCCAAGAGCGCCCATAATTTCCCCGGCAGTATAGGGAAACAGGCATCCGGATGTCAAGGCCGGGGCTGCGCCGGTACAACACCATGTGGCGGGTGCCTTAAGCCGCTGCATGTCCAAAATCCGCCATTCCCGGCTGATTTCCGTTTAAAAATCATCGGTCACGGGGAGACCATAAAAGTTTGGAAGTTTTAAGGGTTAACAATGACCTGAAACGGTGATAATAAGCATTCAATGAATGGCCGATTGCCCGCAATAATGATTCTAAAAGAGCACTTTGAGCGGTTCACAAGCCATTTCTCCAGTATTGCCGGAGGTCACTGAATGCCGGATTGACATTATGAACGTCATTTTGTAGGTCTTTATTGGGTGGTGCCGGTTGGGATGTATCGCCGCACCCGTCGCGGCCAAACATGTTGTTAGATCGGGTTTTGAAACAACTTTTGTTCATCTCCAGGCGCCACATTTTTGCTTTATCCAGGCTCTAAAGGCGAATTTATATCCTTTCACCGGTTGACAAGCCGATCTAAATCGATGATTGATGAATTGGTCGGCTTTGCCAATACGGAAATGGTCACTTCAGACTAGAGAGTTGATGAATATAAAGAATCAAAAAGCGAACATCCCCACATTCGAACGGAACCATTATGATGCAAGAAAAAAGGCAGTACCCTTCTAAACCGGATAAGGTCTATTTTTTCGGCACCTGCGTTGTCGATCTGATTTACCCCGATGCCGGCATGGCGGCCATTCAACTGCTGGAAAGGGAGGGCCTGGAAGTTATTTTTCCCCAGGACCAGTCCTGTTGCGGTCAACCGGCCTTCAACTCCGGATTTCCGGATGAAGCCCGGCAAGTGGCCCGAGAACAGATCCGTGTTTTTCACCGGGATTTACCCATCATCGTTCCTTCCGGCTCTTGCGCCGGGATGATGAGATGCCATTACCCGGAACTTTTCGAAGGAACCGAACTTCAGGCGGCCGCCGAAAAATTTGCCGGGCGGGTGTTCGAATTGACCGAATTTTTAACCCGCGTCCTGAAGGTAAAACTCGAGGACCGCGGAACCCCCATGAAAGTGACCTGGCACTCCTCCTGCCATGCCTTGCGGGAGATGGGCGTCATCGACGACTCCAAATCGCTTCTGCGGCAACTGAAACAACGTCGAACTGGTCGAGCTGCAGAACGAAAAAGAGTGCTGCGGTTTTGGCGGCACTTTTTCCGTCAAACATCCGGAAATTTCCGGCAGCATGGTGCGGGACAAGATCGACGACATCCAGGCCACCGGGGCACCGGCGGTCATTTCGGGGGACTGCGCCTGCCTGCTTCACATCACCGGTGCCGCCGAGAAACAAAAACTGCCGGTGAAGGGAAGACATATTGCCGAATTTATATGGGAGAGAACCCATGATTGAACACACCGCCTTCAACTTCAAACGCAACATCACCAAAGCCCTTGGGGACCGCCAGCTGCGCGCCAATCTCAAGTCGGCCATGGACGGCCTGAAAGTCAAACGGCTCAACGTCTTTACAGATAACGACGAACTGCAACAGCTCCGCATTCTCTGCAACGCTATTAAGAAAAGGGCTCTCAGCCGTTTACCGCAGCTTCTGGAACAGTTGGAAGAAAAATGCACCCAAAACGGCATCCAGGTTCACTGGGCCGAAACCACCGACGAGGCCTGCCGGATTGTCCTCGACATCATGAAACAGCACGGCGCCTCGCGGTTGGTGAAAGGCAAATCGATGGTGTCCGAGGAAATGCACCTCAATCAATACCTGCAGAAGAACGGCATCGAAGCCATCGAGACCGATTTGGGTGAATTCATCATTCAACTGGATGGCGAACCGCCCTCCCACATCATCGTGCCGGCCGTGCACAAGAACAAGGATCAGATCGCCAAAACCTTTCATGAGAAGATTCCCGGTGCGCCCTACACCGAAGTGGTGGAGGAGCTCAACAGCATCGCCCGTAAAAATCTGCGCCAGAAATTTTTCGAGGGCCAGGTCGGCCTGAGCGGCGTCAACTTTGCGGTGGCCGAAACCGGCACCCTCTGCCTGGTGGAAAACGAAGGCAACGGCCGTATGTGCACCACGGTGCCGCCGGTGCACGTTGCCGTGATGGGGATCGAAAAAGTGGTCGAACGAATGGAGGAAGTCCCGCCGCTGCTGCGCCTGTTAATCGGGTCAGCCACGGGACAGCTGATCACCACCTATGTCAACATGATCACCTCCCCACGCAAACCGGGCGAGAAGGACGGCCCCAAGGAAGTGCACCTGGTCCTGATGGACAACGGTCGCTCTAAAATCCTGGCCGATCCCGAGCTGCGCCAGACCCTCTACTGCATCCGTTGCGGGACTTGCCTCAATCACTGCCCGGTATACACCCGATTGGGCGGCCACGCATACGGATTCGTCTACCCGGGACCCATCGGGAAAATACTGACCCCACAGATCGAGGGGCTGGATGCCGCCGGCGCGCTGGCCACGGCCTCCACCTTGTGCAATGCCTGCGAAGAAGTCTGCCCCGTGATGATCCCGATTCCGCGCCTGATTCGCAGGATGCGCACCGAAAGCTACGCCAAAAATTCTTCCGCAACCGTCAAGGGCCACGGCTGCAAGGCCAATTTCCTGGAATCGGCCGCCTGGAAGATGTGGGCCAAAATGAACACCAGCCCGTGGTTGAATTCGCTGAATTCAAGAATGTTGGGCCTTGTGGGCGGTTTTCTGCCCAAAGCCGGCCCGCTCAAGGCCTGGACGAGCGTGCGATCGAAACCGACATTCGCCGCCAAATCCCTTCATCAGAGGGTTAAGGAAAGAGGGGCGAACCATGAGTAGCGCCGCCAGAGATCGAATAATGTCTAACATACGTGCGGCCGCAGGCGCCGGCAGCGAAGCGCCGGCCACGGCCTGCCTGCCCATCGCAACTTACGGCCCGCAGGAAAAAATTGAACGCCTGAAGTCTTTGATGGAAGCCGTAAAAACGGAAGTCCACGTGGTCTCGAAAAAAGACTGGCCGGCCGCCGTCAAATCGGTTCTCCAGCAGCGGAAGCTGAAGACGCTGCTCTACGCCCCCGAAACCGCCCTCGGACCGGAATTGGAAAAAGCCTGGCGGGACGATTCCAAAGGCCTGCCCGAGCTGGTTGTCTACGAAGGCGACATCGAGTCCTTCAAAGAGACGCTTTTTCAGACCGATGCCGCGATGACCACCACCATCGGGGCCATCGCCGAGACCGGCGCGGTGGTGCTCTGGCCGGATGCCACAGAACCGCGGCTCATGTCGCTGGTGCCCCCGGTGCATATCGCCGTGGTGGATGCCTCCACCATCTACAATTCCTTCTGCGAAATCATCCAGACGCAGCGCTGGCCGGAAAAAATGCCCACCAATGTGATTCTGATCTCGGGACCGTCCAAGACCGCCGACATCGAAATGACCCTGGCCTTCGGCGTGCACGGTCCCAAGGAGTTGATCGTATTCATTCTGAATTAAAACCGCTGCACGATATCACGATTCAACTTATGATCGGCACTGCTGATGCGATTTCCGATAGTTGGACTAATGACAAGGTATCTGAAATTGGTATGATGTTGTGAATTGGAAATCCGAAGTATCACAAGCCAGCAGGCGTGTAGCCCAAAAGATAGCCAATGATAAGCATTTAAGAAAAAGAGCGATAAAATAGAGAAAAGGATGAAATGTGAAGAAGGAAGACTTGCTATGTTCCTCCCTTAATTAGTTGCCGTTTGATTTGATAATTATTCGCCCAACTGCTGGCGATGACGGGGGAATTTTACGCGAAGTTTTTTTACAAAGCTTTTCAAGAAGCCGACACAATATAATTGAAATAATCAATGCAGGTATAGCACATGCCATTGCATATCCGGGATTTATCCCAATTTTACTAGAGATGGGCGTAATTTGATTGTTTTCGATTTCATATGTACTAAATAACGAACCATCATCATCCCCCCATTCAAGCTTTATCCGTTTTCTGGTTGTAGATAATTCTTCAACTGACCATCTAATGAATGAAAATTCACCCGTTTCAACCGAACCCGATCTGACCGGTTCATAAAATGACCATCCCGGATGTCTTTCGTCCAAATAGTTTTTCTCATCGACGCTCCAACCCCACTCAGTAATTTCGTTATTGTTTAGCTGGTCGTATCCAGGGATATGCAAAAGAACTTTAAACCTTGAATCAGGAACTTCGCCTGGATTATAAATTACCTCAGATGAACCTGATAAAATAAACATGCCGATAGCCCCTAATGAAAAAAATAGAAATGGAAAGAGAAGACAGCCAAGTGTAATTGTAGTTGCGATGGATGAGCGATTCGATTCGTTATTTGACCCTGCCATAATGTGGTCTCAACATTGAAGATTTATAGGCGTGTGTGTTGCCTGCTGATTATCAATAAGGCTGTACTTTGGCTTCATATCGCCTTTGAGTATCCGCCTTGATAATCCAAAATGGCGTCAGCGCATCGAGGACAAAGTGTATCATTCCAGCTTCCCCATTATATGCGTAATACTGTCCGCTTTTCATAATCGGCTCACCAAGCTGTATGTCAGAAAAATCATGCAATGCACATGACAATTGAAACCACTCACCTTCTTTTTTTGAATATTTTCCTGCCATCCTTTGTACATCGAGGACACTGACACTATCATCTGTTGCCCGCCAGTGATTGTAGCTGCCATGGCCGACCAGAACCACACTTTGATATTTGTCATCCAGAAGAACACGTTTGAAATCACTGCTTGTGGCGCTCAAAATATACTCGGTTTTTAATCCCCTATTATTGAAATAGAGCGTCCAGGACGGATAGCTTCCAAGAAGTGCTAATGGCGGTAGCCAGTGGTCATTTCCCAATATGGCATGCGCAGACACCAAAATTGCGGCATACCTGTCTGTGTGAGTCCGTTCGTTAGAGAAATAGGCAATCGCAGCCAATGGGATATAAATTGCCAATGCGCCGATACAGAATACTTTGGTCGCCTTAGAAAGCGGTCTTAAAAGCTTTACTTGGCCAAATTTTTTCCTTAATAGAATCTCAGTAAATCTATTATTCATTTTACCTATTTGAAAAATTCAGAATTTTTCTTTATAAAGAACTTCTATCATATATCGTCATTCATAAATTATAACAGAATAATTTTATTCTGGGAAACATCGATTAGTTATTTATGAAGCCTGAGCTGCCTTGATAACCACTTGAAACTTTGATTGCTGCTATGTTCCCGCACCGATCACCCGGCGTAATTCCAGAATATATCCAGACGGTATCGTGATATTTGACGTAATTTCGAACAGTTTGACCTGTGGCA
>CAWGUE010000026.1:0-102233 GCA_963825595.1 uncultured delta proteobacterium | reverse complement strand
CGATGGAACTGCGCCGTACAGGGATACCGCTGATCGATCTTGATTCGTGTTGGATACGTTAGCGCTTCCTTTAAACAAGAGTCAAATCCTAACAACCCGGACAATCCAATCGGAGCGTTTCATATTTTTAAAAGAAGTAAAACAGTTCCCCCTTTTCTCGAGATTTGAATCGTTCTTTTTAGGTAAAATCAGGGTTAGTGTACCATCAGGAACGCAAAGCGGTCCATCTTCTGGTCGTATTCGGTGCGCACGTTGATGGAAAAACCGAAACGGCGGACGGTCGAGTAGACGTCCACGGCCATGGCTTCCGGGGCGGGGCGGGCCATTTTCGGTTCGTTGCACGTCTCCCGGTCGCCGCTGCATTCCTTGCAAAAGCAGCACGAGTCCATGAACAGGAGAAACGCCCGTTCGTAGCCGGCACAGAAAGACTTCCCGTTCCAGTTTGACCAGTTTGGCGTTGATTTTGCGCGACCAGTTATGGCGATCTTCGGGTTTGTCCATGATACCTTCAAAGTGCAGGATCACCGCATCGCTGTATTCGTTGAAGAATTGACTGCACTCGGACACCGACGGGGTTTGGGGTGGACAGGCACCACCCCGGCCGTATTCGCCGCATCCGAATTTGCATTTCATGCGCACCCACTGTGAAACGACGAATTTTTGGGGATCGACCCACTTGTAGTCGGTGTAGCCTCTTTCCTGGATGATCGCATCCAGGTTTTTACGTTTGTCCGTGGTTAGGCTCATTTTTTGTCAACTCCTGAGGTTGGGGTTTGTCGGTGTCACTCTGACGAGGGATTATCTTCTCATCCCTCATCGGGATGAGGGAATGTGTGCCGTGCATGGAATCCCCGTCTGGCAAAGTCCGCAAGCGGAAACAGCGATATCGTAAGTGTCGCGCGAATATTCCTTCATTTTATACATGGTGTAGCGCATGCACGTTTGCTTGTCGTGGCCGGATTCGCTGATGGCCTTTACCGGGCAGCGCGGGATGCATTTGCCGCAGGTGCCGTGGGAATAAAAAAGGCAGTAGGCGTGGTGGTCGGTGTACGGACGCGCACTCGGAGGTATCGCTATGCGGGCCACGACCGATCCTGTGCGCATGGCTTTTCCCACCGGGGTGATGAGCCCGTCGCAGAGCCCGAAGGTCCCGAGGCCCGCGGCATAGGCCGCATGCCGTTCCGACCAGTTGGAGCACGGCGCATACGGTCCCGTGTCGATGTGGCTCCAGAAATCTTCGAGCATAGGGGCTACCGCCTGAATTCCTGCATCTGATAACCGGGCGACCAGGAAACGGCGCAGTGATTCGTTGAACAATTCGCCGTAATGTCGAACCATTATCCAGCGCTCGCACGGCCGCTTGACTGCCGCGGCTTGCTCTTTGCGCGTTCGGGTTGTGGAAGGGAGCACCCAGCTGATAACGGTCAACTCCGCGGGGTCAACATCGGTCTCTTGCGGGAATGCTTTTTTAAAGATTTCGATCGGAGTGAGATAAAAATCGCCGATATGGGTTACATATTGTTCAAAGAGCGGGTCGGCGCCGTTGGCAAAGCCGACCCGCGGGGCATCGAAGGCCTTCTCGCCGGTCGGCAGATTTAAGGTATTTTCCTTCGATGTTGCCACAACGTCCTCGATGGCAGCCGTAATCCATGCATTATCGATTTTGGGTTTATCCATCAAATATTCCCCCTCTATTGACCACTTTGTTTAACGTTGCATGAGCGCACGCATCAGCTCAACTGCCGAGGCTTGTTTAATCTTATTTAATCAATGCGCGAGCATCGATGTGACAACCTGAATTTTTCAGGCCTCTTTTCGCATTTGGCGGATCATCCACTTGATCGGTATAAACATCGAAACTCGTTTTTGGTAATCGGTATACTCCTGCCCGAACTGGGTGTTCAACTTGCGCTCTTCGAGACCTGCTCCCACCAGGAAATACCCTGTGATGACCAGGTTGGTCAAGATGGTGGCCGTATCCAGGGGACGAGCCCATATAATGAGAATGCCTCCCGTGTACCAGGGGTGGCGGACCACGCTCAAAATACCGGAAGTATCGAGGGAGCAATCGTCTGTCAACACGCTGCAGGCCTTTTCGTCATTTACTTGTCGAAGCCCCAGGAACTGGAAAAGATCGTAGCGCCGACTGCCGGCGACAAAAAGGAACAAGGCCGAGACCGCCAGGGCAATCTGGACGGACCGCCACGGTCCCTGCCAGGCAAACAGCGCCGGCCCGCGAAGGGAAAAAGTGTAGAGTAATACCGGCGCGAGGGTCACCACGGCCGCGGCGTTATAGACGATTCGGTAGTAGCGTGAGGCATACGGAAACCGTTTGACGAGAGGCTCGGTGACCGAAAGGCTGACAAGGACGCTGTGCAGCGCACACCAGGCGATCCACAGCATGGTGAGCACGATATATTGAGTCATTGTATGCATCAAAAACGGAATATTGAAATTTTCCGACAACAGCCTTAAAAAATGTGTAGCAAAAAACGCCGTCCGTTTCGCAGGTTCGGTACAGCTCATTGACACGGTCATCGAAAACCGCGGAATCGATCATGCCGGCCTCAACGGCGGCTTCCCGAATGCCTTCGATCATGGCCGTAAAGGCCGACTCTCCCATAAAACTTGCATCCGTATCGAGGCGCATTAGGTTAGTCATACTAAGGTAAAAGAATCGCATTCGTTTGTAAACCACCAGACATAGGAGAACTGATATGATCGTTAAAGCATACGCCGCAAAGGCACCCGAGAAGTCGTTGGAGCCCTTCGAATATGAACTCGGAGACATCGGGGCGGATCAGGTCGACATCGATGTGTCGAGCTGCGGCATTTGTCACAGCGACCTGAGCATGCTCGACAACCATTGGGACATCACCGAGTATCCGATCGTACCCGGACACGAGATCGCCGGAACGATCCGGGCGGTCGGAAAGGGTGTGACCCACTTGACGCCCGGTCAGAACGTTGGGCTGGGCTGGTTCGCCGAGTCGTGCATGACCTGCCAGCAGTGCCTGTCGGGCAATCATAACCTCTGTCCCGATGCCGTTGGGGTTATTGTCGGCCGACATGGCGGCTTTGCCGACAGGGTTCGGGCCCACAAAGGCTGGGTGATTCCGCTGCCTGCCGGGGTGAGCACCAAGACGGCCGGGCCCTTGTTTTGCGGGGGAATCACCGTTTTCAACCCCATTGTCCAAAACAACGTCCGGCCCACCGACCGGGTGGCGGTGGTCGGCATCGGCGGATTGGGCCACATGGCCTTGAGGTTTTTGAATGCCTGGGGTTGTGAGGTGACGGCTTTTTCAACGAGCCCCGACAAGGAATCCGCCGCCCGTGATCTGGGTGCGCACAATTTCGTGAACACCACCGATTCCGGGGCACTCGAAAAGCTGGCCGGCCACTTCGACATGATCCTGGTGACTGTCAACGTGGCGCTTGACTGGGATGCGTACATCGGCGCACTTAGCCCCAAGGGCAAATTGCACATCGTCGGTGCCGCCCCGTCCGTTGAAGCCACCGTTTTTCCCATGATTCTCGGGCAGAGATCGTTCGGCGGATCGCCGCTGGGCAGTCCCGCCACCATGGCGTCGATGCTCCAATTCGCCGCCCGGCACGCCATAGAACCGGTGACCGAAGCCTTTCCCATGTCCAAGGTCAACGACGCCTTGGAGAAACTGCGGACCGGCAAACCCGGCCATCGTATCGTGCTGGAAAATGATTTTTGAGAGTTCGGCGTTTAACAACCGCGACCATGTTTCCTGTGCCGGGTGGCGCGTGAGTCTCGCATCGCCCGCCGCTGAGCTCTGCCTGCCGTTTCGCAGCGGGCATTGATCAGAAATGGCTCGATCGGTCCCAGCAGTGCGTGCATAGTTTCTCCCGTGGCAGTCCGATGGCCGCTTCGAGGTCATCCAAGCGCTGGTATTTGAGCGTGGTCAAACGCAGGTGTTGCCGAATGCCCTCGACCATGGCCAGGTTCTTTTCAGAGTCGGGCACGGCATACGCGTCGAGATGGTCTTCCTTGCCACCTTCGAGCTCGTGGATGACCTTCCGTCCCGCCAAATCCAGCGTGGATCGGGAAGTCGAGAAGTTGAGGAAATCGCAGGAGAAGATCAGCGTCGGACACGCCGGCCGCATGTGGACTTCCCGGGCGCCACAGTCGAAGAGCCCCTGGATGTTGTCTTTGAGTTGAGTGCCGCGGACGATAGAGTCTTCACAGAAAAGGATTCGTTTGCCCTTAATCAGCTGCCGCACCGGGATCAGCTTCATTTTGGCCACCAGGTCCCTCAGATCCTGATTCTGGGGCATGAAGCTGCGCGGCCAGGTGGGCGTATATTTGACGAAAGGCCTCACATAGGGGATCTTGCTTTCGTTGGCATAGCCGATGGCGTGCCCGATACCCGAGTCGGGAATGCCGGCAACGCAGTCAATGGCCGTCCGATCCCGCCGCGCCAGGGCCGCTCCGCAGCGGTTGCGGACATATTCGACGTTGATACCTTCGTATTCGGAAGCCGGATAGCCGTAGTAAACCCACAGAAAAGCGCAGATTTGCATCCGGTCACCGGGGGGAAGGACCTGTTCATATCCCTCCGGGGTCAGAAATACGGCTTCACCCGGTCCGAGAAACCGGTCGATTTTGTATCCCAAGTTTGGGAAGGCGCACGATTCAGAGGCGACCGCGAAAGCGCCATACTTTTTCCCGATGACGAGTGGGGTGCGGCCCAGCCGGTCCCGGGCGGCATAGAGGCCCTTTTCGGTGAGCAACAACATCGTGCAGGAACCTTTGACAACCTCCTGGGCATAACGGATGCCGGATTCGAATGACTCTTTCTCGCAGATCAGCATGGCCACCATTTCGGTAGGATTGGTCACTCCGCCTGAAGTTTCGGTGAAATAGCGTCGGCGGCTGAAGGCGTGGGTTTCCAATTCGGCCATGTTGTTGACACGTCCCACCGTGACGATGGCGAAGGTGCCCAGGTGCGAGCCGATGACCAGCGGCTGGGCGTCGAAGTCGCTGATGACACCGATGCCCTTGTTGCCTTCGAACTTGTTCAAATCGGGCTCGAACTTGGATCGAAAATAGTCGTTTTCAATGCTGTGAATCGAACGCCGGATCTCGTGCGAATTCTTGACCGCCATACCGCCCCGGCGGGTCCCCAGATGGAAATGATAATCGGTTCCGTAAAAGAGATCGGTCACGCAATCCGAAGATGATGCCACGCCGAATACACCGCCCATGATTTGCCCCCCAATGATGTCTTGATTTTCAACCCTACTTAAAATAGAAGATTTTTCTTAGTATATCTGAATCGCGTTTGTAAAGGACCGATCTTGGCGAAAGCGGTTAATTTCGATCGGACACCGTTGCGATCCCGTGGTGCCGGCCGAATTCTATTCCAGCGAAAGGAGGGCAGATGCCCAGAAGAAACGACATCGAGAAGATACTGATCATCGGTTCGGGCCCGATCATCATCGGGCAGGCTTGTGAATTCGACTACTCCGGCACCCAGGCTTGCAAGGCCCTGCGTTCCCTCGGCTACAAGGTTGTACTGGTCAATTCCAACCCGGCCACGATCATGACCGATCCGGGCATGGCGGACGTCACCTATCTCGAACCGCTCAATCTGAAAGTGCTCACCGAGATCATCGAACGTGAGCGCCCCGACGCTCTGCTGCCGAACCTGGGCGGGCAGACCGGTCTGAACCTCGCCTCAGCGCTTCACCGCGCAGGCGTTCTCGAATCCTACGGTGTGAAGGTCATCGGCGTCGGTGTAGACGCCATCGAACGCGGCGAAGACCGGTTGGCATTCAAGAAAACGATGCAACAGTTGAACATCGAGATGCCGCGCAGCCGGACGGTCGAGAACGTGGCGGATGCCGAGAAGGTAGCCGAAGAGCTCGGCTATCCGGTGGTGATCCGGCCGGCTTATACCATGGGGGGAACCGGCGGTGGGCTGGTGTTCAACCTGGAAGAGCTGCGTGCGGTGGCCTCCCGCGGACTGGCGGCCAGTCTGGTTCACCAGGTGCTGGTAGAAGAGTCGGTATTGGGCTGGGAGGAGCTCGAACTGGAGGTGGTTCGGGACGCTAAGAACCAGATGATCACCGTCTGTTTCATCGAGAACGTCGACGCCATGGGCATACATACCGGCGACAGTTACTGCACGGCGCCCATGCTCACCATCGATCCAGGTCTTCAAAAGCGGCTTCAGCAGTACTCTTATGCCATCGTGGAGGCGATCCAGGTTATCGGCGGCACCAATATTCAGTTTGCCCACCACCCCGAGACCGGGCGGGTGGTGGTGATCGAGATCAACCCGCGCACCTCCCGGTCTTCGGCCCTTGCATCCAAGGCCACCGGTTTTCCCATTGCCCGGGTGTCCTCCCTGCTCGCCGGAGGTCTGACCATGGACGAAATCCCCTACTGGCGGGATGGGACCCTCGAAAAGTACACCCCTTCGGGCGACTACGTCGTGGTGAAGTTCGCGCGCTGGGCTTTCGAAAAGTTCGAAGGCGTGGCGGACGTGCTCGGCACCCAGATGCGGGCTGTGGGTGAGGTGATGAGCATCGGCAAAAACTACAAGGAAGCCTTTCAAAAGGCTATCCGCAGCCTGGAAAACAACCGCTACGGATTGGGATTTGCCAAAAATTTTCACGACATGTCCCTGCAAAAGCTGCTCAGCGTCCTGGGCACCCCCAGCAGCGAACGCCAGTTCCAGATGTACGAAGCGCTGCGCAAGGGCGCCGGTGTTCAAGAGCTCCACCGGATCACCCACATCAAGGCGTGGTTCATCGAGCAGATGAAGGAGCTGGTGGAACTCGAGGAGGAAATCCTGAACCACAAGGGCGGTCAACTGCCGGACGAGCTGCTGAAGCGGGCCAAGAAGGACGGGTTTGCCGACCGCTACCTGGCGCAGCTACTCGGCTGCCGTGAAGACGAAATCCGCGGGAGACGGCAAGCCCTGAGCGTGGTGGAGGCCTGGGAGCCGGTGCCGGTGAGCGGGGTGGAAAACGCCGCTTATTACTACTCGACATACAATGCACCGGATCAGGTCGGGGTCAGCGACCACCGCAAGATCATGGTGCTGGGGGGCGGACCCAACCGCATCGGCCAGGGCATCGAATTCGATTACTGCTGCGTGCACGCCGCCCTTGCCATCCGGGATGCGGCCTTCGAGTCGATCATGGTCAACTGCAACCCCGAAACCGTCTCCACCGACTACGACACTTCGGACAAGCTCTACTTCGAGCCGCTGACGGTGGAGGATGTGCTGAGCATATATGAAAAAGAGCAGCCCGAGGGCGTCATCGTCCAGTTCGGCGGTCAGACCCCCCTCAACATCGCCGGCGAGTTGGCCGCGGCGGGCGTCACCATTCTGGGCACCTCGCCGGATACCATCGATCTGGCCGAGGACCGTGACCGCTTCCGCCATATCATGCGCGAGTTGGGCATCCCGCAGCCGGAGTCGGGCATGGCCGGCAACACGGCGGAGGCGATGGAGATTGCCCACGAGATCGGCTATCCCCTGATCGTCCGGCCGTCATACGTGCTGGGTGGGCGGGGAATGGAAGTGGTTCAGGACGACGAGATGCTGCAGCAGTACCTGAGGGCCGCGGTGGAGATTTCCCCGCAGCGACCCATACTCATCGACCGGTTTCTCGACAACGCCATCGAAGCCGAAGCGGACGCCATTGCCGACGGTACCGACGCCTTCGTGCCGGCCGTGATGGAGCACATAGAGCTGGCCGGAATTCACTCCGGCGATTCGGCCTGTGTGATTCCGCCCATCAGCCTCTCGGCCCAACACATTGAAACCATCAGCGACTATACCCGCAAAATCGCCGTGGCGTTGAATGTGGTCGGCCTGATGAATGTGCAATACGCCATTTTCGACAACACGGTATACGTACTCGAAGCCAACCCGCGGGCTTCGCGCACCGTGCCGATCGTCTCCAAGGTGTGCGGGATATCCATGGCCCGGCTGGCCACCCAGGTGATGCTGGGCAAAAAATTGGCGGACCTGAATCTGCAGCACCGCATCATCCAACACTACGGTGTCAAAGAAGCGGTTTTCCCATTCAACATGTTTCCGGAAGTCGATCCCGTCCTGGGGCCTGAAATGCGCTCTACCGGCGAAGTGCTGGGGATCTCGCACTCATACGGACGGGCCTTTTTCAAGGCCCAGGAAGCCACCCAAGTCACCCTGCCCCTGGAGGGCACGGTTCTCTTCACCATTGCCGATCGCGACAAGACGGCCGCCCTCGAACCCGTGAGACTTTTCAGGGACATGGGATTCCGTATCATGGCCACCAGGGGAACCCACGCATTTCTCGAGCAAAAAGGGATCGCGGCCGAACGGGTCCAAAAACTGGGACTGGGGCGACCGGATCTGGTCGATGCCATCAAGAACGACGAAGTCCAGCTGCTGGTCAACACCCCGAGCGGACGCCGGAGCACCCACGACAGCTCGGAGGTCCGCAAAGCCGCCATAAAATATAAGATCCCCTACATCACCACGACGGCCGCGGCCATCGCGGCCGCCAAAGGCATTGCCGCCCGACGGGAGGGCGTTCCCAAGGTGCGGCCACTGCAGGAGTATCACGACAATATCCGGCAGTGCTGAAAGAAACCGCCCGTGTCCCGCTTGATCCTGCGCGTCGTCGATGCGGCCGGAGCCCGCGGAAACTCGCCTGCTTGCGGCGGACTCAAACAGGTCCGCGCGCTTTTTTCCGTTTACCTCGCCGATGCTCGGCGCGGGACAAAGGGATATAAAAAACCAGAACCTAAAAAGCGTTTCAAGCTGTCTGGGGGGGGTACATGAGGCCCCCCGCTCTGCGGGAGGAGCCTCACTGAGCCGGTCATTTCGGCCCGATGGGCCGGCCGGGGAGCGTTATTCGCTGTTTTTTCGGTGGCTCACAACGTGGTCAGCGAGACTGATACCGGCAGTTGTGGCGATCTTTTTGACCAACGGTCCCTCACGGCGCCAGACCCGGCACGTGTCGATCAGGTATCGTTCCATGAGCTCGCGTGACACGCGGCGGCGCTCCGGTTTGCGATCGTTGTGCACCCAGAAGCCCTGCAGGGCCGCCGGCGCCATCGCCAGGAGCAGGGTCGTCAAGTGGATGCACCCGTTGCGGCCACCCAACTGCTGCTTGACCTTGGCGCTAAACCCGGGCGAAAGGGTCAAGCCCTTGATCCCCGTTAGCGTCCGGTGCATTTCGGCGCACTCCTCGTGAGGCGTTTCCGGCAGTTCAGCTTCGATCTCTTCGATGGCGAGCGACTGGGTCGACACCTTGATGCAGATGCGCATGTGGTGCACCGAGGATGCGGGCCGCGGTTTTCCCTCGAGGGTGACGGTGGGAACCAGGCGCCGGTCGTGCAGTTTCCCGCAGACGACGATGTGATCGTCCCCGCATTCGTAGGAAGCAATGTCGATATTGCGGCTCTGGATTCTCCGTGCGTTACTTTCGTCAAGGAGTTTCATCTTTTGCCTGTTCAGGATTGTTTTTTCGAAGCGAGCAGGTTGTTCTTCTGCAGTTCCTTGACGATCAGGGGTATCACCTCGTCGGTGAGCTGTCCCACCGAGCTGACATCCGTGGATTTCGATTCCCCCGACCAGATCAGTTTTTCGGTTTTCACGTCGTAGAGATTTGTTCTCAGTTTGACGGTTGTCACGCCCCGGTAGAAACCCGTGTCGTTGACATAGCCGTAGGCGAAACCGTAATAATCGTAATATCCCTGGTATACGCGGCCGGTGCTGACATTGGTGTCTTTTTCTTCTATGCCGGACAGGAAAGTGACGATGACGGCATCACTCTCATACTTGGCGACTGCTTTCAATATGACGTCTTTTTCAAGCTTCAAGTCCGGAGGCATGGAAATGGCTTCCACGCTCGATACCGCTTCGACGCCCGCCGCTTGGAGGTGTGTGACAAACTTGCGCTCGAAAGATGCCCGGTTTTCTGGTTTGTCCGCCACCACGATGACCAGAATGTCGGACACGGGCTTTCCGACACGGTTCCGATCGATCGCGGATTTGGTCATTTGCGTGCCTCCGCAGGAAAGGAACAGAACAGCGGTCAGGGCAGCAAAAACAGTTCGTCGCTTCGCAGTGATATGCACTTGTACCTCCTATTTCTTTAGGTGAATGATTCGATGATCCCGGTGAAGTCGTTCTTCAGCGGCCCTCAAACATCGCCGCCCATTTTTCGAACCGCTGCACCTTGTCTGCTCCATAGGGCGCGAGGTTCTCGAGGATATTTGCGATGGTCTTCTCTTCTTCCGCACCGGTGCCGTTTTTGGAGAAGAACTTGTCGGCGTAGCTGATAATCTGCTCTTCGGTGGAAAGTGGCTGCATGTTCCGCTCCGGCAAGGGCAGGTGCTGGCGGCGGATGTCTTCAATACTGATGCCCACTCCGACATGGCGTTCACACACCAGGGCGTGCCGCATCAGCCCCTCTTCTTCCAGCAGCGTTCGCCCCAGAATACCGTGGCAGACATACGGGTGACCACCACGGCAGCCCAGTGCCGGGGCGTCGGTAAAGATAATTCCGATGTCGTGCAAGAGGGCCGCCTCTTCGATGAACGCCAGATCCGGAGCGAGGTGGGACACCTTTTTGGCGATCTCGCGGGCCTTGTCCGCAACCCGTCTGCTGTGCGATTCCAGAAGCCGTCGGGTCGTCGGGTTCGTCCCGTAATGCTTGTCTATGAGGTCATACGGGTTCATAATGTCCCTTTTCCCAACGACTCCCCCGAAAGTTTACTGAGATATTTTCAGTTTGGTCAAATGACCGGGCTATCCGGATTGCCGCGCCAGAAGCACGCCTTCGATGAACGGATCGATGGCGCCGTCCAGGACGCTGTTAACGTTTCCGATTTCTATTTTGGTCCGGTGATCCTTGACCAACTGGTATGGATGCAGGACGTAGGAGCGAATCTGGCTGCCCCAGGCGATGTCATCTTTGGTGTCGTGGATTTCGCGCATTTTTTCATCCTGCTTATCTTTTTCGGCCTGGTACAGTCGCGCGCGCATGACCTTCATTGCCATCTCCCGGTTGCGATGCTGGGATTTTTCCTGCTGGCACTGGACTGCGATGCCCGTGGGAAGATGGGTGATGCGGACCGCACTGCTGGTTTTGTTGACATGCTGGCCGCCGGCGCCACTGGCCCTGAAGGTGTCGACGCGCAAATCTTTTTCTTCGATGTCGATGACGATCTCGTTGTCCAGTTCAGGGTAGACGAACACCGAGGCGAAAGACGTGTGGCGTTTGCCGCTGGCATTGAACGGCGATATCCTGACCAGGCGATGGACGCCGATTTCGCTCTTCAGGTAACCAAAAGCATATTCTCCGCTGGCCGTGAAAGTCACGCTCTTGATGCCGGCTTCTTCCCCCGGTTGGTAATCGATAACCTCGTATTCGTACCCTTTGCGTTCGACCCAGCGCAAGTACATCCTGTAGAGCATTTCGGCCCAGTCCTGGGCTTCGGTACCGCCGGCACCGGCGTTAATGGATATAATGGCGTTGCTGTCGTCGTCGTCGCCGTCGAGCGTCAAGTCGAGCGACAACTGCTGAATTTGAGTTTCCAGGGATCCGAGCAGACGGGAGGCTTCTTCGAGGGTTCTGGTATCGGACTCCTCCTGCGCCAGATCGATCAGGATGTCGCTTTCTTCCAGTTTTACGGTTAAATTACTGAACCGCTCCACCTGATTGGACAATTTCGTCCGTTCCTTCAAGATGCCTTTGGTTTCCTCCGGATTGTCCCAGAAGCCATCTTTTGCAATCTGTTTTTCGATTTCCTGCAAACGGTTTTCTTTGGCCGCCAGGTCAAAGATAACCTCGCAGTTGTTCGAGTTTCTGGCCGAGTTCTTTTACTTTTTGTTTCAGTTCGACTGACATGGTGACGTTCCTCCCCAAACAAAGATTAAGATGATTTTTTCTTCCTGTTCTTGAAGCGTGCGATCAGATGCCCCAACGCAGTGAACGCGAAAGCCGCCAGGCATGCGCCTGCAAATAGATCTCCGAAGCGCGTGTAGAAAGAGAGCCGGGAGATCAGCGGTACGTTGCGGACAACGGCCGCATCCACGAACAGGGCCGTCGAATCGAGGATCCGGCCGGCCGGATCGACGAACCCGCTGATCCCGGTGTTGGCCGCACGGATCAGGGCCCGCCTGTTTTCAACCGCCCTGAAAAGGGCGATGGTAAAATGCTGATACGGGGCGCTGCTGCGTCCGTACCAGGCATCGTTGGTTATATTGACGAGCAGGTTTGCACCGTTTGCGACCATGGCCCGCGTGATATACGGAAAAATCGCTTCATAGCAGATGAACACAGCCAGTTTTCCGTTATGCCAGGCAATGGTGTCGCCGGTATTTCCCCGGCTGAAGTCACCGACCTGAGCCACCAACTTCCCTAAGAAAGGCAGCCATTTTTTCAGGGGAACGTATTCACCAAAAGGGACCAGGTGCGTTTTGTCGTATTTTCCCAGGGCGTTCCCCTGCGGGTCGATCAAGTAGGCACTGTTATAGTAATCGACCCGTTGTGCGCCCCGGTCGAAAGACGGGCTGCCGACGAGAAAATAGGTTCCGTTCTGACGGATGCCGCCCCGAACCCTGTCGGTCAGGGGGACATCATACAAAAAATGGAACGGCAGTGCCGTTTCCGGCCACACGACGAGATCCGGCCGGACGTCACGGACTCCTTGCGACAACTTCAAGTACTTGTCGATCGTGGCTTCCTGGAAAGCCGGATTCCACTTGAGCGCCTGCTCAATGTTACCCTGGACGACAGCCGCCCGAATTGACGGCGCGGTTTGATTCAATTGGTCTATATCCGCCAGGCGCCTGTCTCCGTAGTACCAGGCAGCACCCGTGAGAAAAACCCCGATGGTAACGGCGACGGCCGCAAGCCGTCCCGATATCCAGTCACCGTGCCAGTCGCGTTTCAGGATGCGAAGCAGCAGAAAAAAAAGGGCCGTGTTGATGAACAGGATGAGAAAAGAAATGCCATACGGACCCAGAATATCTGAAATCTGAATGAGATGCAACACCTTGTACTGGGAGTATCCGAGGAGTTCCCACGGAAATCCGCTCAGGAAGAACGAGCGAAGATATTCCAGTGCCACCCACGTGACAGGCACCGCAACGAGCGCGGCGGCCGGCTTCGGCTTCAGAATGCAGACAAAGGCGGTCAGCGCGCCGAAGAAGAGTGCAAGATAGGCGGCCAGCAGCACCAAAATCGAAATGCACACCGGCCAGGGAAGGTGTCCGTAGGTTCGCATGGTGTAGGCCACCCAGTAAATCAACGAGAGGTAGTGAACCATGCCGGCCAGAAATCCGAGTCCGAAACCTCTTTTCCAGTGGACGTTGCGAACAGCTGTCAATAAAGGCACGATAGCGATCCACGCCAACCAGCCGACATCGATATTCGGGAACGCGCCCGTGAGCAGAAGACCGCTGCCGGCGGCCAGGCCAAGGCGGATGCGGGCGGAAATGGGCGGTTGTGTGGCCAATGGTGGATGGGGTCGTGCGTTGGGATTCGACCCATCGCTGACGGGCGAATTTTCGGGCGGCTGGAAGCTCATGTTACCAGGACTGTAAAAAACCCCCTTTCAGGGGGCGTGTGAACGGAAATTGAATTTATCTTGAAACGATGCTGCATACTAACAATTCTTGGGGGGGTGTCAATACTAATTAGTGTCCATCCATAAATGAGCCATTTTTTCCGCTGGGTCCCGCCTATGGCGGGATTATCCGCAGGTTTCCGGCTGCGGCGTACGATAAGTGCGCCTCGCCGCAAACCTTTGTGCGGCCTTGCCCAACGAAAAAAATGCTCATTTATGAATCGGACACTCTGTAATGCCTTTAACGACTCGCGTATGGGCACTAATTAGTATCCCTGCATCGATGGCATTTACCCACGGGGCGCAGGCAGATCTCGACCGGCTCCCCCGGTCGTCCGGCAGTCGAGGACATCGTTTTGGTACAGGAATGTCCCGGTTTCCAACCTGATTGGACGATGCGTCGGGGTCCGACCCGATGGAGCACGGCAGGGGATGGATGGGATCCGCTTGACAACTATTCAATATTCCAATATAAATTGTCCCCCAATCTGTTTTGGTGAAAACCCGGGCCCATGCAGTGGCCAACCGGCCCTGGCGGGCAGGGGGCGCAAATATAGCTGCAGATACACACAAAAGCCTATTAGGCTGAACGGAGGCCGGCGTGGATTTCAAAACCCATCTCGAAAACGCCTGGGATCTGACCCTGGAGTTTATCAAGCCGCTGATCTTGATTACCCTGGCGATGTTCTGCATCTGGTTCTTGTCTCTCGGTATCCTGGCTCCCGTGACCCTTGCCGGTTACACCCAGTCCTTGCTGCGGATGATGCGAGAAGGGCGGGATCCAAACATCAGGGACCTTTTTTCCGAGTTCAGCCTCTTTCTGCCCTTGATCGGTTTTTCGATCATGGTGGTCTTGGCGATTGTCATCGGGATCATTTTCGTTGTGTTGCCCGGATTTCTGATAGCCATTCTCATCACCTTTGCCTGCCTGTACATGCTGCCGTTGATGACCGACCGGCGACTTCTCTTGACGGAGGCGGTCAAGACATCATACGCCATGGGGGTCGGCGGCGGCGGCTTTGTCGGCCATCTGATCACGGTTGCCATCTACCTTGGGATTCTGGCGATTGGGTCATCCTTTTTTGTCGGGTCCCTTTTTACCCAGCCCCTTGCGACCCTTTTTATGCTTTCGGTGTACAGTGAAAAAATGCAATGACAGGCGCCTGTCGGCACGCCGGCAGGTTACCTGGGGCCGACGCGATCCCATATGCTACTCCGATGGAGATATCGGAAATTCCCACTACATATAGTGGTATATTTTTCTTGACCACACCATATGAGCCTGATATCCTTCAACAGTTATCGTGAACAATTCATCATGGGAGGAGCCCGATGCAGCCGCTTAAGCAGATATTGTTTCACCGCCTGGAAGAGCAGGGAATCGATGCCCGCAATATTCCCGGTTTCATCAGAAGCCTGGCGGGCGCCATCCTCTACAGCCCCGGGATGAACCTCGACCAGGTCAACCAGCGTCTCCGTTACCTGGGCTGGGACGGTTGCGACATGGACTACCACACTTTTCAGATGGCCGTCGCCTGTTTGGAAGCTGAAGGTTTGGATACCCCAGGGGCCAAACCCCCTTGCTGGTTCGAAAAGATATTCGCACCGGCAGCGCTGCAATGAATGCGGGTCGTCGACCGGCGCAGCACGACAGAATCGCCTGCTTTATCTCCCCCCACGGTTTCGGACACGCCGCCCGTGCCGCCGCAGTCATGGAGGCTCTGGGGAACCACCGCCCGTCCTGTCACTTCGACATTTTCACGACAGTTCCGCATCAGTTTTTCGAGGACTCTCTTTCGGTATCCTACACCCGCTATCCGGTGACGACCGATATCGGCCTGATCCAAAAGTCGGCCTTCGCGGAAGACCTGGACCGCACCCTTGCGAGCCTGAACGCTTTTATGCCCTTCGATCCGACGCTGGTTTCGGATCTGTCCCGGACGGTGACTCGGAACCGGTGCGATTTGATCCTGTGCGATATCGCCCCGTTGGGTATCGCCGTCGGACGAGTCAGCGGAGTGCCGACGGTGCTGATCGAAAATTTCACTTGGGACCGTATTTACGGCGGGTACCCGTCGATGGCGGCGGCGATGGAAATACACATCGACTACCTCCGCCAGATGTTTGCCGGCGCTGACCATCACATTCAGACCGAGCCGGTGTGTTTCCGGGGAAATGCCGATCTGACCGTGGGGCCGGTCAGCCGCAGCTTCAGATCCAAAAAGGCGGAAATCCGGCGGCGGCTGCGCATACCGATGTCGCAGAAAACCGTTCTGATAACCACTGGCGGAATCCCCGGGCACTACCGGTTTCTTGGCTGCCTGTCATCGTATCTGGATGCGACCTTCATTCTGCCGGGCAGCAGCCGTTCCCCGGAATTCCGGGACAACATGATCCTTCTGCCGCACCACTCGGACTTTTTCCATCCCGATCTGGTCAATGCCAGTGACGTCGTCATCGGCAAGGCTGGTTACAGCACCATAGCAGAGGTGTATGCGGCCGGTGTGCCTTTCGGCTATGTGGCGCGCGAGCGCTATCCGGAATCTCCAGGTCTGGTCGACTTTATCCGTAAAAAAATGGACAGTGTCGCTTTTGGGGAAGAAGATTTCATTTCGGGCCGCTGGGTGGAAAGACTTCCGCATCTGCTATCCATGCGCCGTCGCCACCGGTGCGTGAGAAACGGTTCAGAAGAGATCGCGGCTTACATCGGCCATGTGTTAGACACCGACACGACGCGAAATGAAACCGGGAGAGGTGAAAGACAGTGAAAATCGTGCTGACAAACGATGACGGCTTCGACGCACCGGGTCTCGGCGCGCTGGCGGCAGTCGCTCAGGCGTTTGCCGATCCGGTGATCTTGGCTCCGGAAACGGCCCAATCAGGCGTCGGTCACCAGGTGACGACCCATGCGCCCATCACGGTAAGACGCCGGGCCGCGAACCGCTACAGTGTCGGCGGTACGCCGGCCGACTGCGTCCGGTTGGCCCTCAAAATGATCGCACCGGATACGGATTGGGTTATTGCCGGAATCAACCCCGGCGCCAACCTCGGGTCGGACATCTATCAGTCGGGAACGGTAGCCGCGGCGCGGGAGGCCGCTATTCTGGGTTACCGAGCCATGGCGGTTTCGCAATACATCGCCCGGGACTGCCGCATCGACTGGGGTATAACCGGGCGCTGCGCCGGCGAGATCATGGGGATGCTTCTCGATCGGCGTCTGCCCAACGGTTGCTATTGGAATGTCAACCTACCGCACCCCATCGATCGTAACGCCCGCATCAGTCACCGTTTCTGCGATCCCGACGCCAATCCCCACCGCTATACCTACACTCGGGAGGGTGATCTGTATTCCTACTCCGGCACAATCCACGAAAGACCCCGGGACCCGGACTGCGACGTGGCCGTGTGCTTCGGCGGAAAAGCATCGATTTCCCGACTATCACTGTAGACCGGAAATTTTACTGTAACCTCAGTTGAGCGATTTTTGAGGAAGCGATGTGCTGAGATCTTGTTCATCAAGGGCCTGCGCCAACCGCAGGCTACCCATGGCTATGTCGAGGATTGGCACAGGCCCTTGATGGGCAATGGATGGGTGCAGCGCGAGTCAAAATTCGCTCAATTTAGGTTTAATCTTATCAAGGGCGAAATATCCGGATGGGGACCATGCCGGCCGATCCATTGGATGAAGGGATCATATTTGCGCTGCCAGCGCGATGGCTTCCTTCCAGCTGGGCACACCATTGCGGCCTCCGTAGTCTCGGCACGAAAGCGATGCCACCGCAACGGAGAAACGCACCGCGCGGTGCAGCCCCAACCCCCGGCTGACAGCCAGGGCGAAAGCGGCATGAAAATTATCGCCGGCGCCGGTTGTATCGACGGCGGCAGCTGCGGCCGATACCGGCACGGGCACATGCCGGAGGTCATCACCGGATAAATAACAGGCGCCGCCTTCTCCCCGGGTAATGATCAAGTGCCCTTTGACCCGTGCGTTTAGGGCGGTCAATTTTTCCTCGAAAGACATCCCGCCGAAACCGAGCTGCGGCGAATCCAAAAAATCCTCGCACGGGATAAAATAGTCGGCCAGCGCCATGATGTCCGGCAAGCCGGCCCGCCAGCGTTCGGCATCATAGACGATCAGGGGACCGTCGGTTTTCAGCCGACCCAGCTCCGGCCCCAGATAGGTCACTTCCGGATCGAGGAGGACCACCGGCGCTTTGCAAATCAAATCCTGCAGTTCGGGTGAGAGGACGACCGGCGGCAGCCCGCTGGGTTCGTAGATGATTGTCCGGCGGCCGCTGGGTTTGGAAACAAAGACGTAGGCGACAGGCGTCCGTCCACCGGTAACCATCTCGACCCGCTGCGTGTCGACGCCGAAATCCTGCAGCCGCTGCCGGCAAAAACGACCCTCCGTATCGTTCCCCAGCGTCCCGATGTAAACGACCCGGCCGCCCAGACGGGTGATGCAGCAGGCGGCCGTCCCACCCTGGCCTCCGCCTTCGGTGAGCCGGAATTCGAGCGGGGCCTTCTGATTTTCTTGCGGGAATCGGTTCAGAACGGCAATAGTATCCAGGCAACTGCGCCCGATAACCAGAACGTCGAAATCATCCATATCGATATCAATACGCATCATAGGGTCGCACGGCTGTCGGCATGTTTTCCGAAGCGGTGAACCGATCGGCCTCTTGTCGAGCCCTTTCGAGCGAGGGATAGTCTCCGATGCGCACGGTATACCAAATGTGGCCGTCGGGGCCGGCTACGGTGACGATGCGGGGGAGGTAGCCGCTCTTTTTCAATTGCGCCGAGCGTTTGCTGGCATTGGCCTCTTCCAAAAAGGCGCCGATCTGGACCGAGTGGGTCAACCGGAGCGGGGGTGTGTCATCGACGATGACATCCTCCGCTACCGCGACAGCGGGAACAGGAACGTCGGGGCCGGCGGACCCTTTTCCGGTAACCACTTCAGGCGACTCCTTGGCCTGTCCGGAAAAGGCTCCCCGCAGGCGGGGATAATCGGCCGGTTGCGGCGGCGCGGAATCCGGTGATATAGGCGGTGTGTCGTCGACAGTGACATCCTCCGCTTCTGCGACCAGAGGAACAGGAACGTCCGGGTCGGTGGACGCCGCTCCGGCAACCGCTTCGGACGACTTTTTGGCCTGTCCGGAAAGGGCTCCCAGCAGGCGGTCATAATCGGTCGGCGGTGGCGGCGCGGAATCCGGTGATGAATCCGGTAGCGGTGCGATTGGTTTGACGACAACGCTTGGTGTGGCTGTTCCCGCCTGACCTTTTTTGATAATATAGGTGCCAGCCAGGACCGCGGTCAGCGCCAGGCAACCCGCACCGCCCAGCAGTAGAACTTTGCGCCAGTTCAACCCGGCCGGCCGGCCTTCCGGGTGATCTGCCAGTTTCTGCAGAGCGCTCTTGGCAATGTTTTCGTCGATGAGTCTTTCCCGGCGTTCATAGGCCTCTTTGAGGATGCGATCACAAGCCGCGTTGATGCGGCGCGGAACTCCATCCGTAAAGCGGTACAAAGGGCGGACGGCGGACGGGTCGAACCGAACCGGCGGCCCCGTGGAGGACACCGAAATCCGATGCTGGACGTAAGCGAGGGTCTCTTCGTAGCTCAATGGGTTGATGTGCCAGTTGACCGAAATTCGCTGCCCGATCTGCCTGAGTTCGTACGATGCCAGTCGATCCGAGAGTTCAGGCCGGCCGATCAGTACGATCTGGAGCAATTTGTGCCGGGTGGTCTCAAGGTTCGACAGCAGGCGGACCTGCTCCAGCACCTCGTTCGACAGCGCGTGGGCATCATCGATAAAAAGCGCCACTTTCTGTCCCGCACGGCTTTTCTGGATGAGAAAGTCGTTGAGCGTGTCGATCAGATCCTTGATATTATTGAATTTTGAAGGGATTAGGAGCGCGGCATTGATGTGGTTCAGCAGTCTCAGGGGGCTGAGGCCTCCGGCGTCACAAATATAGGCGGCCTGAACGTCATCATCCAGCTGTTCCAGAAAGGACCTGCAGACGGTGGTTTTACCGACACCCGGCGCGCCGGTAATGACGCTGAAGCCCTCGCCCTTCATGACGGCATAGGTCAAATGGGCCATGGCCTCCTCGTGGTGCCGGCCCAGAAAAAGGTACGCCGGATCGTGGGTCTGCCGGAACGGGTTCTTGCTGAAACCAAAGAGTTGTCGATACATCGCGTGTTTACTTTAGCCGGTTGTTCGCCTGAAAATTTTATGAACGATGGGTTTAGTCTAATGATTATCGACATTTTTCGCAACCACCACGATGGCGGCCGGCCCCCGGGCCGTATTTCGTCCGCTGCGATTTGCGCGAAACGGCCGATAATCGGAAGATCATGAGTGCTTGCCGTCCGGCTTGTCGAGTCCGAGAATAAAGTCTTTGAACCACGGTGGATTGAAAATGATGACGTAGGCGATAAAAACGGCCGATATCGGAAAGAAAAAGACCACCAGGTCGAGCACCACCACCAGAGCGGCAATAAAGATGCGATTTGTCAGGCTCATGGGGCGCTCCATTGGCACGATGCAAGCGTCGTCATTCTGTAAGGATCGTCTTTATAGCGGATACCAGGTGCAGGTGTTTTCAGCGAGATTCAGAAATATGCCCCGTTGAAACGGAACGGAATCGAGAATGGGGGTATGCGCCCCGAAATATTCGGCTGGTCGGCGGATGCCGACGGCGTCAGGGACGAGATATGTCCTTTCTCAGTTCGCCGGCCGTGCGCAATGCCGGTCGTTTCGAAAGCAGTGAGAGAGCGATCCGCGTGAGGTGAGATTAACGGCCGTCGGTTTCGGCCGGTTCGCTGTCATACGGCCTGATTCGGTTTATGGACCGGTTGCGCCGGATCTGCACGGCTTGACTTGCCGGCGCACATGACGTTTTTCAATCCCCATTAAAGCGACTTCTGCCATTCCTTGGCGAAAATTTCCGCAATCCGTCCGGTCTGACTGGGGTCGATGTTCAGCGCTTTGGCGACTTCCTGGTAAAGATTCTGGCGGTCATTGTTTTCTGCGGTGACCAGATTCCGGACCGTCCCCTTGTCCTTCAGTCCCAGGGTGTTCGTTTGGGCGATGGCCACGAATCCGTCGTTTCCCTCTTTCAGGACTCCGTTGGCAAACCAGGGTTTGAGTTGGGCATAGCGGGTTTTCATCCGGTCCTTCAGTTCCCGGATGGCGGGGTTCGACACCGTCGTCGCATCCTGGGCCCAGGCAACCGGCACCAGGCTCGCCAGCAGCGACCTTCCCCGGAAGAATCCCTGGCGTTTTGGATCGGAATCCTGCTGGTTTTCCGGCCGCGGTCCGCGGATGTCGTCCACGATCTCGCCGGCCACCGATTCAACTTTTTCGGCCGGAAAATATATGTTGATTGTCACGCAGGCCCCGACAAGAAGGAGTGCAACGAAGAATACGACCCGAAATACGCGGCTGTTCGACTGCATGAGCGCCTCCTGTAATCAGCGGATCTCCGGCCCTCCCTGGGAACCAGAAATACGTTTTATGCGTTTAATCATGTCTTTGAAACTGACCCGATTGTCCGGATTCAAATTTACTACATTAACCCCCGAAAGACCACCTTTTTTAACCAGATACTCGGTACCGTTTTCTTTTATGGTTCCGTTGACGCGGAATATATCATTGTCCAGCTTCGCGGCAATGCCGATTTTCCGATAGGGGAATTCCCTGAAGATTTTGGCAAACGATCCGGCCATTCCCATGAAGGGGCTGGCGCCACCGCCGAGGCGGGCAATGTTGTCCACGGCGAGGATGTTGATTCTCTGCGGTACGCCCTTCTTATCCACCGTTTCCAGACGCAGGTCGAACCGCTGTGGTTGACCGTCGACGATCTCGATGCCGTCCACCGTCCCCTGAAGTATCCCCCGGATTTTGCCGAAAGTGGTGCCCGACGTCATCTGCTCAAGGTTCAGTTCATTGATGCGGCTGGACAATTTGAGCACCGGTACGGACGTCTTCAGTCCGGAAAAACCCGGATCGATGATATCGATGCTGCCGCCGAAAATATCGGCGGTCAATGTACCGTTCGTCGAGAGCCGGCTGCTTTCCAGGCGAACCGATTCGAGCCGTCCGGCCAGCATTCCGCCTGTGGGTTGCGGCCAGATCCCCTCGAGCAGGCGGTCGATGTCGATACCGCTGAGGGCGAGGTCGGTTTCCAGCAACATGCGGTCGGTGTACAGATTGCTGATGGTCACCGGCCCGACATCCACCCGGCCCGAGAACGCGCTGAGTACCGATGGCCGGGGGATTGTCAAACGATTGGGGCCGACGTCGAAATCGAGCCGCAGGGGCTGATTGTCGAGGCGTGGCAGCCGCATATCCGCCACGGCCAGGTGCCCTCGGAGGGGGGAAGCGGCTTTTTTCTCCGGGACGGCCTGATACCAGAGAGGCAGGTCGAGATCGATGCCCGAGAGGACCAGGGAACCATTTTTCTTGCCGATGCGGCCTGTCTTTCCAGTAGGCACGGCCCCGGGCGTTCAGGGCGTCGGTGTTGCCGAATAGGGCCAATTCACCGCCAATGCGTCCGTCTATCACCGTATCGCTCAGGGACGGTCGGTCGTATTTGTAGGGTTCGGCTACCAGGTTACGGTACAGAGTCGTCGCACTCGTTTCGGCCATCTTGACGCGCAGGTCCACGCTGGTGCCTCCTGCAGTCGATCGCATCGTACCGGAGGCGCTCAAAGCCACCAGGTCTTTCAGGGATGTCACCAGGCGGTCGAGGGTTAGGCGGCGCCGAGCTGGATCCCATTCGATTTTCCCGGCGGCGGCAAGAGGGGTTGCGCTGAGATCGAGATAGTACCGGCCCCACAGGATTTCTCCACCGCCAGCCGAAAGGTTCATTTCCGATCGGACGATGCCGCCTTCGAGACGCAAGTGGGCGGTGGTATCGATGTTGATCTGCACGGCCTCGCCGATGCGGCTTTCTTCCGGGCTGCTGAACCGGAGATCCGTCAATTCCATCCGGCTGTTAAGCGACACCCCGGCCCCGGCTTGCCAGTCGAGCGTTAAATCGAGTGTTTCTTGAGCGTTGATTCGCCAACCGGCCGGCAGGAATCGCAGTGAAGCGGCTGTGCGGACGAGGCCGCTGTTGCGTGCCCGAACTTGCATTAAGGCCTGGTTCGGATTGCCCGTCAAGGATGCGGTGAGATCATTCAGCGTTGCGGTGGACAGGGTCATACGGGGCAGTGACACATCCATGGACTGCAGATCAATCCGCCCCCGGTCCAATTCGACTTTGGCCTGTTCGATCCGGAGGCCTCCTTTGGTCAAAAGAGCGCCCGCGCCGCGGGTGCGTAAGGCAAAATCCAGGACAGGAAAGCGACCGGCGGCACTCAGGCTCGGTTGAAATCCGGTCAACGCCGCGCCGGATCCGGTGATCACGAGGTCATCCGCATCGAGATCGATCTTGAGTTGAGGATCGAGGAGTTGTCCGGTGGCCGCAACACTTCCGGTCAGATCGGTCGCCAGGCGTGTACCGGCATCCTCGAATACCAAGGGAACCCTTTTCAGGGTCAGCATCACGTCTCCCTGCCATAGGGAAAATTCGTCGCTAAGGGGACCGGCGGCATGTCCCGCGACGCCGATGTCACCGGACAGGGAAAGCGGCAGGCGTGGCCTGCCCGTCACGGCTCTGTAAAAACCACCAAGGGCATGGCTCTTTAAGCCGCACTCGGTCAGGTTAAGCTCCAGGTGGTACGGCGGCGCTAAATCGAGCCGGGCATGACCGGAAGCCGCCAGAAAATCCGTCGCGTTCAAAGACCATTCGGACAACTCGAGGCTCGTTTCCGCCAGCCGCATATTACCGCGGGCGGCCAAGGATACCTCGTAACCCGGCTGACGCGCTTCTGCCGATACATGCCGTGGCACCGCACGCCCATCCAACTTGACGGCAGATAGCGAAATTTCACTGCGGTCGCGATAATAGACCAGTTGGGCATCAATCGATACGTCTTGCCACACCATCGGCGGTGTATGAAGCAAGCTGTCGGATATGAGCAATCGACCGGCCGTGGCACCCGCTGCCGCGGGATCTTCGGGATCGACGTGGAGATGGTACCCGGATGTTGCCAAACGGACCTGGGGGCCGGCGTGACCCTCGAGGGAGCGGCCGCGGACATCGATTTCCAATTGAGAGCTTATTGTTACTTCGATCCCTTCAGATCTCAGTTGCCAAGACTCGGACGTGATCGACACCCGACCGTCGGCGGCCTCCAATCCGGCCCACTTGATGTCGGAGAATAGCAAATATCGGACCAGTCGCTTCGCCAGGCGACCGGCAAGGGATGGTGGACCGGGTTCGATCAGTGCAGCGAGAAGGTCCGGTGCCCGGTTGAGCGTCGGCAGGGACCCTTCGAAACCCTCTATCCGCAATGGCTCGACGGTAAGGGTGCGGCGGCCGAAAGGTCCGTTAATTCGCGCCAGTACGTCAAGAGAGCCGACTACGAGTTTGAAATCGTCTGCGCTTTTCCCTGCCGGGACCACCCTGATGCGGCGAGCGTGCAGAAAAAGCGGGACAAGGCCGTAGGAGAGCTCTTCGGCCGAGACTTCCAAACCGGTAAAGGTGACGATACTTTTGGCAATCAGAGGGCCCACACTTTTAGGGTGTCGATACACGTACACACCCGTCGCTATCAGTGCAGCAAGGCAGGTGACAATCAAAAGGGTGGCGGTCAAGATCAGACGCCTGATCTTTTTGGGGCTGGGATATTTCGTTCCGTTGCTTTTGACTGGCTGATCCGGCATATCGTGACCCGGGAAATCGGATGCAAGGTTCGGGGCATTCTTTTCCCGGCCTCTGGGTCCTGCGTTAAACACTGCCATCTACCAATGGACACTAAATATGAAACCGTACGAAGAGAGTCAAGGGTCGCGTCCGCGTCTATACAATTTATAGCCGTGGGTGTTGGAAGATCGACCGGCCGCTGCGGTTGACAACTAACAATCTGATTTTATGTTGTAACCGTCTTTTTGCCCGCTGTGACACCGCCTTCAATTTACGGCATGACAAAAATCGACCACCACTGGCTGAAGGAGGCCAATTCATGAAGTTTCGTACGGTATTGTCGCTGACGATTGTGCTGCTGTTTGCCGCCGTTGCGGCCGAGGCCCAGGATCGGTCGCGACTGCACAAAATCCTCGAATCCGGTTTGCTGCGGGTCGGCACCACCGGCGACTGGAACCCTATGTCGATCAAGGATCCGGCCACCAACAGCTACAAGGGGTTTGACATCGATGTGATGACGGCACTTGCCGAAGACACGGGGGTAAAGATCGCATTCGTTCCCACGGACTGGAAAACGTTGGTCAACGGCATCGTTGCCGACAAATACGATATCAGCACCAGTGCATCGATCACGGTCTCACGGATACGCACGGTCGGCTTTACCCAGTCTTATTACCAGGTGAACACCGTCCCCGTCACCCTGAAATCCAACCTGACGCGATTTAATGACTGGGAGGACATCGACAAGCCGGAAGTCATCGTGGCCGTCACCCTCGGCACCTCTCACGAACAGCAGGTCAAAGAGTTTTTCCCCAACGCGACGGTCCGTGCCATTGAAACACCGGCCCGCGACTACCAGGAGGTCCTGTCCGGAAGAGCGATGGTGTCGGTGACCAGCAACCTGGAGGCCTTGCGGCTGGTCCAAACGCATCCTGAACTGGCCGTTGTACCGGTCTCGAAACCACGCAAGCCTGCCGATTTGGCGTTTATCGTTCAACAGGACGACATCGTGTGGCTGAATTACCTGAACCACTGGATCACCATAAAAGAAAACGAGGGATTCTTCGACAGGCTCCGGATCAAATGGCAGATGCTCGATTGACATCCGCAAGCCATACATCAGAGCGGTGCTGCATGAAAATGTGACCTGCGGCCCGATGCGGACCAGGAGTCTGTGAAGGGATAAGGGGAGAAGGAACCGTATGCACCGACGCAACGGATGGCTCACGGCCACAGCCGCTTTCGTCAGCGCACTGGTCGTCAATGGATGCAGTAACGTCGACTATCATTGGGGCTGGTACGAGGTGCTTCCGACCACGCCCAGGGGGAGCGTCAATCTCAAGTTTATGCTCGATGGGTTATGGATGACGGTCGGGTTGGCCGCGGTGTCGATTGTCATTTCCGTCAGTGTCGGGCTGTTGGTTGCACTGCCGGGTTTATCGAGAAACCGGCTATTGCGGATTTTTAACCGGGTGTACGTCGAAACCTTTCGGTCCGTGCCGACGCTGGTGATGGTCTTGTGGGTTTATTACGGATTGCCGGTTGTTCTCGGTCTTTCTCTGGCCCCTTTTGCTGCGGGTGTCTTGGCGTTATCGATATGCGACAGCGCGTTCGAAGCCGAAATCTTCCGCGGCGGAATCCAGTCCATCGAGCGCGGCCAGATAGAGGCGGCCGATGCTCTGGGGCTGCCGTATTTGCTCAAGTTGCGTCTCATCATTCTGCCCCAGGCCATCCGCCGAATTCTCCCCCCGCTGGGTAACCAGTTTGTATACATGCTCAAGATGTCTTCCTTGGTTTCTGTTATCGGCCTTCAGGAACTGACCCGGAAAGCCAACGAGTTGACGGTCACGGTTTATCGACCATTGGAAATTTACACCGTATTGATACTTGAGTACCTGGTTTTAATACTTATCGTATCCTGGGCAGTGCGCTGGATGGAAAACCGTTTGGGGGCGAATGTTCAGCTTTCCAATCGGTGACCGCGACGGGCAAGACACAGATGACTGGATTCATTCAGATTTATTCCACAGTGTAAGGGTAAGAGAGGCGAGCCGACACAGCCGGAAAGTCTCCACCTTTAGGGTGACGGATGACGATTCCCATAGATAACATGAACACATCTCAAAAGTAGTCTCAGTGCTCATGGGCGGCGTTATGAAACGACTCAAAATGTTCACGTGCGTCCTGTATGCGCCACGTTTTACTCGTTTCATGCTGCCCTGAACCCTGATTTTTTCGAGACACGTTCATTTTATGCGCTATGGTCAGCCGGGACGCCGTGTTCGACATGTCATTTATCGAAACAACCCGCCGAGCGCTGCCATACGATTTAAAAGAGAATAAAAATGAAAAAGACGAAAAAAATAGTGAAAAGAGATATCTACAAGTCCGATCGTTCCAAGAGCATAAACAATCAGGACGGTACTTCAAAACGGTTGAGCCGCTCGGAATGCTCCGGAACCGCGGTGGTTTATTGCAATCAATGGGAATGTTTTACGCGTTTTCTGTGCCGTGACGACGATTCAGATTCACAGCAGTAAAAGGTCGCGAGATGAGTCACCCACCAGTTTGACCGGTAACCGGCCGTCGGCACGGATCTCAGCGCACGAACCCATTCAGAACGCGTCCTTTTTTCGTTCCAACGGGTTTTTATTCGTTCATCGCGACGGGGCAGTCTTACCGCGATAGTCTCCCTGAAAGATGTATTGCCAGGACTGGCTGCATTCAGTGGTGCATTACCCGGGCGGCCTGATGCGACTCCCGGGTTTGACGCACGCCACTGCGTGATCGACCGATATAAGCCTTTGGTCAGGTTCTAACGGCCGGTCGCTTTGGCCCTCCGCCATAACCTGCACCAACCGGAATGGTCGTACCTGCCTTTATACCGCGCACAGTGCTTTCAGCGGCTTGACAATCGCCCTGAGAGCTGCATAATTGAATCTAAACCGAGTGTTTCCAACCAGGTAGTGTCCATCCATAAATGGCCTTTTTTCCGCTGGGTCCCGCCATGGCGGGATTCACCGCAGGATTCCGGTTGCGGCCTTGCCCAGTGGAAAAAATTCTCATTTATGAATTGGCCACTCGATCGTGCCACCTCCTTTTCGTGGATTGGCACTGGGTAGAAAATGATGCAGAATCACGGAGTGTCGATCGGATAAATACCGGAATTGAACAGACCGGTCATGATCACTTGGTCCGATCCCCGGGGCAATGCCCCCAATGTCGTCACGGAATAAAGGGCTATCTGAAGCCGCGGCTTGAGGCCATCCCTTTCGCCTGGCTTCACCCGGCTGTTTTTTTCGCTGCGACCATTCGCGTTTGTCGGTAAAAACCTTCGGCGGCGTCCTCGAACAGCTGGACCGGATCGGCGACACTTTCCATGTCGCACGCACCGGGACCGAAGAGCCGGATGGAGAGTATGTATGGCAGGACGTTTAGATGGTAAATCCGCAGTGGTGACCGGTTCCGGGCAGGGAATCGGTCACGCCATTGTGCTCGGTTTCGCCCGGGAGGGATGCTGTGTCTGGGCTACGAGTCGCAGCATTGATCCGCTGAAGCAACTGGAAAAGATTGGATCGGTCCGAACACGGCAACTGGACGTCACTCGTCCCGATGACATCCACGCGGCGGCCGAAGAGATCGGGCCCGTCGACATTTTGGTCAACTGCGCCGGATATGTGGCCTCGGGAACCCTTCTCGACTGCACCCCGGCAGAACTGGAGCGTTCGGTGGATGTCAATATACGGGGGGCGTTTTACATGACCCGGGCGTTTCTTCCGTCCATGTGCGCCAAAGGAGTCGGTGCGATCGTTAATATCGCCTCAGTCCTCTCCAGTATCACCAGCGCTCCCGCCCGTTTGGCTTACAGCACCACCAAAGCGGCTCTCATCGGTTTTACAAAGTCGGTTGCCATCGACTTTGTTGACCGGGGCGTCCGGGTCAACGCCGTCTGTCCCGGTGCCATCGAAACCCCGGGCTTGGCGTCGCGTATCGCCGCTGCGTCCGACCCCACAGCTGCGCGGAACGCCTTTATCAAACGCCACCGCATGAAACGCTTGGGTACGACGGATGAAGTCGCCGATGCCTGCATCTTTCTGGCTTCCGATGAAAGCCGTTTCATGACGGGGCAGGTGCTGGTCGTTGACGGCGGCATGACGCTGTAGCGCATTTTGGTACCGAACGAAGAGTGAGCGGTGGTGTCCGCCGGTATCGGCAAGGGGCGTGCTGCGGCACCCGTTGACAGGCCTGCAACTGTGGCGGAGCAGCGCCATTCCGCATACTTCATGATTATTTTTAAATCCTGCAAGCCGCATTCACTCACTGACAGATTCGAAGGCCGATCAAAGGCCGGCGAATGAAGGATTTGCGGTACCCGATTACGGCTGCACCCATGTATGTCTTTGCCTCACGGGATCACACATATGATCGTTAAATACAAGGCGTGCGCCTTGTAAATGAGCGAATGAGATTCGTGAAATACCCGGGATAGACATGACAATTATCGACAAGCGCGGTGCCGACATCGATGCCCGTTTTCGATCTCTGCTTCAAAAAGCGGTACGGCGCGGAAATGTCAACCTGGTATACATCGTCAGTGCGTTGATTCAAAGCCTGAGTTTCAGGGAGAAAAACTGGTTCCGGAACCGGTCGGTGAACATCACCTTCGAAGAGTGCTGGCCCCTGGGACAAGATCTGGTTTTCAACCGCCACTTTCACAGTAAAGTGGCCGTCCTGGTCAAAGTCGCCCGGTCGGTCAAAAACAGGGATGCCGCCGGTCTCGGATACCTGGCCTACCGACTGTCCGAGGGTGACACCTCGATGCTTGGCGGTACTCCGAACGACCGCCACATCAGGATCATTGCTAATGCCATCCGGCGCCCGGAAGATTTCTGGAACTGGATGGAGCGAAACCTGGCCGATAACGAATGGCGATCGCTCTGTATCAACGCCATGAAATTTAAAAGCACCGGAAGACCTTTTGACCGGGCAGTGATCCAGGCGGCAGCTTACTTGTCTGCATCCGGCCTTCCCGAGGTCACTGAGGCAGCAGCGCCGGATGGTACCGAAAAACCCTTTCCCTACTGGGTCGTGCTGGACAGGCATACGCCCGAGGGCAAACGCGCACTGAATGACGTGGCCCGAGATCTGCACATCCGTCTTAAACAGCTTGAATGGTCCCTGTTTTACTTCGAAGGCAGTGTCACCAATGGTGAGGTACCTTCACCCTGGTGGGAGCGCAACTGTAACTGGCAGTTTCAGAAATTGGGTCTGCCGGGTGAGGAGGCCCATTTGCTCTGGGAACCGGCCAAATACCAAGTGATCGAGGCCTTGGCCGAGGACAGCCGCCAGCTCCACCGCGACATTTATGCCTGGAAGCTGGCCAACCGGGAGCCGATCGAGGCGCTGAAAATAGCCGTCGAGCTGTTCATAACAAACTTTGAAAGCGGACAGGTAGACCAGCTGGAGTTGTTCCGGGATTCCCATCATTCGCAATAGACATCTCCAAAGAATGGGCATGACCGAGCGACCTCACGAAATATTGTGCCCTCGCTTGACACATTTAATTGTTTTTATTATAAATATTTTCGGATCAACGGGGCTTTGACCGTCGGCTGCGATCGGCGCACCCGGTTCGGTGCCGTTACCGGAAAGAATCGAGATGTATAAGAAATTCTTCTCTTTTCGCGAGAGACCCTTCAAGCTCGTTCCCAACCCCGAGTATTACTACGTGAGCCGCAGCCACGAGGAGGCGATGGCGCACCTGAGTTATGCCATCTCCGAGGGGGACGGATTCGTGGAGATCACCGGGGAAGTCGGTACCGGAAAAACGACGCTTTGCCGCGTTTTTCTCGATAACTTGGACGAACGAACGGAGGTAGCATACATATTCAACCCCCGGCTTGGCCCGAAGCAGCTCCTCAAGACGATTGCGGATGAACTCGGCATCCGTTGCCGGTCAGACGATATCAAAGCGCTCATCGATGCGCTCAACATCTACCTGATCCGGATGAAAACCGAGGGGAAACGGGTCGTGCTGCTGGTGGATGAGGCCCAGAACCTGTCCCGGCGCGTCCTGGAACAGCTGCGACTGCTATCAAACCTTGAGACCAACCGTTCCAAGTTGCTGCAGATCATCCTGGTCGGACAGCCGGAACTGGGGGAACTTCTCGATTCCTACGATCTTCGACAACTGGCCCAGCGCATTACGCTCAGCTGCCATCTGTCTCCGCTGACCTTCAGGGAAGTCAGGGAATACATCGAGCACCGCATTCTCGTTGCCTCCTCCAAGGCCCAGGTACCGTTTAGCAGCAGCGCCGTCCGCCTGATCTATCGTTTCTCCAAAGGCGTCCCCCGCCTGATCAATATCGTCTGCGACCGGTCCCTGCTGACGGCTTTTAGTCGTAATCGCCAGAAGATAACCGGCGGTATCGTACGGGCGGCCATCCGTGAAATCGGCGGCGGCCGGGCCGCGCCGCGAAGCAAAAGGAAGGGATTCAAACTGTCGCTGACCTTGCTGGTCATTGTCTGCTCCGCTGTTTTCATGTTTTGGTTTTACAGACAGGGAACCGCTGGGGCCCAGGGGATTATCGAGCGCATCTTTGGGACCACCAACTTCCAACTATCCCCCCGGGACGAGCCACGGCAAACATTTGTCCAACAGGCTCAGGTGCCACCCGCGCCCGCCCAAACCTCCGGGAGGCAGCGAGATGCGGAAACCGATGCCTTGGCACGTTTTCTGGAAGAGATGGACGTCAGATCCGCCAGACACATCGCAATGAAATCGGTGCTGGAACTATGGGGCGGTGAGACCGTTCTCGATCCGGTGCTGGATGACGAGACCGATGACGATATCTTTTTCAAATTGGCGGCCGAACAGAACGGTTTTTCAGTGCTCAAAACGACATGCAATCTCGGGCTCCTTAACAGTTTGAATCTGCCGGCCATCATTGCCGTGAAATTACCGCATGGGCCCGCGCCGGGGTTTCTGGCCTTGCGTGCCATTGACGACCGGGATGTGACTCTCGGCCGAGCGGGCAGCAACGCGCTCATCACCGTGCCGATGGATGTATTGACAGCGTATTGCCGTGGTGCGGTGTATGTTCCATGGCGAAACCACTTGGACGATGTTAACCTGAACCCGCGAGTGCAGTCCGGCGCGGTGGTTGCAAGACTCAAGAGATATCTCCGGGAGATCGGTTATATCCAGGTCGGTACCGGTCCTTACTATGACGAGCAGACTGAATTGGCCGTTCAACATTTACAGGAGAAAAACGGACTCCGGCCGGACGGAATCGTTGGGCCGCTAACAAAAATCTTGCTGTTCAATGACAATCCGGTACTGCAAATCCCTCATATCCGGAGCGAAGCGTCGACGCGACAGTAAAGCTCTTTGACCGGCGGCACGATTCGGGAACGGATGCTTTTGTGTGCGTGTCCGAATAATTCGATACGCCGCGATGCGAACCTCTTAAGGAAGTGAACACCGTGAGTTCCATACTAAAAGCCCTCAAGAAACTCGACGATGACCTTCCCCGAAAGCGGCGGACGGTCATCTGGCCATCCGGGTCGACGCCTCGCAGCGCCATGCGACGATGGGATATCAGCGCCGGCCGATCCGCGTTCGTTTTATGGGGCCTGCTGGCTCTCGCAGTCGTGGCAGCCGCAGGTGGGCTCTACCTTTATTTCAAACCGGGGCCGGACAGCCGCACTGAGACGACGGCGGCAGTGACACGGCCGATAAGCAAACCGGATTCGACTGTATCGACTCCCGGATCCACGGCCAGACCGCCGGCGACACAACCGCCCCAATCCGCAGCACCGCGTCCCAAACCCCAGCCGGAGACGGCTAAGCCTGTCCCCAAGCCGGCACCATCACCGGTGGTGAAAAAAACACCGGCAGCGACTGTCCGAAGACCGCCGCCGACAGAAAAGAAAGCCGCCAGACCGAGCGTTCCTGCCACGGCCAGCCTTCCGATCCTGACCTCCGATCTGAAACTGCAGGCCATTTCATGGGCACCGGCACCCGGCGACCGTCTGGCGGTCATCAATGGGAGTATCGTCAGGGAAGGGGCATCCCTGGAAGGCTACGTGATCGTTCAGATCGACAAGGAGGAAGTGTCGGTGCGAAAGGGCTCCGAGCAGTGGAAACTGGTGTTTGATCTCAAGTAGCGCCTGAATTAAATGACAAATTGGCTGCGGACGGCTTTTCTTCGAGGTTAGCGGCCTGAGATCTTGTGGAGGAGAGTTTGACCATATCGGTGCGGTTCCGAAACGGCTTGGTGGTTTTTTCCCTTGGATTGATCCTGATTAGCGGGTGTGCCGGAATAAAATCAAAAGGGTCGATCACGGCCTTTCCCCATGAGCCGGCGTCAGCCGCGGCATCCATGGGCTGGTGGGCCGTGCGTTTTCAGAACGAATGGCCCGAGGGGGTCACAGCCGAATGGTATATGGACGATTTGATCGCCCATAGGGTTGTCGCCCCGGTTCTCGAAACTCACCGAGAGCAGATCCCCCTGTGGCGGTTTCACCGCAGGGCCGCGCGCGACGGGGCCGGCCACCGTTTCAGCTTCATTTTTTACAGCGATGCCGACACCGCGAGAGAGGTCATCGATGCCGTTCGAAACGATTCTCTCGTGGAGGAATTAATGCGGATCGGCCGGATCCGTCAGGTTATCTCGGATGACACCGGGCAGGTTACCAAACCCGGTATCGGTGATACCAGCGACCAGAGCTGGTCTCCCGTCGTTCAAAACACCTGGCCGTATTTCATCATGGGCGTCAGTAAAACCTGGCTCGAGATGATCGATGCAGAAGCCGGGCGCCAAGGGCAGTCGATAGACTATCCGTCTATCGAAACATTGCAGGAACACTACCGCAGTATCGACGATGAGGTTCGAAAGGCATGGCAGACCGAAGGCCACCATGCCTTCCTGCACCATTTGAACGCCGTCTTCGGTTACACGCCGATAATCGTAGACAGGGATGTATTAAGAAAATTTTGATTGTGGAAACCCGCAATCTATCACCTCCCGCCGGAGCCGCGGACGGGGTTTAACGACATGGAGTTGCAGCGAGATGAAAGTCGTTCTGTTAATGGCACTCACGGTAGACGGCAAGATTGCGCGAGACCCTGAAGATTTTCCGGACTGGACCGGCACGGAAGACAAACGCATGTTCAAGAATTCCACCCTGGAGGCAGGCGTGTTGATCATGGGGTCCAAAACATACGATACCATTGGGAGACCCCTTCCGGGGCGCAAGAATATCGTGCTCAGTCGCGACAAAAGCCGAGTTTCCCGGCACGAGGACCTGGTATTCACATCCAAGAACCCGCGGGAGGTGCTCGCGGACCTGCACCGGGAAGGCTACGACACGGTTATTCTGGCCGGCGGATCGCAAATCAACACACTTTTTGCCCGGGATGAATTGATCGACGAAATTCACGTGACGTATGTACCGCGGGTATTCGGATACGGTCTTTCTCTCTTTTCTGAGCCGGTGTCTATGATGCTTGAGCTGATCGATTTCAAACATTTGGGTAGCGGACAGATCTTTGCGCGCTACCAGGTGATACGGGAAGCCCTGGCCTGACCCCCGGGGCGGCTCGCGATATCCCTCAAACGACACGCCACCTGCGTGACGGAGCGTTTTTTCCGCAAATGCTGAACCGAGCGGAGGGAACGATCAACTGCGAAAGCGGGTCTCGGCATGGCGGGACCCGGATGTATTCGGCAGCCGGGGGAAAGTACAGCGGCAACACCGGTTGTCAGATCGAGACCACAAATAGTGAACCGGGAGCCATTTTCCGTCTTTGAAACCATTCGAAAGGAGAAGTTAAATGCCGAGCACCACCTTACGCTGGGTAACGGGCCAGCAGTTCGTGGGGATGGATGAAAACAAGCATGCGGTTGTCTTGTCCGGCGAGAATGATCCGAACGGCATGCGACCGTCGCAGATGCTTTTGATCGCCTTGTCAGCATGCACGGCCGTCGATGTGGTCGATATACTGACCAAAAAACGACAGCCCCCCAGCAGTCTCGAGATCGTTACCACCGGTGAGCACGATCCCGAACCGCCCTGGGCCTATCGCAACATTAAGTTGACTTTTCGCATCGGCGGCAAGGGGCTGACGGAAAAGGCCGTCCAGAAGGCGATTCAACTGTCCGAACAGAAATACTGCTCGGTAGCGGCGACCGTGCGCGGCGTTGCCGATATCACAACCGAATACGAAATTCTGCCTGAAAAAGAATAGGCAATCAGGGGGAGCAATGGCCGCTATGGTGGAAAATCCCGAGTCGTATTTCCGGCAGTTCATCCCCGGACGCGAGCGCCTGCTGAAAGAACTGGAAGCGGAGGCAGACAGGCAGAACATTCCCATTGTCGGACCGGTAGTGGGAGAACTGCTCTTTATTCTGGCCCGCACCGGCAACGCCACGGCCATACTTGAATTGGGAACGGCCACCGGTTATTCGGCCATCTATCTGGGCCGGGCCCTCGAACCCGACCGCGGTCGTTTGGTGACTGTGGAAAACGATTCTAACATGGCCGGGCGGGCCAAGGCCAATCTCCGCCGGGCCGGCCTGGCGTCGCTGGTCGAGGTGCGACTCGCAGATGCCGTCACGACGGTGCAGCAGATGCAAGACCAGTTTGATCTGATATTTCTGGATATCGAAAAATCGGACTACCAAAAGGTGTTGCCCGACTGCCGGCGCCTGCTGCGCAAAGGCGGGTTGCTGATCGCCGACAATGTGGGCTTCGAAGCCGCTGACCCGTTTAACCGTTCGATCTTTGCCGCACCCGAATGGGCCTCTGTGCACCTGTACTCTTTTTTACCGGCGCACTCGCCGGAAAATGACGGGCTGTGCCTGGCGATGCGGCGCTGACGCCCGGTTTGTATACTGTTCATCTTGAGCAGAAGGGTCGAAAAACATTTCTATTTCTATGCACAGGATTACCGTCAAAAATTGTCAGAGAAAAACGATATCACCTTGATAGCGTGTCCTTTCTTCAGCCCTGTTGAGGAACATGTCACGGCATATACAGGATAAAGATGAAAAAGAATCCGGATGCGCGACCAATCGCTGAGGCCCTTCAATCACCGGGGCCGCCGGCCCCCGGCGGCGTTTATCTGTGTCAAGTCAATGAACGCGTGTCGTGCGCAGCCTGCTGCGGTCTCTACAACGTGGCGGATGCATCGCATGCCGCCCTGGAGGCGATCCTCATCGATCGTACGCAGCGCTTTGAACGGATTCCCCGCGAGGCGGACGCGATTGCGGCTTTTGGGCAACAGATGTTGAAGAGCCTGGGCGGCAGCCCCCCCTTTCCTGAATTTCATCACTGCCCTTTTGTGGGTCTGGTCGGCCAAAAGCAAGCCCGGGCCGGTTGCCTTCTGCACCCCCTGGCGGCTGGAAACGGCGGCGTTGATTTCCGGGGGCTCAGTTATTACGGCGGCATGGCTTGCCGGGTTTATTTCTGTCCAACCCACCATAAACTGTCCAGCGAGATCAAGACGGTCGTGCGGGAGACCGCCGACAATTGGTATGAATTCGGTTTGATCATCACCGAGGTCAAGATGCTGGAAGCGTTTTTCATCGCAGTGGAAGATCGCCTGGGTGCCCCGGTAAAAGCAGCAGACATCCTCCAACGCATGGAGTGCCGACGGCTGCTGCGTCAGTTCTCGCGGTTGAAGATCGAGTGGCCCTTCCGGAGGCAAGTTGATCCAGGACCCTGCAACTATGTCTTTGATGATCATCTCTACGACAAAATGGAGACGACTTATCCGCTCTTTTCCGACCAGCCGTCGCCCTACGATGTCATCTTCCGGGAGCTAGGCTCCGGTTTCGGCTCTGATAAGGACCTCAGGCGGGCGGAGAACATTGTCGAGGGCATGATCGATAACTTGGCTCTGCAGATGGATTCAGGCAAGGTCCTGCGGATCGCCGGATAGGGCCCCGATCCCGATTCATTAAAAAAACAACATTCAATGACCGTCTGTTTGTCTGAAATAATGGTTTTAAAAGACCGCTTTGAGCGGTTAACAGATCATTCCTCCGGCTTTGCCGGAGGTCATTGAATCCGGGGAGATGCTGTGTTTACCAGTGAAGAATTGATCGAAATAGCCATCCAGATCGACAAAAACGCTGAAAGAATCTACCGCAATGCGCTGAGTCGGACCGCTAACGCAGATCTGCGCTCGCTGCTCGAGTGGCTCGTAGATGAGGAAACCCGGCATGTGGAGTGGTTTTTTGCCCTCCGAAAGAAAGTCAAGAAACTGGAAGGGGACCAGAGGATAGCCGCGGTCGGCCGTGAGATATTATTGGAGACTATCGGTGGCCTGAGCTTTTCGCTGGAGGATGCCAACGTTTCGGAAATTCAGCGGGACATGGAACTGGTGAAAATCACGATCGAATTTGAAAGAGATAAAGTTCAGTTTTTTGAAATGCTGAGGCCGTTTGTGGAAGACAGGGAAGCTCAGGAACTCCTCGAGAAGATCATTGCAGAGGAGCGAAAGCACGCCCGGCAACTGCAGCTTTGCGCCTCGGAAGAACCGCATCGTCAATAACGACCGATTGTCGGCCGCCGACGTTGTCCGGGTCGGAGTCCAGCTGACTCAAACTTTTCTGAGGATTTCAGCCAGCCGCCTGTATTCGTCGTCCGTACCGTCATAATCGTAGCTCGTGGCCACCTCCTGTACCGGAATTATCTTCAGGCGCCCGTCGAAAAAGGCCGAGGTTATATTCTCGACTTCTTTCAGACTTAGATCCTTTTGGATAAAATGCTTGGAGTAGACATTTTTGTACCCCAGATCCCGCGTGATCCTGAACAATTTTAGCTGCACCTTGGGATTCAGGCACTTGCGTAGATTGTAAGCGGTATTGGCCGTGTTGATGTCGAATCCGTACGGATTGGCATACATCAGAGAAGAGAGGCGAAAACCCTGCCGACCATGGGCGTCGGTTTTGTCAGACAGTTGAATTTCAGAGTCGTTGATGAGTTTCATGGGATAGCGCCCAAAATTGTCCGTGACGCCTTCGATCAATACTGCCGGGAGAATAATGGTATAGTCCTGGGCGAATTTTTCGGAGAGATCCAGAAAGTAATCGATAAAACTGCTGGCGGTCAACGGCGAGTCCGATGCCACGAACAGAGCGTGTCGCTGCTGTTCGCTGGCGGCGCTGGCCGCATAACCCTTGATCATATTTCCGGCGATGGAGTTGTGACTAACCTTGCGGGGCCGAATATGAAAGGCCTCGATGACATCGGCCGGAATGTGGGTGTTCTGGTTGATAATTCGATATGGCCTGCCGGACTGGTTGAGAAAATCTCTGAGACGCTGCTCCAGCAACATTTGATGACCGACGATGGTAATGTCCCCGATACGATCGCACTGCAAAAGCTGCTCCAGAGTGAATTGAATCAGCGGTTTTTTAACCGGTCGATCGTTTTCGATGACTTCGAATTCCCGTAACGGCTTGTATCCGGTTTCGATGAATGTCTCACCGTAGTGTTCGGCGACGATTTTGGCATATTTCCGAACGACCCATTTGTTATTGTAGCCGGCCATAACAATCGCGCTTGCCTTGCCCATCTGATCGACGGTCTCCTCCTTACTTAGTGTCCACCCATAAATGGCCTTTTTTCCGCTGGGTCCCGCCAGGCGGGATTCTCCGCAGGTTTCCGGCTGCGGCGTACATAAAGTACGCCTCGCCGCAAATCCCGCCGAGGCGGGATGCGGTCTTGCCCAGCGAAAAAAAATCTCATTTATGAATTGGACACTTAATGGTGCCATCCACTTTTCGTGGATGGGCACTACTTAGCATTCCTGGCGCAGGTTTTTAGGGGCGACGATCGGTCGTTAAGGGGATCGTCACCCCTGTTTTTACATAATCACGGGTGAAATAAAAGGAAAAAACGGCTTAGATACGGGGGCGATACCTTGAGGGTCCGGCAGGGCGGTCCGGTTCTTTGACGCCAACAATCCGGTCGGCCGGATGATCTTACGGCCATCAGAAATCGGTTTTGCTGTTCAGGGACGACGGATCCCATTTGTCGGATTCAACGGCCGTTTCAGATCTACAGGTGACAATTTTGGTCAGGTATTCTGACGCGTTTTGGCAAGTTTGCGGCGGTCTTTGCCCGCCTTAAATAAAAAACCAATCATATCAACGAATTAAAAATGCAATTTTAAGGTCGGTTTGGCATGAAAATTGAAATACCAGAAATCAAGCTGCCACGCCAACCAACCCGGTGTCGGCAACTTCATCAGACAAACTCCGAGGCGTGGTGAACCTCGGGGTGACTCCTCCTTTAAAAGCCCCTGGAGTTCTCAGAACTTCAGGGGCTCATATTTTATCCCGCATACAGCATGAATATTTTCCCGCATCGTAAATTGTGCGGGATAGAACGCCCCTGATTCGACTCTTCCGGTACGGCTCGATCGATGATCACGCTCTGTCACCACTCTGGGTCTCTCACCCGCATATTTCATGAATATTTTTCAACTTGATAAAAAATGCCGCGGTGGTTACCCTATCGCCATCTTTGCATGGACATTTTTCAGAAGAACGACAACAATCGTAAGCGAGCGATCGTCGATGCCTCATCAGCCATTATTCTCTTCAAGGCAGGGTTGTTCGGGCGGCTGGCTCAGACCTACCGCCTCCTGATGACGGCTTCGGTCCTCTCGGAAGTGACCCGCAGCGGATACCCCGGATCGGAATTCTTTAGAGATATGGGGCGCCGGCGGGCCATCACTATCATGTCTTGCGACGGGCGAACCGCGACGCGCAGTCCGCGCGCTATGCGTTTGCAGCTCCTTGACCCGGGAGAGCGGGATACCATCGCTTGTTTTAAAGAAGGACGGGCCGATTTTATCATTATCGACGATGGCCGCGGCAGCGGATTCTGCCGGGACAGCGGCCTGCCGTTCATCAACGCGCTTCTGTTCCCGAGGATCCTCTTTCTAAGCGGCCGTTTTTCCGCGGCGGTTTGTGAAAAAAAAACAGCGAGAATCATCGAGTGCGGCCGATACTCACAGAGAATCATCGCGTCGGCCGGAACCATGGGTTTGAGGGAATTGCAGTTGTTTCTGCCTTGAGCGGGGGGGTCGGCTGCGGTGCATTTTATCTTCAAAACGCGTTCGCGTGATAAAAAATCATGAAATTTTTGGAGATCAAAGGGGTTGACGTATGAATGAATCAAGAGAACCGACACGTGAAAAAGCCTTCCAACTGCTGAAGGAATACAATCGAAATGAAAGCCTGATCAAACACGCCCTTGCCGTTGAAAGCGTCATGCGTTACATGGCGCGTAAACGCGGCGAGGATGAAGAAAAATGGGGCATAATCGGCCTCATTCATGATTTGGATTACGAAATGTTTCCCCAACAGCACTGCCGGAAGACCGAAGAAATCCTTCGGGACCAGAATTGGCCCGAAGAGTATATCCGCGCGGTGGTGAGCCATGGGTGGGGAATCTGCACGGATGTGGAACCCCAAACGGAAATGGAAAAGGTCCTTTACGCCATCGATGAGTTGACGGGACTGGTGGTCACGACCGCTCTCGTGCGGCCATCACGGAGCCTGATGGACTTGAAGGCCAAGTCGGTCAAAAAAAAGTGGAAAGACAAGCGGTTTGCCGCCGGCGTTGATCGAGGAATAATTGAAAAAGGGGGTCAGATGTTGGGTGTCGACGTAAGCGAGCTCATCACCGACACCATCATGGGTATGCGGGAGGTCGCCGACACTCTTGGCCTCAAAGGTGAAAGTAGCTGACCGGCGATTGACCCTTTGTCTGCGCGATGGTTAGCGGCCGGTTGTGCGTTTAAAAACGACGACTCCGAATCCCTCCCTGCGGGCGCCTTGTATCGGAACGACATTTAACCCGAAATTTTCACCCTCGGGTCAAAAGCCGGCTTTTTAGGAACTGAATTTTGGTGTGGATTCGGAAACCGGCGTAATTTGGGCTCGCGATAGATGAACGCCAACTTCACCACGAGAGGCCATGGACTCGAAAGCCACCTATTGGTAAAATGCTTAGGTTGGGAGCACTCATCCAACGGTCGCGCGGCGGTTCGATTAGGGACTGAAGCAGAAAGCAGGGCCTTTAACGGCCCCGCTTTTCGTATTTATATTGCGACGTGCCCCCGTGACGCGATGCGTTTGGGGTGGTGATCGGTAAATTCCCGGCGAAAGATTGCGATCAACTGATAAGAACTTGCACGGCGTTTTCAAACGGATTTTTAAACGGCACCGATATTTTAAGGCAGCCGTTTTCGTATTTTGCCTGGGCTTCATTGGCCTTTACCGGGCAGCAGAAGGCTGAAGCAGTGACGTATTCGACATCCTTTCCTGGGGCCGTCAGATTGAAACTGTCGTCGAGCATTCGCAGGCGGATATCGTCTTTGTTGACACCCGGTACGGATACTTCAATGTTCAGGGTGTGCTCATCTTCGCTGAGGTAGGTACAAACATCCGGCGTAACTCTGAATTTATCATTTGCCATGCGGCTTCATCTCCTTTCGAACTTCCATATTGACACGCTGCGACCGGTGTCGATGCTTTCCGGCGTCAGCATGCTCGGATGAGGTCTGTTCCGACCCACAATCGATGTGTCGATTAAACGGGTCGGCCTCGGGTTGACAACTACAGACAATAGTGTAATGCCGAAAACGCCTAATTCAAGAGCCTGGAAGAGTCGAGAGTGAAATGTGCATTCATGAATTGGACACTCTGTAATGCCTTTAACGAAATGTGGATGGGCACTGATTGACAAAGCGCCTATTGATGCAGGTCGGAGTCGGTGGATGGGCTCCGTTTACCGATCGCAATCCGTTACCCAGGCTCCAGCGCTTGACAGTTCTGTCGGACCGTATCAAGATGATGGTCGAACAAGGGAGATGACGAATGCAGGACAACGAGATCATTGATGTGGTTATCCTCGGTACAGGACCGGCCGGACTTCAGGCCGCCATTCATGCCGCCCGGCGTAAAGCCACGGTCGTCATGTACGGTAAGCAGGTCAAAAGTAGTCTGTTTCACGCCCATGTCGAGAACTTCTGCTGTCTCTTCAATGTGGCCGGGGAGGATATGCTGAGAATTGGACGTGAGCAGGCGATCCGCTTCGGTGCAGAAATCGTCGACGAGGATATTATGAAGGTTGCCCAGGACGGCCCATTGTTCAGCCTGACGACCGAAAGCCGACAAAAAATCCGCTGTAAAAGCCTGATTATCGCTACCGGTTCAACCCGCAACAAACTGGGTGTCCCGGGGGAAAAGGAACTTCTCGGCAAAGGGGTCAGTTACTGCGTCGAGTGTGATGCGAATTTTTTCCGCAACCAGGAAGTGGCGGTTATCGGGGATGAAAGTGCTGCTGCCGGCGGCGCCCTGACGCTGACGGGATACGGCAGTAAGATTCATCTGATCTGCAACCGGTTACAAGTAGTGGATTCTTTGAGGAAGGAAATCGAACATAGCGCCGTGATCGTCCGCCAGGGTGCGACCGTCGCGAAAATAAACGGAGACAAAGAAGTGACCGGCATCGTGTTGAAAGACGGCACGCTTATTCCTGTCAGCGGTGTTTTTATCGAACTCGGAGCCAAGGGTGTCATGGAACTGGCCACCGAATTGGGAATCCGCCTGGACGATGACGCCAAGTATATCCAGACCGACAAAAAACAGAAAACCAGCGTACCGGGCGTCTTTGCTGCCGGAGACATCTGCGGGCCGCCGTGGCAGATGGCCAAAGCCGTCGGAGAAGGCTGTGTGGCAGGTCTTGAAGCGGCCTCTTACGCCAAGAAGTTGAAAGTCGACTGAGTCGCGGGCTGTCTCAACCCCCACCACCAGCAATCAGTCCATTCAGGAATGCTGCAGGCCTGTCTGGTCTTTTTCGACCCCCTTTTTACCCTTTTATCAGGTGTCGCACCATCCAATGACAAACACTCCCCCTGAAGGCATGGGGATCGATTCACCACTCGAGACACTCGAGGTGCTGATCTTCGATTGCCAAACCACCGGTAGCCGTCCGGAAAGCGCCAGTCTAATTGAAGTGGGATGGATGCGGACATCGGCCGCACACGTGGCCGCACCGGGCCGTTTGCCGGTTGTCAGCTGCCTGGTTCGATTGCCGACAACCGAGACGATTCCGTCACCCGTGGCGCGTCTGACGGGTATTAAGCAAACCGATTTAGTCGATGGGCGGTCGACCAATACCGTGTGGCACCGCCTGAGCGAAACGGCCCGGTCGATATCCGGACTTAACCAATCGCAATGCTGCCCGACAGTCATTCACTTTGCGCGCTTTGAAGGTCCTTTTTTACGGCATCTTCACGAGGCGCAGGGAGCCGCATCGATATTTCCGTTCGACATCATCTGCAGCCATGAAATTGCGAGGCGCCTGCTGCCCGAACTTCCCCGCAAAGGCTTGCGGGCCCTGGCCGGATACTTTGGGCACACGGTTACCCCCAGCCGGCGCTGCGCCGCCCACGTTACGGCCACGGCCGTCATCTGGCGTGAGCTGGTCGCTCTTCTCGGACGCTCCGATAAGATTCACACTCTTTCGGAACTGAAATGCTGGCTCGAGAAAACACCGGTGCCGGCCGGCACTGTGCGCCGGTATCCCATGGCCGAGGCCATGCGGCGTGACCTGCCGGACGGTCCTGGTGTGTATCGTTTCGTGCGCTCCAACGGTGATCCTCTCTACATCGGTAAGGCGACGCGTCTTCGCCAGAGGGTAAACAGTCATTTTCGTAAAACCGGCTGCAGTTCGGAGAAATCCCTTGAAATGCTTACCCAGGCTGCAGGCTTGAAAATAACGCCCACTGCATCGGCGCTTGAGGCCGCTCTCCTGGAATCCGAGGAGATCAAGCGACTCTGCCCGCCCTATAACGTCGCCCTGCAGGCGGACAATCGCCGCACGTGGTTCATGTCTCCTCACTTCAGCCACTTTTCGCATACACCCGATCGCCGGCATCGGTTCGGCCCCGTGCTGCACCGGGGTCCTTTTGCGGCGTTGCATGCCATCGGTGGATTCATGACGAGCCCCATCGGAGCCCGGCCTGCAGCAGCCACCCCTGAAGCAACCGTGCTGCTTGACCTGCCGGAGTGCTTCTGCCCCGGCGACGCATGTCTTCAAGAGGGTCTACGAATCTTCAGGGAGCAGTATGCATCGGCTGTTGAATCGAAACCTTTCTGGCGATCATTGCTCGCCATCGGTGACAGGAAAAGACGGCTGGCCGCAGCGGCGGCCGAAATCGAGCAAGAGCCGACAATCGGCAGTGCGGTAGAGACGGAAACCGGTCCTGTCGATGTCCAATGGACAGCGGAAGATGTGATCAGCCGGATTGAATCTGTACTGGGTCAATGCGCCTGGTTGCTGCGCCGGGCGCGGTGGTTGATGTTGTTGAGCGAATCGTCTCTGGTTTGGACTTCGCGGCGGGAGACCATCATCGGACTCGTTATCAGCGAGGGGCGTGTCGTCGACCGGTTCGAGGTGGACTCCTGCGATGCGCCGCCTGTGCCACCGCATTATCATCGTGGTGTCTTCACCAGGCAACGCTGCCTCGACCTACCGGCCTATGACCGGTTGCGCGTGCTGATGACGGATCTTCGCCGTTTGACCGCCTCCGGCCGGACCGTTTGCCTGCGCCTGGGCAAAAAGCGCTTGCTGCGGGAAACGTGCCTTTCAGAAGCCCTGCGGTGGGTCTGAATCGGCCCGATGACCACAAATCTGTGGGCGTAGATTGGCGGCTGACAAATTTTGTCAAGAATTTGACTGTATTTTGTCAATAAGGTGGTCGGTGAGCGTAAGCGGAGCTATATAACCGTTCGAAAAATTTAGAAATACAGTAAATTACGTCTGTGGCATAAAATTTGTATGATCCGTTTTCGGTATGCCGGGCCACGGATGGTATTGAACGTTATCCAAGACCCTATCGCGCTTATCTTCCTTTTCCGCTTTCGACATTTGCGCTGCTGCCGACGAACCGAGCGGGCATGCCGACACACAAGGATATACGGCAAAGCCGGGGGTTAATCGGATGAGCCCTCAACCACGCGTATAAAGGATGTTTCAGAGCCGGTGGTGATAATTACCTTCAATCTGAAACGCTAAACCGAAAAAAACTCGTTGGCAAGTTAACATTACTTATCAAACTCAACACAAAGGATTAAATAAAAAGGTAAGGGTAGCCTTTTGTATCATCGAAAAGCAGTACTGGTTAAAGACGGATAATCCGAGTAATATAACTTAAAACGTATATGTAAATCTGAAGCGGTATCTGAAACATCCTTTATATCATCCTCCTTTTAACTCCCTGCGGTATGTCACCCGGGGAGTTTTACTTTTGGTCCGCGTATTGAAGAATAGTTTTCAGCGGAGTTGAAAAGAAGAGAAGATATCGAGGCGTGATTCGTTTGGCATAGTGCCTTCGAAGCGTTACTCGGGCTCCCGAATCGCAAACAAAGAAAGGTTCGCAGTCATGCACGAAGAATACAGACCCGGATACAATTGGGAAGATTTGATCGAAAAGGAGGTCAAGAAATCAATCCCCTGGAGTGATTTCGATGACGGTTGCGATGACACCGAGCCAAAGTTCGATCGCGAGGATCCGGAACACTAGTATCCGTCAATGCCACCCCTGTTTGCATTTCCTCTCGCCAGAAGCACCGTCTTGTCCGCAGATGCCGGGTGCGTTCAAGCGACCGCCACGCCCCACTTGGTGCCTAACCGTTGTGACGCCCTTTCTGATCCATTACGTTGTCCGTTTAACATACCGATTGCCCGACTGGAACGCCTTTAGCGACAGTCTCCCTGCTATCATTCGCCGACCGCACGATTAACCCTTCCATCGCGTCGATTCTGTCTGTATAATCGCCCATCCAAGATCGATCAACCATCTGTTTTGCGTGGTGCATGATGAAAAAATTGTTCAAATGGGTTTTAATTTTACTGGCCGTCGCCGTCTGCGCCGTGAGCATTTACGGCTGGTTTCTGTCGACCCGCATTGAAAGCCGATTTTCCGCCCGTCTCTGGCGTATTCCTTCCACGGTCTATTCAGACTCGACGCTGCTGTATCCGGGTCAACGGTTCGGGCCGGATCACCTGCGGGAGAAATTGTCCCGTCTGCGTTACCGGATTGTCAGCGGTCGACCTCAGAAGAAAGGTGAGGTGCTGTTTTCGACCGCATCGACGGAGATATATTTGAACGACTTTTCAATTCTGAACCTGAGTCGACCAGGGTTCCTCGTCCGGATACGATATGACCGAAAAGTGATTAAATCCATCGAGCGGGTCGACAACCGGGAACCGCTGCCGATCCTGGAACTCGAGCCGGAGGAAATCGGACAGTTCTACGGGCCGCATAGGGAACGCCGGCAGTTGGTTTCCATCCGTCAGGTGCCCAGCGAATTCATTCACGCGGTTCTGGCTGCCGAAGACAGCCGGTTCTACGATCACCACGGATTCGATCCTATCGGCATTCTCAGAGCCCTGTATGTCAACTTGCGATACGGTGAGATCAGGCAAGGCGGGTCAACAATCACCCAGCAACTGGCCAAAAATTTTTTTTTGACTCCGGAAAGAACGATCGGCAGAAAGCTCAATGAACTGATCATGTCGGTGATCATCGAATGGATGTACGCGAAAGACGAGATCCTTGAAATCTATCTCAACGACATCTACCTCGGCCAGAGCGGATCGGTGGCGATCAACGGTGTTGGAGAGGCGACCATTTTTTATTTCGGAAAGAGCATCGAGGAAATATCGCTGGCCGAGGCGGCGACGATTGCCGGCGTGATCCGTGCCCCGGGGCGCTATTCACCATACGATCATAAAGATCGCTGCCGCCAGAGACGGGATGACGTGTTAAAGGCGATGTTCACGAAAAACTGGATCAGCGCTGAAGCCCTTGATACGGCCCGGTCGCGACCCGTGCAGACTTTCGGCGAGAGCGTCTCCGTCAAGAAGGCGCCATACTTTTTGGATTACCTCTCCCAACAGCTCGAAACACTCTATTCGCCGGATGACCTTACCCGCTTGGGGCTCTCGATTTACACGACGCTCGACACCCGAGTTCAACACGCCGCCGAACAGGCCCTCAACCGAGGCTTGACCAGGCTGGAGAAATCAATGCCATCTCTGAATCGACCGGATCCGGCCCATCAACTGCAGGGGGCGGTGGTTGTCATCCAGCCTAAAACCGGTTTTGTTCTGGCCATGGTGGGTGGCAGAGATTACACCACGAGCCAATACAACCGCGTCACTCAGAGCCGTCGGCAGCCCGGGAGTGCCTTCAAACCGTTTGTCTATCTGGCTGCGCTGGACACATTGACGCCGGGGTCCCGTCTTTCGAGCGTTTCCCAGACCTACCAGGTTGACGCTAAAGCCTGGACGCCCGAAAATTTTTCTGAAGACACCGAAACGGACGTGAGCATGCGGACAGCGCTGGCGACTTCCAACAACCGGGCCACTGTGGATATGGCCATGCGGGTGGGGCTGGAGGCGATCGTGGACCAGGTGGCGCGATTTCAGTTCACAACCCCGATCAAACCCTATCCCTCACTGGCGCTGGGGGCATTTGAGGTGGTTCCGATCGAGCTGGCCCGCGCTTATTGTGTTTTCGCAGGTGACGGTGTACTGCCCTATCCGTTGTCTCTCAGGGATGTCACCGATGATCACGGCCAGATACTCAATCAGCTCCACCTCAATTTTGAGAACTTGATCACCCCGGCCAAAGCGTATATCTTGACAGACATGCTCAGAAGTGTGGTGACCGCCGGTACCGCCCAGGCGCTCGGGGCCTGGAAGCTTCCGGGAGCGGTTGCCGGTAAAACCGGCACCACAAACAATTTTCGGGATGCCTGGTTCGTCGGGTTTACCCCGGATATCCTGGGACTGGTTTGGGTCGGATTCGACAACGGAGAGCCGATCAATGCGTCCGGCTCGAAGGCTGCCCTGCCGATATGGGCGGACCTGATGACATCCATCCCCGACTACCTTTCCGGAACGGATTTCAAAATGCCGGAAGGCGTTATACGGTTAAGGGTTTGCAGTGAAACCGGCCTGCTGGCCGAGGGCCGCAGCTGCCCCCAACCGGTGGAGGAGATTTTTCTGAAAGAAAACCAACCCGACCGGCCCTGCCCGATCCACCCGGCGCAGGGGCCATTAAAGGTGATTATCGATGGACTCAGAGGACTTATCAAACCACAGAAATAAATATCTTGCGGTGTTCTGCGGCCTTCTGGTCGTCGGGGTGCTTTTAGGTTGTATGGAAAAACCCAGGGTCAGTGTGACAAAACCGCCGTCGGCGCCTGTTCCTGCGCCGGCCCCCTCGGTTCAAGAACCCGACAACGCTCACGTTCGCGCATCGGCCGCAATGGTCCGGCAAGGCCGCCAGCATTTGACCCAGGGAGAACCGGATGCGGCCATCCGCATTCTGGAACGATCGGTGGCGCTCGACTCGAGCAATGGTCAGAATTATTATTACCTGGCCGAAGCCTGGCTGATGAAGAAAAACGCCCGACATGCGCGTGAATTCAACCGCCTGGCCGGGATTCGCTTTGGACAGGATGCTGTGTGGCAGACCCGAATCAGCCGGCAGAAGGACCGCATCGACGAACTCGGAAAATAAACGATGATCAAAAAAAACATCTACGGCAACGATCTGAAGGCGCAACTCCTTGCTGGGGCCAACGACCGGTTGGTCAATTTTACTTTGGCCGACGATACGGTGCGCGGGGTCGTGGTCAACGGCACGCGCATGGTCAATGAAATGCGTGCCAACCATGAGCTTGGCATTCTCGAAACCCTTGTCCTCGGCCGGGCGTATCTGGGGGCGGTTTTGATGACGGCCGGCCTGAAAGGCGATGATCGGATCAGTCTGCAGATTGACTGCAACGGGCCGATCAAGGGTCTGACAGTTGACGCCAATGCGTTCGGGGAGGTGCGCGGCTACCTGAAAAGCGTGCCGATTCCCATCGAAAAACCGTTGGGAAGTTTCGATCTGGCGCCCTTTTTCGGTGCCGGGTTTTTATCCGTGACCCGACACCTCGAAAAGGCCAAACATCCCTTCACCGGCAGGGTGGCGCTTCGCTACGGCAACATCGCCAAGGACCTGGCGTACTATTGTCTGACATCCGAGCAGATTCCAACGGCCTTCAATCTGAGCATCCGCTTCGATCATGACGGCCGGGTTGTGGGCGCCGGCGGCCTCTTCATTCAAACCATGCCCGGAGCGCAGGAAGAGGTTGTTGCCGAACTTGAAGACAAGGTTGCTGGATTCCCTTCTCTCGGCAAGGCCTATGCGTCCGGCAATCGGCCCATGCCGCTGATTGAGGAAGAATTTCGAATGCACACCCCCCGGGTTCTTGCCGAACGCCGGGTAGAGTTCATGTGTCACTGCAGCAAGGAGAAAGTGCGCAACCTGCTGATGATGCTGCCGTTCGATGACCTGAGTGACATCTTCGAAAACGGACCCTTTCCGCTCGAATTGCACTGCCATAACTGCAGCACTCTTTTTGCCTTCAACCGCGATGAGGTTCGCGAGATATACGGGCTGCGGTTTCCCGACAACTAACCCCTCGTATTTCATGTATATTTTTCAATGCATACGTTGTGCCGCTTTTCATAATTATGTGCCGAAAAAGGAATTGCGGTATAAGTGATTGTAGAAAAAAACGTTCGATTAACGGGACGTTTTTTTGACAACCGCTATAAATAACAAAGGGAAGGAGTTCCAACGATGAAAGTTATTCGTTTCAAGAATGCGGAAAATTATGAACCCGAACCCGATTGGAAGCGGGTGAGTCTGTGTAACGAGAACGATATTTCAATCGAGCATTTCGTCAAGCCGCCCCACCATGCCTCACCCCGCCATGGTCACCTGAACGCCCAAGTTCTGGTTGTATTGAAGGGCCAACTGAAAATTGTTACTGATGAGGACGGAGAAGTGGTTCTCGATGAAGGTGATGCGGTTTACATACCCGGTGATCAGCCGCATATCGTCACGAACGCCCTGGGTGAGCCGTCGGTGGGGATGGACATATTCGTCCCCGGGCGATCTTTCGATTTCTGGCTGAAACGCGCTGCTAAATAGCCGGGGAGGGAATTCAGCTCTCGAAGCATGCCGGGCAATCTCCGATTCAGCTTTCGAGATTGCCCGGCGTCGTATTGATCGGACTCTTTTTTATCCAGTTTTACGGTTGAGAAAGAAATTCGGCAGCCGCTTAATGACCGGTTTTGGAGCGGCGGTTTCGGCTTCGCTCACGACTTCGGATGTTTCGGAAACAAAACCGGGTTGGTAAATAAAATATCCATGGTAAAGTTTGCCGGGTTCCAGGGCGGTGATAATTTTAGCTTTGGCGCGCAGGCTTTTCGGGGCCTTGGTAAAAAATGTCATGCCGGCGCTGACAAACAGCAGGAAGGCTGCCATGATATAGGCGGCTTCGGAGGATCCGGTCTTGGCGACGATCATCTGAGAAATCCGAGGGAAAAGAAAGCCACCGATTCCCCAGGCTGTAAACACGAGTCCGTAGTTGGTGCCGAAATTTTTCAGACCGAAACAATCTTTGGTGGCCGAGGGAAACAGGGACAAGTTGGTGCCATAATTGAACCCGATCAGTGTTGCCGCCAGAACCAGCAGAAAGGCCTGGCTTTCACCAATAAAAATCAGTGAGGTGATGATCAGACCCTGAAATGTCAGCATGGTAAAAAGGGTGCGGGTACGGCCGATTTTATCGGACAGGATTCCGGCCACGACACGACCGCTGGCGTTGCCGATGGCGAGCAGCGCCACCACTATCCAGGCCAGTCCACCCAGGCTCTGCTTGGCCATGCCGGCGACGCTGCCGATAATGATCAATCCGGCACCGGAAGCGACAAAGAACATGAACCAGAGCTTGTAGAAGGTGCTGGTCTTGATCACTTCGCTCGGAGGAAATTCTTCGATTTTAGCCGCCGGCCTCAAAGTCGTTACCTTTTCCTGATCTTTTTCCTCCGGCTTGTAACCTTCAGGTGGATTGACAAGCAGCATGGCGAGCCCGCAGACAACGATCAAAAAGGCCACACCGAAGATCAACATGGCTTGGCTGATACCGTACTGAGCCATCAGGAAATTGGCCAGGGGCGCGATATAGACCGATGCCAGACCGAAACCGGCCACCACGATACCAGCGATCATCCCGGTTTTGGATGCCGGAAACCATTTGATTGCCGGGGGTGTCGCCGATGCGTATCCGAAACCGAGGCCCAGGCCCATCAGGACACCGAAGCCGAGGATCCAGTTGGCCAGGATGGTACTCTGAGAGGAGGCCAATAATCCGGCACCGGTGAGCAAGCCGCCAAAAATGGCCGTCAAGCGCGGATTCACCTTGTCCTGCAGTCGGCCGGCAGCCAGCATACCGAGAGTGAACATCAGACAGCACACCGCGAACGGATCGTTAAGGGAGGCCATGTCCCAGTTGAAGCGGCCGTCACCGGCGAGAATCGATTCTTTGATTTCCAGTTTGAATATGCTCCATGTATAAAGGATTCCCAGGGCGAGATTGATGCCCAATCCAGCCATGACGACCTGCTTGCCGCGGTTGATGATCTTTTCCATGCGCAACCCCTTTCCTGAAAGTGATTGAAACTAAAATGAAATATAAAAAATAAACAATATTCAATGAATTCTATTTATTGTCTGAGTGATATCTAAGAACCAAATATTGTTTCGTATGGAGATAAGAGCAAAAGGGATGCCAATAGTGCGGATTTATTTTATGTAACTGTAATTATTCGTTAAATACGTATATTTGCGCAAGACGGCGGATGGCGTTGATGACAACTTAAGTTGTGACCGAGGACGATGAGGGCTTGAATACGGCCATGAGGGCCGTTTGGCAAGGCGACAATAAAAGTTGTGGAAACAACCTGAATTGTGGGTGTCCCCATGTCTCGATCCGGCCGATCGGTTCGAGCTCGAGGTTGTTTGCGGTTGTAACATCGTTAGCGGGGGGAAGCACGTGATGACTGTAGAGAGGTTGGGTCGCTTGAATGCGTGAAGAGATACCGGCCGCCGTGCATGGATGACGAGAAGTGGTTTTCTCCCCCATCTAATACCCTAACTGAGCGAAAGTCGAGGCTTGTCCGCCTCCGGCGAGGATGTCCCGGATTCAAGGCATCAAGGGTGAAGCCGTATTCGTATACTGCGAACCCTTGATAACGAAAGAGATGGGGCATCGTCGACTTTCCCGCAGGGTAAACAAAACGGGATTAAAAATGGACATTTACATCTCACCATGGGAAGAGATAATAAATGGCATGTCTATTTACATATTGCATTATAAATCAGGTATATAAAAACTTATCACGTTTTGTTTACGATCCTTTAGGGTAATACCGAATCTCTTCGTTGCGGACCGCCTCTGGCTGGGCCAGAGGGCCCTTTCTGCGTGCCTCGGCACACAGACTCGAATGTTGGCGACGCCTTTTCGCTGGTCTGCGCCGTGAACTTCGTTGCGATCCGAGCTTTTGAATCTACGTATCCGCTTTCATTTTTTTGATCCGCTTGCTCAAAGCCTGCTGCGTAATTCCCAACATTCCGGCGGCAATGGACTGGTTACCCCCGGCGCGCTTGAGCGCCTCGGACACCAGCTGGCGCGCAGCCTGCTTGATGGTCGGCAGGTTTTCAGGGAAAACGATCCGCTCCAGATCGCTCCTGAGGAGCGTCGTTTAGGGCTTCAGGGGCGGGATTTTCCCTTGACCGGTGCAGCTTGATGTGAGCCTTGAATACGCTCAAAGAGAGTATGCCTCCCTTGTGCTGGCTGACGGCGTCGAAAAGAAGAGTTTGCAGTTCGCGGACATTTCCCGGAAAGGAGTGTGCCCGAAGCAGTGCAAAGAGTTCCTCGGGCACGGCCGGCTTCTTTTTATTCAGCTCGGCGGCGGTTTTTTCCAGAAAATGGTCGACCAACAGCGGGAGATCGTCCTTCCGGTCCCGCAGCGGCGGGATGTAGATCCGGTGGGTCCGCAGCCGGTAATTCAAATCTTTACGGAACAGTCCGGCTTTCTGGCGCTCCCAGAGATCGACATTGGAGGAGGCCACGATGCGTGCATCCGATAGCTTGGCCACATCCTGCCCAAGGGGAAAGTACTCGCTTTCCTGCAGCAGGCGGAGCAGTTTTACTTGCGATGCCGGGCTCAGGTCACCGATTTCATCCAGAAACAGGGTGCCACCGGCAGCCTGTTCGATCAACCCCCGGCGATCACGCTCTGCACCGGTAAATGCGCCCCGGATATGGCCGAACAGGGTGTCGGAAAATACATTGTCATCGAGCCCGGCGACATTGATTGCTACGAACGCACCCGGCAACCCGCTGAGGGTATGCAGGGTTCGGGCGATGAGTTCCTTGCCCACACCGGTTTCACCCCGTATCAGCACCGGCTGCGCCGTCCGCGCGATCGATTCGATATACTGGAAAATGGACAGCATTTTTTTATTGTTTGTGATGATGCTGGTGAACGCCTCCGGGCTTTCCAGCGTGTCATTGAGAATGTGCTGCTTCAAAGCGAAGTTTTCACGCTTGAGTTCCCGGAACGATACCGCCCGGTTGACCGCCGATACCAGCCGGTCGACTTCCACGGGTTTGACGACATAGTCGAAAGCGCCCGATTTCATGCACACCACCGCCGTTTCAATGTCCACCGCCCCGGTGACGATAATCACCGGAACTTCAGGAAATTCCCGGCTGACCTGATCCAACAATTGTCCGCCCTGGATATGGGGCATCGTGAGGTCGAGCAGGAGAACCTCGACCGGGTGTTCGGCCAATAGATCCATGACCCGACGGCTGTCCTGGCAGGTCAGGGTGTTGTTGAATCCGGCCATCTGAAGAGCGGTGTCGATGGCCAGTATTATGGCGGCCTCATCATCCACGATGAGGATCGGTTGGGAAGGTCGCGCAGAGCTCATGATGTCGTCTCCCGCTCGTTTGCGGATGAAGGGGTAAGCGGCAGGCTGATCCTGACCGTCGTTCCATGGTCCACAACGGAACTGAATGTCAGCTGCCCCTTGTGGTCGTCGACAATTCGATCAACGATGGCCAGTCCGAGTCCGGTGCCGCCGGACTCACGTTTGGTGGTGAAAAACGGGTCACGGATACGCTGGAGCACTTCGGCTGGCATCCCGATGCCCTGATCGCGAACCTCAATCGTAACGCTGCGGGTGTCGAGATCGTAGGCGGTGGACAGCCGGATGGTCCGACTGGGATCGGGTAAGGCCTGGCAGGCGTTCACAAGCAGATTGATGACCACCTGTTCGATTTTTCGAGGGTTGCCGGCCACCGTCGGGATATCCGCGGCGTAATGGGTTTCGAAATGATGGGTGCTCTTTTTGATGATGTTTCCGACGAGACTGACAGCCTTGGCGGCAATGCGGTTGATGTCGACGGCATCGGTCATCTGACCCGGACCCTGACGGGCGAAATCCTTGAGGTCACCGACAATGGCCTTGACCCGTTCGGCGCCCTCGATGATGTTGTCCACCAGCAGCGGTAGCCTTTCGCGCAAGCGGGAGTAGTCCATACGGCCGACTTTGAAATCGCCATGGTTTTGCAGGTGTTCATCCAGTATGGGAAGCACGGCCTGCCAGGCCTGCTTGAGAACCGGCGCATTGAGCATGACGAAGGTGACCGGATTGTTGATTTCGTGGGCGACACCGGAGACCAATGTTCCCAGGGTTGCCATCTTGTCGGCCTGAAATAGCTGTTCCCGGTGCCTTCGGGCCTGATGTTCAGCCTTTTTTTTCTCGGTGACATCGCGGGCCGTGATGAAAATGCGATCGATTTCTGAGCCCTCCTGCAATGCCGCCAGGGTTGCCTCGACCGGAATATGGGACCCGCTATCAAGCAGGAAATGCGTCGCAAACAGGGGCTCGCTCGTGCCTTCGGACTTTAGTTTTTCCAGGCGTTCTTCGAATGCGGCCCGTTCCTCGACCGGCAGAATATCCGCCATCTTCATATCACGAATCGCTGCCGAATCGAATCCGCTGGCCGCGAGCCAGGCGCGATTGGCATAAGAAATTCGGCCGACCGGATCGAATGCGAGGATGAATTCCCGGGCGGTTTCGGCCAGCAGCCTGTATTTTTCCTCGCTCTTACGCAAAGCCGTGACGGCCAGGCGCCGTCGACGCTCGCCAGCGGCGCTTTGCCAGACGGTGTAGCCGGAAAGGCCGACGATCAACAGCAGAATCGCCAGGCAGACAACTGTCAGCCGGCGGGTAATGGCGGCGATTTCGGTGCGGACATCTTCGACATATATGCCGGTGCCGACGATCCAGCCCCAGGGATCGAAGCCTTTGACATAGGATATCTTGGGGACGATTCGCAGCGGGTCGTCCTTCCACTGCCATTGATAATCGACATAACCGGCCCCCGCGGTCTCGACCGCCTTGACGAATTCGACAAAGAGCTTTTTGCCGCTGGGGTCGGTAAAGCCTGAGATGTCCTTGCCTTCCAAATCGGGGCGATACGGATGCATGACCAAATGCGGATGCATATCGTTGATCCAGAAATAGTCCTTTTTTTCAGGCCCGTACCGCAGCGCCCGCAAAGCCTCGACGGCTTGAAGGCGGGCTTGCTTCCCCGACAATCGCCCCCCGATTTCCTTTTCCCTGAACGATTCGAGGACGCTCCAGGCGGTTTCGGTCAGTTCGCGGACCATCTCGCGCCGGTCGGTCATCATTCGATTTTCCAGGATCGGCAGGATGAACAGAAAAATGGTTCCCACGAACAGGGCGACGGTCAGCACCACCGGCAGGAGAATCCGAACGGGTATCGTATGTGACCTGATCTTTAAGGATCTATCGACCAAAACGTGCCCCTTTGCTCAGGAAATGAGTCTTCGAACTATGTCTCAAAGCCGGCAAGGTGTCAAGATTGGCGGAAAACGGGCGGGAGGGTAGATATCGGGACGTATCTGCGACACTCTCTTCCCCAGAGTGGCGGCGTTGCGACATTGGGAATCGACACAAGGAAGGTGGAGATAATAAGGAGCCGTTTCCGGCCCCTGTCGTCAAACGGACGCTGCTCTTCTTCCCAAAGGAATCGCGGCCGGTCCCTTGTTTCTTCCTCTAAAGGCTCACCTATTGCGGGTACAGCGTTGGCGGCGGCGTACCGGGTGGGGGATAGGAGGGTGTTTTATAAGCGCCTGCTGGCGGCGGTGGATAGGATGGGCTGTTAGAGTAGCCCGGTGGTGGCGGTGGCGGCGGTACGTATGATCGTCGCGATGCCCGCATGGCTCCCGGCAGCTGGTTTCCCTTTGCGTACATGCACTGCTGATAGGCAATGTCGTAGCGCCGCTGGAATTCCCAACCGCTGGCGTAGGCCGGGCCGCTCGCTACGGCCGTGCCCCCGATGAGACCGGACCCGGCGCCGATTGCGGCGCCCGCACCCGCATTGCCGGAAGCCGCGCCAATCGCCGCTCCCAGGCCGGCGCCCATCAAAGTTCCGATCGCCGCTCCGCTGACAAGGTTGCGATTGACGGCATCACCCGGTGCGAGTCCCGTCTGCAGCGATGCCCAATTCCGGCAGGAAAGGTCCTCGGACTGGAAAACCGCAAAGGACTTTCCCGGATTTGGCAAAACCATGACACTCGGACCGTTCGGTATCGTTGCACAGGCGTTCAGTGTCAAGAGGACCAGACCAAATGCGAATATGCGACCCCTGTTCATTTTTACGGACCTCCATCAAGGGTTGGGTGGTGTCGTCTCGGGTACTACTTGCATCCAGCCGCCGGGACAACTTTTGATGTAAGGATAATATCCCTGGGGGTTCTGGCAATAATACCAGTAATCTGTCTGCTGTTGCTCCGGTTGAACGTACACAGGGGGTTGCTGCTGGACGATAACAGGCGGCGCAGAGTAATAGCCGAATGACGGATACCACGGACCCCACCATAGCGGTCCGCTCCAGTTAAAATTAACTCCCCACCGGGGACCCCACGCGCGGCGGTGATAGCCCCAGCCGCCATGCCCGCGCCTGTAGCCGCGATACCCTCGGTAACCATTTACGCGTTTATAGCCATGATACCCGCGGTGGCCGCGGCCGCCCCTGTAGCCGTGATTTCCTCCGCCGTGTTTACCGCCGCCATAACCATGGGAGCGTCCAGCGGCGGAACTTGGCAGAGGGGCGACAAGAACCAGCGTAAGGGATATGAAGATCAACAGAACCAAACCGGCGAGCTTTTTCATACGACCCTCCTTGCTCGATTTGACCCGATGACTATCGGATTCTGTTAATTTAAGACGCTTGAATCGCCCAAAAGGTTTACGAGAAAAAGGTGCGCACGATCGAAGGGTTTATCAAGGCAGGCTTTTTCGGATTATACAGGGTATTGAAATTATACGATTAAATCGATCGTTTCGGTTGTTGGCAGATGTATTCGTTAAAGTTGGTTACGATCCGGTCGAGCAGCTCGGTTACGGGGAACGGTTTCTCGACGATTTCGTCCACCCCGGCGCTCAGGGCGGCACTCAGGGGGTCGATGTCGCCATATCCGACAATGAGGATTTTGAGTGACTGGGGACATAGCGACAGAACATACTTGAAAAATTCCAGACCATCCATTCCGGGCAGCGCCATATCGCTGATAACGATATCGAAGCTGTCGGTGTTCAGGCACTCGATTCCATTCAGCGCTGAATCCGCCACAACCACGGAACAGTCAAGGCTTCTGAATACGGCTGCCAGGGTGTCACAGATAAAAATTCCGTTTTCCACCATGAGGATATTGAAACCGGCCAGGTTTCGATAGTAATCAATTTTTCCCATAATTGCGCCTTGCATCCCAGTGTCGGAGAACCATTCGAATCGAGATTATACCCTTTCCAATCACAGAGTGTGCCAATGGCACGATTTATTTAATTATTTATATTAATTCCGAATAGTTACAAAATAGATTGGCGTCGACAGGGGACGATCGGGTGATGGAATATGGGGTGGTTTGACACAGTCAGAGTGGGTAAAATAACCCAGTTTCTGGCCAGGTACCGGTCGTTAATCGTGCCCGTTTTTTGGCTCGGGAAGAGACCACCTGTTAGTTTACCAGGTCTCATCCATCGTCCGAATCGATAAGCTGAGAGCGCCCGCGCCAACCGGCGGAGACCATAACTTCGGTTTCCGGGGACACCTTGAAGCCGAACCGGAGAAATGGGGTTGTCCTTTGGGTCGTCTTCGGGTAGGTACGGAACATTCCCGTCGGCGATCGTTACGCAGGGTTTTGTCTGTGGCGGCGATCAATTTATTGTCTGACTTTACAACCAATCGTAATCATGGGTAAAAGGAGATGATCATGAATTATGACAACCTATTGGTCGAGATCGGCGACGATTTTGTTGCCGCGGTGACACTCAATCGGCCGGAACATCTCAACACATTCAATACCCCGCTGGCCCGCGAACTGGTCGACGCGTTTGCAGAACTGGACCGCGAAACACGCGTGCGCGTCATTGTCATCAGAGGCCAGGGCAAGGCTTTCTGCGCCGGCATCGACATCAAAGAATTTTTCGATAAGACCACCATGGAATATCGCGCCTGGGTCGAGCTGATGGAAAAGCCGCTGTTCACCATCAGCCAGATGCGCAAACCGGTCATCGCCCAGGTTCATGGCGTTGCAGCGGCCAATGGGGCCGGCCTGGTCGCTGCCGCCGACTTGGCTGTCGCTGCGGAGAACGCCCGCATCGGCCTGACGGCCATAAACGTCGGTCTGAATTGTGTCGGCCCGGTCATCCCGGTTTCGCGTTCGGTGGGTCGCAAGCGCGCGCTCGAAATGCTCTTTTTCGGTGAACTGGTAAAGGCCAAGGATGCCCTCGAGATGGGTTTGGTGAATAAAGTTGTGCCGGCGGACGACCTGGACGGAGAAACCCGGAGATGGGCTGCGCGTTTGGCCAAAAAGAGTCCGGTGGCCATGCAGATCGCCAAACAGGCCTTTTACGCTGTCGCCGATATGGATTATAACCGATCTTTCGACTACATGAACGAAGCTTTTGCACGCCTATGTTCCACCGATGATGCCAAGGAGGGCGTCACGGCCTTTCTCGAAAGACGACAGCCCGATTGGAAAGAGAAGTAAACACCGGAGTGACAATAGAGAAATTGCTTTTTTCGGTGCGATCCGTTATGACGCCAGAGTTCACCGGGCAATTTTTTCAATTAGACCTTCCTACCGGAGCGCCCTGATGGTCCTGTCCATGACGATATACATTCTTGCCGTTTTGATTGCCAACTACACGGCGACCTGGTTCATTCCCTTGCCGATCTTCGGCATGGTGTCCGTGGGGACACTTGTTTTCGGCGTCACCTTTACCCAACGCGACCGCGTCCACCGCTATGGCCGCAAGCCGGTTTACCTCATGATTTTCATCGCGGCCGCCGGGATGGTGATGGAATCCATTTTCCTCGGCGTCGAGTGGCGGATCATTGCCGCATCTTTCATCGCCATTGCATTGAGCGAAACCGCAGACACGGAGATTTACCAGAAACTTCTGCACCGAACCTGGATGCAGCGGGTGATCGGCTCCAACCTGATCAGCATTCCCCTGGACAGCCTGCTGTTCAATGTGATTGCCTTTGCCGGCGTTTTCAAACCGGGGATGCTGGTGGCCATCATCTTCGGCGAAATTGTCGCCAAGTCTGCCACCGGAGCCATTGCGGCCTTATGGCGGGCGCAGGACGGTAACATTTCCGCGCAGGCGGCTGTGTAGAGGCAATAGCGGTTTTAATTCGTTTCACCGGCAGTTGCATAATAAGTATCCGTAGTATTCGACGATAGAAAATCCTCATCTGGTTTCGACGCCATATGGATGAAGCAGCGCCGTATCAGAATGGAAACCCATGACAGCAATGTTTCATTAAATTAATTTGTGGCATTCAAACAACGAAATGGAGGAACGATCGTGCACAAAATAGCCATTGTATTTCTGTCTCTGGTTCTTTGCAGTTCTATAGGGTTTGCAGCCGGGGAAGATATGAAGGTGGGCTTTATCTACGTCTCCCCCATCGGCGATGCCGGCTGGTCGTTTGCCCATGACCAGGGGCGCAAGTCTGTCGAAGAAATGGCCGGTGTCACCACATCCTACGTCGAGGCCGTCGCCGAAGGGCCGGACTCGGAGCGGGTCATGCTCAACATGGCCCGCAAAGGATACAAGGTCATCTTCGCCACCAGTTTCGGTTACATGGATCCCATGCTGAAAGTGGCCAAACAGTTTCCGGATGTGGTATTCGAGCATTGCTCCGGTTTCAAAACAGCCCCCAATATGGGCAATTACTTCGGACGGATGTACCAGGCGCGCTACCTGTCCGGAATGGTGGCCGGCGCGATGACCCAATCGAACATCCTGGGGTACGTGGCGGCATTCCCCATCCCCGAAGTGATCCGCGGGATCAATGCCTTCACCCTTGGTGCCCAGGAGGTCAATCCCAAGATTCAGGTGCGCGTGGTTTGGACCAAGACCTGGTACGACCCGGCCACTGAAAAGGAGGCCGCCAAAAGCCTGCTGGATGTCGGTGCCGATGTGATCGCTCAGCACCAGGACTCTCCCGGACCCCAGGAAGCGGCCCAGGACAAGGGGGTGTATTCCATTGGCTACAATACCGACATGTCGATGTTTGCTCCTAAAGCCCACCTCACCGCCCCGATCTGGAACTGGGCTCCCTTCTATACCCGCACCGTCGAACAGGTCCGAAACGGCACCTGGAAGAGCGCTTCGGTCTGGTGGGGTATGAAAGAGGGAATGGTGGATCTGGCACCTTTTGGGCCGATGGTGCCCGAGGCGGTCCGCCAAAAAGTGAATGCCAAAAAAGCGGCCATCATCGATGGATCGGCAACTCTTTTTACCGGGCCGGTCAAGGATCAAAAGGGCAATATTCAGGTTCCGGATGGCAAGGTCGCGACGGACGAAGAACTTTTGAACATGAAGTATTTCGTTGAGGGCGTTAGCGGCACCCTGGAGTAAGCGCCTGCCCCATTAAGGGGAAACGTTTGTTCCGGTTCATAAATCGGAATGGCTGGGGTGTCGAGCCGAAAAAAATTGTGCCAGACGATTGAAACTCTTGGCTCTGCAAGGGCTATGCGATGATCGGTTTGCGCGTTTATAAAAGGCGGGAGCCTCTTAGATGGGGCTCCTTTCTTGTTTTTCTGGCAGCCGTTGCCTTTTCAATGGGCGTCTGCAGTCTACTGCTGGTGGTACAGGGCCGACCGGCCGTCAATGCCATGAACCTGCTCATCAAGAGTGCCTTCTTCTCCGCCTGGGCCATTGAGGATTGCCTGATCAAATCCGTGCCGATTTTCCTGTGTTCTCTGGGCGTGGCAATTGCCTTTCGCTTGCAGGTCTGGAATATCGGCGCCGAAGGACAATTTGCCCTGGGTGCGGTTGGGGCCACGTGGGTGGCCCTGAGATTTCCGGATCTTCCCGGGTATGTTCTTTTACCGGCCATGCTGATCGGGGCGTCACTTGCCGGTGGTGTCTGGGGTCTTGTGCCGGCGCTCTTGAAAGTCCGGCTGCGGGCCAACGAGATTATCGTCTCCCTGATGCTCAACTACATCGCCATCCTTTATTTGGACTACCTGGTTTACGGTCCCTGGAAAGATCCTGACAGCTTCGGTTTTCCCATGACCAGGGAGTTCACGACAGGAGCGGTGGTGGGGATGATCGGAAGCACGCGCCTGAGTTGGGGAATCCTCGTCTGCGTGGTCGCCGGAGTGGGGGTGTGGGTCTTTTTCCGTTTCACCCGGCTGGGATTCGAACTCAAGGCCAGCGGCGAGAATCCCCGCGCCGCGCGTTACGCGCGACTTTCTTATCAGCGACTGGTGATCCTGGTGATGGTCCTGAGCGGCATGCTGGCGGGATGGGCCGGTTTCCTGGAGGCATCCGCCAATGTGAATCGATTGCAGCCAAGCATCATGGTCGGCTACGGTTACACGGCCATTGTGGTGGCGTGGTTGGCTCGTCTCAATCCGTTGGCGATTGCTCTGGCCTCGTTTCTTCTGGCCGGACTGCGGGTCGGTCTGGAATCATTGCAACTCGATTTGCAGGTACCGGCCGCTTTCGGGGAAATAATGGAAGGCCTTATTCTGATGACCGTTCTGGCCAGCGGATTCATCATTCGGTATCGCATTCAATTGAGGAGGGGGCGATGAGTACGGACTTTCTTGTACCCCTGCTTGCAGCGGCGATTCAATCCGGTACGCCGATATTGTTTGCCACATTGGGGGAAATTCTCACCGAGCGTTCGGGCATTCTGAACCTGGGGGTCGAGGGGATCATGCTCGTGGGTGCCCTGGCGGCGTTTTTAACCGCCAAGTTCACGGGCAATCCAATGTATGGTTTTCTGGCCGGGGGGCTTTTCGGCGCCTTTCTGGCCGGTATTCACGGACTGGTGTGCCTTGGATTTCAGGGCAATCAGGTGGTATCGGGCCTGGCGTTGACGATCCTGGGCACCGGGCTGGCCAATTACCTGGGCACACCTTACGTTGGACAGGCGGCGCCGGGATTCAAAGCCGTTGCCTTGCCCTTTCTCTCCAAGATTCCCCTGTTGGGACCGATTTTTTTTCATCACGATCCCCTGGTCTACACGTCCTACCTTGTCCCCCCCATACTGTGGCTTTATTTGCGCTATACCCGCTGGGGCCTCGGGCTGCGGTCGGTCGGTGAACACCCCGAGGCGGCGCAGGCGGCCGGTCTTCCCGTCAGAGGTTATCGCTGGATCGGTGTTCTGGCCGGGGGGTGGTTGATGGGTTTCGGCGGAGCCTATCTGTCACTGGCCTACACTCACCTGTGGACCAACGGCCTGACTTCAGGTCGCGGCTGGATAGCGGTGGCCCTGGTGATATTTTCTTTCTGGCAGCCCTGGCGGGCAATGCTGGGTGCCTATCTTTTCGGCGGGGTGATGGCCTTTCAGTTTCGGCTACAGGCCAGCGGAACGCACCTGCCCTCATCGCTGCTGCTGATGCTGCCCTATGCCCTGACCATCGCTGTGCTGGTCTTTTCGTCCTGGAAAGGACGGGGCGACGAAGCCCCCGCTGCACTGGGGATCAATATCGAGCCGGCCGACTAGCCCGAAAAGGTTGCATGTGCTTGGAGGCTTGTGTCGGTTTTTAGAAATGCGTTCCGATGGTTCAATTTGTTCCATGAGAATTTCATATTTACCCCGGGGCACCGAGATATCGTTTTAAGGCTCGCCGGCCCGTTCTACGATAATCAAAAACTCGGCCCGCCCCACCTATCACTTGGGAGTAAGCTTATGATCGACAGCAAAAAAGACTACAAGCGGACGTTTCCCGTATCCTGGGAGCAGCTTCACCGGGATTCCCGAGCCCTGGCCTGGCGGTTGCTGGGGCATAATTATTTCACGGGTATCATCGCCATTACCCGAGGCGGTATGGTGCCGGCCGCGATCATTGCCCGCGAACTGGATATCCGCCTGGTCGATACGGTGTGTGTCAACAGTTACGACTGGCAGGACCACCAAGGTGAAGTGGAAGTCCTGAAGGCCCTCGATATGGACGGGGACGGCTGGTTGCTGATCGACGACCTGGTCGATACCGGCAAAACGGCCCGGACCGTGCGCGATATGCTGCCCAAAGCCCACTTTGCCACCGTATACGCTAAACCCAAGGGCAGGCCTCTGGTGGACACGTTCATTACCGAAGTCAGCCAGGACACCTGGATCCTTTTTCCCTGGGACGCCGAATCTCAGTTCATTCAGCCGCTCGTGGACAGGAAGTGAGCATCGACATGGGTCATAGGCTCCCCCCGATAATCAGGCTGGAACATATCAGCAAGGCCTTCGGACCGGTCAAGGCCAACCGGGAAATCACCCTCGATATCCACGTCGGGCGGATCAAGGCGCTCCTGGGAGAAAACGGTGCCGGGAAAAGCACCCTGATGAGTATTTTGTCCGGCCGGCTGCAACCCGACAGCGGACGCATCCTGATTGACGGGACCGAAACATCGAATCACACCACCCAGGCGGCCCACAGCGCCGGGATCGGAATGGTGTACCAGCACTTTATGTTGGTGGAAGCCATGACCGTTGCGGAAAACGTGTTTCTGGGACAATCGGAAGGCATCTGGTTGTCTCCCAGTAAGATGCGGCAGCAGGTAACGGACCTGTCGCGGCGTTACAGTTTGGGGATCGATCCATCGGCCCGTGTTTCCGAACTGTCCATGGGGGAACGGCAGCGGGTGGAGATATTGAAGCTGCTATACCGCCAGAGCCGCGTGCTGATTTTTGACGAACCCACCGCCGTGCTCACGCCTCCTGAAATCGAGCAGTTGTTTGATGCCCTGCGGCAGATGGCAACCCAGGAGCAAGGCCATCGTTTTCATCAGTCACAAACTCGACGAAGTCATGGCCCTGGCCGACGACATTGCCATCCTGCGCAAAGGCGCGGTGGTGGCGGAAATGGCGGCGGGAGAGGTGGGTTCGAAGGCGGATCTGGCGATGAGGATGGTCGGCCGGGAAGTTGTGCTGCAGGTAAAAAAACAGCCGATCGAGGCGCGCCAGATGGTTTTGCGGATCAGCGGGTTGAGCGGCAACGGTCTCGATGATATCGATCTTCAGGTGCGGCAGGGGGAGATCCTGGCAGTGGTCGGCGTGGCCGGCAACGGTCAGAAGCCCCTGGTGGAAACCGTTTGCGGGCTGCTGCGGCCGGCGAACGGCACGGTCAACATTCTCGGGCGATCCTGGGAACAGTTCTATGCCCGGCACAGCTGGGACGGCAATCTGATCTATATTCCCGAGGACCGACGTGGTCTGGCCACCTGCCTCGATATGAACCTGGTGGAGAATTTCCTGCTCACCACCCGCCAGGGATTTTCACGGGGTCCCTGGCTGCAGCTCCGCAAAGCCCATAGAAAAACCCGGGAGTTGATCGCCGAATTCGATGTCCAGCCGCCCGAGCCCCTGGCGCTGGCCCGGCATCTTTCAGGCGGCAATCTTCAAAAAATGGTGCTGGCGAGGGAATTCTACCGCCGACCCCGCCTGATCGTGGCCGAACAGCCGACCCAGGGGCTCGACATCGGCGCCACCGAAGACATCTGGCAGGTGCTGCTCAAAGCGCGGGAGCGGGCCGGCGTATTGCTCGTTACCGGTGACCTGAACGAGGCGCTGGCCCTGTCGGATCGCATTGCGGTTCTTTTCGGGGGCCGCATAATGGATGTCATCGACAGTGATGACTCAGAGGAAATCGCGCGCATCGGACCCCTGATGGCCGGCATCGAACCCGACCCCGATAGGCCGGTTGAAAATACCCTACAATAATGCCGGCTCGGATGTTGATGAATCGGTTACCGCATTAAAAAAATAAATTCTGAAACAAGGAAGTGCGGTATAAGTGGCTTTTTAAAAACCGTTCGAACAACGGCACGTTTTTTGAAAACCACGAGATATTCGACTTACAGAAATTGAAACGCTCGATTAAATAATGACTTAGAGTAAACTTAATGATTTCACCCGACGCAAAAAGTGAACCAGGCTCTGTTACCAGTGCCCTGCCGTACCTGATTCTGGCGGTCGCACCACTGTGCTGGGCCGGCAATATTGTTCTGGCGCGCGGGGTGATCGACATGATTGCACCCGTCAGTCTCGCTTTCTGGCGCTGGACGGTCGCCTTTTCTATTCTGCTTCCGTTTGCGTGGCGGTATGCGGTAGTGGACTGGCGCGTGGTCGTCAGGCACTGGAAGATCGTCCTGTTTTTGTCTCTGTCGGGGGTTACCTGCTTTAACACGCTGCTATACGCGGCAGTGCATACCACAACGGCCATCAACGGGGCGCTGATTCAAACCGCGATGCCGGCCGTGATCATATTGATTTCCCTGATCGCCTTCAAAGAGACGGTCACCAAACGCCAATTGTTCGGTGTCGCCATGTGTGTTTTCGGTGCCGGTCTGGTGGTTCTGCGGGGTGACTTTGCCACATTTTTCAATCTGAATTTCGCCGAAGGCGATATCCTGATGATGGTGGCGGTTGTCATCTATGCCCTTTACTCGGCTTTCCTGCGGTGGCGACCACGGATTCACCCGATGAGTTTTCTCATTTATACCTTCGGTGTCGGGACGCTTGGTCTGCTGCCCTTGTACCTCTGGGAGACCACCGACAGCGCGCCCATGGCGCTCAATATCCATATCGTTTCGAGCATCCTATACGTGGCGGCATTTCCGTCGATTATCGCTTACATGTGCTGGAATCACGGCGTGGCCGTGATCGGTGCCAACCGGGCGGGGTTATTCATCAATCTGATCCCCGTGTTCGCGTCAATTCTGGCCATTGCGTGGCTCGGCGAATCCCTGAAGATTTTTCACATCTTCGGCATGGTGTTCATCTGCGGCGGTATGATCCTTTTCAACCGCTGAGCCGAGTAACCTATAACGGCATGCCGGATGGGTTGCGAGGTCCCGATTCCGGTTTTTCAGCCAACCGAAACCGCATGCGCACCGCCTCTTTAACTCGGATTCCGTGATCTTCCCCGGGAGAAAAGTTGTCTAAGTATCGAACATTCCGCCAGCTGTCCGCCTGCGAAACAGAAGACGTCGACCGACACAGTTTTTACACCTTCCGCGGTATCAAAATCGGACATGCGGGCCGGAAGTGATGGGCCGCTGAAATCATCGGCCGAATACGCCCCGCAAGCCGTGAGATTCAAAAAAATAGCCGTAACCAAGGAGAAGAAATCGAATGAGAGCCGTCCTTTTAAACGCTTTCGGCGGGCCGGAAATGATGCAGGTCAGAGAGACCGACATGCCTGTACCGGGCCCGAATCAGGTGAGGGTCCGGGTGATGGCGACATCGTTGAACCGGGCCGACATCATTCAACGCCAGGGGAACTACCCGCCGCCCAAGGGCGAATCGCCGATTCTCGGTCTGGAGGTGGCCGGTGTCGTTGACGCTCTCGGACCCGGAGTGGGCGATTGGAAACCGGGAGACCGGGTTATGGGCCTCGTGGCCGGCGGCGGTTATGCCGAATATGCCCTGGTATATGCCGGCCATCTGATTCCCATACCGGAGGAAATGGATTACACCCAAGCCGCTTGCATCAGCGAAACCTACATCACGGCATTTTTGAATATTTATCTGATCGGTGACCTCCAGCCCGGTGAAACCGCCCTCCTGCACGGGGGCGGCGGCGGCGTCAACACGGCGGCGATTCAGCTTTGCCGAACCCTGACCCCGGACGCGACCCTCATCGTGACGGCCTCTTCCGGAAAAATCGACCGGGTTGCGGCCCTGGGGACGGATCGGGTGGTCGACTATCGCTCACAGGATTTTGCAGCCGAGGTGCGGTCGTTCACCGCAAACCGCGGCGCAGACCTGATCCTGGACCATATCGGCGCCGATTACCTGGCGCCCAACTTGAAGGCTCTGGCCGTGGGCGGGCGACTGGTGATCATCGGGGTGACCAGCGGCGCCACGGCCTCGATCAACCTGGCCCACTTGATGGTCAAACGTCAGCGGGTCATCGGCTCGGTCATCCGCGCCCGCAGTGTTGCTGAAAAGGCCCGGATCACGGCGGCCTTCAGGGAGCGGGTCATGCCGCACATCATAGAACGGAGGATCGAACCTCTGGTGCACCGGGTCTACCCTCTCGAGGCGGCAGCCGACGCTCACCGGGAGATGGAAGCCAGTCGCCATTTCGGCAAAATCGTTCTAGCTGTCCAGTGACTGTTTGAATGCAGCAGCATGCCGCATGGTTGAGACCCTTGGCCAATGATCGGGTTGGATACATTTTGCGGTCGCTTTCCTTGCGCCATCCTTCCCCAATCGCGCTTGACATCCGCAGCGCGAGCCGATATTGATTCTTCCATCTGCGCCATGTTCTCCAATCAACCGAATGGTTCTGTGAACGCTTCAGGAGGGCAAATGCAGCTCAAATTTTTCTCCTGGAATCTTTATATCCGCATCCGGATCTGACCCGGCGGAATCCCGCCCTGACCAACTGTTGTCCGGAACCCCCTTCCGCCCCATGCGCCCGTGGGCTAACACATGCATGTCAACTGGAGGCCAAGATGAAATACCTCATACTTGGAAACGGCGTTGCCGGTGTTACCGCTGCCGAGACCATCCGCCAATTCGACCCCGCAGGTGACATTACCATGATCGGCGACGAGTCATTTCCACCGTATTCCCGGCCCATGATCAGCCTGTTGCTCGAGGGTTCCATCAGCGCGGATAAGCTGCCGATACGCTCGTCCGGGTCAGGAGTCGCGCAGGCTGCGATTAAAAGGATTGGGCGGGTTTGCCAGGGGTTTGAGCAGGTCCGCTAATTCTTCAAACATGTCGATGTTGGCCTCGATGAGGCCGACGGCCTCATCGAGCAGCTCGCGGGGTTCCGGGTTCTCGATTTGGGCGGAATAGAGTTTCAGGGAAACAACCCGGTCGCGTGACTCGAAGGCGGCCCGCTCCAGATCCTTAACCCGCAGTGTAAAATAGTCGGAGCGATGGCTGTCCTTTATGTATCCCGTGATAGAAAGCAGCTCCCACTGGTAGAAGCACACGAAGTTGGCCTCACTGACAAAGAGGTAGGACTTTTGAATGGTGCTGAGCTGCTGGTCGGTTCCGTTGACGGCATCGAGTGCAGCGTCGTGCAGATTGGTATAGACGACCGACAGGCTTCTGTGGTTTAAATAAAGACGACCAATAATCTCTTCGAAGCGCCCGTCGATAGCGCTGGATTGAGCCAAGGCTGTCTGACTCAAGAGCAGCAGCAGGACCAGTATCACCCAGTTGAAATTTTTTTTCATGCGGGCTACCTTTGTTTTATTTTTCGACAATGATTGATGAGAAGCGATCTCAAAATGATGATTTTCAGTCCAGATCAAGGCGAGACCGAGGATCCCCGCTGTGCGGGATTCCCCGCCTGATCGATTCTTCTTTATGGGTCCCAACCCGCACGCATACTCACGTATGTCCGCAGAGGCGCGGGAAGGGACCTGCGCCCCTGCCAAAGACGAGGGCTCAACACCGAGATTTATCCGCCTTTGGCGGATCGGGCGAAAAGACTTTTTCGAGATGGCTTCTAGATTCTCAGGACAATTCGCTCTGAATATAACGATGCTGAATCGCATGTAAAGCGATTGCGGTCGGGTGCCGGCCGGCCAAGCGGTCGTGCACTCAATGGAATGCAACGGTCATGAATACGGCCGACAGCGGGCTTCTATATTGGTTTCGCCTGCCGGGGGACAAGCCGGCCCGTGGAAAACCGGGCGGCCGTCCGCAAGAGGCGGTTGGACACGAGACAAAGGAGAAGGAAGAAAAACTGATTCTTTGTCGCCGCTGCGGTCACGCCGTCACGCATCCGGACGAGCAGACCGAAAAGGAAGGCGCCTATCACCATACTTTCGCGAACCCCCACGGGATCGTATATGACATCGGTTGTTTTCGAACGGCCGACGGATGCGGCACCACCGGCCCGGCCACCGGAGAATTCACTTGGTTTAAAGGCTATCGTTGGAAAGTTGCCGTCTGCAGTGCATGTTTGGTTCATCTCGGATGGCTCTTCGCCTCTGAGAGCGGTGACCGATTTCACGGTTTGATTCTGGACCAATTGATATTTCCCTCAAAGTAGGCGGGAAGCACTGAACGGCCGAAATTTCGGTACCAATCAATCACAGGAATTTGCGCATGCTATTGTCAAAATTCAGCAATGAAGTCTTGTCAAAAGGCCCCCAGGCGGTTTTGCCCCAGAATCTCAACGTTGAATGGCTGACACGCATCCAGAAAATGGTCGATGATTTTCTGGATGCGAATTTCGAAGGGGGCAATTGCCGCCAAGCCAACTTTACCGCCGACCCGATTCTCTCGGCCTGCGTCTCGGAAATTTTGCGCCACTTGAATGGGGACAGCCTCGAGATTCAGGAAAATGACATGTTCGAAAAATTGACCCTTTATGCCCTTTCGGTGACGGTCGAAACGGTTGCCAAGGAAGTCGATATCAAGCTTTCGCCACCGACATTGGAAACCATTTTCGACAAGCAAAGACTACAGGCGCTTGTCGACATTCGCCCCGAGTTCGAACCGATCATCAAAACCATCTGCATGGGAAGCACCTAGTATTTCCCCGCTAACCGTTTCAAGTGCAATCCTTGTCGTTCCATTCGAGCGGAAAGAAACGATGCCATCCGGTATATCGTTATGAAACGGAAAAAATCTTCACCGGACACCGGTTGCTGAAGGACGCACAGCCAAGGACGTCGAGACATGGGAGAGATAAAGAGCACACTCGACCTGGTCATGGAAAAAACCAGGCACCTGACGCTCAGCGCGGAAGAAAAACAACAGCAAAGTCGTCTCCAGGAGCAAAAGTTATTCAAGGGGCTGTTGCAAAGACACCTTGACGGCCTGCTGTCCCTCGAGCAGCTGAAAGATCAAATTCAACAGATGCAGAAAACCACCGGTTTGGACGCAGCGTGGATGCGAACCGAAATTTTCGACCGTATCGGCCTGGATCAGGACAACGCCCTCTGGTTGGCGGTCGCGAAAGAACTATTCGGATTTGACTGTTCCGGCCTGGATGCGGTCCTGGAAGAATATCGATTGGCGCTGAATGCGGCCGAAAAACAGCGGCGCAGCGATTTGAAGGACGCATTGGCCCAAACGCGCAACATCAAGGGATCTGCCGTAGTGCCTAACCTCGAGGCCGATCCTCAATGGGTGTCAGAATGGGATGGGATTCGGACCTGTTTCCAGGAAATGCTGGACCGTCTGAAACAATCAGATTAATCGCGAAAATTTGCGCCGATTCCGGGCGGCGGTGAATTCAATTTAAATATACGCGAAGTAGAACGATTCCAGCTGTTCAAAATTGCGGCGGACATCAGCCGCACCCCTTATGATCTCACCATGACCGGGTAGTATCCATTCAAGGTCGAGTTCCGCCATCCGCAAGATACTCGTTTTCAACTGCGCGCTGCTGCCGCCGGGCAGGTCCGTGCGCCCGAGACCTTCCTTGAAGATCAGGTCACCGGTAATGAGCGCCTTGTGCCGCGGCCAGTAATAGCAGACCGAACCGGGCGAATGGCCGGGGGTGTGAAACACGTGCAACTCTGTGCCCGCGATGTCGAGCGTTCCTTCGGTGACGAAGAAATCAGGGGTAACCCCTTCAAGGTGCAGGCCCATGGCCAGCAGTTGGGGTTCCATGGAAAGCACCAGTTGCCAGTCCGCCTGGTGGAGGGCGAAAAGGGCGGTGGAGGGTTTATGCTTTTCGACCGCCTCGATGTGGTCGGGATGCGCATGGGTGCAAAGCATCATTCCCAGATCGTCGAGCGCCAGATTCACTTTTTCCATGGAAAGACGGACGTGATCGAACAGGTGGGCATGGCCGGGATCGACCAGGATCGGTGTCGGCCCATCGAGCAGATAGGCGTTGCAATTGTTTACCGTGTTGGACTTCCAGATAAAGGCGTGGAGGTTGTCTGCGATCAGCATGATGTCAGCAGAGATCCTTTCCGGCCCCAATGACGTCCATCGAATCCCCGCCGTTTCCTCCTCGAATGAGCGGCGGTGGCTTCAATCGTAGGACGTTTCTGCCGCCGTGGGGCGCCCGCGCACATTTTAAACACCGGCCCTGAATAGCGGCCACCGCCCCGCCGGGCTCAAAAGGGGCGGCGGGGTCCGTTATCCTTGAGCAACCTTCTGGTAGAGCGGTGAGATATTTCTCAGCGTCGTGACCACGTTTTTCAGCGCGACCAGAAAGGCCGTGACATCCTCGACGGTGTTGTCTTTGCCGAAAGACAACACCAGTGTTCCCTGGGCGTCCGCATGGCTGAGTCCAAGGGAAATCAGCACATGTGATGCCCGCAGGGAACCGGTGGCACAGGCCGATCGCGTGGACACCGCGATGTTGTCGTCATCGAGCATCAGCATGACACTTTCACCCTCGATGTACTGCACCGACATCGACACCATGTTGGGAAGGCTGTGTTCGGGGTGGGTGTTGATGATGTAATCGTCTATGTATTCGGGCAGGTCATTGAGCAGTTTGGTTGTGAGCGCCTTGTAATGGCGGTACCATTTGTCCAGGTTGCGGCGGGTGATGTCGGCGGCGACACCCGTGCCGATGATGCCGAGCAGGTTTTCGGTCCCGGCGCGTTTGTTGCCTTCCTGAACACCGCCGTCGATGAGGGGGAAAATGCGCGTGCCGCGACGAATGTAGAGCCCACCGACGCCGGTGGGGCCGTAAAAGTTGTTGGCAGCAAAACTGAGCAGATCGACACCCATTTCCTGGACGTCAATCGGTACCACGCCGACGGAATCGACGGCATCGGTGTGAAAGATCACTTTCTTTTCGCGTGTAATGGCGCCGATTTCCTCGATGGGTTGAATGGTCCCGGTTTCGTTGTTGCTGTGCATGATCGAGACCAGGATGGTTTCGTCGGTGATAGCCTCAGCCACTTCCCGGGGGTTGACGCGCCCCTTCTCGTCTACGGAGACCGAGGTCACCTTGTACCCCATCGACTTGAGCCGTCGAAGACTCCTGATAACGGCTGTGTGCTCGATGTTCGAGGTGACGATATGTTTGCCTTTTTCGGCATTGGCCATGGCCACGCCCTTGATGGCATGATTGACCGACTCGGTGCCGCCGGAATTGAATACGACTTCCTTGGGTAGGGCCGCATTGATCAGGCCGGCAACCGATTCCCGGGCTTGATCAAGGGCTTCGGCGGCCACCTCTCCGCTTTTATGCTGACTGGAGGGATTGTGATAGTCTTTGTTGATGGCCTCCACCATGGCCGCTTTGACTTCCGGAAGCAGCGGCTTGGAAGATATGTGATCCAGGTTGATGATTTTCATCGCTCCTCATTCTCCGGTCGATTTAATGTTCTTCTTCTAAGCTGCTCTGGCAGGCGTCGCAAAAAGTCGTGCCGCCTTCCAGTTCGATGTCGCAGTAGGGGCAGTAGCACTGTTCGCCGTGCGAGTGCTCGTGCTTGTCGATCCGGATCAACTCCGGGCGCTTTTTTCCGACTTTGCGGTCTTCGTAGTCCTTGATTGCCATCTGCAGCGCGTCCGCGCCAAGATTGGAACAGTGGAGCTTATTCTTCGGCAGACCCTCGAGGGCCTTGGCCACGTCTTTGTTGGTGATTTTTTTGGCTTCATCCAAACTCTTGCCCTTGGCGATTTCGGTGAGCATGCTCGAGACGGCAATGGCCGATCCGCACCCGAAGGTTTGAAATTTGATGTCACCGATGTTCTCGTTCTCGATCTTCAGGTAGATTGTCATCATGTCGCCGCACAGGGGATTGCCGACCTCGCCGATACCGTCTGCATCTTCAATAACTCCGACGTTCCGGGGGTTTCTGAAATGGTCCATCACGACTTTGTTGTACATGAACGTGCCTCCTTTGTGGGTTGCGCTCGAAACAGGTCCATAATAAGCATTTATTTCACGGAGTAAAGCCAGTCCGATTCAAAGATTGGAACAGGTCTTTGACGGCTGCGGCGGGCATCAAAGCACAGCGGTGCACAAAATGAAAGCTCTAAATCATCAATTATTCAGCGAGAATGACCATGAGTTCATCCGGTTCGATCGTGGTCGCCATGCGCGTAAAACTACGGATATCGGTGTTTAAAATGGCCGCATGTCGCACCTGTCCCTTACCGGCCCGAATCTCTTCTTCAGCCGCAGTGATCTGCCGGGCGATCTCTGGGGCGAAAAAACGTGAAAGGTCACTGGCGGCAGTGCTTTGAGCGACGGCCCGAACAAGTATTCTGCGGGCACGGGTAATGACCACTGCCAGAATCGCCGCTACAGTCAGAATCGTCAGAACCTTGTCGAGTTCTGCCCCGATGAGCACCTTGCCGACGGATCGATCCTTTTGGCTGGGTGGCCCTGGATCGTCGGCAGTGGCAGCCGGGCCTGTTGCGATCGGACCAGAGGTGTCCTCCGGCAAATCATTCTGTTGGTCGGCGTTCATTCTTAAGGTGCCACCTCTATGCGACGTCGTGTATTGTCAGTGATCGGGTGGCCGACAAACGTCGAGATCCGCACAGGGTTATTGAGAGTCGTCCACCTCGGTCGCGATCCAGTCCAGAAACGGCTGATGACCGTTTTCCACCGGCAGGCTCACGATGCAGGGGCACTCGTAACTGTGTTTTGCCGTCACATGCGCCATCAGCGCCGGCAGGCGGGTATCCGTTGTCTTGGCAATCATAACGACTTCCTCGGCTTCCTCGATGGCGCCCTCCCACCTGAAGATGGAACTCATCTTGTCGATGATGTTGACACAGGCCGCCAGCCGGGCGTCGATCAGCGACCGGCCGATCTTACGGGCTTCTTCACGGCTGCCGGCCGTCATGTAGACCATTTTCACTGACATGTCATTCTCCTATTTGAAACCGTTCCTCTCAAACGGTTTCCTACTTGCCAGGTCGAAAGTGGGCGAACGGTTCAGCTATCCCAGGTCCCGGGCCGCCTGCTGCATGAGACGACCGATGGAAAGCTTGCGGGGGCAACGGCGCTCTGCCGCCGAGTAATCGAGCTTGGTCAACCGCTCGCGCGCTGCGGCCGGTATCTCTCGGAACACATCTTGCGCCTGTTTGAAATCCGCATAGCTGCGACTGTACATCAGGCAGCGCATGACGTCACCGATGGGCACCTTATGGGCCACCGCCGGTTCGCAGATACCGGTGCAGCCGGCACAGTAATGCGACTGTGTTTCAAGGGCATATTGCTGCAGCATTTTTTTGTCGCGGGCGCTGATGCGGGTTTTGTTCACTGCCGCGGCCACGTTGCTCATCAGCAGTGTCAGGTTCGGCATCTGGGAACAGATGGTGGCGATGAGCGGGTTTTCCCAGACCGCCTTGAGCTTGGCCTGTCCGTCTGTATATCCCTTCTCCAGGAACCGGCCGGCCAGCTTCATCTCCGTTTCGGTTTCAGTCTTTATCGGTCCACCGCCCTGGGTTTTCATGGCGGTCAGGCCGATGCCGGCCCGGGTGCAAGCCTCTACGGCAGCCGTCATCCTGTCTGAATGCATCAAACGGTAATTGTAAGTCATCATGATGCCGTCGATCCAGCCGAGCTTGGCCGCATCCAGCAGGCATTCCTCCATGTTGCTGTGGGTGCTGAAGCCGAAATAGCGGATTTTACCCGCGGACTTGGCCTTTTCAGCCCAATTTTTAACGTCGTTATCCATTTCCCGAATGCTGCTGATACCGTGGACGAAAAATAGATCGACATAGTCGGTCTGCATTCTTTCAAGTGATTTTTCCAGATGTTCCGTCATGCCGTTGACAGTCCAGGCACCGGATTTGGTGACCAGAAAGATCTTTTTGCGATCTTCCGGATAGCGTGCAAAAAATTTTCCGATCCCTTTTTCACTGCGCCCTCCACCGTAAGAGTTGGCCGTGTCCCAGTGGGTGACACCCCACTTGACGGCCTGTTTGAGCAACAGCTGGTTGTTGGGGATGTCAAACATACCGCCCAGTGAGAGAATCGGCACCATCTCACCGGTTTTACCGAAAGAGCGTCTGGGTAGGGTCTCCGACGAAGTCACCGGGTTCGTAGAGGCCGCCGCGCTTTCTCCATAGTTGGCCACAAGCGATCCCAGGCCGACGGTACCGGCAGCCTTGAGAAACGATCTGCGGGTCAGGTGGTCGTGATTTTTTGAAGACATGATATCCGTCCTTTCTTGGATGTTTTAGTATCGATCTAAGCCCTCCACCTCTGGTGGAGGACTCGGAAAAGTTGCACCGTTGCGGCGCGTCGTCGATGCGCAGGAGCCCGCGAAAACTCGCCCGCATGCGGCGGACTCAAACAGTTCCGCGCGCTTTTTTCCGTTCATCTCGCCGATGCTCGGCGCGGGACAAAGGGATATTGGGAATCAGAACCTAAGGGGCGTTTATGGGTGGCCACTGTTTAAGCCTCCAAGATCATCGCGTGCTCGGGATGGCGGCTTTCGTTTTCCGCGGTCACCCTGATGGCCCGCCGTCCCCGTACGGGGCATTCGTGCTCGCAGACGCCGCAGCCGATGCACAGTTCGGGCCGCACGTAAGGTTGCTGGAGCCGGATAAGAATGTCTAACCGGTTACCGGCAGACGGCGGGGCATCCCAAGGGTGCTCGGCTGCCAGGGTCAGTTCGCCGGCCAGATTGCTGACAATGCGGCGCGCCATCGACCCGCCTGCTTTTTCTTCCCGGCAGTAATAATCACCGGTTGCCAGCCGTCCGGGAACCAGGGCATCCGACCGGAATCGAACGGTATGAATGTCGGCCTCGGCGACGATCAAGGGTTCGTCCGTGGCCACGGTCGAAAAAACCGCGCGAGTGACGATCGCCTTGGGACTGACCGGGCAGTTCTCCTGGCACACGATGCAGGGAATGTCCATGGCCCAGGGCAGGCAGCGTCCCCTGTCAACGAAGGCTGTACCGATGCGGATCGGACCGGTCCCTTCATAGCGGTTTTGCCCCAGGCGCTCGTCCAGGGTTATGGAGCGAATGGCAGCCGTGGGACAGATGTTGCCGCAAGCGATACACTTGTATTGGCAACCGCTGGTGCCGATTCGAAAATTCAGTACCGGTGTCCATAGGCCCTCCAGTCCGCCCTCCAGTCCGGCCGGATGAATGACGTTTGTGGGGCAAATCCGCATGCACTGGCCACACTTTATGCAGCGGGCCAGGAATTCCGATTCGACCAGGGCACCCGGCGGCCTTACCAGTTGTGGGTTCCAATTGCTTGCTAATTGCCCGTTCAGGCGCAGCAGGGGCACGGCTGCGAGTCCCGACAGGGTCGCTACCACAAATTGCCGCCGGCTGACTTCCGGGGACGAGATTTCACCGGCAGCCGAGCGGCCTGTGCCGTATGCGATCAGGCCATGCCGGCATTCCTGGCGGCAATTCATGCACAGGACGCATTCATGGATGCGGACAGTGGAGGCGGGCGCGCAGGCACCCTCGCAGTTTTTTTCACATACGAGGCAGTCGATGCAATCGGCCTCTTTTTTGCCGATGCGCCACAATGCGTTCCGCGCGGCAAGGGCGAACAGGGCTCCCAAGGGGCAGATGAAACGGCAGTAGAATCGGGGAATCCTCAGGTTGAGCAACACGGTGATCAAGAAAATCGACCCGATCAACCAGGCGCCATCGTACAGGCGGTTGGTTCCGGTCAAGCCGATGGGAGATTCGTCCACCAGGGGCAACAAGGTCAGGTTGATCGAGCGATGTAGAAGCGGCAGTGGATCAAGCAACCCGATCTGCAGTGAGGCCGACAGCCATTGCGAATCCGCGGCGAAAAAAGCGGCTGCAGTCCATAGGCCGGCAATCGTCACAAATGCCGTCAGCCAGCGTCTGGCCGGTTGGGGGACGATCGTCTGAGCCAGTGCGGCCGCGATGGCCAGGGCGGCCAGAGTTCCCATGAAATAGGGGGCGCTCTGCAGCGGTGCGCCAAGTGATTTGAGCAGTTCGGCCGCCGCCACCGCGAGCAGGAAGGTAAGAATCCAGTATTTGACGGTCTGCCAGCGCGAGGGCCGGTTCATCCGGGCCTGCTCAGCAGCCGGTTTGCGCCGCCGCCCCAGCCACCCCACGGCCTGATGCAAGGTGCCGAAGGGGCAAATCCAGCCGCAAAAAAAACGACCCAACAGAACGGTCAGCGCGATCGTCGCCACTCCCCACAACAGGCCGGCGTAGAGGGTGCCGGTGGTCAGAAGGGTGGTCAGCCCCACCAGGGGATCCAGCTCCAGAAACCAGTTCACCGGCCAGCCGCGCAGCTGCCACCAGGCGTCTCCCAGGGTTGTGACCGCGCAGAACCAGAGAAACAGTAGAATGAAAAAGACTTGGGAGATGCGTCGGGTCGTGCGAATTTTCATATCAACTGGCCTGCGGGTCGCCTGGTAAACCGGGGTTTGTATGTGTTGGCGCTGTCAGGTTTCGGGTACGATAACCGGATTGATGGCAGTGACATCGGCGCTGCCGGCACCCGCTTTGGCCGCCATTGCGATGAACGGCAGGTCTGCGGGTGATTTGCCGAGGAGCGCCGCGCCATAGGCGTCCGCGGCCACCTGGTCTGTACTGACGATCATGGTGCCGGTTGCCTTCAAATCCGACAAAGAACCACCGGTGGGACCGTTGGTCAGCATCGAGACGGTGCCGTCCAGGATAACAAGGGTCGGCTTGACCATCAGGGCGAGTTCCATAATGATGGTGTTGATGTCCTGGTGGAAAATATTGCGTCGCCCGCCGAGCAGGCCGTACCAGTTCTTCATTGTCATGGAGGCCCCGCTGCGGTGATGATCCTTGACCGGTGCCATGCCGATCAGTTTGTCGACAGCTTTGAAGGGTTCGAACAGCAGCGGCCAGTCTCGGATCAGGCGCGCACCCGGTACCGTGATCGGCCTAAAGTACTTTTCCCGCGGCAATATGATCCGGCCGCCGGCCGATTCCGCGGCCCGCGCGATGCCGGTCAGCGTAAAACAGCTCGCCGGATCGTTAATCGGATTGTCGGTAACGCTGACGGCCGCTGCGCCGGATTTCAGGCAGAGTCGGACCACCTCCGCCACCAACTCCGGATGGGTGGTGGCAGACAGCATCGGTGGCGAAGCAAAGGCGGCGTTGACTTTGAGCAGCACACGGTCACCGGGTTTGATAAATGACTCGATGCCGCCGACAGCCTTCAGTGCTTTGTTAACTGATATGGTGCGATCATCACCCCTGGCGATGCCCAACCGGGGCTGCAAACCCGGGATGGAGAAATCAGCCAGGCGCACGCTTGCGGACGTCTCAAGTTTACCCGGCTGAGGTCCGTGTGGGTCATAAAACAGGCCGGCCAGCCCGCCGGCGGCGAAAACGGTGAATCCGGCCCTGGCGCTGCGGATCAAGAAGTCCCGTCGCTTCATGACGCCCTTAACACTATTTGCGGGTGTTTTTCTGTTTGCCAATGGCATCCTCTATGCTGGCCTGCAGAGAACGGGCAAGCGCCAGGGCCCGGTCCCGGTCGGTGGCTTCGTGAATTCCGGCGATGTATGGACCATGGGTGAAAATGATTTCATAAGCATCCAAGATTTCCACGATGTAAAGCCCCTGCGTTTCGACCGATTTGCCGCCGAATGCGATCAGGAACTTCCGGTAATCTTCGGCCTGTTGTTTGGCCGCCTGGGGTGCGCCGCGATTCGAAAAAAAGGCGCTCAGCAGAGTTCCCCCTACCGTGTAATCGGCCACCAGCACCCGGTCGAATTTTTCCAATCCGAAAGCATCGGCAGGGATCAGGGTAATGCTTTTTCGATCGAGGCCGTCAGGTGGGAAAAGATCCGTTTCCGTGACCGTTTGGGTATCAACGGCGGTTGTTTGGTTAAAACTTTCCGCAATTCGCAGCATACTTTTGCGGGCGTCTTCTGAATCTTCCGCGGCAATCAACTCCAGATAATACGGGCCGTGGACCCAGAAAAAAGCATTGGCCGTACGGTAGGCATAAGGCCCGAGATCGACCGGAACACCATCCTCGCGCTGCTGTGAGCTGTAAACGGCAAAGGCATTTTCTTGCGTAGCCATGTCAAAGACCAAAATTTCGAACCAGCGGTCCGAGGCCGAATCATCACCGAAGCGTTGGCTTTGCAACCGTTTGAAACCGGCAGATAAATACAGTTCTGCCTTGCCGTTGATCTTGTCCGACAGCGTTCGGGATTCAAAGGTTTCAGGCGGCGTCAATGCTGAAATCCCCGCGGGTAGAGGAATTATTGCCGCCGGAGTCGCTGAGGTCGGGGGGGAGGACTGGCTGCTTGTCGCCGGTTCTGAAAACAACTGGACGACAGCCGGATTATAATCGGACTGAACGGTAAAGATGCCGGCGGCGATAAGGGCCAATAGCGAGAGAATCCCCAAGCTTAGCAGCTTTTCGGTCTGAGACGGTTTCGCCGGAATTTTTGCCTCAATCGTCATGCGGGCCTCGATGCGCTTAGAATGGCGGTTGGCGCTCAGGTGGAATACGATCATCAGAGTCGCAGCGGCTCCGGGTCGAAACTGGTCTCTGACTCAGGAGGGTTTAACCGGCACGCCCGGGCGCGGATGTTGGAAAACGGGCTGACTTCACAAACATCGATCAATCAGCCGGAAAAACCATTGATAGTAAAAACGGCTTCGCCTGTCAAACCCAAAGCACCGCAGGTGGACCATTGGGTTTGGTTGGACGGTCCTGATGACTTTAAGGACAATTTTTTGGTTGATCTTTTTAACATTCTATTGCATTCATACAGCACACAAATCGGATGGGTATCAATTACCTTTAAAACACAATTACGATTGACTGGCGCAGGATCACGAACCAAAGGGAGATTGACAATGCAGGCCAAAGCGATGGGGTTGTTGTGCGCGGTGATGGTTATTATGATTGCAATGAGTTTCAATGTTTTCGGTCAGGACACTGCAGAGGACATGTGCGTCCCGATGGGTGTGATAACGCTCAGTCCACCGGCAGGAGTCACCCCACAAAAGAGCGCCGTCGAATTTCCCCATGCCCGGCATTTCGCAAGTGACTGCCGGCAGTGCCATCACACATGGGAGGGTCAAGAGAAAATTCAAGGGTGCATGACCAGCGGTTGCCATGATCAAACCAGTGCGCCGAAAACAACCGAAAGTTACCTTTCTTATTCCGACGTGTCGATCAAATACTTTAAATATGCCTTCCACAAGTCCTGTATCGGGTGTCACAAGGAGATCCGCACCAAAAATCTGGCCGTCGCAAAGTCTTACCAGGTGCTGAATGAAGCGCTGCCGGCGACTGGTCCATCCGGCTGCATCGAGTGTCATCCCAAATAGCGCCGCGAGCTCATCCGCTAAAACGCGGCTGGCTGCCGAACCATGGCGGAGCGTCAAGCGAAGGGGCGCCCGGTGCGCTTGACCGCGTCTTTTTCGGTATTATAGTCCAAGCGTTCGATATTTAATTGTTTCAGCCTCCAGATGAGGGTGGTCCAGCGACCACCCTTTTGTATTGAAGCGCCTCCGGCCCGGCGGGTCGACCTCCGGCGTGACTGCGCGCGCCTGAAGTTACGCCGTAAATATTTCAACATCAGGATAACGAGTGGACACCAATCAGCGACAGTCGATGCTGTGCCCCAACTGCGGGAAACTTATCAGTCGAAGTGAATCCCGATGCCCATATTGCGCGCTCAAAAGACCCGCTTCGTTCTGGAACCGTTTTTCAAGTGCCATTGGTCTGAAAAATTCAGATCGCTTCATCCGCAGTGTGGTGGCGGTCAATGTCGGTTTCTTTCTCCTTTCCCTGTTGCTCAGTTCCAGCCGCATCGGGCTGTCAATGAACCCGCTGGTATTCTTGTCGCCCGACAACGGCAGTCTGATTCTACTGGGTATGACCGGCACGATTCCCATCGACCGCTTCGGGCGTTGGTGGAGTCTGCTGTCAGCCAACTATCTGCACGGCGGCATCCTGCACATTTTTTTCAACATGGCCGCTTTTACGCAACTCGCTGCGTTAACCGTGCGCGAATTCGGCACCTACCGGATGTTCATCATCTACACCGTCGGCGGAACGGCCGGTTTTATCGTGTCTTACCTGGCGGGTGTGGCCTATACCATCGGTGCATCGGCAGCGATTTGCAGCCTGATCGGGGCCATTCTTTTCTATGGTAAGAGCCGCGGCGGCGTCTACGGTCAGGCGATCTACCGCCAGGTCGGTTCGTGGGCGATCGGGCTTTTCATATTCGGCCTCCTGATACCGGGCATCAATAACTGGGGGCATGTCGGTGGCGGCATCGCCGGTGTGGCGCTGGCTGCCCTGCTGGGTTATCAGGAAAAAAAGCGCGAAGGGCAGGTCCACAGACTTCTGGCCGGATTATGCGTCAGCCTTACCATCGCCGTCCTCGGCTACGCCGTTGTTACCGCTATCCTTTACCGGCTCCTGGGGTAGCCAGCGGCCCCTCTGGCGCAGGTCCGTTATCGATTCAACCGGTTTTGCGTCCTCCCGTCTGGATAAAGCGCCATTCTCGCGTTGCCGGTGGCCGCTTCACTGTGACCGTGGTTGCATAGCCATCGTAGTGGTCATCATTATTAAAAACCGATTGAATTTTTAAGGAAAATTGACTAAAATACTTTCATGGAAAAACAAATCGTCGCTTTTTTCGAGACACTGAAGGCAAACAAACGACTCAGCACTTTTGACAAGGCCTCCACAAAACAGGCCATCGTGATCCGGCTACTGTCTCTTTTGGGATGGGATATTTTCAACGTCGACGAAGTCAAACCGGATCACTCCGTAAAATCATCTTTGATCGATTTCGCGTTGCGGCAAAACAAAATCGATGCCGTCTTTATCGGTGTGGAAAAAGTCGGTGGTGATCTCAAACCCTGCCAGAAAGATCTTCTCGGCTCGGCTCTGAATGAAGGCGTAAAACTGGCCGTGTTGACCAACGGGGTTGCGTGGTGGTTCTACCTGTCTTTCAGTGAAGGCGCCTTCGAGCAGAAAAGATTCTGTGCCCTCGATCTTCTGAAACAGCCCCCCAGCGAAGCAGCGACCCGAATCGTCGAACTGCTCGAAAAGGATAATGTGGTCAAGGGCAAAGCCCTCAAGATCGCCGAGTCGATTCAGACCAAACGCCAGCGCAAACTCATCAAAAAATCGATGGGGAAGGCCTGGAACCGAATTATTGCCGAGCCCCACGAAACACTGGTCAAACTTTTCAGCGAGACCGTCCAGACGCTCTGCGGCTACAGGCCCGACAAGGAAATGGTCACCGAGTTTTTAATTGAACTCGGCCGAACACGAGGCGTCGAAGAAAAAAGCGAGACGAAAAAGGCGGCTTTTCCGCATCCGAACACCTATAAGGGGCATGTTGTCACCGCGTTTACTTTCATGGCGGACTCCTTCAAGGTGGACGCCTGGGACGGATTCCTTCTCAAACTGTGTGAAGTTTTGATTTCGAAGTACGATCAGGACATCGAGAGACTGTTATGGCATTCGGTGGACAACAAATATTATTTTAGAGAAGACCCCGATGAATTAAGGCTTCCGGTCAATATCGAAGGCACCAATATCTATGTGGAAACCCACCTGAGTCCAGAAGACACCGTTAAGGTCGCCCATTCCATCCTGTCCGCCTTTGGGTATTCCGGCGATGACCTGGAGATCAAGTCCAAAAAGAAGTGATATCTTGGCTCCGGGGACCTATGGCCCATGCCTGTTTTGCTCCGAATCCGCCCTTGAATCTTCCATAGAGTGGTCGTATGATGTCACCGGACGGTGCGCTGTCTTCGTTTCTCTGACACCAGGCAATGCCGCCGCCGGGCAGTTCTGTGGCCCTTGCAAGATAGAATTGAAGGGAGAGTGATCGAAGGCATGCAGGAAGATAACCCCCGCGAGAATGTCGATTCGGTAGAATCTTGCCCTGATAGCGGCAGCGAAATCCAAGTGCTCTCCCAAAGCTGCTGAACCCAGTCCGCATCTGCAGGTGCAGATTCGGAGCGGTTACAGTCGACCGGAGATCCCCCGGTTGAAACGGTTTGTTGCGGCCCGCCCGCCGGACCACCCAGCAGTCTCTACGAACGACCGGGATATCGTCTGTGTCATTTTGTGACCGATTTCGAGAAGACACCGGTGGGTGACGTTCCACGGGTCAGAACCGTCCTCGACGTTACCGACATTCTTGCAGGCGTCAAGGTTCGCTGCGGCATCGGCCGCAACATCTACCGGATCGCTCCAGGCCTGTATTGCATCGGTACCCCCGGAAAGGACTCGCCGGTTCTGGTCACGGCAAACTACAAGCTATCCTTCGACATTCTGCGGCGAGAGCTGATTTCCGTCGATGCCTGGATCCTGGTGCTCGACACCCGTGGAATCAATGTCTGGTGCGCCGCCGGCAAGGGGACATTCTCCACTGCCGAAGTGGTGCGCTGCGTCAGAAATGCCGGACTGGACCGGCTTGTCAGCCACCGGCGGCTTGTGCTGCCTCAACTGGCTGCAACCGGTGTCGCCGCCCGTCGCGTAAAAAAAGATTGCGGATTCGAGGTCATTTGGGGGCCTGTCAGAGCGAAAGACCTCAATCGTTTTCTGGCGGTCGGCCGTGATGCCGATTCCGGCATGCGTCAGGTGACTTTTTCCCTGTGGGAACGCTTCGTCCTGATCCCGGTCGAGCTCGCCGCGATCTCCAAACACCTGTTGTGGGTGCTACTTGCCGGATTCATCCTTTCCGGAATCGGCCCGGGCGGATTTTCTTTCGACGATGCCTGGCGCCGGGGGCTGATGCTGACCGCGGCCTGCGCGACCGGAATTCTCGGCGGCGCGATTGCCGTGCCGCTTCTGCTGCCCTGGCTGCCGACACGGGCTTTTGCGTTGAAAGGCCTCTTTACCGGGACAGCGTTGGGGCTGATGCTGACAGCAGCTCGATGGCACACCGCCAACGGATGGGAACTACTGGCCCTGTTTATCTGCACGGGGGTTTTCAGTTCATATCTGGCCATGAACTTCACAGGCGCAACGCCCTTTACCTCTCCTTCGGGCGTTGAAAAGGAAATGCGCCGGGCGATTCCCTGGCAGGGGACAGCCGTGCTTGCCGCCGCTGCCATATGGTTGGCGTCGGCTTTCGCGTGAGCATCGCGCCCGCTTTCGGCGGGGAGAGCATGTGTATAACCGGGCGGGATTTTTTGCCGGAAAAGGAATTGTGATGAAAACGTTCAGATATCTTCCAAATGTTGTCACCCTCACCCTCGACAGTGATGCCTGCGTGGGATGCGGCATGTGCACAGACGTCTGTCCTCAGGGCGTTCTGACGATGGAGGGACGCAAGGCTTTTATAGCGGACTTTGACGGCTGCATGGAGTGCGGGGCCTGTGCCAACAATTGCCCGGTTGAGGCGATCAGGGTCACCCCCGGAGTCGGGTGTGCCGCTTATATCATTCAGACCTGGATCAAGGGCAAGCAGGCGGCTGCCTGCTGCTGAGTATGCCTTCAGCCCCTAAATTAGTGCCCATCCGCGAAAAGCAGATGGCACGATTGTGTGTCCAATTCTCATTTATGGATGGACACTAAATTAGGGGGCTCAATAGGCGACCCCACATATGGTGTTAACCCTATCAACGCTCCTGAGAAATACTTATAGAATTTACGTGCACATGCATCCAAAGGTGTGGAAACGGCTCTGTTATTCCCAAAAATTATAGAAGTGGTGCACCGGGCCGCTGCCCTGTCCGATTCGATAGGCCGCCCCGGCTCGAATTGCCTCGGCGATATAGCCTTTAGCCTGCTTGACGGACGGTTCGATGCCAAGGCCCTTGGCCAGGTGGGCGGCGATGGCGGAAGATAGCGTGCAACCGGTGCCATGAGTGTTGGGGGTCGGCACGCGCCGGTCCGGCAAGACCATGATGCGGTCCTCGCCGCTGATATAAAGAACGTCTGTACTTTCCGGGGTTTCCAAGTGGCCGCCCTTGACGAGCACGCTGCGGCAGCCCAGTTCCGCCAGGGCTTTTGCGGCCGTCCGCATTCCCTCTAATCCGTCAATTTCCCTCCCCAGCAGGACTTCCGCCTCGGGCAGGTTCGGTGTTATCACCGTTGCCATGGGAACCAGGCACCGTTTAAGTGCCTCGATAGCCTCCTTCTGCAACAATTTGTCGCCGCTCTGGGCGACCATGACCGGATCGAGGACGATGGTGTTAACATCGTGCTCCTTCAGGCTGTCGGCCACCGATTCGATCAGTTCGGCGGAATAGAGCATACCGATCTTGACGGCATCCACGCCGATGTCGCCGATGACGGCGGCCATCTGTTGGGCGGCAAAGGCGGGCGGAACCGCGTGGATACCTGTCACCCCGGTCGTATTTTGGGCGGTCAAAGCGGTGACGACCGACATTCCGTAGCAACCCAGGGCTGCAAAGGTTTTGAGGTCGGCCTGGATGCCGGCTCCCCCACCGCTGTCCGAACCGGCAATGGACAACACTCTCGTGTAATTGCGATGGGTTTTCAGATCTTTCTTATCCGCTGACATGTTTCAGGGCTCCTTTTTGAAGTGATCCCACCCCGTGGGAACGATGGTCCGGGTGTTGCCCCCGGTGTCGACCAGTTCGAAGATTCCCGTGTCGGTTATATCGCCGATACGGTAAATCGGACGGTGGAATTCTGCGCTGAAATCCTGGACGAGTGCGTCGGCTTCGGTCGGGTCGACCGTCGCGAGCAGGGTGTAATCTTCTCCTCCGGCCAGAGCGTATTCGACGGGATCGAAACCATGCCGGCGGCAGAATTGTTCCAGGGCAGGGGAGATCGGTATCCGGTCACTGAAAAGGCGCGCACCCACCTTGCTTTCGCGCAGGATGTGTCCGAGGTCGGAACTGAGACCGTCGCTGACATCCATGGCGGCATGAACCCCAGGACGACGGGCTATAAAGCGGCCTTCATGCAGGCTCGGGCGTGGCAGGAGATGGGCATTTAGAAGGGTTTCGAGGTAGGGTTTGTCCGCTTTGATCCGGTTAAGGAGCAAATGAAGCCCGGCCCGGCTGTCGCCGAGGAATCCGTCTGACAGAATCACATCGCCCGCTCTTGCGGCATCCCGGTATAGGGCTTCTTTTTCCAAGACCGTACCGGTCACGGCGAGGTTGATGATCAGATCGCGGGTGGATCCGGTGGTATCGCCGCCGAGAATGTTGACATCGTATTGGGCGGCCAGGGATTTCATTCCCCGGTAGATATCCTCCAGGTAGTCGAGGCTGCAGTCTTCGGGAATGGCGATGCTGACAAACGCGTGGACGGCTGTGCCGCCCATGGCAGCTATATCGCTCAGGTTGACGGCCAGGACCTTGTGTCCCAGATTGTACCCGCTGGTGGCGTCTCGCAGAAAGTGAACGCGCTCGACCAATAGGTCGGTGGTTACCAGCGTCAGGTGGCCGGCCTCGGTCCGAAAAGCGGCGGCGTCGTCGCCGATGGCCTTGACGATCCCTCGGGGTTGGATCACGCACCCCTGGCGGATACGCTCGATAAAACCGAACTCGCCGATATTTTTCAAACTCATTTTTCCCGGGCCTCTTCAATGACACGCTTTAGATGGCGGGCGGCCCGTTCCGGATCCTCGGCGGCGACAATGGCCGAGACCACCGCCACGCCGTCGGCACCACTGCGAATGACTGCGCCGGTGTTGTCCGAACTCAAGCCGCCGATAGCGACCAGCGGGAGTGTCACGGTCCGTCGGATTTCCGCCAGGCCTCCCAATCCGAGCGCCGGTGCCGTGTCGGTCTTGGTGGGGGTGGCAAAGATAGGGCTGACACCGAGATAGTCCGCTCCGCCCCTTTCCGCTGCCGCGGCATCATCCACAGATTCGACCGATATGCCGATGATCATTCGGTTGCCCGCGATGGTCCTGGCCATTTCCAGGGGCATGTCTTTCTGCCCGAGGTGGATACCCGCGGCCCCTACGGCCAGGGCCACATCCAGCCGATCGTTGATGATGAGGGGAATCTTGCGGGACGCCAATAGGTCCTTTATGCCCAGGGCTTCGCGGATGAACTCTCGCGTGGCGGCAGTTTTCTCCCGGAGCTGCACGCAGGTGACACCGCCACGGATGCCCGACTCAACGATGTCGCGGGTCGATCGGCCGCGGGAAAGGCCGCGGTCTGTCACCAGGTATAGGCTGTAATCGATGTTTTCCGGGTTCATGGCTGAAGGTTCCGGTGTTGGAATTTATTACTGAACCGTGTCTGCTCCGGGTGCAGCGCTATTAATCATCACCTGCTTTCGAATCGGCAGCGGCGCTGTAAATCTTCCGGTGTGATGGTGTAGATGGCATCCAGCAGTTTGATCATGAAGCTGCCCGGCGCGTCGGCACTCTCCGCCGCTACCTCGCCGGCCAGACCGAAATAGGCCAGGGCCGTGGCGGCAGCGCCAACCGGATCCGGGTCGACCGCCAAAAACGCACCGATCACCGCGGTTGCCGTGCAGCCCGTGCCCGTGACACTGGCCATCAGCGGGTGGCCGTTGGAGACCCGAACCGTCCGCTCGCCGTCGGTAACCAGGTCGACAGGTCCGGTGATGGCGAGGGTTGTGGCGAGTTCAACGGCCAGGGTGCCGGCAATCCGGGCGGCGTCTTCCACCCCGTGGATCGAATCGACGCCTTTTGTCCGGGAGTCGGCATGGCGCAGGGAAAGAATTTCAGAGGCGTTTCCCCTGAGAACGCTGACGCCGACCTGGGACAGGATTTTTTTGGCCGATGCCGTTCGCAAACCGGTTGCACCGGAACCGACCGGATCGAGAATGATCGGTGTGCCCTGTGCGGTCGCTTTTTTTCCGGCGGTGAGCATCGATTCGACCCAGTCGTCGGTCAGAGTGCCGATGTTCAATACCAGTGCTCCGGCAAAAGAGACCATTTCCTCCACTTCATTGATGGCATGGGCCATGACCGGAGAGGCCCCCATGGCCAGCAGTGCATTGGCCGTGTAATTCATGACGACAAAATTGGTGATATTATGGACCAGCGGCTTCCGATTCCGGATCTGTGTCAGATTCCGCGCTGCCTGTGCCGGTAAGTTCTCCATGGTGCGACTCCTGTCGTAATATTATTGAAACGAGAAATACCGGGCGCCGACCGTCGGCACCGGTATTCGTTGAGCGGTCCAGGGGAGGGGGATGTCCCAAAAGACAGCGCCGTTTCCCACGGGGAAACGGCAGGCAGAATCAGTTCGGAGAACCGATGTGCGGTGTCGTTTCCCTACGCTGGTATGATCCAGGTCAGGTTCGAAGGGTATGATCTCAGGCCGCATTCCATGCGGCCACCCCGCGCTTCACAGCGTTCAATAGAGATGATTAAGGAATGGCGGGTCACATGTCAAGCAAAAAGGCGGCGGATGACGACGTCCATCGGACCACCGACGGGTGTTCGCTGACCGGGTACGATCGCTGTCGTTACATAAGCGGTTTAGAACCCCAGATCCGCGTTGATCAAAACCACCTTGATGCGGCCTTTTGGAAATGATTTCTCGGTGATGGTCCACGTGTTGCAGATTCGGTCGGGGCTTCTGCATTCATCGCAGACGGAGGTCTTGCGGCAGGGAGTATTCTTGCCCAATCTCATGACATTGACCGGTGCCGCGTAATTTTTAATGCGGTAGAAGGCTTCTTCGAGATCGGAGACGATTTTGTTGCGACCGACCAGGATCACCACATGTTTGGGGCCGAACGTAATGCCACCGATCCGGTTGCCGATCATATCGAGGTTGACGAGTTGGCCGGATTCGGTAACGGCATTGGTACCGCTGATAAAGAGATCCACCAGCAGAGACCGACGCCGGCGCTCCAGCATTTCATCTGCCGGGATCGTTTTGTCGAACGTGTCCAGGACCTCGACGTCCGGGCGGGCCTTTAGTGCTTCATAGAGGCCGGAGGCAGCGAAGGTCATCGAACCGCCCCAGGATATGCTGGCTGGTTTCACCGACGGCAGTATGGTTCCGACAACCAGCTCTTTTGCCTCGGCTGCATCGCGGCACAGATAGGCTTCAAAATTATTCACTTCCAGCGCCTTCTTCAGCGTTTCAAGTCGGATCCTCCAGTACGTTTCCATGGGGCCGGTATCCATATTCCCATCCTTTCGCCGGTATGATTTTGAAAGTTATGCCGATTTTAACCTATGCCGTCTTCGATTGCAGAGTGGGATTTCGTTGCACTCAAGCACGCTTTTCTGCGGCAAACCGCCTGTGGCGGAGGCAGGTGCTGCCGATCCTCAAATGCTTACGGACACTCTATAGTGAAACGGCACGAGAAGTGTCAAGCACAGAAACCGAGCGCTGCCATCAGAGATATCGGATCGAAAGACGTTATCGTTTTTTCGAATCGAACCCGAAATAGTGAAATTCGGTAACCAAGAGTGCGCCAAATTTAAGACCCCCAGGCGGCTGCCGGCCGGCAAGGGGAAAGATCTTGCGACCGCGGGGGTTCCCCTGTATAATAGCTGACGCTGAAGGCCCATTTATTGCCGTTGGGGCAAATCTCCCCGACCACGCTCGATAAGCGAGGCTCAGGGACATCGACCACATTCAGGAGTTAGGCGGATGGAGAAGTTTTTTAGCGAAATTTTTCTACAAGCGATTGAAATTTTTACATTGGTCATCGGTATTGTCGGCGTGCTCCTGTCTGTGATGTTGCTGCTTGTGCCGCAGAGGCTCAAAAATACCGCTACGATTTTAAACCGCTCGGTGGACATTGATTCAAAATTCACGCAATTCATCGATAGAGACATTCCGACCGGCAACCTGATTTACCGCCACAACATTTTATCCGGCGTCTGCCTGATCGTCACCTCGGCGTTTGTTCTGGTTTTTTTGTTCTATCGTCTCGATGTCAACGGGTTTCTGAAAGTTTTTTTCGCCGATGGAAAATTCAACACGACCGATGAGATCCTTTTCAGCACCATGGCACTGATCGCTAAAATCGCCGGCGTGATCGGCATGCTGATCGGCTCGATCTTATTGTTCAGCCCCGACCAAATGCGCCAGATCGAAAAGCGGGTGGACACCTGGTTTGCGACCAAACCGCTGTGGGATAAGTTGGATCGCCCCTTCGAGAACGTCGATGCCCTCGTCTTCCGGCGGCCGACCGTCTTCGGCATCATCGGTCTGGTTACATCGGCACTCCTCACCTTTCTGGCAGTTAGAAATATCCTCGCGTAGGTCTTTCGTGTCAATACATTGTGAATTGGGCCCTCAACAGTGCCAGCAACCTTTCGGAGACGGGCACGACGATAACCTGCCTGTCTGGCCCCTGTCGCCGCTGCTCATGTCGTACAAGGGTAAGACAACGGGCAATGGAATCGAAGTGGGTAAAAAATATCCAGTTTCGGCCGGTCAACCCGTTTAATCCGGGTAAAAAAGTTACACCATCCTGTTGCCAAAATCTCCAATCGCCCCTATTTTTATCCTGAAATTTTGAGACGCGTGTTCGTAACATTGACAGGTAACGTAATGGTGTCGGGCCAATTATACGCCCTGATGAAGAATCTTCAAGCAAAGTGCGGACGAGACGCTTCCTGTGGTTGGCACCGGACTTGCTTCGTGTACTATCCATGCAGCTATCGCAAAAAATGAGCCGGTTATGGACCGGTGTACCGGTTTGGATCTTCATCGGAACGGTTCTCATACTGATTCCGGTCTTCACCGTCCTGACCGTTGAAAATATTAACCGGCAGAAAGAAAACACCGTCCGGCTGCTCGTGGAGGAAGGTGCAGCACTGATTCGTTCTTTCGAGGCCGGGGCCCGGACCGGCATGATGGGCCATATGATGGGCGGGTTCAAAATCCAACACCTGCTATCCGAGACGGCCCAACAACCTGACATCATTTATCTTATGGTTACCGATGCGCACGGGACCATCCTTGCCCACAGCGACCTTGACCAAGTCGGACAGGTGCATGGTCGCGACCTGGATTTCGAACAGATATACCAAACACCATCGGTACAATGGCGGCGGGTCAAAGCCGGTGACGGGCGTGAGGCTTTTGAGGTATACCGTCGATTTGATTCCAGCGGACCCCCCTGGGGCCGGAGGCCCGGCAGGAAAGGGTCGGCGCCGCAGATGATTCCGGCATTTCCGATGGGGCAACGGAACTCTCCGGGGCCGCAGTTCATTTTCGTGGGGCTCGACAATGCCGCTATCCTCGCTGCCCACGAGGTCGATTCGCGCCACACGATACTGATGGCCGTGGTGTTGCTGCTGGTGTGCGTGTCCGGCATACTGCTGCTTTTCATGACCCAGGGCTACCGGACCACCCGGGCGTCGCTGGCCCGAGTTAAGGCCTTTTCGGACAACCTGGTGGAAAAAATGCCCATCGGGCTGATTGCCCTCGATGACCGGCGTCGAATCGCTTCCTTCAATCAGGTGGCCCAGTCGATTCTCGGTTTTGCCCCCGATGTGGTCATCGGACGCGCCGCCGACCATGTGCTGCCCGATGAACTCTCCGGCGAGATCGACAAACTGCTACCGACCGGCGATGTGATCGAAAGGGAAATCGATTGTCGCCTCGACAGCGGTGATCGGGTTCCCCTGTCTTTCAGCGCCAGCCCGCTGCATGATGGGAATAAACATTTTCTCGGGTTCGTTCTGTTGCTCAAGGATCTGCGGGAAGTCCACGCGCTTCGCAAAGAAATTCTTCGTAACCAGCGCCTGGCCTCCGTGGGGCGTCTGGCGGCCGGGGTGGCTCACGAAGTTCGCAATCCCCTCAGCTCCATCAAGGGGTTTGCCACCTATTTCAAGGAGCGCCACCCGGACAGGCCCGAGGATCAGCAGATCGCCGGGATTATGATTCAGGAGGTCGACCGGTTGAACCGGGTGATCGGCCAGCTGCTCGATTTTGCCCGTCCGATCAAAATCATTCCGATAAAGGTGTCGATGCCGCAGCTGATCGCAGATGCCCTCAAACTGGTGGAGGCCCAGGCGCACGAGAAGAATATACATATCGAAGCCCGCACCGCCCAGAGACTGCGAGACGCCGCTCTCGACACGGACCGAATCAATCAGGTCCTGTTGAATCTTTTTCTCAATGCGCTGGAGGCCATGGAATCCGGCGGCCGCTTGTCCGTCGAGGCGGACAGGGATGATGAGGGGCGCTGGATCCTCATTCGCGTGTCCGACACCGGTCACGGCATTCCCACGCAGAATTTATCGCAAGTTTTCGACCCCTACTACACGACCAAATCAACCGGAACCGGCCTGGGCCTGGCGATCGCCCACAATATCGTCGATGCCCACGGCGGAAGAATCGATGTGACGAGCACTGCCGGGCAGGGGACGACATTCACGGTCCGAATTCCACTTACCGGACAGAGAGACGCCAAATGAGCGAAGGCAATCCTATCCTGGTGGTTGATGACGACGCGGCCCACCGCACCATGCTGCGGACACTTTTGAGCCAATGGGGATACGCGGTGTTTGAAGCCGACGATGGCCAAACCGCCGTCGAAAGCGTACGCGAGAGATACTTCGACTTGATTCTCATGGACGTACGGATGCTGAAAGTGTCCGGTCTCGAAGCGCTCGAGACGATAAAAGCATACAATCCGGCCATCCCGGTCATCATCATGACCGCCTTCTCATCGGTTGAGACCGCGGTGGAGGCACTGAAGAAAGGCGCTTACGATTACCTGACCAAGCCGCTCGATTTCGACAAGCTGAAGTTGATCATCGGTCGGGCCGTCGAGCACATTCAGCTGAAGGCCGAAAACCGCATGTTGAAGGAAACCCTTGGAAAACACTTCAACCGGCGCAATATCATCGGCAGCAGCCCATCCATGGTCCGGCTGCTGGAATCCGTGGCGCAGGTTGCGCCATCCGAGGCCACTGTGCTGATTACCGGAGAATCCGGAACGGGCAAGGAATTGATTGCCGGCGCGCTCCACTACAACAGTCATCGAAACGAGGGTCCCTTCGTCAAAATCAACTGTGCCGCGCTGACCGAGACCCTGCTCGAATCGGAACTTTTTGGTCATGAGAAAGGCGCCTTCACCGGAGCCGATCGCAGAAAAGAGGGCTGTTTCATTCAGGCCGACGGTGGCAGCCTTTTCCTGGACGAGGTCAGCGAAATGTCGATGACCATGCAGGTCAAACTGCTGCGGGTTCTGCAAGAGCGGGAAGTGATCCGGGTCGGGGGCGAAGTGCCCCTGCCGGTGGATGTCCGGGTGATTTGTGCCACCAATAAAAACCTGGAGGACCTGCTCCGACAAGGAGAATTTCGGGAGGATCTCTATTACCGACTGAACGTGGTCGGACTCACCTTGCCGCCGCTGCGCAACCGAAGGGACGACATCCCCTTGTTGGCCCAGCATTTCCTGGAAGTGTTTGCCGCCAAAAACAGCAAAGCGATCGAAGGGTTCACCCCCCAGGCGCTGGATGCGGTGTTGAAGCATGACTGGCCGGGAAATGTGAGAGAATTGATGAACGCGGTCGAAAGAGGGGTTGTGTTGGCTCGCGGTCACCTTCTGGACGCAGCAGACCTGCGCCTGTCAAGCGAACAGCCGCTGCCGCCGCCGGCCGGTCATGCTGCCGAGGAAAAGTTTCCGGCATCGCTGGAGGCGGTCGAACGGGCCACCATCCTCCAGACCCTTGAGATGGCCGGGGGTAACAAAAGCGAGGCGGCACGGCGACTGGGTATCACTCGAAAAACCCTGCACAAGAAACTTAAAAAATATGGGGATGCCGATGCGACCGATGTCACCGAATGAGGTTGGCTGGATCGCAACGCTCTGGGTCGCTCATTGACCTCCCGTTGAAATATCGAACTGCCGGGGTGATGGCAATGGGTATCCATATCCCTTTGTGACGGGATGCGATCGTATACAGGAGAGGGGATCGCGCTTTACTCGTAGCCAAGAGGCCTTATGTTATTATATCTTAAGGTCGTCTAAATTTCAGTGCGAGGACAAGCAATGAACGATTCCACGGCAATCATTCGGCGGTGCGCGGCATGCGGTACGCGAAACAAGATTCCGGCTGATAGATCCGCAGCTGATGCCCGGTGCGGTAAATGCCATGCCCTTGTGGGGGCCGCCTCAGCCCCTGAGGATGCATCCGTCAGCTATACGGTGCGCTGCCTCGAATGCAAAACCCGCAACCGGGTTCCGGGCCACAAAATAGATGCCGGGGCCAAATGCGGCAAATGCGGTTCGGCGCTGGACACCGCTGAACTCTTCATCGCCCAGCCGGTCATGGTGACCGATACCAACTTTGAAAAAACGGTCATGGCGTCACCGCTGCCGGTTCTTCTGTTTTGCTGGGCCCCGTGGTGCCCGACCTGTGGTGCCGTCGCCCCCATTATCGACGATTTTGCCAGAGAGTCCAAAGGCAAGATCCGTGTCGGGAAGGTCAATATCGACACCAATCAACAGATTGCCGCCCGCTTCAATATCCTCAGCGTGCCGTACCTGTTCATTTTCGACAATGGCGAACTGAAGGAGAGCCTGCCGGGCGGAATGCAGAAGCACCAATTGATGATGAAGCTGGCTCACTATCTCTGATGAAATCCACATGAAAGAAAACTGTCGCCTGCTGGTGGAAACGATCTGCCGAATGCTTCGGGACGGGCTTGAAGCCGATGAAAGACTCATCGGATACATCGATGCGCTGTTTTTCAGCCCCTCCGTTATCGAACTGGCGCGCGTCATCGACGATGACGCCAACCCGGAACGGGACGGTCTGCTGGAACTCATTTTCTTCCCTGACGAAACGGATCAGAAAAAGATCGAAGAAGCGCTGGGCGATATCATTTACAGCTGCGAGGATGTCGATACCGTGGCCGGCGAACTGTCAAGGCGATGTTTGCGGACGACCCTTCTTTTTTCTGACGGTCGCGGCACCCTTCCGATCGCCTTTCCCCGAGGCGCGATCAAAACCTTTCTGCAGCGCCTGAATCTGACCAAACCGATCGATGCCGAACTGCTGAATTCCATCGCGGCGCACATTGCCCCATCAGATCGGACGGCCGTCAAAGTCAAACTGCGAAACTTTCGCAAACACCTGGGTGCAAAAAAAGTGCAGTTTCTGTCCGTCTTTTTCGAAAAGACGGGTTCGGACGGACAGTTTTTCGCGGGCCTCGATTTCATGCTGGATGTGCTGGAAGACATCGCGGCTGATGCTGATGTATTCCATGAGTTGACCCAAAGGAGACAGGCCTGCCGGCATCAGCTCCAACAAACGGCCGGATTTGAAGAGAGACTTAAGAGAGACAACATCGAAACATTGATGATGCGCGGTGAGCGTGCCGCCCACTTGCCGCAGCACGACCTCATAGAGAAGCTTGCCCTTATCGATCGCATCTGCCTTTCGGTATTCGGAAAGGTGGCCGCGGCGCCGCGCGAGATCCAGAATGGCCCCGGATTCACGCTTCAATCGGTCGATGACCTTCGAGAACTGGCGCGGCGGTATTTATACGAATGACGCGCGGCTGTTTACAATTAAACCGTTATCGCGTAAAAAGAGCGCTCGTAAACGCTTGAAAGAATTTATACGTATCGGCTTTTGCCACGGTTTCGGGATCACCGCTGGGCACCGACGATCAGTGGTGAATGCAATCTTATAAAGGAGAATCAGATGAAATGGTCGATTCGCTGTGTCGTGTTGGTTCTTGTTTTGATCGGCTTAAACCGGGCAGATGTGACGACGGCAGATGCCACCGGCGCGGCAGACAGTCTGGAAAAGCTCATCGAACAGATCGAACGCCGTTATGATGTGCCCGGTTTTACGGCCGATTTCCACCAGATCTCGACCATCAAAGCGATGGACATTGCCGACGAGGCCGATGGCAAGATATACGTTCGAAAACCCGAAATGATGCGTTGGGAATACGAAAAACCCGATCCTCAAATCATCATTACCAACGCCGAACGGCTTTGGATCTATCGGCCGACTGGACAATCAGGTGATTCTCGGCAAAGCTCCGGCCTTCCTGGCCGGAGGCAAGGGCGCCGGTTTTCTGGCCGACATCAAGATGTTGCGCCGAAAGTTCACGATATCTCAGGTCTCTTCAGACGATGACCACTATCATGTGCTCAAACTCGTCCCGCGCGACAAAACCGCCGATGTTGCCGACATTCTACTGCTGGTGGCCAAAGAGTCATACACCGTTCACCAGGTGGTTACCTACAATGCGTATGGTGATGAAACCCGCATCACCCTGTTGAATGCGCGCATCGACCAAGTTCCGGATCAATCCCTTTTCACACTCACCATTCCAGAGGGCGCCGACGTGGTGACCATGGATGAATGATCACAGAGGATGAATGACACTCATGGGTATCAAGCAGACTATCAGAAACCTGGCTGCCCAACGCAAGGCCGTCATTCTGGCCCACAACTATCAGCCACCGGAAATTCAGGAACTGGCCGATCTCTGTGGCGATTCACTGGAATTGAGCATCAAGGCGTCCCAGACAGATGCGGAAGTCATTGTGTTTTGCGGCGTTCACTTCATGGCGGAGACGGCCTCGATCATCTCCCCCGATAAAACCGTTCTTCTTCCCCGGCATGACGCCGGGTGCCCCATGGCCGATATGGTCGATCCGGAATCGCTCGAAGCGAAAATGTCCAAGCTTCCGCCGATGCCGGTTGTGACCTATGTGAATTCAACCGCTGCGGTCAAGGCCCTTTCGACCATTTGCTGCACTTCGGCCAACGTGGTGAAAGTCGTCAACAGCCTGGTTGAGGATGAAATATTAATGGCGCCTGACCGGAATCTTGCCATGTATGCGGCTTCGCAGACGAACAAGAAAGTTCAGATATGGGAAGGCTACTGTCCCACCCACGATCGCTTGACCACTGAAGATGTGAAGAAGGCAAAAGAGAAGCATCCGGGGGCTGTTTTTATCGCGCACCCCGAGTGTCGACCGGAGGTGCTGGCGCTGGCAGATGTCGTGGCGAGCACCTCGGGCATGCTTCGTTACGTCCGGGAATCCAGCCACGGGTCGTATATCGTCGGCACGGAAACCGGTTTGTTATACCCCATGAAAAAGGATAATCCGGGGAAAGAATTCTTTCCGGCATCGGAAAAAATGGTGTGCCCGAATATGAAGCGGATTTCTCTGGATGATGTGGAGCGAAGTCTCGCGGACCTGGCCGGAGAAGTGAAGGTTCCTGAGGATATTCGTCGACCGGCTTTGCTGGCGGTGCAGAAGATGTTGGATCTGTCGAAATGAGAGGCAGATACGGCGGGCGATTGAGTTAGTGCTCCTCAACTAAAGGATTTTAGACCTATTGAGTGCCCATCCATAAATGGCATTTACAGCTGATTTCAACTGAGCGGCGTTCTCCGCAGGTTTACGGTATCGGTTTATTCCTTATCCCCCTATCAGTGAAAAGGAAAAAAATTATGTAATCGTTCACAGGGCACCGCATCTGCTTTGTTGTCGGGTACTTGAAGTACAAAAGTACGTCTGCGCGCCCGACGCCTTGCATCTCCGGCACCCTGTGAACGATTACTATTAGAGTGGTTTGAAGCGCATCGGACTTTGCAATCCTGTGAACGGTTACAAAATTCTCTTTGCGTTCAGTACTTCCAATTAAGGTAGCATTTGGGTGGCTAACCCGATTAAATAGAAAAGCGACTTACGGATTGAACCGCAAGTCGCTTTTCGGTTTTTATGCTCAATGTCAGGATTGAAGAAAGATGCCCTGATCCGCCGTACCCAGCCTATACCAGGTCATCCGGTATGTCGGCATTGGTATAGACCTTCTGGACGTCATCGCAGTCCTCCAGCATGTCCATGAGGCGGATCATCTGTTCCGCCTCCTTTCCGGCGAGATTTGTCGTTGACTGGGGCAGCATGGTGACTTCTCCTTCAATCGTGGCGATGCCGCCCTTTTTTATGGCCGCCATCACATCCTCGAAATCTTCCGGTGCGGTGATCACCTCGAAGTTGCTGTCATCCTCGCGGACATCTTCGGCACCAGCCTCGAGGGCCACCTCCATCAGGGTATCCTCGTCCGTTGCCGCGCGCTCCACCACGATGTATCCTTTTTTATCGAACATCCAGGCCACGCAGCCGTTCTCGCCCAAATTACCGCCGTTTTTAGCGAAGATGTGCCGGATATCCGACACGGCCCGGTTTTTGTTGTCGGTCAGCGAATCGACCAAAACCGCGGCACCGCCGGGACCGTAACCTTCGTAGATGCTCTCATCGTAACTGACGCCTTCGAGATCCCCGGTTCCTTTCTTGATGGCCCGATCGATGTTGTCTTTGGGCATGTTCTCGTTTTTGGCGGCTTGGACGGCTCCGCGAAGACGGGGGTTGGCGTTCAGGTCACCACCGCCCATACGCGCGGCCACCGTAATTTCCTTGATGAGTTTGGTGAAAATTTTTCCTCTTTTGGCATCGCTGGCCGCCTTTTTATGTTTGATAGTGGACCATTTACTATGGCCTGACATGGTTTCCTCCTATAATCTTCCGAGTCCGATGAAATATATTTCCTTGCTCGCCTTGCGGCTGCTTTGGGGTTTGAAGATCCTCAACTTGTCAAATGCGGCATCGACCTCATCCCGATAGGTCTGAAATTCTCCGCCTTGAAATATTTTGCTGACAAAAATACCATCCGGAAGCAAAACGCGGACGGCCACATCCAGTGCCGCCCGGCAGAGATGGTACGAGCGTGCCGCATCGGTCGCTTTCTGACCGGTGGTCGATGGGGCCATGTCGCTCAGCACGGCGTGATAGCCTTGGCCGATATTTGCCAGCAGGGTTTCATCCGGAGAAAGAATGTCCCCGGTATGAACCGAGACGTTGGCCGGCAGTCGAATGGTGACCTTTTGCAGATCGACGCCGACGACCGTTCCGCCGGATCCGATCAGTTGCGCGGCATACAACAGCCATGAACCGGGGGCGCAGCCGAGATCGAGAACCCGGTTGCCTTTCTTGAGCAGGCGAAACTTGCGCTGCATTTCCTGCAGTTTGAAAACGGAGCGGGCCGGATATTTTTCCTTGCGGGCGCGTTCCGTATAATGATCATCCCAGCGGTTGTTTTTCGCAGCAGGGCGTTTCATAAAAAATGTTCCTCTATAATATTATTGGCCGATTGACGTCAAGATCAATGCAGCGCACATAAGGATCAGCGTCTCATGGCGAATGGCACCCAGACTGAAAAAGCGCGAGATACATGAACCTAAACTGATCGGTTCCAGGTTCAGGGTTAAAGGTTCAAAGGTTAGTGAAATTCTGATTTTTTAACTTTAAACTCCATTGTTTGGATTGGTTGCTTTCACCAATTCGGGTGAAACGTGGAATTTTTCACCGGGCAATGGATGCATAATACGATTGTTAGAGACCAGTTAGGCACTTTAGCTGGGAACCGTGAACGATTAACCGCTCAACCCAGGATAGAGTATGTGAGCGTTTTGAGCCGGTGCGTAACACCGCCATGGGCTTAGAATATTTTTGAAATGAGTTCTAGAACAGCGTCTCGATGCCTTGGGCGATATTGCCGATGCCGGCGATGGTCATCCCGCCGCCTTTTGCCAGGCGTTTGTGGTTGCTCTGGGGCAGCAGGCAGCGTGTGAATCCCATTTTACGGGCTTCGGCGATCCGGGTTTCGATCTGGCCGATACCGCGCACTTCGCCCGTCAGACCCACCTCGCCCAGAACCAGCGTACTGTCTGGAATGGATTTGTCCAGAAAACTCGATGCCACCGCAGCGACAATGCCGAGGTCGACGGCCGGTTCGTCGATTTTGACCCCGCCGGCGACGTTCATGAAGATATCGTGTCCCAGCAGGTGCATGCCGAGTTTCTTCTCCATGACCGCTACCAGAAGCGACACGCGATTCTGGTCCAGTCCCAGGATGGTTCGCCGTGCCGTTCCAAAACTGCTGCTGCTGGCTAAGGCTTGAATTTCTACCAGTATCGGCCGCGTGCCCTCCATGCTGGCGGTCACCACCGATCCTGGTGCGTCGGTCGGGCGCTCTGCAAGAAAAACGGCCGACGGGTTGCCGACTTCTTCCAGGCCGCGACCTTTCATCTCGAACACACCGATTTCATTGGTGGAACCGAAGCGGTTTTTTACCGCCCGCAGAATCCGGAAAACGTGATTCCGGTCGCCTTCAAAATAGAGCACCGTGTCCACCATGTGTTCGAGAAGCTTCGGGCCGGCGATAGCCCCTTCCTTGGTTACGTGGCCGACCAGAAAAATGGGGATGGCGCTGCGCTTTGCCATGAGCATCAGGCGGACGGTCGATTCTCTGACCTGGGAAATGCTTCCGGGTGCCGATGTCAACTCACTGTTAAACATGGTCTGGATCGAGTCGACGACCACAACCGTCGGTTTCACCTTGCCAACCATTTGCAGAATGGTCTCCAGCTCTACCTCGGCCGCTACCAGCAGCTGTGGCGAAACGGTCCCCAGACGTTTGCTGCGGATTCGGATCTGGCGGACCGATTCCTCTCCGGACACGTACAGCACCCGGTGGCCGTTGACGGCCAGACCGTGAAGGGCCTGGAGCATGAGGGTGGACTTGCCGATACCGGGATCTCCACCGATCAATACCAGGGTTCCCGGCACGACGCCGCCGCCGAGAACCCGGTCGAACTCATCGATCCCGGTGAGCCACCGGCTTTCGGATTCGAGTTCGATGGCGTCGATGGGCACCGGATCTGGGTTGGCTCCGGAGGGCGACAGGCTCCTGCCAAGGGGCGATAGGGGCTGTTGACGTTCCTCGGTGAAAGCGTCCCAGCTGGCGCAGTCAGGGCATTTACCCATCCATTTGGGTGCCTGGTAACCGCATGACTGGCAGACAAATATCGTCTTGGCCGGTTTTTTCACAGTTTAAAAATCCTCCTGATTATGGTAAATTATAATCTTTTAACATTTCGATACTACCGGTGCAATACGGAAAACCGGCCGTGGAAGCCGCGTTCCGTTTACCGCGGATACATTGTCGGCCGGATCGACCGGTGCAACCGGTATTTTACATTCATGCATTCTCATTGGGTGCCAAAAAGCGAACCAGACGGATGGGGGGAAATGAAAAGGATCAATGCGGGGCGGTGTCTGACGGTGATTGCGGTGCTGTGTTTCTTAACCTTTGCGGCTGCGGCTGCTTTTGCGGCGGATGCAGTCAACAGTGGGAAATACTATGGGTCTTTGCAGGACAGGCTCATCGCCGATGGTTTCGATGCGATGTTCATCCGTGAACTGTATGCCAGGCCCGAGGTCAAGTTCGAAACCAAGGGGATATCGGCGTATTTTGTTTACCGTGAATCCAAGGTCAACTACGGCCGTTACACGGATCGAATCCATATCGACAAGGCCAGAGATTATCTGATGCGCCACAAGACGGCCTTCGATGAAACGGAAAGGATTTATGGCGTCGACCGCGAAGTGATCACGGCCATTATCCTGGTTGAAACCCAACTGGGAACATTGCTGGGGACCCGCTCTGTTCTCAACACCCTTTCGACCATGGCAGCCCTCTCCGATCCGAAGGTACGGAATCTGTTGTGGCCGGAAGTAAAAAATACACCGGACCTGACCCGCAAGATTTTCGATCAGAAGGCGGCCAAGAAATCCGGCTGGTCATACAGGGAGCTGAAAGCCTATCTTCAGCATACCAGCAAGGAAGGTTTCGACCCGATCGCGCTGAACGGGTCGTTCGCCGGGGCGATGGGCATCTCCCAGTTTATGCCCAGTAATATCGATCAACTGGGCAAAGACGGTAACAACGACGGCAGGATCAACCTCTACGACGACGAAGATGCCATTGCCAGCATCGCCTACTATCTGAAACAGCACGGCTGGTATCCGGGTATCAAGCGCAAAAAGGCGGAAAAAGTCGTCTATCACTACAATCACAGCGACCTCTATGTCGATGCGATACTCAATATCACCGAAATATTGAAAAGCTGATCATGAACTTGAAATCAATCGCTGTATTCCTTGGCCTGTGCGTACCATTTTTCCTTCTGACGATCTGGGCTGTCGTCGATGTCGCCCAGCGCGATTTCGAATCCAACGCCAAAAAAGCGCTCTGGTGGGTCATTGCTTCGGTTCCGTTTGTCGGCTTCATTCCCTATTTTTTAGTAGGCATCCGCCAGGGGAAAAAGTTGGATAAATAGAAGCAGGGCGACTGTAAATCGAGAGTGGTATAAAATCCCGTTGACTTTGGGGCGTAACTTATTTATTAATTCCAAATTATACGGAAAAAATGGTCCCATCGTCTAGTGGTTAGGACGCCGGCCTCTCACGCCGGTAGCGGGGGTTCGAATCCCCCTGGGATCACCAACAGCTGCAGGGGAGCCCCCCGATTCGGGGCTCTTTTACATTATGTGAGTTAGGACGTCCCGCTTTTCAAGCGGGATAGCGGGGGTTCGAATCCCCCTGGGATCACCAAAACTATAAAAGAAGAGCCCGGATATTTTTCCGGGCCCTTCTTTTATAGTCGTTTTCTTCGTCTGCTTGCCATCAGGTTTCAA
>CAWGUE010000025.1:0-58990 GCA_963825595.1 uncultured delta proteobacterium | reverse complement strand
TCTTATTTTTATCCCTGGAAGGTTTAGGAATCCTGTGCTCTATCCACTGAGCTACGGGGGCAGGGCGCGCTCACCGGGGCACTGCGATGGGGCCACAATGCCGGATAACATCGTGACAGACCTTGGCTGTTAGCGCGTTAACGCCATGGGATATAAATGATTTATCGATTTACAACAATACCCGTCGCTTTGCAAGTGAGTTGCATGGTACTTATTTTAAACGTTGACATGGCTCATACCATTGAAATGGATTTGAATTTTATGTTATGAGGCATACAAGAAATAGCCCCCGAATATTTACTGAATATTTTTGAGCAGAAATTTAAAAATATAATATCAGCGGGTTGAAACGTATCCTGCCGGTAAGTTTCGATGCATATTTTGTATCCCAACAGTCGGAAAAAATATGCACGCGCAATGAAAAATGCCGGGTAACATGCAGCCTGCCCTTAATTGAGGGCTTTTATTACCGGGCAATCCTGCGGAGAACCCCGCCATGGCGGGACCCAGCGGAAAAAACATTTATTGACGGGCACTGACATGTCTGGATGGACAATGAAGGCCAATAAATTTTTTATTGTTGCTGCTGCTGTGTTTACCGTATTGTTTGCGGTCGTTTTGTGGGCCGATGAACTTACGAATAGAGTCGATTTTGTGTCCAAACAACTGGGATGTGAATTTCCGTATATGGTGGCTGAAAATTCCGAAACGGGGGGATTTTATGCTGAAGCCAAATTAAAAAATCCTCAAAGATTGAAGGCTCAAGGATTCCCGGATGCTGAAAGTGATTATGTCGTGTCAATTCAGGAGTCGCTTCCGGGAGAATATTGGGTTAAAGTCGTACCCGAGCATCGTATGCTCGATGCGGCAGAGGAGAAACTCATCGTTGTAGAATACAAAACAACCAGTCAGAGTCCAGCCAGTCAGAGTCCGCCAGTCAGAGTCCGGCCAGTCAGAGTCCGGCCAGTCAGAGTCCGGCCAGTCAGAGTCCGGCCAGTCAGAGTCCGGCCAGTCAGAGTCCAGCCAGTCAGAGTCCAGCCGATGCGATTGCGTCCGGTATCACCATAAAGGGCGTCATCACCAATTTTGAGGATGTGAAGGGCTACTTTTCTCCTTCGAGCTATGTACAATTGGTCGAGATATCCCCCAATATAGAATCCAGGGAGATCGTGGTTAACGGTTTTTTAAACTTGGATTCCGATCTGCCTAAAATGTCTGTTTCATCGGATGGATCATTCGCATTAAAAACAAATTACATTAAGCCGGGTAGCTATTGGCTCTATCTTCAGAATTTTAAGCCCGCTGTTTCAACGAACTCCACCATCGATGCCATTCTGGCCAAAGGCGAAACGCACTTTCAAATTTTCATTTCTGAAAACGTCAATTCTTTGATTTTCGACTGCGGTAATTTGTCCGTATTGCAACCCTGACCGGCTTGCACAACAACAGTCTATGCTCTCCGGTTTCCCGCAAGTGGTTTCAACACATCAGATCACGCCCAGGAGCACAGCATGGGGCGACGAAAAAACGCCGCATACCTCCGTATGCAATCAGTGTCCGGAGCCAGGGCTTCCCTGACACTGATTGAGAAGGGCCGCAACGCCGTGACTTGTCCGCCCGCCTTTGGCGGGTAAACCTTTGGCGGATTGGGTGGTTAGATGAGGTTTGGAAACCACTTATAGGCACTCGCTGGCCGGTGAATTCAAGGGACCGGGCAGAAAACACGGAGGTTTTACCACCCGGCCGCCTGAATAATCGGGCTTTTCCCCCTCACCCCCACGAGGGGATTCAAGTGCCACAGCAGTTTTCAGACACCCTAAAAACGGGCATAGATGCCCATCTATGCCGTCAATTCTTCCAGCCGCTGTTTGGCTGTTTTGACCACCTCGGCGTCTTTGTCATTTTCAATCACCCGTTGAAGAAGGGCCTTGTCACTTTCGCCCATCACCGCTTTTTTACGTACATCCGGATTCGAATGGGCAATTTTGGGTAGGAATAGATCTCTAAATGCCATGGTGATCCTCCTTTCTCACTTTAGGGTTCACAGCAAACCGACGCGCCACCGTAACCAGGTTTGCAGAGATAAGCGCCTGGCGATGTCATTCATTCGTAGCGAAAACATGTTATCTTTGAGACGAACAATGGATTTTCACGAAAACCACGGTGAGTAGCAGAGCGTAAATACGGTTTGCAGTGTAAGAGCAGGCGAGATAGCGCTGGATTAACAATCAGAGTAGAAGAAGTTTCAGTCGGGTCGTTCGGGTCCGGTTCCGTTGGAGCGGGGCGGTCATTGGGCGCTTATTGCTTCATTTTTACAAATCGATAGGCCATTGCCTCCTTATTCGATAGAGTTTTCAATCCTTTTGGAAGTTGAAACGCTCAACTATAGTAAAAATCGGTATCATATTTGAGACTTTATTTCAACCTAAGTTGAGCGATTTTTGAGGAAACGATTTTCTGAGATCCTGTTCACTGAGGGCCTGTGCCATTCCTCGACATAGCCATGGGTATGCCTGCGATTGGCGCAGACCCTTGATGGGCCATAGATGGGTGCCGCGCGAGTCAAAAATCGCTTAATTTAAGTTCAAGTCTGCAGATAGGGGAACCGTTCTTGGAATTCGTCCCCAACAGCAAGCGGATAATTCCTATACCCGTATATGTCATGATCTGATCAATCCATTTAAACCTAAATTGAGCGTTTCAATTTTCCAAAAAGCGTTATTTTGTATTTATCTAAAGGAGTTAGACCGGTTTTAATTTTGAAAATTTGAAACCCTTTGGGATTGCCGATCTTACCACATCTACTGCGTCAGAAGCCCTTCCGCATAGTCCACTATTGCGGAACGACTTCTTCCTTGTACCTGCGGCAACCTCGACAATCGCTCAAATTAGGTTAAAGTATCTGTTTTACAAACGGGCGACTGCGATGCCGGCGACAAACAGGTTGATGAGCAGATATTTAGATGAATTTTAGGTATTTATTTGAAGACAGGCGACTTGTATGATATAAAGACCCGGTAGCAATAGATAGGAGTGTTAACGGAATAAAACAACGGCTTGACCCATATTTATCGACGGGTGATTGTCTTTACTTTTATTGGGCCTTAGCTTTCGGATTGAATCAGTGCCCATCCACGGTTTCATAAAGAGCACTGATCAGTTTCCGATCCAGAAATGTGCTATTTTTACAAGTTAAAGAAAATCAAGGAATTGCAGGGAGGCGCAGGCGAGTGCGCCGCACAAGCGATCCCGGACCTGTCGCGCCCAAGGCGTAATTGACGCCGACCTGCCCCGAAGCAGGCGGGGAATTGCGGCAAAGGGCCATTTATGCACGGAAACGAATTAAGATAGAGGAGAACCAATATGCACCTTCGGAAGCGTGTGCTGGTAACCGGCGGAGCAGGATTTCTCGGATCATTTTTGTGTGAACGGCTGCTCAAGGATAATTGCGACGTCATTTGTGTCGACAATTTTTACACAGGCACCAAACGCAATATTGTCCACCTGCTCGATAATCCGTACTTCGAGCTGCAGCGGCATGACATTACCTTCCCTCTATACCTCGAAGTAGACGAAATTTACAATCTGGCTTGTCCGGCATCGCCGATCCACTACCAGAACGACCCCGTGCAGACGACCAAGGTCAATGTGCACGGCGCCATCAACATGCTCGGGTTGGCGAAACGGGTGAAGGCCAAAATCCTTCAAGCATCGACTTCCGAGGTCTACGGCGATCCCACGGTTCATCCCCAGCGGGAAGACTACCGGGGCAACGTCAACTGCATCGGTCCCAGATCATGCTATGATGAGGGCAAACGCTGCGCCGAAACCCTCTTCTTCGACTATCACCGCCAGCATGGCATCAAGATCAAAGTGGCCCGGATCTTCAACACATACGGGCCGCGGATGCACCCTAAGGACGGTCGTGTCATCAGCAACTTCATTGTCCAGGCCCTCTCGAACCAGGATATCACCGTGTACGGCGATGGTCGACAGACCCGTTCCTTCTGCTACGTGGACGACCTGATCGAGGGGCTCGTGCGATTGATGAACAGTCCGGATGATTTCACCGGACCGGCGAATATCGGCAATCCGGGCGAGTACACGATTCTCCAGTTGGCCGAAAAAATTATTGAAATGACCGGGGCGTCATCAAAAATCCTGTTCAAACCTTTACCCCAGGATGATCCTCTGCAACGTAAACCGGATATCGAGTTGGCCAAGGAAAGACTGGGATGGCAGCCTGAGGTTGGGCTGGCGGACGGTCTGCGGCTCACGATTGACTATTTCAAGGATCTGATATGTCGGAAACCCGAAACAGTCCACTCGTAAAAGAAATACTGCCTGTCCAAAGCCGGATATACATCGCCGGCCATCGCGGTATGGTCGGCTCGGCCATATACCATCATTTGGCGTCCGGCGGATATCCGAACCTGATTGTCCGTACCCGCAAAGAGCTCGATCTACAGGATCAGCGTTCAGTACGGGGGTTTTTTGCCGACACCAGGATCGATATCGTCGTTCTGGCTGCGGCAAAGGTCGGCGGCATCTACGCCAACAACATCTATCCGGCCGATTTCATCTATCAAAACCTGATGATCGAGACCAACGTCATTCATGCGGCTTTTCAATCCGGGGTCCGCCACCTTTTGTTTTTGGGCAGCTCCTGTATTTATCCAAAGTATGCCCGGCAGCCGATCACGGAAGAAGAACTTCTCACGGGTCGGCTCGAGTCCACTAACGAGCCATATGCGATTGCAAAAATTGCCGGAATCAAACTCTGCGAGAGTTACAATCGACAATACGGTACGAACTACCGCGCTGTTATGCCCACCAATCTATACGGACCCAACGATAATTTCGATCTCCAGAGTTCACATGTCCTGCCGGCCCTTATCCGCAAATTCCATCTTGCCAAGCTGGCTTCCAAAGGCGACCAGGAGGGCATGGCGCGGGATGAGGCCCTATTCGGTCCCATACCTGATGATATACGCGCCGGTTTGAAGGGCGCCGATGGACCTATTATTCGACTCTGGGGCAGCGGAAAGCCGCGCCGTGAATTTCTGCACGTCGCGGACCTTGCTGCGGCCTGCATTCTTGTCATGGGGATGGCGGAAGATCATTACCGAATGATAACTGAAAGCGGCATCGGGCGAGAGAAGGGGCTGCCGGCCGGAAAGGATGAAAGCCGGCAGATGTTGGCAGAAAGCGTTACGCACCTCAATATCGGTGTCGGCTCGGACGTGACCATTCGTGAGCTGGCCGAAATAGTGAAAAACGTTGTCGGTTATACCGGGGAGTTGCAATGGGACCGGGCAAAACCCGATGGAACGCCGCGCAAGCTGCTGGATGTGTCGCGGCTCAAGAGTATCGGCTGGAAACCGTTGATATCACTTGAAGAGGGTATTCGCCGGACCTACCAGTGGTATCTCGAAAAAAGCGCATAAATGGTCATGAAACATGCGGGTTGTCGGCTCTCATGCCCCACCCACCGACCAGATGGTTAAGATCGAGTGAAAGATCATTTGACGTGTATCGCTATCATTTATATGGTCAAAGTGTTTCAGGGATCGGGGTGTTTTTCCTGCAAATGCCGATCATTCCCTCCGCTCCAGGTTAATGAAAGCGCCCCGAGGGCGTGAGTATTTGCAGGGAAAAATATGAGTGCCGGCATGACGAGGCAATAAGGGACGAAAAAGCGCTGACACGCGCTCAAAAAGAAAATTGAACATCGCGTTGGCAAGGGATATCGAATTTCAACATCTTGTGAAACAATCGTAAAGGATCATCGAGGAGGGAGGAGGCAATGTTCGGAATAAAACCGGCAGATCCGTGTATCAGAACCACATTTTTGGTTATCACTACGATCCTCTCGCTATCATTGGTTATCGGGTGCAGTACAGTCTCCGGCAAGAAAAGTGGCAGCAGCCACAACCAGCAGCTATCGGCCAGTGGGGATAGTGATCCTACCACTATTTATTATGATTTTGACGACGTGGTCGTACCCAGAGAGCTCAAGGTCAGGCGTGAGGCCACGTTTATCTTTGAAGCCGCCGGTTTGAAAGCCGGGGTTTTGTCCCTGAAGGGACGCGTGGAAACCACATCGCTAATCGAATTTTTCGAAATCAACATGAAGAAAGACAACTGGCGCCTTGTCAGCCTCATCAAGACGCCCTCGACCCTGATGATCTATCACAAAGACAGCCGCATTAGTGTGATCGAGATCGATGAAGACAGTTATTACACCTATACCCGGATCTGGCTGGCACCTGTATCGGACAGCATGAGTTCCGGTCTCTTAAAGTAGATCAGGGGCTGAAAAATGTTCATCCCAGATTGAGCGTTTCATAAATACGGCGGCGTATCATTTATTGAAATCCCGGTAATAACGAATAGCAGCACCTATCGCACGGTATCTAAAAACGATGGTTGAAACACTGCAAGACAAGAACATCATTCTGGGCGTAAGTGGCGGGATTGCCGCGTATAAGAGCGTCGAGCTCTTGCGGCTGTTGACCAAGAACGGCGCTTCGGTCAGGGTTGTCATGACCCGTAACGCCGGCCATTTTGTCGGTTGGATGACATATCAGGCGCTTTCCGGCCACCCGGTCTGTACCGGCCTTTTCGAAGAGGGTGACGAAGCCTCGTTCAAGCATATCGACTGGGCGACAGACGCCGATGCCGTGGTGATTGCACCGGCCACAGCCAACCTGATCGGAAAACTGGCCCACGGAATTGCCGACGACGCGCTGAGCACAATGATGACGGTGGTCACCGCACCGGTGTTGCTGTGCCCTTCCATGAATACCAATATGTACCAGAACAAGGCTGTTCAACGGAATCTCGATATTCTTCGCAGCGACGGCATCCATATCGTTGAGCCGGGATCCGGGGAGCTGGCTTGCGGGACTGTGGGCCCCGGCCGACTGCCGGAACCGGAAGTGATCCTCGACCGACTCGTCAGCCGTTTGACCCCCAAGGATTTGACGAACCACAGAGTGTTGGTGACGGCCGGGGCGACCCATGAGCCCATTGATCCCGTGCGGTTCATCAGCAATCCATCCAGTGGAAAAATGGGCTACGCCGTAGCGCGCGCTGCCGAGCATCGCGGAGCCGAAGTCACTCTGGTATCCGGGCCAACACACCTGGCGCCGCCCTTCAATGTCGATATCATCCAGATTCGGACGGCCGAGGAGATGGCCCGGGCGGTGCTCGAGAATGCCGAACAATACACTATCATCATAAAAACCGCGGCGGTATCGGATTACCGACCCCGGGCTGCGGCCGGCCGGAAGATCAAAAAGGGCCGGGACACGCTGACGCTTCAATTGGACAAGACCGTGGACATCCTCGAGGAGTTGGGACGGCGCAAAGCGAACCAGATTTTGGTTGGTTTTGCCGCCGAAACAGAGGATCTCGATAAAAATGCGGTCCAAAAACTCGCTCAAAAGAACCTGGACATCATTGCCGGAAACCTCATCGGCGCTCCCGGTTCGGGATTCCAGTGCGACACCAACAAAGTGACGCTTTATTACAAAGACGGAACCCGTGAGGATCTCGCGATCATGGGGAAGGCGGCCATTGCCCACATCCTCCTCGATCGGGTTGTCGAACGGGTAAAAAACCGGGGGCAAAACCAACGCCATCATGAATAAACGGCAGGCGGTCATCTCGGCCATTGAAGACATTGAATGCTCGCTCAGGCAGTTCAGCCGTATGGGCTGGAAAGGTTTCGACTGTTCCCAGCGCTGCCTCGACGCTCTCGATGCCTGGGGGACGGAACCGGCGGCCGGAGGATCGATAAGCGATGAAACCCTGGCGGATATCCGCCGCGACTTGGGGGACTGTCTCCGCTGCAAGCTATCGGCCGGCCGTAAGAACATTGTCTTCGGATCGGGAAGTAGCCAGGCGCGTCTGGTCTTCGTCGGAGAGGGACCCGGGTACGATGAAGACCTGCAGGGTGAACCTTTCGTGGGGGCCGCCGGGCAACTGCTGACAAAAATCATTCAGGCAATGGGACTCAATCGGGAGGCTGTCTACATTTGCAATATTATCAAGTGCCGGCCACCTGGTAATCGCAATCCGGAACCGGATGAAATTTCCGCCTGCGCGCCGTTTTTAAAACGCCAACTGCGGACCATCTCTCCCGACTTCATCTGTGCTCTCGGAACCTTTGCCGCTCAAACACTGCTCGAAACAACCGCACCGATTTCCCGGCTCCGGGGTCGGTTCTATGACTACATGGGGGCGCGGTTGCTTCCGACATATCATCCGGCGTATCTGCTTCGCAACCCGGCGAAGAAACGGGATGTCTGGCAGGACATGCAGGCGCTTATGGGGGCTATGGGTTTGCCGCTTCCGGCCGGGCAGAAAAGCGATTCCTGACTATCCGGCCGGATCAACTCAATTTATAAGTCGCGCGATTCAAATCCCGCATAACTGAATTTTGCTTTGCCGTCTTTGCAGACAACCGCCAGAGGCGGCTGTCCTTGACATTCACTCAAATCAGGTAAATATCTGTCAACAGACAGAAATGTTATCCTTCGAGACGACCATGCGTTTGGGAAAACGAATCAAATCAACCGTGGCAGTGTTCGGCCTTCTTTCCGTGATGCTGACAGCCAACGCCGGGGTGGCGGCAGATGAGCCCGGGGTGCCGGACATTTACATCATGACCGTCAGCGATGCCATTGGCCCCGGCGTTGCGGATTTCATATCCACCGAAATCACACGCGCCAATGACAGCGGTGCCGGGGTGCTGATCATCCAATTGGACACACCCGGCGGGCTGGCCGAATCGATGCGCACCATCGTCAAGGCGATCCTGGCCAGCAAGGTGCCGATTGTTGTCTACGTATCTCCCGGCGGGGCCCGAGCGGCCTCAGCGGGCGTTATGATAACCATGGCGGCCGACATTGCCGCCATGGCACCCGGGACCAATATCGGTGCCGCCCATCCGGTGGGCGGCGGCGGGCAGGAAATCAGCAAAACCATGTCGGAAAAAGTTGTCAACGACATGGTGGCCCAGGCCAGAAGCGTAGCCGAGCAGCGGGGCCGAAATGCCGATTGGGTCGAAAAGGCCATACGGGAAAGTGTCTCCGCGACGGAAACCGAGGCCCTGAAGAAGAAGGTTATCGATCTGGTGGCCAAGGACCTCGACGATCTGATCCAGCAGCTCGAAGGCCGAAAGGTCAAGGAGAAAGGTCAATTGCAAGCTGGCAGGTGCATCACGGGTGGTGCTCAAGGAAAATTTGCGCACCAAAATCCTTAAAACCATCAGCGACCCCAATATCGCTTATATCCTCCTGATGATCGGACTGGCCGGGCTGTATTTCGAGTTGTCCCACCCCGGGGCCATATTCCCCGGCGTTATCGGGGGCATCAGCATTATACTGGCTTTTTTTGCCATGCAGGCGCTGCCGATAAATTATGCCGGAATCCTTCTTATACTGCTGGCGCTCGTCTTCTTCATTCTGGAAATGAAGATCGCCAGCTATGGTTTGCTGAGTATCGCCGGAATCGTTTCTCTGATTCTGGGATCACTGATGCTGTTCGATTCGAGCACTCCGGGCATAAGCCTTTCCTGGTCGGTCATTTTACCGACGATCGCCGTGATTTCGGGTTTTTTTGTCGTGGTTGCCGGCCTGGTCTTCCGGTCTCAAGTATCGAAGCCTCGAACCGGAGCGGGTGGCTTGGTGGATGAAATCGGTGTCGTCAAACAGGCGCTCACACCGGAGGGAAAAGTTTTCGTGCACGGGGAATTGTGGCATGCGATTGCCGCAGAAACAATCGCACAGGGGACCAAGGTCAGAGTCCTCAGGGTGAAAAACCTCGTCGTTGAAGTCGAGCCTGTGGATATTAAACCTAAATCAAGCGATTTTTGACTCGCGCTGCACCCATCTAATGCCCATCAAGGGCCTGTGCCAATCCTCGACATAGCCATGGGTATGCCAGCGGTTGGCGCAGGCCCTTGATGAACAAGATCTCAGCACATCGCTTCCCCAAAAATCGCTCAAACGAGGCTGAAGAAAAAACCGGCTCAGGAAACACTTAATCCGAAAAGGGCCTGAATTCATTCCAGGGCGTGACCAACGAAAATATCGGGGTGTTGTTGAATATTTTGGTTCATCAACCCATATTTCATGGTTTAATGTCCACACATTTATCATCGATTTGAATCGTTTATGTGCCACATCCACGATTGCTCTGAAAAAACTCGATGAGCACAACGGCCTCTATTTGGTGAAATGTCCGGGTTCCCGGTATAACGGTGTAAAGGAGGGCGTCATGTTGTATCCGCTCGTTGCTATCATCATCCTTGTTGTCTTTTTCCTCTCGGCCGCGTTGCGCATTTTGAACGAATACGAGCGGGGAGTCGTATTTCGGCTCGGCCGAGTGCTTGGCGCCAAGGGGCCGGGTTTGATCATCCTTATTCCGATCATCGACAAGATGACCAAAGTCAGCTTGCGGCTGGTTGCCATGGATGTCGATCCCCAGGATGTCATTACCCGAGACAACGTCTCCGTGAAAGTCAACGCCGTCATCTATTTCAGGGTGATCGACACGGTCAAGGCCATCGTGGAAGTCGAAAATTACAGTTATGCGATGTCGCAGCTGGCTCAGACAACCATCCGGAGCGTCTGCGGTCAGGCGGAATTGGACGACCTGCTGGCCGAGAGGGATAAAATCAACGCCGAACTGCAGGAGATCCTCGACACCCACACAGACCCGTGGGGGATCAAAGTCGCCACGGTCGAGTTGAAGCACATCGATCTGCCCCAGGAAATGCAAAGAGCCATGGCGCGTCAGGCTGAAGCCGAACGCGAGCGACGGGCCAAGGTCATCAATGCCGAGGGAGAATTCCAGGCCGCAACCAAGTTGGCCGATGCGTCGCGAATCATCGAACAGCACCCCACGGCGCTGCAGCTCAGGTACCTGCAGACCGTCAATGAGATGTCGGCTGAAACCAACACGACGACGATATTTCCGATACCGCTCGAATTGTTCAGACCCTTTATCCGGGGATTTGAAGCCCTGCAACGGGAAAGCCAAGAACCGCCAAAGAAGCCGGAGTTGGCGGTGGATACCGATCAGCCGGCAGAATCGCTGGAATAGCCCGTTAATAATCATCGGTAAACCCCCAGCTTAGCGGGCGAGACTCCCAAACTTTGACAGTTCCAGGAGTTAATAAAAATACCTGAGACAATGATTATTATGAAATATGTGGGCTGATGGGATTCATTATTGACAGGTTCAAACCGAATAGTTTATCTTGCTCCATTTTAACCGCAGGGGTGTTATAGCTGTTGTTATAAATATGTTCCGGTTGGAGGGTGTGTGCGACAGTATAAAATCCCCCCTGGCCCTCCCTTTTGAAAGGGGGGAACGCTCACACTCCGGCATCCCTTCTTGTCGCAAGAGCCGTTTTGAAACCACTTCAAGCCTTTAGCCGTCCCCCCTTTGACAAAGGGGGACAGGGGGATTTAAAAAAAGCACCAATCGGAATAAAATTTTGACATTCGCTATACACATGGCAACGGTTGACGGAAATTCGTTCCAATTCCTCCATTATCTCGATTTGGAATCGGAACGCACCGACCCGTGATGCAGCGCCAACGAAAGGAGAACAGACAGCAATGGCAGGTAAAAAAAAGGCGGAAAAGGAAAAACCTCTCGATAAGATGACGGCCAAAGAGCTGCGGGAGGTCGCAGCAGAAATCCCCGAAATTACCGGTGTGCACGGCATGAACAAAGAAGAGTTGCTCACCGGCATTAAGGAGGCCCGCGGCATTGCCGTCGAAAAACCCCGCAAGAAGAAAAAAAGCGGTGAACTGCGTGAGCTCAAAAAGAAGATCAGGGCCCTCAAGGTCAAACGCCAGGCTGCATTGGAAGACAGCGACAAAAAGATGGCCACGATTTATCGGCGACGTATTTCCAGGCTGAAGAAAAGAACCCACAGAGCGGCCTGATCGGCTGCTGACGGACGGCGATGATGTCCCCTGAAAATTCCATGAAATCTCTCCAGGTTGTTTAAACGTCCGGGCTATGGTTATGTACCCCGGCTTCGACAATCAGCCGATCCCAACTGAGCCATGATCGATCCTTCAACGATTGCCTTCGATATTGACGGTGTGGTTGCCGACACCATGACCCTTTTTCTGGAAATTGCCAGGCAGGATTACCGGGTCAACGGGATTCGTTACGAAGACATGACGTGTTATTCGTTGGAGGATTGTATTGATATGGACCCGGCGTTGATAGGCACTATTCTCGAACGGATCATGGATGGCGATTATTCGGTTCCTCTGCACCCGTTCGAGGGTTCCGGGCAGGTATTGGCGCGGATTGCACCCTATCGAACGCCGCTCCTGTTTGTTACCGCCCGACCCCACCCAGGCCCCATTTCAGCCTGGATGGAGGCGCTGGTGCCAGTCAAGCCGGAGACCCTCCATGTGGTCGCAACAGGATCCTTTGAAGCCAAAGCGGACGTGCTTCTGAACAGCGGCATCCGGTTTTTCGTGGAAGACCGGATGGAAACCTGTTTTCAATTAAAGTCGGTCGGAATCGAACCGATTCTCTATCGTCAACCCTGGAACCGTGAAAAACATCCTTTTGTCGAGGTTGGTGGGTGGGGTGACCTGGAAGCTCTGATTGCGTTTTGAACCTGAGTTCTCCGCGGCTTGTCGCAGTGAAATAGAGAACCTGCTATCCCCCATATGGCATGAATATCTTTCAGCAGGGTTGGTAAAAAGTCATGCTGTCAACCCGCATCAGTCAAATACCACCCCTATAAGGGGTGGCTTGATGAACCCCCTAAAAGGGGGCCGTTTTGATATTCATTTTCACCGCAGAGACGCTGAGCACGCTGAGGACTTGTTTAATTTTTTTCTTTCCGCTGAGAGGGCGGAAAGAAAAAATCAGCCGCCTTTAGGGGCTTCAACTGGCTACTGTCAATAAGATACCCTCATAAGTGCCTTGTTTGTCTATCGAAGCTGAAAGCTTTTCTTTTGCCGTCCTCTCAACGGCAAAGGAAAAATAATATTTTCTCTGCGAACTTTGCGGCTCGAGCGAAGCGGGCGGTTTAAACTCACCTACCTACCCGCATAGCATAGCTGAAGGTTTAAGGGATTAATTAACCGCCAACCGAGCGAAGGCGCTATGGCACACGTCGCCACCAATGAGGCAATCAAAACATTTATCGAGGTGCTGCTGGCGGAAAAAGGGTATTCGGCCAACACCGCCCGCGCCTACCTCAGGGACCTATCGGCCTTTTTCGCCTTCGTTGCCAATACCGCGGAGGATGCGGGCCGGTGCGGGAAGGTTGCGGGCGACTTGGCGCCGTTCGCTGCCGTTGACCCACTGACAATCAGAAAATACCTGGGGCATCTTCACAAACACAACAAGAAATCGACCATTGCCAGGAAGCTTTCGGCGCTGAGGTCTTTTTACCGCTATCTCCGCAAGCGGGGTCTTTTGGAGCAAGACCCGACCGACATGATCCTCACGCCCAAGCAGGAGCATCCGATTCCACGATACCTTTCGGTGGACGATATGTTTCAGCTGCTCGATTCGATTCAAACCGGTGATCTTTTCGGGCTCCGCAACCGCGCCATATTCGAGACGTTTTATTCCTGCGGGTTGCGTGTATCCGAAGCCGCCGGACTCAACGTGTTCGACGTGGACGCGAATGCCGGTCTGGTGCGCGTGCTCGGCAAAGGCTCGAAAGAACGTATCGTGCCGATCGGCAAAAAAGCCCTGAATGCCATCAGCGCCTATCGGCAACGGTTGGAACGCGAAACCGGTGAATCGACCGAAGTGGATGGCCCGATGTTTTTGAATAAGGACAGCGGAAGATTGAGCACGCGCTCCATCGCTCGCATACTGGACCGGATCGTAAAGGACTGCTCCCTGCTGGTACCGGTATCACCCCACGTGCTTCGTCACACTTTCGCCACGCACATGCTCGATGCCGGGGCCGACTTGCGGGCGGTTCAAGAGTTGCTGGGACACAAGAGCCTGTCGACCACCCAGAAATACACCCATGTCAGCATCGACCGGCTGATGGAAACCTACGACAAGGCCCACCCGCGCAAGTAGGAAATGACGGGGAGAGGGTTGGGGCAAAACCTTCCGGATGCCGGCTCATTTTCGGAAGAGAATTTCGATTGACAGGCCAGTGGCCGACTGCTGGGAGATATGGTGATGAAGATACGCGGAACAACGATCATAGCGATTAGACACAAGGGACGGACGGTTGTTGCCGGAGACGGGCAGGTGACGCTGCAAAATTCGATTATCAAGCACCATGCCCGCAAAGTCCGGCGAATTTACAACGACAAGATTATCGTCGGGTTTGCGGGGTCCGCGGCCGATGCCTTGAACCTGTCTGAACAGCTGGAGGGTAAACTGGAGCGCTACAACGGCAATCTGATGCGATCGGCAGTGGAACTCGCCCGGGACTGGCGCACCGACAAATACCTCAGGCGCCTCGAAGCGCTGATGATTGCCGTAGACAATAGCCAAATGTTTCTCCTTTCGGGCAGCGGTGATGTCATCGAACCCGATGAGGGCATCATCGGCATCGGCTCCGGTGGGATGGCCGCCCAGTCTGCCGCCACGGCACTGATGGCCCACACCGATCTTGACGCCCGAACCATTGCGGAAGAAGCGATGAAGGTCGCCGCGTCGATCTGTATCTATACCAACCGGCAGATTACTGTCGAGGAGCTCTGATATGCAACTCAAACCTTCGGAAATTGTCACGGAACTCGACAAGTACATTATCGGTCAGGACAAGGCCAAAAAATCGATGGCGATTGCATTGCGCAACAGATGGCGCCGTCAACAGGTCCCTGAAGACCTCCGGGATGAGATCATACCCAAAAACATCATCCTGATCGGTCCGACCGGGGTCGGCAAAACCGAGATTTCCAGGCGGCTTTCCCGTTTTAGCGATTCGCCGTTCATAAAAGTGGAAGCCTCCAAGTTCACCGAAGTCGGCTACGTGGGCCGCGATGTCGAATCGATGGTCAGAGACCTGTTGGAAGTGACTGTTTCGACAGGCAAGGCCGAGGAGAGCGAGCTCGTGCAAGAGAAAGCCCGGCGCAATGCAGAGGAACGGATGCTCGATCTCTTGCTGCCCCGCGGCGGCCAGCCGGAGGGCGGGATCAGGGCCGTTCCGCCGGATCAAAAGGCAACGGATCCGGTGGTTGTGACCGATACGGTGTCTCCCACCCGCGAGAAGCTGCGTAAAATGCTGCGGGACGGCCGCTTGAACGATCGTTACGTCGATCTGGATGTCACCGATCGCTCCATACCGATGGTTGAGGTCTTCTCGAACGTCGGCATGGAGGAGTTGGGCATCAACTTCAGGGACATGCTCGGCGGACTGTTGCCCAAGGGAACCAAACGGCGCAAAGCCAAAGTTTCGGAAGCCATGAAAATCCTGACCCAGGAAGAAGCGCAGAGTCTGGTCGATATGGACAAGGTTGTCCGCAATGCCATCGAAAAGGTCGAGCAGTCCGGCATCATTTTTCTGGACGAGATCGATAAAATCGCCGGGCGCAACAGTTCGCACGGGCCCGATGTCTCCCGGGAGGGCGTTCAGCGCGACTTGCTGCCCATCGTCGAAGGCAGTACCGTAACGACCAAGTATGGCCCGGTGAAAACGGATCACGTCCTTTTCATTGCTTCCGGCGCTTTTCACTCCGCCAAGCCATCGGATCTGATTCCCGAACTACAGGGTCGTTTTCCGATTCGGGTCGAACTCGATTCCCTGGGGCAGGAAGAATTCTACCGGATATTGACCGAGCCCAAAAATGCGCTTCTGCTTCAGTATATCGCCCTGCTCAGAACCGACGGGGTCGAAATCAGTTTCGGCGATGGCGCCGTAAAGGAGATCGCCAAAATTGCCGAAGAGGTGAACAACAATACCGAAAACATCGGCGCACGGCGTCTGCACACGCTGATGGAATATCTGCTCGAAGACGTCTTGTTCGAGGCGCCCGATCTGGAGCAGAAAAAACTCAACATCGACCGGGCCTTTGTGGAGAATAAACTGGCCGGCGTCAAAGACGACGAAGATCTCAGCCGATTTATCCTGTAGGTAGGGAGGGAGCGTTGGAGGTTAGAGGCTTGAGGCAGAAAGTATAAAGCTTAAAAACCTGCAACCCGTACCCGCAACCCGCAACGCATAAGCTCAAAGCTCAAAGCTGAAAGATTAAATCTCACACCCGCTCCCGGTGGTCGCTCGAGGCCCAGAGATCTCAGAGGGTAGGGCAAATCTTTTATGCCTTCCGCTGACCCCGGTACCATCTTCCGGAGCTACGGGGCAGGAACGCCGGAAGGTATAAACCCTGCACGCCCTACGGGCAGTTAGTGTTGTTTCTACGCCGATATTTTGTGGTGCGAATAGGGGATATGCGCATATAGATCATCTCGACGGAAAGCCTTAATGATAAAACCGGCAGCCGCAGGCGAGGTGGTTTTTGAGCGGCCGCCTCTCACGGCCGGTCAAAATGACTATATATTCTCTGTGATCTCCGTGTGCTCTGCGAGAGATAGAAAAAAGCTGAAAGGCCCCGGCAACCCGTAACTCGTAACTCGACTAAGCACCAAACACTAAACACTAAACACCAAACACATAACCAAACACAAACACCACACACAAATATGAACGAAAACGTTGCCAGTATTCTTATCGAGGCCCTGCCGTACATCCGGCGCTTTTCCGGAATGACCATTGTCATCAAGTACGGCGGCCACGCCATGGTGGAAGAACAGCTCAAGGAGGATTTCGCCCGGGATGTCACGCTTTTGAAGTTCATCGGGCTCAATCCGGTGGTGGTTCATGGCGGCGGCCCCCAGATCAATTCCGTGCTCAAGCAGATGGGGATTCAGTCGACATTCGTCAAGGGCATGCGCCTGACGGACACCTCCACCATGGATGTCGTGGAAATGGTGTTGGGCGGGAAAGTCAACAAGGCCATCGTGGCGCAGATCAATCAGCAGGGTGGTAAAGCGGTCGGTTTGTCAGGTAAAGACGGCGGTTTGATCCAGGCCAAAAAAATGCACATCGTTTTCCGGAACGGCGACAACAAACCCCCTGAAATCATCGATCCAGGCCATGTCGGCGAGGTCACCCGGATCAATCCGGATGTGATCAACACCCTGACGCAGCGGGGCTTCATTCCGATCATCGCGCCCGTCGGGGTCGGGGAGAACGGCGAGACTTACAACATCAACGCCGACATGGTGGCCTGCAGGATGGCCATGGCACTCTCGGCCGGCCGGCTTGTTTATCTTACCGACGTCGATGGGGTCCTCGACGCGAACGGAAAGTTGATTTCCTCCATCGAGGCCGACACCATCCGGCGGCTGATCGAGGAAGAAACCATTTCCGGCGGAATGATCCCTAAGATCAACTATGCTCTCGAAGCCTTGAAGCAGGGCGTTGAAAAAGTGCCGATCATCAACGGCAAGAGGCGTCACGCACTCTTGCTGGAACTATTTACCGACCAGGGGATCGGCACGGAAGTAACGATGTAATCCCGATCGGGAGCGAAGAACATGTCCAGCGAAACCATCAAAAAAGCCGACAATTTTATTGCCCAGACATACAAACGGTTTCCGGTGGTATTGACTCGAGGGCGGGGATGCACGGTATGGGACGAGTCCGGTAAAGCCTACCTCGACTTTGTGGCCGGGATCGCTGTGTGCAATCTGGGGCATGCCCATCCGGAGGTGACCCGTGCCATTGCCCGCCAGGCCGATACCCTGGTGCATGTCTCTAACCTCTATTACACCGCCCCCCAGGCCGAAGTGGCCGATTTATTGGTCGCAAACAGTTTTGCAGACAGGGTTTTTTTTTGCAACAGCGGCGCCGAGGCCAATGAAGCCGCCATCAAGCTGGCACGAAAATATTTCAAAGAAAAGGCGGATCCTGAACGATTTCGGGTTATCGCCATGGAAAAGTCGTTTCACGGGCGGACCATGGCGACGCTGTCGGCCACCGGACAGGCTAAAATCCGCCAAGGCTTCGACCCTGTGTTGGAGGGGTTCGATTTCGTTCCGTTTAATGACATCGATGCGCTCAGGGGCAAACTCGATGACACGACCGCAGCGGTCCTGCTCGAGCCGGTTCAGGGAGAAGGCGGCATTTGCTGCCCGTCACCCGGATATCTGGCGGCGGTCAGAGAACTGTGTGACGACACCGGAACCCTGCTCATTTTCGACGAAATTCAAACCGGTATGGGGCGAACCGGTCGACTTTTCGCTTACGAGAACGAGGCGGTCGAGCCGGACATCATGACCCTGGCCAAAGCCCTGGCCAATGGACTGCCCATGGGGGCAATGCTGGCGCGGGAGCATGTGGCCGCAGCCTTCGGGCCGGGTTCGCATGCCTCCACTTTCGGAGGGACGCCGCTTGTGGCGGCGGGATCGCTGGCCGTTTTGCGCCTGATGCTGGATGAAAACATTTCAGGGACCTGCCGCCGCACCGGCGCATACTTTCAAGAGCAGCTGTTGCAGCTGAAAAAGAAACACCCGGTTATCGAGGATGTGCGCGGTATCGGGCTGCTGCTGGGGATGAAGCTTAACCAAGACGGCGAGCCGATCGTTCTGGAATGCCTGCAGAAGGGATTTCTCATTAATTGCGTTCAGGGCAATATATTGCGGTTCGTTCCGCCACTGATTGTCAATACAGAAGAGATCGACCGTCTGATCAACTGTCTGAACGAGGTGTTCAGCAACCGCAGCAAAGGCTCGGACTGACGCTGGGCTGGATTTGATATGTATCTTGACTTTTTACGGATTCAATGACATCCGGCCATGCCGGAGGAATGGCTCGTGAACCGCTCAAAACGGTCTTTTAAAGCCATTATTTCGGGCAATTAGCCAGTCATTGAAATTTTCAATATTATATCAGGGGGTTTTTCCTGCAATTGCTGATCATTCCCTCCGCTCCCGGTTGATGAGAACTCCCCGGGGGCTCGATATTATATAATGTTCATCGACTCGTGTATTTGTTAATTCCTGGAACGGTCGAACTTTGAGAGTCTCTCCAGCAAAACTGGGGGTTTGCAGATGATTACAATTTCTTTTGAAGGAGACATGCGGTGACTGAAAAAATCGACAAGGTCGTGCTGGCGTACTCTGGTGGGTTGGACACCTCCGTTATTCTCAAATGGCTGATCGAGACCTACCAGTGTGACGTGGTCACCTTTTCGGCCGACATCGGCCAGGAAGATGATTTCAAGCAGATTAGTGAAAATGCCCGCAAAACGGGTGCTTCGAAGGTATATATCGAAGATTTGAAGGAATCTTTTGTGCGGGATTACGTGTTTCCGGCGTTTCGAGCCAATGCGATTTACGAAGGCCAGTACCTTCTCGGTACCTCCCTGGCCCGGCCGCTTATCGCCAAGCGCCAGGTTGAAATTGCCAAACTGGAAAACGCGGATGCAGTCAGCCACGGTGCCACGGGCAAGGGCAATGACCAGGTACGTTTCGAGCTGGGATATCTGGCACACGAGCCGCACATAAAAATAATCGCCCCCTGGCGGGTGTGGGACTTGAACTCGCGTTCGGCCTTGATGGAATTTGCCCGTAAACACCACATCAAGGTGCCAACGACCCATGAGAAACCCTATAGCACGGATTCGAACCTGCTGCATATCAGCTACGAAGGCGGCGTGTTGGAAGATCCGTGGGTGGCCCCGCCGGAAGATATTTTCACCCTCACGGTTTCGCCCCGGCATTCACCCGATACGCCCGAGGTCATCGAGGTCACATTTCGTGACGGGGACCCGGTGGCCGTCAACCGCGATGAGCTGGGGCCGGCCGATCTGCTGGCCAAACTCAACCGCCTGGGAGGGCGACACGGCATCGGTCGGGTCGACATCGTCGAAAACCGGTTCGTCGGTATGAAATCAAGGGGGGTTTATGAAACACCGGGCGGTACCATTTTGCGTGCAGCCCACATGGCCCTCGAGTCAATCACGATGGACCGCGAGGTCATGCACCTGAGGGATTCGTTGATTCCCAAGTATGCCGAATTGGTGTACAACGGTTTTTGGTTTGCACCGGAAATGGGCGTGCTCCAGAAACTGATCGACGAAACACAGAAAAATGTCAGCGGTGTCGTCCGCCTCGAACTTTACAAGGGGTGCTGTGTCGTTCTCGGCCGAAAATCAGAAGAATCGATATACAGCGTCGATTATGCCACTTTTGAAGACGATACGGTTTACAGCCAGAAAGATGCGGAGGGATTTATCCGGCTCAACGCGTTGCGCCTCCGAATTCAAAAATTGCTCCGGACCAGCAGAAAATAGTCAAACCATAACTTTATAATAAATATACATTATATTGATAATATTTAATATTATAATATGAGGTCTTGAATGGCAGATAAAACCTGGAGCGGCAGATTTGTTGAGAAAACAAATCATCGGGTGGAAGCCTTTACGGCTTCCATCGATTTCGACAAGCGTCTCTACCCTTATGATATCGAGGGCAGCATCGCCCACTGTCGCATGTTGGCAAAAACCGGAATCATATCGGAAGACGAGGCAGCCACCCTGGTTCAGGGTCTTGGCCAGATCAAACGGGAATTGGATCGCGGCGCATTTGAATTCGACCAGAGCATGGAAGACATTCACATGCATATCGAAACCCGCTTGGTGGAAGATGTCGGTAAGGTCGCGCTGAAACTTCACACGGCCCGGAGCCGGAACGACCAGGTGGCCTTGGATTTGCGCATGTTCCTGCGGGAAGTGACGGTTACCGTCATCGGTCAGCTGCACGATATTCGAGAGGCTCTGGTCGATCTGGCCGAGGCGAACATCGCGGTTGTCATGCCGGGGTACACCCACATGCAACGGGCCCAGCCGGTGCTCTTTGCCCATCACCTGATGGCCTACTACGAAATGTTCAGCCGGGATGAGGAACGTTTCAGGGATTGTTTAAAGCGCATCGACGTCATGCCCCTTGGCACCGCGGCTCTTGCCGGAACGACCTATCCCATCGACCGAAATTACACGGCCGAGCTGCTCAATTTTCCCAAGATCTCCGCCAACAGCATCGACGCTGTTTCCGACCGGGATTTCATCATTGAATTCCTTGCCGCGACCAGTATTTGCATGGTCCACCTGAGCCGGCTCTCCGAAGAGATGATTCTCTGGTCTACATCGGAATTCAAATTCATCGAATTACCGGATGCCTTTGCCACGGGCAGCAGCATCATGCCCCAGAAAAAAAATCCCGACGTCGCCGAACTCGTTCGCGGAAAGTCCGGTCGGGTTTTCGGCAGTCTGATCGGTCTGCTGACCATCATGAAAGGACTGCCCCTGGCATATAACCGCGATCTTCAGGAAGACAAGGAAATGCTCTTCGACAGTGTCGATACGCTTCAGGCCTGTCTCGAGATCTACACCCTGATGCTGCCGAAGTTGACGGTGAAGCGCGAGGTCATGCGTGCCGCCGCCTCGCGCGGTTTTTTGAATGCCACCGATTTCGCCGATTACCTGGTTGGAAAAGGAATGCCTTTCCGCAATGCCCATCATATCGTCGGCCAGGCGGTGGGCCATGCCCTGGAAAACAATAAGGAACTGCATGAACTTTCGCTGGAAGAACTCAAATCCTTTTCAAGTTTGATCCAGGAAGATGTGTTCGGCATTCTGACCACCGAGGCGATGATCGACCGCCGCAAATCTGCCGGTGGAACAGCGACCGAAAACGTTCGGCTCGCCATAATCGACGCCCGCAAGGGACTCGAGGGGTCGGCGCATAACGCTGGCAAATAAAGTATTCGATGCCTGCCGGACAGGTGGAAAGTGGTTACTTTTAGGTCCTGCAGATGGCCCGGCGTTTGCTTTGTGCCTGCAATGATGCGGGTCTCTCAATGATTAATGCCGAACGGAGCCTCAAAGTGAAACCTGTGTATGTTAAAAATTGGCCGGCATTCTTCATCGCCATTATTGTTATCGGCCATCTTTCCGGTTGTGGCAAAAAAGGACCTCCCGTCCCGCCGCCCAGGTATCGGCCGCCGGCGGTGACCGATCTGGTTCACCGGGTAGACGGTCGAAACCTCACCCTGTCGTGGACGATCCCCGATCCTGCCGGACAGAAGAAAGCCGCAACCGACGGCTGCGTCGTTTACCGGGCCAGGCAATCAGTGTCGGAATCGCAGTGCACCGGCTGCCCGGTACCCTATGTTTCGGTTGCGGAAATCCCGGTAGGACAACGTCCAAATGGATCCGGTCAGCCAAGCGTGTTGACCTACACTGAAACATTGCTGCCGGATTTCACCTATACCTATAAAGTGGTCTGTTTCACTCGCGGTGGCGGCCCGGGAGACGATTCGAACGTCGTGAACTTTAATTTCTGAAATATGTGACCCGCTCATTTTACTCGGGAGAAACCGATGCACCATTTTCACTATCACCAGAATGAGCTTTACTGTGAGGAAATACCGGTGCGCCAGATCGCCCAAGAGGTCGGTACGCCGTTCTACCTTTACAGCCACGCGACACTGGTAAGACATTTTCATGCGTTCGACGGCGCTTTCGAGGGCGCCGATCGGCTGGTGTGCTATTCGGCCAAGGCCAATGCCAGTCTGGCGGTTCTGAAACTGCTCAACCGACTGGGCAGCGGTCTCGACATCGTGTCCGGCGGTGAGCTCTACCGGGGACTCAAGGCCGGCATCTCCCCGGGAAAGATCGTTTATTCGGGGGTCGGCAAGCGCATAGACGAAATCGATCTGGCCTTGCAGACCGGTATCTTGATGTTCAACATCGAATCCCTCGAAGAACTGGAAATGATCGACAGCCGGGCCGGTGCCTTGAAGACCGAAGCGCCCATAGCCATTCGCGTCAACCCGGATGTCGACGCCAAAACCCATCCCTACATTTCCACCGGACTCAGAAAAAACAAGTTCGGCATCGACACCGCCACGGCCTTGGACGCCTACCGAACCGCCCAGAAGCTCGAAAACGTAACCATTGTCGGCATCGACTGCCACATCGGCTCGCAGATTACCGACGTTCAGCCTTTCAAAGACGCCCTTGAAAGTCTCAAAAACTTGATTAAAGAGTTGACGGCGATGGGCATCGACATCCGATATCTCGACATGGGGGGCGGTTTGGGCATCACCTATGACCGGGAGGCCCCGCCCGACCCCGCCGATTATGCCCGGGCGATCGTATCCTCGCTCGGCAGCTTGCCGGTGAAACTGATCCTCGAGCCCGGGCGGGTCATCGTCGGCAATGCCGGTATCCTTGTCACCAGAACGCTTTACCGAAAAACAGGCAGTGTCAAAAATTTTGTCGTCGTGGATGCCGGCATGAACGACCTGCTGCGGCCGACGCTCTACGGTGCTTTTCATGCCGTGCAACCCGTGGTGTTGGGCAGCGATCTGAAGATAACCGCCGACGTGGTCGGTCCGATCTGTGAAACCGGCGATTTTCTGGCCCAAGACCGTGAGTTGCCGAGCGTCGGAAACGGAGAGCTGCTGGCGGTCATGAGCACCGGTGCCTACGGGTTCAGCATGGCTTCCAATTACTGCTCCAGGCCCCGGTTGGCCGAAGTGATGGTCAATGGTGACCGGTTCGATGTCATCCGGAAGCGTCAGGAATACGAGGACCTGATAGCGGGGGAGAGTCTGCCGCCCTATTTGAGAGGGAGTTGAAAAACGCTTGCGCTTGTCCATTCAGTGTTAATGGTTGAACCGGTGGGCCTTCCCCCCGCTTCAGCGAATATATTCATTTGTTTTGTACAAACGCCGCTTGTGGGCCGGATTTTGCCTTGCCTGCGCTCATGACGTTTTTCAACACCGTGATAGACCCTGATTGAGCGTTTCAAATTTCGAAAAAGGGGAGACCTGCTCTTATGACGAATCGAATACCATTTTATAAAATGAGCGGCAGCGGCAACGATTTTATCATCATCGACAACCGCAAACCGATTGTCGACGAAGCGCTGTTGAAGCGCTTTATCGTCGATGTGTGCCGAAGAAAGTTGTCGGCCGGAGCGGACGGTCTGATTTTGATAGAAACATCCGAGACAGCCGATTTCAGATGGCGCTTTTTCAATTCGGATGGGAGCCGGGCCGAAATGTGCGGCAATGGTGCCCGCTGCGCCGCCCGGTATGCTTATGTCAACCGAATCGCCGAGAACCGACTCACCTTCGAAACCGATGTCGGTCTTGTGGCCGCTGAAATCATAGCGGATCGGGTCAAGGTGAAGATGACCGATCCCTCCGAAATAACCCCGAATATATCACTCGACCTGGACTCCGGTCGCCGTTCCATGGCGACACTGAATACCGGCGTCCCCCATGTGGTCTTGGTTGAAACGGACCTCGAGGCGGTCGACGTCCGTGGCTTGGGCCGGGAAATCCGCCGTCATGCTGCCTTCGCACCGGCCGGCACCAACGTCAATTTTATAACAGCCCCCGCGGAAGACACCATTGCCATCCGGACGTATGAGCGCGGTGTGGAGGACGAGACCTTGGCCTGCGGCACCGGATCCGTTGCCGCGGCACTTGTCACCGCTGCCCGCCACGCTAAAGCCGGGCCGATTCATGTTGAGACGCGCAGTGGCATCATGCTGACGGTCCATTTTACGCGTCGCGAAGGCGGTTTTGAAAACGTTTATCTCGAAGGGGATGCCCGCATCATATATAGCGGTGAGATGTGGGAGGAGGCCTGGTCCTGACCCGAGCGATTGTCGATCTCAACGCATCTACAGCGTCAGATGCCGTCCCGCATAGCACACTATAGCGGTACAGCATCTTCCTTGTATCTGCATTAAGCTCAACAATCGCTCAAGCCATGAATAGTAACGACAATACCCTACAAAAGCACGATTTGAGTCGTCGGCAGAAGAATTAGAATTCGATGACAGCCAACGATCACAGCGCCATAATCTCCATCGGTTCCAACATGGGGGACAAGCTAGAAAACTGCCGCGGGGCGGTTTCGGCGTTGAACAGACTCGAGCACACGACGGTCAGTGCCTGTTCACGGTTCTACAAAACCGCTCCGGTCGATTACCTTGACCAGGATTGGTTCGTGAATGTGGCCGTGAAAATAGACACGCAGCTGGTGCCCCACGAGCTGCTCGGAGCGCTTCAGGACATTCAGCGCCGTGCCGGCCGGGGACTCGATACGATCCGCTTTGGGCCCCGCATCATCGACCTGGATATCATCTTTTATGACGAAGCCATCATTGACACACCCGAACTTGTGGTTCCTCACCCACGCATGCACAAAAGACGCTTTGTCCTTCAGCCGATCTGTGATATAGATCCGGCCATCGTGCATCCGGTCTACCAAAAAGACATCCAATCCCTGTTAGGTCAACTGACCGACGATGCCCAAGGCGTGGAGTTGCTATGTTGCGACTGTTGATCATCGCGGGCCTGGTTTATCTTCTTTATCGGGCATTCAATTCATGGCTGCTGAAGCACAGACCCCCTTCAAACGGATCTGTGGCGGGCAGAAACTCCGAGGCCATTGACGATATCATGGTCAAGGATCCCCAGTGCAACGTCTATTTTCCAAAACGAAAAGCCGTGCGGGCGACAATCGACGGTCAAGAACTCTTTTTTTGCAGCACGGAATGCCGGGACCATTACTTTCTTGAAAATAAATAGAACAAACAGATTAACCTGAACGGAAGGAAGTGCCAGAATGAAATTTTTTATCGACACGGCAAACATAGACGAAATCAAAGAAGCCAACAGCATGGGAATGGTGGATGGGGTCACCACCAATCCTTCACTGGTTGCCAAAGAGGGGCGCGAATTCGAGGGCCTCATCAAAGAAATCTGTGAGATCGTCGATGGGCCGGTGAACGCCGAGGTGATCAGCACCGATACCGAAGGGATGCTCTCCGAAGGTCGGAAACTGGTCAAAATCCACAAAAACGTGGTCGTCAAAATACCGATGACCGTGGACGGTCTCAAGGCCGTGCGTCAGCTTACGGCAGAGGGAATTCGCACCAACGTAACGCTGGCTTTTTCACCCCTTCAGGCCCTTATGGCCGCCAAAGCCGGTGCCGCTTATATTAGCCCGTTTGTGGGCCGGTTGGACGATGTGTCCCATGACGGTATGGTTCTGGTGGACCAGATCGCCGAAATTTACAGCAACTACGCCTATGACACGGAAATCATCGTGGCCAGTGTGCGTAATCCGCTGCATGTACTCGAATCAGCATTGATCGGTGCCGATATTGCCACGCTGCCCTTTAGTGTGCTGAGTAAATTGGCGTCACATCCGTTGACTGACAAAGGTTTGAAAGCTTTCCTGGACGACTGGAATAAAGCTCAGAAGTAGGTTTGTGGGAGTATCCCATAAAAATGGATGATAAGCTCAAGCAGTTTCTGCGGCACCCCAACAGCCTGACGCTCTTTCGGATCATTTCTGTGCCGATCATTGTGCTTCTGATGATTTACCCCAACCGGTGGTTTACGGCTATGGCGGCCCTTATTTTCAGCGCTGCGGCCATAACAGATTATCTCGACGGATACCTGGCGCGCCAACACGGGCTCGAATCGACCCTGGGCAAGGTGATGGATCCGGTGGCGGACAAGCTGCTGGTGTCCTCGGCTTTCATTATGATAACCTCTCACGGTTGGATACCGGCTTGGATGGTGTGCATCATCGTCGGCCGCGAACTGGCCGTAACGGGGTTGCGCAATATCATTGCCGGAGAAGGGGAGGACGTATCGGCTTCATGGTTGGGTAAATACAAAACCGGCTTTCAAATCGCGGCCATCATCCCGCTGCTGTTTCACTATCCGTATCTGGGGGTTAATTTGCACGCCATCGGATACTTTTTTCTCATCGGCGCCCTGATCTTCACCATCTGGTCCGGTGCCGACTATTTTATTCGCTTTCGAAAGTTGCTCGAGCTTTGACCCGGCTATTTCACCTATCTGGCTGAGGTTTTTTGTTGACAATGAGGTCATTTACCGTTAGAAAATAGCCCCACATTGAGCGGGAATAACTCAGTGGTAGAGTGCGACCTTGCCAAGGTCGAAGTCGCGGGTTCAAATCCCGTTTCCCGCTCCATTTTTTTTGGCGGCATAGCCAAGTGGTAAGGCAGAGGTCTGCAAAACCTCCATTCCCCGGTTCGAATCCGGGTGCCGCCTCCAAAAAAACAATACATACTGAAAAAGGGCCATAAACCCTCTTTTTCTATATGACAACCCGAGGTTCGGTTCTCCGCCCTGATTCCAACAAGTTCTCAATCAATCGACCCGCTCACCAATTGATATATGATCTCCCATTGCTTGGGCCTATGCCGCTTATCACGGCAAGTAGCGTTCATGGATGACAATGTCATAAAAACCACATGCGAGTTTAATTTTTATAACACTGCAATCAATTTTTTGTTTTCTTCTCGTACAATAGAAAGAGAAATAACCATGGGTAAAATAGATATACTAATAGGGAAAAAAGTATTGGTGGTTGATGATGAACCGGATATAATTGAGACTGTGGAAGAAGTCCTGGTTATGTGTGAAATCGATGCAGCTAAGGATTTCGAGTCGGCCATAGAGATGCTTGGGAAGAATCAATACGATATTGCCGTACTCGATATAATGGGCGTTAACGGTTATGAGCTCTTAGTAATTGCGAAAGAAAAAGGTGTAACCTCCGTGATGCTCACCGCGCATGCTATCAGCCAGGATAATTTTGAAAAGTCCATGAATCTCGGTGCGCACGCTTACCTTCCCAAAGATAGGATGATGGAGCTCGATGTATTTCTCTCGGATGTACTCAATGAAAAAGACAAAGAACCAGGCAAACTGGGCAAGTGGTTTGACCGGCTAAAAGGATACTATGCAAAAAAATTTGGTAACCCCGAATGGATGGATGAATAAACGGGATCAATCAATCGAATATTTGACGGGGTGCATCGATTCTGTTAAACTATAGAACATAATAAAAAATTCGATCGATTGATGAAAACGCCAAACTCCGAGCGATCGGGGGACGGAAAGCCACGGGTCTCGAGCGAGACAGCCGGGTTGCCAGGGTACTCAAATGACAAGCCGAGCTGCAGGAATGTGGTTCGGCTTTCTGTTTTTTCGGAGATCCAAATGAAAACAGCAGCCTGTCAGATTGACATCGACGTAACGGAAAGGCGACAATTCCCCCGTGTCAGAACAGACAATCCGATTACCTACGCCCTGATCAATGAGAAAGGCACGAATATCGGGCAAGGGATCGGACGGGCGATCAACGTGAGCCAGTCCGGCATTCTCCTCGAGACCTTCGAATATATCGGATCAAAGTACCTCTTTCTGGTTTCGACCGATATCGAAGAGAAAATGGTCGAGATCGTGGGTAAAGTGGTTTTCTCGAGAGAGATTTCCAAATCCGTATTCAACTCCGGAATCCACCTGATGGGAGAGCATGAGGATAACGTGAAATTCAGAAGGGAGTTGATACGGGTGTTTCATCGCAAGAACGTCCTGGGTTTGCCTCATTAGTGCCCATCCACGAATAGTGGATGGACACGAATTAGCCCGCCTCTACTCAGAATCTATCACTGGTTAATTTTCGACAGGATCGAATCCGCCTGCCGCACAAGTACGTCAGCTTGCGCGTCATCCAATTTGCGCGTCCTCTGATTGTTGACCACTTCAATGAACGCCTTCAGGTGGTGAACGGTCAACACATCGATTTTTTCGTTGAGATATTCCAAGGCAAACAAAACCCGGTCGAGTTTTTCATCCACCGCATTGGAAATGGCGGCCTGGCTATTGATCGAGATAACGGATTGGAGCAAGTTCTTGATCATGTACTCGGGATGAAAATCCAACATGACGTCGTCCTCGCATTTTTAGGTGTCGTTGTGTGAATGCGGAAATAACATGGGAATCTCGCGGCGGTAATATTCCTAAAGCAATCGGTGTGCCAAAAATTTATTTGCGGACAACCTATTTGAATTTTTATAAAAATTTATACTGCAGTGGATTGTACCAATGCGAAATTGTGAAAAGAAGTACAGAAACTGGGAAATTATTTATAGACAGGCGGCGCAGAACATTTAGAGAAATCGGTGTTGTATGTGTCAAGCAGGTAGGCGTTTAATTGCCATATATGCAAACAAGCTTTACAGTTGTTTGCATGTTTGGCAACCTGATTCCGTATTTCGATAGGTATTAGAAAAGCAATATAGTAAAAATAACATAATCTTACCCTCCTCTTCGATTGAATTCCGCCATCAATTTCATCCTTGGCACCAATTCTGCTCTTAAGTCGGCGATACCAATGTCACACACACTAAAACGCCGATCCCTAAAAGGAGGAAAAGATGATGGACAGCCTGACGGGAAAAAGAATTTTGATTGTCGATGATGAGCCGGACATCCTGGAGATGCTCAGTGAATTGTTAAGCCAGTGCACCATAGACACGGCAACGAGTTGCGATGCGGCCATACAATTGCTTGCCGAGAAAACATTCGATGCCGCCATCCTGGATATCATGGGTGTCAACGGCTACGACCTTCTCGAATTATGCCGTCAAAAACAAATCCCGGCGGTCATGCTGACGGCGCATGCCTTGAGTCCCGACCACTTGGTAATGTCCGTCGAAAAAGGCGCCTATGCTTACATACCGAAAGATGAGATGATCCATATCGACAGTTATCTGTCGGATGTCCTTGCAAGCAGGGTTGACGGCGCCCCAAAACCGATAGATTGGTGGAAAAGGCTGGCACCGGTCTTTGACAAAAAATTCGGCCCGGATTGGAAAGTCAAACACAGTGAATTTTTAAAAGAGTTTAATCTCGACCACACCCGCGAAGAGCTGGAGGGTCTATTATAATTGGTTGCACCTCACGCTCAACTTCCGTTACCGTATCTCTAAAATTTTATGAAATTTCGGGTTAATGGTCCTGTCACGTTACAGGGGGTATCTACTGTCATGCTGAATCTCGAAAAAGTTAAAATGGACTACTGTAGGGAGCAGATTAAGAACGCATATGCACGCAATTACAGCGACATGGAACCGGAGCTTGGAAACGTGATTGTCTGGTCATCGCACCTGGCGCTTGAAATCCTCGCCAATTCCGACGCCCTGTACCACAATATCGAGCACACGGTGATGGTTGCCTTGGCGGGTCAGACCATACTGGAAGGCAAGCATCTGTCAGAAGGTGGTGTCGCACCCAAAGATTGGGCCAATTTCATGATCGCGATCCTTTGTCACGATATCGGTTACGTGAAGGGGATATGCAAAGGGGATAGACAAGACAAAATAGCCGCCGGCGTCGGTGACCAAATTGTAACGCTCGAGCCGGGCGGCACGGATGCAGCCATTGCACCGTATCACGTTGACCGCAGCAAACAGTTTGTGCGTGAAAGATTTGGCAAGGGCATGCTGGCGGATGGTTTGATCGATGCGGAATTAATCGCCGCATACATCGAAATGACCCGCTTTCCCGTACCGGACGGTGATATGTACAGGGACACGCGTGGCTATCCGGGGTTGATCCGCGCGGCGGACTTCATCGGCCAGCTCGGAGATCCCTACCGCATTCAGAAGTGCACGGCCCTTTTTTACGAATTCGAGGAGCTCGGCCTCAACAAGAAACTCGGATACCAAACGCCCGGCGACCTTCGCAATAGCAACGCCAGGTTTTACTGGGACCACGTGAACAGTTACATAAAGGACGCCATACGCTATCTGCGTGTTACCCAGGACGGCAAGCAATGGATTGCCACGCTGCAAGCCAATGTGTTCGGGGCCGAACACGGCTGCAATATGGGGTCGTTCACTATTGGGGAGAATTGATGGTTGAGCAAGAGGTTCAAGGTTCAGGGATCAGGGTTTAATATCCTGAGGTCACAGAAGGTTCCGGGTTCAATTTTCAAAGGTAACAGCAGGTTCAATGTTCAAAGGTTTTAGATGAAGATAGTTATCCATTTTCACCTAATTAGTGGAGAAGGGGATAGATCCGATCGTCGCGTTATTCGATCGTCAAAGACATGTTAGGATTTTGAACCGGGAACCGTGAACGATGAACCCTGAACCGATTTAGATTTAAGCCTTATGGGGGAACCGGACAATAAAACTACTGCCACCGCTGGCCAGGCACTCTTGGGGCGATGAGACAAAACGGCATTCTGCAATCTTGCCGGGGCATACATCTTCGTCCCGGGGTAGAAATGGGCAGCGGGTGCTGGAAAACGTCACTTCGAATCCCAGTCGCTTCGCAAACGATTTGATTCTCAGCAGGTCCGCGCCCGTTCCGCCGGCGTTGAACGCATAGGGCGACTTGGACGCATAGAACGCTGTCGACTGGGTGTGGAAAAATCCGCTGAATATCATTTCCTGATTCGTGGGCGTGATCCCCACACCGTGATCTGTAATCGTAACGAGCGTCTCATTATCACCTTGCTTGATACTGACCTCCACCATGCCGTCATCGGGCGTGTTTTCAATGGCGTTTCGCAGCAAGCCGGTGCAGACTTTTTCGAGGACGCCGCGATCGATGCGCAGTTCGGCATTTTCGTCGAACTCTTGAATGACACAAAGCTTGCGGTCGTTCATGCCGGCTTTGGCGCGCTCACAGACGGTCTGCAGAAAAGGCGTTAGCTGAATCGCTTCTCCCTCCAGGGCCTTCCATTTTTCCAGCGACCGCAACCGCTTCATCAGCTCAGCCATGGCTTCCGGATTGGATTCACTTTTTTCATCGACGATTTCTTCAAGCAGGTTCAAAGCCACCCGGCACATGTCGGGGGTGCAGTCTTGTCCGACTTTCTGGCACTGCAGGATGTCGTCGATCTGCTCCTGCAGGGCTTTTAGCCGTTTCACATTGCGTTCGCCCCTGACCAGGGTTTTCTTGAGACCATCGAGATCGCCGGCCGCAGCCTTGGTCTCGATGAGATGCAGCACACCGCTCAGGATTGATAGCGGTGTTTTAATCTCGTGGGACAGGTGATTGATCACCCGCTCCTTGGCTTTGTCCAATGCCTTGAGATTTTCATAGAGACGGGCGTTTTCCAGGGCAACCGTGACGTAGTAGGAAGCGGCGGTGAGAAGTTCCAGATCGCTGTCGGTGTAGTCACCGTTTTTTTTGTTCAATGTCTGCAGCGTGCCGATGCACTCGCGGTCGCGGTTGATCAACGGTGTGCAGAGGATGTTGCGGGTTTTGAAGCCGGTCTTCTTGTCGACGCCGGGGAAGAAACGGGAATCGTTGTAAGGGTCGTTGATGATCTGGGCGGTCTGTGAACTGAAGACCCAGCCGGCGATTCCGCAGTGGGGGGATATGCGGACCGCATTGCTTTTCAGGTCGGTGGATGCCCACGAACACAACTGCTCGCTGACAGGGTCGTATAGAAAGACAGAAGCCCGTTCACTGCCCATCACCCGGGTGGCCTGTTCCATGATCAGATCGAAAAGGGCGTCCAGGTTCATCTCAGAGGTGACCATCTGACCCAGCTCGCAGATCATCTTGTAGCGTTCAATCAGGGCGTCCGATGATGCTCTGACCATATCGTCCATGGCTCTAAACCCTTTTTGTTTAGTGGGACCTGAATAGAGCGACACTAAATCTTAAAACGCTTGGGATTGTCAGGAGAAATAGCATTCGAAAATAAGTGGGTGTCGATATCGTGTAAAACACAGAGTTCAATAGAGACAGCAAAGGATCACAGGTGCAAGCGTATAAGAATTTAATAAGCAAAGGTCGCCTTTTTGTCAAAGGAAATATAATTGCTCTGGTGAGGCGGAAGTCGATTTGGACGGTATCCGGGTTTTAATTTTAAAATTTCATTTCACGTTACTTGCAGCGGGAAAAGCAATTTTCTACAACCACTTACAGCGTCCTCCCGTATTGCGGAATTTATTTTTACAAAGCGGTATTAATACAGTCTTGACTTTTGATCCGTTAAAGGTTTACGGAATTAGCAATATGTGCCAGCTCATTTTTGCCCTGCCTTGAAGTGTTCGGCTGTTCCAGTTCATATGCTTCCATCATCGATCGGCGATTTGTGTAATACATTACATATAATTAGGTTACAATATGCCCAGTCGTCGTGTTAAAAAAATTAGAAAAACTATAACTACCTAAAAATTTTCGCAAAAATTAATATGATGCCATGAGCCAACACTGCACGTTTTTTGCAACGCATTAGTAGATCATCTGAACAGAGGTATAAATATTTACCATTATCATTGAGTCTGTTTTGGGGAAAACAGGGCGATGAGTTCTCTCAGTACCTCTTGCGATGACAGTTTAACAACGAATCAACTTCGACAGCAGAACATCTCCATTTATTTGAGATTTCCTCATCAGTACTCATCACACGTATCGACAATTTTGCGCCGATTGGTACAACTGATTCCGAGCGCAAGACGCATATATAAGCCATAGGGCAATGGGCGCCCCATTTTCTTTACAACTCTGATCTCATATAGCGATTCTCGTTATTTGTTATTCGTGTCTTTAAACGAGATATCGTGGTGATGCAGAATGGCTACGCCCACTTTAATCAGGGCGCAGGAGGGGAGGATTATACCCTCCTTCAGGTTTGCATGAAAGAGCAACGACTAACATTGTTTGGGGAGATTGCCGTATAGAAATTAAGTCATTGGGGTATTGGGGTTTTCACTGTTAGGAGCCAACAAAGGAGGAGAAGGTTATGGCGAGAAATTATCTTCACCGATGTCATTTTCTCGTATGCATCAGTCTTTTGATTGCCTTGATATACCCCATTGCCGCGCTGGCGCAGACCTGCGATCCACCGGTGGCCACAGCGGTTTCCGTGCAGGGCACCGTCGAGGTCCAGAAGGCCGGTGCATCCCAATGGCAGGCGGTCAAGCTGAATGACACCTATTGCCCCGGCGACACGATTCGGACGGGGGCCAACAGCCGCGGCGGCCCTTGCCCTGGCCAGTGAGGCGGTCATGCGCCTCAACGAGAACAGCACCTTTACCCTCCAGGAGTTCAAGGAAAAGCGCAGCTCCGTTTTGGACATGTTCAAGGGGGCCGCGCATTTTTTCAGCCGCCAGCCCAAGAGCCTCGAGGTGCGCACCCCGTACACCATCGCCGGTGTGCGCGGCACCGAATTCTTCATCCAGCGTGGATGACACCCAAACCTTCCTGTCAATTTTCGAGGGCAACGTGCTGGCTGCCAACGAGGCCGGTGAACTGAACCTCACCAGCGGCCAGTCGGCCGTGGCCGAAAAAGGCAAGGCCCCGGTGCTGCGTGTGGTGGCCCGACCGCGGGATGCCGTGCAGTGGGCCCTCTACTACCCGCCGGTCATTTATGACGCGCCTGCCGGACTCATCGATCAGTCGCCCGAATCCATCACCGACCCGCGGCTTTTGGCCCAGCAGGCGGCTCTGCTGCTGAACGTCGGCCGAATCGAAGAAGCCTCAGCCGATCTCGACCGGGCCTTGCGTATCGATCCCAATTTCAGTGATGCCCTGGCGCTGCAGGCGATTGTCGCCATCGTGCAGAACGATAAAGACAAGGCCCTTAGGTCTGGCCCAGAGGGCCGTGGATGCCGATCCGAACTCCGCAACGGCTCTTATTTCTCTCTCCTACGCTCAGCAGGCGCGCTTCGACCTGGAAAGCGCCCGTACCACGCTCCAGAAGGCCGTTGAAGTGGCGCCGGACAACGCCCTGGCCTGGGCGCGGTTGTCTGAAATCGAGGCGTCATTCGGCCGGCTGGACAAAGCCCTCGACGCGGCCAAGAAAGGCCGAGTCTTTGGCGCCACAATCTGGCGCTGACTCAAACCGTCCTGGGTTTTGCCTACCTGACCCAGGTCAAAATAGACGATTCCAAGGCGGCTTTCGAAAAGGCCATCGCCCTCGATCAGGCCGCACCCTCTGCCGCGTCTGGGGTTGGGATTGGCCAAGATCCGAGCGGGTGACCTGAAAGCCGGCGGCCGGGAAATCGAAATCGCCGCCAGCCTCGACCCCAACAACTCCCTCATCCGCAGCTACCTGGGCAAAACCTACTATGAGGAAAAACGCATCGGGCTGGATGAGAAGGAATACGCCATTGCCAAGGAGCTCGACCCCAACGATCCCACGCCATAGTTTCTACGATGCCATTGCCAAGCAGACCACCAACCGGCCGGTGGAAGCCCTGAAAGATTACGAAAAAGCGATCGAGCTCAACGACAATCGTGCGGTCTTCCGCTCCAAGCTTCTGCTCGACGCGGATCTGGCCGCCCGGAGCGCTGCCATTGCGCGGATATACAATAACCTGGGATTTCGGTCAGCGCGGTCTTTTGGAAGGCTACAATTCGGTCAACGCGGATCCAACCGACTTTTCCGGCCACCGGTTTCTGTCAGACACTTATGCAGTCCTGCCGCGTCACGAGATCGCCCGGGTGAGTGAACTGCTTCAGTCCCAGTTGCTGCAACCCATCAACATCACCCCATTCAACCCCGCTTGCGGAAAGCAACCTGTTCCTCATCAGCAGCAGGGACCCGCGCCACCGTTTTAACACGTTCAACCCCATATTCAACCGCAACCGGGCCACTCTGCAAGCCAGCGGTCTTGTAGGGGAGAACAGCACCTGGGCCGGAGAAGGCATCGTATCCGGTATTTACAACAAGCTGTCGCTAAGCGCCGGTTATTCTCATTTCGAGACCGATGGGTGGCGTGTTAATGCCGACCAGGACGATGACATCGCCAACATATTTGCCCAGTATGAATTCAATTATAAAACAAGCATTCAGGCTGAATACCGTTATAGAGATATCGAATATGGTGATTTGGAACAGAGGTTCTTTTCGGAAGACGATAAGCTTAATCAGAGGACAACTGAAGAATCAAATTTTGTAAGACTAGGGATACGCCACGCTTTTAGGCCTCATTCCATTTTGATCGGCAACTTTTCTTACCAAGGTAAAGATACAAACGTAAACGACAAACCTGACGCACCGGCTGATCCTACACAACCAGTGCTCGAGTCTATTGACGTCAATGGAGACGGTCAAAAAGCATTCGGGGGTGAATTGGGATATTTATACCGTTCGCAATATGTCAATGTCGCTACTGGTGTTGGGTATTTTGATATTGATGCCGAGCAGCAGACGACTCTTGATTTGACTATTCCAGGAATAACTATCCCGTTGCCGCCCCCACTGCCGCCGATAACACTACCACCGCAACAAATTACGAGTACAGAGATAACAGATAGAGATGTACAACACACTAACCTTTACCTCTACTCTTACATCAAATATCCGCAGAACGTGACGTTCACTTTAGGCGCCAGTGGGGATTTCTTCGACACTAAGAGCCCGGATGCGGAAAATAAGGATCAGTTAAACCCGAAATTTGGCGTCTCCTGGAATTTATTTACAAACACCACCCTGCGTGCGGCAGCCTTTCGGGTGTTAAAGCGATCATTGGTTACAGACCAGACATTAGAACCGACTCAGGTTTCAGGCTTTAACCAATTTTTCGACGATCCAGATGGGACAGAAGCATGGCGATATGGTGCCGCCATTGATCAGAAATTCACTAGTAACTTTTTCGGTGGTTTGGAGTTCACCAAAAGAGATCTAACGGTTCCGTACCAAGCTTTCGACTTTGCAAATGGATCAGTAACAAGCGATGTAAAAGAGACAGATTGGGATGAATACCTGGGGAGAGCCTACTTGTTTTGGACGCCGCATAAATGGTTGTCGCTCACAGCAGATTATTTGTACGAGAGAGCCGACAGGACTGATGAATTTAGTGCCGGAATTAAGAAGATCACAACGCATCGTGTCCCGTTAGGGGTCAATTTTTTCCATCCATCGGGATTGGGAGTGTTTTTCAAAGCAACATATTTTAACCAAGACGGGGAATTTCAGCGCCTGATAGAGGGGAATTTTGAATCGGGCTCAGATCAATTCTGGATTGCCGATGCGGCTATAAGTTATCGCCTGCCGAAACGGTATGGCTTCATCACAATCGGGGCAAAGAACCTCTTTGATAAAGAATTCAATTATCAGGACACAGATATCAAGAACCCGATAATTCAGCCTGATAGAGCCATTTTTGGGAGAATTACTTTGGCAATACCTTGATAACGAATCTCTACTGAAAGGAGGTGGTGGTAAATAATTATATCTTATATGGTAATTTAATGCGGTACTTTAATAACATAAACTTTAATGTTAATTGAGTGTTAGTTAAGGAGGAAAACATGGAAAAGAAATTACTGAGCACTGTAACCATTATTTTTGTTGTAGCCATATTTATGGCAGGAAGCCAAGGTTTCGTTTCTGCATCCGATACTAATCCACCAATTTCTATAGCTTGCCCCCAGACTGCCGCAATAGCACCTCCGCCAGTTCAAGATGGGAAATGGTTGTACTGGACATTTATAAATACGTTTGACCCCACAAATATGACCCAATTTTCTTATCAAATAGATGGAAATATATCTACAGGAGGGTGTATCAATACTGATTTTGGAAGAGAATGTGAGCTCATCAAAGTAGAACTGAATGGTGATGACTGGGGCTATGATCTTCAGAGAGAGAACACTGTGAAAAATGGTTGCGATAATGAGATAACAATAAATGGAGGGCCAGAACCGTCTCTATTTGTAGCAATACCAATCGACTATGAAGCCCAACCAAAAACACCGGCAGATGATGCCGTAAGCGCCGATAGTACAATTTTTTTACCTCCAATATGGGAGATAAAATTAATCGTTAAGACGCGAATTGGCACAAACCTTTCCTATGATCCAGGAAATACAGTAATAGGAAAGAGTGATTATACTTGTAGTGTGTGCCCCTCAGCTGTCCCGGCAGTTAAGCTAGAAATTTCAACGTCCAAACAATTTCTTAATGTTGGCCCATGTAAAGCTGGCATTATTTTCGATGAAAATAACTTTCCGTTACCTTTTAAACAAGAGGACCTTAGCTGCCCACCTGGGATATCCGCAACGGTGTCTGATATCATACCGAATGAAAAAGTTCTTGTTAGCGTAGAAGATCCATTAAATGGTGACGGTTTATTAGAACAAAATCAGGATCTTCCAATATCCCCTGAGCCAATTACATTTGTCCAGGAACCTGTAAAAGGTCAAGTTCCTGTGGCCTTTAAAACTAACTTAAATCCGACTTATTGGACGTACTTTCCAGGATTTGGATGGATACTTGTCACATATTAACGAAAAGACGATATTTCTAATGTAATGGGAATGATTAACGATGGATGACAGAACGAGGCAAATTCTTTTATTATATTGCCTCGTTCTGTAGATAATAGGAAAGCCGAGGGAAGCCGGGACGCCCATAAATATATAAATAACTATGAGCCTATAAGAGTATATCCTTTTTGCCTTACTATTTCTTCACCCCGTCTGGCCGCAATGCTGACCGCCGGTTGGGTTAACCCCAGCCGGTTTGCAATTTCTGTCATACTCATCCCCAGTTCTTTGCTGGCCCAATAGCAGAGTAGGCTGCGGGCTTGCACGACCGGCGGGCGCCGACTCTTTTCCCATACAGTCTCTGTTGGCAAGTTCATAACTTGAGCCACTCGCTCTGCGATATCGTCAAAATCGAAGCCTTCGGTTTTCAGGCGGTAACGGTTTTCTAATTGTTCATCGGCTTGACGCAGTACCGAGTTTACAAAATCGCTGTCTCCTAAAATCCTCTCGTCGCTTTTAACCCGATCTGATTCCCTGCGCATGGCGGTCAGCGCGGCCCATCCTCCGACACTGCGGAGCAAACCGCCACCGGTAAGTTCCGGCCTCTGGCCTTTTTCGATGCCCTTTGATACGTAATTCCGGTAGGCTTTTCGAGCATCTGCTTTTCTCTTGGCGAAAAATCCCAATACATAGTCGACCTGTTGCCAATCTCTTTTTATATTCCCCATCAGCGCACTATGCCCGCAGTAGGGATATCTGCCCAGTGACTTCAGGTCTTCGACCAATCCAGCACGTAGAGGGTTCAAATGAATGTATCGAATAAGTTCTAGCAGGTAAGTCTCCTCCTGGCATAGTATCGATTTATAACGGTTTTGAAAGAGGTGTCCGTGACGGCGGTGACGGCGGTTAAAATAGACAGCATGGCCGGTCAACAAGCGTCTCATGACAGTGGCAATCGGTGTCAATCCTGTTTTCAGTAATAGATGAAAATGGTTTGGAATCAATGCCCAAGCATAACAGTGTCAACTGGGACGCCCATAAATATATAAATAACTACAAGCCTAAAAGAGAATACCCATCTTGCCTTGCGATCTCTTGGCCCCGTCTGACCGCAATGCTGACCGCCGGTTGCGTTAACCCTAAACGTTTCGCAATTTCTGTCATACTCATCCCCAGTTCCTTGCTGGCCCAATGGCAGAGTAGACTGCGGGCTAAAATGGGGACGCCCATAAATATATAAATAACTAGTCGTCCAGAAGAGTATAACCCTCCTGCCTGGCAATCTCTTCCCCCCGCCTGGCCGCAATACTGACAGCCGGTTGCGTTAAACTCAAACATTTCGCAATTTCTGTCATGCTCATCCCCAGTTCCTTGCTGGCCCAATGGCAGAGTAGACTGCGGGCCTGCACGACCTGAGGACGCCGACTCTTTTCCCACACAACCGTTAAGGGAAGGTCCAAGACTTCGGCCACACGCTCTGCGATATTGTTCAACTCAAACCCTTCAGTTTTCAGACGGTAACGGTTTTCCATTTGTTCATCGGCATGGCGCAGGGCCATGTTGACAAAATCGCTGTCTCCCAAAATCCGTTCATCGCTTTTAACCCTATCCGCGCCCCTGCGCAAGACGGTCAGCGCCGACCATCCGCCAACACTCCTCAGCAAACCGCCCCCTGTGAGTTCCGGCCTTTGTCCTTGTTCGACGCCTTTTGCAACGAAGCGCCAGTAGCGTTTACGAGCATCTGCTTTTCTCTTGGAGAAAAACCCCAATACATAGTCGACATTCTGCCACTCTCTCTTAAATTTTCCTAACAGTGTGCTGTGGCCGCAATAGGGATATCCGCCCAATGCCTTCATGTCTTCTAACAATCCGGCACGTAGAGGGTTCAAATGGATGTATCGAACAAGTTCGAGCAGGTAGGTCTCTTCCTGGCAAAGTATCGATTTGTAACGATTTTGAAAAAGGTGGCCATGACGGCGGTGCCGTCGGTTAAAATAGACGGCATGTCCGGTCAATAAACGTCTCATGACAGTGGCAATCGGTGTCAAACCTGTTTTTAGCAACAAATGAAAATGGTTGGGAATCAGAGCCCAGGCGTAGCAGGGTGTACCTGTGTCGGTAAGGATATTACCAATTCGTTCGATAAACTGATCGCGATCGCGGTTATCACGGAATATCTGGCAACGGTCAATACCTCTGACGATTATATGGTGAAGCGCACCAGGCGCGTCTATGCGTGCTTTGCGAGGCATGCCGTTTGAATACCATCAGAAGATTACGTCGTCAACTTATTTATATATTTATGGGCGTCCCTTTCTTTCTTTTATCTTTATGTTCTAAATAGATTTTGGGGCAGTTGTGATTTAGTTCTTGACTTTTCCCCTATTGGCGATGTTTGTGTATTATTGGGGATATAAGGTTCTTGCAACCACCTTCGGCATTCGCACGATTCTCATTTTTTACAACTGGGCTCTATCTCAGGATCAAACCGCTCTCACGTTTGCATTCCCTGTTCGCATCGATCATTAACATTTGATACAGCATTCTTAATGACAGGGTCGATACCCTTTTGAGGCGATCGCCGGCAGGTGTAAATATACCTGGCACACAGTCGTTGTTATCGGACCGGCTCGCATCGAAATTCCGTTATCTATAGGTATGAAATTGTAGCAATAGGAAAATAATTTTATATTGAGCAGGTTAATGCGGAGGTGGTTATGGCACGAAAAGACTTCTTTCGATTTTCTGCAAGTGTGACTGTTGGATTGCTACTATCTTTTTTCGTGTCTCTGGCAAGAGCCGAATTACCGCGGGCCTGGACCAATTTGGGCCTGTTCGGCGGCTATGTCTATGATATCGCCATTGATCCTGCGAACCCGTCGAAATTATTTGCCAGCACTTATTCCGGTGATGGACTTTTCAGATCCGATGACGGAGGCTCCACCTGGACAACTGTTGAGATGGATACGGTTTATGAGGGCGAAGATACCTTCAGAGATCATGCCGTCTATGCGGTCGAATTAGCGCCAAACAACAGCAATGTGGTGTGGGTGGCCCACAATTACTGGGTGGCCAAGAGCACTGATGGCGGTCTCTCTTGGGATCACGTTCAAAACCGGGATATGCAGCGGGACTGTCTTGACTGTGGTGGAAGTACCGATAATTTTCGTTTGTGTCGAACCATCGCCATCGATCCGTACGATATTCAAACGGTGTATGTCGGCACCGGTGGGCGTTGGGGGGACTATGCGAACGGAGCCATTTATAAAACCAGCGATGGAGGTAAAAATTGGAAAAAGCTAAATGGCGGGGCGAATTTCGATCACACGGTAACAATGCTCGCCATTGATCAGCAGGACCCGGATATACTGTGGGCGGTGACGAGTTCATTTGGAAGCGGTGGTTATGCCGGTACGCTTTACCGCAGTGATGATGCAGGCGATACATGGTCCGCTGTGTTCACATTGGATACAGGATTCGTGGCAGATCGCATTAAAACCGGGAGACCCTAACACCGTTTTTACGGGAAGCGGGTACGGTGTAATACGGCATTTTTTCGATGGCCAGGCATGGCAATATCAGTGGCCGGTGGTTTCAGACGAATGCCGTGTGGCCAATGATGTTGTATTCGACCCTTCGAATCCGCAGGTCATGTATGCCATTTGGAAAAACCCATGGTTCGGTGATTTATTACCCAAACTATCCCGGAGCGATGATGGCGGCAACACCTGGTCAACAATTACGCTCGATAAGCAGAGGGTATCGGGGCCCAACAGACTACTCATCCATCCGACAGTAAATGGCGAAATTTTTATCGGGGACGCCGGGCTGGGAATTGTCAGAACAACGGATGGGGGGGATCATTGGGACACAGTCAATACCGGTCTCAATGCAGTGGTTGTCTTTGATGTCGCCGTTGATCCAAATGACAGTAGCCACATACTGGCCGGAGCCATTTCCGGATTATATGAAAGGAAAGCAAACACGCCATGGGAGCGACTTGTGCCCATCTCAACGCGTTCCCTGGCTTTTCATCCAACCGATTCCAATACGTTTTACGCCGGCATCTACGGTCACCTCTTGAAAACCAATGACGGCGGTCTGGTCTGGGATGATAACTTCACGCCAGGGGCGGGTTCCGCTGGCGGAAGCTGGACATCCAGTGATTTTATCGGATCATCGGATGTCAGTCACATCGAGATCAGCCGGGCCGATCCCGACACCAGCCTGTTTGTCGCTTTAGGCCAGTCGATTTACCAGAGTACCGACGGTGGTACAATTTTTAATGAGGTCTTAACGGGTGAGAATCAGGCCGGAGAGACCTATTTCATGAATGTCGTGGCCATCGATCCTCACAATCCCAACCACCTGTACGCCGGTGGAGGCAACTTCTGGGCGCCGAAAATTGTCGGGGACCTCTGGGAAAGCACCGATGGTGGCGGTATCTGGAGCCGAACCGGTCTTACGGATGTCATCGTCAATGACCTGCTGATCGATCCTCAGGATCCCGATACCTTATACGCCGGTTGCGGCTATAGTGGCGGCACTGAAACACCGGTTTTTAAAAGCACTGATGGCGGCGCGACATGGTTGCCCGCATCACAAGGCATGCCGCCGTCAGTCGATCTGATATATGCAATTTGGGGTTTCGATTCGGGACCGCTTCACATTGTCGGATACGGCAACTCGTTTCTTTTCGACGGGAACAACTTTAGCGACGTCCCAATCGATCCCGCTGCTGAACTGTTCGGTATTTGGGGACCGGATAACGCCAACGTTTTTGCAGTCGGCAGCTCAGGGATGATCCAGCGGTTCGATGGAACTGGCTGGAGTCCAATGGTAAGCGGCACATCCGAGCGGCTGCTAGCCGTATGGGGTACAACTGCATCGAATATTTATGCAGTCGGCTTAAACGGTACCATTTTGCACTTCGACGGCACTGATTGGACGCCCATGATAAGTGGAACAACTAATAACTTGCATGGCGTCTGGGGAACGGGTCCGGATAACATCTTTACCGTGGGAGATAAAGGGACAATCTTGCACTACAATGGCCAGCAATGGGCCGCGTTGGCGAGCAATACGGTTCAGTCCTTAAACGATGTATGGGCGGACGACTCGCAAAACATTTTCGCAGTCGGAGATGCCGGTACCATTCTTTTTTATAACGGAATCTCCTGGATATCGATGCTGAGCGGGACAGCCCGTGAACTCAAAGCCGTCTGGGGCAACTCCCCGGACAATGTTTACGCCGTGGGACAATTAGGAACAATTTTGCACTACAACGGGGTTCAGTGGGTGCCGGCAAACCTTGACCGCCCATTACCTCTCAGTGATATTTGGGGCGATTCTAACAGTGCTGTCTATACCATTAGTGACGTCGGTGGTGTCTTCCAATACGATGGGCGGACCTGGACGGTATTGCGTGAACCAGGGGACAATGGCAGAGCGGTGACAGACCTCGAATTCCATGCCAAAACCCCTGGAGTTATTTATGCCGGTACTCAGAATGCCGGTATTTTCGTTTCCCCGAACGCAGCTGATCGATGGTTGAACCTGGGCACCCCCGCTTACAATATTTACGCAATTTCGGTCGGGTCTGTTTATGCAGCAACCAGAGGAGGCCTCCTGCAGTGCACCGGCACCGGTGTCCTTGCCGGCGAAGTGCACAGCATGACTGACGGTCGGGCCCTTGACGGCGCAACTGTCTATACGGATGGCGGATTCAAAACCGTTAGTATCAACGGAGATTTCATGATGGTCACTCCCACCGGAATCTTCGATATAACATCCGTCGCTGAACAACATGCAAACGCCACGATGAACAATGTTGAGATTTACGGCGGTGATATCACCTGGGTCACCGTTGACATGCAAAGCGGGTTGGCCGGTCCAGTGGACACTTCAAGCTCTCCCCGCTCTACATCCACTGGCAGCGGTTACTCATGTTTTATTCATGTCGCGGAAAATTCAGGGACGTTGCCCACCGTAGTATCGTTATACGCGCAAAGTGCAAGGATTATATCATTCTTGATTGCTATCACCCTTTTCATCCCATGCTTCAATTTACAAAAGAAATTCCGTAAACGATATATGGCTGTTTTGATGGTGATCTTTTTGCCATTGTTTTTAACGACGGAAGCTGATGCCGGCACCATTTTTCAACAAGTGGGAATCGCTTCTTCTCCGAATCCTGTAGGGTCGGGAGCTAGGGCTTTGGGGATGGGAGGGGCCTTTATTGCGGTGGCTGATGATGCCACGGCCGCTTCATGGAATCCCGCCGGTCTAATTCAACTTGAGAAACCCGAATTCTCAATCGTTGGGGACTACATCAACCGACGGGAGGCGTTTAGTTCTTCGATCAATCCGGAAATAGACACAAGTGGCAGTGTGGATTACTCGTCACTCAACTTTATCAGTGCGACCATGCCCTTTAAATGGTTCCGCAACATGGTTGTATCATTGAATTATCAGCGGCTGTATGATTTTAAACGTGAATTCAACTACTTGCTAAATTTTTCCGATGCAGGGGTCAATTTGGCGCAGCAAAAGGAGTTCAGCCAGGATGGCGATATCGGGGCGCTCGGAATTGCCGGTGCCATCGAAATTACACCAACCATTTCCTTCGGGGCAACACTCAATATCTGGACCGATCAGTTGTTTTGGAACAATGGCTGGTCTGAGACGTTTATCGAAAAATCCACCGGAACTATCGGTGGTACACCGGTGAATATTGACACGTATATTGATGACAAGTATTCAAGATTTCGAGGAATTAACGCAAATTTCGGCCTCTTGTGGAACGTCATACCATCTTTAACCATCGGTGCCGTTTTTAAAACCCCATTTACCGCATCTCTGAGACACGAATTCAACCTCCGCCAAACCCAGGTTTTTGGACCACCAGTCGACTCGACAATTCCAAATACCATATCATTCAGAGAAGATGTGGAATTAAACATGCCCATGTCTTACGGAATCGGTCTGGCCTGGCGTGTTTCAGATAATCTGACTTTCGATTTTGATGCCTATCGAACCCACTGGAGCAAATACATATTGAAGGACAGTCTCGGTAACAAGTTCAGCCCGATAGACGGTCGTCCCGAAAATCTGTCCGACGTTGATGATACGACGCAGTTGCGTCTGGGTGCCGAATACCTGATGATATTTCCGAATAAACAAATGGCTGTTCCGCTCAGGGCTGGTTTTTTCTATGACCCTGAACCGGCTGAAAAAAGTATCAAAAATTTCTATGGTATCGCTTTAGGTTCGGGAATAGCTTACAAACGCCTGGTTTTCGATCTCGCATACAATTTCCGATGGGGTAATGGTGTCGACACGGGTAATTTGATAGCCAATTCCGAAGCCGATGTACGCCAGCACTCCTTGATTGCATCGCTGATACTCCACCTAAAATAGATTTAGTATTTAAAGTTCTGCGAGGAATCAAAACGAACTGTCGTCTATTATTATAGAATACAGTGGGCAAAATTCTTTCAAACACAACGGGCGAGGCCATCTCTATGGCTCATTTCAATCACATCCGATGTCACCTACCGGTCTTTATTGTCATCTTGCTTATTGTATCGTGCTCACCTTTTTCGCCTGGAAAATCCGGACAGATGGATACAAGAGTACGCAATGACAGCAATGGGACCTTTTTTCGTCACCGATGGTGGAACCATTACGAAAGGGGATTAGGCTTTGCAGAGAAGCGCATATATGACGAAGCATTGTCTGATTTAAAGGAAGCCGCGCGCCAACGCTCAACTGACCAGCGCATGGCACGAACGTATGGTATGCACTTTATCGATTATTTTCCGCACAGAGAAACAGGGGTCCTTTATTTTGAAACGGGTGACTTAGATAAGGCTTTGAAAGAACTTGAACTCTCCCTCAGCCAATACCCTTCAGCAAAAGCCCGCTACTATCTGGATCAAGTCCGTAAAAAACTCATTGAGACGGGGCGTATTAAGAAGTCAACGCGTGAGATAGAATTGGTTGTTTACGAAGACGAAGTCTGGACGCGTGAAGAACTTGTGCCTGTCAAGGGCATTGTCCGAAGTGATTTGTTTGTCAGCGAGGTCACCATAGCCGGTATGCGACTGCACTTAGAAGGTGCTCAGGAGGAAATACAGGTCGAGAAAATTTTAAAGCTCAGGCAAGGACATCACGATATCAAGATATCGGCAACCGACTTGTCAGGACGTGTTTCTTCTCGCAGTATAAAAATCCATGTCGACCGTGAGGGCCCCGTGATCGTAATAGAACGCATCGAGGATGCTGGAGGGATTGGTGGCAATCAGATTCAATTGCAGGGCAGGATTTACGACGATTCAGGTCTTCACCGGTTGGAAATAAATGGACAGGTGACGCCTGTAGGGGGGAAAAAGGCGGCATCGTTCCGGCACGTCATCAATGTTGAAGATGAAAGCATAGTGCTGTCAGCGATGGACCGATTAGGAAATCTTACATCAGAGCAAATACCCAGATCCGTCTGGGCCGCTGAAAAGAAATCGCCGATACTGGTGGCCAGCCTTGAGGGTAATCGTGCCCTATCCCGCCCTCTGGCTGCAAACACCGTAGGGGACAAATTTCCACCGCATATCTCTCTAAAAGGGTGGACAACTTCCCAATCTGTATACCTGCCCAGAATCTATCTCGAAGGCCACGTTGTCGACAACAAAAAGGTCACATCCATTACAATCAATGGCCTGCCGATTCTAAAATATGAAGGTCGTCTTGTCATCTTCAGTCATATTATCGACTTGCAGGAAGGCGAGAATATTATCCGGATTGAGGCCAGTGATGCAGACGGCAATGAGGTCGATCATAGTATTATTATTGTCAGCAAGACACCGGAGGCCTTTAATTTAAATAACCGCCATAAGATAACTGTTTTGCCCTTTGACCAAAAGGGAGGGATTTCTGAAACCGGTTCGCTGTTTCAGGATTTGCTCATTGGTGCTCTTTTCGAACAGAACAGATTTCAGGTGGTCGAACGCAATCTTCTCGAAGTTGTATTACAGGAACAAAAGTTGAGCCAAACTCAATTAGTGGATAGACGTACCGCTTTAAAGGTCGGCCAGATAGTGGCGGCACAGTCAATTCTGACCGGGAGCATGGTTGCGACGCGGAACGGGGTGGAAATCATTTCACGACTGATCGATACAGAGACATCTGAAATACTGGCTACGGAGGACGCCTTCGGTCCATTTCAAGAGTTGCACGACCTGAAGTTTCTTGCAGAGGGCATCGCTATAAAGTACCACATGAATTTCCCCCTGGTGAGTGGCCTTGTGATCGATAAGCGCGGTAAATTTATTACTACGGATTTAGGCCGCGAGGAGATTAAGTGCCAACGCCGTATACTTGTATACCAGGAAAAAAAGATCGTTCATCCGAAAAGCGGCATGGAATTGGGTTTTGAAAAGGAAATTGTCGGTTTTGCTCGCCTAATTCAGGTTGAAAAAGATATGTCCAAAGCTGAGCTTATTGATTCTAACAATGAACATATACAGGTACTTTACAATGTGATTACCGAATAATCGCTTAAAGTTTAAGCCAGCAGCTTCAAAATGATGATAGACACCGATGATAATAAAATCATAATTGGGTGTTACAAGGGCAAATCCGACGCTCAAGATGCATTTGTTGCCCGCTTTTCCAACCTGATCTACTCCACTGTAAAACAAACCTTAAAAGCCAAACAGATCCCCCACCAGCAGCAGGATCTTGAAGACCTGCACAACACCATTTTCGTAAAATTACTGGAGCACCGATGCCGGAAACTGCGTCAGTATAAAGGTAAAAATGGATGTAGCCTTCCCTCATGGATACGCATGATAAGTGTGCGCACAGTGATAGATCACTTGCGGAGCAGACACGAACCGATTGGCGTCGCCAACAAGGAATACTTGGCAGAAGATTTTGATGTAATAGCTGGCCAAAGTGTCGATATGTGGCGAATGTTAGAGTTGGCTGAAAAGATCCGCCTGGTCAAGGAAGGGATGCGGCTGCTTCTGCCACGTGATCGTTTATTTCTTAAACTTCACTTTTTTAATGATTTGTCAATCCGCGAGGCCGCAAATATACTTAAAGTCACTGAAAATAATGCATATTCTATTAAACACCGGGCTCTTAGACGACTCAAATCTGTTTTGAATCCGCTTTTAAATAAAAATTGACACATGCAATAGATTAACCCGTCCCTCCGTCGGTTATGGTAGATAAAAGACAGTTAACTTACAAAGGCAAACCCTATGAACAATCAATGCCCAACAGAAGAGATCCTATGTGACTATATAGCAGGGCGGCTTGAACCCCACAGCCAACAATATGTCGAAGATCATATCTCGATGTGTGAGAATTGCACGGAAATCGTCATCGTTATGTATAATTTGGAGCAACAGCGCGATGAACACGTCATGAGTACTGCTCCTGAAAGTGCCACCCGCAAAGCAAAAAACCGTATCAAGAATTTGAATAATGGTAACATTGCTGATTGGGTGATCAGTTTTTTAAAGGCGCAGGCTTTCCAGTGGAAAGGCCAATGGCGCTCGATGAGTCATACTGCGCTTTTATCTGTGCGGGGAACGACACACAGCGTTCATGACGATTTTCTTCTGGTTCGTGAGAATTTTCGCCACTTGACGTCTGAAATCGAAATAGAAAAAACGGCATCAGATAATTATATTATTAGAGTGCATTTAATATGTGGTGTTCAACCAGATAGTTTTACGCGGATAACCCTATTTAGAAGTGACATAAAAAGAGAGATCGCGTCATTTCTCGCCGGTCCTGGTGATCCTGTATGTATTGAAAATATCCCCTATGGGAGTTATGTGCTTGAGTATACGGAAGACGGGAAAAAACTCGGTAAATATACATTTACGCTGAAGGATAACACTAATGGAAGACCCGAAAAAATCTGATAAATTTCGCAGTTCTTGCGATATGCAAGATATTTTAATAGAACGCGAACGCTTGGAAAAGGTCTTGAAGGATCGTTTCCGCCGTGAAGTCTCCATAATGTTTTCCGACATTTGCGGTTACACTCAGTATATCGACAAACGGGGAGACATTCAGGGTAGAACTCTTTTGGTTATACATAACCGCATCGTGCTGCCGGTCATTGATCAGCACCAGGGAAAAGTAATCGAAATAATAGGGGACGGGGTTATGGCTTCTTTCGAAAACCCCATTGCCGCCGTTAAGGCCGCGGTCGCTATCCAAGAAGCCTTGTTGAATCATAATATGAAGACAGACGTGGAGGATAACATACATGTTAAAATAGGAATAAACAGCGGTAATGTTCTTGTCGACGAATCTGCGAACTATCAGGGTATGACCGGCGATGTCGCCAATGTGGCGGCACGAATCCAGGCGTATGCTAAAAAGAACCAAATTCTGATTTCCGAATCAGCATATGAAAAGATAAAACATTGTCAAGAAATAACGTGCTGGTTTCATGACAGGATTCACCTTAAAGGCAAAACCGATCGACTGCCCGTATATAGGATATTGTGGCATAAAGAAGAAACAATGGTCGATATTGCACCACCTGTCGCCCCCATTGCACCCGAGAAAAAAAAGAGAACAGAAACAGGTAAAGTCATTCACTTGGATATCGCATTAGCCGGTTCCGAGTTGAAGATAAGCGCACTCGAGAAGAATCTTGGAGATGAAGAAAGCACTCTACGACACTACGAAAAAGTTACGGTGGCAATGAAAGACATGAATTCCCGTTGCAGTGAACTGGTAGAGACACTGAACAAAGCCAATCGTAGTGGCCGCTTGACAAAATCATTACTCACAAGTGTTCAGGAGAGAGGGCAACTTTTATATGATGACCTTTTTACTCTGAATGTGAAGGAAAAACTTCGTCATACGGATGCCAAAATATTAATTTTAAGTATCGACGATCAATTAGTGCACATACCGTGGGAATTACTCTACGACAGTCAGCAGTTCCTTTGCCTGCAATTTGACATGGGCAGAGTTGTAAAAACCCATCAAGTTTTTCCAACAAACCCCAACCGAACGTTAATTTCTCCCTTAAAGATGCTGATTTTAGCGGATCCGACAGGTGATCTCAAAGGGGCCTATAGCGAAGGGATAAAAATACGGGACTATATGGACCAACTGCGATCGTATGTAAACGTTAACATTCTTTCGGATCACGTATCAGCAGAAGCATTAAAAGGAAAATTGCGAAATTACGATTTGATCCATTTTGCCGGACACGCAGATTACCAGCGGAAAAGTCCCGACCAAAGTGGTTGGCGTCTCAGCGATAGCCGCCTGACGACCAACGACATCGCCAGGATGACCGGCACAACTGCGATGCCTGCTATGATCTTTGCCAATGCCTGTCAGTCTGCCCGCACAGATCAATGGATACTCAAGGAATCGTTTCAAAATGATATCTTTGGACTCGCCAACGCGTTTCTTTTATCTGGTGTCAAACATTATATTGGTACCTTTTGGGAAATAATTGATGAACAAAGCAGCCGTTTCGCTCTCGAATTTTACAAATACCTGCTTTCTGAAATCAGCATTGGCAGAGCTGTCCGGCGAGCACGTAAACAATTGGTTGAACTTTATGGAGAAAAGAGTGTTGTTTGGGCCAGTTATGTTCTTTATGGTGATCCAAGTTTTGACTACATGGACAATATGCCTAAAGATCTGCCAGCCAAGGAGGACAGACCGGATCCCCGAATCCAAGAGAGGGTATCTGTTCGAACCCGTGAAAAAGTCAATGATATCAGTCAATCCATCAGCGCAAAACCGCGCAGTCGGCGGTGGTTAGTGGCATCCATTGTTGTGGTCTTACTCTCTACGATTTTTTGGGGATACCGTTTCTATGAGGATAGAAAATATGATGGCATGGAGCATCAAGCCCTGCTTCTTTTTCAAAATGGTCAGTTTGAAGAGGCCGAAACCTTGTGCAAAACAATCACTGATAAAAAGTCCCAACGGCCGATGAGTTATGTATTGTTGGGTAACATCCAATTGGCCCGAGGTGACCAGAACCACGCCAGGTTGTATTTTCGAAAAGCGCTTGACATTAAATCGAATAACAATTCTGCGACAGGTGTCGCCTTGATGGGACTTGGACGTCTCTCTTCTTTAAACAACCAATCGAACGAAGCGTTGGAATACTATCGCCAAGCCCATCAGTTTAATCCAGAAAATGTTCAAGCAATCATTGCCCAAGCCGTCTTAACAGAACGCAGTGGCAATTTTGATGAAGCCTTGGGATATTACGATAAGGCGATGGAATTGTCACCCGATGATCCCGGTGTTCGCGCAGCAGCCAGAAATCTGCAAGAAAAGGTCGATTGGAATTCCAATTTGGAAAAGCGAAAGCGGATTGACCAACTTGTTCAAGACTTACTGAATGCTGGCTCTTCTATGGTTGGCCGAGGATTGGCGGACGAATGGACCTCTCCGCCTTTGACCATATGGCTGATGGATTTCAAGACCACCGGATATGGCTTGTCAGAAGGCACGGAAACACTTGTTCAAAGCATGACAGCCGCGCATTTAATGGAACATAGCCGCAGTCGCATTGTCGAAAGGGCCTTGATGGACCGTCTTTTGGAGGAGTTGAAAATCGGTACTTCTCAATTGGCCAATCCGTCAACCGCATTAGAATTAGGACGGTTGACCGCTGCATTGGTACTTATATCCGGTCACATCCACTACCGCGGAGCGATGATACAGGCAACAGTAAGAATAATCGAAACCGAAACTGGACTCGTTGCAGCTGTTGTCAATGAAAGCTTTAATCAAAATGATTCCGCGTCTCAAATCGCAGTGCTTCTGGCCAATAAATTAGCCGATCAACTTTCAACCCTCTACCCCTTACGATGTAAAATTATTGCAATTGATGATACAGGAATAGTTCTCAATATCGGTAATCTTCACGGGATTAAAAGCGGCCAAAAGTTCAAAGGAGTCGATACGGATATCATAGCAAAAGTGGTATCAACGGGGAATGATACTAGCCGGGCGATATTGCTCGAAGGTAAACCACATATTTCAACTGGTGCAGGGCTAGAAATAATGAATGAGTAAGAATATCAGGTTTCATGAATTCATCAAAAACTATTCGTTCAGAAGAATATACTTTTAATGACCGGCAATTTCTTTACCCCGTCTGGCCGCAATATTGACAGTGATTTCGTCAAACTCGAAGCTTTAAGAAACCAATCCGGTAAACTGAAACTAAAAAATAAACACCTTCGGGGTTGCCCGGAGGTGTTTATTTCGTTTCCGGTTCGTAAACGCAATCCCAACCCTCCGGAGGGGGCGTTTCTTGGTACATGCGGCAACGCGCGACCATGGTCTTTGCAGGGACCGTCTTGCGGCCAGAGTTCCAGGGCGCGGTCAAATAGACCCATGGCTTCGCCCCAGTGCTGGTCGCAGTATGCTTCGTAACCGGCGGTATATTCCTCGAGCGCCTGATCATGCTCTTTGGGTATCGAATGGCCGTTCTCGGACACGAGCTCGAAAACATCCACGCACTGGGCCCGTCCCTTCACCCGCACCACATCGATTTTGCGCAGCAGAAACTCGTCCTTGACCAGGCGGGCTGTATTTTCCCCGATGAGAATCTCCGACCCGAACATCTTGTTGAGCCCCTCCAGCCGTGATCCCAGGTTCACCTGGTCCCCCAGCACGCCATAGGCAAAGCGGTATTTGGAACCCAGGTTGCCCACCAGCATGGGCCCCGAATTGATACCGGTGCGCGCTCTGAGGATAGGACGACCCATTTTGGCCCACTCGGTGCCCATGGCCTGCCGCTGATCCCGCATGGCCAGGGCCGCCCGGCAGGCACTCTGGGCGTGGTCGGGATTGGGCAGGGGTGCGCCGAAAAAGGCCATGATCTCATCACCCACGTATTCCTTGAGTGTCCCGCGGTGGAGAAAAATCTGTTCGGTCATGACGTTGTAATAGTCACTGAGAATACTGATCATCTCACTGGGGCTATATTTCTCCGAGTAAGTGGTGAATCCCTCGATGTCGCTGAATAGAACGGTGAGCTCCTTCTCCTCTCCGCCCAGAGTCAACCGCTCGGGCGCTTTGAGCAGCTCATCGATTACCAGGGGAGCCACAAACTGCCGGAAGGTCCCTTTGACTTTCCGGCGTTCATGCTCCTCGGTGACATAATAGTAAGCTGTCAGGGCCGTATAATTCAACGTGAGAACCAAAAGGGGAAAGACCATGTTGAGCCACATCCGGTGACTGACAAACAGCCAGCGGGCAACCAGGATATGAACGGCAAAGAGCCCCACCGCAAAGCACAGCCCCTTGATGGCGCTCACGCGCGGTAGGGCGATACCGGTCAGTGTCCCCAGGACAATGATAGCGAGCAGGTCATAGATCTGCGACCACTTGGGTCGCGTGATGAAATTGCCGGTCAGAATGTTGTCGATGACCGTGGCGTGGATCTCTACCCCGGGGTACAAGGGGCTGATGGGCGTCGCTCGCAGGTCGTGAGTCCCCATGGCGGTGGCACCCACCAAAACGATCTTGTTTTTGAAGGTGCCTGGGGCGACCCGGCGGCTGAGTATGTCGCTGATGGAGATGTGTGGAAAAGTTTTCGCCGGTCCGAGGTAGTTGATCAGCAGCTCACCGTCTTCATCGGTGGGGATGAAGCGTGAGCCCATCTGGATACCCTCCACGCCGTACTCGGCCACGTTGACCAACAACTGGGGCTTACCCAGATAGAACCACGTGCACAGCACCGACAACGGCGGAAAGAGGTCCTCCTTGCACTTGATAATGAGCGGCAGCCAACGAACGACACCGTCCGGATCGGCTTTTACGCTGTAATACCCTGATGCCGCCGCCGCTTGAGTAAAAATGGCGAGGTTGCTTTCAGGCATGAAGGCTTGGATGAACGGATCGGTGTCTTTTCCGCTGCGGTTGTCCATGACAAGGGGGTATTTGGAGCCACTGATGCGTTCGATCAGCCTGTCAATCTGACCCGGCAGGATCTTGTAGTCGAGATCGGAGGCGTTCATGTGGAAGAAATATCCCAACACGACCGGAGTGGATGAATTTTTGATGGCCGTCGCAAGTGCCAAATCGTTATCGGCGTCCAGTTTGCTCCGTTCAATAAACGCAGCGAGTTTCGGATTGTCGATATTTAGCGCATTCACCTCGTGGCCGAATTGGAACACGAGGCTCAAGCGAGAGTTCTCGTCCGGTTCCAGGAAGCCGACGTCAAACCCGATCACCTTGGCCCCATCGCGGGAGAGGATCTCCACCAGGCGGGCGATTTTAGATCGCGGCCAGGGCCAGCGCCCCTCTGTATCGAGGCTTTTTTCGTCTATCAGTGCCAGGGCCACCGCCGATGTGGGTTGCAAAGGTCCGCGGGACCGGAAACGCAGGTCGTAGGTCTTCAGCTCGATCATTTCAAGAATGGGAGCGCCGGACAGAAAAAGGGCGGTAACGATAAGTATCGCAGCAATCGTGATGGTGGTAGGGCTGATGGCTCGAAAAGCTTTAAACGATTTACGCATCGGTCGCTTTCACGGGCGAAGAGATCAGAACGTTAACTTGAAAAAGAAGCGACAACAGACAATTAGGGCGTCTGTTTTAGTTGGTGTCTGAACAGCTGAAGGGCCACATGTTGCAGCCGTGTTCGGCCCCGAACACGTTGGCCTGCAGATTGGCAATCCACTGTTTGCCGTCCTGGGTGACGCGCAGATAGCGCATTCCGTCCTGCACGTATTGGTTTACGTGGTCCCAGTAAAATTTGGCATTGCTATCGCGCACGTCTCCAGGAGATGTGTAACCGAGTTCCTCGTTGAGGCCGAGCTCCTCGAATTCATAATACAGGGCTGTGCACTTCTGATTGCGGTAGGGGTCCCCGAGCTGGCCGATAAAATCGGCCGCCCGTACCAGGCCATGATACCCTTTCGTGTCTTTGTGCATGTCGTCATCGGGAATGGGGAAACGGGTCATCTCGATGTACGATTCAATCAGATCAGCATCGACCATTCCTTTTGCCAGCATTCCTTCCCCAAAACGCTTCCGCACGAACATCTTGCTCCGGTCGACGTGATACGGAGCCAGGGCGGCATCCGTACCGCCCTTGCGAATGTCGACTCTTTTACCGGCAACACCGGTGGCAATCCGATCGCCTGCATCACCCTTGCAAATCCCCTTCACATAACCGATGTCGTGGCACAGGAGGGCGATCATGAAATTGGCCCAATCCTGGGGAGCGACCCCGCCTTCAGACAGATGTTTACCTTCCAGAATGGATTGACCCGCCATGACAACCATCACCGTGTGCTCGACGTTGTGGTACAGGGCGTCGGAATTGGCGATGATTTCAAGGGCCAGGTGCGCTGACCATACGATAACATTTCCAAGCTCATTCTCCATGTCACTGTAATTTCTTTTGTAAGCGTTCCTGATTTGGTCCATACAGTAGTCAATCTTAATTTTTTCAAGATTCAGCATGGGTTGAATTCTCACCTCCTTTCATTGGGTATGCAAACTAATTCAGACTACGATACGCTTTCATTAACGAGCCGGGCAGAAGGGTGCGTTCGGATTTCTGAGCCCACGATCGAATTGCATCAATCGGGTCATCCAAAATTTATATGTCAGACTGCTGAGAGCAGGGGAGAAGGAGCGGCAATGTATTTCCGGATCTTATGGATATGTTTAAACAATTGATTTACCGGTGGCAAGAATAAAGTTAAATTTGAACGACACACTGCTTACAAAGGTGATCATGAAGCATTGCGCTGCGAACACAGTAGGGATGGCAGCCCAGACGTTCTCATTTTTTTAAATTTTCCGGCCGTACGAAGAAACCGAGGATTTAAATAATTATCGCTGCTCCAGGTTACGGGTGATGGCCTAAAATGAAAAAATGAACTCACGAACGCATCTGATGGATGACTATGTGCTGCGATTACGATGAATTAGCTCTTGCCTTAGAGCGGTGCCATATACTATATGAGTTTTAACAATCCGATTTCACTGATAAGTAATAAGGGTTGAATGATCGCGCACGTTCTAATATCTATCTTTACTATTAAAACGGTAAGCTTGGCGATGTGCATCACGTCCGGAACCTCATAAAGAGTCTCAATCAAACTCATTGATGCGTCATATCCGAAGTCAAACTTATTAACCGGTAAGTGTATCTGCATCTGTTAGCCTAAAAACCAACATACGTAAAAGGTGAGTGCTATGAAGAAGATCTCATCGGGCCGTATCGGAATTTTGGTTTTTTTAAGCTTCTTTGTCGCTTCAGGGTCTACCTGCGAATCGATGGCACAACCGTGCGAGACTCCGGTTGCAAAAATAGTTTCCGTTCAGGGTTCCGTCGAAGCGAAGAGCGCCGGCGAAACGGGTTGGCAGCCGGTCACACTCAACGAAACCTTTTGCCAGGGGGATACGATTCGGGTTCTCGAGAAAAGCCGGGCGGATGTGACCCTAATGAACCGGTCATTTCTGCGAATCAACGAAAATACGACCATTATTTTAGAAGGGGTTTTGGAGGAGCGAACCTCTTTGATCGATCTGCTCAAGGGCGCGGCTCATTTTTTCAGCCGCGAACCGCGCAGCCTGAAGGTTAAAACTCAGTATGCCATATTCGGAGTGAGGGGAACCGAGTTTTATATCCGGGCGGAAGAAACCCAGTCCTTGCTGTCGGTGTTCGAAGGATCGGTATTGGCGGAGAATGCAGCCGGAAGCCTGGTACTAACCAGCGGCCAGTCGGCTTTAGCTGAGGCCAACATGGCCCCGGTGCTGCGCGTCGTAGCGCGTCCCCGGGATGCCGTTCAGTGGGCCCTCTATTACCCGCCGGTCATGTACGACATTCCGCCAGAAGTTATGGGGATGGCGCCGCAGGAGATCAGTGACCCGCGCATTCTGGCACAGCGGGCGGCATTGCTTTTGGATGTCGGTCGCCTGGAGGAAGCCTTGGCCGACCTCGATCGGGCGCTGAGATTGAAAGCCGACTACAGTGATGCCCTCTCTTTGCAGGCGATCATTGCCATCGTTCAGAACGACAGGGACAAAGCCCTGGACCTGGCCCAGAAAGCCGTGGATGCCGATCCCAACTCCGCAACGGCCCTCATCTCTCTCTCCTATGCCCAGCAGGCCCGCTTCGATCTGGAGGGTGCGCGTACCACTCTTCGAAAGGCCATTGCGGTGGCTCCGGACAACGCCTTGGCGTGGGCCCGGTTGTCCGAAATCCAGGCCTCCTTCGGTCGCCTGGATATAGCTCTGGATGCGGCCAAGAAGGCCGAGGCTTTGGCACCGGATCTTTCTTTGACCCAGACCGTCCTCGGATTTGCCTTCCTGTCACAGGTCAAAATCGATGCGTCGAAAGCGGCCTTTGAAAAAGCGATCACTCTCGACCAGGCGGCGCCTTTACCACGGTTGGGTCTGGGTCTGGCCAAGATCAGGCAGGGCGACCTGGACGGCGGCGGCCGGGAAATCGAAATTGCTGCCAGCCTCGACTCCGACAATTCCCTCATCCGCAGCTACCTGGGCAAGACCTACTACGAAAAAAAGCGCATGCCGCTCGATGAGCGGGAGTATCAAATTGCCAAGGAACTCGATCCCAAGATCCCACTCCCTGGTTCTACGATGCCATTGCCAAGCAGACCACCAACCGTCCGGTTGAGGCGCTGCACAATTTCAGAAGGCGATCGAACTCAACGATAACCGCGTTGTCTACCGCTCCAAATTCATTCCTCGACTCAGACCTGGCCGCCCGAACGCGCGAGTCTTGCTCGGATATACAATGACCTCGGTTTCCAACAGCGTGGCACTTGTGGAAGGCTAGAAATCGGTGAACACGGATCCGAGCAACTTTTCCGCCCATCGATTCCTTGCAGACACGTATGCGGCCTTACCGCGTCATGAGATTGCCCGGGTGAGCGAGTTGCTCCAATCCCAGCTGCTGCAGCCGATCAACATTACCCCGATTCAACCCCGATTGGCAGAAAGCAACCTGTTTCTGATCAGTTCCCAAGGGTCGGCACAACTTTCATTTAATGAGTTCAATCCCTTATTTAATCGCAACCGGGCCGCCCTACAACTCAATGGCCTGGTCGGTGAAAACAGTACCTGGGCGGGTGAGGGCATCGTATCCGGCATTTACAACAAGCTGTCGCTAAGTGCCGGTTACTCGCATTTCGAAACCGATGGATACCGTCTTAACAATGACCAGGACGATGACGTCGCCAATGTCTTCGCCCAATACGCAGCGACCTACAAAACAAGCCTTCAGGCTGAATATCGTCTCCGGAAGATCAAAAGAGGTGAAACCCAACAACATTTTTTTGAAGACAATATTGACCCAAATCTTCGCCGGGAAGACCAAACGGATTCAATCCGTTTCGGTTTTCGACATGCCTTTACACCGAATTCCGTCCTGATCGGTAATTTAGGATATCAAGACGCAGAATTTGACTATCGGACAAATACGGATCCCCCGTTTATAACCACCCTTGAAAGCGAATTTGATCGGAGGGCATACAGTGGCGAGCTTGGGTATATCTTTCGATCCAAACGCCTGAATGTCGCCAGCGGGCTCGGGTATTTTAATATCGATGATACCGAAAAAATAACCCGCAGCGAATTCAGACCCGGTGGCATCATTGATCTCCCACCCCCACCGTTTGGCCCCGGGCCGATTGTCGTGGAACCCGAGACGCTCATTGATACATCGATAATCGATCGAGATGTCGATCATACAAACCTTTACTTGTATGCTTACATTTCAGCCCTCAAGGATCTGACGCTTACCGTCGGGGCCAGTGGGGATCTATTTAACAGCGACAGCCCGGAACAAATAAACACCGACCAGTTCAA
>CAWGUE010000024.1:0-245772 GCA_963825595.1 uncultured delta proteobacterium | reverse complement strand
GATTGGAGTCAAGGAGCAGGGTGATGCTCGACAGATCGTTTTATTGGCGAAGCCTGCGTAACATTGTCGGAGAATCCGAGGTATCGGGTGAACCGGGTGGGTACCGAACTTCATCCCGATGACGCCTCACCGCCAGGGGTCGGAACCAGGGGTGGTGGTCTTCCCAGCCGACACCCGTGAAGCATCGCTGAGCGTCCGCGCGGCCCAACGGGCCGGTATACGTTTGTACCGCGCGGGATCGGGACCAATCTTTCGGGCGGCACGGTGCTGCCATCAGGCGGACTCGTGATCTGCCTGTCCCGGTTCAATCGCATCCTTGGTATTTACCCCTAGAGCCGCCACGCAATCGTTCAGCCCGGCGTGACCAATCTTGAACTTCAGAACGCGTTGGCTCCTCTGGATTTTCTATGCCCCGGACCCCGCCAGTCAAAAAGTGGCGACGCTGGGGAGCAACATCGGGGGGAAAATTCGGCAGGCCCCGCTGCCTGAAATACGGTGTGACGCACCAACTCACGCCTCGGTATGGAGATGATACTGCCGGATGGAGACATCATACGAACGGGGGGGGCGGTACTCGACCCACCAGGATACGATTGACGGGGGGCGATCATCGGCAGTGAGGGGAACTCTGGGCATCGTGACCGAATTAACCGTTCGTATTCGCCTTCCCCGGAATCCATCATCACGATGCTCGCGATTCCAATGATATCGCCGATGCCGCCCGCTCCGTGTCGGACATCATCACGGCCGGTATGGTGCCGACCACGCCGGAAATGATGGATGCACCCATCATCAAAGCGGTGGGAACGACAGTTACGCCTGTGGGTATCCCCGGGATGCCGTCGCGGTACTGATCATTGAGGTGGAAGGCCCTCAAACCGGCCTCAGGGAGCAGGCGCAGCAGGTCAATGACATTGCACGCGCAACGGCTGCCGCAGCATCGTGAAGCCAAGGAGAATGCCGAACGAAACCGGCTCTGGGAGGGCAGACGCGGCGCCTTCGGGGCCGTGGCCCGATTGGCCCCGAATCACCTGGTGAACGATTGAGCTGTGCCGCGGACCAAATCTGCCGCAGGCACTGGCCACCGTGGCCGAGATCACCGAATATTTCACTTCCCGCACGGCAATGTCTTTCATGCCGGAGACGGCAAACTCAACCCCCGCCGATCTCCTTTGATTCCAGGGATGCCGATCAATCGACACGTGTCAAAAAAGCCGGTTGGGAAATCATGGAGAGGTTGTTGCCCTCGGCGGGACCATCTCCGAAGAGCATGGTATCGGGATGGAAAAGATGGATGCCATGCACCTGGTTTTTCCGAAGAAGATTTCGAGGCGCAGCGTTCGCTCAAGTGGGCGTTTGACCCCGACGATCGTCTCAATCCCGGCAAGGTGATCCCCAATGCGAACATGGCCGACAAAACCGGCGACGTTCAAGAGGGCGTCCGGATGTTCCGTCGCCCCGATGCGCATGCGGCGCATGCAGCCGAACAGGAACTCCTGGAAAAAATCGGGCAAGCCATCTCAGCCAAACAACCGATTTCTCCTTCCGGTTGCGGGACATCTCCGCCTTCGGCAACCTGCCTGATCCAGGAACATTGCCCCTGCACGCCGACGGTCTGGACGGCGTCATCGAACACGATCCGCCCAATCAGGTAGCGACGGTCGGCCGCCGGCATGGCCCTGCAGGCATTGCAGGACCAATTGCGCGCCAACGGTCAGTGGCTGTCGCTGCGTCCGACGCTGCTCCTGCAGAAACATTCGATTGGCGGTAGGCGGTTGCGCTGGCCGCCTGCGGGCCGGAGAGATCTCGGTATATGGCGCTCCCCGGGATCCTGTTGCTCGGACTTCTCGTTTCATCAGCGGAATGGGACATGTCATTCCAACCGGCGGCAGGGTTGTGAAAAATGTGGCCGGTTACGACATGACACGATTGCTCACCGGATCGGCCGGCACCCTTGTACTTTATCACCCGGGCCGACCTTGCGCGTGTCGATGATCCCCGAGAGCTGTGTGGCGGTGTCGGCCGACGGCGAGATGACGTTCTGCGACCATGGCCATCACCCTCCACATCGAATCGATCGCCGACCTTTGTCGTTGCCACGGTTCCCGCTAACGGCAATGGGCACCCAGCGAGGGATCGAGCGGATTGGCGGCTTCACGTTGGCTTCGAAGGCCTTGGCGCTACGGTCCGAGACCAAGCGAACCGATGCGGTGAACAGTGCGTGGCTGCGGGCTTGCAAAATATTAATCAACACGATTACGATGCGTATTCCGGCAATTTCAGCCGACAACTCGACGGCCTTGACCGCCAAGCCTTTGTCTGGCGTGCGGATCTGCCCCAGGCCAACGTGGCGGCATTTATCGAATCCATTGACGGTAAGCTCGTGCCAATCAACGTCATGCTTGATTTGGGATGCGGGCGCGTGTTGGGCGGCTTGGACCATGTCAGTGATGCCGGCTGGTCGCAGTTGGTTCGCCAGGCAGATCGCTACGGCGGCCATGTGCTGCTGGAAAAAGCAACGCGCGATTTTAAACAGCGTCACGACATCTTCGGTCTGAAGCGATCCGATTGGAAAGTCATGCAGCGGGTGAAAACCGCTCTCGACCCAATCGGATATTCGCCCCCGGCCGGTTGCCAGGGAACGTATAGACATTTGCCATAAACAATCGTTCGGGTAAGAAAAAAATGGATATTGCCGTATATCACGACGAAATCGCCCATTGCAACAAATGCGGGTTTTGCCAGGTGGCCTGCCCGATTTTTCGCGTCACCGGGCACGAGTCCGGCGTCGCCCGCGGCCGCCTGGCACTGTTGCGCGCCATCATTGAAGGCCGATTGGACTGGTCCGAAAACATTGAAGCCCCGCTCTTCGACTGCCTGCTCTGTGGGGCCTGCACATCCAATTGCTTTCCGGCCATTCCCACCTCCGATCTCGTCATCCGGGGGCGGTCCGAATATCTGAATCGGGTCGGCCGGAAATCGATCCACCGCCTTCTTTTTGACCAGTTACTGCCGTATCCCGATCGTCTCCACATGGCTGCGCGGGCTGTGGCTCTGAGCCAAAAAACCGGACTCTCGAACCTAGCGTCGCGCCCTGGGATTGCTGCGCATCTTCGGACGTGATTTTGCCAGTGCGGAAGATATCGTCGAGAAGCTGCCGGTGAAAGCATTTCGAGACCGTAACCATCCCGGCGTTTACCAGGGCAGCGGCAAAGAGCTGATCATCGGTTACTTCATTGGGTGCGGGGTCGATATCATTCAACAGCAAACCGGAAACGCCACCCTGCAATTGTTGCGACAAATCGGTCGGCAGGTGCACGTCCTCGACAACTGCTGCTGCGGTTTGCCGGCCTATTCGTTTGGGGACCTGGAGATCGCACAAAAGCTTGCGCAAAAAAACCTGCAGGCGCTCGCATCGGGCCCTTATGACGTCATCGTCACCGATTGTTCCAGCTGCGCATCATTTCTGAAAAAATATCCGGTGCTGTTTCCTGAAACAGACAGTCGGTTTAAAGCGGCGACGGCATTTTCCGCCAACATCCGGGATATCGTCGAGTGGTTGGCCAATGTTGCCACGCCGGTGCCTGCATCCGATAACACAATCCGGGTGACCTATCATGATCCCTGCCACGCCTCCCGGGGGCAGGGCCTTGTGAAAGAACCTCGCGACATTCTGAAAAACATTCCCGGAATCGAATACCGGGAACTGCCCGAGGCGGACTGGTGCTGCGGGGGGGCCGGCGCCTATGCCCTGTCGCAATATGATCTTTACCGCCGGGTGTTGGACCGTAAAATCGCCAACCTGAAAGCAACCGGAGCCGATGTTATCGCCACTTCCTGTCCAGCCTGCATCATTCATCTTTCGTATGGTGTGCGAAAGCACGGTCTTAAAACCCGAGTCTGTCACATATCTGAATTGATCAATGGTATTTGAATTTTGTCTTCACAAACTCCGCAGAAAATTTTAGGATGCCTAATTCCACATTCACGATGACAATCGAATCCAAAGAAAAGGAGGGCACTTATGGCGGCCACTCTGAAGGTCAATGGCATTACCGTAGTTGGTCCTGTTTCAGAAGCGTTTAAGCAAATTCTAACCCCCGATGCACTCAAATTTATCGGGGAACTGGCTCGAGAATTCGAACACCGGCGTAGGGAACTGCTGGTGCGACGCACAGAGGTCCAAAAAGCCATCGACAGCGGTACGTTACCCGATTTTCTACCTGAAACCCAGCACATCCGTGACGGCGATTGGAAAGTAGCGCCGATCCCCGCGGACCTCCAGGATCGACGGGTCGAGATAACCGGACCGGTGGATCGCAAAATGGTTATCAATGCGCTGAATTCAGGCGCTTCCACCTTTATGGCCGATTTTGAAGATTCACACTCACCAACCTGGGAGAGCACCATTCAAGGCCAGATCAATCTCGTCGATGCGGTCAAAGGGTCCATCGAATTTACCAGCCCGGAAGGCAAGCACTATCGTTTAAACGAAACCATCGCGACACTTATCGTCCGCCCGCGCGGCTGGCACCTGGTAGAAAAACATGTCCATGTGGACGGGCAGCCCATATCGGCAAGTATTTTCGATTTCGGTCTGTTCTTCTTTCATAATGCCCAGTCCTTGATAGACAAGGGCACCGGACCCTACTTTTATCTGCCCAAAATGGAAAGCCATCTGGAAGCGCGCCTTTGGAACGATATCTTCGTGCGCGCCCAAGAACGGTTATCTATACCGGTGGGTACCATCAAAGCCACCGTCCTCATCGAAACCATTCTGGCGGCTTTCGAGGTGGAAGAAGTTCTGTATGAGTTGCGTGATCACATGGCCGGACTGAACTGCGGCCGCTGGGACTACATCTTCAGCTTTATCAAAAAGTTCAAAAACCACCCCGATTACATTTTTCCGGACAGGGCGCAAATCACCATGACACGTCATTGCATGCATTCTTATTCGCTGCTGGTGATCCAAGCTTGTCATCGCCGCGGCGCTCATGCCATGGGCGGCATGGCTGCCCAGATACCGATTAAACACGATCCCGACCGCAATGAGGCCGCGTTGGGGAAAGTGCGCGAAGACAAGGTCCGCGAGGTTACCGATGGCCATGACGGCACCTGGGTGGCCCATCCCGGGCTGGTTGACATCGCCCGTGAAGAGTTTGACAAAGCCATGCCGGCTTCCAACCAAATGTCCAAACTGCGCGAGGATGTTACCATCACGGCACGCGATCTGCTCAAACTGCCGGAGGGGACCATCACGGAAGAAGGGCTGCGAACCAACATCAGTGTGGGGATTCAGTATATGGCGTCCTGGTTGGGCGGCAACGGCTGCGTGCCGCTGTATAATCTCATGGAGGATGCGGCCACAGCGGAGATTTCGCGCACCCAGGTCTGGCAATGGGTGCATCACCCCAAAGGGATCCTGGCCGATGGCCGCAAAGTAACCTTAGAGCTCATTCGCGACATTATGGCCGAAGAGATGGACAAAATAAAAACGGCTGTTGGAGGGGGACAATTTGACGGCGGCAAATACGTTTTGGCGGCGCAACTGTTCGATGACATTATTGCCAACGAGGAGTTGGAGGAATTTCTAACCCTGCGGGCCTACGATCACTTGGATTAGGGTCCAATTATAATTGTATTTTCCCCACTGGGCAGTGACCTCTGCGGGGTTGTGAAACGAAAAAATCATTTCATGTCATGAATGGAACACTTAGCTTAGCGATGATCTCTGCAGGGTCGGGCAGGGGATGCATTCGTAAGCAAACAGCTGTCAATCCAGCCAGGTTATCCCCGGCCGACAAAAGGCATTTTGGTTGCCATGAGGGTCATAAACTGAATGTTGGCTTCCAAAGGGAGACTCGCCATATGGACGATGGCGCGGACGACGTGATTGAGGTCCAAGATCGGCTCCATGGCGACAGAGCCATTGGCCTGGGTTGCGCCGGCGCCGTTTTCTAGAATGGATTTGATCAGGTCGGTGGCGGCGTTGCCGATATCTATCTGGCAGCAGGCGATATCGTATTTGCGTCCATCCAGGGCCAAGGATTTGGTGAGACCGGTGATGGCATGCTTACTGGTTGTATAAGGCGCTGAGTTGGGCCGCGGCGCATGCGCTGATATGGAGCCGTTATTGATGATGCGCCCTCCCGTAGGCGTCTGACTTTTCATCATTCGAAACGCTTCCCGGGCACACAGAAATGCGCCGGTCACGTTGATGTCCTGAACGGCTTTCCACTCCTCGTATGGGATGTCTTCAAAGAGTCCGGACGGTCCGAATACTCCCGCATTGTTGAACAGGACGTCGATTCGGCCAAAGCTTTCTTTTGTCTTCGCAAACAGGTTGCCGACAGCCTCCGGATCAGCCACATCCGTGGGCACCACCAGCGCCCGGGAACCGGCCGGGCCGGACTCGGCGGCGGTCTTTACGAGTGGATCTTTGCGACGACCGGCCAATGCCACCGCATAACCCTCTTCGAGAAATGCCAACGCGGTCTGTTTGCCGATGCCGGAGCCGGCACCTGTCACAATGGCGATTTTCGCTACAGTGCTCATGTCTCGATCCTTTTCATCAAGATTGCTGCAAGAAATAATTAAGATTAATGTTTTGCATGAACTAATTTTTCTAATTTTCTGAATTTGTATCTAAAATTGCTGAAACCAATTTTTCTCCTGCCAACTCAAGGTGCGTGCGCATGGCTGACTGCGCGGTATCAGGATCGCGGGCTTCGATAGCATTTAAAATGGTTTGATGTTGTTCAATCACCTTGTCGTATCCCCAGTCATATTTGGCTTTTTGTTCCATCCAGTGACGCATTGGCTGGCGAAGCTCATTCAGAAACCTCATTAAGACGCTGTTATGGCTGGCCTTTGCCAGGGCGGTATGAAATCCCAGATCCGCGTGAATCAATTTTCTCCCACGTTTGACGGCGTCTGTTAGTTTCTTATGCTGAGCCTTAAGCTCAGTAATATCTTCTTTTGTCGCCCGTTCGGCGGCCATCCGTACGATGATTTGTTCGAGCTCAACGCGTGCTTCGACGAGTTCACGAAGTTTGTCATGCCCAATGGCGATTAATGACAAGCCGATGGACGTCGACTGTACTTTATCGGGTGAGGCGGTAATATGGGTACCGTGACCGGGGCGCACCGTAATCAGGCCGATGAGTTCAAGCGCACCAATAGCCTCTCGAATTGAACTTCTTCCGACACCAAATTGGTCCATTAACTGGGGCTCGGGTGGAAGTTTATCACCGGGTTTCAGTTCGCCGTTTGCCATCATTGCGATTAATCTTTCGATGATCTGGTCGGATAAACGTTTCCGCTGTATCTTGAATGAATTGCGCTTCATTGCACCCGCCTCGCCGGAAAGCTAAAGCCAATAAGGCTTTGTCATTATGTAAACCATTATATTTAAGGGGTTTTAACCCACTGCATGTTGAACATCTCTTTTTTATTGACAAGTGAAAAAAAACGCAATAAAAAAATCAGACCATCTGATGTTCTGTTGTTGAGAGTATGTTGTGCCGCTGATGTATCACAAAAGGTTCTTCAGTTTGATGATGGCGGATAGTTTAAACATCTTTTTTAAAGTTCCTCAGCCCATACTCAAGACGGGCAAAATAACAATTCAATAAACTTCATCGATCTCCACTGTTCTTTCAGGGCGCTTGAGACTTCCGCTGTTGAGCCTGTCTTTTTTGCACAGATAGTGTTTCAGAAGGTTTGAGACCGTGACCTGTTTTAGTGAACACCAATTTCATATCTTCGATGGCAACGAAGGAATTCATCTAAAAACTAAGCGAAAAAAGAGTAAATATTTTTAATGGGCGAAGAATATTTTATTTCCATCAAATACCATTATTAATTTCACGATTCTTAAGCTTTAGATACGGATAAGCCATATCCGGTAACAAAATAGACATTGAGTTTGTTTTTTGGTGCAATTGGAACCAGCCAAAATCCCATTCCAAATGGAACAAGAGGAAAAGAGATGATGCGTGGTTTCGCTGTTATTAACCATTTAAGCTCAGTAAGGAGGAAGTGGTTATGAAAAAAGAAAAGGTGAAAAAAACCACCGAGAAAAAAGAGGACGTGAAAATCGGACGGCGCAAGTTCCTGAAGAAGGCGGCAGTGGCCGGCGCAGCCGGTGCAGCCACAATCGGTTTTCCGATGGTCTCTAGGGCCCAGACGACCATTCTAAAGATGCAAGGCGCCTGGGGCGCCAAGGACATCTTCAACGACTATGCCACGGACTACGTCAAACGCGTCAATGAAATGGCCGGCGGGCGTCTGAAAATCCAGTACCTGGTTTCCGGCGCCGTGGTCCAGTCTTTCCAGGTGATGGACGCCGTTCACAAAGGCGTGTTGGACGGTGGCCACCAGGTCTCGGTTTACTGGTACGGCAAGAGCAAGGTGGCCTCGCTCTTCGGCACCGGACCCGTCTTCGGTCAGAACGCCAACCAAGGGCTGGCGTGGATCTATTACGGCGGCGGCCTGGAAATGTACAACGAACTTCTTAAAAACCTGGGGCTTAACATCGTCGGCTTCTTCTGCATGCCGATGCCGACCCAGCCGCTGGGATGGTTTAAAAAGCCGATCACTAGCCCCGAGGATCTGGTGGGCCTCAAGTACCGCACTGTCGGGTTGGCCGCCGATTTGATGCAGGCCATGGGCGTCAAGGTGACGCAGCTTCCCGGCGGCGAGATCGTCCCGGCCCTGGAACGCGGCGTGATCGAAGCCTTCGAGTTCAACAACCCGACCTCGGACAGAAGCTTCGGCGCCCAGGACGTGAGCAAGGTTTACATGCTGGGCAGCTATCATCAGGCGGCGGAGTTCTTCGAGATTATCTTCAACAAGGCCAAGTTCGACGCCCTGGAGAAAGAACACCAGGCGATCTTGAGATATGCGGCCGAAGCGGCGTCTTCGGCCAACTACTGGCGCGGGGAGGATCAGTACTCCAAGGATCTTCAGTGGCTGAAGAATGATGCCGGCGTCAAGCTCTACCGGACGCCGACCTCGGTCATGAAGGCCCAGCTCGACGCCTGGGACAAGATCCTGCCGGATCTGGAGAAAGATCCGTTTTTCGCAAAGGTAGTAAAATCGCAGAAAGAATTTGCGCACCGTGTCGCTTACTACGATATCCTCAACTCGTGCGACTACAAACTGGCCTTCGACCATTACTTCCCCAACGAACTGGGGTTCTAGGTCGGCCGGATCATTGTTGAGCGAAATTGACTGACGTAAGTTCAAGGCGCGGCGCTTAAAAGCGCCGCGCCGTCTGCGTCGGGGGACTGCTAATGTTCCACCCAAGGACTACAATATGGAGAAATTTCTTTTATTTATCGATCGCTTGAGCCAGTGGGTTGGGAAGTCTTTTGCCTGGTGCATCATGGTTCTGTGCTTTGCCACGACTTACGAGGTGTTCATGCGCTACGTACTGAATGCTCCCACCGCCTGGGCCTTTGACGTCAGCTATATCATGTACGGGACCTTATTCACAATGGCGGGGGCGTATACCCTTTCCCGCAACGCCCATGTGCGTGGGGACTTCGTCTACCGGCTTTGGCCGCCTCGCATCCAGGCGGGGATTGATTTGGCGCTGTATTTCCTCTTTTTCTTCCCCGGAATATTGGCACTCATCTATGCCGGAACAGATTATGCCATGGAGGCCTGGAACTTAAGACCATATGGTCCTGACGGACCCCTGGGTGAGATCAGCATCAACAGCCCCATCGGGGTGCCGATTTTCCCCTTGAAAACCATCCTTCCCTTGGCTTCATTCTTTCTGTTTTTGCAGGGGATCGCAGAATCCATCCGCTGCATCCAATGCATACGGACCGGGCAGTGGCCGGCGCGACTGCATGACGTTGAAGAACTGGAAAAGGAGCTGATAGAACAACACCGCCTGGAAGAGGAGGCCAAACTGGCCATCCAGCAGGACGGTGCGGGAAAGGAGGCCGAGATATGACTGATCCTCAAGTTGCCATGTTGATGATGGGATCTTTTGTCGGCTCGATTCTCCTGGGATTTCCCATCTGCTTCACGCTGGTCGCGATGGGCGTGGGCTTTGGCTATTACGCTTATGCGACGCCCGACCAGTTGAGCCATATCTTCCAAAACCAGATCTTCGATCTGATGGTGAACCAGTCCTACTCGGTCATGAAAAACGACGTGCTGGTGGCGGTGCCCCTGTTCCTGTTCATGGGCTATATTGTTGAACGCGCCAACATCGTGCAGCGACTGTTTTACAGCCTGAATATTGCCGCCCGCATTGTGCCCGGCGCCATGGCCGTGGCGGCGCTGGTGACCTGCGCGGTCTTTGCCACCGCCGTTGGTATCGTCGGCGCAGTGGTCACCCTAATGGGGCTGCTGGCCTTTCCGGCCCTGCTCAAAGCCGGCTATGACGAACAACTGTCCGCCGGCGTCATCTGTGCCGGTGGGTGCCTCGGCATCCTGATTCCGCCCAGCATCATGCTGATCGTCTACGGGGCGATTTCCGGGGTGTCCGTGGTGCGCCTGTATGCCGGAGCGATGATTCCCGGGTTCATGCTGGCTGGCCTCTACATCATTTACGTCGTGGGGCGGGCTTTCCTGAATCCCAAGCTGGCCCCGAAGCCGTCGCGCGAGGAGTCGGATATTCCGCTCAAAGACCTGCTGCTGATGCTGCTGACCTCCTTCGTTCCACTGGCTGTCCTGATTCTGTCCGTGCTGGGCGCCATCCTGTTCGGTTTGGCGACGCCGTCGGAAGCCGCATCCGTGGGCGCATTCGGCAGTATCGTCCTGGCGGCGGGCTATCGCGAGCTCACCTGGGACCGCATGAAGCAATCGGTTTATCTCACGGCGCGCACGTCCGCCATGGTGTGCTGGCTGTTCATCGGTTCCTGGACCTTTTCATCGGTGTTTTCTTACCTCGGTGGTCACATGGTCATCGAGGAGTTCGTGACAGGCTTGAACCTTTCGCCCTTGTTTTTTCTGTTACTGGTACAGGCCATCATCTTTCTGCTGGGCTGGCCGCTGGAGTGGAGCGAGATCATCATCATCTTTGTGCCGATCTTTCTGCCGCTGCTGGACAAATTCGAGATCGACCCGCTGTTCTTCGGGATCCTCGTAGCGCTCAATCTGCAGACCTCGTTTCTGACGCCGCCCATGGCGATGTCGTGCTACTATCTCAAGGGGATCGCGCCGCCGCATATCCAGCTGACGACAATCTTCAAGGGCTCGTTGCCGTTCTTGGCGATGGTGTTGATTTGCATGGCCCTTGTCCATACCTTTCCACAGATCGCGGAGTGGTTGCCGGATCTGATTTACGGCAGGGCCAAGTAGGGAGAGTCATTCATGGCACTGAATGAAGGTAAAATAAATCCGGCGCTGATCAGCGCGACCGAAGCGGCAGCCGCAATTCGCGACGGTTCGGTCACCTCGGAAGAACTGGTGGGCGCCTGCCTCGATCATATCAAGGCGCTTGAGGAAAAGCTTGGGGCCTGGGTATTCCTGGACCCCGAGCATGCCTTGAATCAAGCGCGGGCGGCGGATGAGGCGCAGCGGGCCGGCAGGACTCTTGGCCGGCTTCACGGTATACCGGTCGGCGTCAAGGATATCTTCGATACCAAGGACATGCCGACTGAGGACGGGACGGTGCTGCACTCCGGCCGCTGGCCGAAAGAGGATGCAACGGCCGTCGCCCGGCTGCGCGAGGCGGGAGCGATCATTATGGGCAAGACCGTGACCACCGAGCTGGCGGTCTACGCGCCGGGTAAAACCCGAAATCCGCATGACCCGGAGCGAACCCCCGGCGGTTCCTCGAGCGGATCCGCCGCTGCCGTGGCAGCCGGCATGGTGCCGCTTGCCATCGGCACCCAGACCAACGGATCGATGATCCGTCCGGCTGCTTTCTGCGGGGTCTACGGATACAAGCCGACCTTCGGTTTTATTTCCCGCCATCGGGTGCTTCAGCAGTCGCGGCCCCTGGATCAGATTGGCGTGTTTGCCCGCACCATCGGGGACACGGCCCTGATCGCCGAAGCGATGCTGGGTTTTGACGACCGTGATCCCGATACGCGAATGCGGGCAAGACCCGCGCTTGTAGCGCGGCTGTCCGAAGAGCCGCCGGTGCAGCCGCGTCTGGCTTTCGTAAAAACGCCGATGTGGGAGCAGGCCGACAATGATACCCAGGAGGCCTTTGCGGAATTGGTCGCACACTTGGGGGATAAGGTCGGCGAGATTGAACTGCCGGATATATTCGATGACGCGGTCGAGCAGCACCGGATGATCATGGAAGCGGACCTGGCCCGAAGCTTCGAGCGTGAGTATACACGTGGAAAAGACAAGTTGAGCGCCATCCTGCTGGAAATGATCGAGCGCGGGCAGAAGGTCCTGGCCGTGGATTACAACAACGCGGTAAGTCAGATACCGGTTTTTAATCATGCCCTCGATCAGATATTTGAATGGCATGACGCCGTTTTGACGCCTGCGGCGACCGGTGAGGCCCCTGTTGGTCTGGAATCGACAGGGAATCCGATTTTCTGCACCCTGTGGACCCTTTGCGGGATGCCTGCAATCACGCTTCCTGTCTTGCAGGGAAGCCATGGCATGCCGATGGGGGTGCAACTGGTGGGGTGCAGAGGTGACGATGCTCGCCTGTTGCGCACGGCGCGCTGGCTGGTGAATTTAGTCGAGAAGTAGAGACTCCGATAAAAAAAGATAAGGCGAGTGCGACACCGGCCGGTGATGATGTCTATTTCGTCATCGACGTGCGGTTCATTCGTGTGACAACGATATTGAATAATGTTGGGAGGTTGCATGAGTAACATAATCAGTGGGTTGATTGCTATCTCGATGGTTACGGTGTTCCTGGTTTTTTATGCCATAAAGTTACATTCGGTCGCGCTTTGGGTCATCGTCGTTGCGAACCTGGCTTGTGCGATAGTCGACTATATCCAATCGATACGGGAAGGCGAAGAACATATTTAAGAAGGCTGAAAATCCGAAGCACAGAATATGGGAACCGTAAATTCCGGGCATTAGATGAGAAACAAAAACCAAACTCTATATTCAATGACTGCCACATATGAGGATTAAACCGTGAAGTCCGTCGTCCTTGTGACCCGCAAACTGCCGGATGCCGTCGAAGAGCGCCTTCGGCGAGACTACGATCCGATTTTAAATCCGAACGATGCGCTCTATTCGAGTAACGAGATCATCGACCGCGCCAAAAACGCCGACGCCATTTTACCCTGTCACACCGAGAAATTCACCGCCGAGGTGATTGCCCGATTGCCTGAACGCGTGCGGGCGATCGCGAATTATTCGGTCGGCTACGACCACGTGGACATCGACGCCGCAAAAGCCCGGGGCCTTATCGTTACAAATACGCCGGATGTGTTGTCCGACGCCACGGCGGAAGTGTCCATGATGCTGATGCTGGGCGCGGCGCGGCGGGCCAGTGAGGGTGAACGACTGGTCCGCACCCGTGAGTGGAAGGATTGGAGTCCCAGTTTTATGGTGGGTACCCAGGTGACGGGCAAGCGTCTGGGAATCATCGGCTTCGGCCGTGTCGGACAAGTGGTTGCCAGGCGGGCCCGCGGGTTCGACATGGAGATCCATTACCATAATCGCCGACGGGTGCCGCCGGAACAAGCGGAAGGCGCCGTTTATCACCCAACCCCCGAAGACCTGATGCCCCATTGTGATTTTTTAACCCTCCACTGCGTGGCGTCTGCGGAAACCACCGGGCTGCTGAATGCCGAGCGCATCGCCCTGCTGCCGGACGGCGCCATTGTCATCAATGCCAGCCGCGGTATCGTTATCGACGACAACGCCCTTATCGCGGCGTTAAAGTCCGGCAAACTGACAGCCGCCGGTTTGGACGTCTACAACGACGAGCCGAATATCCACCCGGAGTACCGGGAGTTGTCCAATGTGTTCCTGATGCCCCATATCGGCAGCGCCACGAAGGAAACGAGGGATGCGATGGGATTCCGGGCACTCGACAATCTGGACGCCATATTCGCCGGACGCGAACCCCGTGACCGCGTGGCTTAAGGCCATCGTAATGTTCACGATTTTACGGATGTCACCTTCTTTTTCCGGACAGTTCTTATCCATCCCCAAATGAACTTTACGCCACTCAGCAGGATGACAATGGTCAAGTGACAGATACAATACCACACCACGATCCATTGTATTAGGCGATACGGGGGCATCCTAAAAATACTGTTTTCCACAAACTCTCCTCATACCAGAATCGTCGGTGTCGTGTATAGACCCGTGGTCACATGTTCTTTTCCATTGATCTTCGCAGTCTGTAATGAGAGTAGTGTTTCATCCAATTTTCACAGGCCGATTATCGATAGCCCGCTGTTTCAGAAAAGAATAAAAGTTCATACGAATCTCTCCTCGTTTTAAACCATAAATGAAACGCTATTGCCCCCCGGAGCTACATCAGTGAAAGACTAATGGGTGTTCCGTCCATGTATGGAAAATCATTGATGGCCACAATAAAGCCGTACAATCAATACGCACCCAGCGTCAAGTGTGTTTGATAAAATGGCCCTGCCCGTTGGCATGACGAACGACATCGCCCAAATAATGTGTTTGAGAAAGGGCTATTGTTGCTTAGCCGAATTGATAGGTATTGGGCATAGAATTTAACGCTCATTTACCCAAGTGGCCGAGTTGTTTAATCTATATGAAATTCGATAGATGTAGATTTTTTTGTGTGTCTTGGTGTGGCATGCATTGCAGGGAAGTTGCGTATATGTAAAGGACTGGGGATAAATTTGGGCTTGTCATTACTCTGACGATTAAAGGGCGGCTGAGTCTCATTAAACTAGGGCCCATGCGCGAAAAGTGGATGGACACTAAACTATTTGTGTTCATCACTGATGTGTTCTAAAAGAAACGAACGCTTTGCTATAAATGATCATAACGAGAGTGGAGTGTCTCAGGGTATCCAAACCTTCATTGGGTGAAAACGATGCGTGGCTCTCATCAGGATATGCGTCCCATGCGGGAACACGCCCGGCGAATATTCTTAAAGGGCGTTGAGGCCGTGGAGCCGGCGGCTGCGGTCAGGCGCTATTGCCGGCGTGAAGGCACCACGCTGCACCTCGACCAGACAGCGATCGATCTTTCGGCGTTCAAGCGGGTGCTCGTTGTGGGTGCAGGGAAAGCATCGGCCCCGATGGCCTTGGCTTTGGAGCAGATTCTTGGGGAGCGGATCACCGGCGGCAGTGTCAACGTAAAGTACGGGCACACCGCACCGACGCAGCGAATCGACCTGAATGAGGCCGGACATCCTCTGGCCGATGAGAACGGGGTCAGGGGTGCCGCCCGGATTTTGGAAATGATTGCCGGTGCAGACGAGAACGATCTGGTTTTCTGCCTGATTTCCGGTGGCGGGTCGGCACTGCTTCCGTTGCCTGTCGAGACGATTTCCCTGGCCGACAAACAGGAAACATTTCGCGTACTGACGGACTGTGGGGCAACCATCCACGAATTGAATACCATCCGCAAGCACATGTCACGCATCAAAGGCGGGCACCTCGCCGGGGCCGCCTACCCCGCCACGGTCATATCTCTGATGCTGTCGGATGTTGTCGGAGACGACCTGGATGTGATCGCCTCCGGACCAACGGTTCCGGATACGAGCACCTACCGGGACTGCATCCGTATCCTCGACGCCTACGGGGCTCGCAAGGCACTGCCCGCGAATACTCTTCGACATTTGGAGGACGGCCTGGCCGGACGTGTCCCGGAGACGCCCAAGGCCGGCAACCCGATTTTTGAGAAAACCCGCAACCTGATTATCGGCAGCAACATCGACGCGGTTATCTCCGCCGAACAGGAGGCGCGCCAGCTGGGTTACAGGACCCTGATACTTTCTTCCATGATCGAAGGGGAAACCCGGTGCGTTGCCGCCACCCATTGCGCCATTGCCAGGGAAATCCTGAAAACGGGTCACCCGATCCAACCGCCGGCCTGTATTCTCTCCGGCGGCGAGACCACTGTCACCATAAAAGGTGACGGGCTGGGGGGGAGGAACCAGGAGTTCTCCCTGGCCGCAGCCATAGGAATGGCCGACATCGGTCCGGTAGTGGTCCTCTGTGCCGGCACCGACGGCACAGACGGTCCCACCGACGCCGCCGGGGCCTTTGCAGACCCATATACGGTCGCAAGATCCAGGGAACTCGGGATGGACGCCGGCAAATATCTGGCGGACAACGATGCCTACAATTATTTTAAACCCTTGGGCGATCTTCTTATCATCGGACCGACCAATACCAATGTTATGGATCTTCGGGTGATTCTGGTGGGTCAGCCGGCTGTCGTGCCATCCCAAAAGTGATTGAAAAAACGCGCGGTATGCCCGAGCGTGTCACGCGTTCCACGTCTCCTTGAAGACGCCACATTGCCATTTATAAGGGATGCGGGTTTAGTGCCGGTTTCCCTTTTTCATTTTGGTGACATTTGGAGTGTATGTGAGGGTCGGCAACCCGCTGTCCGTGGTCCGCTGCATGAAAAGACCCTCCGGGCACGCGTCTGTAACTATTAACGGACGCTGGCTTCTGCGGCCGATTCATTTGACAAAAAGGGTTCCTTTGAGTATTTGATGGCCTTCAATGGCTGGCCTTTCAAATAATGAGCAACGAGGCACCGTTTGATCCATGAATGATAAGAATGGTAAAAAATCGACTAAATCGACGAACATCCTGATTCTGGGGTTGGGTGGCGTCGGCTATTACCTGGCCAAGCGCCTGGTGCATGAAGGTTATGCCATCACCGCCTTTGAGTCGGATAACGGAATGGTTCGCCAGGCCGATGGAACCCTGGATGCGCGCCTGATTCAGGGCAATGCCATGAGCATCGAGTGCTGGCGGGAAGCCGATGCCGGGAAGATGGATTACCTCATCGCGGTTACCGACAATGATGCCGTGAATATGATGGCCTGCATGATCGCCGACCGCTTCGGTATCCCGCGTAAAATAGCCCGGGTGCGTTCCCTGGATTTCGGGGGCGAAAATTCCATTCTGAAAGCCGAGGAGCTAAAAATCGACCTGATCATTCACCCGGAAGAGTTGGCTGCCCAGGAAATTTTCAGGCTGGTTAAACTCAGGGCGGGCAACGACATCATCGATGTGGCTGCGGGACAAATTCAGGTCATGGCCACCCGCATCCATGAAAAATCGCCGCTCGCTTACCGGAAACTGAAAGATATCGCTAAAGAGCATCGTGAATTTCCATTCCGGGTAGTAGCGGTTGCACGGGGGATTTCCACCCTTATCCCCGGCGGAGACCACGAGCTTCTGCCGCAAGATCAAGTCTTTTTTATGGCCGGCATTGAAAACCTTCCCCACCTGATGGGCCTTACGGGTGTCGAACAGCAGAAGCGTCACCGGGTAATGATTCTCGGTGGCGGCCTGGTGGGCCGCCGCTTGTCCGAGCTGTTGGGAAAAACAGTCGAGGTCAGACTGATCGAGAAAGATGAACGCTCTGCCCAGGAGCTTTCATCTGAATTGACGAATACGGAAGTATTGCTCGGTGACGGGTCGGATTCAAATACGCTGGTTTCAGCCGGACTCATGGACATGGACACCTTTATTACCGCCACCGGCGAAAACGAAACCAACATCATGAGCTGCGTGATGGCCAAACATCTGATGAACAAGCAGAGTGATGGCTCACCCGGCAAACAGGGAAAATGCATCGCTTTGGTCAACAAGGAAGACTACCTGGTGTTGGCCTCGACCATGGGCTCGGATATCGCCTTGAACAAAAAAATACTGGCCGGCAACGAAATTTTAAAATTCATTCGCAGGGGCGAGCTGCTTTCCGTGGCGCACCTGCATGGCCTCGAAGCCGAAGTGGTTGAAATCGTTGCCGCCCCAAACTCACCGATAACCCGTAAACCCCTTTCCAAAATGGATCCTAAATTCTATGGAAAGATCATGATCGGGGCGATCCATCGAGATGACGCCTGGCAGGTAGCGGTTGGCGACACACACATCCAGAGTGATGAGCGGGTCATCGTGGTCTGCCTGTCACAGCACTTGAGAGATGTTCAGAAGCTTTTTTTGGCTTGATGCCACAGAGTGTCCATATTTAAAACTATATAATGCTTATCCACGTCGAAAAAATTGATGAGCACATATGTAAGTGTCCGATTCAGAAATGAGTCATTTTTTCTCTGGGCAAGGCCGCACAAGGGTTTTAACCGCAAGCGTAGCACGGCTACGTTGAGGATAAAAACCCGCGGATAATCCCGCCATAGGCGGGACCCAGGGGAAAAAGGGCCATTTATGGACGGACACTATCTATCTTTTCCAAAAAGACGGGTAAAATATCACCAGTGCCGAAAACATTTCCAGTCGTCCCACCATCATATTCCAGGATAAAAACCATTTGCCCAGATCTGAAATATGGGCGTAATTTTCGGACGGTCCCACCGCACCGAATCCCGGACCGATATTCATCAGCGTCGCGATGACCGAACTCATGGCGGTGACATAGTCCATTTGATCCACCAACACCATGAAACACCCCCCGCCCAGCACCAGGAAAATGTTGACGATAAAGTAACAGACAGCCAGGTCGATGATTTGAGAGTCGACCGGGCGCTGGTTCAAACGAACCGTTACGACCGCCATCGGTTGGAAAAAGATGCGTTTTATGGCTGCGACCCCGAATTTCCATATTAGGACGTAGTGAACGACCTTGATACCGCTGGTGGTCGATCCGGCGCAGGCGCCGATAAAACATACCGCCCAGAGGAACATCTGTGCGGCCTGGGGCCATTTCTCGTAGTCGGCCGTAGTGAATCCGGTGGTTGTCAAGAGGGACATGACCTGGAAGGTTGCATACCGGATCGAATCGATCAAACTGGCGTATGTGTTTTCTTTCCACAAAATCCACGACACCACACCGCAAAAAAAGAGCAAAAACCCCACATACCAACGGAATTCCGTATTGATTTTGATGACGTGCCAGTTCCCCTGCATCATATGGTAAAAGAGCATGAAGGTCATACCGCCCAGGAACATGAAGAGGATAACGACCCAATCGATGTAGGCATTGTCGTAATGCCCGATGCTGGCGTTCCAGGGCGAATATCCGGATGTCGATACCGTTCCGAACGACGTACACAACGAATCGAAAATCGTCATGCCGCCCAGGCACAACAAAATGGTTTCCAGCAGGTTCAGGGCCATATAGATTCCCCAGAGCCAGATCATCGTATCCCGGTTGCGGGGGATGAATTTTTCCTTGGTGATCACTTGACCGGGGCTCGATTCGGCCCGGAAAAGGCGTAAGCCGCCCATACCTTGGGGCAGGAAAATAACGGTCAAGGTCAAAAAACCCATTCCGCCGAGCAGGTGGGTCTGGCTGCGCCAGAACAACAATCCGTGCGGCACCACCTCGATATCCGTCAAAATGGTCGCACCGCTGGTGGTGTAACCGGACATCATTTCGAAAAAGGCATCGGTAAAAGCGGGAATAGAACCGTGGATCATAAACGGCAGGCCGGAAAGGGCCGAGATCAGGACCCATCCAAAAACGGCAATAAAAAAGCCGTCCTTTATGTTCAATTCGTCATTGTGACGAAAGATCCGCCACAATGGTAAACCCAGGCTGATAGTGATGATTCCTGAAATGGCAATTGCATATAGGTCGTCTTCCCTATAGTACAACGAACAGATCAATGGAAACACCAGAGAAATACCGGTAACCATCAATAACTTACCCAGGACATTTGCGATAGTGGCGTAATTCATGGGTATCCAAACCAAACAGGCTTACTTCACGAGTCGCGTTAGTTTTATTGCAAGACAATCAAAAGCGTTGCCGTACTTGAGTACATTGAGTCCTTTCCATCCGTCCGCCGCGAAACGATTGTCCATTTAGTGCTTCAATTCGATGCGTTCATCTCGAAATTTCGACAAGCAGAGAGGAGTAAATAAACGCCGTAACATAGCACAGAGTCTATGCATTGTCAGTATCATATTGTTTGGTAACCAATTACTGTTCCCGGATTCACCGGAAGAGACGCAGGAAATACGGCCGTCCAAGGTGGGGCTATATCGAATCCGAAAATTTGATGACATGTATTAACGACGGCGATGCCATTCACAGATGACGCAGAGGTGACCGCTCGTAATTGGGTTTAAAATACGTAGCGATTCTATTGACCTGATCATGAGATTCGGGGTAAGGGTTCGAACAAAATTCCGACTTTTTGCGAATGATTTCTCATAAAAATTTAGGAGGATGGGTGTTGAAAAAAATTGCTGTTTTACCCGGTGATGGGATTGGGCCCGAGGTCATGGCCGAGGCCACGAAAGTGCTCGAAACGCTTCAAGACACGTGTGGCATAAAATTGGAAATGGAATTCGCCGACGTGGGAGGCGTGGCGATCGACAACCACGGTCATGCGCTACCTAATGAAACCATGAAAATATGCGAAGCCAGCGACGCGATTCTTTTCGGGTCGGTGGGTGGTCCTAAATGGGAGCATTTACCGCCCGACGAGCAACCGGAGCGTGGGGCATTGCTGAAGTTGCGCAAACATTTCGATCTTTTCTGCAACATCCGACCCGCAAAGATCTACCGGGCACTGGCCGGTGCCAGCCCCCTCAAGCCTGAAATCGTCAAGGACGGATTTGAAATCGTTTGCATACGGGAGCTGACCGGCGACATTTACTTCGGCCAACCCAAAGGACGGGAAGGGCGCGGTGCCGACGAGAAGGCCTTCGACACCATGATATACTCACGCCGGGAAATAGAGCGCGTCGCGCGCGCGGCATTCGAAATTGCCCGCGGCCGTCGCCGCAAGCTGACCTCCATCGACAAGGCCAACGTGCTCACGACCATGGTGTTCTGGCGTGAAGTTGTCACCGAGATCGCTGACGAGTTTCCCGATGTCGCGCTGGATCACATGTATATCGACAATGCCACGATGCAGGTCATGCGGGATCCCCACCGTTTCGATGTCATATTGGCCGGCAACATGTTCGGTGACATTATCACCGACGAATGTGCGATGCTGACCGGATCATTGGGAATGCTGTCCTCGGCCAGCATCAACGCCGGCAAGTTCGGCATGTATGAACCTGCCGGTGGATCGGCACCGGATATTGCCGGCAAGGGGATTGCCAATCCGGTGGCTCAAATCATGAGCGCCGAGATGATGCTGCGTTACAGCCTGGAGTTTCCGGATGCGGCCGATGTGCTGGTAAAGGCCGTGGGCAACGTAATCGACAGGGGGATTCATACACCTGACATTGCCACGAAAGATTCGACCATAGTGAACACAAACGCCATGGGTGATGCCGTTGTCGGCGAGATCAGGTCAATGACCTGAACGTCTGGTGCTTCTCATCGCCAAAACGTCTGTGGAAATGTTCACCAATCCGGCGTCCCTGATTGCATTGGCGGTGGCCTTGTGCGTGGCCCTCGTGGATCTGACCTTGAGAAATCTGGGGCGTACAGACGCTCCGTTGACCACGGTCTTTTATTTCATCCTGACCGGTGTTGTCGTTTCCGTACCATACACTCTCATGTTCGGCTCTCCACTCCAGGTCGATCTGATGCCTTGGCTGATCGGCATCGGTATTTTTAACGCCATACAGCAGGTGGCCAAAACAGCGGCTTTCCGGCACGCCGAGGCCTCGTTGCTGGCACCATACGGTTACAGCGCCATTGTTTGGGCCACTAACCTGGGGTGGTTTATTTGGAACGAACTTCCCTCCCTTTCGGTTATTTTGGGAACAGCGATTGTCATCGGCAGTAATGTGTATATCGCAATTCGGGAGGTTTGAATATCGTCACCGGTGACGCACAGTATTTTCAAACGCGTGACCCAAAGAATCGAAACGCGTCATTTCCGCTTCGGATAAGGCTTTGAGAGAAAAAGACTCCGACCCCTGATGTATGCCGGCCCTGAAAAGTGGACAATTGAGTGGTAAAGAGCTATATTCTTAACACGTTATACACCGGATAAATAACTTGAGGAGGCATTTTTCCTCCGATGTGTTCTCAGAGAGTCAATCCGCGATTCGTTGTCGGTCGCTGATCCGCAGGTGGAAATCGATGCCGGCGGATGAGATCCGCCAGACAATGGCTGAATCCGGCCGGTTTAATCGAAATCTATGGAACGGATTACTTTTTCCCGAGTTGAGCGATTTACATCCAAAAGGTGCACTATGAAAAATAAATTTTTTCTTATAGCGATATATATTCTCATCGGGTGTTCTGTCGGTCTTTTTCAATCAGTTTCAATGGCTTCCCCGTCAGATGGCGATATTACCGGAAGCATTGTCGGTGGGTTCCGCGTTTTACCGATCGAAAAACCCTCCGAGGGCAAAAAGTTAGTTTTGACGGTTTATCGTGGTGACTACATCAAGTTTGACATCGGCGATGGCATTGTCGATCCGGACCTGACGGTGCCGGATTTGTCGATAAAGCAGAGGTTGCCCAGAAATCCGGCGGAGGCTCCCTATTTTAAGATGAAAACCGCCGGAGTGTTTCCATTTACCCTCGGCGATCTGGTCGGCACGATCACGGTCGTTGAATTCAGAAAACCAAATTATTCGGAAGTCTCATCCAAGGAAGCCTTCGAGCTTATCGGTAACATTCAGCCCCTGGTGTTAGATGTCCGCACCGATGCCGAATTCAAAAGCGGGCACCTGGAGAATGCCCTCCTGATACCCGTTCAGCAGCTTCAGTCGCGTCTCAAAGAACTCTCGGCCTACAAAAATCAAGATATTCTGATCTATTGTGCGACCGGGAACAGAAGCACCGTTGCCTCAAAGATCCTGATTGATTCAGGATTCAAACGCATCCATAATATGCGCTACGGGATATATCAGTGGAGCCGTGATACGTATCCGATCGTTCGATAGCTCTGCAGGATCAATCCCGGTATGTTTTCGAAGACATTTTACAGGGTTGAATTGCGGTATTGAAAAACGATTGCTTACGGGATTAAAATAGATTAAAAACCCGCCAAACGACAGAGGAGAACCATGCCCAATACCCAACCAGCTGCCACCCCGAATACTTCCATCCAGCCGCCGAAGCGGCAGAACCGGCTGACAAACTATGAATGGATTCTCATGGCCCTGATGGTGCTCGCGATTATCGGCGTGGGGATGACCTATTTTTATCCGGATAAGAGCTACCGCTATTGGTTGGCTATCGTACCGGTTTTCGGCGTTGCCTGCCTGAGCCTCGAGTGGACCCGACTCAAGAGCAAGGGTAAAGGTTTCTGGCCCATTATCAAAGATCAATTTTACCACTGGTCCGGTGTGCTGGTATCCGTATACCTGGTCCACCTGCTGTTTAATGCCCAACAGCTGAACAATCAAAACGCCGGTCTTGTGGTTCTCCTGGTACTGGCGCTGGCCACATTCCTTGCAGGCATTCAGCTCGGTTGGCGCCTTTACCTGCTTGGCGGTTTCCTTTGGCTTGTTCTCCTTATGGCGGCCTACTTGACCGGGTACCTGTGGGTGTTGATTCTGGGCGGTACGCTCATTATGGCGATTTACATTTATTGGCGCGTTAGAACCGGTCAGGCCCCGCAATCTGAGCCTGAGACAGGGGTCAGACCCGCCAACGGGCATTCCCAGACGCCTCGGAAGTGATCGCAGGACCAAAGCATCGCATCACCATGATGTGCGTCCCGAGATGTCAATATTCTGGCCGCTACGGTTACGCCGAAAACAACCCATAAAGAAAGGATACCAAGATGAAGAGATATGACCTTGTGATGGTGGTGGCGGTTATGCTTTTGTTTTCAGCCTGTGCTCCCACTCAGCAGAGTGTGGCACCGACGGTCAACAATCCCAGTGCCCATGTGAACGGACTCGAACGGGCCATGGCAAACGCCCGTTCGAATCAGGTCAACCTGTTGGCTCCCACCTGGTACGGCAAAGCCGAAGCGTCACTGGAAGCCGCTAAAAAGGAGTTGGCGGCCCAGGCGGAAATCTCGAGAATCGCCGAAAACGTCGCCAATGGAAAAGTAGAATTGCGCAAGGCCGAAGAGATTGCCGCGGTATCGCGCACCACTCTGACCGATGTCATCAACCGGCGGGAGATGGCGCGCAAGGCCGGCGCGGCCAGCTTGAAAGATTACCAGTGGACGGAAAACGATTTCATCAGGCTCACAAAGGAAATCGAGAAAAACAATCTTGGCTACGCCATGCGGAACCGCAAGAAGGTCGCGGAGGCGTTTCGTGACCTGGAGATCACCGCCATCAAGAGCAACATGCTCGGGGAAGTGCGCACGATCTTAAAGTCAGCCGAGCGCTCGGGTGCCAAAAAATACGCTCCCAAAGCTTATGCGACCGCTGTGCAGAAGCTGAATGCCACCGACGCCTTCATTTCTGCGAACCCTTACGAAGTCGAGGAGATGACGCGCAGGGCGAAGGAGGCCTTGTTTTATGCCCGGCGGGCCGATGAGCTGACGCAGGAAAGCAAAAAAATCGAGGGGATGAGCTCCGAGCAGATTACCTTACAGATCGAGAGCATTCTTTACAAGACCACGAACCAATTGTCGGCACCGGACATGCGCGACCAAAAATTCGGCATCCAGCTGGACAATATTACCGGGTCGATCCGGGCCATGCAGGAAAACCAGAATTTTCTCGACAGCAAAATCAGGGAGCAAAACAGCGAAATTGAAGAACTCGGCACTGCGGTAATGAAGCTCGAGGGCAAGAGCAGAGAAGAGCAGATGGCCAATGAACGTCTGGAAGCAGAAAAACGTTTCAATGAGAAGTTTCAGGAAATCCAGACGTACTTCAGCAAGCAGGAGGCCGAAGTCTACCGGCAAGGGGACCAACTGATCATCCGGCTGAGAGGAATGCAGTTCCCCATCGGCAAAGCCGTCATCATGCCGGAAAATTACGCCTTGCTGAGTAAGGTCCAGCAAGCGCTGCGCAGTTTCAAAGAACCGGAAGTCATTATCGAGGGGCACACGGACAGCACCGGGTCGGCCAACGTCAACGAACAGCTTTCCCAGGAGCGGGCCGAGGCTGTGAAAGAATACCTGATTGCGAACAAAACAATGCCGGAAAGCAGCCTGTTTGCCATCGGGTACGGGTCGTCGAAACCGTTGATGTCGAACGAGACGACGGAAGGGCGGGCTGCCAATCGAAGAATTGACATGATTATCACGCCCCAGAACCAATAATGGCGCATATATCCGATAAAAAAAACCGGGGGAGTCATACGGAGCAGACACCGGGCCGTAGTTTGATATCAGCGCCGATCGGGGAGGGCCCCTGAATAAAAGGGGATTTTCATTCCATTTGAAAATCCCCTTTTCTGTCTGTGCCCGGCGAAATCTGCCTTTGGAATGAAGCGATTTTCAACCATTCGTTCTGTACGGGATTATCTCATCACCTTCAACAAGGTGATGCGACAGGGAGGAGACGTGGTCGGTATTATATCCAGCTCTAAAGTCGGTGTTTACGTCGATGCCGAGAACCTGAGACTTAACGGCGGTTTCGGCATGCAGTATGATGTTCTGCGCGAATTCGCCTGCCGCGACGGTGCCGAGGCCGCCCGGCTGAATGTTTATGTGGCCTACGACGCGGAACGTGCCACCAAAGATTCAAAATACAAGTACAAGATCAATGAATTCTTCTTTGCCTTAAGAGAGTACGGTTACAAGATCAATCGCAAGATCGTCAAATGGTATACGGATGATTCCGGTAACCGTTATTGCAAGGCGAATGCCGACCTCGATATGGCTGTCGATGCACTCCTGCAGTCTGAGAATCTGGATCGAATCGTCTTCGCCACCGGCGACGGCGACTTCGTGAAGGTCATTCGGGCACTGCAGAACAAAGGCTGCCGGGTTGAAATCGTTGCGTTCCAAAATGTTGCCAACGATCTGCGCTACGAAGCCGATGTATTCATGCCCGGATACCTGATACCCAACCTTTTTCCCCTCAAGCAACCGCGCGGGAAAAACTGGGGAGACATCGGTTCGTTTGTTGTTGGCCGTTGCTACCACTATGATCAGCAGCGCGGTAGAGGGTACATGCGCTATATCATGAAGATTTCAGGCGGATTGTGGATCACGGATGCAAGAAATCCGAATTCACCCTACAAGACCGCTTACTTCAACAAATCCGATCTGCCGGAGGGGACGACGCGTTATGATCTACCGGATCGAAATTTAATATTTCAGTTCAAACTGGAAGACCAGAAAGAGGCCGGTAACCTGCATGCCGGCGATCTGAAGCTTCTGGCTGAATTATAGGGTGTAATCACAACAACACTGCAGCGCGCATCTGGCGTCCAGATTTTGTGGCGTTTCAAAAGTTCCCATGGATCAGGTCGGGTTATTTCGGTCGCAGACTTCCAACGATGACAACCGGCATGGTATCCTCTGTAGAGGCAGCAGCGTATAATTCTACCATAGAGAGATAAAATGAAGATTGGAACCGGTTACAGTAATCACCCCAACGCCATGGCGTCCGGCAAGATGGTGGCCGAGAGAGCTCTGGCCAGCGGCGACCTCGACCGTCCCGACCTGGTCATGGCCTTCTGTAGCGGAAACCTCGTTCATGAAGAGTATTTCGAGGGCTTGCAGTCGATATTCGGGAAGTCGATACCGATTATCGGCGGTTCGGCCATTGGCATTATTACCAATGCGATCATCTCCTATACCGGTTTCCCGGCTGGAGCGGTGGCCATTCAATCGGACTTGCTTCGGTGCCGAATTGCTGCTGCGGACCGGTTGGACGCGGACGAGAGAGATGCAGGCCACCGCCTGGTGAAGCAGTTGAATATTGGACGTGCAGACAGGCTGCTGCTGTTTTTTTACGATTCCATCAGAAAACCGGCGTGCTCGGCAGCACCTCCGGTATTGAACACCTCGTCACTTCTGATCAGCGGCATCGAAAAGGCTCTCAGGTCCAGCATTCCGGTCATCGGTGCCGGATTGGTCGGTGACTTCTCCCTGATGAACACAACGGCTCAATTTTGTGGGACTTCCGTTGGCATTCAAAGTGTCGTCGGGGCTGTCCTGAGTGGCGATGTTGGGGTTTACTACCGCATCATGCATGGCTGCACGCCGCTGGACGGAATATACCATCGCGTGACAAAGAGCGATGGGGCGTGCATATTCGAACTGGACGGCCGACCGATTGTGCCGATAATCGATGACCTATACGGCTCGCAGGATTGGCGGAGTAAAAAACCCTTGGATCTTTTGACCTTCGGGATCAATTGCGGGGAGACTTACAGCGACCCGGTCGAGGAACGCTACGTCAATCGGCTCATAACGGGGGTTCTGCCAGAGGGTAACGGTGTCTGTCTGTTCGAACCCGACATCGAAGAGGGTGCGGAAATCCAGTTCATGCTCAGGGACACACAGAAAATGATCGATTCGGCCCGGATCAATACCGAGGAATTGATGTCCCGGGTTCAGGCCGAGGGTCGTCGCCCCCTGTTGGGATTCTACATCGACTGTGCCGGTCGGGCGGCAGATTATTCCCTGACAGCAGTTGAAGAAGCTTCCGAAGTTCAGAGGATATTCAACCGCTACCGGTGCCCCTTATTCGGTTTTTATTCGGGCGTGGAAGTTGCGCCCCTGCTGGAGCGGAGCAGGGGTTTGGACTGGACGGGTGTTCTCGTGGTGCTGGCCGAGGATGAGTCCGAAAATTTCGGGAAAGCTTTTTAGGGAACAGTATAAAAAGGTCACATCCTGCGATATTCTTTGGCAATGAAAACCCTCATTTGGTGACTATTCCGGGCTGACCTATGACCCAGAAAATGACCAACATACACAAAAGATGTGCCGACCTGGAAGCCCAGCTGCAGAAAGCAGAGCGGGAGGCGGCATACTATCGCGGAATCGCTCAAATGCGTGGCAAACGACATCTGAGAGATGTCAACCAGCTGTCGCAACTCATTGTTCGCTTGAAAGAGGTCGAGAGCTTGCTAAGCGAATCGGAAGAACGGTACCGCACCGTTATCGAGAACATCAATATCGGAATGTTGGTGATCCAGGACAGGAAGATTGCCTTTGCCAACACGGCCGTTTGGCAATTTCTCGGGCTGTCCGGTGAGGAGGTCATGAAAAACAGCGATCCTTTTGTGCATGTCCACCCACAGGACAGGGATGCAGCCATCGAACGGCATTTGATGCGAATCAAGGGTGATACGGTAACCGGTGCTCATTCCTTCCGGGTGGTTGTCAAAGGCGGTGACACTAAATGGGTCGAGGTAACCGGAATCCGGTTAGACTGGAAAGGCCGGCCGGCCATCTTGAATTTTTTCCTGGATATTTCCGAACGCGTTCGACTGGAAGAGAAACGGAAAAAACTTAAGAGGCAGTTGATGCGGTCTCAAAAGCTGGAAGCCATCGGTACCCTGGCCGGCGGAATCGCTCACGATTTCAACAACGTGATGATGGGTATACAGGGATGCGCATCCATCATGCTCAACGAGATTGACGCATTGCATCCCCATTACGAATTGCTGACCAACATCGAACAGCAGGTTCGGAGCGGCGCTAAACTGACCACCCAGTTGCTCGGTTATGCCCGCAAGGGGCGATACGTGGTTCGGCCGCTGGACTTGAACTCGGTGGTCAAGAACCTTGCCGAGACATTCGGCCGGACCCGCAAGAACATCCTGATCCGTTACGAATTCGATGAAAACCTCCAGGCTGTCAATGGCGATCAAGGCCAGCTCGAGCAGGTCTTGATGAATCTGCTCGTCAATGCATCCGATGCCATGCCGGTCGGTGGTGAACTGATCCTGAAGAGCCGCAACGTCAGCCGGAGCGAAATCACGGACACGGTATATACGCCCAAATCCGGCCCATATGTTGAATTGACGGTTACTGATACCGGTGTCGGCATGGCGCGCGATATACAGGAGCGGATTTTCGAGCCGTTTTTTACCACCAAAGAAATCGGCCGAGGCACCGGTCTGGGACTTGCCTCTGTCTACGGCATCGTCAAAGGGCATAGCGGCTACATCGATGTGCTGTCGCGCAAAGGAAAAGGGACAACCTTCACCATTCTTCTTCCGGCAATAAAGGATAAAATTGGCCCTCCCGAAGCGACACCACCACCCAGAATCCATCGCGGAAAGGGCGTAGTCCTGCTGGTGGAAGATGAAGAGATCGTGCTGAAAGTCGGCATCGAGTTGTTCAAGAAAATGGGGTACACCGCGCTCGGCGCGGCCGACGGTCAAACCGCCCTCGAGGTTTTCCGCGCCAATCAAAGTGCGATCGATCTGGTCATTCTGGATATGATTATGCCGGGCATGGGGGGTGGTGAAGTATTTGAAAACTTAAGAAAGATCAAACCCGGTGTAAAGGTTCTGATTTCAAGCGGATGCGACATCGATGACCATGTGACCGAAGTCCTGGAAAAGGGTTGCAGTGGGTTTATTCAGAAACCATACACCCTGGAAGAGCTGTCTGATCGTCTCAATGATATTCTGGCCGAAGGCTGAGGGACCATGTTGGCGAATGCTCGCTTCAACTTCCGGAAAACCGGCGCGATTCTGGTAATCCTTTTTGCCGCAGTGATCTGGGCGTCAGTGGTCGGCGCCGGTCGTGACACGTCCGGGAAGAATGACCGGCAACAGGTTAAACACATCATTCTCTTCATTGGCGACGGAATGCAGCTGGCGCACGAGGTTGCCGCCAGCCGGTATCTTTTCGGCCGCGACGACCACCTCGTGTTTCACAGGTTTCCCTACCGCGGCAATGTCGCCACCTGGGATGTCACCACCTATAATTACTGGGCCCGCCGGGGCAATGCACCCGAATTCGAACCCACCCATATCCAACCCTGGCTGGGCTACGATATTTCCATGGGTGGGATTCAACCCTATCCGCTGCAAAGCGACGATATGGATCCGGAGTACCTCACTGGAGCGGCCGGAGATTCCGCCTCTGCCGCCACGGCTTGGGCCACCGGCCATAAGACTGATGACGGCAATATCGCATGGCGCTATGGGGACCCTCCGGATGGCTCCCTAACGACCATCGCCGAACGCTTGCGCAGGGAGATGGGGCTCGCCATCGGTGTGGTCAGCACCGTGCCGTTCACCCACGCGACGCCGGCGGCCCACGTCAGTCACAACATCGACCGCAATGACTTCATCGGCATTGCCAAAGAGATCATTTACACTGTACAGCCGGATGTGGTTATCGGCGGTGGCCATCCTCATTGGTACGGGAAATTCAAGTATCTGTCTGAATCCGACTACAGTAAATTGAAGGAGGATGGTATCGGCGGCGTTTACGCTTTTGTCGAGCGACAAGCCGACGCGGACGGGGCGGCTTTGCTGCAGGCGGCCGCCTGGGATGCGGTCTCGAGGAAGAAAAAGCTCTTCGGGCTTTTCGGCGGTCGAGATGGAAACTTCGAATCGCCGCAACCGCAGAACCGGCTCGCGGCACCGGCAGTGGATCGGGCGACCGTTGAAAACCCCCTGCTAAAAGATTGTGTTTCAGCCGCGCTGACGATTCTGAGCCGGGAGCCCCGGGGTTTTTTTGTCATGTTCGAGCAGGGAGATATCGATTGGGCCAACCACGACAATGACTATCAGCGTATGATCGGTACGGTGTGGGATCTTGACCTTGCGGTCCGGACGGCGGTCGCGTTTGTCGAACAACCGGGTGATGCCATCGACTGGACGAATACCCTGCTGATCGTTACGGCCGATCACGCCAACAGCCTCATGCGATTTGGGAGGCGTCTGGGCCGTGGAGAGCTACCAATCCAAATCGACGCGGTAGGTGCACCTTGCCAGTCTGTTTACTGCGGCAAGAACATTTATCCCGGCCATGAGATCCGTTACAGCTCGAGCGGTCACACCAACGAGCTCGTCAGACTTTACGCACTGGGCAGCGGGATCCATCTGTTCGAAAAATACGAGGGCGCTTGGTATCCTGGAACGCGAATCCTCGATAACACCCAGATCTATAATGTAATGGTTGAAGCGACAGGCATGTAGTTCCTGTCTTATAGCCCGATCCGGAATTTGTCCCTGCCACTGGAGATGCCAGGGCCGTGGGACGTGGCGCGAAAGCCCGCTGATTCAACGAGTTTTAAAGTAATTGGGAGAGATGCCGGCGGCGGAATCGGCAGGGGGTCGGCGACAATCTTTTCTGAATTGAATTTGGTTAATCGAGTACTTTTCGCAAGTTAATGAAATTGCTGCGGTCAAAGCCGAGAGTTTTGAAAAAGGAGAGTAGATCGGTGGAATCCCACCGGACCGACGTGTAGACATTGTGGATGCCTTCGGCCTTGTAGAATTTAAAGACTTCGCGCGCCAAGTCAGCCCCGACTCCCTGTCCCATGTACTGGGGATTCACTCCCAGAGTGGCAATCCAGGCACTTTTTTCGATACCGAAGCCCAACGTCATGATATAGCTTACCAAAAAGCCCACAACCTGCCCATCAAGCTCCGCCACAAAGCAGGCATCTTCGGTCCGTTGCGCGTGTCCCTCGACGAGTTTTTTGAAATCGGCCCGAACAGGCTTTTGGGTGATGGCCCCGTATATTCGACTGATTTCTTCGGCATCACCGGGCTTCAATCTTCTGATAAGCATATTGTCCACAGGCAGTCCCTTCGACCAGTTCAGGGTTAATGTTAGAAGCGAACCAAACGGTACCAACCGGTGTCAGTCAATGCGGATAATTTTCACATTGTGCCCGACCCAATTGGGAGGCAGATAAACGCGCCCGCTGTTACCGCTCGATTTGACCATTTTTTCGATCATCTCTTCGCCGTAAATTTCGAACTTCACCTGCTTACCGGGTTGTTCCACGTTCGGCTTTTTTTCGGTGTGCGGCTCGGGGGTGTTTGCATCTGTCGCCATAGCATCCTTTAGCGTCAATGATCATTGATGTTTGGTTCACATTACCAACGGGCCAAAGCGTTCAGGCTGGACCGGTTTGAGAGTCGGCAGTATTTTGATCCACCGAGAAACTGCCGATAATCTGCCTGTAAAGTGTGCGGTAATCCCGGTGCAGGTCGTATAGTCGTTTCAGATAGTTTTGTTTATTTTCTTCGGGCTTGATCGTACTCAGGTTGGCCTTCACCACGTGCACGGTCGCGTTTATGGAACCCATCAGCAGTTCTCCGGCCACGAGGAGGTGGGTCTGAAGGGTCGGCGGCACGAGCGGGTGGAGCCGCCGAATATACTCAAAGGCGGCGGCCGATTTTTCCATGACTTTCATGCTGACGTCGATGATGTCGCTGAAATTCTGCTTCATTTTCAGGGTGTTGCCATCACGCCGGGATTGTACGAAATTCAAATAGGCCTCCGAGTCCTCTTCCACCAGAATTTCTGCATCCCGCAGCAACCGTTCGATTTCTTTTTTCACGGCCGGCAGATTGCTGCCGATCAGGGAAGGGGGGGCATTGCGTTCGGTTTCGAACAGGACCACCTTGTATATGAGGGCGACGGCCATGCAGAAACAGTTCGCAACAGCGGCGCCTCCGGCCGGAACAGGTGTGTAGCTGGCTATTTTGGTGATAAATTCCATATAGAAACAACATTCATTGACCGGCTGGTTGCCCGCTTAATGGTTAAAAAGAACGCTTTGAGCGGTTCACTATCCATTCCTCCGGTTTTGGCGGAGATCATTGAACACTTTATTTTGGCGTTGTCGGGCCCACTCTCCGATTTTACGGCTAAAGCTACAATAAAGCTACGTATGCCGACAGTCAAGTAAAAATAAACCGTTACGTCGTTGCGGCCAACATGCATCCAAAGAAAATGATCTGCACATCAAAAATCCCCGCGACAACAATTTTGAACCAGAGAAATTGATACGGCATGTTTCTATTCGGGGCCTGGGGTCTTATAGAAAAGAAGTCAGGAGGGCCAAAGGCTTGGATGCGGCTCAAACCCACAACGGGTTGAACCGCAGTGAGGCTCATCGGGCGGCAAATGCAGCCGCCCTGTTATTGGATTTACCGCCTATCGGTGGCAGCGACGAACGCTGTGCCGAACAGGTGAGCAGGGCAATATCACATTTGAGAATCCGGTGCATTCCTGCGCAGAACCCGTGCATGAAATCAGGCGCGATCACTTTAGCCTGAATAGATCATGAAATCTTTTCACCGAGCTGCCAAAAAGAAGCCATATCGGGGCATTGATCAAACCCATGAACCGTATAACCGGGGGAAACTTTGTACCACCTAAAGATCTAATGAAAGAGCTGAAAAGATTTCACCCTGAGGGTCAACTGGAGGCTCCCATGGCCTGCGTTATTCGAGGATCGCGGTAGATTGACTACTGCATCACCTCGAAATGCCTTGGCCAAAGAAGCCTCCAATTGATGAAATTTCCGGGTAGGAAGAGTATGCTGAAACTCCGGCGTTACAAATAAGGGCCGGCAGGTTGATCGTATGCGACGCAGCAAAAAGATGGGTTATCGCCTTTCCCTCTTACCCCTTGAAGATATACTCCAGGCGTTCCAAATCGTTGATTACCCGCCATGCGCCCTTGCCGCCTTCGACTTTCGAGCGCCACTGCTCCACCCGCCCGAGATATTTTTTGGGATCTCGAATGTCCTGGCGCAACTTGGTCACATTCAGTGCGACCACATTGAAACCGGACAGCTGAAAAGGGATATCCCTCACATAGCCCTTGGCCAGTTCTTCCTTAAGGTCGGAAAAGATAAGGATAAATTTTTGACCGGAGCCGACCTCATTCAAATATTCAATGGCTTGTAGGATGCCGCCGGAGATATCGGTATAGGAACTGCTTTTCACGCCGGTCACGAAGTCATCGATGGTCTTCTGGAAGACCCTTTTCTGGCTGTTGGCCACCGACGGCCGCCCGTCGAATGTCATCTTGGCGATGATGTCCTTTTCACTGAAACTGCCGGTGTCTATACTGGCGACCGCTAGGGTATCGTTCGGCTGCAAGGTGCCGAGCAGATAGTTGATAATCGACTGGGCCTTTTTTAACTCAAGGGCATAGGTGCCGGAAGTATCCAACAACATGTAGATTCCGGTGGTCCGACTCTCGGTATCGGCACAGCCGGTGAGCAGCAATCCAATCATGCATATGGCACAGAATAATCGTTTCATTTCCTGCTCTCCAGTATTTGCGTCCGGTCCTCGTATTGATTGATGACCCTATCCGTTTTTTTCTTTTGGCGGGATTTGGAGACCTTCCCAAGGGCTTCGCGAATCTTGAACGGCCTTTCGGTTATCACGCCCTCGAGCCACAGGGGAGGGAAGATGACCAGATCGTAGATGCTGGTGATAAATTTCCCGGTGTAATAAATGATGTTACCAGCCAGCCGCAGCAGAAAGGCCACGGCGTTAAGCAGGCCGGCGACCAGAACCCCTATGACGGTGCGTGCTGAAGATATAAATGATTCCAGCGGAATCGCCACGAAAGCAAGGGCAAAAGGCAGAATAAACCCCATGATCATCTGGCCGATGGTCGGAATATTGCTGGTAACCCGCAAAGCCTGTTCAACCCCGGCCAGGGTTTGGCGCAGCGCTTCCATGTCGGCCGCAATGCGGTCCCGCATGAAGGCCAAGGCCGACTCTACCCCGGCCAGAACGGTCAAGAGGGTCAGTGTAATCCAGATCATGCGCATCCGCATCTTGTCGTCCATTGCGCCGATGACCGGAAACATGCGGGTAATGCGGAGCGATTCCATGAGGAAAAGCCCCATGCTGAGTTCGATCAAGATGATCACCAGTCCGGCAACATCGGAGGTCTTGTACGGGCCAATGAAGCTGCCCCCGCCAACCATTTCAGACATGGGCAGGGCAATCAGGTTGAAATTGATAATCGCTCCGCCGATGGCGATCAACAGAACCAGCCCGGATATGAAAAACTGGGTCATGGATGAGGAAGAGAGCTTGCGGGCGGCCTTATCGGATCGAACCCGGATCTCCTGGTAGTCGTCCATATAGCGGTCGATGCTCTTGGCCCTTTCAGTCAAGTCTGTTATGGCCTGCCCCACGTCGTCCAGTTTCTTTTGAACTTTGCGCCACAGGGGAATCATCCTGTTGAGCAGGGCATGTCGCTTACCACTGGAGGATCGGTAACTCTCGATGGCCGACTGGTGCTGGTTCCTGAGATTCCGATCGATTTCTCCCAGCATATTGGCCACCATTGAATCACCGCTGTGTTTGATGTTGGCGATGGCTTCGATGATGGTGACCCAATTCGGCAGGCTTGGCGGTACTTCTACGCTTTGGGAATGATCTTCCTCCAATTTGGTGGCCACTTCGGCCATCTGGCGGTGCAGGGCGGGGTAGCCTTTCAAATCCCGAACAACGGCGGCGTTGATCCGATCGAATTCTCGCTCCACCAGGCGTTCGGCGTTTTCGAGACCCTCTGCCATCAAAACCTCTCGATTGCGATCGACGAGCTTCTTTTCGGCCTGGCGTACAGAAGCCGCGAAAAGACGCAGGGCATTGCTCAGGACGAGGCTGAAAGCCAGCACCGCCTTGTGGAAAGGTTTGCGCGCAAAATACATGGCCGCCAGAAGCAGCAGCACGAGTAAAAACGGATTGGATGTTGGTAACAGCGATTCGGTGAACGTCATAGCCACCTCCGAAAATTAGATGGCAAGCCAAAATACCATGCCATCCGGATACCGCGACAGGACCGCGCGGGGCACGATCCTGTCACCGCATCGCACCTGCTCATTTTCCACTACGATACCCCGCAATTAATATCGGCGCCACTATAGTGTTTGTCAAAAAAACGTTCCGTTTATACCGCCCTTCCGTATTTCGGAATTTAATATTGAAAAGCGGTATAAAAGCGAAACCCCTCGACACTGGTTCACCAGGAGGGGCGGATCGGGGGACCGTCGGATTGTTTTTTAAATAGGCGCCTCTGATCTTATGGACACCATCTTAGCAGATGGAGGTGGTTCTTTCAATCGAAATGTATGCATTTGTATATACAAAGTGTTGCATATATTGGTGAGGGTGGTGGGGTGCCCAGGGACGATCGTCGGTGGCGCGTCAGGGGGCCTTGGCATCTGTAACGCAGGAAACACCTAAGCCTTTTCTGATCGGGACAAAACAGCGGTTATCAGAGACACAGGTTGCCCGACCCAGGTCGCCGGATCTCCAGCGGTTGACCAAATCAGGTTCGCGGATGAACGGGCGCGACAGGGAAATATAGTCGGCCGTGTTTTGGGCGATAATGCGCTCGGCAATCGCATAGGATCGAATTCCACCGACCAGAATCAGCGGGACGGTTACCTTCTGCCGAAAAGATTTGGCGGCTTGCTCGAAGTATGCTTCCCGATCTTCCGATGAAATTCCGGTACGAACCGGGCGCATTTTTCCTGAAGCGCCTGTACCGCCGCTGAGCTCGATGGCATCGATGCCGGCCGCCTGCAATAAAACCGCTGTCGCTGAGGCATCCGGCCTTTCGAGTCCGCCATCGAGGTGATCGGCCGTATTCATCTTTATCAATACCGGATAGGTGTCACCCGCTTTTTGACGGATGCTATGCAACACTTCCAGAACAATCCGCGCTCTGTTTTCAACCGTTCCGCCATAAGAATCCGTGCGGCGGTTAAACGCCGGGGACAAGAACTGGCTCAGCAGGTAGCCGTGGGCAGCGTGGATCTGAACGCCGTCAAAACCAGCTGCTTTCGCGCGCACGGCAGCCACACCGAATGCCTCGACCACGTCAGAGATATCATCCGTGGTCATGGCCTGAGGCGGGGTTTTGGTATACTCGACGACGACGGATGGTGCCAAGGGAATGGATCCGGTTTGATCCGTATCGGCCATTAGACCGGCATGCGCGAGTTGCATCACGATTTTTCCACCGCGCGCATGCACGGCCGCCGTCATTTCCCGAAGGGGAGGAACGCTTTCGTCGCGATCGATTCCCAGCTGCCAGGGCCCGGCCTGACCGCGACGATCGACGTAGGTGTGCCCGGTAATGATCAGACCCACCCCGCCGGAGGCAAGGTTTGCCATTAATGCCGTCAGGCGATCCGTGCAGCTGCCGTCCGGTTCGGCCATTCCCTCCCAGGTTGCGGAACGCACAAACCGATTGGACAGCGTCATGGCATTGATATTAGTCGATTCGAATAGTTTGGGCATCGTTAGTTACTCTTTAATGAAATAAAATGGATTTCGAAAACGGTATGCAGGTATGGCGATTCACCGATTCGTTTTCGACGAAAACACGAAATCAGCCGATCTCAGCGAATTAAGTCTGCTATAGAAGGAAAACATGATAGTGCAGCAATATGAATAATTGCCTAAATCGGCCCATAACCGGTCTTCTAATTTAGCAAATATGCATCATGGTTTTATGTGTTTTCACTCCTCTTTAAAAAACCCTATTCAAACCAAATTCCTACCGGCAGCGGCACTTCAAGGAAATTGTGAAAAATGAAATAGAAGGCCGTTACTACTACAACAGTAAGGGCTGCCGAGGAAAGGATGTTTTTTGTGGTGAAACGATTGTCGGCCAGATAGAGATTAAAACAAAAATAGAAGGCATAGCTGGCAGGCAGAAAACCTAAAATTGGCAAGAATATGAGATAAAGAAGGAGGATGCCGATACCCACCAGCACGTTGTTGCGCTCTACGACCGATTCGAAGAATTGAATTCTCTCGGGATTGATGAATCCTTTGGCGATGGTCAGAGCGGATAGGGCTGAAAGAGCCACCAGGTCATAATCGACGAAGACGCCGCCCAGTTTACTCAGTCCTCTTGTGGAGAAGAATACCAGTGCCGCCAGTCCTATGGATACCGCACCGACAATCAGGTCGGCGTTAAGCTGTTTTGAAGGTTGTGGTGCACGTATATCAGGCATCGCCAACCTCTCTTTCTTCTATCGTTCCTGTCGCTTTTGTCACTCCAGAAACGTTCTGTTTAGATCGCCATGCCGCAAAAAGAGGCCACAGCAGGGACATGATACATAGAAATATAAGCACACCGCTAATGGGCCGGTAGACCATATACTGAAATGTACCGCCGGCGGCCTTGCCTGCAAGGATGGATTGGACCAGTCCCTCCTCCACAAAAGGGCCTAAAATTAGGCCCAGCACGATCGGGGCCGGATGGAATTTCAATTTATTGCTCACATATCCGATAATTCCAAAAATAAACATGATCCAGACATCGAGCATGTTGTTGCGTATAGCGTAGGAGCCCAAAACGGTCATAAAGACAATGGCCGGGGCCAGGTAACGGGAAGGTATATTGATAATGCGACTGAAAACGAAACTGCCGAAACAGCCAATTAAAGTTACCAGAAAGGCCGCCACTAAAAGACCCATAATAAAGGCGAAGGTGATGTCAGCATAATCGGTAAACAACTCGGCGCCTGGCCGCATGCCATGGAGCATCAACGCTCCCAGGATGACCGCTGCCGGCGGGGAGCCGGGAATGCCCAAGGTGAGCAGCGGGATCAGGGAACCCGGTGCCATAGCACTATTGGCCGCTTCGCTGGCGGCCACACCTTTGATCGTGCCCTTACCGTATTCCTCGGGGTGTTTGTCCCATCGGCAGGCTTCGTTGTAGGAGACCATACTTGCGATATTGCCCCCTGCCCCGGGGGCAAACCCGATGATCGTGCCAATTGCTGCGGAGCGGAACATCAGTATCGGGCGTCTGAACAGAGCGGAGGTGACTTGCCATATAACACCAAGGCTGGGTTTGGTCATCTTTTCAGCGTAGGCCGCCCGGCGCTGGCCGATGACACTGGAGAGAATTTCAGGCAGGCAGAAGAAACCGATAAGCGCCACGATCAATTCGATACCGCCTTGCAGCTCGGTAAACCCGAAAGTCAGGCGAATATCGCCACCAAGTTCGGCCATACCCACGGCTGAAAGAATCATGCCAATGGATCCGGCAAGAAATCCTTTGATAAGGCTGCCGCTGGAAAGCGTGGAAATGATCGTCAGGCCGAAAATGCCCAACCAGAAATACTCCGGCGGACCGAATTTCAGGGAAACCTCCGCCAGGGGTGGAGCGGCCGCTGCCAGAACGACATTGGCGAGCAGAGATCCGAATGAGCTGGCCACAGCGGCCGCCACCAGACCGTGCTGGGCCATTCCCTTCTGTGCCAGGGGAAAGCCGTCAAAGGTGGTGGCTATGGCAGCCGGGGTTCCCGGCGTGTTAATCAATATGGCTGGAATGGCGTCACCATACATGGCGCCGACATAGATACCAGCCAACATGATGAGACCGGCGGAGGGGGACATGGTAAACGTGAAGGGGACCAACAAAGCTAAACCCATGGTGGCCGTTAGCCCGGGCAGCGCCCCGAAGGTGATCCCCATAAAGACGCCGATGCAGAGTACCAGGAAGTTTCCGGGAATGAAAACCTGGGAGAGACCGGAAAGAGCGAAATCGAACATCCGCAACTCCAATGCGATCCCGGGATGAACCGACCCCGGGATCGGTGCTATATGAATTATAACTATTTCTTGAACTCTTTGACCACCGGCCCCCATTCCTGTACTTTTTCAGCGATGTAGGCTTTCGACTCCGCTGCACCCAGTGCAATGGGTACAAAACCATCTTTCTTCATCTGCTCTTTGACCTTTGGGTCATTTGCGATGTCCAAAAAGGCCTTTTCCAGAACTTGAATGACCTGATCCGGCGTTTCGGGCGGCGCGCCGGCCCCACGATCAATCGAGGCGTAAAGTTTATAGCCCTGGCTCTCAAAGGTGGGTACTTCGGGCATATTGGGGAAGGGTTCGCGGGTACCGAAACCCAGAACCCGGATCTTGTCAGCGTGCTGCACCAGGTCATTACTGTTGCCCCAAATCGCCTTAACATGCCCGCCTAAAAAAGCTGCCACACTCTTGGCCGCTCCTTTGCTGGGAATATATGTCATTTTGATGCCGGCCATCTTGCTGAATTGCAGGTGGGCGATGTGATGGCCTGACCAGGTACCGGAACCACCGCAAACGATGGCCTCCGGATTCTCTTTGGCATACGCCACCAGGCCCTTGAGGTCTTTAAAGGGACTGTCCTTTAACACCGCTAATCCGATCGGCGTTGCTTGGAAGAGCGCGATGGGTTTGAGTTGTTCGGTTTGGTATCCGGCATTACCCCGGGCCAAAGGTTGCAGGACAATATGCGGAATATTGATGCCGCTGATAAAGTAACCGTCGGGTTTTTGGCTGATGAGGTTGGCCCAACCGATAGAGCCGCCACCGCCGGGCTTATACTGAACAATAACTTTAACTCCGAGAGCGCTCTCCAGAAGGGGTTGCTGGCGTCGAGCCTCCAGGTCTGACTGCCCGCCCGGGCCGAATGGAATTTGGTAGGTGATCGGTTTATCAGGATACTCTGCCATGGCTGGAACGACTATAACCGCGGCCAAAAGGGACATGAGAAACAACACCGCCAATCGCTTCATTGCAAACCTCCTTGGAATGGGTTTAGTGGCGGTCAGGTTGCAGGCATCGCGTTACGACCGCCGGGGTTATGGTAAAAAAGAATTTATTGTCAGGTCGGGATCGTATCTACGTACCATAATACTGGTCAGGTTTGGACATATTTTTAACGCAGGTCATCATCCTCAGATGGTGGCAATGAATATAACGCTACCACCCAGTCAGCGAGGTCTTCTAAAGGTCTACAATTTAGCGAATGAGATGAATTTTAGTCGTTGGCCGTCTGTCACATATTCGCGGGAAGCTGGTGCAACCCCCAAGGGTCTCAGGAGGCTGACCCGCAACGGAACAGGTGTGTTCACCGAGGCCACTGACCGGTTTGAATTTGCAGGGGCAACATATTTGCGGCGCGCCCGCCCGGCCGCCTCGTTTGATGTTGCTATGAGCCGGGCACGAGCACAATCTTGGCTGCCGGAGTTCTTCCCCTGTCAAGGTCGTCGAAAGCGCGGGCGCCGTCGGCAAGAGGTCTTGTCTCCACCCACTCGAGGCCGCCGAACATGCCGCCGGCCAGGGCGCCCACGGTGGCCCGGAAATCCTCCCGGGTGTACGTATAAATACCAATGAGTGAAATTTCCTGGAGGGTCACCTTCCTGATGTCGAGGCCTTCCTTCGAATCCATGAGCCCGATATGGGCAAAGATCCCTCCCGGCATGACCGCCCGCGACCCCAGCGACCGGGTCACTCCGCCCCCCACCGCGTCGATCACCAGTTCGAAAGAATCGGCAGGGATTTCGGGATCGCTCAACGGATCATGAACAACACACCCCACCGACCGCGCAACGGTTTCCCCTCTCAGCCTGTTGGTTTCGGCCACTGTTACGTGACGGCAGCCGTAACTCGTTAGAAGCTGAGCGGAGAGCATCCCGATGGCCCCGCCCCCGATGACCAGCGCCCGTAGCTCTGCAAGGGGCCTTGAGGACAGCATGCGTGCCCGATTGAGGGTATGCAGAGAGCAGGCCGCCGGTTCCGCGAGGGAGGCCTTTACCATATCGAAGGAATCGGGGATGGAGACCAGGTTCCGTTCGGGCACCGCCACGTACTCGCCGTAGGCACCCGCAACCCGCATTCCAATCAGTTCCCTCGTGGGGCAAAGGTTCGTGCGGCCACTCTCGCAGAAGGCGCACATGCCGCATGTCATGAGCGGGTTTATGACCACCCGCTCGCCCTTCCTTTCACCCGCTGCAACGCTTCCCGCCACCTCGTGTCCCAGGATAAGGGGGGGCACCCTACGAGAATCGTGGCCATGGTAGGCGTGCATGTCGGAACCGCAAATGCCCGAGGCTGCCACTTTTACCAGCACCTGACCTTCCCCGGGCACCGGATCCGGCTCGTCCCGGTATACGACCTCGTCCGGTTTCGTGTACACGAGTGCTTTCATGAGTTTTTTTTCCTTTCGGGTTGCGTTATTTGGCGGACCAGCCGCCGTCCAGGAAGATCAGCTGCCCGGTGATGTAGTCCGATGCCCGGGAGGCCAGAAACACCGTTACCCCCGCCAGGTCCGACATTTCCCCGTTACGCCCGATAATGGTCTGTCGGGCCAGGGCGTCGATGACCTTTCCGTCGTCGTACAACGGTGCCGTGAGGCCGGTCTTGAAAAACCCCGGCCCGATGGCGTTGCAGGTGATCCCGCTCTGGTCCTTGGACCAGGCTTCAGCCATGGCTCGCGTCAGCTGCATCACGCCGCCCTTGGACGCGCCGTACGGAACGCTGTTGGGAAAAGCCCGTACCGACTGGAGGGAACCGATGTTGATGATCTTTCCCCACTTTTTCTTGCGCATGGATGGTACCAACAGACGGGCCAGGAAAAACGGGGCCGTCAAATTGATGGTGATGGTCTTGTTCCATGATTCAGGACTCACCTTTTCCCACGGCTCCCTGAGGTTGACACCGGCGGCGTTGACCAGGATATCCGGAGAACCGAAAAAGGAAGCGGCCCGTTCCACCATGTCGGAAAGCTCCTCGAGATGGCTCACGTCACAAGTCACGTATGCGGCGCGGACCCCCAAAGATTTTGATTCGGCCACCGCTTCCTTGAGAGCCTCCTCCTCGCGGGGAAGCGCGGCATGCACGACCGCCGCACCCGCCCGGGCCAGATGATATGCTATGGCCCGCCCGATTCCCGAGCTGCCGCCTGTCACCAGGGCAACCCGGCTCTCCAATCCGAACAAATCGTTTATCATGCTCATTTGGATACTCCTAAATCAAATTTCTCATCCGGGAAATACTTGGCCAGGCGCACATCTGATGTACGCGCATGGGCCTCCATGCCTTCCAGACGGGAAATGCGCGCAGAAACGCATCCAATCTGCCGATTGGCTTCCCGGGTCAACCGCTGGTAGGTGACTGTTTTGATAAACTTGCCGGCACTCAATCCACCGGAGTAGCGACCCGCTTTCTTGGTGGGCAGGATATGATTGGGGCCGGAGGTCTTATCACCATAAGCCACCGTGGATTCTTCACCCAGAAAGAGGGAACCGTAATTGGTCAATGTATTTAACCACCAGTCGAGATCTGCGGCCTGAACCTCCAAATGCTCCGATGCATATTCATCGCTCACCTTGGCGGCCTCCTCTCTTGTGGAGGTCACGATCACCTCTCCGTAATCGCGCCAGGATGCCTCGGACACCTCGGGCGCCGGCAATGCGGCAATGACCTCGGGAACTCTCTTCATTACCTCCTTGGCCAGAGTCTGTGATGTCGAAATCAACACGGCCGGTGAGTCATAGCCGTGCTCCGCCTGCCCCACCAGATCGGCGGCGACAATGTCGGGATCCGCCGTCTCATCGGCGATCACACAGATCTCGGATGGACCTGCGAACACATCGATCCCCACTTCCCCGTAGAGAATGCGCTTGGCTTCGGCAACAAATTTGTTGCCGGGCCCCACCAGAATATCTGCCGGTTTCCCCGTAAAAATCCCATAGGCCATGGCGGCAACTCGCCTGCACGCCCCCCAGGGTCAGGATCACGTCCGGTTTAGCAACCGACATGGCATAGAGAATGGAGGGATGAATACCGCCCCCGTGATGGGAAGGCGAGCAGGCAACCACATAGGGAACCCCGGCGGCCTTGGCCGTGGCAATGCTCATGAGGGCCGATGCGGCATGGGCAAAGCGGCCTCCCGGCACATAGCACCCGGCCACGTTCACCGGAATCAGTTTTTGTCCGGCAATAACACCGGGATGCAATTCGGTTTCAAATTCAAGCATGCTCTCGCGCTGCTTTTTGGCAAAATTGTATACCTGCTCATGGGCAAACTGAATATCGTCTTTCGTGCGCTGATCCAAACTCGCCGCCGCCTTGGCGATATCATCCTGGGTGATGATGAATTCACCGGTCCAGTTGTCCAGTTTCTGAGCATACTTTTTTACTGCCGCTTCGCCGTTTTCCCTGATATCGTTCAACATGTTGACAACGATCTCACGGGTTTTCGTTTCATCGGTTTCAGCGGTTTTGCTTGCCTTTTTTAAGTATTCGACACTCATTGGGATTCTCCTTACTACTGATGTACTTAAAGTTGATATTGAAACCTTCCAGAGGAAGGCCGGCTTTGCCGGCAGACCGTCTCCATTTTTTCCGCCAACCCTTCTGTCTTGACGCCGGTCGTAGTCACCTTAAGAAATCGGCGGCGCGCAATCATTGTCATCGCTCTACATTTCAATCCCAAACCCGTTAAACGGTTATTGATAGATGCAGCTCATCCCAAGTTAAATCAGTTTTCATCCGAAACAGATCAATCAATCAACCAGAGTGAAATCCATGGCACATAGCCGATCAACAACGCGATGGCGAGCATGGTAAATACAAACGGAAAGACGTATCTTGAGATGGATACAATCGGTGTCCCGGTGACGCCTGAAACCACGAACAAGTTCAAGCCCATTGGTGGTGTAATAAAACCAATACCTAAAGAGGTGATCATGAATATGCAAAAATGAACTTCGTTCATACCGATTTCCAGGGCCAGTGGCAGCAACAGTGGTGCCAGAATTACGATATTCGGTGTCGTTTCCATGACGCAGCCGGCAATCATCAAAATGAAGACCATGATGAGAATGATCAAATATGGATTGCTGGTCAGGGACGTCATGAAGCTGACGAACGCCTGAGGAACCTGCAGGCTGGCCAGGGTTTGGGCCAGCGGCAGGCTCATGGCGATGATCGGTACGATCACACCGCTTACTTTTGCGGACGTCTCTAAAATCTTGGGAATATCACCGATTTTTAATGTTCGCTGGAAAAAGCCGATAATGATTGCGGTGAGCGCCGCCACGGCCGCACTTTCCGTGGGGGTAAAGATGCCCGAGTAGATGCCGCCCAAAATGATAAAGGGTATGAGAAGCGCAAAGCGCCCCGCGTATACCGTTTTCCGCCAGTATTGAAAATTGAACCCCGCGGTGCTGTTTTCGTATCCTTTCATACGGTTGACCACAGCATTGGAAAACATTACCGAGAGCAAAATCAGCACACCGGGAATGGCCGCGGCCAGAAACAGGGTTGATGCGCTGATGCCCAGCACCAATCCGATAATGATGTACGATATGGATGGCGGAATTAAAATCCCGGTGCATGCGCCTGCTGCCACCAGTGCACAGGCATAGGGCTTGGGATAGCCTTTAGCCGCCAAACGGTCGATGGTGATCCTGCCGATGGCTGCGGCGTCGGCGGCATCGGAGCCGCTGATACAGGCAAAAAAACCGCAGCCCAGCACGGTGGACGTTCCCAATCCGGATCGCGTTGAGCCCATGGTGGCTTCGGCCACGTCCAGCAGCTTACCGGACAACCCGGTTCGCACCAGAATGTCTCCGGTAAGAATAAACAACGGCACCGCAATCAATGCGAATGAATCGATCCCGTCGAACAGCGCCTCGCCCAGCAGCGTAGGCGGAAGGACACCCGTGAACAACAGCATGGCGAACGAACCGATTCCAATGACAACCCAAATTCGGACGGCCAGTAAAATCAGCACGACCATCATCGCCAACGGAACAAAGAAGCCCCATCCGAGAATGATTTCTTCTTGCTGCATCAAGTATTGTTGAAGCATGTGTATACTCCTAATCGAAAAGTTTCTTACCCTCGAATATCGGTCGACCGGCCTTGAGGTCGGAAACATCCGGATGATGGATTGAATCAGCCGTACAAGCATCATGGCGAACCCGATCGGCACGGCAGCCAAAAACCAGGCCAGACTGATGCGCAGGCCATGGGTCACCGACCCGAATTTAATGGATACCAGAACACTTTCAAGGGACCACCAGAAGGCCATAACAGCCAGCACAATCGTAATCAGATCGCCCAGGATCATGATCACAGCCCGTGTGCGGTTGCCGACGAAAGGCAGGATTACGTCAATGCGGATGTGTGCACGCGCCTTAATGCCGGCCGATGCGCCAATCCACGACACGTAAATAAAGGCGTAGCGCGCGACCTCTTCCGCCCAGATCGAAGAGTAACTGAGTGCAAATCTCCGGAACACTTCCATGAAAATGGTTATCACGATCAGGGCATAAAGCGGCAACAGCAACCATCGCTCGCCGTTTTCATCAATATTATGGAGGATATTTCGAATCGTCATGCGTCACATCCTTAATATTCCCTGCAAATATTCATTAGTGAACCGGCGGCGCCTTTTTCGAGATCGGCGCCGCCGTCTATCAAGACTTACGCCTTGACGTCGTGCACGTAGTATCGGCCCATCGTATTGGCCGCTTGGAGGAACGCATCAAAGGTTTCCAACGATCCGGCCATTTCTTTCTTAAAACTGTCCCATTCAGGACGCTGAGCGCCGGCTTTCTCCACCCACTGCTTCCTTTCATCCGCCGTGGGCACGTAAAATTTCACACCGGCTGCGGCCAGTTCAGCCATGGCATAGGCGCGAGCAGCCGGCACTTTGGCCAAATTCTGCTGCATGGTGATTTCGCTGGCGAAATCGATGCCTTCCTGGATTTTTTTGGGCAACCCTTCAAACCATTTGAGATTACAAGAATAAACCTGACTGTCGGGCACGGCTCCGTTGAAGGTCACCCAGTCCAATATGTCCTTGAAACCGAAAACATACAGCGCTTCTACGGAAGGATCCAAAGCATCCGCCACCCCCTGCTTGATGGCGGAAGAGGTTTCGCCCCAGGCCACGGGGGTGGGGTTGGCACCCAAGAGCTGATAGAACTGGGCCAAGATTTTGGATCCGGGCACGCGAAACTTGATCCCTTTCATTTGATCAGGCGTCTTGATGGGGCCGGCAACCCCTTTTCGCGTGGCAACCACCCGCGGGTCGATGACGACATACCATAAAACCTTAAAACCTGATGCGGCCACCTTGGTATGAACCTCCTTGCGCCAGGTGTCGGAAGTGACCAGATTGACAAACTTTTGATTGGTACCAACCCAATAGGGAATGTTGATTAAATCTGTCACCGGAGCAAAAGGGGCGAAGTTGGAAATGGAATGCTGGGCGGCCTGTATCGTGCCGCCTTGAACTTTTTGGGCCAGCGCAGAACCGGCCCCAAGTTGGCCGCCCGGCGCCAGTTTGACATAAACTTCTCCATTGGTGCAGTTTTGGATATTTTCCTTCATGTCCAACTGCATGATGGGGTAGCTGCGCGAGGCCCCAATTATATAGGCGGTGGCGATATTCATCTTGTATTTGGCCGTCTTTTGGCGTATCTGCTCCTCCTTGGCAACCTGCGCACTGGCCTCCTTGGAGCCCAACACGCCACTGAACAGCGCTACCGTGGCAGCCGTAAATCCAAATTTAGTCGTCAATTCCATGAAGCGACGTCGCTCTACCATTTTCGGGCCGGATTCCTTCTGTTTGTCATGGGTCATTTTTCGTCTCCTTTTATTTCATTTGAAGATTTATTTTCAGCGGCTTCTCTCCTCAAAGCCGCTACGATCAATGCAACGCAAGCCACGGATAGCAGGAGAAATTCTGCCACATTTCCCAAATGGGGCAGATTCAGGCCATATGAAACCTTCGCTTTGCCAAAAAGCACGTTGACAAAGTATAAGGCGAAAAGAGAATAAAAGGTAAACAGGGCAACTTTTCCCCCCTTGCCGTTTGTCTTGTTGTTTTGTTCTGCCATCATGGCATTTTACCTCCACGTTAAGCATGTTGATTTAACGATTTCTCACAGACTATCTCGATAAGGTATTACCGTCCGTCTCTTGCCACACAAAGATCTTGATATCCTGCTTTTATCCGGATCCATTCCGACCACGGAGCTGATTCCGGCATCCGGAGTCGGAATGAAGATCTTTACTTTTTGATGTTTCCGTTTCGGTTGCCTGATTTAGGCGCTCTCGTAAAGCTTGGTCAGTACGAACTCTTCATGACCCAACAACTCCTGGGCGGTCAGGCGGCCGTTACAGGTGCGCTTCAGTATTTCCAGAAGACCGTCACCCGATTGATCCAGGGTCAGTTCACCTCTTAGGATAGCGGAGCAGTCATAATCGAGGTGCTCCTTCATCGTCGCGCAAGTCAAAGGATTCGCCGAAAGCTTGATGACCGGTTCGATGGGGTTGCCGATGATATTGCCTTGCCCGGTGGGGAAGAAATGGGCCACAAAACCGGCCGCCGCCCAAAGGGTTACGGCTTCAGCCGCGGCCGAGCTGGTGTCCATGAACCATAGACCCGACCCGGAGGGCGCTTCGGCCTTATCGAGGCACCCCACGTATTTGCTTTTCTTGCCGATCTTCTGCATATTGCCGAAGGCCTTCTCTTCGATGGTGGTGAGGCCACCGCGGATATTGCCTTTTGTGGGCTGGCTGCCGGAAAGGTCATCCGTTTTATTACGGTCGATCATTTCCTGATACTTGTTGAAGATGGCCATGAACTGCTTGCCGACCTCCGGGGTGGCTGCGCGTTGTTTGCAGACCGCCTCGGCCCCGGTGATCTCGCTGGTCTCGCCGAATGAGCAGGTCGCCCCGGCCGCCACCAGTTTGTCGAAAGCATTGCCGACTGTAGGATTGCTGGCCAGGCCGCTGGTGGTATCGCTCTCACCGCATTTGGTGGAAACCCAGATTTCGCTTAAATCCACTTCCTCACGTTTGAGTTCGCTGGCCCACTGCATGTACTCGTAGGCTTTCCAACATGCCATCTCCACTGTTTTATAGTCGCCCTGGCGTTCGATAGAAAAACCGGTGACTGGTTTTCCGGTTTCGGCGATGCCGTCCACAATGATGTTGGTCCACTCCGGCTCGATGCCGATAACGACCACGGCCGCCACATTGGGGTTGGCTCCCGTGCCGATCATGGTGCGGAAAAACAGCTGCAGATCCTCGCCGAATTGCAGCCGCCCATAGGCATGCGGAATCGCTTTCGTGCCTTTGACGCCGTAAGCGACCTTTTCACAGGCCGAGTTGGAAAGATCATCCAAAGGTAAAATCAATACGTGGTTGCGAATACCCACGCGACCGTTTTCACGTCTGTATCCCCGGACGGTTCCTAAAGTGCTCATTTCTACCACCTCTTGGTTTTCAGGTTATGAATGTGAACGTGGCCGCCCTTTTTGATGTTTGCAACCACTTTGCCGATGTCCTCGCCGTACTTGATGACTTTGCCCCCTTCGGCAAGATCATTCAGCGCAATTTTGTGTCCCAACGGAATATCGTCGAGGGCCTTGATCTCGATGCCTTTTTGGGAATCCATGAACAGCCCCGAGGCTGTCTCACCGCCCTTGATATCCACGGTAGCCACTCCAACGGAGTCAGCCGCTTCGTGAACCAAAAATTGAATCATTGTTGAGCCTCCTTACGTTTGTTGGTTTAAAAAATGATATGGGGATTATTCATTCGCTTGCTGCTGCGCCCATCATTGAGATGTCAGGTGCCTGAACCAAGCGCGACCAGCTGGTTGTATTGTTGTTGCGTGATTAGCATTCCGTTTTGGCGAGCCGCTTGGCGTAATTGCAGACGCCGATCACCGGGAAGGCGGGTGTTTTCCTGCGCCAAAATGGCGGCCATAAGAACTTCCAGGCGGGCGTTAAATGCCTCTCCGGAAAGGGGCTCCGGTGCAATGGCGATTAAAAGCTGTCCCACCCCGGGCGGCGGTCCATCGGCCGTGAAGAACGAACTGGCTTCGAAGCCGAAAAGGGCGGCGGTCAGGGCGGCAGACATAATTTCGACCATGAGAACCAGTGCAGCCCCTTTGGCCTCCCCCATCGGCAGCATGGTGCCGGACATGGCGGCCTTCGGATCCTTGGTGGGTTTGCCGTGGTCATCCAAGGCCCACCCTTCCGGGATGGGTTTACCCTCCTGTTGTGCGACCATTATTTTGCCCCGTGCCACTTTGCTGAGAGAAAGATCGATGACCAACGGGTTGTGGTTGGCTCGGGGTGCGGCAAAGGCGATGGGGTTGGTGCCGAAGACACTCTGATTACCGCCCCAAGGTGCGATGGCCTTGGGCGTATTGGCAAACAGCAGCCCGATGAAGCCTTTTTGGGCCAAGGCCTCCACGTGATACCCGGCCGCGCCGCAGTGGTGTGAATGGGCAACCGCCGCCACCGCGATGCCGGATTGCGGTGCCATGGTGCCGAGGTTTTCAACGGCGAGGGCCAAGGCGGGATAGGCGAAGCCATTGCGGGCATCGATCCTGAGTGCGGCATCGGCCACCCGGGCCGTTTGCGGTTGCGCCTGCCCGTCGACTTTTCCGCTGGCCGCCTGAGCGCAGTAAGAAGGAAGTCTCGATAGGCCGTGCCCCCTTAACCCGTCCGCTTCGGCGGCGACGAGTGCTTTGGCCACGAGTGCTGCATTGCTGTCGCTGGTGTTGTGGGTGTAAAGCGCGTCCACGCATATTTTATGTGCTTCTGCGAGAGTTAACTTCTTCTCGGTCATTGGGATGCCTCCAGCACCCGCCGTACGTTTTCCATGGTGACTTGACTGACACGCTGGTTGGATTCGATGGTCACACCGGCAATGTGAGGGGTGAGGACAAGATTGGGCAGGTCGGTGAACTTTGCGGCCGAGGAGGCCGTGAGAGGCTCGGTCTCATACACGTCCAAGGCAGCCCCCTGAATTCGACCCGATTTCATGGCCGCCACCAGCGCATTTTCGTCCAATACCCCGCCGCGTGCGGCGTTCACCAATATGGCACCTTTTTTCATTTGAGCGATGGCTTCATCATCGAGCAGGTGCCGGGTGGTATCGTTGAGCGGGACGTGCAAACTGACAATGTCGGCTGCTCGGAGCAACGCGAACAAGTCATCGATTCTGGTGGTGGAATTCCAACAGTTGTCATCTGCGGGGACATAGGGGTCATAGGCGACGACGTTCATTCCCAACGAATGCGCGAGCCGGGCGCTATAACGGGCAATCTGGCCGAATCCCACCAATCCGAGTGTTTTGCCCGCGGTTTCATGTCCCATTGCCGCTGTTCGGGGCCACGCGCCGTTCAACATTTGGGTGTTGAAAAGAAATGCACCGCGCAGCAGCAGCATCGCCGATGCGATCACCCATTCGGCGACGGCGGCATCATTGGCGCCCGTTGCCGGGCAGACCGTCACACCACGCGCTTCGCATGCATTTAAATCGATGTTGTCCAGGCCGACACCCAATCGCCCGACCACTTCCAATTGGGGCGCTGCCCGGAGCAAATCAGCATCAACATGGGTTCGATTGCGGACGACCAACCCCCGGGCCTCGGCAAGCAGCGTTTTCAATTCATCCGGCTTGTCGACGAGCTGAGAATCGTAGTGGACGTCATAGTTCCTGGCTGTCTCTTCCACAGCCTTCACATCCATGAATTCGGTGATGATGATGTCGGGCATAGGGGCATTTCCGTGGTTTCTGGTTTATTTTTGAAGGGCAGTGAGCGAGGGAGACATCGGAACATTTACATTTTAATTTAATAAGCAATGGGCATGCCAATAGGGAGGATAAATCAAATTTCAAATAAATACGTATGGTTGGAGTTTATCTATACGATTCGCCTTCTTGATATTACGCCGATTATTGGGCGCAATGCCGACTATTGGGCAAAGATATTGTAAAATCCGCGGGCATGCGGTATTGAATATCGATAAAATTTTGATATGATAGTTTTTATTGTGTCTGCAGGCTCAATTTTCACGTCGATCGGCAAGCAAAGTATCGCCCAATATTAGGCATGGTATATATTGGTAAACTCTCCGCTTTGTTGGTGAGACGCCCAAAAGTTTGTCAGCTCCAGGAGTTAACGACCACTTAAAACGATGATCATTGTATAATAATTCAATGACCGACTGTTTGCCCGAAATAATGGTGCGAAAAGACCGCATCGAGCGTTTTAATAGCCATTCCTCTGGTCTCTCCGGAGGTCATTGAATACCGGGAGAGTGCATGATGACATGGAGTACCGCAACCCGTTACCGATTGCTCATAGAGATCAACAATGCGATCGTTAAGCATACCAACCGGGCAAACCTTTTCAATGCGCTGGCAAGTGAAATAAAAAAAACCGTCCCATATGACCGATTCAGCATCAATCTCTATGATGCCAATAAAAAGTTACTGATTTACTTCAGCACGGCCGAAGGAATCTCACCCAAGGGAATCAGCGATTATGAGCGTCCTCTAGCCAAAGGAGCGATCGCCAAAGCGGTCATACGTTCAAAAGAACCCGTCATCATCCCTGATTTGAAGAAACGGAACTATTGGGCTTCGGTAAGAGCCATGCTGGCGGCGGGCCTTACCGCCAGCATGGCCTACCCACTGATTACAAGGGGTAAGGTGCTGGGCGTATTGCATTTTTCATTCAAGGAACAACCGCGTAAAATGGAAGAACTCTCTCAGTTTTTAACCGAGTTGACCGATGTTGTCGCCCTTGCCGTGGATAATATGCTGGTCTACAGCAAACTTAAAGAAGTTAACCAGAGCCTGGTACAGCAGAAGCAATATCTTCTTGAACGCGCCGAGGAGTCGTATCGCCCGGAGTCTTTTTATTTTAATTCACCCGTCATGATTGAGGTCATGCGTCAGGTGGAATTGATTGCCGCCACAGATGCCAGTGTGCTGATTACCGGTGAGACCGGCACCGGCAAAGACTTTATTGCGCGCCATATTCATCGCCTGAGCCCCCGCAGAGTCGGTCTATTCGTCAAGGTCAACTGCCCGGCCCTTTCAACCGGTCTGTTCGAAAGTGAACTCTTCGGACATGCAAAAGGGGCCTTTACCGGAGCTTCCGGCTCGCGGGCAGGACGATTCGAAATGGCCAACGATGGCACGATCTTCTTGGACGAAATCGGCGAATTACCGATCCAACTTCAGGCCAAACTTCTGCATGTTTTGCAGGATAAATCTTTCGAGCGCGTGGGTGATAACCGACCCATTGAGGTGAATGTCAGGGTGATCGCCGCAACCAATCGAGATATGACTCAAGCGATACGAAAAAAAAAATTTCGCTCAGATCTTTTTTATCGTCTAAACACAGTTGAAGTACAGTTGCCGCCCTTAAGAGAGAGGAATGAGGATGTTCCCGGTCTCGTTCAATGGCTCAACCAGCTCGAATCCCGAAAAGCTAACCGGCCGGCCCCCCGCTATATCCCTTCAGCCATGGAAGTTCTCCGCGACCATCACTGGCCCGGCAATGTGCGTGAACTAAAAAACCTGGTCAAACGAATGATCATCATGCACCCGGGAGAAAACATCAGCGGGAAGGATGTGGAAATACTGGTTGAATCAGGCCCGTCGAGCACGAGAAGCAGAGATTACAGCCTGGCGGTCGCTGAGCGGCAGCACATTGAAATGGTGCTGGCTCACACCAGCGGCCGCATAGGTGGGAAGCAGGGGGCAGCGGCACTCCTGCGGATACCACGGACCACGCTGCAGTACCGGGTGAAAAAACTCGGAATTGATCACAAAAGTTTTGCACCCCACTGAGGTCCTCCACGAACCGAAACGGAATATACAGTATCCTTGGCCATATCGGCATGGCCATGGTATACTGCGACCCTAAATGAGCCTAAACAAAATCGAGAACGATCACAATAGACCTAATAATCAATGAGTATTTTGAATTTTCGACTTCATTAAACCTAATTTGAGCGATTTTTGGGGAAGCGATATGCTGAGATCTTGTTCATCAAGGGCCTGCGCCAACCGCTGGCATACCCATGGCTATGTCGAGGATTGGCACAGGCCCTTGATGGGCAATAGATGGGTGCAGCGCGAGTCAAAAATTGCTCAATTTAGGTTTAACTATCTCCACCAGCGGTGAGATATTAATTCTGCGATGTTACCTCGATTTTGTTTGCGCTCAATTAGGGTGCCATTTTATAAAAAAGTACGCGCAAGCGAGTTACACCGTGATTCTTGATTCAAAACCAATATGCCGATCCAGCAGAAGTGATCTCTTAGAATCGATCTCAAAATCGAGATGGCTTCTATAATGTCCGCATGTGCGTGGATAATCGCAAACGGATAGATCCAGTAAGGTTATTATCTGACAAAAACGGAGGACGAATGACCGTTCCATTCAAACGAGCCATGGTGACGGGGGGGGCCGGTTTCATCGGATCCCATTTAACGGAAGCCCTTGTATCTGAAGGATGCCAGGTTGTCGTCCTGGACAATTTCTCCACCGGTCACCGGTCCAACCTGGAGACGGTTTCAGGGTCTGTTGAACTGGTTGAAGGCGATATCCGGGATTTTACAACGGTAAGTAAGGCAACTCAAGGATGTGAGGCGGTTTTTCACCTGGCGGCGATGGTGTCGGTTCCTCAAACCGTTGAGCAGCCCTTGGAATCGGCTGCAGTCAATGACATGGGAACGATTCACGTGCTCGAGGCGGCCCGGGTTGGCGGTGCCGCTAGCCTGGTTTTTGCCAGTTCCTCGGCGGTCTACGGGGATGACCCCGATCTGCCGAAAAACGAAGAGATGATACCGAAACCGCTCAGCCCCTATGCGGTGCAAAAAATTTCGGGTGAATACTACACCCGCCTGTATCATCAACTCTACGGGATGCAAACCACCAGCTTGCGGTTTTTCAATGTATACGGCCCGAAACAGGATCCGTCGTCACCGTATTCCGGTGTTATATCGATATTCATGTCAAAAGCGGTTCAGGAAATGCCACCGACGATATACGGGGACGGTACCCAAAACAGAGATTTCGTTTACGTTGCGGATGTCGTACGAGCTTTGCTTAAAGCCGCAAGCGCCGGAGCTGCAGCCGGCAGGTCGATCAATGTTGGAACCGGTATTTCAATCGATATCAATAAGTTATGGCAAACCATTGCGCATCTGGCTGGTTTGAAAATGAATTCCCGCTATGCGCCCCGGCGTGCGGGGGACATCGTCGCTTCGGTAGCCGCCATCGATAGCGCTAAAACTCTGCTGGGGTTCGAGCCGGTAGTGGCTTTCGAAGAGGGGCTTGAGAACACCTTCCGCTGGTATGCGGCTTCATGCGCCGACGTTTAAGGAAATACTCACGGGATCGGACAGCAACAAAACGGTAGAACAGGAGTGAACATGGCGTTCGAATATAATAAAGTGCTTATCACCGGCGCAGCCGGTTTCATCGGATTTCACCTGGCGCGGCGATTACTGGCAAACGGGATTCACGTCACCGGTCTTGACAACATGAACGCGTACTATGACGTTAATCTGAAAAAAGATCGCTTGAAGGAGTTGCATACTGAAGATAATTTTTCATTTTACGAGACCGATTTGGCCGACCTCAAAGGTCTGGACGCGGTTTTCGACGGCCAATCCTTCGATGTTGTGGTCAATCTGGCCGCTCAAGCCGGGGTGCGCTATTCGATAGAGAACCCCCACGCTTATGTGGAAGCAAACCTGGTGGGCTTTGTCAACCTGCTGGAATGTTGCCGCCATCACCGTACGCCGCATCTGGTTTTCGCCTCCTCGAGTTCGGTTTACGGGGCCAACACCCGCATGCCGTTTTCTGTGCACCACAATGTCGACCACCCGGTATCCCTGTATGCGGCCTCGAAAAAGGCCAATGAACTTCTGGCCCACACCTACAGTCATCTCTACAGTCTACCGTGCACCGGCCTTCGCTTTTTCACCGTTTACGGTCCTTGGGGGCGACCCGATATGGCCCTTTTCCTGTTTACGAAAGCCATATTCGAAGACAAGCCGATCCAGGTTTTCAACCATGGCCGGATGAAGCGTGATTTCACCTACATCGACGATATCGTCGAAGGGGTAGTAAGGGTGATGGGCAAACGGCCTCAACCCAACCTCGATTGGCATGGCGATCGACCGGACCCCGGCACTTCGGCGGCACCTTATAAGATCTACAACATCGGCAACAACCAACCGTCGGAACTCAATGATTTCATAGCGGCCATCGAGGCGGCGGTGGGGAAGACGGCCAAAAAGGAGATGCGGGAGATGCAACCGGGTGATGTGCCGGCGACTTTCGCCGACATCGATGACCTCGCCAATGACGTTGGGTTCAGGCCGGCCACGCCCATTGAAACCGGTATTCAAAAATTCGTCGAATGGTACAAGGGTTACTATGGCCTGAAGTGAGCGTTTCTGAGGTCGTAAGAAGAGGGTGCTGTTTCCTTTGTAGGAATACTTGCGTTATTGGATCTTATAATCGGTATTGTTTACTGGAGGAGTCGCTGTAATGAATATCGATGTCAATGGTATCCGGTTCAATGTATCCATTACAGGAAAGCCGGAAGGAGAGGTGCTGGTACTGAGTCATTCCCTGTGCACGAACCTCGCGATGTGGGATGAACAGATGGCGGCCCTGGCAACCGATTTTCGGGTCCTGCGATACGATACCCGCGGCCACGGTGCCAGCGACGCGCCAGAAGGCGCATATACGCTCGAGCAGTTGGGAGAGGATGCGATCGGCTTGCTGGATGCTCTTGGTATCGAAAAAGTGATCTGGCTCGGGCTTTCGATGGGGGGAATGATCGGACAGAGTATAGCTCTCCATCACCCACAGAGGCTGGAGAAACTGATTCTTGCCAGCACTGCGGCCGTCATGGGTGATCAACTTCAACCGGTGTGGCAGGATCGAATTTCCCGCGCTCAATCTACGGGGATGTCATCTTTGGTAGCGGAAATTCTTGAACGCTGGTTTTCACCCACCTACCTGGAAGCAAACCCGCCCCCGGTTCAACGCATTCGGCAGCAGATTCTCTCCACTCCGGTGCCCGGTTTCATCGGCTGCTGCGAAGCCATCCGACATCTGGATTACCTTGAACGTATTGCTGCAATCCAAATGCCGACGCTCATTATGGTCGGCGAGGATGACCCGGGAACACCGGTTGCATTCTCCGAGGCGATTCACGCCCGCATTGCCGAATCCCGGCTTTGCCTCATACCGGCTGCACGCCACTTGTGCAACATCGAAAAGTCGCAGGCCTTCAACGCCCGTTTGCTGGAATTTTTATCAGAACGGTGATCAACGTTACAGGAAAGTGATTTAGAAAGTGATCGTGCCTGCCGGTCAGTCGCGGGTGACGACCTTCAGTCCCTGATCCTGAGTTGCCTGGGAGGGGTTGTCGACACTGGAACCACCCTGATCGACGCCGTCACTCCCGAAGTTCTGGCCAATAGGATCGACAACGGGTGGTTCCCCGGAAGGGTTGGTAAAGGTGTCATTGAGAATCTGGATGTAGGTATTGGCTTCTTCGGCAACGGTAGACAATATTTTACGACTGCTGCGACTCCATCCGGAGGGTCGGTTTTGAAACACACTGCGCCACCAGCGGCTGTTTTTTCTGAATGCCAGGGTGTAGTTTAAGCGCAGGGTTGGATCGATAATATCTTCCAGGACCCTTTTTTTGGCGCGTTCGGCAGCCTTACGGCGAATCTGGAAGTGGATGTAGCCGGCCGCGATCAATAATATAAAAGTGAAGACCGCGCGCAGAACATCGTTGCCGGCCAGAAGGTTGCTGACAAAAGGAATATTCAGGCGCAGGCCGACCCAATAACCGGCCCACATGGTGAACAGCAGAAATGCGAGCAGCAGGCCCCCGAATACAAAGGCGTCGGCCCAGAGCACCGTACGTCGCCATACTTCGAGAAACCTGGCGATGCGAGGAACCATTTCCTGTTCGATGGATTGGGCCGTCTTTCTCAGAATCCCGACGATACGGTAGGCTCTTTCTACCACCACCTGTTCGATACGATTGTTGATCGATCGTCGATCGGCATCTCTACGGTTTTCCAAACGGATTCGAACGCGATCGTTTTCTATCGGCAATTCCAAATCGGGGTTATAGATCGCATAACAACTTCCGGTCGTCAGGCCGTACTGGGCCAGTGCGCGCTTCCAAGCGGCAAACACTTCTTCGGTGTTGTCCTCACGGGCGGTGTGATCGATTTGGTTGAGTATATAAAGAAATTTGGTGGCATCCCGTCGAATCAGGGTCGCTTTGACGAGATGCTGTAGCGTGTCCTGCATCGATCCGGATTCCGGATGGCGGGCGTCGAAGAAGACAAGGACCAGGTCCGACAGGTCAATGATATGATTGGTAATGCGCAAAGTCGATGATCGCTGCTCGTCGGCATCGAAACCGGGTGAATCGATAAGGATCCGGCCCCGGAGTTTTTTACTGGGGCAGGTTTTTAGCTGCAGATATTTGTCGATGTGGGCGCTTTGTCCGTGCGCCAATTCGTCGATGGCCTGGCTGACTTTAAAAAGTGGAAAGCGGGGGTCCGCATCAAGCGCCAGCCCCGGCAGGGAACGAACCTGGTCTTCGCTCGTGAAGCAAATAACGGTGAATTTGTCGTCCACCGCCTGATTTCCGGTTGTCTGAAGCGGATACCTGAGGAAGTTATTGATGAAGGCCGACTTGCCCGAGGAATAGGTGCCCAATATCGAGATCAGGGGCCACCAGGGAATGCGGCTGGTGTGCGATTCCTCGCGGTTGAAATATCCCAACTGTTGAGTGACCTTGTCGAGTTGCCGGAAGCTCTTTACGACATCGGCCAAAAGTGGATTTTCGTTTCTGAGATGATTTTCAAGGCTCTGGGGCAGTTGCCTGGTGTCGTCTTCCCCGTTCATGTCTCCTACTTCCTGTTATATTTTACAAATGTCAAATGATATCAGATAAGTAAACAAAGATCAATCTTTGGGGAAAAAAGGTGGGAATAATCTTTATGTAAGATTGAGATAAATGGGTTAGGAATTTTCCTAACTCTCATTTGTTGGTACGCCCGGCTGGATTCGAACCAGCGGCTTTCAGCTCCGGAGGCTGACGCTCTATCCCCTGAGCTACGGGCGCAAACGGAGTAAAATAAAAAACAGGTTGTTCAAGCCACTCGTGGCTGGGGATTTTAGTTAATGGAATGTGCCAATGTTGTCAAGCGCGGATTTCAATCGATTACACCGACACCGGTGGTGACAGATCGGCCAATGCGGCTTTGGCTTCGCCCACCACGTAAAGAGAGCCGGCGATGCAGACGACGTCATCCGGGGCAGACGATTCAATGGCCGCGGCAACGGCCCGGCTTACATCCGGAACGACGTCGACTTCCTTCGACAACTCTTTCGCGGTCGCTGCCAGGATTTCTGTCGGTAAGGCCCGCTGAATCTTGGGCTGCGTAATGATGACCCGTTGGCAGATCGGAACGAGGGCTTCCAACATGGCTCGGTAAGGTTTGTCATCCAGGATGCCGACCACCAGCGTGATGCGGCGGCCCACCAGATGGGACGCCAGATATTTCGCAAGTTTGCGGGCGGCAATCAAGTTGTGTGCGCCATCGAGAAGGGTCAACGGTTTATCCATAACTTTCTCGAGGCGGCCCGGCCAGCGGGTATTGAGCAGCGCTTTTTTTACGCAATCCTGCGTCAATTGGGCGATCTCCGGAGACAACACGTCGCATCCCGCTAATGCCAAAGCGGCATTTTCCAACTGATGCTGGCCGGCCAGCGAGGAGATAAGGCCGGTCCACTTGGTTTGCGGGCTCTGGTAATTGAACATGTTTTGCGAGGTGCGCCTTACCCGAAAGTCTTTACCCCTGCGGTACAGCGGCGCATGCCGGGCAGCCGCGGCAGCAACGACCACATCGACGGCACTTTTTTGCCTGACGCCGGTAACCACCGGAACCCCCGATTTTATAATCCCGGCTTTTTCTGCGGCTATCTGTTTGATGGAGGAACCGAGGTACTCGCTGTGCTCTACCGACACATTGGTGATGATCGATAGCGCGGGGTGAATGACATTGGTGGCATCCAGCCTTCCGCCCATGCCGGTTTCAATGACGGCCCATGCGACTTTCTGGCGTTTGAACTCATGCAGCGCCATGGCGGTTGTAAATTCGAAAAAAGTTGGCTCGCGCTCACCGTGATGCACTGCCTTTACGGCCTTGTAGGCGGACAATACATCTTCATCGGCAATCGGCTGGCCGTCGACGACAATTCTCTCGTTGAAACGGATCAAGTGGGGTGACGTATACAGGCCGGTTTTATTTCCACAGGTCTGTAGAATCGATGCCAGGATGGCAGCCACAGAACCTTTGCCATTGGTACCGGCCACATGGATTGTCCTGAATTTCTCCTGAGGGTTTCCCAGGCCTGCCAGGATTTGGCGAATCGTTTCGAGACCGAGCTTGATACCGAAACGCCTCAAATTGAACATTTCATTCAAGCATTGTTGATAGGATCTATCGGCAGGCATCGATTATTCCAATGGTCTGATAAAAAACCCGGCGGGTTTTGCCCGCCGGGTTTTAACAAAATCTGCATTAGACTATCTGCGGTAACGGTTCTTTCTTGCAACTGCCAACCGCTCCCTTCGCAATGCTTCGCGTGCTTTTCGGCGACGGAATTCGCTTGGTTTTTCGTAGCTCTTTTTGAGCTTGAGTCGTTTGAACAGGCCGTCGTTCTGAATTTTCTTTTTCAGAATCCGCATGGCCTTTTCAATGTCATTGTCGTAGACTTTGACCGTGATTTCCTTCAATTATCTCGCCCCCTTCTTTCCACCGAAATCTTCACGCTGGCATGGTGGTTATTCGCTTAATATCATCCTTTGATAAATCAATCTAAATAGCCTTTACCTGGAACGAATGCAAGGAAAAAATATTCGCGCACCAATATATTTTAAAAGGCGGTGCCCATATCTCTCCAGGCGCTTTAAAAAGGATTACTCCTGGATTTCGCTTGCATTGTAACTCTCCGGTCGATCGAAAAATTTATCTTTTCCCGATAGTGTTTGTCACAAAGGTGTCACTGCGCATAAGGCACGCCGCTCGCCGACAAAAATCTTGACAGGTCGGACCGTATCAGCCATTATTCCGGCCATCAGTCGCTGCCCGGTTCAGGCCGAGCATGTATCCTTAAGAAGCGACATATGCGAAACGAGCTGTTGTTCATCAACGATACACGCCGAACGTCAAAACGTCATCTCACCTGACGTCAAGGCACGCGGACCGGCAAAGGCCATATTTGACTACGACCGAACTAGATAAAAAGGAGGAGAGAACATGCGTTTGATACTTTTGGGTGGACCCGGAGCGGGCAAGGGAACCCAGGCCAATTACATCAAGGAGAATTATCAAATCCCTCAGATTTCTACCGGCGATATGCTCCGTGCCGCCGTCAAAGCGGGCTCTGATCTGGGAAAAAAGGCCAAGGAATACATGGACTCCGGTGGGCTTGTTCCGGACAATGTCATTATCGGGCTGGTCAAGGAGCGAATCAAGGAAGCGGATTGCCAGAAAGGCTTTCTGTTCGATGGTTTTCCGCGCACGATCCCCCAGGCGGACGCCATGAAAGAAGCCGGAGTTGTGATTGACGCCGTCGTCGACATCAATGTTCCAGATGCTGAGATTATCAAACGTATGAGCGGTCGGCGGGCCCACCTGGCCAGCGGCCGAACCTATCACGTTGTCTTTAATCCGCCCAAAGTCGAGGGTAAGGACGATGTCACCGGCGAACCGTTGATCCAGAGAGACGACGACAAAGAAGAGACGGTCCGCAAGCGCCTGGAGGTTTACCACAACCAGACCGAGCCGCTGATCGATTACTACAAGAAGTGGGAGAGCTCCGGCGAAGCCGCGGCACCGAAATATGTAAGGATCGAAGGCGTCGGCAAGGTCGACGAGATCCGAAGGCAGGTTTTCTCGGCTCTGGATGCCGTCAAAGCATCACTATAGTCATAATACATCCAACTGTTATCAAAAGGTTCCTCCGGCCCTGGGGCAGGGAGGAACCTTTTTTGTTTCAGAATGAAAAACGTGTATCTCGGGGCCAGTCGAAGATCCCGCCATCGGAGGTCAGAGATCATTGGCTCTGTCTTCGATCAACACTGTTTTTGGTTTCAGGTTTCAGTTTCATAAAGCGTCCGGATATTCATTCGAGTAAATAGCAAAGATGAGTGAATACCAACGCGGTTTCGGTGATGTGTTGTCTGCTTGATGAAGATCGGTAGCCGTCAAGCCGAATCCATTTTAAGAGCGACGCCGACATGGCGGATCACATTCGATTGCTGACACCTCATATTTACGTGGACGGTGATCAACACCAGATGGCCCATAGCATCCTCAAGCCGTATATTGCATGAATATTTTTCAGCAGAACGGTTAAAGCGCCCGCCTGCCGGCACTGCCGGTATCGGCCGGTCTCGAGAAAAGCACAGAAAATCTCAGGTTTTGAGCCGGTCGCTCTGCAGCAGTCGGCCGACACGGTCCAGCGCTTCATTTTTCGTATGGATGCGGCCGGCCAAACGGTCGGTCTCGATCCGATTCAGCAGGAACTTGAAAGCGGGAGAGGGGGCCAAATTGAAGCCAGCGATAAGGTCTTTTCCGGTCAGAAGCGGTGGCGCAGTGCTGCGGGGTTTAAAATCGACGTAATATCTTTGCAGCAGGTCGCGTGCGAATTTTGAGAATCTTTCACCGTGACCATCAGTTTTGTCGGAACCGGCGGAAACCATCGCAACGGTGTTCAAGAGTAAACCGGACAATTTGTCGCCGCTTGACATGAACAAGCGTGTGACAGCCGTATCTGAAAGCCGTTTTCTCCGGTAGGCAGTATAAAGAGCCCGCGGCTTTTTACGATGTCGGATAATGAAGTCAATATCATGTGCCTGGCGGTTGGACATTTTCAGCCGGCGGCAGATCTGGTGCACCGGTCCGGCTCGCACAGACCAATGTGTCATGCGGGTGACGGGCGGCAATTTTATGAAACCTTGCAAAAGGAGCGCAAATTTCAACAAGGCGGCCGGGATGGCGGTTTGAAACCGAGCGTTCGGGTACAACGTATCGGGAATAATTGACGAAGGATCGATCAGGAGCTTGTTCCAATGCCGAATAGGCTTTTATTGTATCCGTCACTGCACCCGCATGACGACCCGACGGCGCTTGAGGGCAGTTGGTATTGATTTCCGGGAGAATGGTCTGAAGCAGACCGCATGCAGCCATTTGTCTGACAGAGCAAACCGATCGGCGCGCTTCCAGGGTCTTCAACAACTCGGACCAGACCCTTTCGCCAGCCGATCTGGCGATGAGCGCTGCATGAGTTTGAACCGCTGCCGCTGTTTGGGCGGATAAATGAAAATTATAAACCGCCGCCATTCGGAAAGCCCTGACCAGACGGACCGGGTCTTGTCTGAAAACTGCTTCTGAGACCATGTGAACGCGACCAGAGAGAAGGTCTTCACGACCGTTGAACACATCGATGATATCTCCGGTAGCAGCATCGGCGGCCATGGCATTGATGGTAAAATCCCTCTGGCTCAAATCGGCCTCGATCGTGGGACCGGCCAGACCGGAGACGTCGAAGACGTTTGAAGACGTGACCACCCTGTAAATCATCTGACCGGGTTTACCAAGCTCGACCAGGCGGCCTTTGGTGTGCGACGCCAGCTGGCGAGCAAAACGTTTCGGGTCAACCGCAACGGCAAGATCATAGTCCAGCGGCGATCTGCCGAGCAGAAGGTCTCTGACTGATCCGCCGACAATGTAAACCGTTTTCGGGTTTACCGGCGGTGCAGTTCCGGGGGGAAGGGACTGTTGCAGTTTTGTGGGGTAGAGATGCATGTTTTTTTGGGGCGAATGTTAAACTTTCATTCGTTATTTGTATGAGTCCCCGGGGAGTTTGCATTAACCGCGGGTGGAGAGAAAAATCAGCGACTTCAGCCGGTTCAAAGGCAGCCTAAGGAAAGAGCAGAAATCCATAATGAAATAAAAAAGTATCACAATTCGATCAGCTTACAGCAAAGCGATGCGTTCGTCCACAGCCAGTGCCATCCGTGACCGGCCCGGTTCGAAACATGCAACACACCGTGATGCCGGTGAGATTCGCCCCGGTCTTTTCACAAATCGATGAAAAACTGAGCAAAACCGCTTGACACCTCGATGATTGTGATGTAAAAATAATAATCCAATTGAAAACCCGCCAATTTGGAGAAAATATCAGCGCAGGTCTTCGTTAATTACACTCAGCATCCTCCGCATAATCGGCATAATCTTTCCGTAGTTAACCGTTACGATACGTGTTAATTACATTGCTAGCGTACGTATACTGCCCGATTGCGTTCGCCCGTGGAATGATACTCACACAGTGAAAAATCCCCCCGATAACGGGAAAATAAAATCACCGCACCAGTATGACATTAAGAGTCTATCAATTCTGATGTATTTCCAGAAGATTATATTCAAAACCACACCACCACTACCACCACAGTAACGGGGAATCACATTAATGAACATTGCAGAGCTTAAAGACAAGAAAATCAGCGAACTGGCCCGGATGGCCAAGGAGTTCAGTATCGAAGGGGCCGCCGGCATGCGTAAACAGGATCTTATGTTCGCCTTGTTGCAGCGCCAGATCGAGAAAAACGGCCTGATTTATGGTGAAGGTACTCTGGAAATACTACCCGATGGTTTCGGATTCCTGAGATCTCCGGATTACAACTACCTTCCTGGTCCTGACGATATTTACGTGTCTCCCTCCCAGATCCGGCGGTTTAATCTGCGCACCGGTGACACCGTATCCGGCCAGATAAGGCAGCCGAAAGAATCTGAACGCTATTTTGCGCTGCTGAAGGTCGAGGCGATCAACTATGAAGATCCCGAGGTGGCGCGGGAAAAAATTCTGTTCGATAACTTGACCCCGTTGTATCCAAACCGCAAGATGAACATCGAGAACGGTGCCGACAATTTTTCAACCCGCATCATGGATCTTTGCACGCCGATCGGCTTCGGGCAACGCGGTCTCATTGTTTCTCCCCCGCGATCCGGAAAGACCATGTTGCTGCAGAACATTGCCAACAGTATCATTGCCTCTCACAAGGAAGTGGTCCCGTTTGTGCTTTTGATCGACGAGCGCCCGGAAGAGGTGACGGATATGGAACGGACCGTTGACGCCGAGGTCATCAGCTCGACCTTTGACGAGCCTGCCGAAAGGCACGTCCAGGTAGCCGAAATGGTCATTGAAAAAGCCAAGCGCCTTGTAGAGCACAAAAAGGACGTCGTCATCTTGCTCGACAGCATTACCCGGTTGGCCCGGGCCTACAATTCCGTGATGCCGCCCAGTGGAAAGATACTGTCCGGCGGTGTGGACTCCAATGCGCTCCAGCGCCCCAAGCGCTTTTTCGGTGCCGCCCGAAATATAGAAGAGGGTGGCTCGCTGACCATTGTCGCCACGGCGCTGGTCGATACCGGAAGCCGGATGGATGAGGTGATTTTCGAAGAATTCAAAGGAACCGGTAACATGGAGATTCAGTTGGATCGCCGTCTGGCGGACAAGCGGGTCTTTCCTGCCATTGACATCAAGAAATCCGGAACCCGTAAAGAAGAGTTGCTGCTGAAAGACGATATATTAAACCGGGTGTGGATATTGAGAAAACTTCTGTCCTCACTAAATTCCATCGACAGTATGGAATTTTTACTTGATAAAATGGCCGGAACCGCAGATAATGCAGACTTTTTAGCATCAATGAATGCGTAATTATTTTATAGGGGGTTGAAATTAAAATGAAAGCAGACATTCATCCGAAGTATTCTCAGACATCGATCAAGTGTGCCTGCGGGAATGTGGTCGAAGTCGGATCAACCAAAAAGGACATTCGGGTTGAAATTTGTTCTAAATGCCACCCGTTTTTCACCGGTAAGCAGAAACTGGTTGATACTGCCGGCCGAATCGAGCGATTCCGTAAGAAATACGAAAAGTTTCAAAAAAATCAGGGTGTTTAGAAGCCATCGCAATATTAGGATTTTGGTTCAAGGTCAAGGCGGATCCGAGATTCCCCGCTTTGCGGGATTTCCGTCTGATCGATTCTTCATTGTCGGTCACAGCTCGCAGGCATACTGAAGTATGTCCGCAGAGGCCGGGAAGGGACCTGCGCCCCTGCCAAAAACGAGGAACCAACGCAGAGATTTATCCGCCTCAGGCGGATTGGACCCAAAAACTATTTTGAGATAGCTTCTAGTAACACTTTACATATTGGCGGCCAGCACCTTCGTTTCTAAAAACCACGATACACACGATGTCGAAAAGGGAATTGAAAGCACGCATTAGCGTGTTTTCAATCGTCCGTGTGAATCGTGGTTTTGTATGTGAGCTTTTGGAAAAAGAGCACCCGCAGTCAATTCTGGGCGCTGTTCGTGTTCAATGGACGGCAAGGGATTCTGAGTGATGTTTGACAATCTAAGCGGCGTCGAAGAACGCTTTCAGGAAATTGAAAAACTAATGGGGGACCCTGAGACCATCAAGGACCAGGTCACCTATCAGAAATACGTCCGGGAACATGCTGAACTGAACAAGATCGTTTCAGCTTACCGGGAATATAAAAAGGTACAAGATGATATCGAGGACAGCCAGGAATTGCTGCAGGAGGGCGATGCGGAAATCAAGGAACTGGCGCGGGAGGAACTCGACAGATTGACCGAAAAAGCGGAGGCGATCGAGCAGGATCTGCGCCTGCTGCTGATTCCCAAAGATCCGAGCGACGAAAAGAATGTGGTCCTTGAAATCCGCGCTGGAACAGGCGGAGAAGAAGCCGCCCTGTTTGCCGCCGAACTCTTCCGGATGTACGGTCGCTATGCCGAGGGTAGAAACTGGAAAGTTGAAGTGCTCACGCATCATCCCACCGGGGTCGGCGGTTTGAAAGAGATCATCGTCACAATACAGGGGCGCGGCGCCTACAGCGCTTTTAAATACGAAAGCGGTACGCATCGAGTTCAGCGTGTTCCGACAACTGAAACCCAGGGGCGGATTCATACCTCTGCTGTGACGGTGGCGGTTCTGCCGGAGGCCGAGGATGTTGAAGTCGAGATCGATGCAAATGATTTAAAAATAGATGTGTATCGATCTGCCGGACCCGGTGGTCAAAGCGTCAACACAACCGATTCGGCCGTACGCATCACGCATCTGCCCACTGGACTGGTGGTGACATGTCAGGATGAAAAATCCCAGTTGAAAAACAAAAACAAGGCGCTTAAGGTCCTGCGTGCCCGTCTGCTGGACCGGATGACCCGCGAACAGAATGAAAAGCGATCCCAGGAGCGCAAGAATCAGGTTGGCAGCGGCGACCGCAGCCAAAGAATTCGGACCTACAATTTTCCCCAGGGCCGGGTGACGGACCATCGAATCGGGCTGACCCTTTATCAGCTTGAGAATATCCTCCAGGGCGACATCGACGAAATTATTCAGGAACTGACAACCCACTACCAGACGCAGGCGCTTCAAAATACGGAACTCGATGGCTTCCAAAGATGATGAATGGACAATCAAGAAGCTTCTCGAGTGGACCACCGCTTATTTCATTTCCCATGATATTGACAGCCCCAGGGCTGCCGCTGAAATCCTCCTTGCCCATGTTCTCAATCTCAAGCGGGTCGATCTCTACCTGCGCTATGATCAGCCGTTGGTCAGGGATGAACTGGAGTTCTTCAAGGAATTGATTCGACGCCGGGTTCTCAAAGAGCCGGTGGCTTACATACTCGGACGGCGGGAATTCTGGTCCATGGACCTGTCCGTGTCGCGGGACGTCCTGATTCCACGCCCCGAAACAGAGTGTCTGGTCGAACAGGCACTGGCAGTGTTGAACGCCGCCACCACCAGTCGCCGTATTCTTGAACTGGGAACCGGTTCGGGAGCCATCATTCTGGCTCTGCTCTCCCGAATGAGACCGTGCGTCGGCATTGCCTCAGATATTTCGTACCGCGCCCTTCAGGTGGCCCGAAACAATGCCCGTTTGCACGGACTGGATGAAAAGGTTCACTTTCTTTGTGCGGACTGGACCCAAGCATTTAAAACACAATGCGGCTCCTTTGACATGATTGTATCCAACCCGCCTTATATTCAAACCCACCAGATTCCGAACCTGCAACCCGAGATTTACCGTTATGAACCGCTTCGGGCCTTGGATGGCGGTGATGACGGGCTGCGATGCCTGCGGCATATAATTTCAGAGGCACACCAGTTTCTGCAGCCGGGAGGAACTTTGCTGATGGAAATCGGTCACGACCAACGCCAGGCGGTGCAGCAGATCGTCAAGGCGTGCGGGCATTATGAGTCACCGGTTTTTAACAAGGATTACGGCGGATACGATCGGGTGGTCTCAGCCAAGAAAAAAATCAAGGGTGCTGCATAAATCACTGACCATGTGGGCCAATCGGCGGCTTCCACGGCCTGGCCTGTCGGTGGAGATCGGCGATCCGTTCAATGGTAACGCTCACCTAAGATGGAATGCCGTTTGCCTCAGAGTACCTTGGTTCTGTAGGCTTCCCTCTAAATATGATGCCCCTGGATGTCGTGAATGATGGAATGGACAGCAAAGAAATCAAAAAGGGGTTGCGCAATCAATGGTATTTTGTTAGAAACGACAGATTTTTCATAATGAACAGCAATACACAACCCCCACGCCTTTGGACCTTTGTCCCGGTGCTTTCACAGAGGGTGAAAGTCGGAGAGAGGGTAGAAAAAGGCGGCGGTAAAACCATGCAGAAGGGAAAATAAAATGGCTTATGTAACGATGAAGGAACTGTTGGAGGCCGGTGTCCATTTCGGCCACCAGACCAAAAGGTGGAACCCCAAGATGAAGCCGTATATCTTCGGGGCTAGAAACGGCATCTATATCGTCGACTTGCAGAAAACCGTCCGGATGTTCAAAAGGGCCTATGATTTTATTGTCGACACAACCGCCAGTGGAAAATCCGTCCTGTTTGTGGGTACCAAGAAGCAGGCGCGCGAGTCCATATATGAGGAAGCCAATCGTTGCGAGATGTTCTATGTGCACAATCGCTGGTTGGGAGGAATGCTGACCAACTTCCAGACCATTAAACAGAGTATCGATCGTCTCAATTATCTGAACGAAATCATGAATGACGGTTCGATAAATCTATTTCCCAAAAAGGAGCGGTTGAAGCTCGAGAAAGAACGCGTCAAACTGGATGCCAACCTCGGCGGCATACGCAGCATGAACCAAGTGCCCGGGGCCATTTTTATAATCGATCCTAAAAACGAAGCCATCGCTGTCCGGGAAGGAAAGCGGTTGGGTATCCCCATTGTCGCGATAGTGGACACAAACTGCGATCCGGATGATATCGATTATATTATCCCGGGAAACGATGACGCTATTCGGGCCATCCGGCTGATTACGTCCCGGATTGCCAACGCTTGCACAGAAGGTAAAGAGCGCCTGATCGAGCGGCGCCAGGCCGAAGCCGATAAGGAAGTTGAAGAAACTGCCGACGCATCGGTTGCCGGTGTCGACCTCAAACCTGGAGAAAGAAAAGTCATTTCCGACGGATCCGAAGGCCCCGTTGTAGAAATCATCAGGAGATCAACGGCCCCGGTTGTGGAAGAAGCCGAGGTTCCCCAAACTGCAGAAACGAATCAACCGGAAGATACAGGAGAGTAGAACATGGTTACGATCAGTGCGGATCTCGTCAAACAGCTCCGGGAAAAAACCGGCGCTGGTATAATGGACTGCAAGTCGGCCCTGGCAGATAACAGTGGCGATATGGAAAAAGCTGTCGAACACCTGCGTAAAAAAGGCCTGGCCACGGCAGCCAAGCGCGCCGGTCGCGCCGTGTCAGAAGGTACGATTCAGTCCTACATTCACATGGGGGGCAAACTGGGCGTTATGGTAGAAGTGGGCTGTGAAACCGATTTCGTGGCCAAGAACGAGGATTTTCAGGAATTTGCCCGGAATATTGCTATGCATATCGCTGCCTCCAATCCGCTTGGAATCGTGTCCGAAGACATACCGCAGGAGACCATCGATAAAGAAAGAGAGATTTACAAAGCCCAGGCAAAGGAGACCGGTAAGCCGGATAACATCCTGGAAAAGATCGCCCAGGGAAAGCTGCAGAAGTTCATCAAGGAAAACTGCCTGATGGATCAACCCTATGTCCGCAACCCGGATATAACGGTGGCCGACCTCTTGAATGAATTGATCGCCAAGATCGGCGAAAACATCTCAATAAAGCGGTTTGCACGATTCCAGGTCGGTGAATAATGATCGCTTCGTGATCTCGAAACCTGCGCCCGGATCGCGCCGATTTTGCCAAACACCGAGGAGCTTGCCATGCCACAACCCCTATACAAAAGAATACTCCTGAAACTCAGCGGCGAAGCTCTCCTGGGAGAGCAGGAATTTGGCATCGATCCCGTAATGATCAAATATGTGGCAAGCGAAATCAAATCGGTATTTGACCTCGGGGTGCAGGTTGCCATCGTGGTCGGGGGCGGCAACATTTTCCGCGGGGTCGCCGCCAGTTCTTACGGTATGGATCGCGCTTCCGCCGATCGGATGGGGATGCTGGCCACCGTGATTAATAGTTTGGCACTTCAGGATGCTCTGGAAAAAATCGGTATTCAAACACGCACCCAAACGGCCATAAGCATGCATGAAGTGGCTGAACCGTACATTTTGCGTCGTGCCCTGCGCCATCTTGAAAAAGGACGCGTGGTTCTGTTCGGCGCCGGAACGGGAAACCCGTATTTTACGACTGACACCGCGGCCGTATTACGGGCACAGGAGATTCATGCCGAGATCCTTCTCAAGGCCACCAAGGTCAACGGTCTTTACGATTCGGATCCCGTCGTCAATCACCAAGCCAAATTTCTTAAAAGTATCAAATATATGGAAGTCATCGAAAAACAGTTGAAAGTCATGGACATGACCGCTATTTCACTCGCCATGGATAACCAGCTGCCGCTGGCGGTGTTCAATCTCAAAGATAAAGGAAACATCAGGAAGGTCGTTTGCGGAGAGGACGTAGGGACGCGGATTTCCTGCTGAGTCAGACACCTCTCTATTTTCGGAATCCAGCCAAAGTATTGACACGTGACCTCACAACCGAGGAGAGAGCCATGATTGAAGACATATTCCAAGAGACGCGTGAAAACATGGGCAAATCGGTTGAAGCCCTTAAGAGAGAGTTCAAGAGGGTCAGAACCGGGCGGGCATCGCTTTCGATATTGGACGGCATTCGGGTCGACTATTACGGAACGCCGACACCTCTGAACCAAATGGCGACCCTGGCGGTACCGGAAAGTCGACTGATTACCATCCAGCCTTGGGATACATCCGTTATCAAGGAGACCGAAAAAGCCATATTGAAATCCGATCTTGGTTTGACCCCGTCGAGCGACGGTAAGATCATCCGTATTGCCATTCCGCCATTGACCGAGGATCGACGCAAAGAACTGGTTAAGGTGGTCAACAAAATGAGTGAAGAGCACAAAATCGCCGTTAGAAACGTCCGGCGAGATTCAAACGAAATGCTCAAAGACCTCAAGAAAGAGGGTGATATATCGGAAGACGAGGCCTTCAGGGCCCAGGAACAAATCCAGAAAATTACCGACGACAGCATCAGCCTCGTAGACCAGATAACCAAAGATAAAGAAAAGGAGATCCTTGAATTCTAGTGCCGCCAATCCTTCCGCCAGCGGACTGGATCCTGATAAATTGCCGGTGCACGTGGCTGTCATCATGGACGGCAACGGTCGGTGGGCAAAAAAGCGGTTACTGAATCGGATCCAGGGCCATGAAAAGGGGGTCGATGCGGTCCGCAGAATCGTGCAGACCAGCCGAGAGGTCGAGATTTCCCACCTGACCCTTTATGCGTTTTCAACTGAAAACTGGCAGCGGCCCAAGGTTGAAGTGCATGCATTGATGAAACTCCTGAAACACTTTCTCGAGTCAGAACGGGGAGAGTTGATGGAGAACAACATTCGCTTGGATGCCATCGGAGAGGTCGACCGCCTGACAGACGATGTCAGGGGTGCTCTGGCTGAAACGATGCGTTTGACCGAGCGAAACGATGCCATGACGCTTCACCTGGCATTGAGTTACGGCAGTCGATCCGAAATCGTCCGCATGGTAAAGTCGCTTGTACAAAAAGCGCGTAAACAACACTTACAGCCCGAAGATGTCACCGAAAAGCTTATTGCCGATCATCTGTACACCGCCGGGATACCCGATCCGGATATCCTGATTCGGACCAGCGGTGAGATGCGGATCAGTAATTTTCTTCTGTGGCAGATAGCCTACACGGAAATATTCATAACACCAACCCTATGGCCGGATTTCAGCAAGGAAGAATTTCTCGAGATTCTTAGGCAATACCAATTGAGGGATCGACGATACGGAAAGATCGACGCGTAATGCGGCTTGTCCATGAACCTTGAAGCATCATTCACCCCAACGTTGCATAAACAACATGGCAAAATCGATCCCATCCTTCGAATTCACCGATAGGGATATCTTAATATAGTGGTTTTGCTATTATATTGATAATAGGTACGAACCATTAACTATCCTTTGCCATGTTGTGTATTCAACTATGGGGTTGATTACAGGCGCAGTGCACACACCCCTTTTTTATTCCTGTTGATAATCATTCATGCAGTAAACGGGCGAAGGTAATATTCGGCGTATGCATACAAAGCGGTGGATAACCGGCCTGGTCGCCTTGCCATTTCTCATTTTCTTCATCCACCAGGGCGGCATATGGCTTTTTATGCTTGTGGTCGTGGCAGCGGAACTCGGCCTGTGGGAATATTACCGAATCATACTGGGAGAAGATGAAAAAGTGACATCGGGTCTTCCCCTGATCGGTTTTTGCACCGCCGTTCTGGTACCCTATGCGGCTTACAGAAACGCTCCCGAACTGATGGTAGCCGCTCTGGCTTTCAACCTGTTGGCTGGTGGCTTGTTGGTCGTTCTGCGATTCGGTGCTGTGCCGAATATACTAAAATCATTGTCAAAACAGATCCTGGGGGTCACTTATATACCTCTGTTCTTAGCCTTCCTGCTCCTGATCCGCAACAGTTCAGACGGAATCGTATGGCTCTATTTTATCCTCGCGATCGTTTTTGCCGGTGATATCAGTGCGCTGTATGTCGGCTCGGCCGTCGGTCGTCACAAATTGAGCCCGGCGGTAAGTCCGGGAAAGACCATTGAGGGATCACTCGGGGGCCTGGCCGCAAACCTGGGTGTCGGCTGTCTGATCAAACTTTTCTTTTTACCGGCGCTCCCGTGGCCTCAGACGCTTCTATTCTGCCTCCTGATTGGCGCGGCCGGACAGGCCGGTGACCTTTTCGAGTCCGTAATGAAACGATCATCTCAGGTAAAGGATTCAGGTAGCCTGCTACCCGGGCACGGCGGCATCCTGGATCGCATCGATGCGCTTCTGTTTGCAGCCCCTATTGCCTATTTATTCAAAATACATATATTTTAAGCTTGGCTATAAATTCAGGGGGCGCCGCGCAGGGGGCGATAAATGCATCAAGATCTCGATTCGGAATATCATTCATGAGACGTATGAGTATTCTCGGCTCGACCGGTTCCATTGGTCGGAATACTCTGGAAATAGTCGCACGGTTTCCAGAAAGATATTCGGTCGTAGCCTTGGCGGCAAAATCGAACCTAAAACTGCTATGCGAGCAGATCCGTCGGTTTAAACCCGAATTGGCCGTCGTGTATGACGAGCATCTGGCCGCCGCGCTGAAGAATATGCTGCCGAGCGGTGAGTTACCGCGAATCCTTTACGGAACGGATGGGTACCAGGCGGCCGCCGCACTGGCATCCGCAACCATGGTCGTCACGGCCATGGTCGGAGCGGCCGGAGTGCTGCCGACCCTGGCTGCAATCGACGCCGGCCATGATATCGCCCTGGCCAATAAGGAAACCCTCGTGGTGGCTGGCGATATCGTTATGCGAAATGCCGCCGCCCGCAATGTCAAAATCATTCCGGTGGACAGCGAACACAGCGCTATCTTTCAATGCCTTGCCGGAAACCGGCCTCAGGATGTTGACAAAATCATCCTGACCGCTTCCGGTGGTCCGTTCGTGAATACCCCGGCCGATGCGCTGGCTGCGATAACCCCCGAGGCGGCTCTGAAACATCCCAATTGGCAGATGGGCCCCAAAATCACCATCGATTCCGCCACGTTGATGAACAAGGGGCTTGAAGTTATCGAAGCCAAGTGGCTCTTCGGGGTATCGCTGTCGCAGGTAGAGGTCGTGGTTCACCCGCAAAGCATCATTCATTCCATGGTGGCTTACCGGGATGGTTCTGTACTGGCACAATTGGGTATCCCGGACATGAAAGGGGCCATTGCCTTTGCGCTGTCCTATCCGGAACGGCTGCCACTCGGACAACCGCTACCGGATCTTACCGGTAGCGAAGGCACCGGCGGGTTGACCTTTCAAGTGCCGGACAGAGTGAGATTTCCCTGTCTTGACTTGGCATACAGAGCGGCAGAAACCGGGGGCACATTGCCGGCTGTTATGAATGCCGGCAACGAAATTGCAGTGGAAGCATTCCTTGAACACAGGATATCTTTTACGCAAATACCGGAGATGATCCGCGAAGTCATGGACGCCCACACCGTCGTGGTCAATCCGAACATAGAAATGCTCATTGAAGCCGACCGGTGGTCGCGGGCAACAACTCTAAAGCAGATCGACGTTCATTGAGGAACGATCCCTATGGGTACAAATATATTTGCCTTTGTTATTGTTCTTGGTGTCCTCATCTTTTTTCATGAATTGGGACATTTTTTGGTTGCCCGTTTTTTCGGTGTCGGGGTGGAAAAATTTTCACTCGGATTTGGCCCCAAAATTTTCGGCAAAAAGGTCGGTATCACCGAATATCGCGTCTCCGCCATTCCCCTTGGCGGTTATGTCAAAATGGTCGGCGAAGAACCCGACACGGCGGTAGAGCCAGACCAGGTTGCCCTCTCTTTCACCCACAAACACGTACTCAAACGAATTCTGATCGTTGCTGCCGGCCCGGTCTTCAATGTTTTACTGGCGGTATTGATATTTTACGGTATTTTTCAGATTTCCGGCACGATCATACTCAAGCCGATCATCGGTAGTGTCCAGGAAGCCACCCCGGCCCAAGCAGCCGGTCTTAAAGAGGGAGATGACATTGTCGACATCAATGGCCAACCGGTGGAGGCCTGGGATCAGATGGCCCGCATCATTGCCGACAGCAAGGGATCCCAGCTCGCGGTGACCATCCGCCGTGATGGGACGAGCCGGGTTGTCCAGTTGACCCCGGTATTGAAGACAACCAAGAATATTTTTGGCGAGGACATACCCCGCTACGTGATCGGTATCACGGCTGCCGGGGAAAGCTACACCCAAAAGCTCAACCCTCTCGGCGCGTTAACCGAAAGCCTGATTCAGACCTATAACATCATCGAGTTGACGGTTGTCAGTGTCGCCAAAATTATCCAGGGAACCGTGTCCACCAAGACCATCGGCGGCCCGATCATGATTGCGGAACTGGCCGGGCAACAAGCCAAACTCGGCGCGACGAACCTCTTGTTCTTCATTGCTCTGATCAGTGTCAATCTGGCCATACTCAACATACTGCCCATACCGGTACTGGACGGTGGGCATCTGCTTTTTTTTACCATCGAGCTCATCATCGGCAAGCCGGTCAGCATCCGGATCCGTGAAGTCTCCCAGCAGGCCGGTATGTTTGTCTTGATTCTATTGATGATTTTTGTGTTTTATAACGATATCACCAGAATATTCTCTGGTCAGTAGCCGCCACCGGTGACCCGTCCATCGTCGTGACAGCATATCTTTTCTCTATTACTTTCAAAATTCGATAGTTGAGCCATCGTTATGACACACCGACTCGAAATTGCGCTAAAGCCTCACCTCGTTGATGCAGAAGGTGAAGTAATAAAACACAAATCATTGAATTATTTAAATATAAAAACTGAAACTGTACGTACGGTTAACGTGTTGACCCTCGATCTTGACCTGCCGCCAGCCCAGTTGAAAAAAATCCAGAACGAGATCTTCACCAATCCCGTAACTCAATTGTCGTCCTATGATCCGCTACCGGTGGATTTCGACTGGATCATTTGGGTCGGTTTCCGACCAGGCGTGCGGGATAATCCGGGCAGTACTGCGCGGGAGGCGATCGAAGACCATTTAGGGCAGCCGCTGCCAAAGGGTGCCGCCATCTATACGTCAAAGAGATATTGCCTCAAGGGCTCTGGACTGGCAGCAGCGGATGTCGACGCCATCGCCAGCGAACTGCTGGCCAACGATATCATTCAGCAATGGAAAATTTATTCTCATAGCGACTGGGATCCGAAGGTCGGGATCGGTTTCATTGTACCCAAAGTCACGTTGAATCACCAACCGACGGTGACGACGATTTCCATCGACAGCGATTCATCGCTGCAACGAATCAGCATCGAACGCAACCTGGCATTGAACCCAAACGACATTCCGATCGTGCGCGATTATTTTTTACAACCCGGGGTCAAATCCGCACGGGCGGCCGCAGGACTTTTCGATCCGACGGACGTCGAACTGGAATATATATCCCAAGCGCGCAGTGACCACTGCAACCATAACACTTTCAGGGGAATGTTCCACTACGTTGACTTGGACACAGGCGAGAAGGTTACGGTCGATAACCTTTTCAAGACCTTCATCGAGGCGCCGACACTCACTTTGCAGAAACAGAAGCCCTGGGTGGTATCTGTTCTCTGGGACAACGCCGGGGTTGGTCGATTCGACGCCGACCACTTCTACACCATCACCGGTGAAACCCACAATTCCCCTTCCAATATGGAAGCTTACGGCGGCGCCATCACCGGCATCGTCGGTGTCTATCGCGATCCCCTGGGCACCGGTAAAGGATCCCGGCTGGTCATGGGCGGCTTTGGGTATTGCGTCGGTCCGCGGGACTATGCCGGCAGTCTCCGGCCGCATCTGCATCCGAAACGATTGCTGGACGGCGTCATCGAGGGGGTGCGGGACGGTGGAAACAAATCCGGTATTCCAACCACGGTCGGCCAGGTTCTTTTCGACCCCGGATATCTGGGCAAATGTCTGGTCTTTGTAACGGCCGTAGGAATCATGCCGGCGCGAATCGCGGGCGCACCGGCCGACCAAAAACGCACGGCTCCGGGAGACCTGGTGATCATGTGTGGCGGGAGGGTCGGCAAGGACGGTATCCACGGTGTGACGGCATCCTCGGAGACGTATTCCGAACATACACCTGCCGGACACGTTCAAATTGGTGATCCCTATACACAGAAGAAAATGCACGACTTCCTGCTGGAGGCACGGGATCAAGGCTTGATACAATTCATCACCGACAACGGTGGTGGGGGGCTATCCTCCTCCATCGGTGAATCGGCCCGCTTTTCAAATGGGTGCGAGATTGCGCTGGACAAAGTGCCTTTAAAGTACGAGGGGCTCGATCAATGGGAAATATGGGTGTCCGAATCCCAGGAGCGGATGACGGTGGCGGTGCACCCTGATAATCTGGCGACTTTTATGGCGCTGTCCGCCAAGCATGCTGTTGAAAGCACGGTTATCGGCCGCTATACCGATTCCGGAAAGCTCCACATTACCTACAACGGTCATACCTGTGCCTTTGTCGATCTCAGTCTACTCGAATCCGGTTTTCCCCAGTGGCAATTCGATGCGCATTGGCAATCGGCGGAAAAACGCGGCTTGTGCGAGCCGGTGCTCAGGGAACCGACAGACGTTGAGCAGCTCTTGCGTGACATGTTGGGGCGTCCCAACATCTGTTCCAAGGAGTGGATCTTCCGCCAGTACGATCACGAGGTGCAGGGGGGCAGCGTCATAAAGCCGCTCGTGGGGGCAGATCGGGACGTCAACAGCGATGCGTCGGTAACCCGGCCGGTATTGACCGCGGAACGGGGTCTGGCAATGGCCCAAGCGCTTCTGCCGTCCTATTCATCCATCGACGCCTATCACATGACGGCCTGCACCATCGATGAGGCGGTGCGTCGCCTGCTGTCGGTCGGCGCCCGGCTTGATCATATCGGAGGGGTCGACAATTTCTGCTGGCCCAACATTCAATACGACCCGGTTCTCAATCCCGATGGGCGTTTTAAGGCAGCCCAGCTTGTGCGCGCTTGCAGGGCGTTGAAAGACATGTGCCTGGCTTACGGGATTCCTCTGTTGTCCGGTAAAGACAGTATGTATGTCGACGGCCACCTGCCGGGTCGCTATGGTGAGGTTCACAAGATATCCGCCTTGGAGACCATGCAGTTCACAACGATCGGCGTGATCGATGATGTGTCCAAATGCGTGACCATGGAAAGCAAGGTGCCCGGCGACCTGGTTTACGTTTTGGGTGTTACCCGCGACGAGCTTGGCGCATCGGAATACTACGCGCATCTCGGTTACACCGGGTTGAATGTTCCCAAAGTGGATGCCGATGAGTTTAGAAAAATATACCAGAGCGTGGAACTCGCGGTTGACGAGGAGCTGACCGCTTCGATTCACGGAATTTACAGGGGCGGTGCCGGTATCCACTTGGCCATGGTAGCCATGGCCGGTAATCTCGGGCTGCAGGTGGCGCTCGCCCGGCTGCCGTATAAGGGTGTCGAGCGTAATGACACCGCCCTTTTTTCAGAAACCGCCGGGCGGTTTATCGTCACCATCGACCCGGCACACCGGGACCCATTCGAGGCGCTGTTCGAAGGTTTGCCTTGCGCCTGTGTGGGACAAGTCACCGCGGAACCGGTATTCACCCTTAAGGGTTTGGACAATCGTGGCATCGTATCCCTGCCGGTTGCGGATCTGAAGTCGGCCTGGAAGCGGCCGTTCGGCGATATGTAATTCCGCTCCGGTAGATGCAAACTCCCCGAGGGCTCATGATATGAATATACCCTTTCGCTGTGTTAGGTACCGAATTCCGAAAAGGTTCACTAGATCGATAAACTCTGGAGACTGAATGAGCACGGTAAAAGCACTGGTACTTACCGGTTATGGATTGAATTGTGACGCGGAAACCGCCCATGCCTTCGAATTGGCAGGCGCATCACCCACCAAAGTTCACATTAACTCCTTGATTGACGGCAGTGCGACGCTCGCCGATTATCATATACTGGCCTTTGTCGGCGGCTTCAGCTGGGGGGATGATCACGGCGCCGGTGTCATTCAGGCCGTGCGTCTCAAGACCAACATCGGAAACCAGATCCTTGACTTTGTCGACAATGGCAGCCTCGTGCTTGGGATCTGCAACGGTTTTCAGGCACTGGTGAACCTGGGGCTTCTGCCCGGATTCGATAATGACTATGTCCGGCGCTCTGTGGCCTTGACGTTTAACGATTGCGGAAATTTCCGTGACGATTGGGTATCACTGGCCGTCAATGCGGAATCTCCCTGTGTTTTCACCCGGGGGATGGATCGGATCGATCTGCCGGTGAGGCACGGTGAAGGAAAATTCTACGCTGAAAACGATATCATTGAGAAACTGATTCGGCAGAACCAGGTGGTGCTGCGCTATGCCGCACCGGACGGACGGCCGGCTGATTTGCGATTTCCATTCAATCCCAACGGCTCTGTGGACGACATTGCCGGAATCTGTGACCCGACCGGTCGTGTGTTCGGTCTCATGCCGCACCCGGAAGCCTATAACCATTTTACCAACCACCCCGATTGGACCCGGCAAAAAGAGCTTTTGAGAAGAAACAAACCGATGAGCACGCTGAGAGCCAAGTTAACGCCGGGCATAAAGATCTTTTCCAACGCGGTCGATTTCATCACACACCGTTGATCGACCCTTTGTCTTTTTCCCACCCAACCAGCGTTCGGAATATTCTCCTGTCTGAGGATTCCCTAACAGGCATCAGCCCTTCCATTCCCCCGCGTATGTATGACACCCCTTACGCCCCTTAAGTAAAAATTTTGTGTTGTCACCCCGGGGCATCGCAGATAGATCTGCTCTTAAATCCGATCGATCTCTCGTGAAGATTTAAACGGATTGAATCCATGTTTTCATCAACTTCACCGTATGCAGGTTCAGATGAAAAAGGTGGCTGCAGATCAAAAATGTCTCGGATTTACGCTCGTAGAGCTCATGGTCGTTCTTGCCATTATCGCTGTTCTGGCGGTTGCAGCGGTATCGAATTTTAGCGCCAGTCTACCCCGGTACAAGCTCAGGGAAGCTGTGAGCGACATTTTATCGACGCTCGAATGTTCCCGTTTGCGCGCAGTCAAGGAAAACGGCTTCGTCGCCGTTCTTTTTGACCCTGACGGCAATGGCCGTCTCGAGGGCAATTACATTGCCTTTGTCGACAACGGGAGCGGGGCGCCGGGCGATTGGGTCTGGCAGCCAGAGGCCGGTGAGTCATTGATCGCACAGGGTCGCATGCCAGAAGGCGTTTACATCACGCGCACCACTTTTTCGAAAAACCGTCTGCGATTCAACAGCCAGGGGCACCTGATGGGCATTAACCGCAGCATTTACCTGAAGAACTCGGATGACATGACCAGGAAGATCACGGTTTACGCATCGGGCAACACTCGGGCTTTCTAACTGGTGTCCATCCATATATGGCCTTATTTCCGCTGGGCGGTGTCTCGTCTCGTGCAATGGGCATATTTACCAATCATTTCATTGAATTTGCGGCCATTTATTATTGCGGCACTTTACTTTTTAGGAAACAGCATGGGGAGATTATAGACATGCCGGCAAGCACTTCATCCCGCAACGGCTATACCCTGGTGGAGCTTATGGTTGCCCTGGCCATCGCCGGTATTCTGCTTGCCGCGGTTTGCCTGGCGTTCGGTTCCCAGCAGAAAACATTAACCGAACAGGGCATGACGGTCGACATCCTGCAGAGTGTTCGGGCTGCACTCAGCCTGATGCAGCATGATATCCGCATGGCCGGCTATGATGCCACCTGGAGCGATGCGAATGAAGACGGGTTGGATGACCGGCGGAGTAAAGATCTGATTGACAATGACTGCGACGGCCGTGTCGATGGCGACGATATCGGATCCAATGAGAACGACAGCCTGGCGCACTTTACCGCTGCGGAACCCCACTATCTTCAATTTCGCCTCGATCGTCTGAGAGACGGCGACTTTTGCGACTCCGTAGACCTCATCGGGTATGGCTTTTCAAAGACCAGGGATCGCAACCGGGACGGTGTTGCCGATGCCGGTGCGGCGCCGTTGGGGCGCAGTGTCGGCGCTTCCGGCCTGCAACCCCTGGCAGAGGACATCCAGGCGGTGGCCTTCGGGTATGCATTCGATGACGATAGTGGGGCCGCTTTTCCGGACGGAGAAATCGACACCGCCTCCGATCATATCATTTGGGGATACGATGCCGATGGCGACGGGTTTCTCGACACCCTGCTCGACAGCAACAATGACGGGTCCGTCACTGCCGCCGACGATCTAAACGGTAACGGGTGGATTGACGATGCGGGTCTGATCCCTGCGGTCCCGGTCAAACGGGTTCGTGCGGTAGCGATCTGGCTGCTCGCACGAACCAGAGCACCGCTGCGGGGTCGCCATGACAGGGCGACCTATGTGGTCGGCGACAAGATTATCACACCCGGCGATCGTTACAAGAGGGAGCTGATGACCACGATTGTTTACTGTCGCAATCTTGGGTTGCGTTAGTTTCCGTCCACAAATAGCCATTTTTCGAAATTCCCGGCCTGCTTCGGGACAGGTCGGTGTCAATCACGCCTTGGGCGTGACAAGTCTGGAATCGCTTGGGCGGCGCACACGAGTGCGCCTCCGCACAATTCATCAGGAACGAATCATGGATCATCATTGTACTCCACCGACAGATGTAACTGGTAAAAGTAGCCAGGCAGGTTTTACGATGATTGAAGTGTTAATTGCCATGGCTCTGTTTATGTTGGGAATTCTCTCGTTGACGGGATTGCAGACCGCCTGTATCAGCGGTAATGCCTCGGCCCGGATACAGACCGAGGCGACGGCGATCGGGACGCAGATGATCGAACAGCTGCGAATGCTTCCCGAAGATCACCCCGATCTCGATGCGAACGGCGATCCGCATGAAATGAGCAGGGATGGATCCCGGAATTATACCGTGCGCTGGGTGATTACGGACAACTCGGCGGTTACCGAGACGAAATCGCTGCACGTCACCGTTCTCCCGCATAACCGGATCAACGGAAAACCGGTGACGATCAGAACCATACTGGCCAAATAAAGGGGGGAGGGAGGCATGCGATACGGGCGTCCGGTCGTCGGCAACGAGGTGGGGTCGATATTGGTGATCACGATCATGGTGCTGGCATTGATGACGATCGTTGCGTTCACCGCCGTGCAGAGCAGCACGGTGGAGGTGGAGATAGCCGGCAATCAGCTGTTGCACCAGAAGTATTTCTTCGCTGCCGAAGCCGGGCTTGGTCATGCCGTCAAAACCCTGGGGGAAGAATTCATTACAGCCAACACGGGTTCGTTGGGTTACGGCATGGCTGCCAGTTGGAATTTTGCTTTTGACGGAGGCGACCGGGTGCGCGGCACTGCCGACGATGCCGTCGATACGGACGGAGATGGATTGGGCAGCTACCCGGACGCTGCCGTGTGGATCGAGAATACCCCGCTTGAGGGGATCACATACCGGGTTTTAGTGTTCAATAACGACGATACGGAAGTGGGGGGCTCGTATAGGGATGACCGGGACGGGATGATCTGGGTCCGCTGCGACGCCACGGGACCCAGAGGCGGCGGCGCAAGTGTCCAGGTTTTGCTGCAGGGGGAAGCCGGCGGTCCGGTGATCGTCGATTACACGGCCCAGGCCGGTGCCGGCGCCGGGAATAATTTTGTCTCCCCTGATTTGAACCCGTTGACCGAATTTATGCGGCAGCTGTGACCCCCTAGAAAAGGCATCGACAAATGAAATCAATTTTCGGGACACAAAATGAAAGACGGATATTTAAGGCGATCATCTCTGCGACAATGACCGTTGTGCTTCTCAGTACAGCGTCGCTATGCGCAGAGGATGTGTGGTCTGGTATTCATGCCCTCGGTGACGCTGATCTGCCAGCCTCGGGCGTTACGGCACCGGAAACGGCTGGATGTGGAACCAATGTGTCAGCCCGTTACACCGGCGGGTTCGATCCGCAGCACTTTGATTGGGTTAATATGGTTGTCGACGAGCGGGGCAGCATGTCCCTGAATTCTGCCGCTATGAGCGGACGACCGGACAAGGTGGTCATTCCGTTCGAGCAGGAGGTTTTTGCGACCTTCGTTTCCGAGAGTACTGCATACGCGTCCAATCTGGGCTGGATACTCCATGCCGAAGCGGTTGACGAAAACGGTCATTTTCTTGGATGGAGCGCCATCGACGAGAGAAACCGACACATCATTTTTCGGCACGTGGTCGATGACGATGTCACCGGCGCCTGCTGCGGCAGCGGTAACGGCATCCTCGATACCGGCTATGGCAGCGGTGATTTTAAGACCGACAGCGAAACCGTACTGGCCGGCTATGACGATGGGAGCGCGACAACCTTTTTAATCGACCGGGATGGCGAGGTCACGCCGCGCGACATGAAAAAACGACTCGGCCGGTTTTCCGCCGGCAGCGAGATTGTCTTTTTCTTGACCGCCGATAGGGCCAGCGAGTCCCCGGAATTACCACAGGTGTATTTCAACCAGCCCTGGAGCCAGGATTTATATGCGGCCTGCATACCGGGTTACGGCAGTCCCCTCTGGGTTGATCAAACCAGGGGGATTTTTGACAAGGTTTTTCATCTCGCTGAAGCTGTTGAAGAGGAATCCTGCCAAGCGCAAACCCATTGGCTTTCCAAACCGGTGCTCGATCGTTTGTCTGGCGATTTTGATGTCCACCTCTTCGGAGAATACCGTTTGCCCCTGATTATCGGGGAGCGCTTTGCGCACATGATCGGGGGGGTAGCGCAGAACAATGCCGACCAGTGGGTTTATGGTTTCGAAGATGGGGAGGCTATCATCGGGGAACCGGACATGGATTTCAGCGATGTGGTGTTTCTTGTCGATCAGCCAAACGGCGGTTCAGCGGCACTGAGTCCGCCACACGCCCTAAAACCGGTTGAAATCGGCGATTTCTTTACAACGGTGGATGTGGAGGTATGTGATTATCAACCGGCTAAAAGCTGTATCGGCCAAACCTCGCTGAAATATTCTGTGTCGGTTGATTTGGGGTCCTCCTGGATCCCGGTGAATCGTTGGGACAGCGGCAGACTGTTTTCATTGAATTCAGACGGAGCCATCATTCGCGGTCATACCATCGATCCGACTGTCACGGAGGCGGATGGCCCGGAATATACCTGCCGCAATCGGCGGATAGACCTGGTAAAAAGGGGCCATACCGGCAACAGGCTGCTGTGGAAAGTCGAAATGATGAACGCCAGGGGCGACTGCTTACCCCAGGTACTCGATGTGCAGATCGATGCCGCTACCGCAACGAATCGCAGTCTACCAGCCGCTGCTCCCGCAGTCCAAGCCAACCTGATTTACACCGGATGGGTAGAGACGCCGGCCATTGGGTGGAATGACCATTCTATCCGCGGCCACCTGACGGCCAGAGAGATTTATCACCCGGCCCGGCCGGATCGGACGCTCCCTGGGGAATACATCCTCTGGGACGCTGGAGAGATGCTGGCAGACACAGATCCTGATCAACGAACCATTTATTTTCCAGACATTGACGTTCGTTGCATCGTTAACGAGCACCTGATCGATGACAGCGGCCGGAAGATCTATGGTGACGGAAAACGGATTTCTTTCAAAGGTACGCTCGCCCATCATCCGGTCATGGGAACTTCGGTGCGGATATACGATGGCCGCCCGGAAGTTTTTAGCGAACGGCATTCTTCAACGCTGACAGGGAACTTCGGCGGTACCGGCACCATCGATTACACCACAGGCAAGTGGGAGATCAGGTTCAGCCGCCCGCCGGCGGCCGGCGTGCCGGTTATGGGTGATTACAAGTCGTATACTCTTCGTCGATCGCTAAAACCGTTCCTGCCGGCTGAGGTGACAAACGAGATGCTGGTCCTGTCGGCTGAATATGTCTGGCCGGATGGTTTCACGCACGATTTCAACGGGGACGGCGCCTTTGACACAACCGAAAAGCAATCCGACAGCCAATGGCTGGTTCAATGGACCCGGGGCTATCGCCAGCCGGACGAAGGCATCAAAAGAGACTGGCTGCTGGATGGCCTCGGACCTTCTGTACCGGCACTCCTGGTGTCGCCCGGATACCCCCGGTGGCTTTCGGGTACCGCGGTGACAGACAATGAACGGCAAAGCTATGCCGAATTCAGGGAGGCTCAAAAAGATCGTGACAGCATGTTGTTTGTTGGATCGGGCGGCGGCCTCCTGCATGCCTTTGACGCAGGCAGCTACCGCTATGGCGACAATCCGGAAACTCCCGCTGTCAGGGAAAACCGCGGCTACTTTGCCTGGGAGGCCAAAACTGCCGAAAGTCCATCCTACTGCGAGAATTACAGCGGGTCCAAGTGTCCCGACTACGGCTCTGGCAAGGAGATCTGGGCCTTTATTCCCGCCGGTTTATTGCCGCACCTGAAAAATAATGTCTTGAGCGGCAACATCCGGGTTTCCGTGGATATATCGCCGGTGATATCCGATGTTTTTATCGACACCGACGGTGATGGACGCAGCGATTCCTGGCGTACCGTACTCGTCGGCATCGTTGGCAGACCGGGCATCAGTGTTTTCTGCCTGGATGTGACCGATCCCCATGAACCGGTTTTTCTGTGGGAACGGACCATGGCCGATCTCAACCGCGATGGCCTATCCCCGGCGGTGGCACGGATTGGTCGGATTCTTGATCCCCGGACGGGTGAACCCGTGTGGTCCGCTTTTGTTAGCACCGGAAGACTGGCGGGAAAATGAGAATTATCCGGCGGTTTACCTGTTCGATATTTCCGATGGTGGTGTGATTCAGCAAGTCATACTCGATGAAGGAAGCGATATAAACGGTGATGGAATCTTGGATGCCGATGAGACCGGTTTCGGGCGGGGCGGGATTCTCAGTGGGCAGCCGGCCATCGTCGATTCGGATAACAACGGTTTTGTCGACCGCGTCTATGTGGCATCGTCGCGTGGGTTTATTTATAAGGTCAACATCCCGGATGACCCGCAAGATCCGTATACGGAGTTCACCGATTGCGTGATCAACACCGATTTCACCGATCCCAATGGGCAATCGATTCCCTTGGATCGTCGTTGGCGGTCCATATACGCATCACCGACGGTTGCGGTTGAAGTCGGGATGGATGCGAACGGGGAAATAAACCCTCTGGTGAGGCTGTTTGTGGGGACCGGTGACAACCCGAATCAGGCCGATGACATCGAAGACGCGATGGCTCAGAATCTGTTCTTCGCCTATGTCGATGAGACCAGCAAGGGCGATGTGCAATCGGGATGATCACCGGCTCGACTGGTTTGTCGAACTACCGGAAAACCACCGCATCACTACCTCTGCATTTCTATCTGCCGGACGGATATACTTTGGAACCGCCACATCAGACTCCGCAGACCATTGTGTCGGACATGTCTCGCCGGATGCCGATCAAGGAGATCTTTACGTTTACAATCTCGAGGGTACGGAAATTTTATCCGGTGGGGTGGGGGACATCCGGATCGATCCATTGGTTACGGATGAGCATACTCTATCTCATGCTGCCGTCCGGACTTCGATCCCTGGGTAGTGGGATATACAACAACAGGTTGAAATCGTTTTCGGAACCGGTGGTCGCAGTCCGTTCATGGGAGATAGTGGATTAATAAGATACTATATTTCAATCTAAAACAAAAGGAAGCAGGTTCGAATCTGCTTCCTTTTGTTTATGTGACTATCCACAGATTAATTTTGTTCTTATGGGTTCAGTATCTCCCCCATGCAATCCTCATTAAGGTGACCTGTGGCAGCGTATCCATCAGGGCAAATTGTTTCACCATAACCGTTGTAGTACCACACCACATTAGTAAGCATGGCACCATTGAGATCGGCGCCTTCTAAATTTGCTCCAGCAAACCATGCCCCTGTAAGGTCTGCCCCTGTGAAGTCAGCACGTTTTAGCTCAGATTTCAAGAAGTAGGTACTTCTCAAAACCGCATTCTTGAAAATGGCTTCATTCATGCAAGCATTATTAAAGTAAGTATTAATCATATAGGCTTCTGAAAAATCATAACCCACCCAAATCCCGGAGCAATCTTCAATTACGCTAAAACTGCTTATGCTCATACTCACGGGTGTTATATTGTATTCAGAAAAATTGCAACCTGGACAAATGAATCGGGACGCACTTCCAGCAGGTCCTTGCGGTCCTGCCGGGCCGGGTTCACCTTTTTCGCCTTGCGGGCCCATTGGTCCGGCTGGTCCCTGTGGCCCCGGCACTCCATTGACCTCAATATTGTCAATCTTTCTGTCCATCCTGACCATTTTTCTGTCCATCCTGACCATTTTTCTGTTCGTCTTGGCAACCTTTTTTTCCAGACTTTTGACGGCTTTTTGCAGGCTGCCAAGGGGGTTGTACCATTTGTAATACGATCTTTTAGAGCTTGCCTGGGCCGACGTTGCCAGAAAGGCCACCGCCAGGATAACCACAAAAATATGTAATATTCGTCTATTCTTCATTGCTTCGACCTCCTTTAATGTCCTTCTCATCATTCGTTCCCGTATAAAAAAAGATTTCCTGAAACTGTCATCTTCAATCGGCGTTTGGCCTTGATTCTGCAAATACCGTGCAAAATTGAAAAATTTTTTATTTAAATAGATAAATTAATAATATTTACAATATTTTATAGATTTACTTCAAGTTTGATTCAAGGCCTCCAAGACCACCTCTCCGGGTCAAATTCACCCGATTTTTGTCAGTCACAACGCCGTATTTTGTCATAATATCAATTAGTTGTAATACATAACTGTAGTACATTCAGTATTACATTCAACTACACCATCCGTTGCACCACGGCTAACCCGGAAATTTCATCAATTGGAGGCTTTTATGGCCAAGGCATTTCGAGGTGATGCTGTAGCCACTCTACCGCGATCCTCGAATAACGCCGGCCATGGGAGCCTCCGGTTGACCCGAAGGGTGCAATCTTTTCAGCTCTTTCATTAGATATTGGGGAGATACAAAGTGTCCCTCGGTTATACGGTTCATGAGTATGACAATACCCTGATATGGCTTCTTTTTATCTGCTCAATGAAAAGATTTCATGAAATATTCGGGCTAAAGAATCGGGCCGACACGACGATAATAAATGAAGGACTATACATCTTTATATACACATAAGGTCCTAAAGTCCGATGACCTCATACAGGTATTAAAAGTTTTAATAGTTTCATAAAAATCTTTTACAACCGGCAGCCAAGAATTTGAATACAGCGGGTTCCATTTTTGCGTCATTCTCGATCCTCCGCAATGTATAACTATCAGAAAATATATATAAAATATCGAAATTTTCGAGCGTGACGGGAGGTATGCGCTTCGGCTGGCACGATTATTGGAGTCCAAACCAAGCCAGACAAATTTCAGGAGAGGAGTGTCATGCGGAAAAACTCAGGCTTTACCATAATGGAACTGGCCGTCGTCATCGCCCTCATCGGTATTTTGGCGGCCATCGCTGTTCCGGCGTATGTCAATTGGTTGCCCAATTTCAGGCTCAATAATGGGGTCAACCATATACACGCTATTATACAGGATGCACGACTGCAGGCCGTAAAAGAAAACGGGCGCGTCGCCGTGCTGCTCGACCCGGATGGAGACGGCCAGTTGGACGGCAACTATTTGGTATTCATCGATGACAACATGAATTGGAACCTCGATGGCGGCGATACCTTACTTGCCGAAGGTGAAGTGCGGACCGGTGTTCGGGTGGACAGTACCGGCTTTGCCAACGATCGGTTCGGATTCAACAGCCGCGGTCTTCTGGTTGTCAACGGCAGCACCATTTCCCTGAGCAATTCGGAAGGTCGGACGAAAAGCGTGACAATCGAAGCCACAGGAAACGCGCGCATCAATTAAGGTTACGATCTCGCATCCTTTCGTGCCGTCAGCAGGCGCGGTGCTTGAGGTCGAAATCGGACACCGATTCCAAAGATGGAAATTATGCTGAAAAAAGACACGAACAATAGAGGGTTTACCCTGGTGGAACTCATGATCGCTATGGCAATGGCCGGCATCGTGGCGGCCGCCATTTTAATGTCCTTCAACTCCCAGTCAAAAACCCAGGTCAGCCAGCAGTTGGTGGTAGAAATGCAGCAGGATCTCCGTGCCGCTCTTTACCTCATGCAGCAGGATGTCCGCATGGCCGGGCATGATCCGCTTTGGGTTGACGGCAATGCCGACGGTGTGGATGACAACCGGCCCACAGACGGTAGCGACAACGATTGTGACACAAATGCTGATGGTGCCGACCCGGACGAAGCCAACGATATTTCCGGTGTCTTGGTAGCCGGTCCGCACACGATACGAGTCAGGATGGATATCGACAACGACGCTGCGGACAATGTAGCTGACGGCGATTTTTGTGATCCTAATGAACTCATTGATTATGGCCTGGCGGCCGACACCGTCACGATCGATGGCGATGGTATTGCGGATAGCGGCGCAACGGAACTTCGTCGCAGCTTCGATGCCGGCGGTTTGCAGGTCTTGGCCAGTTCGATCCAGGCCGTTGCCTTCGGCTATGCGTTCGACGACGACGGCGGCGCGGCATCGCCCGACGGTGTGATCGATACCAACGGCAACAACATCATTTGGGCTTACGATTCCGATGGCGACGGCGACTTGGACCGTTTGCTGGACAGCAACAACGATGGCGCCATCACCGCTGCTGATGACCTCAATAGCGACGGTTGGATCAACGATGTGGTTCTGGCTCCGGAGGTACCGGTCAACCGGATACGGGCAGTGAGGGTTTGGATTCTGGGCCGCACTCGGGCGCCACTTCGTGATTACCAAGACAATCAGACCTATGTCGTGGGTAACAAGATCCTGACACCAGGAGATAATTTCAAACGGGAACTTTTGGCGACCAGCATGAACTGCCGCAATTTGGGATTGCGGTAGATAAACGAACAGACGAATGAACAATTTCAAAGCGATTCAGGTGGAATCTATGATGACCGAAAATCGTAACCAGCAAGAAATCGTTAATGACAAGCGGGGATTTACACTGATCGAGGTGATGGTGGCCATAGCCATATTTGCGGTGGGGATTCTGGCCTTGGCCGGGCTCCAGACCAATTACATCGGCGGGAACGCTCGGGCGCGGCTGCAAACAGAAGCCACGGCCTTGGGTGGCCACGTCATCGAGCAACTGCGGTCGTTGCAATTCGATGCTCCCGAACTCGACCCGGCAACCAACCCCCATCAACCACCGGCGGGCAGTACCGGACCCTATGATGTCAGTTGGACCATTGCCGACAATGACCCGGTCAACAATGCCAAAACGGTCAGGGTAGCGGTGACACCGACCAACCGAAACGGCCGGCCGGTCAGGCTCACCACGATCATTGCCGAGTAAAAAGGACATGCAGATATGAAAAATGTAACTGCCATAGCGAAAAATGAACAGGGCTCCGTGCTCGTGTTGGCCATCCTCATGCTCGTGCTGCTGACCATATTGGCGTTCACCGCCATGCGCACCAGCACACTCGAAAGGCAGATCGCAGGCAACGAGCTTTTGCACCAGAAATACTTTTTTACGGCCGAAGCAGGGGTCGACCATGCGGTCAAACTGCTGGAGCAACCCTTTGTGGCGGTCAACGCGCCATTGGTGCGCTCAGGAGCGACAGCCAGCTGGGATTTTGCCTTTTTGGGTGCCGACCGGGTGGCGGGCGGTACTGATGATGCCACCGACCCTGACGGCGATACCATCGGCAGTTATGAGGATCCGGCGAACCCCGGTAACAAGACCTCGGCGGTATGGATCGATGAGGCCGTGATCGACGGTATCCGTTACTCGATTTACCTGTGGAACAACGATGAATCGGTTGCCACAGGCACAGGCACGGGCGGCACGTTCAACGACGACGAAGACGCCCTGGTGTGGATCCGCTCGGATGCCTGGGGACCGCGCGGCGGGCGCGCCAGCGTGCAGATCCTGCTGCAAGGCGATACCACCGGAGAGAGCATCACCGGCTATACGGCCCAGGCCGGCGCCGGAGCGGGTAAAAATTACAATGCCAACGACCTGAACCCGATCACATCCTTTGACCGGCAACTATAGACATACACGATCTTGACATCTTTACATACCAGATTTGAACGGGAAAGAGGAAGGAGAGGAACATTATGAAGCCTCATATTCGATATATAGCTCAAAAACCGATGGCCACGGGAAGCGCGTGGGGAAGACTGCTGACCATCGCCTTCCTCTGTCTGACTACAAGCCTTTTTGTATTTGCCGGTACGGCGGAGGCCACGAATTATAATCTTACTGTTACAAAAACAGTCAACGGCGGTGAACCAGGCATTCAGTCCAATTTCGTTATACAGGTGACACCGAACCTGAATCCCGATCAGTCCATTAATCTCGTCTATTACACCGAAGATGGTTCGGCCACAGCGGTTGATAACGATTATTCAGCCATACCCGATACGGCTTTCACTCTGAACAATCTGACCCTCAGTGTTAATGTTGTAGTAAACACGCTTGATGATATTCTCGTGGAGGGGCCGGAGAATTTCGATCTGGCCATAAAAAACGTTGTGTTCAACAAAGGTGTCGCAATCATGGACACCCTTACAATACTGACGGATCGGGACACGGCTAGTATTGCCGACGATGACTTGGGCGATGTCGCCATCGGCATCGGTGACCCGACCGCGGGCGAACCGGCGGATGACGGTCAGTTCATGTTGATGATGTCCAACCCAAGCAGCACGGACACTCTGGTGAGCTTCACGGTGGGCGGCACGGCCACCGGTGGCAGCGACTTTACATTGATCGGTACCAGCATGACGGTGCCGGCCGGAGCGACTTTGGCGACAATCGACATCGAGGTGCTCGATGACTTGGTGTTGGAGAATGACGAAACGGTTACAGTAACCCTGACGGGCACCGACAATCCCAACATCGGTTTGGGATTCACTACAAGCGAAACGCTAACGATCACCGACAACGATAGTGCAGCGGTATCAGTGGACGATGTGACGGCCGTCGAAGGCGGCGGACTGTTATTTACCGTCAGCCTGGACAACGCGGTGCAGGGCGGCTTTGATGTGACCACGGGCTACACGGATGTCACCACCGCCGCCGGTGATTTCGATCACACGGCCCAGGTGCTGAATTTTGCCGGCACAGTCGGCGAGACCCAGCAATTTACCGTGACCACCGCAGACGATGCGGTTCTGGAGGGCAGTGAAACCTTTACGGTGACCTTAACGGCGTCCAACGCCCAGGTGGATGACAGCGACACGGGCACCGGAACGATCACCGACAACGATAGTGCAGCGGTATCAGTGGACGATGTGACGGCCGTCGAAGGCGGCGGACTGTTATTTACCGTCAGCCTGGACAACGCGGTGCAGGGCGGCTTTGATGTGACCACGGGCTACACGGATGTCACCACCGCCGCCGGTGATTTCGATCACACGGCCCAGGTGCTGAACTTTGCCGGCACAGTCGGCGAGACCCAGCAGTTTACCGTGACCACCACAGACGATGCGGTTCTGGAGGGCAGTGAAACCTTTACGGTGACCTTAACAGCCTCCAACGCCCAGGTGGATGACAGCGACACGGGCACCGGAACGATCACCGACAACGATAGTGCAGCGGTATCAGTGGACGATGTGACGGCCGTCGAAGGCGGCGGACTGTTATTTACCGTCAGCCTGGACAACGCGGTGCAGGGCGGCTTTGATGTGACCACGGGCTACACGGATGTCACCACCGCCGCCGGTGATTTCGATCACACGGCCCAGGTGCTGAATTTTGCCGGCACAGTCGGCGAGACCCAGCAGTTTACCGTGACCACCGCAGACGATGCGGTTCTGGAGGGCAGTGAAACCTTTACGGTGACCTTAACAGCCTCCAACGCCCAGGTGGATGACAGCGACACGGGCACCGGAACGATCACCGACAACGATAGTGCAGCGGTATCAGTGGACGATGTGACGGCCGTCGAAGGCGGCGGACTGTTATTTACCGTCAGCCTGGACAACGCGGTGCAGGGCGGCTTTGATGTGACCACGGGCTACACGGATGTCACCACCGCCGCCGGTGATTTCGATCACACGGCCCAGGTGCTGAATTTTGCCGGCACAGTCGGCGAGACCCAGCAATTTACCGTGACCACCGCAGACGATGCGGTTCTGGAGGGCAGTGAAACCTTTACGGTGACCTTAACAGCCTCCAACGCCCAGGTGGATGACAGCGACACGGGCACCGGAACGATCACCGACAACGATAGTGCAGCGGTATCAGTGGACGATGTGACGGCCGTCGAAGGCGGCGGACTGTTATTTACCGTCAGCCTGGACAACGCGGTGCAGGGCGGCTTTGATGTGACCACGGGCTACACGGATGTCACCACCGCCGCCGGTGATTTCGATCACACGGCCCAGGTGCTGAATTTTGCCGGCACAGTCGGCGAGACCCAGCAGTTTACCGTGACCACCGCAGACGATGCGGTTCTGGAGGGCAGTGAAACCTTTACGGTGACCTTAACAGCCTCCAACGCCCAGGTGGATGACAGCGACACGGGCACCGGAACGATCACCGACAACGATAGTGCAGCGGTATCAGTGGACGATGTGACGGCCGTCGAAGGCGGCGGACTGTTATTTACCGTCAGCCTGGACAACGCGGTGCAGGGCGGCTTTGATGTGACCACGGGCTACACGGATGTCACCACCGCCGCCGGTGATTTCGATCACACGGCCCAGGTGCTGAATTTTGCCGGCACAGTCGGCGAGACCCAGCAGTTTACCGTGACCACCGCAGACGATGCGGTTCTGGAGGGCAGTGAAACCTTTACGGTGACCTTAACAGCCTCCAACGCCCAGGTGGATGACAGCGACACGGGCACCGGAACGATCACCGACAACGATAGTGCAGCGGTATCAGTGGACGATGTGACGGCCGTCGAAGGCGGCGGACTGTTATTTACCGTCAGCCTGGACAACGCGGTGCAGGGCGGCTTTGATGTGACCACGGGCTACACGGATGTCACCACCGCCGCCGGTGATTTCGATCACACGGCCCAGGTGCTGAATTTTGCCGGCACAGTCGGCGAGACCCAGCAGTTTACCGTGACCACCGCAGACGATGCGGTTTTGGAGGGCAGTGAAACCTTTACGGTGACCTTAACAGCCTCCAACGCCCAGGTGGATGACAGCGACACGGGCACCGGAACGATCACCGACAACGATAGTGCAGCGGTATCAGTGGACGATGTGACGGCCGTCGAAGGCGGCGGACTGTTATTTACCGTCAGCCTGGACAACGCGGTGCAGGGCGGCTTTGATGTGACCACGGGCTACACGGATGTCACCACCGCCGCCGGTGATTTCGATCACACGGCCCAGGTGCTGAATTTTGCCGGCACAGTCGGCGAGACCCAGCAGTTTACCGTGACCACCGCAGACGATGCGGTTCTGGAGGGCAGTGAAACCTTTACGGTGACCTTAACAGCCTCCAACGCCCAGGTGGATGACAGCGACACGGGCACCGGAACGATCACCGACAACGATAGTGCAGCGGTATCAGTGGACGATGTGACGGCCGTCGAAGGCGGCGGACTGTTATTTACCGTCAGCCTGGACAACGCGGTGCAGGGCGGCTTTGATGTGACCACGGGCTACACGGATGTCACCACCGCCGCCGGTGATTTCGATCACACGGCCCAGGTGCTGAATTTTGCCGGCACAGTCGGCGAGACCCAGCAGTTTACCGTGACCACCGCAGACGATGCGGTTTTGGAGGGCAGTGAAACCTTTACGGTGACCTTAACAGCCTCCAACGCCCAGGTGGATGACAGCGACACGGGCACCGGAACGATCACCGACAACGATAGTGCAGCGGTATCAGTGGACGATGTGACGGCCGTCGAAGGCGGCGGACTGTTATTTACCGTCAGCCTGGACAACGCGGTGCAGGGCGGCTTTGATGTGACCACGGGCTACACGGATGTCACCACCGCCGCCGGTGATTTCGATCACACGGCCCAGGTGCTGAACTTTGCCGGCACGGCCGGCGAGACCCAGCAATTTACCGTGACCACCGCAGACGATGCGGTTCTGGAGGGCAGTGAAACCTTTACGGTGACCTTAACAGCCTCCAACGCCCAGGTGGATGACAGCGACACGGGCACCGGAACGATCACCGACAACGATAGTGCAGCGGTATCAGTGGACGATGTGACGGCCGTCGAAGGCGGCGGACTGTTATTTACCGTCAGCCTGGACAACGCGGTGCAGGGCGGCTTTGATGTGACCACGGGCTACACGGATGTCACCACCGCCGCTGGTGACTTCAATCACACGGCCCAGGTGCTGAACTTTACCGGCACGGTCGGAGAGACCCAGCAGTTTACTGTGGCCACCACTGACGATGCGGTTTTGGAGGGCAGTGAAACCTTTACGGTGACCTTAACGGCGTCCAACGCCCAGGTGGATGACAGCGACACGGGCACCGGAACGATCACCGACAACGATACGGGTGATGTTGTTATCAGTGCTAATGACGCATCGGCGGCTGAGCCAAGTGGCAACAATGGGCAGTTTACGGTGACGATGTCCAACTTGAGCTCTACTGCCACCACAATTAGTTACACGATAACCGGCAGTGCAACAGGAGGTTCCGACTACGCTGCGCTTGCAGGCAGTATCGATATTCCGGCCAACTCGACCACAGCAACCATTGATGTGACGGTCATCGACGACAGTTTGATCGAAGGCGCCGAGGCAGTCATTCTGACCCTGACGGGCACCAGCAACGGTAGTATCGGTCTTGGCACAACGATCAGCGACACGGTAACCATCGCCGATGACGATGCGACGACGGTGAGTATTTCCGCAACCGATGCTTCCGCGGCCGAGCCCAGTGACAATGGGTTGTTTACGGTGAGCCTGGGAGCCGGGCTTACCAGCACCACCGACACGGTGATCGACATGACCGTGAGCGGCACGGCGACCAACGGGACTGACTTTGCGGCGATCGGCACCAGCGTGACGATCCCGGCCGGCTCGAATAGCGCCTTCATCGATGTTACGGTAACCAATGACACGGTGGTGGAAGGCGACGAAACGGTCGTGGTGACGCTGGATTCGGTGTCCAGCAGCACCAGCGGCATCACCATTGGTGGAACCAATTCGGCCACGGTAACCATTGCCGACAACGATGCGACGTTGACCCTAACCGTCGTCAGTCCATTTGGCGGGAGTACAGTTACTCCGGCAGGTACGACATCATATGACCTTGGTACGGTTGTTCCTTTGACGGCGACTGCCGGCCTTGGAGAGATTTTTAGTGGATGGAGTGGCGATATAACGGACACGGCCAATCCAACTACGATCACCATTGACGGCAACAAGTCCGTCACCGCAACATTTGATAAACAGGCGGTCACCCTGAATATGCAGGTCAGTTTTCTGGAACCCGGTGCGTTTGGGACAGTCACCCCTGATATCGGGCCCCATCCGTATCTCTGGGGCGACACCGTGTCCGTTACGGCAACTCCCGATGCGGCATCGACTGAATTTGTGGGCTGGAGCCCCAACGTCGTCGGCGGTGTGGTGACCATGAACGGCGACCAGACGGTTATCGCCACATTCGACCTGAAAACCTTCACAGTGACATTTCAGGCCGGGCCCGACGGTACCCTGGACGACGGCAGCACCACGGCGGACACGATTGTCCAGAACGTCAAGTGGGGCTACAATTCGACGGTCGTCACCGGTGTTGCGGACGTGCACTATCACTTCCTGGAATGGGTCAACGACGCCGACGGAACGGTAATGGGGACCGACCCGAATCTACAAGCGATTCATGTTATCGAGAATTTGAACTTCACGGGCAATTTCGAGATCGACAAGTTCACGCTGACCTTCAACGGGGGCAACTTCGGCGACGTTGAGGTCGGTGGTACGAGCTTTCCCGTCGAGTACCAGGAGATCGTCGATTGGAACGGTAGTTCGAGCGTGGTAACGGCCTTGCCGGACGACCAGAATCAATTCCAGGGGTGGACCGGGACCGGTGGATTTACTTCCAGCGACCTGGCGATCCAGATCGACAACGTCGATCAGGACATGACCTTCACTTTCGACACGGTGCCCGTCATCAACGGGTGCGCCACTGATGTGTCTGTCGATTACTCCAGCGGTTTCGACCCGGCTGATTTCAGCCGTGTGAACGTCGATGTCGATGCCGTGAGCGGGAATTTCACGTTGAACACCGGTAACCAGGGCATCGACCCCGACAGCATCATCATTCCTTTCAAGCAGGACGTGTACGTGACCTTCCTGTACGAGGGCGCCGGGTTCAAACAGTCCGACTTCGGCTGGATATTTGCCAGCGAGGGCAAAAACGGTGTCAAGCACGAAATTTATGGCAACATCAACGACGACGCCCTAGAGACGGCATTCTCGACGGCATGACCGACCGCAATGGCGACGGTGTCATCGACCGTCACGACAACAAGGTGTACTTAGGGACCATCGACGGCGGCACTGAAATCGTTTTTTACCTCGATGCGAGAGATAACGGGTGTGGCGGTTGGTGTGGCGACATCTTTTTCACCAAGCGAGACTGGAACGACCACGATCTCCACGGCAGGTGTACGGGGACATCCGGTATTGCACGAGAGATCCGTCTCTACCAGGACGGTGGCGAGGGCGATACGAACTGCTACAATTACGTGGCTGCCTGCGGCGCCGGCGTGCGCACCCAGGGCTGGATGGACGCCGCGGCCCGGATCCGGCTGAATAACGATTTCGGCTTCAATTTCCGGGCGCCCACGGGATCCGATCCGCCCGGGTTCAACACCGAGTGTATCGATGAGCCCAACGGCACAGCGTCCACCCATGCCATCGTGGGCGCGCCGGACGAGACGCCCTTTGCGTGGGTCATCGGCTTCGACGACACCACCATGGACGATCCGGCCAAGAGCAACGATTACGATTACAACGACGTGGTTTTTCTGATCGAGCGCAAGACCGGCGGCATGGCCCAGCTGGAAGTGACCGAGGCGATCGTCCCCAACGAGGCCAACGCCTATTTCACAGGGTTGACCTTGGATGTATGGGATTACCTGCCCGGCGGTGCGTGTTTGGATAAAACACAGACGACTTACTACGTGTCGGCCAATGGCGGAGCGGCCGGTAGTTGGATCGAGGTCACGGCCTGGGACAAGGTGAACGAATCCGATGCGGCCAAGACCATCGGTGCCGTGATCGATCCTGTCAGCTGGACACCGGGAAATCCGGAGTACACTTACCGGTCCCGGCGTATCGACCTGGCCGGCCTGGGGCTGACAGGCAACCAATTGATCTGGAAGGTGGAATTGATCAGCGAGGATGAGGACTGCGTACCCGAGGTGCTGGACGTTCAGATCGACGCCGATACGGCCAGTCACGGTTTCTTCGCACGCAGCTCGCCTGTGGTGCAGACCAACGTGATTTACGCAGGCAACTACGAAACCCCGGAGCCGACCTGGACCGAACGGATCAACCGCGGCCACTTGACCGCCAGCCGCCTCTATGACCCGGAGGTCCCGGACAGCACCCTAACCGGCGATCAGACCCTCTGGGATGCCGGGACGGAGTTGACGGCCATGAACCCGGACAGCCGGACGATTTACTATCCCAATATCACCGTGGTTCAGGTCACAGACGAGGCCCTTCTGGATGCGTCCAGCAACCCCATCCTGGGGGATGGCGCCACCAGGACTTTCAGTGGCACGCTGGCATACCATCCTGTAGCGGCCACCACGGTGCGGATATATGACGACCAGGAAACCTTCACGGACCGCTTTACCGATGACCTGCAGGGTAACTTTAACGGCAGTGGCACGATCAAGCGCTTCACGGGCGAATGGACGGTGACTTTCCAGACCGCTCCGATGGCCAACGTGCCGATCAAGGCCAGCTATTCCTATTACAGTGCTTCGAGCACATTGGTGGCGTTTAGCGACGCCAACGTGAACAACGCCATGTTGGCGCTGAACAACGATTTTGTGTGGCCCACGGGCTTCGTTCATGACTTCAATGGAGACAATTTGTTCACCGAAGCCGACGCGGACTGGCTGGTGCAGTGGATGCGGGGCTACCGCCAACCCAACAGCTCACTCAAGAAAGAGTGGCTGCTGGGGCCGATCGATCATTCGACGGCGGCCGTGTTGGTGCCGCCCGGATTTCCTTTGTGGTACTTTGGCAGCCAGGTGACCGATGCGGAGCGGGAGCAATACGAAGCCTTCCGCACCGCTCACGATGACCGTGACACCGTGGTGTTCGTAGGATCCCGCGACGGCATGCTGCACGCCTTTGACGGCGGCAAGTTCCGCTACGGCGACAACCCGGAGACCACCGGCATCGAGGAGCACCGGGGCTACTTCCTGTGGGAACCCAAGACGGGAACCGAACCATCCTATTGCGATGCATACACGACCAACTGCCCCAACTATGGCACCGGCCAGGAATTATGGGCCTTCATCCCGGCCAACCTTTTGCCGCGGCTGAAGAACAACCTGCTCAAGGCCGATGATCAGGCTTTCGTGGATGCCTCACCAGCGCTTGCGGACGCCTATATCGACACCAACGCCAACGGGCTGGCCGACACCTGGAAGACGGTGCTGCTCTCGGCCGAGGGCAATGGCGGCGATACGGTCTTTTGCCTGGATGTGACCGATCCCCACAACCCGACCTTTATGTGGGAGTTTGCCGCACCGGAACTTTTCCGCAGCCGCTCCTCACCCGCCGTGGCCCAGATCGGCCGGATCCACGATCCGCTGACCAACCAGGCCAAGTGGGTGGCGTTCTTCGTGACCGGCAAGGTGGAAAATGCCTCCCTGTTCCCGGCGATCTACATGATCGACATCTCCACCGGCAGTGTGCTGCACAAGGTGGTGCTCGACGATGCGGTCGACCTGGACGGTAGCGGTATCATCGATGCTTCCGAGGTGGATTACGGCCGGGGCGGTGTACCCAGTGGTCAGCCGGCGGTGGTGGACTCCGATGAAAATGGGTATATCGACCGTATGTACCTGGGCACCGACAAGGGATTGATGTACAAGATCAATATCCCCGACGATCCGCAGAACACCAACGGCAATTCGGTCACCCACTGTGTGCTCAATATTGACTTTGTCGACGAGGACTTCAATACGGTGGCGGCCGGTCAGCGCTGGCACCCGATCTACGCCTCGCCGGCCATCGTGGTGGACAACAACATTACTCCGCTCGGCGACATCGAGTACAATGTGATGGTGTTTTTCGGCACCGGTGACAGCCCATACTACGATGAGAACATCAACACGTCCACAACGCGGTATCACTTCTTCGCTTATACGGACACCTCAGACAAGATGGATTGCACCCCGTCAAATCACAAGCTGGAGTGGTTCCTCGAGTTGGATGAAGGCCACCGGATATTTGCTTCGGCCTTTGCAGCAGCCGGACAGTTATACTTTGGCACCTCCACCTCCGAGACAGAGGATCCCTGCGAAGGGCACCTTGAGGCCGGTGGTAACGAAGGGCGGATCTATGCCGTCACTCTGGATGGTGTCGTTCTGCTGAACAAGGTGGTGGGTGATATGAGCACCTCACCCCTGGTGGAAGACGAACACCTCTACTTCAGGACACCCACCGGGCTGCAATCCATGGGCAGTGGGGTATACAACAACGAGGTGCAGGCGGCTGGCACGCCGACCATCAACTTCCGCAGTTGGCGGGAGGTCATCGACTAATGCGAAAGCCCGATATGATAGGGTGATATTTCAGGGTGAATAGCATCAGTGCAGACGGGCCGGAAACCGGGTCTTGCCGGAAAAGGCGAGGCCATGGCGCCGGCCCGTCTTGATTTACAATGCCCCGTAAAATGTTTGGTTGTGGTTGTGCTGCGGTCGATCGTTTTTTGGGAGCTTATAGCTTCGGGATAGAATTCTGACATTCGCTATAAATTGACGGTTCGATCGTAGTTCGGTATAATTGTATCCTCGCTAATATGCCGGCGATACGTGTCTCAAGACACTTGATATTCATTTGATTTTGAAATCTTCACTCAAGGTGACCATGCAAACGGAAACCAGCCACCAATTTACTACCCTGGATGTCTGCAAAACGCTCGTCAAGCACAAGTTGCTGTCTTCTGAAAAGGTCAAAGAAATTCTGGCTAAAGAAGACGCTGTCAAAAAGAAGCTCGAACGAAACATCGGGCGGGGCTCATCGGCCAGGGGTCGATCGAACAACAATTCAAAGGTTGACATCATTGACGTCATCGCCTCTCTTAAAGCCACCAGGGATGACGGTCTGAGCGGCCTGGTAGACGAGGACGCCATTTTTGCCGTTCTGGCAACGGAATGGGGTGTGCCGTTCAAAAAGATCGATCCTCTTAAACTGGACTTGAACCTGGTCACGACCACGATCCCGCACAATTTTGCCGCGAACCACATGGTTCTGCCGGTGGACGTTAAGAATGATACCCTCGTGGTGGCCACCCCGACCCCGTTGAACCTGGATGTGTTGGATGACATCCGGCGGGTGACCAACATGAAGGCCGAGGAAGTGATTACGCCCCGGTCGGATGTAAAACGGTTGATCACCGAATTCTTCGGTTTCAAACGCTCCATCGCTGCCGCCGAAGATCTGTTTTCAGGCCCAGCCGTCGATCTGGGAAACCTTGAGCAGTACGTGCGGCTGAAGTCCGACGAAGACTTGCCGCCCACCGACCAGCATATTGTCAACGCGGTCAATCATATCCTGCTCTATGCTTTTGAACAGCGGGCGAGTGACATTCACCTGGAACCCAAACGGGAACACCTCCTGGTGCGCATGCGGATCGACGGCGTTCTGCATACGGTATACAAGCTGCCCAAAAAGGTTCACAATGCCATCATCAGCCGCATCAAGACCCTTTCGCGTTTGAACATTGCCGAAAAAAGACGCCCGCAGGACGGACGGATAAAGACCGACAAGGGCGGCGTCGAGGTGGAAATCCGAATTTCCACCGTGCCGGTGGCCTTCGGCGAAAAGGTGGTCATGCGGGTCATGGACCCGGATATTCTTTTTCAGGATCTGGCTGAATTGGGGTTCTCCGAAACGGATTTGACCCGTTACAAACAGTTTATTCACATGCCGCACGGAATCGTATTGGTTTGCGGACCGACGGGCAGCGGTAAATCGACCACATTGTATTCCACCCTCCGCAGGTTGTCGACGCCGCAGAACAACGTCGTCACCGTGGAGGACCCCATAGAAATGATCCACGAGGATTTCAACCAGATCGGCGTTCATTCCGCGGTCGACGTAACATTCGGCAACATCCTCCGCACAATTTTAAGGCAGGATCCGGACATCATCATGATTGGTGAGATGCGCGATCTCGAAACCGCCAGAAACGCCGTTCAAGCCGCTCTTACCGGACACCTGGTGCTCTCGACCCTCCATACCAACGACGCTCCTTCAGCCGTCACGCGACTGTTGGACCTGGGGGTTCCCGCGTTCTTGATACAGGCGACCCTGGTGGGAATTCTGGGGCAACGGTTAGTGAGGAAGATCTGTCCATATTGTAAAGAAGACTTTGAAATGGATGTTTCCGAACTGGCTGCTCTGGGGTTGGATATCGGCCATAAAGGACAGGTGGTTCTGCATCGCGGCAAGGGCTGCATCAAATGCCGCACCACCGGCTATCGCGGAAGAATCGGAATCTTCGAGGTCGTGCCCTACACTGAATCCCTGAAAAAATTGACCAGGGCTGATGCAGATGTCGAACAGTTGTGCACCCGGGCGCGGGAAGAGGGGATGTTCACGTTACGGGAGAGTGCGATAAAAAAGATGCTCGAGGGTACGACAACTTTCGAAGAAGTGCTGCGGGTAACGTGGGAACAGTTTTAACGCGTTGATTTCATCTCTCTTTTTAGAAAAATATCCTGATTGACACCGCCCATCCGTATCGCGCTCGATCCCGTATAAAAAAATACGCGGCTCCCTCAAATTCGGAAAGCCGCGCATCTCTCCTGTTTACTAAATATCCGCTTTAAAATAAACGGTTTAAAGACCTGGCGAAGAGAATCGAGCACCCGGAACAATCGCCTGTTTGGCCTGGGTGATGTAGACGGTTGCGGTGGTGGCTTCGGTATGCAGAACCACCAACTCGCCGAAGGTAACCGGCTTCAGAGCCGTTTCACCGGCCTGCTGGGGATGGATCCGTTCACTATCCTGATAGAAAACAGTGAAGGTCTGGCCCGGTTTGATACCGTCGTTTTCGCCTTTGTCGATAAATGCGGTAACGTTGTCCCCGATAATCTTGTTATGCTCTTCAGCCATGATGACCTCCCCCATGATGCCTGGGGGGGGGCTGATTTTGGCAATTTTCGGCGAGCGCCGCTTATAGGGCATCAGCAGATCCTCTTTTTTGATGTTCCCGTAAGCTTTAATCACGCGCCCAATGGCATACTCCGGCTCGGTCTGGATGATTTCGACGGTGCCCAGCAGGTAATGTTGGATGCCGAGCTCCTCGCCCGAATCGATGTGGTGTACCTGTCCCAGAGTGCGGTAGACTGTGTATCTTTGGCCGAGTTTGAGATCCTGATCGTTTTCCGGGCTGATATAGACGATGTCATCCGTTGAGATCATTTTATGAATTCCCTGGACTTTGAATATCCGGCCGCTGGCTGGGACGGGTGTCTCACGAATGAAACCGACCCGGTTGATACCTGCAAAGGTCAACTGCCCCTTTTCAGGTGGCGGTGTCGCAACCGGTTGAGGCACGACAGCGGTCGTCACGGGTGGACCTGCATGCTTTTCGACATCCTCCCGTCGATAAAGCTGAATCCGTTCACCGGGATAGATTCGATGCGGATTGGCGATCTGGGAATTGCCACTCCAAAGATCCGGCCACAGGTAAGGTGAATTGGAGAATTTTCTGGACAGGTCCCAGAGTGTGTCACCTTTTTTCACAGTATAATAGATACCGGTTTCCGTCTCGACGATCTCACCGGCAATACCGGCGGCCTCTGAGACCTGAACGCTCGCAGTCGACTCCGAAGCCAGCGTAATTGCGCCAATGCCGGGCATAACGACCGCCAGGACGGCCACTGTCAATCCGATCTGTCTCCATTTCATTTTCATCCGAGGCTCCAATAAAGAATCTTTATAGTTGACGTTTTTTAAGTCGAATTTACTATAATTTTAAAATATTTAGGCTGGAAAGTCAAGAAATTGAAGACAGGTGGAGGGACTCTTCAATACACCGGCAGGGTATCGCGCCTGGATGTTGTCTGCAAAACAGAGGGTCGATGGTGAAGCAGAAAAACCCCCCGTGCAGATTATGCACGGGGGGTTTTTGTCGTTACAGGGATAGGTAAGGTCAGTCAGGCCAGCACAGGTTACATCATACCGCCCATGCCGCCCATACCGCCCATACCGCCCATGCCGCCACCGGGTGCACCACCGCCGCCCATGGCATCAGACTTTTCTTCAGGTTTATCGGCCACCATCGCTTCGGTGGTCAGCATCAGCGATGCCACACTGCCTGCATTTTGCAAAGCATAGCGAACAACTTTAGTGGGATCGATGACACCGGCCTCGATCAGATCGACATACTCATCCGTATCGGCGTTGTAGCCGAAGGCACCGTCGCCGCTTTTGACTTTGTCGATAACGACCGAACCTTCACGGCCGGCGTTGTTGGCGATTTGTCGCAAGGGCTCTTCAATGGCTCGCATCACAACCTTCACCCCAAGCTTTTGCTCGCCTTTGACGCGAACCTTTTCAAGGGCTGCCAGGCAACGCACCAACGCCACACCGCCACCGGGAACGATGCCTTCTTCGACAGCTGCCCGGGTGGCATTGAGAGCGTCTTCGACGCGGGCTTTCTTTTCTTTCATTTCAGTTTCGGTTGCAGCGCCGACGTTGATGACTGCCACGCCGCCGATCAACTTGGCTAAACGTTCTTGGAGCTTTTCCCGGTCATAGTCCGAGGTTGTCTCATCGATTTGTGCCCGGATCTGTTTGACGCGGCCTTCGAGGCGGAACGGGAACCGGCACCATCAACGATGGTCGTGTTGTCTTTATCGATGGTGATGCGTTTGGCACTGCCAAGATCTTTGACCGAGAGGTTTTCCAACTTGATACCCAAGTCTTCGGAGGCCACCTGACCGCCGGTCAAAATGGCGATATCTTCCAACATGGCTTTTCTGCGGTCACCGAACCCAGGCGCTTTGACAGCCGCGACCTGCAGTGTTCCTCTCAATTTGTTGACGACCAAGGTCGCCAAGGCTTCGCCTTCGATATCCTCGGCGATAATCAGAAGAGGCTTGCCCATTTTAGCAACTTGTTCGAGAATCGGCAGCAGGTCTTTCATACTGCTGATCTTTTTCTCGTTGATAAGGATGACGGGGTCTTCCAGGGAGACGACCATTTTCTCGGGATCGGTAACGAAGTAAGGCGAGAGGTAGCCGCGATCGAACTGCATACCTTCAACGACATCCAAGGTTGTCTCCATGCCTTTGGCTTCTTCGACCGTGATGACGCCTTCTTTGCCGACTTTGTTCATCGCTTCAGCAATAATGTTGCCAATGGTTTCATCGTTATTGGCGGATATAGTGCCGACCTGGGCGATTTCGCGCTGGTCTTTGGTCGGCTTACTCATCCTGTGCAGCTCCTTGACGCAGGCGTCAACAGCAATATCGATCCCGCGCTTGATGGCCATCGGGTTGTTGCCGGCTGCCACCAGTTTTTGACCTTCTTCATAAATGGAACGTGCCAGGACCGTTGCAGTGGTCGTACCGTCGCCGGCCATGTCACTGGTTTTGCTGGCGACTTCCTTGACCATCTGAGCGCCCATGTTTTCAAACTTGTCTTCCAGCTCGATCTCTTTGGCCACGGTGACGCCGTCCTTGGTAACCGTTGGGGATCCCCAAGACTTGTCGATAACGACGTTTCTGCCTTTGGGTCCCAAGGTGACGACCACAGCATCCGCGAGTGTTCGAACCCCGTTCAGCATTGCTTCCCGGGCTTTCATGTCATATTTGATAATCTTCGCCATTGTAAATTCTCCTCCATTTCACCTTAAATTAGTCGATTACACCAAGGACGTCGTCTTCACGCATAATGAGATATTCTTCGCCTTCAATTTTTACCTCAGTCCCTGAATACTTTCCGAAAAGAATCCGATCGCCTTTTTTCACTTCCAGTGCGATCCGTTTGCCATCATCGCCCACCTTTCCGTTGCCGACGGCGAACACTTTCCCCTCTGCCGGTTTTTCTTTGGCGGTATCGGGTATGATGATACCACCCTTGGTCTTTGACTCTTCCTCAACGCGTTGCACCAAGATGCGATCCTGTAATGGTCTCAGTTTCATAACAAGCCTTCTCCTTTGAGCTGTAATGATTAATAATTGAACTGTTAAGGTTCCGAGGTGCCTTTTTACGACCCTCCTTAAATCGATCTGCAGTATCGATTGAAATGCGTCTCTTATGAAAAAAAGTAATAATTACAAAATGTTATGATATTTGATTGGATAGGTTCCTTTTTTCGAAATTTATAATAATCATCGTTTTTTCGTTGTAAAGTGACGTGATAAGATTTTTTCCAAATAGTTGTCTTTATTTTTCAGATTCTGCCATACCGTCAAAGAGTCCCTGTCAAAATGACACCGCTAATGCCTGCATGTACCTGTTCATCCCCAAACCTCAAGGGTAGGAGCCTACAAGTGATACAGGTCTATTCTGTGGTGGATTTTGTGGCCGGTTTTGTAACCGAGTCGGTGTTGCCGGTGGTCGCTGCGGCTGTGGTTTCTTTTTTGTTGCCTGTCGCGTCGCTGGAGGAGGATGGGCGGGATTTGTCGGCATAATCGGTGACATACCAACCGGTTCCCTTAAGACGGAAACTCGTGTGGGAAACAAGTCTGTGAAGTTTTCCGGAACAATGCTTGCAGCGGGTAAGAGGTTTGTCCGAGAATTTTTGAAGCGTCTCCTCAACCCGATTGCAATTTGAACATTCATACTCATAAATTGGCATTGACGAAATCCTCCGAATGTTGAATCAGCACCTAACCTAGCCTAACTCTAGCGGCGCGGATAGTAGTCATTTACCGGCTGTTTGTCAAGTACCATTGTTCCGATAATTGAAATCGCTTATCCCCATTACTTGGGAGGCTTCAGGGCTTTTTAAGATTATCGTATGGGATACGCCATTCGTTGTAATAGTGGAGGACCTCCGGGAGTCCCTTCAGCTGCAGAGGCTTTAGGATTTCGTGGGTTCTGGCATGCACACGTTTTTCTTCCGCCAGCCGCTCTTCCGGAGGTGCATCGAAATACTGGAGGAACTTGCTGAATCGAACGATGTGAATCAGCTCATGGGTGACAATATAAAGTACAAAGGGGAATAGGAGCAAATCCGTCTGCTGAGTCAAAACTTCTATGATCGCGTGATCTTGCAGGCAGATTTTATACAGATCGTAGGTTGAGCTGCCCAGTGGGTGGGCGCGGTGACGGCCTTCATAACGGATGATCTGGGCGAACGGTCCGTGAACAATTTCATCCGGGTCGAGATCGGTGATGGTTTTGATATCGAAACGCCGATGCAGCCACTGGCTGGCCGACATTTTGTAGTCGTTACTCACCAGTTCTTCGGCCATTCCAACAGCTTCGTTGACGATTTCAAGCTGATCAGGGTTGAATGTTTCTATGGTCGTCATTGTGCTTTAGGCTCGGCTACCGGCTTGCTTGTTTGGGAGTGGTTTCAAAACCCCATCTAACACCCAATCCGCCAAAGGTTTACCCGCCTCAGGCGGGTGGACAAGTCACGGCGTTGTGCCACTCCTCGGTCAGAGTCAGTGGGGCCCTGCCCCTGACACCGAGTACATACTCCCGTGTATGCTGCGTTTTTTGTCGTCCCACGCCTTGTACTTGACCGTGATCTAAAGTTTTGAAACCACTTCTATTAAATAATATCAGTGTGCATAGATTTTCGATAAAGTAAATAGTGAATTTATACTGCAAGGCAGCGTGGGGGGCGCCGTGAAGTGTTTATTGAATGTCCGATTGATGTTTGAGATAGAATATGTGACAATAAAACCCGCAACATTCCCGTGAGCGATCATCAAACGGACTCCGGTGCGCAATGGCCGGGATGAAGACCTGAATCCCGCGACGCATCAGACTGGGTTCTCATTGGCGTCAAATTATCAACCACACCTTACATTTCTAAATATTCAGAATATCGACAGGAAGAAATCCGTGGCAAGAAAAGAGGAATCCGTGGAAGTTGAAGTCAAATTCCGGCTGGCGGATATCGATGGTTTGCGCCGGCTAATTAACGGAACCGGCGCGATCAGCCGGGGTAGGGTGTTTGAAACCAACTTCCGTTTCGACGATGCCAACGGCAGCCTTGCCGAGAATGCAACACTATTGCGTTTGCGCCAGGATGATCGCGCGACGCTCACCTTCAAGGCAAAACCACCAAAGACAGATAATCAGTTTAAAATCCACAATGAGTATGAAGTGATTGTCAGCGACTTTAGTATGATGGGACAGATTCTGGAAAAACTCGGGTTCCGTCGGCAGCAGATCTATGAAAAATGGCGGGAGACCTTCGATCTGAATGCTACCCATCTGTGCCTCGACGCCATGCCTTTCGGGGATTTTCTGGAAATCGAAGGCACCAAGACCGCCATAATCGCCGTCGCCTCACGTCTCGGTCTGGTATGGGAACGGCGGATTCTGCTAAATTATCTTGAAATTTTCAGCATCATCAAACAGCATTTTGGCTTACCGTTTGAAGATGTCACCTTCGACAACTTTTCATCCCTGCGGCTCGATTTCAGTTCGCTTATCGAAAAGATGTGTGCCCATCGATCCGACTCGCGTACCGGAGTGATTGAGCCGAGGGACAAATGATCTTGATTGCATATACCTTGTGAACAAGTAAAGGTAAGGGGTCAGTGACCGATACGTTTACGGTAATATCCCTCAATCTGAGGTTCGGACTTGCCGATGACGGGGCCAACAGTTGGATGAGCAGGAAAAAGGGGGTTGCCGCTTTCCTTCGGTCTCACATGGTGGATTTCATCGGGCTGCAGGAAGCCAATGATTTTCAGGTTGATTTTATCGCCGGCCACTTGGCGGGGTATGCATATATCGGCAAGAGGAATCCTGCCCCACGGGCCTGGCAGAATAACGTCCTCTTTTTCAGTAACCAGTGGCAATGCGTCAGCCAAAAACACCTCTACCTGAGTCCCACACCCGAAGTGCCGAGTCGATTCAGCGACAGTCGCTGGCCGCGTCAATGCACTATCGGTTTATTCGAGAGAGATCAGATGCGGTTGATTTGCATCGACACCCATTTTGATTTCGAGCCACCGGTGCAGCGCAAGTCCGCCAAAATTATCCTGGACCAGATATCCCGGTTGCCATCTGCATGGCCGGTCATTTTAATGGGAGATTTCAATGCGTCTCCTGACAGCGATTGCTACCGGATTCTAACCGGCAGTGGGACAGGAATCGAAAAAACCGGGTTGACGCTAAAGAACGTTTTTGATGAGCCCTACCCGGGGACATTTCATGGATTCAGCGGTGAATCAACCGGCGATTGCATTGATTGGATCCTCTATCGTGGCAACATTGCGCCTATCGCTTGCGACGTGATCCGCTCGAAATTTAATGGCGTCTATCCTTCAGATCACTTCCCGGTCCGCACGCAGTTTCGTTGGCAGGCCGAGAGCTGACAACCGGCCGGCATCGAAAGAAAGCTCTTTCGCTTTATTGTCAAACAGCCGATGGTTGAAGCGGGCTCTGAAGTGTTATGGACACACAAATTTTAACGTCTTGAAATCATAAATTATGCGGGTCTGGGGATGTGTCCGCCGAAACAGTTAGAAGTGGTATCAAAACCCCATCTGACACCCAATCCACCAAAGGTTTACCCGCCTCAGGCGGGCGGACAAGTTGCGGCGTTGTGGGCCTCCTTGGTCAGTGTTAGGGGGCTCTCTGACACTGAAAACATCCGCCCAGGTATGCTGCGTTTTTGCGTCGGTCTGCGCCTTGCACTTGGGCGTAACCTAAGGTTTTAAACCATCTGTAGACACCGGCCCCTTTTTCACGTAGATGAAGAATTCCCCGCGCCTTTGACACTGACGGCAAACTGCTTTTCCAGCACCAAATCACCTGCAGGGGTGAATACGTACACAACGGCTTGCGTGAACCGCTCGGTGTCAATCGGATTACTGATCTTGAATCGAATGGTGCGGTAATTGTAAATCGAAAATGAATACCCTTCAGATCCCTTCGGTCTGCCGGATTCCAGCGGCACCGCCGGCAGCACCAGCCAACGATCTGAGTCCTTGTCTTCATTCTTCAGAATAACCACCGTATATCCGTTTATTGGTTGGGTCTTATCTCCCTTATTACGCAGAACGTACTCTACCCTCAGCAGCTTGGCACCCGGATCGATAACTGTGTTCATTTTTTCGGCATCCACATTCATCTTCCGTTCGGATTCCTGGGCGACCGGTTTCGGCTCCGGTTTCGGCTCCGGTTTGGGTTCCGGTTTCGGGGCTGCCGGTTTTGGGGCGGGAGCCGCCCGCGCTGCGGCAACGGTTTCTGACCCGGTGCCGGGTTTGATCACAAGCATTTGGCCGGGGTGGATCATGCTGCTTTCTTTCATATCATTATACTGGCGCAGCAAGTTGACTGAGACACCATAACTCATGCTGATTAAATAGAGCGAATCACCGGTTTCAACCTTGTGGTAAACGGCAGAATCATTTCCGGCTTCCGGGGACGCCGGATCTTCCTCCGACGATCTCGAGGCGGACGACAGCTCGGGTGCGGTGTTCGTGGGTATTTCGGATAGAGGCTTTTCGGACGAAAGGTCGGGACGTTTTTTGTCGTTTCTGGCGAGTGTTCCGCCGACCCGTGATTCTGCCATAACCAGCTTTGCCATCAGGACATCTTTCTCGTCCCGCAGAGAGATCACGCTCTGGTTCACGTTTTCGAGCTTTTCTTTAAGGGAGCGGATGTCCACCACTGCCTCTCGGTAGAGGTAGCCCAAACCGAACGAAATACCGGCCAGAGCCAGAATGATGAGGGCCGTGATAATAACTGCGGCTTTGAGGTGATTAAAAGCGATCGTTTTGCTGCGACCGCCGATAAAAACCAACGTCCATCGGCGGTCGCCTCGGGATCCTTTTGGCGGATTTTGTGAATTGTAGTCTTTTATCCATTTGCTCATGTGCATACCCTCATCAACTTGGCGGGTTAATCAACCTGACGGTCACCGGGGTATCTACTTTCGCCGCAAGCAACTCGGCGGCGCTGCCCCGATTTACTGAAATTTCGAGCCAACCACGGCTGCCGACCAGCACCAAAGGTTTTTTCGGCCCGACGTCGTCATAGGTTCGGCAAAGTCCTGTAATACTGTGTTTACCAATTTTGAACCGGAGTCTTTCTCCCCCGACTTCAGGATAATGCCATTTTATGGTGTTCCAATCAAGGTTTGTGATTAGATTGCCGTACCGGTCGACGTCAATGACAGCACCCAGAAGGGCGCCATCGGCTGATATTCGGGGTTGGGGCAGATCGAGTTGCTCAAGAGCTGAATGGTCAAGCGGAGGTCCGAGACGGTTGAAAGGCAGGCCGAGTGCGAGGTGAGCCCCGACGGGTGCAAATATATCGCGACCATGAAATGTATTGCTGACGGGATCCAAAAAATATTCAGGATTTTCCACCCGATATACTGCCTCGACTTGGTTGTCCGCCAACAGAAGAGATAGAACGCCGTTGTCCGGTGCCAGGAACGTGTGACCTTGCGTACGCAGAGCAATGATTGCTCGAGAGCTGCCGACACCCGGGTCGACGACGACGATATGAACGGTTTCACGAGGAAAGAACCTGAATGTGGCCGGCATGAGATACGCTGCCCTGCGTACATCCTGGGGGCCAATGCCGTGGGTGATATCGACGATGGTGGCCCATGGATTGATCGTAAGGATCACTCCCTTCATGATCGCCACATAGGCATCCTGGTCGCCGAAGTCTGTCAACAGGGTAATGACCGGCATAATAAAACCGACTGGGATTGTCGATATTTGTTAGAGAGGTGAATATAACCTCGACAATTAATCAACTTTGGTTAGAAGGGGTTTCAATACCCCATCCAATCCACCAAAGGTTTACCCGCCTCAGGCGGGCGGACAGGTCACGGCATTCTGGCCCGCATGAGTCGGCTTCAGGGGGCCCTCCGACACTGGGACCATACGCCTGTGTATGCTTCGTTTTTTCGTCTCCTCATGCCCTGCATTTGTGCGAGATCTGAAGTTTGAAACCACCTCTAAAACAACTTCTTTTGTGTTTTGAAATTCAGGTGATGGTAGGCTGAATCGGTCGCTTTTCTCCCGGAAGACGTGCGGGTAATAAACCCGGCCTTGAGCAGGTATGGTTCGACAACATCCACCAGGGTATCGGTTTCTTCCTGAAGTGTGGCGGCAATGGCTTCGATCCCAACCGGCCCACCGTTGTAAAATTCAATAATGGTTCTGATAAATCGCCGATCGAGATCCGTTAAACCTTTTTCATCGACACCTTCCAGTGCCAGGGCGGCTACTACCGTTTGATGCTTTATGGCCCCGTCTTCCCGCACCTGGGCGTAATCCCTGACACGCTTGAGAAGCCGGTTGACGATCCGTGGCGTTCCCCGTGAGCGCCGTGCCAGCTCGGCGGCGCCGGAATCATCCAGATGAACCTTGAGCAAGGCTGAAGATCGCAATGAAATTCGGATCAATTCGGCTGCGCTGTAGAATTCGAGGCTACGGAAAATGCCGAATCGATCCCGCAGCGGTGACGAGATCAGTCCAATGCGTGTCGTTGCACCGATAAGGGTAAAGCGTTTGAGACGAAACCTGTGGCTTCTGGCATGGACCCCCTTGTCGAAAACGAAATCGATGGCGAAATCTTCCATTGCCGGGTAAAGTAATTCTTCTACGACCCGTGGTATCCGGTGGACTTCGTCTACAAACAGAACATCACCGTCTTCGAGATGCGTGAGTATGCCGATGAGGTCTCCGCCCTTTTCCAGGGCCGGCCCCGAGGTGACCGTCAGATTGCCACCCATTTCATTGGCAATGATGTGTGCCAGGGTCGTTTTCCCCAGCCCTGGAGGACCGTGAAAGAGTATATGATCGATCGGTTCGTTTCGCATTTGAGCGGCTTCGACCGCGATCTTCAGCGTTTCCACGATTTCTTTTTGCCCCACGTAGTCGGCAAAACAGCTGGGCCGTAGAGAAAGAATGTCCGATTCGACATCAGTCGTGAGGCACTCTCCGGAGACGATTTCTCGATTTTCCGAAGAATATTTAATGACATCATCTGACATGGTTATCTCGTAATTTCATAACTAATTATAGCTTGGCTGCATGTTATTCATGAAGTATTGAGGCTCAGGGGCGCGATTCTCCCCGATAGACTTCATCGAACAGTTCTTCGGGTGTTTTGAGTGAAGGATTTCGTTCAAGGGCTTCTTTGACCATTCGCCGGGCATCCGATATTTTGTGTCCAAGCCGGGAAACCAGAACCTCAATGACCGTTTCAAAGGTTTCTTCGGTAATTGATGGTGGTCTATCGACGGATTCGACCGGCAGGGCGAACCGATCCATTTTGCCCGACAGTGCGGCAATTATCTTTTGGGCGGTTCGTTCGCCAATTCCTTTGAGATTTTTTAAAGCAGCATGGTCTTTGGCCTCAATGGCCCGGGCGATGTCGCCGACCGGTATTGTCATGGCTTTGACTGCTTTGAGGGGACCGATATCTCCGACAGATATGAAATGCTGAAAGAAATCTTTTTCATCTTCGCTCTTAAAGCCAATCAACACTGGTTTTGGTTGTCTTTCGGTCTGTTGGAAATAGATATACAGAGCCAGCGGATCCCCCATGCCGTTTTCATTTATATGTTCAAGGGCATAGGCCGGCAAGAGAACTTCGTAGCCCACCTGATTCACCAGAAGTAGAATCCGGTCCGGTCCGATTTTTAAAAGATTTCCTTCCAGGTAACCGATCATGGCTTCAGATTGCAGAGTAATTCGCGCATGTTTTAGAAGTCATCTCAAAAAAGTCTTTTCGCCCGATCCGCCATGGGTTTACCCGCCTCAGGCGGGCGGGCAAGTCTGACCGTTGAGCCCTTGTCTCAAGTCCTCGACATACGTGAGTATGCCTGCGGGTTGCGACCCACAAAAAAGACTCGATCAGACGGGAAGTCCCGCACAGCGGGGATCCTCGGTCTCGCCTTGATCTCGACCGAAAATCCTAATTTTGAGACAGCTTATAGCTTTGGGTTGCCAACCGCTTTTTCTTAGAAAGGCAAGAAAAGACCTCAACGGCCGTGGCGGTATAGGCCGATCAGAGCAAGGCCAAGGGCGTCGGAGGCATGCAGGGGCCGGATCGGGGACGAAAGTTTCAGCTGGTGTCGCACCGATTTTTCGAGCTGAACCTTAGACGCGTTGCCGTTACCGGTCAGAACCTGTTTGGCTTCTCGGACCGGCACTTCACGGGTCGTCACACCGAGTTGCTCTGCGGCGAGAAGTATCACTCCCGAGACCTGGCCCAGAACGATACCGGATTTAGGATACTGTTGGAGTGAAAAAATATCCTCAATGACCATCAGATCTGGTTTTTCACACTCCAACAGGGAAGAGATCTTTGTGTAGATCCTCCTCAGCCGGCCGGGAAGCGGCGTGTCCTTGTCGGTATTGACACTGCCGTATGAAAAACCGTCAACATGGATACCCGTCCCCCGTACAATCCCGATACCGGTTGAAGACAAGCCGGGGTCTATGCCGATAACTTTCACCCTAAATGATCGTAAACAAAACGGGATAGGTATTTATACATCTGATTGTTACTGCAATATGTAAATAGAGATCCCATTTATTATCGCTTCCCATGTTGAGATGTAAACGTCCTTTTTAAATGCCGTTTTGTTTACGATCATTTAGGGTTTCATTCTCCCGGGCACCGCACAATAGAATTGGTAGCGGTTGCGTCGAAAAGCAGGAGGAGGCGTAGTGTATCTGCTATTTAATCTGACTCAGTTTTCGGCTGGCGATCTGAGCCTCGTTAGAATCGGGGAATTTATTGATCAACTCTTTCAGAATAATCCTGGCATTGGATTTGTCCCCGATGTTCAGAAAAGCATAGCCCTGTTTTAAAAGCGCCGAAGTGACTTTATTGCCTTTCGGATAGTTTTCAATAACTTTTTGGTATTCGACGATGGCTTTTTCGTACCACTTTTCCTGGTAGTATATCTCGCCGATCCAGAACTGGGCGTTGTCGGCGTTATTGGATTGAGGATAACGCTTGAGCATCTCCTGGAAGCCTTCACGCGCGGTATCTAAATTGCCGGAATCAAACGCCTGCTTGGCCCGGCTGTACATCTCATGGTCGGACCCGCTCGGTCGGTCTGCATCCGCCGACGGCATTTTAGGCTGATCTTGTTTTGTCACCATGGGTGCGCTCACGGTACCCAGGTCGAGGTACTGCTCAATGCGGGATATACGATTATCGTACAGCTTTATATTTTCTTGCAGCTGGTCGAGTTCCGTCGCACTGGTTTTGCCGGCATCATCAAGGGTCTTGCGGTCTTCCCTGACCAGATGCTCGATTTCTTCGAGCCGGCCGGTAATGACACCGATTTGCTCACGCAGGGATTCAATGTCAACCCTCAAGCTTGCGGTTTGGGTGCGAAGGCTTTGCTCCTTGGCATCCACGGCTTGGCCGTATTGTTCGACTCGGGATTTCTCGCGCTCTACTTGCCCCTCAATGGTTGCCAGGCGGTCGTCGAGAACAATGACGTCACTGCGAGCGGCACAGCCGGCAACAAGGGCCATGGAAATAATGAGTGTGCTAAACGGCTGAAGTTTCATGGCGGTCATCCGGTAGATCAAAAATGGTGGTCGGTAAGGGAAAGGTTCGCCCACGTTTTTCCAAATGGCAGTACGAACGAAAGCGGCAAGCGGCTGATGTTCGACCGCTTGCCGCTTTCATTAGTCTTCCGAATCAAACTGTCCGCTGCATCTTCCCGTCATTGCCGGCGAAAAGAAACCGCCGGTAATGAAACGAATTTCGCAGGACGGAAATTGTTCGATCCAATTTTCTTTTAAGCGCGCGGTGCGATACCGGAACGCACCACGCTGGGTGCAATGAAGCAACCATTTAATTGATGACGAATTGAGCCCGCCGGTTCTTGGCCCAGCATTCCTCGGTTTGTTCCATACAGACCGGGCGCTCTTCTCCGTAGCTGACCGTGGAAATACGGTAAGCTTCGACGCCCAAATCAATCAGGAACGATTTGGTGCTCTCGGCACGACGGTCACCCAGAGCAAGGTTGTACTCATTGGTTCCGCGATCGTCGCAATGACCCTCGATGGTAAAGTAGATGTCCGGATTGGCTTTTAAAAATGCGGCTTTGCTATTCAGGGTCGCCTGGGCGATACCATCCAGAACCGATTTGTCAAAAGCGAAGTAAACGCTTTCGCTCTGGAACAGGTTCTTGGCCGCTTCTAATGCCCGTTCGGCAGAATCGTCAGCCGGAGGGGGCGGCGGTGGCGGCGGAGCGGGTGCCGGAGCTGGTGCCGGAGCGGGTTCCTCCTTCGTAATTGTTTTTTTCGCACATGATACCGTTCCCAGCAAGCCCGGTAATACCAGGAACAGTGCCAGAAGAATCCATAATTTCCTTCGCATGTTTTTTCCTCCTTTCAGGTTTCAACAAAACTCAGTTTGGACTCAAATTCGGCGACCAACTCGGACTGGATTGCTCACCTGGCATGGAGAGCAATCTTCTCTGATCCGTTCCGAAGGCCGTCATAACGTGAATTCTCGATGGACCTTCACGTGTTGAACTAAAAACGATCAAACTTCCATCCGGCGACCAGGAAGGGGATTCGTTGTTGCCGGCATCCTGCGTTAACTGCACCGGTTCCCTTCTTTTCAGGTCGACGACGAAAATATTATTCTGGCCACCGGTCATGGAAGAATATGCAATGCGATCTCCGGTTGGCGACCAGTTCGGTTGGGTGTTATAATTTCCCTCGAAGGTCAGGCGTTCTTCTCGACCGGAGCCGACGTCCTGAATATATATTTGCGGCGCACCGGTTCTGTTTGATACAAATGCCATCTTTTTGCCGTCCGGCGACCAACTCGGGGATAAATCACTGGCCCAGCTGTTGGTAATCTTTTTAATAATTTTCCCTGCCCCAGTCAACAGATAAATTTCCTGGTTGCCGGAGAAGGAAAGGGTTGCCGCAAGGGTGAACTGGCCCGGAACCCAGGCCGGCGCAATGTTGATCCCTTTTTCGGAAATGACTGCTTTTTCTTTGCCGCTTTTGCTGCGTATTAAAATATCCGGTTTGTTGTTGACGTAAGCCGTATAGGCGATCCATTTGCCATCCGATGACCAGGCCGGGAACATGCTGATGGAGTCGTGGCGCGTAAATTGTGCCACGTTGATGCCGTCGAAATCACAAAGATAGATCTCTTTGTTGCCGCTGCCGTTTGAAACAAAAGCGATATTACTGTCGAACACGCCGCGCTGACCGGTGAGCTGAAAAATAACTTCGGTGCAGAATCGAAGAATGATGCGCCGCAGATCGTTTACGGTGCCGTGGTAGCGTTTGCCGACGATCCTCTTGCCTGTAAATGTGTCGAACAGCCGCATTTCAATGTCGATGAGTGAGCCTTTTTGGGAAAGACCGCCCGTCACCAGCAATTCGGCCCCGATAGTGGTCCAGTTTTGAAAATTGATTTGTTCGGCCGTTAGGATGGGATTGCCAGGCTCCAGAAGAAACGCTCCGGGATCCAACAAGTTGAAATAACCGGTAAAATCAAGTGCTTTGGTGAGTATTTCAGTCGCTTGTTTAAGGGGGGGCTCATCCGTTGCGGCCTCACTGAGGCGGGAAAATTCCGGGATGGCCATGGGGATTTTGCGCAAGAACGGTTTGTTGATGTCGATGTATTCGTATTGTCCAAACGACGTCGCCGGTAAAAGAAGAATGAGGACGAGTGTCCCCTTTAATAAGTTGATAACCGATTTGAGCATTCTTTTGATTCCTTGAAGATATGACTGTCTATATAGGGTCCGTTCCTATTTGATGCCACCCGGTCCGAACCGGAGCCCTATGGTATATTGGGATCCGAACAATCCTTGGGGAAGCGGCGGCAGCGGATTCGATTTCACGATGGCCCGATATGCGGATTCATCCAGATGTCTGTTTCCGGATCGTTGATCAAACCAAATGTCTGTGATTTCACCATCGGGCATGATTTTGATTCCCAAGGCTGCCTCAATATCGGTCCTGCCACCGGCCAGTTGTTCTGAAAATGCCCAGTTTTTTTGTACTTGGTACGCAATTTCAGCTTGATAGATCCGGACGCGATCCCGTTCTTGTGCGGAAGTCAACCCCGATCCACCCGGCCGGCCGGATGGGGTACCCACCGGGCCGGATCTGCCGGAGCGAGGTTTTTTGTCTTCTCGCGCAACTTCTCGCTTCAACCGCTTAAGGGTATCTTCCAGAGTCGGGTGGCGTTGTTCATCAACTTCCTTTGCAAGCTTGGTTACAGATTCTTTGACAACTTCAGAAGGTTTGAAGGTTTTGTGCTTCAGGGATTCCTTGACCTTCTTCGATGTCTTCGGCACTGGTTCAATCGAAACTTTTTCCACCGGTTTGGGCGGTGGTGGTGGCGGTTTTACCGGTTCCGGTTTAACCTCCACTTTCTCCGGAACAGCCGCCTGGATCTCCGGTTCTTCGGAAACAACGGTTTCGACCGGTTCACTGCCCTGGGCCGGAAGAGAAACGAGGCTGACATCTACTACCGTCGGTATGTATCTTTTAGCCGGTGCCAATGCCGGCACTAAAATTATACCTGCTATCAACATGAGATGGAGAACCGCCGATATCGCTATGAAATAGATCAGACTGCGGTTTTCCAACTCGGTTCCGGTTATCCTTTTGGCGGAAGTATGGGCCGCTTCCTTTTTCATTTTTCATTGTCGCGGTTATTGTTTTTTATTGCTGTTATTCTCGGCAGGCGGAAGGGTCACCATTCCCAGTTTCTCCACGCCGGCCAGTTTTATTTCGGACATGATCCGAACCACGGTACCGTAGGAGATATCCTTATCCGCCTTCAAATAGACCTGGCGTCCTTCTCGGCCTCCTAAAATTCTTTTTAATTTGTCGTTGAGTTCGTCCACTGATACCTGGATATCATTTATAAAGACCCGTTCCTGGTTATCGACCGAGACCATAAGCTGCTCGGTATCCGACGGCAATGCCTCGGAGGTCGCCTGCGGCAGAGAGACATCGACCCCCTGAGTCATCATCGGCGCCGTCACCATGAATATGATCAAAAGCACCAGCATGACATCGACAAACGGGGTAACGTTGATCTCTGACATGAAACTGTTTCTGTTGTCGCCGGATGTCAACGTTTTCTCCTTTCGATTCGCAAAATATCCCTTTCGACGATATTCAGGAAATCGGCTGAAAAACTCAGCAACTCGGTTTCGATGACCCTGATTTTCTGGTTAAAGTAGTTGAAGGCGATAACGGCCGGTATGGCTACCGCCAGACCGGCCGCTGTTGCAATCAGTGCCTCTGAGATTCCCGGAGCAACAACGGCGAGATTAGCGGAGCCCTTGAGGCCGAGGCTGCGAAACGAGTGCATGATTCCCCAGACAGTGCCGAATAAACCGATGAACGGGGTCGTATTACCGGTCGTCGCCAGGAAAGGCACCATCTGTGTGAGGCGCGTCATTTCCGTGTTCATTGCCCGGCGCAAGGAGCGTTTGATATTGTCCGTGCCCGTGAACTGCGTCCCCAGTGACTGAGAGTCGGCGGATTGCGGTGCGGCTGTTGATGCTGAGCCCCCCGATTGGCTGATTTTTTTGAGTTCCAGGTAGCCCATGCGGAATATTCGTGCGATTGGGCTGGCATCCAGTTGTTTGGCCTTAACGAACGCATTTGACAAGTCTTTGCTTTTCCAGAAAAAATCGATAAATTGGGCCGATTCTCTGAATGCCCGACCGATGTAACGGATTTTTATGAGAATAATCGCCCATGACGTGATTGAAAAAAACAGAAGCAAAACCAGCACCAACTGAACCACCAGACCGGCATTCAGAAAAATGTGGATGATGTCGAGATCGGATTGCACCATTGAGAATCTCCGCGGGTTTGGGCTGTGGGCGATGAACGAGCGAGTATTTAATTTGTCGGCTTGTGCGAGGTCGACGTGATAAAAAATTTTACTAATTTAAAATGTTATGTCCTCAGTGTCAAGATATTTGAGGGTTTGGGGAGTTCGCCCGTATATTTCATCGTGGATTCATAATTTTTAACGACCGTATCGGTTATCGTGATTTTTTCCATTGCCGGAAAGCAGAACGGAGCCAGTCGTACCCTTTGATTGTGACGGTCCGCTTGAATGGCTCGAATTCAATGGCAAGAATAATGCCAAATCTCATCAAGGTTATTATCATATTAGAAAATATTATATAATTTTAACGGCAGTCAATTTACCGAATCAGCGATTGACTGATAAAACCTTCATATTGACGACGCGCTTGTTGATTTTTAGCTATATTCATATTAATTTCAATAATTTCAGGGCGGTTGGAAAAACCTGCGCAAACAGAAATCACTGACCATGGCAATCAAATAAACAGGAGCTATGGATTCAGGAAGAATTAGGAGAAATTTATGAGTAATATCGCAGATTTATTATTTCAAGCCAATCTATTGAAAGAAATTCCCCGTTCCGGATTCCAATTCCTCGGGGCAGGGAACGAGTCCGTGGCCGAACATTCATACAGTTCGGCATTTATTGCCTTTGTCCTGGCCAACATTGTCCCCGATATTGATGGACCTCGGTTGATCAGCATGTGCCTGGTACACGATTTGAGCGAATCCCGTATCGGCGATCTGAATACGGTACACAAAGATTATGTTCGCGCGGATGCCGACAAGGCTCTCAGGGACACCGTCGAGGGATTGCCGTTTGGTACGGTCCTGGAAGATCTTATAAATGAATTCGAGGTCAACCAGACCGCGGAAGCCAAACTCGCCCGTGACGCAGACCAGCTGGCACTGATTATTGACCTTAAAACCTTGGCCGACATCGGATACAAACCACCTGAAAAATGGCTTCCACCAATCATCGGCCGACTCCAAACGGACGCGGCGCGATTGCTGGCCGCTGATATCCTGAAGACGCCATATGACAACTGGTGGTTGAAAAAAATGGGTTGACAGAAACAGGGGCAGCCTTTAAAGAAAATACTTTGCTCAAATGCAGAGAGAAAGATTGAAACGGAGGCGTGCATGAACTGGTTTGTGCAGACATTTGCATCTTCGATCGGTAAGAAATGGATGATGGCCGTTACCGGCCTCGGATTTTGTGTCTTTCTGACAACCCACCTTGCCGGTAACCTATTTATTTACGGTGGCAGAGACGCCTTCAATGCCTACGCCGAGCATCTTCACAGCCTCGGCCCCCTGGTCACGATATCCGAATTGGGTCTGCTCACGTTTGCCATCCTGCATGTTGCCACCGGCCTGCTTCTCTTTTATCAGAATTTCGTCTCCCGACCCGATCGCTATGCTGTCAATAAAGCCGGCGGCGGCCGCACGATCGGCTCCCGGACCATGCCTTACTCCGGCCTGATTATCCTGGCGTTCGTCGTTTTCCACCTGATCAACTTTCACTTCGTCGATAAATCCGGCACCACAATCTATGACATCCTCTCCAAGGCCTTTTCCGATCCTGTCTATGTTCTGCTGTATGTCCTGGCAGTGGTTGTCGCGGCCATACACGTCAGCCACGGCTTCTGGAGCGCTTTTCAGACGTTAGGTGTCAACCACCCGAAGTATATGCCGTTTATCAGGGGGGCCGGTATCGCTTTCAGTCTGGTTGTCGGGCTGGGCTTCGGTTTTTTGCCAATCTACCTGGCCATTGTCTAAGGAGGTTTTGCATGCCGCTCGATGGAAAGATACCCGCCGGTTCCTTAGCGGACAAGTGGGACCGTTATCGTTTTGAATTAAAGCTGGTCAATCCGGCCAACAAACGCAAATATGACATCATTGTCGTCGGCACCGGTCTGGCCGGCGGGTCTGCATCCGCTTCCCTGGCTGAATTGGGATACAACGTCAAAACATTCTGCATCCAGGACTCGCCCCGCCGTGCGCACAGCATCGCCGCGCAGGGAGGCATCAATGCCGCCAAGAATTACACCAACGAAGGCGACAGCATCTGGCGGCTGTTCTACGATACCGTCAAAGGTGGCGACTTCAGGGCCCGGGAAGCCAATGTCTACCGTCTGGCACAGATCAGCAACAACATTATCGACCAGTGCGTCGCCCAGGGGGTTCCTTTTGCGCGCGATTACGGGGGGTTGCTCGCTAACCGTAGTTTCGGCGGCGCCCAGGTCTCACGGACATTCTACGCCCGGGGCCAAACAGGTCAGCAGCTGCTGTTGGGGGCATACAGCGCCCTAATGCGGCAGGTTGCGATAGGGAAAGTGCAGATGTTCCCGCGCCGGGAGATGCTGGACCTGGTTGTTGCCAACGGTCAGGCGCGGGGCATTGTGGTTCGGAACCTGATCAGCGGGGAAATCGAAACCCATGCCGCCCATGCCGTGGTTTTGTGTACCGGTGGATACGGAAACGTCTTTTTTCTCTCCACCAATGCCATGGCCTCGAACGTTTCGGCGTCTTTTAAAGTTTACAAACGCGGCGCAGCTTTTGCCAACCCCTGTTTCACCCAGATACATCCGACCTGCATCCCGGTTCATGGAACCTACCAGTCCAAGTTGACCCTCATGAGTGAAAGCCTGAGGAACGATGGACGGGTGTGGGTGCCGAAAGAACCCGGCGACAAGAGATCGCCGCAGCAGTTCAGTGAGGCGGAAAGAGACTATTATCTGGAAAGCAAGTACCCCAGTTTCGGCAATTTGGTACCCCGAGATGTGGCCTCCCGCAATGCCAAAGAGCAGTGCGATATGGGCAAAGGGGTCGGGGACACCGGTTTGGCCGTTTATCTCGACTTTGCTGATGCCATCAAGCGTGATGGTGCCGAGGTTATTGCCAGAAAATACGGCAATCTCTTTCAGATGTACGAGAAAATAACCGGTGATGATCCGTATAAAACGCCCATGATGATTTATCCGGCGGTGCACTACACCATGGGAGGTGTGTGGGTGGACTACAACCTGATGAGCACGGTCGACGGACTCTTCGTGCTCGGGGAGGCCAATTTCTCCGATCACGGCGCCAACCGCCTCGGTGCCAGCGCACTGATGCAAGGCCTGGCGGACGGTTATTTTGTTATTCCGTACACCATCGGCGGATATCTGGCCGGAAAATCTTTTCAAGAAATAAACACGAGCCATGCGGCTTTCAAAGATACGGCCAAGGAAGCCGGTGAACGGATAAGTCAATTGCTGACCATTAACGGTAAGCGGACTGTGGATGATTTCCACCGTCAGCTCGGATTGATCATGTGGGACCACTGCGGTATGGCCCGCAACAACGACGGTCTCGAAAAGGCCCGACACATGATCCAGGAGCTGAGGGAGGAATTCTGGGAAAACGTCATGGTACCCGGGGTTGACAAGGATTTTAACCAGAGCCTCGAGCGCGCTGGCCGGGTGGCCGACTATATGGAATTCGCCGAGCTGATGGTGACCGATGCTTTGGCTCGGCAGGAATCCTGCGGTGGTCATTTCAATGAGGCCTACCAGACAGATGAAAATGAGGCCCAAAGAGATGACGAAAAATTTTGCCATGTGGCGGCCTGGTCATACACCGGTCCAGGCAAGGACCCGGAATTCGATAAAGAACCGCTGATATTCGAAAACGTTGAATTGAGCCAAAGGAGTTACAAGTGACGAATGCCATTAATTTAACGTTAAAAATATGGCGCCAAAAGGGTCCGGCAACCGCGGGGAAGCTGGAAACGTTTGACGCCCGTGACATATCGACTGACATGTCGTTTCTGGAAATGATCGATGTCGTCAACGAAGAGTTAACTTTGGCAGGCAAGGAACCGATCGCCTTCGATCACGATTGCCGCGAAGGGATCTGCGGCTCTTGCGGTGCGGTGGTCAACGGTCGTCCCCATGGTCCCCAGAAAGGAACGAGCCTCTGCCAGCTGCATATGCGCCATTTCGCGGACGGCGACACGATCGTCATTGAACCATGGCGGTCCCGGGCGTTCAAGATTATCAAAGATCTCGTGGTCGATCGCAGCGCGCTTGACAAAATGATCCAGGCCGGCGGTTACATTTCCGCCAATACCGGCGGGGCTCCGGATGCCAACGCTCTATTGATTCCAGAGGAAACCGCCGAATTGGCGATGGATGCCGCCGCCTGCATCGGTTGCGGGGCCTGTGTCGCCGCCTGCCCGAACGCATCGGCGATGCTTTTCCTGGGGGCCAAAGTCTCCCATCTGGCTTTGCTGCCCCAGGGACGGCCCGAAGCCCTAAAGCGGGCCTCTGCCATGGTGCGCGAGATGGACCGTCTGGGATTCGGTAACTGCACCAACGAAAGGGAGTGCGAGGCTGAATGCCCGAAAGAAATTTCCATCATCAATATTGCTCGGCTGAACCGGGAGTATCTAAAATCCCGCATTTTCTCGACCGAGAAATGACGGATTAACGATAGGGGACTATCGAGGAGAAGGTTTTTGGTCCTTATTTCGGCAAACGGGAAACGCCGCCTCAATCGGTGGCCTCCCGTTTTTTTTTGTAAATCAGATAATCGGGCGCAGGGGTTGATTTTCCAGGACCCCTTATCGGAAGGATTACAACGGATCGCTACATTCGTTTGACCGGTCGTAATTTAGGTGCTGAGGGCGCACCGCACTATTGGCTGGAATGCGGTATCGCATCCGGGTGCCCGGGACCCTGCGGGAGGAATCCAGTTCACACCCTCGGGCGCATGGTATTGTACCACCGTATCGTTTCGATTTCTGCCGCTTTGAAAGGAGGCAACTATGCATACCCAAGAACACGGCGCCGGGCCGACCATGAATCAGGCCATATTCGACCTCGGCCTTTCCGTGGAAACGATTTCCGTCTACCTGTTGGTGTGCGGATTAACCGATGCCGGTCGCAGCGTCACCTCCAAGAACCTCGCCGAAGTCTGGAATGGAACCGAAGCGGCGCTGGTCCAGGGGTTGCATGAGCTTGAAGACAAACGCATCATCAGCCGAATCCTCACAGACGGGGAAGAAAATACCGCCTTCAAGGTTATGGATATTCATCGCTGGAAGATCGGCTAGAGCCAAAGATGGCTGTTCAGGCACGTCGATTTGACATCTTGTTTAGGAGTGGTTTCATAACTCCATCTAAGGCCCGATGGCTGTGTTGCAGACCTTCACTGGCAGGGTTGCAGGGCCTTAACCCGCGCCCCTGCGGACGTATCATTGAATACGCCGCGCCTTGCCCTCAATCCTGATCTGAGGTTTTGAAACCACTTCTATGAGTCGATCATCCCTCGTCCTTGTAGGGTGCAGCCTGAAGTTCTTCGCGCACGCGCTGCCTGACAATTCTTTCCGGTGCATCAGACCGGATACCGGGACACATGGCGCCCATGACTCGCCAGTTTTCCACTTCCCTCAACACATTTTCGATATATGGCCACTGACGGCACATGCGGGGTTTAACCGGATGGATGGTGCAGACCCGGTCCCAGAAGACGCAATATCCATTCGCCTTTTGTGCCAGAAGGGGCCTGTCACCCGATATTCGGCAGTGGGTCGACTTGAAAGTTTCAGGGGACATCCCGATATAGGCGGCGATGTTGACGATGTCTGCCTTGGAGAGATAAGTCCCGCCGTAACCCTTGCAGCAATCACCACATTTGCGGCATTCGAAGATCTCCTGTGATGTCAAGCTATCTGAGGGCATGGCGGCCCTCCAGGGCACATTTCAGAGTTACCTGATCGGTATATTTTAAGTCGCCGCCGATGGGCACTCCCGTTGCGATACGCGTTATCTTGACCGGGATGTTCTGCAGCCGATCGGCAATATAAGCGGCGGTCGATTCCCCCTCAACGGTCGTGCTGGTCGCCAGGATAACCTCGCCAACACTTTCCTTGTTCAACCGGCTCAGTAGTTCTCCGATCCGGATTTGATCGGGTCCAATGCCGTTTATGGGGGACAGGGTGCCACCCAGGATATGGTAGCGCCCGGTGAATGCGCCCGATTTTTCGATGGACACCATGTCGGCCGGTTGCTCAACAACGCATAAAAGTTGTCGGTCGCGGCGCGGATTGCTGCAGATGTTGCAAATGTCGGCATCGCTCAAGCCGAAGCATTGACCACACAATCGAACGCTCGACTTGAGATCCAGGATGCTTCGAGCGAGCTGTTCGACTTCCATGCGAGGGGTGCGCAGCAGGTGCATTGTCAATCGCTCGGCCGTTTTCTCGCCGATACCCGGCAGTTTCGAAATATGTGCGATGACATTTCGGATGGTTTTAGGGTAATAATTCATGTCAAACCCGGTATGCTCATACCGCCCGTCAGCTTGGCCATTTCGGTCGACACCATTTCCTGAGATTGCGTCAAGGCATCGTTAACGGCAGCCAAGATGAGATCCTGCAGCATATCGACATCTTCAGGGTCGACCACTTCCTTTTCGATCTGAATGGCCACAATTTGTTGTTTTCCGTTGGCGACGACCTTGACCATACCGCCGCCGGCAGCAGATTCTACTGTTTTCGCAGCCAATTCATCCTGAAGGCGCAGCATTTTTGCCTGCAGTTTCTGGGCCTGCTTCATCATGTTCCCCATGCCTTTCATGCATCATCCTCCTTTAATATTCTCACGTCCATAAGCTTTCCATCGAATATATCCAGCGCTTCAGCCACCAGCGGATGGCTCAGGGCTTCGCTTTTTATCTGATTATCCTCTTTTTTTTTAACTGTATCGACGGTTGACTCTGCACTCGCGTGAACATCGATTTCCATTACCTTGCCGAAAACCTCTTTGCAGACCCTGCGGATGATTTCCAAATTCTTGCTCTTCTGGATCATGGATAGGTTAAATCCGTTTCCGGTAACCTCTATTACCAGGCGGTTTTCGTCAAATTGTCTCAACTGACACTTTATTAGATTGGCGGCCAGGGAGGGGTAGTCGGCCGATATGATTGATTTGATCTTTGCCCAAGCCGATTTAAGATTTCCCGGACCACTGACGGGAGCGGCAATCGGGTTATCGGGTGGTGCAGCTTCGGCTCCGGAAGAGTCGCTGTCGGTTTCGCTGAGGTTGGATAAACTGGCGCTTGCCGGCGGATCCTGTTTGTTAACCGGGGGTGCAGAGATTCCCTCGGTCGTACGGGTCAAGTCGTTTCTCAACGCATCGAGTTGATTGATGAGGGTTTCGATGCTCAGCGCCGGTCTGGCCTGAAGCAGCCTGAAGCTTGCCATTTCCAGTGCGATCTTTGTTTGAGAGGAAAATTTTATAACGGGCTCTTCCCTGAACAGCAAATCGAAGAGTTGATTCAAATGGGCGGCACTTACCGGTGCTACCTGATCGCGGATGCGCTGGATTTCATGGGTCGGCAGGTCGACCAAACGATCGGCCTGCCGGCTCAATTTGACCACCACCAAGTTTCGGAAATGCTCCACCAGATCGAAATAGAAGCGTTTCAAATCATGACCATGATCGTGGAGATCGTCCAGAATCTGGAGTACAACGCGGGAATCGCCATCGAGGAGTGCACCCGAGAAGTTAAAAATTGTTTCGCGATCGATAACACCCAGCAGATCCATGACGTCCCGATCCGGTGCATCCGAGCTCGAACAGGCCATTACCTGGTCCAGCAGGCTGAGTGCGTCACGCATACTTCCCCCGGCTTCCCTGGCGATCAATGTCAGGCTTTCATCGGATATCTCGAGGCCTTCGAGCCGGCAAAGCTCGCGCATGTGGCTGGTGATTGATTTGAGCCTGATACGTTTGAAGTCATGGCGCTGGCAGCGGGAGAGAATGGTCACCGGAATTTTGTGGGGTTCGGTCGTGGCAAAGATGAACATCACGTGGGCGGGCGGTTCTTCGAGCGTTTTCAACAGCGCATTGAATGCCGGCGTGCTCAGCATGTGGACTTCATCGATAATGTAGATTTTGTAGAGGCTATGGGCCGGCATGTATTTGACATTGTCCCGCAGCTCCCGGACCTGATCGACACTGTTGTTGGAAGCGCCGTCGATTTCAAAAACATCAACGGCCCTGCCTGTTGTGATTTCGCGGCAGGACTGACACCCATCGCATGGTTCCGCGGTCGGCCCTTTGGAACAGTTCATGGATTTGGCAAGGATGCGGGCCACGGTTGTCTTGCCAGTGCCGCGGGGGCCGGTGAACAGGATGGCATGGGCCATGCGGTCGGACGCAATGGCATTGGACAGGGTCCGGGTAATGTGGTCCTGGTCGATGACTGTGTCAAATTTCTGAGGACGGTATTTGCGCGCAAGAACCAGATAGGACATGAAATCCCTTTTCGGGTGAGCCGCTGATCATCCGGGGAGACGGTTGCCCGGACGCAGTCGGCTGTGTATCAACTGAATCTTTCGGGTAGGGTTTTCAAGCATTGATGGCGGAGAGAGAGGGATTCGAACCCTCGGTGCCGCTTTTGACAGCACACACGATTTCCAGTCGTGCTCCTTCAGCCAGCTCGGACATCTCTCCGCAATTCAGCGGGATAGCAATCGAGAAAGTCATGAGGCGGGGGGATCTCGAATACATTTTCTGCAGAATCACGCCAATGGCGCCATTCCCCAAAGTGTATGGCGTAACAAATGCCTTGTAACAGTGGCGGAGAGGGTGGGATTCGAACCCACGATCCCGTTTTTGACAGGATACCGCTTTTCGAGAGCGGGGCCTTCAACCGCTCGGCCACCTCTCCGGATCCCTCCTTCAACCCTACGCGGATGCACTGAATAACGTTTTTGGAATATTCTGTCAACTACCTTCTTTTGACTTGAACTCACCCCGGCTTTTTAGTATCAGACTGGCAATCATGCGCCACGTCTCATCCGGCGGCGACAGCCGTTACCATGAGCCATATCAAAATGAGAGTTTGGGTTCAAGGTCAGGGCGGAATGAGGTTCCCCCTCGGTGCGGGACGTCCCGCCCGATCGACGCTTCTGTTTGGGCTACAGCCCGAAACCATCCGGGCACCTCGATACCGCTGGCAAACTGTAAAGGAAAATAATTCATGGCGGAAGTGCTTCCCTTCAGGGGAATTCTCTATAATCCGGGAAAAGTAGATCGTCTGGCCGATGTCATCACGCCGCCCTTCGACGTTATCTCGAACACGGAACAGGATCGGTTTTACCAAAACAGCCCCTTCAACATGATCCGGCTCATCCGTGGAAAAACGACCGCCTATGATACCCGCGTCAGTAATCCCCATAGCCGCGCCGCCGATTACCTGACAAAATGGCTGACCGATGCCATCTTCATTAAAGACAGCAAGCCTGCATTCTACCTGACGACTCTGGATTTCAACGCCGATCAGAAGGATTACAGGCGATTCGGCCTAATCGCTCTCGTGAAACTAAGCCCTTACGATGCCGGTGTCATACTGCCGCACGAACGGACGTTTACCAATGTTAAATCCGAACGTTTGGAGCTGATGAAGGCTTGCCACGCCAATTTCAGCCCGATATTCTCAATGGTTCCGGATGATGACGGGATGATGTTCGATAGCATGCGGCAATTGACCGAGCAAATCGAAGCGGATATTGACTTCAATGCCCTTGATGGCTGCCGACACAAGCTCTGGCGGATCGTTGATCCCCGCATGGTGCTGGAACTGACCGACGCGATACGCTCGCGGAAACTCTACATCGCTGACGGCCACCATCGCTACGAAACCGCCTTGAACTTCCGCAATTGGATGCACGAAACCCATCCCAGTCTTCCCTTTGAGCACCCGGCCAACTTTGTCATGATGTACCTCAGCAGCATGGCTGATCCGGGCCTGATCATCAGGCCGGCGCATCGATTGCTCAAAGAAGTGTCCCAATCGGCTCTGGATAGGCTCCTAGAAAGTGCGCGGTCGTTATTTAAGGTTGATGCATTTCCGTTCCGGGAAGACGAGCGTGATAAGGCTCTGTTGAGGTTTGTCGCCGACATACAAGGCCACGGTGAGCGGAGTTCGATCGGTATGTACATGAAAGGTCGCAATGCGTTTTACCGCCTGACCATGAGCGAAGCCGACTCTATGGACGAGCTGTTCGGGCCGGATTTGTCGGGCCCACTGCGGCAACTGGATGTCGTGGTCCTGACACAGGTGTTATTTACTAAGTTCCTCCGTTTCGACCAGGCCCGGCTCGACAATGAAAAACTCATCGCTTACACCACCAATGCCCAGGAGGCCGCTGCACGTGTTACTGGCGGGGAATTCGATGTCTGTTTTCTGCTGAACCCCACCAGTGTGAAGCAAGTGCGTGATGTGGCCGACAGCGGACTGGTCATGCCCAGAAAAGCGACCTATTTCTATCCGAAAGTCACCACAGGATTGGTCATCAATCGGCTCACCCCCTGACCGGAAGGCCGCGCACACCTCCTCCGGTGTGCTGCTCACGCGCGAAACATTTCTGCAATCTCTTCAGTATAGTCACCCGCCTCCTGATAGATTTTCAGGGGCGGGGGGATGACGACACCCGGGCGCGCGCCTTTGACCCCTTCGATCAGAACCAACTTGGCATTTGTCGATTCGGCGGAGTGAATCATGCGGCAGAGTTTCGGTTCGATACCGGCGGCACGCATGTGAACCATGGCTTCAATTGATCGATCAGCCGTATAAACCGTGATAAATCTGCCTCCGGTGCGCAGCGTCTTGGCGGCGGTGATGACAATGTCTTCAAATGTCACTTCGATCTCGTGCCGGGCCACCGCTTTCTGTCGATTCGGGTTCAGTCGGCCGGCGTTATTTTTGTGATAGGGCGGATTCGATACGACCCAATCTGCCGGCTGCGGAAGGTTGGCCGCGGTCAGGCCTTTCATGTCGCGACACAAAATGTGGACGCGGTCCTGCATACCGTTGGCGCGCATGTTGGCGCAGGCAAGGTCGGCCAACACGCGCTGGATTTCGACCCCGATGACGGTCGATTCCGGATGACGGTAGGCCAGTATCAGCGCAACAATGCCGCATCCCGTGCCCAGGTCCAGTACAATTTCACCGGGACGAAGGCGAACGTGATGGGCAAGGATAATCGAGTCGATGGAAAAACGGTAGCCGCTGCGGAACTGCCCGACCTGGAGACGGCCGTTGAAGAAAGTGTCGGAAGTGTACGTATCCATACCCTGACCCATAATAAACGTTTGAAATTCAATAAAGCTGAATCGAGGTTTGGTTCTCGGCGGTCAATCGAAGACGTGTTCAGGCCAGGGGACCGATCTTGAATTTAATGTCCTCGATCGATTCATCTTTTAAAGCGGCATTGACCTTCTTAATTATTTCTTCTTTCAAGAACTGAAGCTGGTGTAACCAAGGAGAACTATTGACATGCACGAGTAGGATCTTGTCCTTGAATGCTGCCGGCTTGGCGTTTGCGGCAATAATTTCTCCGACCGCCCGTTCCCATAAATGGAAGACCTGCGCCACCCCGGCGGCAGTTTTCGGCTTCTGACCGCCAAGAATCTTATCGATGACACTGCCAATAGGAACTGCCGTGCCGATCTTCTTTCTTTTTTCAACCATGGCGTGCCTCGCACCGTTGGGTCGTAAGGCGCATGCAATTGGTTCTTACCGCTTTTCTAAAAATAAATTCCGATTCGCTCAAGTCGGGGTATACATCTCATTTCTGGCTGACGCAACCGTCTTCCTAACTCGTGTCCATCCATAAATGGCTTTTTTCCGCTGGGTCCCGTCCCGGCGGGATTATCCGCAGGTTTCCGGCTGCGGCATACGCACAGTAAGCCTCGTTGCAAACCCTTGTGGGGCCCCCGCTGAGAAGCAGCGGGATTTCGTGTCTGTCTGAAAGCTTAATTGTGCTCAACTTGCCCAGCAAAAAAAATTCTCATTTATGAATTGGACACGCTATAATGCCATCCACTTGTCGTGGATGGACACGAACTCAACGGCATTCAATGACCGGCGGGTCACCGGATACAATGATTTCAATAAACCGTTTTGAGCACGTAACAAACCACTCATCCGGTTTTGCTCGAGGTCATTGAAGAGAGGCATCGGACCTGCTTGAAATTTTCATGAAAAATGCAAGATTTGCGAGCCCTTGAAGCCTATGGCTGTGAAGTTCATAAATCGTCGGTGCACCATTTTTGCTTGACTTAAGGGGATATGGATTTATACTAAGGCGTTATATTAGAGGCTCGATTGCTTACTTCCAAAGGTTGCTCACGCCGCGCTGACAGCCAAATCGTGCGGGCGCGCTGAATGGGTAATGCCGTGCGCAGCAGATTTTAAAACTAATCGACATACGACAACAGGGACTGAAAAATGAGTTGGGATTGGGATCGATTGAAAGATCAGCAGCAGAAGTCGGGCGGAGGTTTGCCTCCAAACGTTGATGAACTGGTCAAAAAAATGAAAAACTTCAAGCTGCCGGGCGGCCCGATCATCATTGTTATCGCCTTGGTCGTCGCAGCCGTATACTCTTCCATTTTTACCGTCAAACAGGATGAAGTCGGCCTCGTTCAACTCTTCGGTCGTTACGTACGAACCGCCCAACCGGGGTTGAACTTCAAATTGCCTCTCGGGATCGAAAGAGTCACCAAAGTCAACGTCAAGGGTATTCGCACGGATGAATTCGGTTTCAGCAGCGAGGGTCAGTCCGCCCGTGCACGCTTCGGTGGCGGTGAAGCCGAAAACGTGTCATTGATGCTGACCGGTGACCTCAATGTCGCCGTGGTTCCCTGGATCGTTCAGTACCGGGTCAAAGACCCTTACAACTACCTGTTCAAGGTGCGCGATGTTCGCCGGCTTCTGGTGGACATGTCGGAAGCGGCGATGCGGCTGGTTGTCGGCGACCGCAGCATCAATGAGGTTATCAACAAACGCGGCGAAATTGCCATTGCTGCCAGAGAAATGTTGCAGCAAGAGATCGACCTGGCCGAATCCGGGCTACACATCGTTACCATCGAAATGAAGAAGACAAACGTACCGGGACCGGTGCAGCCGTCCTTCAACGAGGTCAACCAATCGGTTCAGGAGAAGGAACAGATGATCTACCAGGCCCGGGAGGACTACAACAAGGCCATTCCGGCGGCCCGGGGTGAGGCGGAACGAACCATCCGAGCTGCCGAAGGGTATGCGGTTGACCGTGTCAACCGTGCCAAGGGCGATGCCACACGATTTACGGAATTCTATAAAGCGTACGTCAATGCCAAGGATGTTACGAAGCGAAGACTCTACCTCGAAGCGTTGAGCGATGTCTGGCCAAAAATCGGCGACAAATATATCGTCGATTCCGATCAGAAGAATTTGCTGCCCCTCCTCAATCTTGGCCCACAGAAACAGAACGGAATCGTAAAATGAAATCCAAAGGACCGGTTATAATTGTCATCCTGCTGGTTGCCGCAGTGCTCATCTACCAAGCGGCTTATACCGTCAGCGAAACCGAGCAGGTGGTGGTGACCCAATTCGGCCGCATTGTCGGTGATCCGGTCACCTCACCCGGCTTGAAGTTCAAGCTGCCCTTTATTCAGAATGCTAATTTTTTCCCCAAAAACCTGTTGGATTGGGACGGCGACCCCGGACAGATACCCACGCTGGATAAAACGTTCATTTGGGTGGATACGTTTGCGCGTTGGAAGATCAGCGATCCGATTAAATTTTTTCAAACCGTCAACAATCCGTTCAATGCCATCGGTCGTCTCAATGACATCATCGATCCGGCGGTGAGGGATTACATTACATCCAACCGGCTCATCGAAGTGGTTCGCAACAGCAACCGTGTACTGGACATTGCTGAAGTTGGACGCGAAGATGAACAGTATCAAAGGGTACCGTCACGCAAGATTTACATCGGACGGCAGAAAATCACTGAGGGCATCTTGAAACAGTCGCAGCCCAAATTGGAGAAGTTCGGTATCGAGCTGGTCGATGTGAAAATCAAAAGAATTAACTATGTCGAAGAAGTCCGTCAATCCGTTTACGACCGCATGATCGCGGAGCGCAAGCAGATTGCCGAAAAATTCAGATCGGAGGGAAAAGGGGAAGCCCAGAAAATTTTGGGCGAAAAGGAGCGTCTTCTGAAAGAAATCACTTCCGAGGCCTATCGTAAAGCCCAGGAAATAAAGGGAAAAGCCGATGCGGAGTCCACAAGTCTTTATGCCAGTGCCTACGGTGTGGACCCGGAATTTTACTCTTTTGTGCGCACCCTTGAAATCTATCGCCAGAATCTGGGCACCAATGACACCTTGGTCCTATCCACTGATTCTGAGTTTTTGAAATATTTCAAATCACTGCCCGAATAATAATCATCGCTAAATCCCCAGATTCGCTGATGAGACTCCCGGTGTTTGAGAGTTCCAGGAGTTAACAACTACCTGAGACGATGATTATGATCATTCAATGACCGACTGGTTGGCCGAATGATTGGTTTTAAACGATCGCTTTAGGCGGTTGGCAAGAAAAACCTCCGGCTTTGTCGGAGGTCATTGTAATGCGGAAATCGTGGAGAAACGCCGCCGGCCGCTGTTTTCAGACGGTCGGCGGCGCTTTTGTGATCAGAGAGAATCGCGGTGAGGGGCGCATTATTTACCCTTTCTTCTCTGATGGCGTGTTTTGGCCAGCAGCTTGCGATGTTTGTGCTTTCTCATTTTTTTCCTTCGTTTCTTGATGACGCTGCCCAACAGACCACCTCCTTTCAGTCGATTTCATAAACGTTGCTGTTTAACATGCTGGTAAACGGATTGTCTACCATTTTTTTTAGTGTTTAAGGATCAGTCCGATGGATAAGCAACAAAATATGCTTGACACCCCTTAAAATATTTTCTAAAAAGGGCGATTCTTTATGACAGGAGAGAGATGACGTGAAAAAGTATACGTATAATGCTAAAAGTTCCGACAATGAAGGTCAATGGTGGGTTGTCGATGCTCAGGATGCCGTACTCGGGAGACTGGCTTCCCAGGTGGCGGCACGACTCAGAGGCAAACACAAACCGCTGTATACACCCCATGTCGACATGGGCGACTGGGTGATCGTCGTCAATGCCGAAAAGGTCAAGCTTACCGGGCGGAAATGGGACAAGAAAATCTACTACCGGCATAGCGGTTACATCGGCGGGCTGAAGGAAATTACAGCCAAGAAACTTCTTGAAAAACAGCCGGAGGATATCGTACGCTTTGCCGTTAAAGGCATGCTGCCGAAGAATCGGCTCGGCCGCAAGCTCTTCAAAAAATTAAAAGTATACACGGGCGCTGAACATCCCCATGCAGCCCAGCAACCCGATGTATGGACGCTCTAATCCACCGCCAAGCAGGTTCGCCATTTTGACAGGCCATCGGCGTTGGACAAAATAAACGCTCAGACGCAGCAAGAGGAGATTCATGGCACAAGAAAACGTATACTATGCGACCGGAAAGCGAAAGACGGCCATAGCCAGGACATGGCTCGTACCCGGCAGCGGTGATATAACAATCAATGACCGGCCAATCGATGACTACTTCAAGATCGAGTCTGCCAAGACCGAATTGCTCCAACCATTTGTTATCACAAATACCGCCGGCAAATACGATGTCAAAGTCAGGGTGCTCGGCGGCGGCGTCACCGGGCAGTCGGGTGCCATCCGCCATGGCATTACCAAGGCCTTGATCCAGATTAATCAGGAGTTTCGGCAACCATTGAAGCGGGCCGGTTTCGTTAAGCGCGATCCGCGGGCCAAGGAACGGAAAAAGTACGGACAGCGCGGTGCCAGGGCGCGATTCCAATTTTCAAAACGGTAGCGGTCACGGCGTACAGTACAGCGCCGATTCTTTTAGAGGGGGCCGGGACATTTTCCTGGCCCCCTTCTTTCTTGGCGTGGGTATGCCGTCGCTTTAAGCTATACCTTCATTATTCGCTGCCCTATAATCAGGGGCAAAAAACGCAAAAAAAATCGACCGAATTTCGACGGGGCTCTTCCGGTGGGTCCGCTATCTGCGGAAACGGTTTTCCACGCATCGGTTCCCCCATTGAGATGCCCCTTTTTTTCCGCAAGGGGGCCCCCGAGGAACAAGAAAAATGAGGAGCCTGGAGCAAATCAGATAGTCATCAACGGAATTGATACGGCCGAGGGCGCAACTTGAAGCGGCGGGAAATCACATACCGGAATTTATACCGATTTTCATAAATACATTCCGAATTACGGAAGGATGCTATAAGTGGTTGTCGAAAAAAACGTTCGAATAACGGAACGTTTTTTGACAACCACAATATCACGCAGAAAGAAACGAATGCTGGAGATAGGTGCGCGCCGTTGGGGATTCGGGGCCGGAATGGGTTGATATGGTGCCAGCGGGTCGGTGAAGGTTGACCTCTTTATTAAATCAACCACAGCGCAAGGTTAATAATCAGGTACCATATGGGTACAGACATAAAAATTGCCATTACGATCCCCCTAAAAAAACGGTTCTTTTCTTCTGTGGCGATGTAATTCATTGGCTATGATCTCCTGTATGGCAGAGCATTCAAAACCTAAATTATATTTTTTTTATAATGACGACAACCAGGACGATGACGACTCCCAGGATCATTAACATTATTTGTTCCACCATTTTCTATAAACCCCTCAATGGTTGGATCTTCATCTGTTGATTGGCCCCCTTTTAAGAAGAATGGGTTATGCAATCGCAGTGCCTAAATCTCGTCAACGTTATATATATCTGTAATTACTTAATATTATAAAAATAACATCTTATGCTGCTTGGATTTCTGTATGAATTAAACTGCAATTCGGAATAAATAAACGCAGGGATTTGATAATTGTAATGATAGCGGGAGGTTGGAGTGTATGGTATTTAATACATAACGGCTCTTCTAAATAATAAGAGAGTTTAAAGGGCGGATTCGCCCGTTCACGGCGGTGTGAGCGTGCCCACCGAATTGCAGAATTGTAAATTTGCCTTTCATGTGGCATAAAACGGTGTGTCGTTATCAACGTTAACTCTTGAAAGGAAGACAACCATGGTTGCCCATCAAATCGATCTCAACTCGGATGTCGGCGAAAGTTTTGGAAACTACAAACTGGGGCTCGATAACGAGGTTATCCCTTTGATCAGCTCCGCCAATATCGCTTGCGGGTTTCATGCCGGAGACCCGACGGTTTTGCGACGAACCGTTGCACTGGCCCGTGAGCATGGTGTGGCCGTGGGCGCCCATCCAGGGCTGCCGGATTTGATGGGGTTCGGTCGGCGCGCCATGGATGTCAGTCTTTCAGAAATCAAGGACTACATTACCTACCAGGTCGGTGCCGTTCAAGCCTTTGCAGCCGCCGAAGGGGTGAAAGTACAGCATGTTAAACCGCACGGGGCCCTTTACAACATGGCGGTTCAAAATCCGGCCATTTGGGAAACAGTCGCTTCTGTCCTCTCCGAACTTGACAAGGACCTGATTCTCTTTGTACTCGGCGGTGCCAACAAGGACGAGATGCGGGCTATGGGGGCACAGTACGGGATCCGGGTCGCATTAGAGTTTTTCGCCGATCGGGCCTACAATCCCGACGGTAGCCTGGTTTCCCGCAAAACACCCGGTGCGGTCCTCAAAGACCACGATCTGGCGGCTCAGCGCGTGCTCAAAATGGCGACCGAGGGCAAGGTCACGTGTGCCGATGGATCGGAAATCGAACTTCCGGCCGATACCATCTGTGTCCATGGCGACAACCCGGCCGCACTGCAGCTGGTCAACAAAATCAGGCAATCCCTGACCGCTGCCGGGGTCGAAATCCGTGCACCACAAACGTTTCTTTAAACCGCACTGTCTATGATTTACGACCATCCGAAATTTCTCATAATGGGCGATCGTTCCCTGCTGGTTGAACTGGGTGATCAGATCAGCATCGAGGTGAACCGTCGCGTCCGATCGCTTTACTATAGCTTGAGTTACCGAAAACTCGGCGGTATCATTGAACTGTTGCCCAGCTACACATCACTGCTTATCGTTTTCGATCCTTTACGCCTATCACTTTCGGTATTGCGTACCATTTTGACTCAACTGGCCGACAGACGAGACAACAACCGGATACCGGAGCCGAAAACGGTTAAAATTCCGGTCGTCTACGGCGGTGAATTCGGACCGGATCTCACCGGAGTGGCCGATTACCACCGTTTGACCCCAGGCGAGGTGGTCCGCTACCATACCTCTGTCGACTACCAGGTTTACATGATCGGATTCACACCCGGCTATCCGTACATGGGCGAGGTGCCGCGCGAAATCGCCACACCACGGCGGGACACTCCCCGCACACATGTTTCAAAGGGTTCAGTGGGAATTGCTCAGAGGCAGACCGGCATCTACCCCGTAGAGAGCCCGGGGGGGTGGCAGATTATCGGCCGCACGCCTTTAACGTTGTTCGATCCGCATAACAAGCCACCGGCACTCCTTGAAGCCGGCGATATTGTAACCTTCTATCCTATCGAGAAGGAGGAGTTCGAAACGTGGCGGCAGTAGAGGTTCTCGAAGTCATCGCCCCGGGCCTGCTGACAACGGTCCAGGACCGTGGACGGATCGGATTCGGTCGATTCGGCGTTGCGCCGAGCGGTGCGCTCGACAGCGTGGCAGTGCGCATCGGCAACCTGCTGGTCGACAACCCGGAATCGGAAGCCGTGCTCGAACTCACCCTGCCGGGTTTCAAAGCCACCACGAAGTCCGATGCGGTTGTGGCCCTGACCGGCGCCGATCTCGGGTTGCATATCAACGGCAAACCATTCGGACCTTGGCGGTCGCACAGACTCCGCCCGGGAGATATCCTGTCTCTCCAGACATTGATCAGCGGCTGCCGCTCCTATCTGGCGATAGGGGGTGGCATCCAGGTACCCGAGGTTCTCGGCAGCCGATCCACCAACCTCACCTCCGGATTCGGAGGCCTGGATGGCCGGCCGCTGCGCAGCGGGGACATTTTAAAAGCCGATTCACCGCGGCACCATATCCATACCGCGGGGCGAAAGTTCGATATGAATTTCGTCCCAACCTATCTCAACGACTGGGAACTGCGGGCCGTTATGGGACCGCAGCATGAACATTTCCTGGATGAGGCCTGCGATCGATTTCTCAACTCTGATTACCAGGTGTCCCCGAAGTCGGATCGCACCGGCATCAGACTGGAGGGCCCACGGCTCACGGTCAGAGAAGGGCATGCGGAGTCGATCATATCGGAAGGCATAATCGCCGGGGCTGTTCAAGTGCCGGGTGACGGGCAACCGATCATCGTCCTGGGCGAAACCGTGAGCGGCGGTTACCGCAAGATTGCCACCGTCATATCGGCCGACCTTCACCTGCTGGGCCAGTTCCTCCCGGGGGATCAGGTTCGATTCCAGGCCGTTAATCAATGTGAAGCCCGCCAGGCACTGTGGCGCCTCGAAGAGACTATCGGCCGGTTTCGCGACAGCATCCTGTAGCCATTTAAAATTTTCGTTTAATTTATGCGGTAAGAGAATGCCAACGATAGTAAATGAATGCTGAAAAAAGAACTTTAAAAAATAAATAGCTTGCTTTTGCAATAAAAAGTGTTAGTATACCTCGATCAACACGGCCCCGCCTTCAATTGGCGGAGCGATTTTTTTCTGAAGGAACAAATCATTTTTCAGGGTTGCATCCTCCAGTTTAAAATTTTGAGCATTTTATAGAAAGGAGGATGTCACCATGGCCAACGGAACGGTTAAATGGTTTAACGACCAAAAAGGGTTCGGTTTTATTGAGCAAGAAGATGGACCCGATGTGTTTGTTCACCATTCAGCAATCAATGCAAGCGGATTCAAAAGCCTCAGTGAAGGCGACCGGGTTACCTTTGACATTGAGCAAGGGCAAAAAGGTCCTGCTGCGGCAAATGTCACTGTAAGTTAAATTTCAATACCTGTAAAAAAGGGGCATGCCTCCAAGCTTAGGGGGGATGCCCTTTGCCGTTTTAGAGTGATTCCGGGGAAGACGGCCACAAATCCGCTCTCGCCTTTTGCACGACACTTCGGACACCTCACTCTTTCCCTAATGCCTATCCCGTATGTGAACCACAATCTATCAGATGATGATGGGTACCGGTTGCTTTGCCGACAGGAAATAAGCGCAACGACGAAAGGCGAAAGGTATGTTGCATGAATATCTACATCGGAAATTTATCTTATAACATCACTGAAGATACTTTGAAGACCTTGTTTACCGAATTCGGAGAGGTCGAAAGCGTTAAAGTGATCAAGGACAGGTTTTCCGGCCGACCGAAGGGATTCGGTTTCATTGAAATGCCCAGCAACTCCGAAGCGGATCAAGCCATCAAGGCGTTGAACGGAAACCGCGTAGACGGAAATCACATTAAAGTTAAACCCGCAGATTCGGGCGGGAAACGACGCAAAAAACGCCCCTTTCGCAGACGGGGTTATTAAAAACAGACACCATCCTAATTGGATTAAGGAACCTCATAATTATGAATTTTGAAGCATTTTTATTTCACCCTAAGATTACGGCGGCTATTGCAGCCGCTGGATATTCCATCCCGACCCCCATTCAAACCCAGGCCATTCCCAAAGTCATGCAAGGCTGTGATTTAATGGGATTGGCCCAGACCGGCACTGGAAAAACGGCCGTCTTTGTATTACCGATTTTACAGCGACTGTTGCGCGGCCAGCGCAGACGTGTGCGCGCCCTGATTATTGCTCCCACCCGCGAATTGGCCGAACAAATTCATCAGGACATTGAAATCCTGGGATCTAAAACCGGCTTGCGAAGCGTTACGGTTTATGGCGGCGTTGGAATCCAACCGCAGGTGCAGTTGCTGAAAAGCGCTGATATTGTTGTCGCATGCCCGGGGCGGCTCCTCGACCATATCAGGCGGCGGACTGTGGATCTTTCCCACCTGGAAGTGCTTGTGCTCGACGAAGCCGACCAGATGTTCGATATGGGTTTTTTGCCGGATATCCGCCGGATATTAGCTCACCTGCCAAAATCGGATCGCCAGACCTTGTTATTTTCGGCCACCATGCCCTTTCAAATCCGTCGTCTGGCTAATGACATCTTAAAGAACCAGGTCAGGGTACAGGTCGGACATGAGGCGCCGGCAGACACTGTCAGCCATGCCTTTTATCCTGTTGCCCGGCATTTGAAGACGGCGCTTTTGCTCAAGTTGCTTGGCAACACGAGCACCGACGCTGTCCTGGTTTTCACGCGCACCAAACATCGCGCCAAGCAGTTGGGAGGGAAACTGGCCAAAGCCGGTTATAATTCGACCTCACTGCAGGGGAACCTGTCTCAGGCGCGACGTCGGGACGCCATGAACGGCTTCAAGTCGGGAAAATATCAGGTGCTGGTGGCGACCGATATCGCAGCCCGCGGCATTGACGTCTCCAATGTTTCCCATGTCATCAACTACGATATGCCCTCTACCCCCGAAGCTTACATCCACCGCATCGGGAGGACCGGCAGGGCCGAGCGAACCGGTGAAGCATTTACTCTGATAACCGATGAAGACAAGCAAATGGTGAAGGCGATCCATGGGGCCATTGGAATGCCTGTGGAGCAACGCACCTTGGCAAATTTCAATTATCATACCCCGATGGCCGCCACAACCAACCAGCGCAGAGTCCGCAGAGCGCAGCCCCTGCCAAGCGGCAGGTGGACCGGTCGCAAACATAATCGTCGGGCCGAAAAAGGGGCCGCAGCTTGGTTGTCGCCGCAAAAGGCAAGGATGGCCGGAAAACGCTCCAGGCCATCCGTTTAACAGTCTCCCCAATAGAGCAATTCTCGAGTTTTCCGCAGATGAGCAAGTTGAGGCGTAGCGAAATCCAGCCCCGTCGGATAAAATGTCGTTCGTCCCGCCGCCGGCCGTTTCTGCTACGCGGGACGCCATTTGAGGACGCGGATGCGGTGACATTGGAAATCTATTAGGGTTTTATATTTTCGAAAGTCAAAAGTCACTCGGATCAAAGAATTGAAAAGCGTGGGTAATAATAAATTTCTACGCTTTTCTTATTTAGTGTCTATCCATAATTTAAATTGTTGATATTTTAGATCGCCATATTATTATGTCTTTCGTATGCTCTGTTGAATAAATTCGACGAAATATGCGAACGAATATAGATGCGGTTTTGAAACCACTTCTAATGTCGGAAAAGAGGAAGAAAAGTGAATGAGATCGTAACGATTCCTTTGTTCCCCCTGGGAGTCATTATACTTCCGGATATGGTCCTCCCGCTGCACATATTCGAGGAACGCTACAAGCTGATGATCTCTGAATGTATAGCAAAAGATCAACCATTCGGGATCGTCCTCTACGATGGGCAGCACTTGCGGACCGTGGGCTGCATGGCCCGGGTTACCGAGGTAACGAAACGCTACAGAGACGGCCGAATGGACATCCTGACAATGGGTGAAAACCGGTTCGTCATCCAAAAGGTGATCAGCGAAAAACCTTACTTTGAAGCGCATGTGAACTTTTTTGAAGATGTGGATAATCCCCGCCCGGAAGAACTCCAGGCCGTAATCGACAACATCCGGAAACTGCTTAACGAACTTCACGAATTGGATCAAACACCGCACTATTTTGATATGATGACGCAAACCAGTCCGGTTGAACTGTCTTTCGCAATTGCAGCAATGGAGGGGTTTACCGTCACTGAGCGCCAGAGTTTCCTGGAGATGACTTCCACCGCAGAAAGGATCGAAAAAGGAGCGCGGGCACTTTCCAGATTGATTCAGCGCACCCGTCTGACCATTGAAATCAAAGGCATCATCGGCGGCAACGGGCGTCCTCCCAAAGAACTCATCGAACGGCTCGTCCCAAAGGATCCAGATTTGTCATAGGGTTTGGCTGGATTTGAGGGCCATATCCTCAATTCGAATATCATAGTGCTGCGACCGCTCATCGAATCGGGAGAGGACCGCTCTGGCCTTTTCCGGGACCACCGCCAATTCATAATTCTCGCCGGCAAACTCACGGATGGCATCAAGAGATTCAAACCTCATAATTGTCACGAATTCAACTTCATCTCCGAGGTCACGGCGCAGTAGTTGAATACCCTTGAAGCCGCGAATATGACGGTTTTGGATACCGATGAATATTTCCTCTTTGAGCAGTGCTTCATACTTGTCGGCATTGTCAGGACGTGTCCATCCATGCCAGATCCGGCTGATCATGATATTCTTTCTTCCTCTCTATAAGAATTCCATATAGGGCAAATCAACGAAATTTTAATGGCACTCATTGAGTGTCAAATTCATAGATGAGAATTTTTTTCGTAGGCTAAAGGCCGCATCCCGCCGCCGCGGGATTTGCAGCAAGGCATACTGACCATAGGCGGCAGCTGGAAACCTATGGATAATCCCGCCGGGGCGGGACCCAGCGGAAAAAGGCCATTTATGGTTGGACACTTTTCAGGACTTGGACTTTTGTTTCTGGATAAATTCGTCCAACTCATCCGCCTCGTCGGAGCCCAGGTCCCTTAGAACCTTCAAATGCTTCTCGGCCAGATCGAACTTACCCATTTCCGCATACGCTTCTCCGATATACTCATGGGCTTCGGCCAGATCCGGTTTCAGAGCGATGGCGCGCTTATAGGTGCGTATCGCCTTATCGAACTGCCCCTGCTTGCGGTAACAGAAACCCAGGTTGCTGTAGGCTTCGGCATAGTCGCCGTCCGCCTCTACCGCTTTTTCATATTGTGCGGCCGCTTTGTCGTATTGTGCCTGTTCCTGATAGGTTTCGCCCTGCTTGAAATAGGCGTTGGCCTTTTGGCGTTTGCTGTAGGATGAATCTGATTTGGGCGCAGAACTGGAGGAACTTCCGGCGGCCATGACCGATGGGGGGATGAAAATCAACATGGCTGCGATCAACGATAGCGCTGCCATGGTAAGAACGGGTGACATGTAAGTGTGGGATATGGATTGCGTATGCATGAGACCTCCTATAAAAATCATTTAAGAGTAATTGACGACGTTACATTTATTGCAAATATTATTGTCGTTGTCGGCTGTGTACCATCGGTAGTGTGTATTATATAACGACTATGATAAGGATCATTCCGCACGATTAAAGGGCTTGGATGGGGTCAAACCTTGATTATTGATTATAATTGACTCTGACCGTGCCATAGGCTATGTGTCGCCTATGGCACGGCAATTAAGAATCGAATATGAAGGCGCAACCTACCACGTCCTCTCGCGTGGCAACAACCAGCAGGCCATTTTCCTCTCCGACAACGACCGTCACACATTTCTCACTACACTTGGGCGGATGTCCGAGCGTTTCGAAGTGGACATATTCGCCTTCGTGCTGATGGACAACCACTATCACCTGCTGCTGCGAACCAACCGAGCGAACCTATCAAAATCGATGCAGTGGCTGGGCACCACCTACACCACGATTTTCAATCTGCGTCATTCACTGAAAGGCCATCTTTTCCAGGGACGATATAAAAGTATTCTGGTTGAAAGTGAACCGTATCTGGTCCAGCTGTCGTGCTACATCCATCGAAACCCGCTTCGCGCAGGAATCGCCCAACGCCTTCTCGATTACCGTTGGAGCAGCTATCCAGCCTATGCTTACAACCGGCGGTGTCCGGACTGGTTAAAGACCGACTTGATCCTGTCGCGGTTCGGTCCGGATAACAGCGGGCGCAAAGCCTACCGGGAGAAAGTGCAACGGTATACCGACGAGAAAAAGAGTATCTGGGAAGACGTGAAACACGGCATTATTTTTGGTTCTCAGGTCTTTGTCGATCGCATAAAAAAGGATTATTTAAGCGGGGAACCTCAGGCAGGCATTCTGGTTCATCAAAAATTTGTCGATGATAGGGAACTCGTTGAGATTATTAATAACGCGTCCGCAGTCTTGAAGATCGATATTCAAAAATGGAAGAGCTCCCGCCGCATTTCGAATGCGGACATAATCAGCCGCGACATGCTGGTCTATCACCTGTGGCAGAGTGGCCGGTTCAGCAACTCTGAGATCGGCAGTCAGATCGGTCTGACTATTTCTTCTATCAGTCGGCGGGCTGGGAACTTTCAATCCCTGCTGGAACGGGATAAGAAAATCCAAACAACATACGATAAATTTAAATCAATAATCAAGGTTTGACCCCTTATAGAGACAAGTTATGAATACAAACTTTTTCACTGCGCGACAAGGGCAACAAGATGAACTCATTGCCAAGGCCCTGACGGATGAAAAAAGACGCCAGCAGACCCAGATCGAATTGATCGCCTCTGAGAACACGGTCAGTCGTGCCGTTCTCGATGCCCTGGGGTCTGAGATCACGAATAAAACAGTCGAGGGCTACCCTGGGAACCGCTTTCACGGTGGCGCCGATTTTGCTGATATTGTCGAAAATGCTGCCATCGAGCGAGCTAAAGATCTGTTCGGTTGTGCCTATGTCAACGCGCAGCCGCATTCGGGCTCACAAGCCAATCAAGCGGTGATGTTCGCCCTCTTGGAACCACAAGACAGAATTCTCAGTTTGGATCTTTCCGCTGGAGGACATCTCAGCCATGGCGCTAAAGCCAACCAGTCCGGCCGTATCTATTCCTCTCAACATTATTATGTCGATAGGAAAACCGGTACGATTGATTATGAGGCCGTCGAACAAGTAGCGATGAAAGTAAAACCAGAATTACTCATCGCAGGAGGTTCGGCTTACCCTCGTGAAATCGATTTTGCCCGCATGCGGAATATCGCTGACAATAGCGGGGCATTTTTATTAGTTGATATGGCGCACTTTGCCGGACTGGTAGCGGCAGGCATCCACCCGTCGCCAACACCATATGCAGATGTTGTCACCCTGACCACCACCAAAACCATGCGTGGTGCGCGTGGTGGTTTGATTCTTACCAATCGGGAGGATCTCTTTAAAAAATTGCAATCAGCCGTATTTCCGGGCGTTCAAGGGAGCATTCATCCGCAGGTCATCGCTGCCAAGGCAGTATGTTTAGGGGAAGCGCTTCAGCCTGAATTTAAGGCCTATGGTAAACAGGTGAGGAATAACGCCCGTATTCTGGCTCAAACGCTGGTGGCAAGAGATATCAAATTGGTCAGTGGCGGCACAGACACCCATTTGGTGTTGCTGGATTTATCTACCAAGGGGATTACCGGGCAACAGGCGCAAGACATACTCGCCAAGGTCAACATGACATCCAATAAAAACCCGATTCCTTTTGACTCGCCCAGGCCAACTGAATGGGCGGGTCTTCGTTTGGGAACGAGTGCGGGAACCACAAGAGGCTTTGGCCTAAATCAATTTCAACTCATCGGAGAATGGATAGCGGATCTGCTTGATGTCATACCTAAAGATTCAAAAGAGCAGAAAAACCTTATTGCCAAAACCTCACAAAAAGTCGCCCATATCTGTTCTCTGTTTACCATCTATTCGTAAATTCGAGTTTCTCAACAGTCCTGCTATTTCCCTATTCGCACCAAGTCTGCTTGACAGTCTGCCACAATGTGGTAATCATCACTCCAGTGATTTAGAGCCAACTGAAAGCTTTCACTTCGACAACGTCCCTTATCTTCGAAGATTCCCACTGAAATCGTCTAAACACTACCTATTTATACAAAAAGCCCCGAATTGCCTGAATAATCATTTCTCTCATATTCACATCGGAGGCCAATGATGACAGATAAGACGGTCAGTGTGCCCAATCTCGACCGAATGATCAGACCTGGACCGCTGTTAATAAAAACACTCATTTGCACTGTATTTGCACTTATTGCCTTTGCGGCCAATTCGGTATTTTGTCGATTGGCGTTAGGCGCAAATGCTATTGATGCTTCCAGTTTTACCTCTATACGTTTGTTGTCTGGTGCTTTGGTACTTTTTATCATCCTACAAATTAAAGGCGATAAGAATAGCTCATCCACAAAGGGGAGTTGGTCAGCCTCTTTAATGCTGTCTATTTATGCAATCACATTTTCGTTTGCTTACATCACATTAGACACAGGGACCGGTGCTCTGATTTTGTTCGGCTCAGTACAGATAACAATGATTTTGCTATCCCTTATTTCCGGTAATAGATTACACCTATCCGAATGGATGGGTGTCGCAATTGCTTTTGTCGGTTTCGTATATCTTGTTTTGCCTGGCGTCACCGCACCTTCCGTAACCGGATTTTCGCTTATGACAACAGCGGGCATTGCCTGGGGGGTTTATACGCTTAAAGGGCGCGTTTCAATAAACCCTCTATCCGATACGACTTACAATTTTTCACGATCGATTCCCCTTATTGTTCTTCTGGCCCTCCTAACTTTTCAAAACGCAAATTTATCTATCGAAGGAATATTATTGGCGACACTATCCGGTGGCATTACCTCCGGAATTGGCTACACGATATGGTATACCGCACTTGGCGGGCTTTCAGCGACACAGGCCGCAGTGGTCCAATTATCAGTTCCTGTCATTGCTGCCTTGGGGGGCGTGATATTCGTTTCCGAGAAAATAAGTTTCCGGTTAGCACTTTCAGCTTTCCTGATACTTGGCGGTATATTGATGGTCATTTTGGGACGGTACTATTTGTCTCATAAATGTAAGATAGATAAAAATAGATGTGCACCAGCAGAAAGTTGACGATCCACGCAAACCACCTTCTGCAGAGAAAGTTCGCTTTGAGTTGGTCGAGTTCGGTAGGGATGACCGGAAGGAGGAATACGTTTCGGTTTTTCTCCTAAAACAGCACATTTACAAAGTATCGGCTCACACTTGACTGCAGCACATACCCTATCGAACGGATATCATATTTTTCTGAACTGCTTAAAAACATCCATGGAATATGCGGGTTAAGGAGTATTGAGAAATGAATACAGCTACCGAAGTATGGCCGAATGGGATGCCTGAGATTGAGCCGAAGTCGCTGCGATCGAGGAAGGTGACAGTTCGAGATATTGAGCTGATTACCGAATGAATCACCCTGAAGCTTTCTGCAGGGAGATTCATTGCCTTTAGAAAGCCAAATTATCGAACCCGAAAACCAGAGCTCTAATTATTGATTGGTCACGCGAACATTTTCAAACTGGGACGGCCAGATTCCGGTTTTTTTTGGATCTCCGATATAAAACATAACCACTCTATGCCATGGTTATACGACATCAAGCACTTTGAACAAGCACACAGCCGATACAGGGCATACGCTTTTAAATTCTTCTGTTTTTCTTATAGATTCCGGCATCTTTTCCCGTTGGGCCACTTTATAACCAATCTTCGGAAAAAAATCAGCCGCCGTCATTGTGAGAAGATAAAGGGTTTTGATACCATATTTCCCTGCAAAAGATTCGATTTCGCGCGTGAGGTGACGACCTAAACCCTTTCCACGATAATTAGAATGAACCACCAAGGATCTCAATAATCCAATTTTATGATACATTTCAACGCCAACGGCCCCAATAACGGAACCCTCTTTGTCTTTTGCAATCATGAAATTTTTCAGTTTATTATTTGTCAGGTCTTCAATTGGAAGACCGGCCTCCATTAATAGATTCAGTACAGAATTTTTATTGCTTATAGAGAATAATTCGATGGCTACAGCATTGCTCATATGATCTCCTGTTTGCACGTAAGATGAAGTATCCTAAACAAACGCTATAAGTGGTGTCAAAACCTTAGATCACGCCCAAGAGCAAGGCGTGGGCCGACGAAAAAACGCCGCATACATGGGCGTATGTTTTCAGTGTCCGGGGTAGGGGCCCTCGGACACTGACTGTAAAGGACCACGGCACCGCAACTTGTCCGCCCGCCTGAGGCGGTAAACCTTTGGCGGGTTTGGTGTTAGATGGGGTTTTGAAACCACTTCTATCATAAAATGCGAACAAATTGCTTTATCACCATTCATGAGGCGATGTGACATCTTTACCAACGCGACCAATCTCTAAAATCAGGATCTATCCGTTTAGGCCGGATTAAAGTGCATTCTTGACAATCCGGGCGGCGTCCGATATCTGAACACCCGTATTCCCTTGCCGCCGCAAGCTCATCCGAAAATTATGTGAAATTTTGAGTTAGTTGTGTGACACCTGGAGACCCGCCATGCAATCTGAAAACCAGACCCACCCGAGCTTCATGGAGTGGAAAGAGATGACCTCTCTGGTTGGCTCAATTCGGACGCGTTCCCTTGTTGCCCGGCCAACGACGATCGAACAGTGCCGCGAGGCCTTGGACTACTGCCGGCAGCGCGGCATGACCATCTGCGCGCGCGGGGCCGGGCGTGGCTACGGTGACCTTGCGCTCAACGACGGAAACGCCCTGGTCGATATGAGCGACATGAACCGAATTCTCGAGTTCGACGAGCGAAACGCGCAGATCACCGTCGAAGCCGGCGCACGGCTCATCGATATTTATCGAGCGGTCCATCACCGCCTGCTCACGCTTCCTGCCAGCCCGACTGAATCGCACTCCAGTGTCGCCGGCGCGATCTGCGCCAACGTCAACGGCAAGGAAGCGTGGCACCACGGCAGCTTCGCCCATCAGGTCGTCCGACTGACCCTGCTGCTCGCTGACGGCGAGACGCTCAGCATCGACCGTTCGCACGAGCTCTTCAACGCCGTCGTGGGCGGCATAGGGATGCTTGGCATCATCCTGGACGCAACGCTCCAGCTCCGCCCGATCCCCTCGCCCTACGTCGAGATCAACCGCATTCCAGTGGCAAACGTCGACGCGCTGCTCGAGACGATGGCCCGCATCGAGAAATCTCACGATGCTGCCGTCGTGTGGGTCGACGCCTATGCCCGCGGTCGGCGAATCGGTCGCTCCGTGATCCATGCTGCGAAATGGCTCGAGCGCAACGAAACCGAATCCCAACGCCGGGAGGCCCTTGAAGCGGGTTACAAACGCCTCGACCGGCACCGCCAATTCGGTCTCGCACTTCATGAGAAATTCGGCCCGGTTTTATCGGTCATGCTTCAGGCCCAACGCTACATGATGGATACGTTCAATCGGCTTTACTATACCATGTGCGAATTTGCCTCGGAAACGGGGCGTTCCTCGAACAGCGAACTCTTCCTCAGATTCAACTTCGAGGCCAGTTTTACCGTGCCGCCGGCCCATCTCGTGTGCGGACCGCACGGGTATACGGTTCAGCTCACCTTCCCGCGATCCAATGCGCGCGAATCCATCATCGAACTGATGCGAATTTGCCAATCGTCGCCCTGCCCACCGGTGACGACCATCCTGCGTGCGCACAAGCGGGACGACTGCCTGATTTCCTTTTCGGAAGATGGCTACAGCCTCAACTTCGAGTTCCATCCCAAGAAGCGCCACGAGGCCGCCAGCCGCAAAGCCATCGATCGTCTCATCGATGCGACGGTCAAGCGCGGCGGCAAAATTCACCTCGCCAAGGACCAGGTCCTCACGCCCGAGCAGTTCTACCGCGTCTACCCCCGCTTCCGGGAACTTCTGGCGATCAAGCGGCGGATCGATCCGGATGGCCTTTTCACATCCGATCTGGCACGTCGTGTCGGCATCGACCCCTCGCAGAACAAGCAGCGGACAGAGTAGAGACAAGTTAAAGCCATTTTGCTTCGTAATTTTTTCTTCTATATCCTTTTGAACGCGCTCGGTTTTCAAGTAAATATGATGTCTTATTTCTGCGCTACAGGGTTGCAGCTCAACAGGCTCTCGCGGACGATTTCGAAGATGTCCCCAAACCGCAAAACACCGGTGACATTATCACCTTTTTTAACGATTAGCGGTTGGTGAATGCCCATTACAAAATAGTTCAATGCTTTTTCCAGGTTGTCGTCTTCTTGTATATATTCCGATTTTTCGGGAATGTGCATGGCATCGGCAACCGCAACTTTGCTGCCCCGTTGGCAAATGTCTTCTGCCGGTTCAAGCCACAAATTGAACTGCTTGACCGTCTCCCTTACAAAGTCATCCGTCAAGGTTTGACTTTTTTGCTCACGGCGCACTTTACGGTAGTTGGGTTCCAACGATCGAAAGATATCGATCATTGTGACTTTGCCGACAAAACGGCCATTTTCATCTACGACAACGGCGTCCCGATGTGCGTGTCCTCCTTCGAATTTACGTTTATTTTCGATGGCGTGCAGGACATCTGTTAAATGGTCGTCTTTCTTTACGGTAACATAATTTGCAATCGGGATCATTACGTCTTTCACGAGAATATGTTTCACTTATCACCTCAATATTGGATGGAAATTGGTATGGGCATTAAGATAACAGAAGAATCGTTTTACACTGAAAGATCCCGGCTGAATCACCGGCGTTCGCTTCAACCTCTTGGTGAGAAGAAAAAGCCGTTTACTTCGTAACGGCGGCCTTCATGCTGTCAAAATGCTGCGCAGCCGACTCGAATATAACGAAAGCGATTAACTGCTCGGTGGTTACCTCACCACCAAAGGCGGGCATACTGCCCTTAAGGTCGAGTTCCTCATCGCTCAATCCGTCGACGAATGCGACCATATTCGCGCTGTTTTTCCGCAAAGCCTCCAAAGCGTCGGCTTTGGTACAATCCACATGCTCCAGAGCCTGTTTGTTTGACATGGCGTTGATTTGATCCATGCTCAGAGGCGGCAGATCTTCACCCCTGAGGATCATACCGGCCATGTCGGAAATCGCAAAATGACCGACACCCATATGGTAGGCCGTGGCGCCTACAGGCCATTCTTCCCATTCGCATTTTTTGGTCCAATCTTTTTCAGATAAGTTTTCCACAAATGCGATCACTTTTTCGCTGAGTGTTTTGATTCGTCCGGAGATTTCTTTGGCTCGCTGGCTCATGTGTTCCTCCTTTTAGGGCCTGGGTTAGGGGCGGGGCCCCACAATGGCATTGCCGTTGATGATTCCACACTTACAAAATAGAGCGGCTGTTTCCGATTGCAAGTTCTCTGGCGGGGACGAAAATACTTTTTGAAATATAGCGCCAAATTCAGAATATCGAACCTTCGCTGTAATTAAATCAGCAAGGTAATATAGCGATTGTCACGCTTCGATCATGTTGGAATGGGAAAAAAGTAAGTCAAGCGGTATGTCGCGTCAAAGTCGATAGGGGGCTATAAGCCAACTCAAAAAAGTTATTTCGCCCGATCCGCCAGAGGCGCATAAATTACCTGCGTTGAGCCCTGGTTACAATTCCTCGACATACGTGAGTATGCCTGCGGGATGATCCTCGGTCTTGCCTTGATCTCGACCGAAAATCCTCATTTTGTAAATAGCTTCTAATGGGACAGAAAGTGGCCGCAGTGCTCAGGGACGGTGAACCGTATTATGGGGATGGCTTGCAAACGATGTCCGAGATGTCGAAACCGACCGGGTTCAGATACCTAAAAATGCTTTCCGAAACCGGTCACTTTCCAGAAGTTCCTTACCGCTGCCCTCCTCGACGATTCGGCCGGTCTGCATGACATAGCCGCGGTCGGCCAGATCGAGGGCTTCACGGACGTTTTGTTCCACCAGCAAAATGGTGATCCCCTCCTCTTTGAGCCGGCGTACGGTGGCGAGCACCTCGTCCACCAACAGCGGAGCCAAGCCCAGGGAGGGCTCATCCAACATGAGCACCGCCGGACGCGACATGAGGCCGCGCCCGATGGCCACCATTTGCTGCTCGCCACCGGAGAGGGTGGATGCCGCTTGATCGGCCCGCTCCCGGAGCCGGGGAAACAGCCGGTAGACGAAATCGAGGTTGTGTTGAATTTGATCCTTGTCTTTCAGAATATAGGCACCCAAAAGGATATTTTCTTGCACTGAAAGAGGCTTGAAGAGCATTTTTTCTTCGGGGACGTAGACAATCCCCAGCCGGACGATTTCTTCGGTCGGCGATCGCTGAATCTCATTTCCGCGATAGAGGATGCGGCCTTCAAACGCCCGCTGTGCTCCCATGATGGCACGCAGTAATGTTGACTTGCCGGCGCCGTTCGATCCCACCACGCAGACCGTTTCTCCGGCCGTTATTCGGATGGAAACACCCTGCAGCACCGGCAGGCCGGAATAGCGCACGTGGATCTTGTCGGTTTCAAGAATGGCTTGGTTCATTGGTTAGGTCGTCTTTTTTGGCGTGTTCCCTCACGTAGCGTTCTCCAAGATAAGCCTTGATGACCTGTGGATCTTCGGCGACCTGCCGGGGATCGCCGTCAGCGATCTTACGCCCGTAGTCCAGCACGATGACGCGGTCGCTGACTCTCATGACCAGTTCCATCACATGTTCGATCAGCATGACGGTGATACCCAATTCGTTGTGCACATACTTGATGATGGCTAGAATCTCTTCGATTTCACCAGGGTTCAATCCTGCGGCGACCTCGTCGAGCAGCAGCATTTTCGGAGTCGTGCCGATGGCAGTGGCCATGGTCACCCGCTTCTGGGCCGCTACCGGAAGCTCGCTTACCAGGTACCCGGCAAGCTCCGTAAGATTGAGCTTTGCCATTATCTCTGCGGCCCGATCCCTGGCGACCTTGCGGGAGCGGTTGCGCATAAAACAACCCACCATCACGTTTTCAACGACCGATAGATCACCGGCAGCCGTGTAAACCTGAAAGGTCCGGGCCAATCCGCGCCGGGCCACGTCAAACGCCGCTAACGGGGTAATGTCCTCTTGGTCGAAGATGACATGTCCGGACGTCACCTGGTGCAGGCCGGCGATACAATTGAAAAGGGTGGTTTTGCCGGCCCCGTTGGGACCAATTAACCCGATCAGTTCGCTTTTATCCAGTGCGAAGGAGATGTCGTCATTGGCCCGCAGGCCGCCGAAGTCTTTTGTCAGGTTGCGAACATCGAGCAGTGCCATCAGTTCAATTTTCTCCGGCGGGCTTTTTCGACGATTCCCCAGATGCCGCGAGGCTCGGCAGCAGAAATGATCATGATGATAATGGCATAGAGGATCAGGTCGATTCCCACCAGGCCTGCTGAGGCGCCCAGCCATTCCTTGAGATAGCTTTTAAGAGGGATCAACACTCCGGCACCGATGATCGGCCCCCACAACGATCCCGCCCCGCCCAACATGGCCATCAGAGCGATCAGGATCGACAGGTTCAAACTCATGGTATCTTCCGGTTCGATATTTTTAATGTAGCAGGCGTGGAAAGAGCCGACCACGCTCACGAATGCGGTGGCGATGGCATAGGTCTTGATCTTGGCCCAGTGGACGTTGATTCCCAACGATTGGGCCACATCCTCGTTGTCCTTGATGGCCCGGAGCTGAAAGCCCAGGCGGGATTTGCGGAACCAGTTCATGTAGAGGATGCCGACCAGAAAAAAGCAAAAAAGGACGTAATAGTAGTAGACATCCTCCCGGAAGATCAGCCGCAGAAAGTCCGGCGGGGAGTATTTTATAGGAGAAATCTCGAGCCCGCGGGCCGCACCTACAAAATCCCACACCTCGAAAAGGTCTTTGAGTACCAGTGAGGTGGCGATGGTCGCAATGGCAAAATAATGTCCCCTGAGCCTAAAGAGCGGATAACCGATGATAAACGACCAGGTGACGGCCAAAAGAACGCCGACGGGCATCGAAAACCAGAAGGGGATATCCCAGCGTATAAGCAGAACTGCTGTCGTATAGGCCCCGATGCCGACATATTGGGCCTTGCCGAGGTCAACCTGACCTCCATACCCGCCGATGGTGTTCCAGCCCATCCCGTAGAGAGAGAACATGAAGAACTGGATCATGGTCGCCATGGCAAAAGCCGAATGCGGGAAGAGGGGAAAACACACGAACAGAATGCCTACCGCGCCGGCAATCACCAGGTCCAAGCGTGGAAAATCCGAAAAGTCGAACGCGTTCTTTAATGCTTCCATCCAAACAGTCCCCGCGGCCGGACGACCATGATAACAAAATAAGCCACGTAAACCCACATGTACTTAAAGGAGGTCATGGGTACGTCCGCCATCCAGTCTACATCGAAGGTGTAGGTCATAAAATCCCAGAATCCGGGAATTTCAGTGATCAGGCCGACGACGATGCCGGCAAAAAAGGCGCCCGGCACGCTGCCGAATCCGCCCAGGGCCACGATGGCGAAAGCGAGCATAGTGAACAACAACCCGATGTAAGGGTTAACCGACCAGAAATTGACGATCAACGCTCCGGCGATAGTGACCGAGGCACCGCCAATTCCCCATGCCAGGGCGTTCATCCGCTCCGTGGGGATTCCCATGTAGCGCGCGCCCTGGGGATTAAGGGCCGTGGCGGTCAGGGCTTTCCCGATTTTTGTACGGTTCATCAGCAGCCACACGGCCGCGAAGGCCACCAGAGACAGGCCGGCAGCCGCCAGCTTGGTGGCCGGTATGATAATGCCCATGCCGATGTCGAAGCTTTTGCCCACCAGGATGCCGTGATGCACGGCCCGGTCATTGGCACCGAAGATGAGCAGTGCCAAGTTGCGCAGAAACAGCATCAACCCGAAGGTGCCCAGGAGCTGAGCGATCATCGGACCCCGCAGCAGATATTTGATGAACCCCATGTAGCAGGCGACGCCGAGCAGGAAACCGACAACCGCAGCCACCGGCAGGGTAAACAAGGGATCGACGCCGGTGGCCTGGGCCGTAAGCAAACCGGTGTACATGCCGATCATGAGGAATTCCCCATGAGCGAAGTTAATGATGTCCATGACACCGAATATGATGGTCAGCCCGAGGGCTACCAGGCCTAATATCATGCCGAAAAGGACCCCGGCCGCCAGGGAACTGAAGAGAATGTCCATGGATCACTCTTTTACCAAACCAAAATTGGGTTAGAACAAAGTGTCTCCCGCCCCTTCCCAAGCAAACGCATTGGGAAGGCGACAGGAGATATCTTTGTTGCAACCCATGTTACCACTTGGGGAATGGATAGATCATGTCGGCGGAAGTAACGTCGAAGGGATAGACGATCTCGAGGCCCACCTTGCCGTCCGCACCTTTCTGGTACTGGCCGATCAGACCCGAACCAAGCACGTTCTGGCCGATCTCTTTACCGCTGGTACTGAATTTGATTCCGGCCCAGGGCACCACAAGTTGTTCACCGGGTATGTTGATGGCATTGGCAGCGGCCTGAATGGCTTCCGGTTTGGTGGAGCCGGCATTCTCGAGCACATGAACCCAGGTTTGCAATCCGGTGAAAGACCGCGCCGAAGCGCCGCTGAGATCATTGCCGGTTTTGGCTTTGTATAGGGCGTTAACCTGTCCGGCCAGAGGCTTGACCTCGACAACTTGTGGCAGGAAGACCGTCCGTGTCAAGACGCCAACGATATTGTCGCCAAGGGTCTGCTGGAATTCAGGCGTTTCAAAACCGGCATCCTGGCCCCAGAGAATTTTGGGTTGGGCTTTCTGGGCCTTGAGGGTCTTGAGCATTAAAATGGCGTCTGAAGTATAGGAAGCAAAAAGCATGACGTCAGCCCGGGAGGCTTTCAGGGAGCGAACCTCACTGGAGAGGTCCGGCGACTCTTTGGCGTAGAGCATCGATTTGCGCAAGTCGAAACCGTATTCCTTTGAGAACTCCTCGATCAAGGCTGAAACAAATGATCCCCACTCGGTTTTTTCACAGGCTGAGGCAAGGTTCATGATGTCTTTTTTATCGACGGCTTTGACGCCTCTGGCCTTGCCTTCGGTCAGGCCCTTCAATAATTCGAACAGATCTTTGGTGAACCAGGTGTCATGCGGGGTGGTTCGCCAAAACCATTTGAATCCTCTCTCGGTCAATGCCGGTGAGGTGGAGGAGCCGTTGATCATGGGTACACCATACTGCTCGGCAACGGCGCTGACGGTTTTGGTGACCGAGCTATGGTAACAGCCCAAAAGACCGTCGACTTTGTCGTCGAGGATCAGCTTTTTGGCCAGGTCGGCCCCCAGGGTGGGATTGCCTTCGTGATCCTTGATGATCAGGGTGATCTTGGCGCCGCCCATGCTTTGAATACCGGCATTTTTCGCCATATCCATATTGATATCGGCCATGACGCCATTGGCGATTTCAGCGGCCAGTTCAGCTCCGGCCCGCAGTTCGCGGCCGGCCGCGGCGGCCCCGCCGGTCAGCGGGTAGAGAACGCCGATTTTGATTTCCTTTTCAGCCTGGACGGGAGAGGGGACCAGAAGTGCCGCCGCCACGAGCAGTACGACGCTGCACAGTATAGTGATTTTGCCTATCGCTTTCATGTGATCCTCCTTTGTAATCATACTGCGGTTAATTCAAAGATTCCCACTTCAATAGCCCTGCGTGACGCTTGAATATAGCGCATACGCCATTAAACGAAAAATCAACGGATTGTGGAAAGCATCCCGGGGTGAGATGTCCTGGGAGAAGCCGTTTGAATAGATGCGCCGGTTGGGCTGTCGGGAAACGGGTCCCCGGTCATTATTCGGCCGAAGATCTCATTAACATTTGAAATCTATATAAAATGGCACCGGGCCTGTCAAGCGACAATGGTGCCCGAGTTGATCGATTGTTCCGCCGCTCATTCATTGTAATCGAACTCACTCTAGAAAATCGTCATATCTTCGTCTTTCAAATCCGAAACGAACATGTGCCCCGGCGCGTGGGTAATGACAAGTGGCAGGGGCGTCGAAGTGGCGGCCAAGGCCGATGTGACCCCGCAGGCCCAAAAGACAGGGACCTCCCCAGGGTGGATGGTGACCGGATCGCCGAATTCCGGGTTTTGGAGATCTTTGATGCCGATCTGATCCGGGTCGCCGATATGGACCGGTGCGCCGTGGGTCAGATGAAAACGCGTGGTGATTTGAACCGCCCTTACGGCCTGCTCGGGTGTCATCGGTCGCATACTGACCACAAGCGGGGCTTTAAAGGGTCCCGCCGGCACGCAGGAACGATTGGTTATGTACATGGAGACATTCTTGCCCTCGTCGATGTTACGGACGGGCACTCCGGCGGCCTGCAAGGCATTTTCAAAGGAGAAACTACAGCCCAGAAGAAAGCTGACCATCTCTTCGTTAAATTCGCTGGTTACGGTCGCGGCTTCCTTTTCCATTACTCCGTCGCGGTAGATCCGGTAAAGAGGCAGATCTCTACGCAGATCGGCCCCTGGTGCGATTTTAGGCTCAAATACCCCAGCCTCGAGAACATCGAGGATCGGACAGGGCTTGGTGTTACGGACACAAAACAGCAGGAAATTAAAGGCGTCACTTTTCGGCAGCATGACCAGGTTGGCCTGGACGTAGCCGTAAGCCGCGCCCGAAGTGGGTGTTTGCCATTCGCCTCGGCGAATTCGTTCTCGAAGCTGAGCTGCAGTGATTTTTTCCGAATCCATTTATGTCCCCGTGTTTGAAAGTTGAGTCGGATGGGCTCGTTTGGCCGGTTAAGCCTGTTGAGCCGGTTGACCATGAGATGGTTTGGCAATATGCGAATAATTCACGGAGCTCTCCTCCCCAAAAACACTTTGCCGTTCATACGATATTCACCTCTTCGTTGAATTGACCCAGTTGGTGCAAACCTTCGGGGGTGACTACGTGGGTGTTTTCGATGCCGACCACGCCGGTGCCGGGGAAGATCAGTTTCGGTTCCAGGGCGATGACCATTCCTGACTGCAGCTTCTGCGTCTGTCCGTCAGCCAGAAAAGGGTATTCGTCCAGTTCGATGCCGACACCGTGGCCGACAAAGCGGATGCGGCGATTACCGGCTCCCATGAAGTTGTCGGCATAACCCATTTCTGAGGCCAGTCGAACCGCTTTTTCGTAAATGTCGCCGGCCGTTACCCCTGGCAGGGCGGCCTTTTTAATTTCGGCCTGCAGCGCAAGCATGGCCTGGTGGGCTTGCAAAAGTTCATCCGGCAGGCTGCCGATGGCAAAAATACGGGTATGGTCCGACAGGTAGCCTTGGTGGGCGAAGACATAGTCAACCAGCACCGGTTCGTGACGTTGGATTTTCCGGAACCCCGCTCCCTGGGCCACGGCCGGCCCGACCGACGCACCACCGGTGGGGGATGCCAAAAAGCTTGGTACGGCAGCGCTCGGTCCGGCCATGAGGTGACCGTAGAACATTTCGCTGCCCCACAAACGCATACGGATAACACCCTGGTGCCCCAGCTGGCGGGCTCGGGATTCCACGAGTCCGGCCAGTTCGACTTCGGTCAGTCCCTCTTGCAGGATGTCGAGCACACTCGCGGCCACTTGATCCGAATACGCGGCGGCGGCGGTGATCAGCTCGATTTCGTATGCGGACTTCACTGCCCTGACAGAGCGAACAGCGCTGGAAACATCCGAGATTTCCGCATCGGTGAAGATCTCGCGGTAGCCAAGATATAAATTGGCGGGAATGACATCGAGTTCCATTCCCAGGCGGTGGGGCACAGGATGACCGTTCTGGCGCAATAAATCCGGCAGTTTCCTGGAACTGGCGATGGGAACAATCCGATCGATAGTGGACTCGGCGCAGGCCCGATCAAAATCCTTGCGCACCATCAGTAAGGGGTCGCCGTCGAGCGGCACGAAGAGGTGGGCCTGTTGAATGGTGCCGGCAAAATAAAACAGGTCCGAGTTCTGTACGATCAGGGCCGCATCGAGTTTTTTCTGAGCCAGTTGCGATTTTAACTGCGCAATGCGGCTATCGATTTCAGTCCTGGGTGTCGTCTGTGGTGTCATGGTCATTGATGGTCACATATCAACGGTCGCCGTTATTTTTTGCCGTGGCGTCCTGGTCGGTTTTCCAGCAGCGGACGAAGTGTCCTGGAGCGATCTGCAACATCGGCATTTCTTCCTGACGGCAGTTTTCGTCACTGCTACCGCATTGGTTCTGGAAAGCACAGCCGGGCGGAAGAGAGGTTGCGGGCCGTTCGTCATTTTTTATTGGCGGTGGGGTCGGTGTCTTTTCCAAATCCACATCCGGTATGGCCGCCAGGAGCGTCTGTGTATACGGGTGGTTGGGGTTGGCGTAAAGCTCTTCGGCCGGTGCCAGTTCCACGATATATCCCTGAAACATAACGGCAACCTGATTACACAGGTACCCCACCACATTAAGGTCGTGGGAGATGAAGAGGTAGCTGAGCCCCAGCTGATCCTGAAGGTCTTTTAGCAAGTTAATCACTTGCGCCTGAATAGAAACATCGAGGGCGGATATGGGCTCATCACAGATGATCAGGGCCGGGTCGACACTCAACGCCCTGGCGATGCCGATTCTCTGCCGCTGCCCGCCGCTGAACTCGTGCGGATAGCGATCGCTGCTCTCCGGCGCCATGCCCACCATTTCGAGCAGTGCCGCCAGACGATCACGGCGTTGTCGGCCGCGGGGCATAGTGGAAATGCGCAGCCCTTCTTCGATCGACTGGCCGACGGTCATGCGGGGATTCAGCGAACCGTAAGGGTCTTGGAAAACAATCTGCATCTGTTTCCGGAAGGGCTTCATCTCCTTTTCGGTCAGGCCGCCGATGTCCCGGCCGCGGAAAATGATTTGCCCGGCATCCGGGTTCAGCAGCCGCATGATCATGCGGGCGACTGTCGATTTACCGCAGCCGCTTTCACCGACCAACCCGAGGGTCTGACCTTGCCGGATGTCGAAATCGACCCCGTTGACAGCCTTCACCCACCCGGTGACCCGCTGGAGGAATCCGGAGCGAACGGGAAAGTGTTTCTTCAGGTCGCGAACCTGCAGAATGATCTGATCAGAATGTTGGGTTGTCGTCATTATTCAACAATTAAAATCAAGCGGTCTCATTGCGGTTGGCATACAGCACTGGGCAACGCGCCAAATGTCCCTTACCATAATCGCACATTTTCGGGAACCTCTCGTGGCAGGTTTGCACTGCACGGGGGCAGCGCGGATGAAACGGACACCCGACAGGCTTGTGGGCCGGGTCAGGTACGGAACCGGCAATGCTGTAAAGCCGTTGGCCTCTTTTCGACCGTGTCGGAAGAGATGAGAGCAGGCCTCGCGTGTATGGGTGCTGGGGTTCACGGAAAATTTGAGCGGTTTGCCCTTGTTCGACGATAATGCCGGCATACATGACATACACCCGGTCGGCCACGGCACTCACCACCCCGAGATCATGAGTGATGTAGAGAACCGCCATATTGTGCTTCTGCTGAAGGACCTTGAAGAGCTTCAAAATTTGGGCCTGAACAGTAACATCCAGAGCCGTGGTCGGTTCGTCGGCAATCACAAGCTCGGGATTGCAGGAAAGGGCCATGGCGATCATGACCCGCTGCCGTTGACCGCCACTGAGTTGATGAGGATAGGCATTGAGGCGTTCTTCCGCTGACGCGATGCCGACATCCTCCAGGAGTTGAATGCAGCGCTGTCGCAGGGCATCCGCATCAATCTTGCGGTGGATCCGAATCGACTCGGCGATCTGATCACCGATTTTAAAAACAGGATTGAGGGAGGTAAGCGGTTCCTGGAACACCATGGCAACACGGTTACCGCGGATGCGCTGCATCTCTTCGTCGGTCAGCGGCAGTAAATCCCGGCCGTCGAACAGGATCCGGCCGCCGACAATTTCTCCAGGCGGCTGGGGGATAAGGCCGAGTATACTGAGGGCCGACACGGTCTTACCGCAGCCGGACTCTCCCACCAAACAGACCGTTTCTTCGCGCCGGATGTCGTAGCTCACACCGTCGACGGCTTTGGAAGCCCGGCCGTCGGCACCGCGGAAGTAAACCTTGAGGTCGTCGACCGATAGAAGAATATCCTTGTTCATTGTGGGTCCGTTGGTCCGTTTGTCGGTTAGCCGGTTGAGCCCGTTAGCCGGTTAGCCGGTTGAGTCCATTTTCCCGCCGCATATATTTTTCGTGATTCGAAAATGCATGAAATTCACTTTTCCGATCCTCAATGGCCGGTCATCCACCCGATTCCAGACGGGCTAACCGGCTAACCGGCCAACGGACTAACCGGCCAACCGAGCTACCGCTCCCGCAGTTTCGGGTTCAGGACTTCCCGCAGACCTTCGCCGAACAGATTGAACGCCAGAACGACGATCAGAATCGCGATTCCCGGAATAAAGGTCAGCCAGGGAGCGTCAAAGATATAGTTCTGGCCGTCTGAGAGGATATTGCCCCAGGTGGCATGCGGGGGCGGCACCCCGAAGCCGAGAAAACTGAGACCGGCTTCGGTCAGTATTGCGGAAGCGATGCCGATGGTGGCCGACACGAGCACCGGGGCAACGGCGTTTGGCATCATATGCCGGAAAATGATTCGCAGGTCGCCGACGCCGAGAGCCCTCGCTGCGGCAACGAAATCCTGCTCCCGCAAGGAAAGAAATTCGGCCCGCACGAACCGTGTGGTCCCCATCCAACTGGTCAGGCCGATGACGACCATGATGTTGTAAATACTTGCCGGCAGAAGGGCGACAACCGTGAGAATCAGAAAAAAGGTCGGAAAGCAAAGCATAATGTCCACCAGCCGCATGATCAGGGTGTCGATGGTGAAGGTCCTGATTTGGATGGACGGCGGCAGACTTTCGATTTGCCTTTGACTCTGAAAAAACAGAAAAAGCAAATAGGCGCTACCAAAGACCAGCAAACCGCTTCCCCACGTGATCCGTCCGACTGCGATCATGACGGCTCCGCCGATCAGGGTCCCGGTCAGCAGCAGGTGATCGAGACGTATATGGTTCTGGCCGTAGTAGCCGGCGATACCCCCCAGGAAGATGCCGATTAAGACCGAGATTCCCACGGCGACAAAACCAACGGTGAGAGAAACCCAGGCACCCTGGAGCATGCGGGCGAAGACATCCCGGCCAAGTTCGTCCGTGCCTAGCAGATATGTACCGAGATATGGTGCCTGGCCGGGACTCAGGGAATCAAAATTCGGTTGGGTGAGAGGCGGCTGCATTTTTTCCTGCAGTCGCACCAAAGACGGGTCGAGAACCGGGTCCACGCCCGATGTGAGGAGCAGGCCGCCGATCGCGGTGATAAAAAACAAGGCGAAAATCACCATACCGGCGACAGCCAGGCGGTTCCGTTTGAAAAGCAGCCAGAACTCCTCCCAGCGCGATTTTTGCGGTGCCAGGGGGGCATCCAGCGGCTGTGCCTCGCTTTGATATGATTCTTGGGGTGTCATTATAAACGGATCCTCGGGTCGACGGCCATGTACAAAACGTCGGAAACGAACGTTCCAATCAGCACCAAGACGGCCGACAGGAAATTGACCGTCAAGATAATCGGGTAGTCTCGGGCCAGAATCGCCTCGTAGGCCATCCGACCCATGCCGGGCCATGAAAAAATCGATTCGATGATGACCGAGCCGCCGATTAGGCCCGGCAGGATGAGGCCGAACATCGTCACGAAAGGGAGCAGGGCGTTGCGCAGAGCGTGCCGATAGTGAACCTCCTCCGAAGGCAGCCCTTTGGCCCTGGCCGTGCGGACGTAATCCTGCCCTTCGACTTCCAGCATCTGGCCGCGCACATAGCGGGAGAGGACAGCGATGCCGCCGGTGGCCCCCAGAACGGAAGGAATCACCAGGTGCCAGATCCGGTCCATCACCATGTGAACCGGTGAGGTGTCGCCCAGCCCGAATGTCTGCATTCCGATGACCGGCACGTGCAACTGTGTCACCACCAGGATAATCAATAAATATGCGAAAAAGAAACCGGGGATCGAAATAAGGAAATAGGCCACGAAGGTCGAGCCGCGATCGAACGTGCTGCCCCGGAAAATCGCGGATCGGATTCCTACCGGAAACGAAAGGGTCCAGGTCAGGATGGTGCCGACAATGAAAAGGGGCAGACTGTTGAGAAAGCGGTCCCAGATTTTACCGAGCACCGGTTGGTTGTCCTTCCAGGAAACGGTTCGACCAGTGAAGAGGTCCCGGTAAAACAAAAGGTACTGGACGTATAGCGGCTCATCGAGGTGAAACTGCTTGCGGAATCTTTCGACCATCTCCGGAGTAAATTTGGGATTCATCGGGTCGATCTGGCTCGGTTTACCGGGGGCCAGATAGATGATTAGAAACGACACCACCGAGACGAAAAACAGGGTGACGGTTTTCTGAACGATACTGCGACCGATAAATGATATCATTTTATCCGGATATTTCTAATCCTTAAATGTTGGAAATTCAGATACTTTTGTCCATTTATTAAAGTCATACATAAAATTACCGGTTTTGGTGGGCTTGATTTTCCGGTACGATGTTCGGCCCTGGTCGTCCTCGGCTTTAATGACGATTCGCCTGTCCAGGACGGCCGTCCATTTACCCACGTAGAGAAAGGTGTATGGCTGCTCGTGGGCGATGATTGCATGCAACCGGTGGCAGTCGGCCACTTGCTGGGCATGATTGTACTCCTGCCGGATTTTAACAATGAGATCGTCAGCTTCGGTATTCTTGAAACCGACGAAGTTGAGACGGTTCGACTGAGTCTGGCTGGAGTGCCAGATCTGGTAAAGGTCCGGATCGATGCCCATGGACCAGCCCAGAACCAGGGCATCGAAGTCGAGTTTGTTAACCCGTTCCTGAATAAACACCGACCACTCCAACAGGTCGGTACGCACATCGACACCGATTTGCTTCCAGGAATCCTGGGCAATGGCCAGAATGGCCTTGCGGATATCGTTGCCACTGTTGGTGATCAGAGTGAAGGCCAGGCGCTGACTGTTTTTTTCGAGCCAGCCCTCGGCATTGCGTTTCCAGCCGGCCTCTTCGAGCAGGTGCAGCGCCCCAGCGGGGTCGTACGGGATCGGTTGAATGGCACGGTTGTAAAAGTCGGTTTGTTCGGGAAAGGGGCCGGTAATTCGCTCGCCCTGGCCATAGAGGACGTACTTGATGATCTTGTCCACGTCGATGGCCATCCCTAATGCCAGTCTCACACGGCGGTCGTTGAAAGGCTCGCGGCGCATGTTGTAGCCGATGTAGGTGTAGCCGAAGGATAGCCCCGAGAAACTTTGGTACAGGGGGTCGGCTCTGAGCCGCGCCACCTGATACGGCTGAACCGAGTAGCTGTCCACCGTGCCGGCATAGAACTCCATTTCCTGAGTCAGTACGTTGGGTACGATGCGGTAGGCGTAAGTTTTGTAGAAGGGTGGCCCTTCCCAGTAATCTTCGAAACGATCCAAGAGAATATACTGGTCGGATTTCCATTGCCGAAACTTGAAAGGGCCGCAGCCGATGGGATGGCGGTTGAAGTTGCTGTCGCGAACGCTGAATTGCGATGGGTCGCGTCCGCGTGCCAGCGCCTCTTTTTCCAGGGCGCTGCCATTTAACAGGTGTTCGGGCAGAATCCCCATTTGCCAGGTGCCGAAGGCCGGAGAATAGAGCACCTTATAAACGATGCGGACCGTCAATGGGTCTACCACCTCCACCTTTTTTACCGGTTCATAGTCTGCGGTGCGTGGTGACAGGTTTTTGGGGTTCATGATGGCGTCGTAAGTGAAACGAACGTCATCGGCCGTCACCGGATGTCCGTCCTGAAACCGAACTCCGGGTCGGAGGTGGAAGACAATGACCGGGTTGTGCTCGATGGCCGGCAGGATTTCCCGGGCATACGCCTGCAGGCGTTCTCCCGGCAGGTCTACATCCGGGTGAAGGAAGGGGGCGGCATCGAAGGAGGTAAAATAATTCTCGCCGAGGAGCAGTTCCAGATGACGGAACAGGTCTTGATCCACCTCGGTGAGAGTCAGTTTGATACGGGATGGGGCACTGACCTCGATCCGGATGTCGCTGCCGGGCGTTCCACTATCCGTGGAGGGTTCTTTGAGCGTCTTTGTGAACCTATGCGCCGGCAAAACGGTGATGTCAGTAATACGTTTTAGAGTCGATGCCAGAAGCGGATCTAACACGGCTTTAGAATCCTGAGACCGTCGAATCAGATCTGCCACCGATTCCGGATCGAGTGATTCCGAACCGGTGGGGTGAACTTTCGGATTGATGTAGAAATAGGCTTCTTCGTAAATTTCCCAGTGGGAGGCCACCCGACCGCGAAACTGGAGGTTTTCGTCGCGGTCGATCAGGCCCTCGAAAACCAATGATTCGATCTGGCTGCTGGAAGAGTCCGCCGAAAGGACCGGGTTGAGCAGGCTGGCATCGCCGATGGTAGCCGTAATGTATTCACTGAGGCGTTGCGGGTTTCCGCGGGTTTGCTCCTTGTAGGTGGGGACCCAGAAGTAGGATTGGAGCAAAATGATAATCAGCAGCAAAGGGGCGAATATCAGAAGCCGTCGAATAGTCATGATCGGTGTAGAATCCCCCGCTGCTATTTGGTACGATTTGTCGAAGTCTTGCCGCGACGGTTGAATTCAGACGAAGCAAAAATCAGCATCGGGCCGCTGGCATTACAGGTATGCTGCAGGGCGGGAATTTTGGCGCCGGGTCAATTCATTCCTTGCATGCGCGCTGAATCTGCAGTCTAAATCGCAGCATCCATGCAAGAGCACTTTTCGGCGGCAATTGTCAACTGTGGGTGTCTTCCACACGGGCGTGGCGCTGCCCGAAATCTATCACTCATCGACTTTCAACGTGAAGTTCAGGATTGCCGATGCGGTTACGTGGTTCCCCCCATAGGTGTCGATGATTTTTCTGCCGGTGCCGGTTCAGAACCTTGATGCCCGTCGGTTTTGGGTGCCGGTGCCGGCTCAGGACCTTTTTGTCCGTCGGTTTTCGGAGCTGGTGCTGACCCAGAACTTTTTTGATCGTCGGTTTTGGGTGCCGGTGGGGCAACTTTCGTTACCGGGTTTGTTGACGGTTTACCGGCCAGTTCAGGCCTCAGTGTTTCCATCAACCTTTGGACGGATTCGAGTTTCCGTTGAATAAGATTGGCCTCGATCTCATCGGGTTTGAGTGTCGCGGCTTTCTGAAGGTAGACTCTAGCGGTCTGAAGACCCTCAGCGGTGCCCTTTGCCGCTGAAACGTCGGCTTTATAGATGAGAACGGTTCTGTCGATCGCCTTCAGACGACTGTCGATGAGGGCGCGATCTTCAGCGGTTAAGGCAAAGGCACCGGCTTGCTTCAAGCTTGACTTGATTTCTTCAAAGCCCGGAGAGCCTGCGGCGGTCATCAGGGCGTCGCTATTCCTAAGATAGTATTGAAACACCATCGGAAAAACGTCTTCGCTCGTGTACACCGCCTTCTTTTGGCTTGGCGGTTCGACACCGGTCATGCTGATCATCAGGTCGCGTCCCATGGGAGAGAACCTGCCTTTCCAAACCTCTACAACACCGTTGGTTTCGATAATTTCATATTTTCCCATGTTTTGAAGGCCTGCGGCAACGATCAGAAAGACAAACAGGGCCAAAATGCCGCCGCCGTAAAATAGCATTTTATTCATGGTGTCAGGTTCCTCATGTGTTGGGGGGAGTGCACCGCTGGGATCAGTGGATGCTGCCGGTAGCGGGTTTATTTCGGTTTCAACCTTCCGAGTGGTCCTGGGGCTTGATTTTTTAGCTTTGGCCGCAGCGGTTTGACGCTTTGGTGGTGAACTTTTAGGCTTTGATTCTGTCCCTTTCCCAGTCGGTTCAGTTTTCCCTGTACTTCGGGTTTTGGCTGTCTTTGGGGACGTTTTGGTTTTGGCGGAGGTTTTGGTGGTTCGGGCGGATTTTTTGCCGGCTGCTGAAGGCTTTGGCTTCTGGGGTTTCTCTTTTTCAAGATCCGTAGACATTCCTTTTTCAGCCGGTTTGTCCGGGCTTTCTTTAGCCATTGCGACCCCCTTCACTGTCTTGTTTCCGGTTCTCGATCAGTCGAAATGTTCCCTTACCATGGCCTTTCGGCTTTTGTAAATAATATTTTATCCAATGCCTGCGGTTGACCGGATGCGGTAATTGTGATCAATAGTTAGTTGAAAGGATATCCTGATCTGATCGTCGATTTTTCCGGCGGTGTCGTCAACACCGCGCTGCTGTATTGCGGAAGAAGATGTTCCACTGTCCATCACTCGGAGACATTAAATGGAAAACGTGACAGTTGACATCCACGGCAAGGTGGCATTGCTGCGTTTGACCAGCGGGATCACCAATGCCATCGGGTCGGCCATGGTAACGGGTCTCTCCGAGGCCCTCACTCGGATTCGAAGGGAGTACAAAGGATGCGTTCTGGCGGGGGGCACAAAATTTTTCAGCATCGGGCTCAACCTTCCGGAACTTATCGATTTCGAGCGTGAGAGGATGAGCCGTTTCTGGGATGCCTTCGACCAGGCAATCCTCGATCTTTACACTCTGCCGATACCCACGGCTGCAGCCATTTCAGGACATGCCGTTGCTGGTGGGACAATTCTGGCATTGAGTGCCGATTACCGCTTGATTGCTCCAGGCAGAAATTTTATGGGCCTGAACGAGATCAACATTGGCCTTCCGGTTCCATACCTGGCGGACCTGATGCTCAGGCAGATTGTCGGTGACAGGGTGGCGACCGACCTGTGTTACAAAGGGGAGATGGTACCACCCGAGGAGGCCTTGGCCATCGGATTGGCAGACGAAATCAGTACGGAAGAAACCATCGAAGCGCGGGCACTCGAAGTTATCTCCACCTTGGCGGATAAGCCGCAGGCCGCTTTTGCCCTCATCAAGCAAAACCGAACCGCGTCGGTGCGCCTCGGGTTCGAGCAAAATCGTTCCCAGCGTAAAGAAGAAATGCTTTCGTGCTGGTTTGAGCCATCCGTGCATACATTGCTCGAGAAGGCTGCAGAAAAGTTTTAACCCATAAATTTCACATATTCATCAGAATGACTGGAAAATACTCGAATTAGGCGGGATGAAAAAACCGCTGTTCGCACAATCCCGCTATTTCAGTTTGCCGGTCGGCCGGAAGTATTTTCAGCCACAGATGCGGCAGCCCTCCAGGCACTTCTCGTATTTTTCGTCACGTGATTCAGGTGTTTCAGTGCTCTCCGGATCTCCCCAGTGCTGATGGATGCACTCACTGATGCACCCTTGCTCGTCCTTAGTTATTGTTCGTCCTTTCATTTCACAGTCCTCTTCGTCGTTAGGTTGGTTTTTCATTGGGTAACTTGCTCATGGTAAACATTGTAAAGAAGAATGCAATCAGCAAAGCACACTTGAGGCAGGGCTGTTCATCTTGTTTCGACGTTGCGATGATTCCCGGATGGATCCAAAGGGTCTCCCGAAAACCTTGGATCAGGTTCAGCTCCGGGTTGATGGCCACTCGGTACCGTCTGATATGAACGAGACCGTCATAGTCCCTTTTTGGATCTTTGTGCTTCTGCTGGGGGGCACCGCCTTCACTCTGGCCGACAGGTTGCTGTTTCCGATCATGCGTTGGTTCATGCAGCGCAGCATCAATCGCGTGATTGATGACATCAGCCGTCGACTGTCACTAGAAATCCGGCCTTTTCAGTTGACCAAGCGAAAGGTGCTCATCGATCGTTTGATCAATGATCCCGGTGTTATCAAGGCCATACAGCGTGAAGTCCGGCAGCGCGGGGTCTCCAGGCAAATAGTACAAAAGGAGGTGGTGGTTTACGCGAAGGAAATAGTGCCGGCCTTTAATGCCTACCTATATTTCCGGATCGGTTACTGGGTAGCCAAGAAAATCGCGCGATTGCTGTATCAGGTCCATATCGGCCTTATCGACAGTGCCAGACTCGAAAAGATTGATCCGGATTCGACGGTTGTTTTTGTCATGAATCATCGCAGCAATATGGACTACATCATCGTCTCCTTTCTGGTTGCCGAACGGACGGCCCTGTCGTACGCGGTCGGAGAATGGGCCAGGATCTGGCCGCTGCAAACGCTGATTCGTGCCATGGGAGCTTTTTTCGTGCGTCGCCGATCGAACAACGCCCTGTATCGACTGGTTCTGGAACGTTACATCCGCATGGCGACCAAGGAAGGGGTTTGCCAGGCGGTATTCCCCGAGGGCGGTTTAAGCCGTAACGGACAGATGGGGCGACCCAAATTCGGAATTATCGACTATATGGTCCGCGGTTATCATACCGATATGGACCGTGATATCGTCTTTGTGCCGGTCGGGCTCAACTACGATCGAACCATGGAAGATCGCAGTTTACTGCGTTCGTTGGACCCTGTAGCCGCCAGTCGGAGCCGCTGGTTTGTTTTCAAAACCACAAGTCTCTTCATGTTGAAGAGTGTCACACTGATGATTTCGAGCAGATGGCGAAAATTCGGGTATGCCTGCGTCAACTTCGGTCCTTATGTTTCGCTGCACGATTACTGCGTCGAACGGGGTATCGATTTCAGCCGAATGGATCGCACGGAACGATTCAAGGCGGTTGAAACGCTGAGTTATAAATTGATGGATGCCATTGCCGCGGTCATACCGGTTCTGCCGATACCTATGGTCGCTGCAGTTTTTCAGGAAAACCCGGAATCCTCGTTTTCAGCGTTTGAAATTGAGGAACAGGTGAACCGTCTCATTGCCGATATCCAGGCCAGGGGGGCACCGGTATTCATTTCTACCCGTAGCCGGGTCCAGAACATTGTTACGGCCCTAAACATGCTTACAATCCGCCGGTTGATTATTGAAACAAACGGCACATATAGGGCCGATCCCGCCATGCGTGATGTTCTCAGCTATTATGCCAACTCCATCACCCATTGGCGTTCCGGGTCGAATTCCAACCCGATATAACGGCACAGAAACGCCTTGCAACCCGTTGAATTTGATTAATTCCTGCACTCAGCTACAGGGATTAATCAAGTATATAAGTTATAGACAAGTATTTTGAGCCGGATTTTAACACTGTATGGCCAAGTGTCATCGTTTGTTTACAGCCTGTTAAACCACGCCCGCCTGCTGCTTCCGTTGATTCGATTCACTCCTTTCGTCTTCCTGATCGACACAATTGCGGCTTTCCGCGGCTGAATACCGGAAGCGGGTGCACCGACCCATGTTGGTGCTGGATCGATTGTGATCTTTTGTGATATAATGTCATACTTGATTTGAGTGGATCCGAGATCGAAGGGGAATTCGAATGACATCGCGAAAAGCGACGACGGCTGCAGCACTGTTCATCATCTGCATTACTTACTTTATGTGTCCCTCCGATTCCTTGTCGGAATTTTACCGCTATATTACCGAAGATGGTGATGTTCACTATGTCGACGATCTCGCCAATGTCCCCGACGAATACCGGCCGCAAATGAAAGTGTATCGTGAAAAATACGATCATCTGCCGGAAGGCGAAAGATCGATCATGCTCCAGAAAGATCGCGAAAGAGATGTTCAACGGGCGCTGGAGGAACTCAAACTCAGGGGGCAGCGTGATAAAGAAGCGCGGCTAAAGCGCCAGCAAACGGATGTGATAATTATAGATAACCAGGTGCTGGTTCCGGTGACCATCGGATACGGCATAAAAGAAATGGAAATCTTGTTCCTGCTCGACACGGGCGCTTCCCATCTGGTGCTTTTCGACGATCTGGCCGGTATGCTCGGCATCAAATCCCGTCAGAAAGGGGTATCCATGGTGGCCGGTGGCGATCTCATCGAAACCGATTTGGTCGTTTTGGACTACCTCAAGCTTGGACCACTCGACCTGAAAGAAGTCGAAGCGACCGTGATTAAGCACGAGACCAAATCTGTAGAACCGGTTCATTTCAGTGGCTTGCTGGGTATGAACATCCTGCGGAATTCACGTTACACTATCGATTTCGAGAATCAGAAAATTCACTGGCAGCAGCCGAATTGATGCCTGCCGGCGATATTTCAATCGGCAGCCATCCCGCGGCCGATTGACGTTTAATGCTTTAACACCATTAGCCTTTTCACCCCGGATGCCTCCAACGGTTTACCTTATTGCAGCGGATGTCGTCGTCGTTTTGCATCTGTTGTTCGTTATTTTCGTCGTAGTGGGCGGACTGGGAGGGTTATGGCGCCCCAAGGTCCTCTGGTTTCACATTCCGGCTCTTTTCTGGGGTGTGCTGATCGAATTCAGCGGTTGGATCTGCCCGCTGACACCACTGGAAAATTTTCTGCGGCACAAAGGCGGCGGGGCGGTATATTCCGGCGGTTTCATTGAGCACCTGATTTTGCCTGTTTTGTATCCGACCGGGTTGACGCGCACCATGCAGCTATTTTTGGGCGCTGCTGCCATCGCTCTCAACGGAATCGTATACTGGGCCGTTGCCCGCCGTCACGGTTCGGAAAGGCACCCACCGAATAATCGCGGTAATTCTTAAATGGCACCGTCACAGGTTTTCATTCAGATGAGCGTCGGTCTGCCGGGCGAGAAGGTGCGCTTATGATGGTCGGGTGCTAAACGCCTCAAGGACGAAATTGTCCAATGGCGTTTCCAGGAACGTCTAATTGCCGTTTAAAAAGCGGAAATATCTGCTCCATGGCTTTTAAAATAAGCGATTCAGGGGTTACAAATATCAAACGGGTCTTATATTAAATTATTTATTTTGTTGGCGACCGTCGGAGAGTAGCCGTTAATAAAGGAGGATCGATGATAAAGAGATGGATCAAAATTCTTAATAGTTTATATCTGTTAGGTCTGGTAGCGATGGTCTGTTGCGGCGCCGCCTTTGCCGCTGAAACAAAAGATATGGGTGGTTGGGAACTGGACGGTGCTTACAACAGCTATTACAACTTTTCTGAGATGGATTCGTTCAAGGGCAAAGTGGTCAAAATCACCGAAACTGCTCCGATGCCCAACATGTCACCCGGTGTTATTCTGAACGTTAAAGAATCCGATGATGAAACAATCGACGTGCACGTCTGTCCGACTTGGTACCGGGATGCCGAAAGTATCGGACTCAAGCGGGGTGACCAGGTAAAAGTACGCGGGGTTTGGGCCGAGATCAATGGCAAGGACGTTTTCATGGCCTCGAAAATCAAAAAAGGGGACTATTACGTACTCAAAGTGCGCCTGACCAAGGACGGTAAACCTTTTTGGACAATGTCTGCCGAGCAACTGGCAAAAGAACAGCAGGATAAAAATGATTAGAAGCCATCTCAAAATCCTGATTTTGAGATGGCTTCTATCCGGGGATGAATTTTTGGCTTAGGAGATCGATGCCGGTTGAATGCTGAAATCGGCTAAAAATCCTTGACATCGGGTGCGCGAAGCCATAGATGTGAGCATTATCTCATAAAAGGAAAAAATATGGTCAGGCCGCAGAAGGACCGTTTTGTCGCTTTCAAACCCCATATCAGTTACTTCAAGCCCAGAGGCATACCGATGCTGGAACTTGACGAGGTGCGTTTGACGGTGGATGAGCGCGAGGCGATTCGCCTCTCAGACTTGATCGGATTATCCCATGAAGAGGCGGGACGGCGCATGGGTGTTTCCCGCGCCACATTCGGGCGTATAATACAGAGGGCCCGCAAAGCTGTTGCAGACGCCATTATCAACGGCAAGGCGATCAATGTCGAGGGCGGTAATTATAAACTCATCGAAACCGCGCGGATCTTCTGCTGCCTTCGGTGCCAGCACCGCTGGGAAGAACCCTGTGGCACCGGAACACCTCAGGGGTGTCCGCAATGCGGTAAAGATGAGTTCCGTCGCGAGAGAACCCTTGAAAAAAATCAAGCACCACGCCCGTAACTCCGATCCCCAAAACAATTCACTTCACAACATAGCGCTAGGGGATCGTATGCGGCAACAGAGACGCTGACGAGCATTTCAAGTAAAGGAGATCAAAATATATGGCACAAATAATGGAAAATGTACCGGATCCATCCAACAAAAAAGATCCCCATGCCGAACAGGACGCGAAGATTAACAGCGCGCTCGGAAAAATTAAGAACAAATTCCTGGTCATGAGCGGGAAAGGTGGTGTCGGAAAAACCAGCACATCCGTCCATCTGTCCATTGCCCTGGCCAACAAGGGCTTCAAGGTCGGAATCATGGATGTCGATCTTCATGGGCCGGATGTACCGCGCATGCTCGGATTAAAGGGTACCTTAGACGTCGGACCCAACCGCAAGTTAAGCCCGGCCAGTTTTTCGGATAATCTTAAAGCGGTGTCGGTTGAGTCGCTCATGGCAAGCAAAGACGAAGCCGTTATCTGGCGCGGTCCGATTAAGTATTCAGCGATTCAGCAGTTCATCGGTGATGTCGATTGGGGGGAGCTCGATTTTCTGATTATCGACGCGCCGCCTGGAACCGGTGACGAGCCGCTGACCATCGCCCAGATCGTCAAAGACGCCAAGGCTATTATCGTAACTACACCACAAGAGGTGGCCCTTGCAGACGTTCGCAAATCGATCAGCTTCTGCAAGCGGGTCAATATGGAAGTTTTTGGACTCATAGAGAACATGAGCGGGCTGACCTGCCCCCATTGTAATACGCTCATCGAACTGTTCGGCTCCGGCGGAGGCGAAAAAACCGCACGGCAGTTCAATCTCAATTTCCTGGGTCGCATTCCTATCGATCCCAACGTGGTCTTGTGCGGGGATTCGGGTACGTGTTTTCGCGAAGCGTACGCTGATTCGGGGGTGACCCATGCGTTCGATGCCATTGCCGAGAAAATGGCCGCGCTCGTATAATTATCGGATGATGAGGCGCTCAACCCGTTCGCGCCAATAAATATATATTTGAAATAGCTACAAATGTCGTCACTGCCACATGCTGTTCCCGGATGGTGGCACCTTCCAGGGAAGCCCATTCGCCAAGGCGGCGGGGTGGGCTTCCTTGCTCTTCATGCTGCACCTCGCCGGGTGGGTTTACGCCGGAGACGCTGCGCGACCATCCAATCACATCTCTTGCGGGCCGCTGTATTCGATGGCTATGTGTTTTTAAATGTCATCAGTAGAGTTTCTCCCTTAAGTTTTCCCCATTCTTGACCGATAACATTCCAGAGGCCGGCACCACATATGAATCGGATTGCCGTCCACAGTCGGTTTTCCCGATACACCGGGAAGGAAGGTTTCAATGGGATCTAAGGATATTATCAACGCGGTCATCAACAACAATGCAAAGTTGCCCACGCTGCCCGGTGTCGCCATTAAAATTCTGGAAGCCGTTCAGGATCAAAAAAGCGGCTTGAAGGAATTAGCGGAAATCCTATCCACCGATCCACCGTTGAGTGCGGAAGTGCTGCGCCTGATTAATTCACCTTACTATGGAGTGAATTCCCGTATTACTTCCGTTAAACATGCGGTCAATCTCCTCGGCGCCACCACCGTCAAGAATCTTGCCTTGAGTTTTTCAGTGGTGAAATGCTTTCAGACCGACAATGGCGAGGGGTTTGATTACACTCAGTTCTGGAAGGATTCACTTTTCAGTGCTGTGACCATGAAACTGATAACGGGTAAGACGCGTCCTCAGTTGGCGGATGACGCCTTTTTCCTGGGACTGCTGCACGATATCGGCATCCTGACCCTGAATCAGTGCATGCATGATCAATACAGACTGGTACTGAACGAAATAACCGAGAGCCCGTCGTCTCATCAGGATGCTGAAAACAAAGTACTTGGTTTCACGCATATGGACATCGGCAGCCTTTTGGTAAAAAAATGGGGGCTCCCGGACACATTTTCTCTTCCCATCGCTCATCATCACCATCCGGCTCACCTGAAAACCGGTAGTCCGGAAACAACCATGCTAACGCAAATGCTGCACCTAACGTCGCTGCTGGTCGATTTTGTCAATAAATCCGACAAGGCCTTTTTTCTGGGCCTGGTAGAGCACTATGTCAAAGAGTACGGATTTGAGGATACGTTTCAATTGGAACCGGTTTTAGAGGAGGTGGGCCAACTCACGGGTGCGGTATTTCCGGTTTTCGAAATCAAGATCGAATCCGAAACCAGTTATATCGAAATGATCGAGGGCGCTAGAAAAGAGTTGATCCACCTGTCCTCCGATTTCCTGAGCCGCCTGATCGAACAGGACAAACGCATAGAAATACTAAACGAGAGGGCAACCCATGACGGTCTGACCAAGTTGACCAACTACCAGAGATTTCAGGAGGTCCTCGATGAAGAAATGTACCGCGCCAAGCGGTACAAAATGCCCCTCACGCTCCTGATGGTGGACCTTGACCATTTTAAAAAGATCAACGACACGTTTGGTCATCTGGCCGGGGACTATGTCTTGCGAGAAGTTTCAGAGCTGTTGCAGAAATCGATGCGCAAATCAGATGTCGTTGCCCGCTACGGTGGAGAAGAGTTTGCCGTTCTGCTGCCGGAAACGCCCCAAGAGGGGGCCTACATTTTGGCCGAGCGTTTACGCGAGAAGCTGGCCTCGATGCAGATTTCTTACGGCGAACAGGCCATCTTCGTCACCATGAGCATCGGGATTGCCGCTCACTCACCGAAAAATGACTCCTCCAAAGCGGACCTGATCAACAAAGCCGATAGGGCCCTGTATCGAGCCAAAGAATCAGGGCGCAATCAGTGCTGCTTGCATTCTCCAAGTGCGTAGAGGTGGTTTCAAAACCCCATCTAACATCCGATCCTCGTAAGGTTTACCCGCCTCAGGCGGGCGGACAAGTCACGGCGTTGTAGCCCTCCGCGGTCAGTGTCAGGGGGCCTTGCCCGGACACTGAATACATATGCTTAAATATGCTGCGTTCTTTCGTCGTCCCACGCTTTTTGCTTGAGCGTGATTTGAAGTTTTGTGCCGCTTTTCAAAAATAAATTCCGGAATACGGAAGGGCGGTATAAATGGTTGTAGAAAAAAACGTTCGAATAACGGAACGTTTTTTTGGCAACCACTATAAAACCACTTCGAGAACTGGTTCGGGTTTCATGCACTCCTGCGTTCCCTTAATTCGCCTTTATCATGGATCGTGCGCCTTTTATAGCTTTCTGATAAATTGTGTCATGACCTAAAGGCGTTAATGAGTTCCCCCGTCATGCTGCCTCCCCATTTTCTGGGTTGTTGATGTTTCCGCGGGGTCGGGATGCGGTGCAAGTCAAATCGGGATTGAAACTTTCCTTACAGAATCCCACATGCTGCCCGATGATAATCTGGCGGCTCTTTCCACGGTTATTTTTCACGAAGAAAATTCTTGTGATCCCCCGTTGTTTTCGAAAGTAATTTTGTGTATGGTGCACCCATTATGCACAGCGACCAGAGACCGGAGAAGGTATGATTTATTCCCAGACTGGAAAGATAGTCGACGACTTCTACCTCCTGGGCCATCCGGCTATTCCGGTTTACCTGCTGGACGGACCCTCCCCGGTGATTTTCGATGCCGGCTTCACCATGCTCGGTGACCTGTACATTACGGAGATCGAAAGAGTCTTAGGAAAACGGCAACCGGCTTACTGTTTTCTTACGCATGCTCACTTCGATCACTGTGGGGCGGTTGCCGCCTTCAAGAGCCGTTATCCCCGGTTGCAAGTGGTGGCGGCCGAAAAAGCCAGAGAGATTCTGCATCGGCCGAGCGCCGTCGATCGGATCAGGCATCTGAACACCGCTGCCGAATCCCTGGTCAGGCAAACGGGTATCGCCTGTGATCCCGCCAAACGGTTTGAAACCTTCGATGTCGACCGCGTCGTGCAGGAGGGCGATCGGCTAACAATTTCTGCCGACTGTACCGTCAATGTGATCGAAAGCCCGGGCCACACCTGGGATTGCCTCAGTTACCTGATTTCCGGAAAAAACATTCTGCTCTCATCCGAGGCCGCCGGACAGGCGGACCGGACAGGCTATATCGTATCGGATTGCCTCGCGGATTACGATTGTTACCTCGATTCATTGCTTAAGCTCAAAACCCTCTCAGCAGATATTCTGTGCCCGGGCCACCTTTTTGTATACAGCGGGGCCGATGCGGTCGATTACCTGGAAAACGCTCTGGCCGCCTGTATAGATTTCCGACGATTGGTTGAAACACTTGCGGATGAAACCGGCGGTCGTATGGCGCACATCAAACAGCAGATAAAGGCCATTGAGTTTGATTCCAACCCGGGTCCCAAACAACCGGAGCCGGCCTATCTGATAAACCTGGAGGCCAGAATCAAGGCGGTTCTGAAGGTGACGCGGTTGCCACTGTCTGTGTAAGCGATATTTATCATCTGTATTCCTCCGGCTAGCCGGAGGTCATTGAATATGGACACCCAACTTGATTTGACCACCAATATCGGCGGCATCCGACTTCGCAACCCGGTGATGACCGCTTCCGGCACCTTTGGATATGCTCGGGAGTTCGAGACGTATGTCAACCTGAACCGGCTTGGCGGTATAATCGTCAAGGGTCTTTCTTTGGCGCCGAGCAAGGGTAACCGGCCGCCCCGTATCGTCGAGACGCCCTGCGGCATGCTGAATGCCATCGGACTGGAAAATGTCGGCATCGAAGCGTTTATCAATGAAAAATTGCCTTTCCTCATGCGATTGTCGACGCCGGTTTTTGTTAACATTTACGGTCGTAGCGTTGAAGAATATGCTGCCTTGGCCGAACGTATCGAGGACGTCGATGGCGTTGTCGGTGTGGAAGTCAATATATCATGCCCGAATGTGAAGGCTGGTGGCGTGGCCTTTGGTGTTGACCCGGATGCGGCCGGCCAGGTGGCGAGCGCCGTCAGGGCCAAAACGTCCAAAACCATGATTGTCAAGCTCTCGCCGAATGTCACCGACATCACCGCCATTGCCCGTCGCGTTGCCGGTGAGGGCGCTGATGCCCTGTCGCTGATAAACACCATCACCGGTATGGCTATCGATGTCGACAAACGACGCCCGGTGCTGGCAAATATCACCGGCGGTCTTTCCGGACCGGCTATCAAACCTGTGGCCTTGCGCATGGTCTGGCAGGTCTGCCAGGCGGTCGATGTACCTGTCATCGGTATTGGCGGGATAATCACCGCACGTGACGCTCTGGAATTTCTGATCGCCGGGGCGTCCGCCGTTCAGGTGGGGACGGCCAATTTTGTCAATCCGCGGGCGACCACGGATATTATTGCTGGCATCGCGGACTACCTCAAGGCGAACGAGATCAACCGGCTGTCCGATTTAATCGGCAGCTTAAAAGTCCTATCGTGAGCGTTTCAAATTTCAAAATTAGGGGGAACTCTATTAATTATAAGGAATTCGATCATATTTGAATTTTAAATTTGAAACCCCTTGGGATGGCCGATCTTTATCCGCCTCTGGAGGATTGCCGCATCTCCCCGTAAGCGGGACCCGCATAGCCGATCCCGCCGACGGCGGGACGGAACGACAGGATCTGCGGCAACATCGCCAAAGGCGAGCAAGCCTTGACAATCGCTCAAATTAGGAAAGTGTAAATTCGATTGGCCGTACGGGTCGGCCATGCGGTTAGATTCTATGGCGCATTCGCGGAAACGTGTTGGCTGCGATTGAAATTCGCTGGTTGCTTTTTCAAACGGGAGGATATTATTACATATGGTGTAAGCACCAATTGGAAAACGCGTTCAACGGGCCATTCCATATAAAAGGAGGTGGACATGAAAATCATTGCCGCATGGATCATTGCCCTCGGAGTGTTATGGGTTACTCCGGTTTATTGCGAGGAACTGCAGGTCGGGATGCAAGCATCAGAATGGGCCTTCGAGGACTCCGGGGGAAAGCGTTTCAGCATGGCGAACTGGGACGGTAAGGTTCTGTTGATCAATTATGTCGACCCGGATGAATCGGATCTGAACGAGCATTTTACAGACGCCATGAAAAAAGCCAAGGACGAGGGGCGCCTGAATGATGAAAGTTACAAAGGGATCGGGATTGCCGACTGTGCGGCCACCTGGAAGCCCAACTTCGCCATCCGGGCCATTGCGGGGAAAAAGGCCAAAAAGTACAATACCACCATCTTGTTCGACTACGACGCTTCCCTGCGGAATGCCTGGGGACTCCAGAAAGACACCGCCAATGCCGTTTTGCTCGACAAGAAGCGCATATGCCGGGCAATCATCCGGGGAAGAGTCCCGGACGAAGAGGTTGCTCAGCTTGTGCAACTGGCCGTCGATCTTCAAGCCGAGTAAAGGCACGTCGCCGGGTCGTTGCCGAAATGCAGGACCCGCTGCCGATGCGACACGTTGATAGTGGACAGCTATCGTGATGAAGCCGAAGGGATACCCACCCGTGATGCTACGACGATGGGCCGGAGCCTATGTTGTCGGTTTAGTCATTTTGGTCTACGGGTTGTCGGTGTCCGCTCAGGCAACCGGAACGATACTTAAGGTCGGCATCAGCCCGTTTACACCCTTTGTGATATTCTCCGAGGACGGCCCGGTAGGATGTTCCATCGATTTATGGAAAAAATTGGCGGAATTCCTGGGAGCCAGGTACGAGTTTGTCGAATGCACCGGGGTTGCCGACAAGCTGCAGAAGTTGGTGGAAGGTCAGATCGATGTCGCCATCGGCGGAATTACCATCACCGAAGAGCGCGAGACTGAATTCGATTTTACGCAACCGACCTTCCGGTCGGGACTGGACATTTTAATTCTCTCCGACAGGCACCCCGGGTTTTTCTCGATCTTGGCGTCCCTGTTTGAGAAAAACAAGCTGTTCATTTTCCTTTTGCTTGTCCTGATGATCGTGATTGCCGGGCACATCATCTGGCTGGCAGAGCGCAGCTCTAAAAAATGGTCTACCAGCTTTCACCGCAATTACTTCCCCGGCGTGTTGGATGGGATGTATTGGGCCCTCGTAACCGCGAGTACCGTCGGCTACGGCGATCTGGTGCCCAAAAAGTGGATCGGCAAGGTGCTGAGTGGCATCCTGATCCTCATTTTCCTGCCGCTGTTCGGCTTTCTGATTGCGTCACTGTCCTCTGATTTGACACTTTACAACCTCAGGGCCAACATCCAAGGGCCCGAAGATCTGGCCGGCAAGCAAGTGGGTGTCATCAAGGGGACCACCAGTGCCGCGTACATGCGGGAAAAACCGTCGATTCTCTTCAAATTTGAAAACGCGGCGCAAATGTATAAGGCTCTTCTTGTTGAGGCCGTCGATGCCGTGGTCTATGATGCGCCGGTTTTGAGATACTATGCCAACACAATCGGGAAGGGCAAAGTAGAGGTTGTTGGCAAGCTATTCGACCGGCAGTATTATGGGATTGCCGTTCGCCAGGGCAGTCCTCTGCGCGAAGAAATCAATCGCGACTTGCTGGCGTTGGAGGAGTCCGGCGAATATGCGGCGATTATGGAGAAATGGTTTGGAAAAGGCTACAGGTATTGATATAAGAGCAGAATACGACGATGCACTTATAGGGCATCGGCCTTCGGGCCGCTGGGGTGTTTAAAGGTAAACGGCAAACTCCGTCTCTGGTTCCGGAATAGTAAAAACAAGTGTAATGAAACAGATTTAACAGGAGCAAGGATATGAAACAGGTCACCAAGGTATATATCGTGGATGACGAAGAGAGAATGTGCCAAAGTTTGGAAGCCATTATGCGAAATGCCGGTTATGAGGCGTCTTCCAGCACATCCGGTGTTTCCGCGCTCAAGAATATCGAGCAGGACCGGGCAGACGTATTCCTGCTTGATGTTCACATTCCCGACCTCGATGGGTTTAATTTGTTGGACCGGATCCGTGAGGTACGACCTGATGCGCCCGTGGTAATGATTACCGGAGATGCGACGGTGGAATCGGCTGTCAAGGCCTTGCGCAAAGGGGCATTTGATTATTTGAAAAAGCCTTTTGAACCCGAAGAACTTCTCAAAACGGTGGATAATGCGCTGCATCAGAAAATGCTTCGTGATAAAAATCGGGTCCTGAGCAGCCGTCTCAGTCTATCGGAACGACGATTCCGGTTCCTGCTCAAAACCACGCCCGACATGGTGTACACTCTCGATCCCGAAGGACGATTCAAGTTTATCAATGCGGGCGCTGAAAAACTTTTCGGTTACCAGCCGGCCGAATTGGTTGGAAAACACTATGAAACCGTTTTGTATGGCGATGATGTCTCCCATGCCCGATGGCGTTTCAACGAAAGGCGCACCGGAAGCCGGGCAACCTCCGGTTTGGAGCTGCGGTTGAAGCCGGGACCGCTCAGGAAAGGCAACGGCGCCAACGGCAATTTTGCCGTCGTCGAATTGAATGCCACCGGGGTCTATCGCAGGGGAGGAAGCGATAATATCCAGATCGGCACCTATGGTATCGTCCGCGACATGACCCGGCGCAGAAGCCTTGAAAGAGATATTCGCCAGGCGCAGAATATCGATACGCTCAACAAACTGGCAGGCTGCATCGCCCTGGATTTAAACAATCTGCTGTCGGCCACTCAAGTCATGACCGCGGTTGTGAGCCACAGAATGCCGTCCGACACTCCCTACCGGGAGCAGATCAAAACCATTGAACAATACATCCAGAGCAGCTCCGACCTGGCACACCAGCTGTTCTGGCTGGCCAAGGGGGAAAAGCTGGAAATTCAAAACGTCAGCGTCAATTCCTTGAGCCGAAAGGTCACTTTGCGTTTGAAAGCCACGGATGCGAAGGAAGTCAACGTGGCCGGAGATTTCAACAAGTGGGACAGCAAGGCCACCCCCATGACAAAGGACGAAGAGGGGCGCTGGAAGACCACATTGAGGCTTCCCCCCGGACGCTACGAATTCAAGTTTATGGTGGACGGCCATTGGCGCGAGTGCTCCGAAAATGAATTCACCGTCCCCAACGAGTTCGGAACGTTGAATAATGTTTTGGTCGTGTCTGCGAGCTGACGCGTCAGGGGTTTTCGGCCAGCGGGTATCGATAGCAGGGAAGCGCCTGAATGCCACCCCAAAATTTGCCTCCGGCAAATTGCCGTACCATCATTGTGACAAGGGCATCGACCGGGCCTGCGAACCTGAACTTCGCTATAAAGAATTAACCAATTTTGGTGAAGCGACAGAAAATGTGACATTACGGATAGAGAAGAGGAGGCGATGGGATGCACATCGGGTCTCGGCTCTTACGGATCTGGCCGCTGGCAGGGGTTGTTTTCATTTTCGTTTTTTCAGGCATTGGATTGGCGGATGACAAAGAGTGTGTTTACTGCGGTATGAGCAGAGCCAAATATGGGCATTCCTGGGTAATCATCAGGCACGAGGATGGCTCCGAGACCGGTGTCTGTTCGGTGCACTGTGCCGCGATCGATATGGCGCTGCACAGTGAGATGCCGGTTTCCAAGATCACCGTCGGTGATTACGACACCAAACAGCAAATCGATGCCGACAAGGCTTACTGGGTCATCGGCGGCGAAAGGATGGGGGTGATGACCGCCCGGGCCAAATGGGCCTTTGCATCGAAAAAGGCGGCCGACAACTTCATGAGATCGCATGGCGGTCGGCCGGCCACGTTCGAGGAAGTTATGCGGGCGGCCTTCGAAGACATGTATGAAGACATTCTGATTCTCCAGAAGAAAACAAAATTGATGAAGATGAGGAAATCTAAATCCCAAAATTAGAATTTACTCAGGGTGGGAGGTAAATCAACATAACAATGGGCAGGGCCGCTCGGCGGCTTTGCCTTTTTTTATGTCCGGATTTAGGGCATATAGTAAAATCTTGAGTTATTTAGGATAGATAACAGAAAACGCAGAATACCATAAAGGAAGATATTTATTCGTCTGCTGGAATGCCTTTTTGGAATAAAACCAGGATGCCTGCCGGGTCATTTTGCGATAGGCACAAGTCGGAAAATGTAATGGTATTTATCGTAGAACTAATTACTTGGTTCATAATCGAAATTGTGTTTTGGGGGATTATGTTCTGGACTGGCTATGTGTTAATCTTCACTGTAACGCTTGGCCAATGGATACCGAGGCCCTTAGGAAGAAATCAAAATAGGAATAAAGAAATTAGAAGGAAAGCAAAATTTGTATATACCGCCACAATCGGTGTTTTGTTCTGGATTGGGATTGGGATAGGATTAACATTAATTATGATAAGCAATTGACAATGCAGGTGGGTGGAACTGCTATAGTCCCGAAGCTAACATTTGTCCGGTTTTCTTGAGATAACCATACCCTATCTTCATATTCGTCAAATTTATGCAATTTAAGGTATTGATATGCTAATCACAACTTCAGGCGTCTCTGGGCCGACCACAATACATGGGGGTGCAGGGGATTAACCATTCGATTCGTTTAATGGCAAGAAAGAGGAAGCAGCTGTGTTGACTATTTTACTTCCAATTACCGCTAATCAGGAATTTTTCATCGTCGGGAAAGTATCTTTAGAAAATTCATCTATAATTGTAACGACATTTTTATAGCGTTTATTTAGATCCCCGCGGTCACTGTTCGTAGACAGTTTGGTTTTGCAACCTCAGACACTAGATTGGCCTGCTTCAACAAAATTTCGCGATCCTTTTTCTTCGTTGCCTGATCCGCAATCATGGCAATGGTTTCCAGCAGGTGAATGGAGACCGCCGGTTTGGATTCGGAATTTTGCCGTATCAAATTATAAGGTGCGTTTACCAATCCCTGAAATGAGTAAGGTTTCCTAATGATTCGCAATCTGTTTTCTTCGTCATATAGGTGAGAGGGGGGCATCTTGCGACTGGCCATTTTGCAGAGAATCACGCCCAGCCAATCAATGCAGGTTATGGCAGTAATCGGATCATTGATACCCGGCGAAAGAGCACGAAGTGCGATTTCGACCATTTGAGAAATGGCAAATTCAGCATCTTGTTCCAATGTTCTTTCCGGTCCAAGAATGAACACATCGTTTATCTTATCCGAAAGTTTATCATTGACCCTGGTCCCAGGCCAAACGGTTACTATCACACTGCCTGTAGTTATGAAGTCGCTAGGACGGTAACCGAGGTAGATAAGAAGATTTTCTTTGAAGGCAATACTCATTAGTGCACCATCGTCAACAGCCTGGATGTAACCACTACTGTCGGCTTTAATATTACAGACTTCGCGGTCACATTTTTTGGGGATCGTATAATCTGTTTTATTTGAGGCCGTTACAGGAACATTTGATTGGCCGATTTTGTCAGGAAAAATTCGGTCTACTGCTTTGTCCAAATCACGACACACTCTGGCTATAATATTTTGTGCTTGTATGGATTCCGAAACGCTATGGATGAAATAAATCAAAACACCGAGACTCGTAATAGCCATCACAATGGCGATCGTTACAGAAGAACTCGGCACGAACCTTGCGTCTGCGCTGGCATTGACCGTGCGTAAAACGAGAATACAATTTAAAAATGTTGACACAAAAGTACCCATGACCAATTGATTGGAGCGGACATTCATAAAATTCCGGATCAAACGTGGACCGAGCTGCGAGGATGCCAGTGAAAGAACGACGATAGTGATGGAAAAGACGATACCGGCCACGGTAATCATTGAACCGGCTATAACCGAAAGCACTGTGCGAGCACCATCGGCTCCTCCGCCATATATCCACCATTGTTGCGCATTGACTCTATAAGCAACTACTTTATCAATTGAGGTGGTAATAAAAGATAGAATGAACGCAGCACTGGCCATAAAAGCAGGCAAAAACCAAAAGCTCGCCCGAAGCCGATACAATATGTTTTGGATTCTCGTGCGCATGGTTCCTTATTTCCCTAAAAACTGCAACGTTGATCATTCGGGAAAACATCACTATAAGTGACTCTCATGTCATAATATTCATTTAATGTTGGAAAATGGTAACTATGGATGTATTAATCAAGGCTTATAAAATAATATGACACCCGCATATTGTGGATTGCCACTTTGGTCCAAGCGTGGTGATAAGGTCAGTATGCCTAAAAATTATTAATATCACCAATGCTATCTACAGCGAGATCCGGAATCATTGAAAAGCCAGTGATAGCCGAATCGTATCCTTATAAAATCCTCTGCCTATCACTGCCGCGGGACATTTGATAAAACACTTATAAGAAATCTTGAGTATTGACCCATCCTACGATTTTCAATTATTCTCAATATTAATTTATGCGGTTGATATTTGTTTTCTTGGAAGCTGCAGTTTTATTTTTAGCGCACGAATCCCTGGTCGAGAACATTCGAGAAAATAGGCTAACGCGAACAAACGTTTCAACCAACACAACCGATCAAACCGACTGAAACCATGAACCTAAGGCTGGAGCTTATTTTCAGAGACCGGGTGGGCATTGTCGCCGATATTGCCACCATCATTGCTCAACAGGGTGGCAGTATTGTATCCATGGAGGTTGTTCGTCGCGAAGATCGCGCCCATGTCTATCTGGAAGCTGAAAAGCCCGAACCAGCAGTCCCGACCGAAGAAATATTTGAAACCCTGGCCAAAGTTCAAGACTTGATTCAAATCCGCTTAATCGACACCTTGCCCCAGGAAGAAAGAGAAAAACGCTTTCGAGTGGTATTGGACAACATCAGTGATGGCGTGGTTTCCATCGATCGGGAGGGAAAGGTGACTACCATTAACCGCGTGGCCCGGCGTGCACTGGACTGCGGAGATAGCAGTGTGCTCGGTAACAATGTGCAGGCCTTGAATCTGCCTGACTTTCAAATTCTGGAATGTTTAGAAGGTAAAATATTTAACAATGTCAAAAAAGATCTGATCACGGCTACCGGCAGGTATAATTATTTTTCCACCGGCAGACCCATCCGGGATTCTGAAAGACGGATCGTCGGCGCCGTTGAAATCGCCAGAGATATGCAGGAGGTTAAGAAGCTTGCCCGATCGATATCCGATCCGGTCAAAATCAACTTCAGCGATATCATTGGTCGCCACCCGACAATACAGACGGCTGTCGCCTTTGCCCGCAAAATTGCAGGCTCCGATATGGTTGTTTCAATTCGCGGCGCCAGCGGTACGGGCAAGGAACTCTTTGCACGGGCGATGCACTCCGTCGCTGGACTTAATGGGCCTTTCGTGCCGATCAACTGTGCGGCCCTTCCCGAGCAGCTCCTTGAAAGCGAACTCTTCGGTTATGTCGGCGGCGCTTTTACCGGTGGACGCAGAGAGGGCAAACCTGGACTGTTTGAAGTGGCTCGAGAAGGAACGGTTTTTTTGGACGAAATCGGCGAAATGCCGGTTGGGTCTCAAGCCAAGATCCTAAGGGTCATACAGGAAAGATTGGTTCGCCGGATCGGCGGATCCAAAGAAATTCCCATTCAGACCCGTATTATTACTGCCACCAACCGTAACCTGGAGCAGCTCGTGGGCCAAAGGATTTTTCGCCAGGACCTTTACTACCGCATCAACGTTTTGCCTATCCACATTCCGCCGCTGGTTGAACGCATGGAAGACATTCCTTTGCTGGTGGAGCATTTTCTGTTTCAGCTCGCCACCAAACTTGGCAAACCGATTCCTGGTATGACCAAAGAGGCCATGCAAAAACTGATGCGACATGACTGGCCGGGAAATATCCGCGAGCTTAAGAATGTCGTCGAGCGGGCAGCATTTCTATCTGACGAAGATTCCATCTACGTAAAATGTATTCTCTTTAGTAATGAAATCAGCCATGGATTGCAAAAAGCCACGGAAGTGATTAATTTAAAGACAATTATTCACTTTTCGTTGAAAGAGCGGATCAATTCATACGAAAAACAAATCGTCATGGAAACCTTGCAGGCGTCACGTAGCATTCGTGAAGCAGCTAGGCGGCTCGGTGTGTCCCACACGGCGTTATTGAACAAGTTAAAAAAATGGAAACTTAATGAACCAACGGAAACTTAATGAACCGTCACTATTAACATACTGTAATAAAATGATTTAATTTAATTACAAGATTCTTTTGGAACGGTATGTTGCCAATTACGTACACTATATACTGAACTGAGTATATTTCGACCTGATTCGACGATCTCCCCCCTGTTTATTCCTATAGCTCCCAATAAAATCATAACCATTTGATATTGTAATATTAAATATTTAACTGATTTTCATTTCCCATCTGAATTCGGTTCAGTTCCGCCCTTCAACCGTCAATTCTCTTCCGCATCAGAGGATGTGGCAAGCATCTTGCTCTTAAATCGATTGAAACCGAAGGTTGTCGATCAAGGCAACTCTATTAACCCTAAAAACAAAAGGAGGAAAACTATGATCGTTGGAATTTTAAAAGAAATCAAGACAGAGGAAAATCGTGTGTGTATGACGCCGGCCGGTGTCGAGGTCATGATCGCCAATGGCCACAAGTTGCTGGTAGAAAAGGGTGCCGGCAGCGGCAGCGGTTTCGAAGATGCAGCCTACATCAAAGCCGGTGCCGAGATGGTCGCAACAGCCCGCGAAATATTTGAAAGATCCGACATGGTGATGCATGTGAAAGAACCGCTGCCGCCTGAGTACGAGCTGATCCGGGAAGGTCAGATTGTCTTTACCTATCTGCACCTGGCAGCGGCAGAAGAGCTGACCAAGGCCCTTATCAAAAGTAAAAGTGTCTGCATTGCCTATGAAACCATTCAGATGCCGGACCGCTCCTTGCCGCTGTTGACCCCCATGAGCGAGGTGGCCGGAAGAATGGCGATCCAGCAGGGGGCCAAGTACCTGGAAATGGCCCAGGGTGGTCACGGGGTGTTGCTGGGGGGCGTGCCGGGAGTGGATCCGGGTAATGTGGTTGTTATCGGCGGCGGCATCGTCGGCACCAACGCGGCCAAGATGGCCTGCGGCCTGGGCGCCAAGGTGTATATCCTCGACATGAACCTGGACCGCTTGCGGTATTTGAGCGATGTGATGCCGGCCAATTGCTTCGGCTTGTTTTCCAGCCCGGCCACTCTCCGGGAACTCATCAAGACGGCCGACGTCGTCGTCGGCGCCGTGCTGATTCCAGGCACCAAAGCGCCCAAGTTGATTACCAGAGAAATGCTCAAAACCATGAAACCGGGCTCTGTCCTGGTGGATGTCGCCATCGACCAAGGCGGCTGCTTCGAAACCTCGAAAGCCACGACCCACGGCGATCCGATTTATGTGGTCGACGGTGTGGTGCATTATTGCGTGGCCAACATGCCCGGGGCGGTGCCGCGAACCTCGACCATGGCCCTGACCAATGCCACTCTTCCCTATGCGGTCGAGATTGCCAACAAAGGCTGGAAGACGGCCATGAAGGCGAGCAACGATATCAAATTGGGCGCCAATGTTATCAACGGCAAAGTAACCTATAAAGCGGTGGCCGATGCATTCGGTATTGATTACACCCCCATCGATGAGCTGCTTTAAGATGACGCGTGACGAAAAGTGTGCCGGATGGCTGCTGGATCCGTCAATCCGGTAAGCCATCACGACCGGCGTTGCAATTCTATAACGGGGGTCTCCATTTCAAGAAACCGACAAACGGATTCTTTTATCACAAAGGAAAATAGCCATGATTGTAGGAATACCGAAAGAAATCAAGGCGGATGAGAATCGCGTCGCCATGGCACCGGTGGGGGTGGAAGTCATGAAGCAAAACCGGCATACGGTTTTGATCGAAAAGCATGCCGGCAAACCCAGTGGGTTCGAGGACGCCGATTATGAGCACGCCGGGGCGGAGATCGTGGCGTCACCCCACGATATATTTAACCGTTCTGAAATGATTCTGCGGGTCAAGGAGCCGCAAGCGTCCGAATTTGATCTCCTCAGGGAGGACCAGATTTATTTCTCTTACCTTCACCTGGCCGCTTCGGAAAATTTAACCCACCAGCTGATTGAAACCGGTTCGATCAATATCGCATATGAAACGATCCAAAAGGAAGACGGGTCTCTGCCGCTGCTTAAGCCCATGAGCGAGGTCGCCGGACCGATGGCCGTTCAAGAGGGGGCCAAGTACCTGGAAATGGCGCAGGGGGGCCACGGCGTTCTGCTCGGCGGGGTTCCCGGTGTCGATCCGGCCACGGTGGTTATCCTCGGCGGCGGCGTGGTCGGCGGCAATGCCGCCAGAATGGCCTCCGGTTTGGGGGCCAACGTCTATGTTCTCGACATCGATCTGGAGCGGCTGCGGTATCTGAGCGATGTGATGCCCGCAAACTGTTTTATCGTAAGGTCAAGCCCGGCGGCCATCCGCGATCTGATCACCAAGGCGGACCTGGTGGTGGGTGCGGCACTAGTGCCCGGTGCCAGGACCCCTGTTCTGGTCACCCGCGAAATGCTAAAAACCATGAAAAAAGGCACGGTGCTGGTGGATGTCGCCATCGACCAGGGCGGATGCTTCGAAACCTCCAAAGAAACGACCCATCACCAACCGACGTACATTCTCGACACCATCGTTCATTATGCCGTCAGTAATATGCCCGGAGCTTTACCCCGCACCTCTTCGCTTGCCTTGACCAACGCAACATTGCCCTATGTTCTCGAGATTGCCAACAAAGGGTGGAAAAATGCCCTGCAGGAAAACAGCGAAATAAAACGGGGGGCCAATGTGGTCCAGGGCAAGGTCACCTTCAGGGGCGTTTCCGATGCACTAACTCTCAAGTACACACCGATTGATGAGCTCATTTGATTTATTTCCTGCCCTAAAAAGACACCATCACCGCGGATAGCGCTGGGAGCATGTTTGATGCTGCTCCCGGCTGTCCGCAACACAAGGCCAAATTTTCCTTGAAAGGGGAGGTCTTATGAAAAAGCTAACTTTGCTCGTTTTGTTCAGCATACTCTTGGTGCCCTTTTCTTCGATCGTACTGGCGGGGGGGGTGAAAGTGGGAACTCTCTTCGATCACAGCGGTGCCTTAAAAGATTGGGGACCCAGACATCAGAATGCGGCCGAATTGGCGGCCGAACAAATGGCAGCGGCCGGCTTTACCATCGAATTCGTCCACGAAGACAGTCAAACAGCAGCAGAACCCGCTAAAAAAACGGCCCAAAAACTGATCGCCACAGACAAGGTGGCAGTAATTATCGGATCTTCTTCCAGCGGGGTGATCGTTCCCGTGGCTGAATCTGTCACAAGCCCCAACAACGTCCTGATGATTACCCCGGGAGCGACGTCTCCGTTTATCACGGATTTACCGGAAGATAAGGAAAAGGATTTTCTGTTTCGTACCTGCCCCTCGGATGCGCTCCAGGGGGCTGTTTTGGGCCGGCTGGCGGCCGGTCTGTATAAAACCGCCTCGGTCATGTACGTGAACAACGCCTACGGCCAGGGGCTGGCGGATCAGTTCAGAAGAACCTTTGTCAAGCACGGTGGAACCGTTTACACGATGCTACCCCACGGCGAGGCGGTGGCAAAATCCTATGCGGCCGACCTGCGCAACGCCTACGCCAGAATGTATTCCACCAGGCCCTTCCGTTCGGGGAGATCCGATGTGCTGTGTGCCTTCAGCTATCCGGAGCATGCCAAGGTCTATATTAAAGAAGCCATTGATATCTATAATGCGAAACATTTTCTCTTCTGTGACGGGACGAAATCCGAGGAATTGGCTGCTGCGGTCGGCCCGGAAAAACTCGAGGGGATGATGGGTACGGCACCCGGGGCCCCGACAGGAGAAGCTTCTTTGAAATTCAACGCCGATTACACGGCCCGATTCGGAGAGCTTCCCAAGAGCCCGTTTATCGCCAACACCTATGATGCGATGGCGGTCATTGGTCTGGCGGCCTACGCTGCCGAAGTAAAAGGTCTCGAGCCGACATCTAAAAACATCCGGGATCTCCTCCGCGAGGTGGCCAATCCACCGGGCGCCTTCATTGGACCGGGTGAATTCGAAAAAGCCTTTGCGGAGCTCAAGGCCGGCAAACCGATCAACTACGAAGGGGCTTCGGGATCGGTCGATTTCGACGCCAACGGCGATGTACTGGCACCCATAGAGATATGGCAGTTTCAAAACGGCAAAATCGTGACCTATCGAATGGAATACGTTGTCGAGAAGGAGTAAAAAAAGCTCTTTTCAAATACGTTAACGGGGAGGAAGAACATGAACGGTATATTTAGCTCCATAGAAAACTTGGTGGGTCAGGTCGGGGCATTTGCCTGGGGCCCGCCCATGCTGATATTTCTTGTCGGTACCGGGCTCTATTTGACAATCGTCCTGAGGGGCATACAGTTCAGAAAACTGTGGCACGCGCTTTGGCTAGCGCTGGTAAAAAGAAAGGAAGAAACCGATGAGCCGGGTGACATCACGCATTTTCAGGCCTTGATGACCGCTTTGTCGGCCACCGTAGGGACCGGCAACATTGCCGGCGTGGCCACGGCCATTGCCGCCGGCGGACCGGGCGCCTTGTTTTGGATGTGGATCACCGGTCTGGTGGGCATGGCCACCAAATATTCGGAAGCGGTTTTAGCCGTCAAATACCGGATCAAGGACGAGAAAGGTGACATGAGCGGCGGGCCCATGTACTACATCTCCCGGGGGCTGGGCTGGAAGTGGTTGGGCTTCATTTTTGCCCTTTTCGCCTCCGTGGCAGCCTTTGGAATCGGCAACATGGTCCAGTCCAACTCGGTGGCCGATGCCGTCAACGCAACCTTCCACGTGCCATTCTGGGTCACGGGTGTCGTGCTGATGATCTTCACCGCCCTGGTCATTCTCGGCGGCATCAAGAGCATCGGCAAAGTCACCGGCGTGGTGGTGCCGATCATGATCATCTTTTACATGGCCGGCGCCTTGATCATCCTGGTGCTCAACATTACCGGCATTCCCGCGGCGCTTGCCATGGTCGTCAAGCAGGCGTTCACGCCCACGGCGGCTTCGGGCGGGTTCTTGGGGGCCAGCGTGATGATGGGCATCCGCATGGGAGTTTCGCGCGGGGTATTTTCCAACGAGTCCGGCCTGGGAAGTGCACCGATCGCCGCCGCCGCCGCCCAGACCAAACATCCGGTCACCCAGGCTCTGGTGTCCATGACCCAGACCTTTATCGATACGATTGTCGTGTGCACTATGACCGGCCTAGTGTTGATCCTTACCGGCGCCTGGGACAGCGGGAAAACCGGGGCGGAATTGTCCACTTTTGCCTTTCAAAGCGGTATGCCCGGGGGCCACTATGTCGTTACCATCGGCTTGATCATGTTTGCCTATTCCACTATCTTGGGGTGGTGTTACTACGGTGAAAAGTCGATCGAATATATCTTGGGAGAAAAAGCGGTCAAACCCTATCGCTACCTCTTTGTGTTGATGGTGGGGGTGGGTGCAATCGCCAAGCTGGATTTCGTATGGTCGCTATCGGATACCTTTAATGGATTGATGGCCATTCCGAACTTAATCGGACTCCTGGCCCTTTCACCGGTCATCTTCCGTGAAACCCGCGGATATTTCTCATCGTCGGGCGGTGGCGAGGAGCCCGTTCAGGTGCAACAGGAAGACTAACCGCAACCGTAATATTCTGAACCAAGGAGGCCGGTCCATGAGGATCGGCCTCACAAGATCAATCTCGAAAATTATCTTTGATATCGCAGAAACATCTAGTAATCTGAAATATAATACCGTCCCCAAAAGTGTTGATATCTTTTATTTTGATGGAAAAATAAACAGAAACGATTGCTGCTATTAAGCGAAACTTTTAAAAACACTGAAACAATGAAGGCCAACTACCATATATTGTGGTTGGCCTTTTTCAATTATTATTAAGATTAGATCAATCTATTTGCACGATAATTGTGGCGAATACAAATTGTTTTCAAAATAATAAAGCCCGGAATATCACCGGGCTTTATTATTTTGAAATTTATTTTACTCAGTTGAAGTATCAATATTGGCCAGATCGACTAAAATTATGGTCCGTTAATTACACAAATCCTAAGTGAAAAAAGGTGATCAGGTCTTTCAGTCTATCAAACCGCCACAGCCGTTGGTTCGGTCACCGGGTTGGCCTTGAGGTACTCCAGCCGGTTGAGGCCGTTGACGTAGGCCTTGGCGGCGGCGGTGATGATGTCCGGGTCGGCGCCCTTTGCCGAGGGACACCAGCCCGTTTTCGCGCAGGCGGACGGTCACCTCGCCCTGGGCGTCCGTGCCGCCGGTCAAAGCGCCGACGGTAAAACGCAGCAGCTCCGAGTCGGTACCGGTCAGCTTGGCAATGGTGTTGTAGGCCGCATCGATCGGCCCGTTGCCGTAGCCGGCCCCCTTGACGCTGCGGCCGCTGATCGACAGCTTGACGCTGGCCATGGGCAGCACGGTCGTGCCGCAGGTCACGTGCAGGTATTCCAGCTGGAAGATGTCCTTGGTCCGCAGGATACCCTCGGTGACCAACACTTCCAGGTCCTCGTCCACCACGTGTTTCTTCTTGTCGGCCAGTTCCTTGAACTTTTTGAAGATCAGGTTCAGTTCTTCGTCCGATAGATCGTAGCCCAGGTCTTTCAGATGATCCCGGAGGGCATGGCGGCCGGAGTGCTTGCCCAGCACCAGTTTGTTGGCACTCAGCCCGATGGTTTCGGGCCGCATGATCTCGTAGGTCATGGGGTTTTTGAGCACGCCGTCCTGGTGGATCCCGGCCTCGTGGGCAAACGCGTTGGCCCCGACGATGGCCTTGTTGGGCTGAACGATGATACCTGTGATCATGCTCACCAGCCGGCTGGTCGGGTGGATGAACTCGGTCCTGATGTTGGTGTCGATAGGCAGCCAGTTGCTGCGGGTGTGCAGCGCCATGACGACCTCTTCCAGGGAGGTGTTTCCGGCGCGCTCGCCGATGCCGTTGATGGTCACCTCGGCCTGCCGGGCCCCGGCACGGATGGCCTCGATGGTGTTGGCCGTGGCCAGGCCGAGATCGTTGTGGCAGTGCACGCTCAGAACGGCCTTGCCGATGTTGGGCGTGTGACCGATAATGTATCGGACCATATCGGCGTATTCTTCCGGGACGGCATAACCAACGGTATCGGGCAGGTTGACGGTGGTGGCACCGGCTTCGATGGCGGCTTCAAAAACGCGGCACAGGTAATCGCGGTCGCTGCGGGAGCCGTCCTCGGCCGAAAATTCGACGTTGTCGGTAAACGACTTGGCATACTTTACCGCATCTACCGCCCTCTCAACGACCTCGTCCCGATTCATTTTGAGCTTGTACTTGAGGTGAATGTCGGAGGTAGCAATAAACGTGTGGATGCGGGGTTTTGCGGCATGCCGGATGGCCTTCCAGGCGCGGTCGATATCTGATCGCGAGGTCCGGGCCAGCCCGGCCACCTCGGTTTTTTTCAATCGGCCGGCGATCTGGGACACTGCGTCCAGATCGCCATCGGAGGCCGCCGGGAAACCGGCTTCCAGTACATCGACCCCCAGTTTTTCCAGCTGAATCGCCAGTCGGAGTTTCTCGGCCGCGTTCATACTGGCGCCGGGCGATTGTTCGCCGTCTCTTAACGTGGTGTCAAATATAATGACTCTGTCATTCGCGCTCATATCTTTTCTCCTCGGTTGGCAGGGGGGCGAGATGCTTTTGGACGGCCGCGCGACCCCTAAGTTATCAGCAAAAAAGACGATTGAGAAAAAATATGATGGAGCATGGGCCGCAGGACGGTTTCGACAACCTGACCTGCGGCGTGGGCACCTTCATTCATTGAATTAACTCCTGGTTGTTGGGTTGAACTCCTGTTTCAAGCCGGTGGATTTAACTGTCCGCCAGCCTGCAACCTGCCGATCAGTGTCGATTGTTTCGCGGTCATTCGGCCGGTCTTTCACCTGGGCGAGCTTGTAATGGAAGCTGTCTGCCAGGGCTTGCCAACTGGCCTCGATAATGTCTTCGGAGACACCGATGGTGCTCCACAGGTCGTCCTGATCCCGGGACTCGATGAAGACCCGGACCTTGGCCGCCGTTCCATCGCGGCCGTCGATGACACGCACTTTGAAGTCGACCAGGCGCATGGCGTCCAGATCCGGGAAAAAACGGTCGAGCGCTTTGCGGAGGGCGTTGTCAAGGGCGCTCACCGGTCCACGCCCTTCGGCGGCGGTGATCTCCTGCCGGCCGTCAACGGATATCTTTATCGTTGCGTGGGCGCTGCAGGGCAGGTCCTGGTCTTTCTCGATGGTGACCCGGAACGACTCCAATTCGAAATAGGGTTTGAACTGTTCGGTGAATTTCTCCAACAGGATTTTGAACGAACCGTCGGCCACATCGAACTGGTACCCTTGTTCCTCCAGATCTTTTATCCGGGTGACGATCTGCCGGCTGTCGCTTCCATTGGCGTCCAGGTCGATACCGAGTTCCCTGGCTTTGTAAACGACGTTGCTCTTTCCCGAGAGGTCGGAGACCAACACGCGCCGGTGGTTGCCCACCAGGCCGGGGTCTATATGTTCATAGGCCCGCGGCAACTTCATAATCGCACTGACGTGGATGCCGCCCTTGTGGGCGAAGGCGCTCCTGCCCACAAAGGGGCGCGTGTTTATCGGCACCAGGTTAGCGGTTTCGCTGACAAAGCGGCAGATCGATTTGAGTTTGGCGAGGTTTTCCGACGACATGCATTTCAAATTCATTTTAAGGCACAGAATCGGGATGATCGAGTTGAGGTCGGCATTGCCGCATCTTTCGCCGTAACCGTTGATGGTTCCCTGTACCATCGTTGCGCCGGCGCGGACACCGGTGATAGTGTTGGCCACGGCCAGGCCGCAGTCATTGTGCGTATGGATGCCGATCGTGACCGGTGGGGCGTCACTGTCAGCCTTCTGACGGACGTCAACGGCCTTGCAGACGAAGCGCGTAGCCGTGTCGACGTCGAAGGGGAGGGTGCCGCCGTTGGTATCGCAGAGAACCAGAGCGTCCGCTCCGGCATCGAGGGCCGCATACAGGGTCTGCATGGCGTAATCGGGGTTTCCACGGTAGCCGTCGAAAAAATGTTCGGCATCGTAAATGACTTCACGTCCCTCGGTCTTCAAGTAGGCAACGGTATCTTTGATCATGGCCAAATTTTCTTCAAGGGTGTTGTCCATGATTTGTTCGACGTGCAGGTCCCAGGTTTTTCCGAATATGGTGACAACCGGTGTGCCGCTTTCGATCAGGGCCGCTACGTTGGCGTCGTCTTGCGGAGAGGTGCCGGGTCGACGCGTCGAGCCGAAAGCCGTGAGGCGGGCATTACGGAAGTTTACCGATGCGGCGAGCTCGAAGAATTTTTTGTCCCTGGGGTTGGATCCCGGCCACCCGCCTTCGATGTAGTGAATGCCGATATCATCGAGCCGCTTGGCGATTTTCAATTTTTCTTCGGCGGAGAAATTGATGTTTTCTCCCTGGGTGCCGTCTCTCAGGGTGGTGTCGTACAAAAGTATCGGGGTCATGACATGCTCCAATATTTCCGTGGGTTGCTGCGACCTTAAAATCGATTCATAAAAAATACCGGCGCTTCGGGGCACTGTGCGTGAGCCGGCGGGCTGCTCATGGATATCGGTCGCTGACAGCCGGCATGTGAACGTTACCGGCGTCTGTTTTCCGGTCGCAGTGAACGCACGGCAGCACCGGCGCGCCACATCTCGGATTCGTGGATGGCGTCCAGTTCCTTCTGCAGACGCTCTCTGTAATCCGGTGCGGTGTTGACATCGAGCACGCGTCGGGTCTCCTTGCCGGTTAACACATTATCGTAAAGCTCATCGAACAGCGGGGCGACCGCATCTCTGAATCTGGGTGCCCAATCCAGGGCGCCCCTTTGGGCCGTGGTGCTGCAGTTGCTGAACATCCAGTCCATGCCATTTTCGGCAACCAGGCGGATCAAACTCTGGGTCAGCTCTTCGACGGTTTCGTTAAAGGCCTCACTGGGGCTGTGTCCGTGCTTGCGCAACAGGTTGTACTGGGCTTCCATCGTTCCGGCCAGACAACCCATCAGCACGCCGCGTTCACCAGTCAGATCGCTGTAGACCTCGTTCTCGAAAGTGGTGGGAAAAAGATATCCTGATCCGATGGCGATTCCCAGCGCCAGGGTTCGCTCCTTGGCTTGGCCGGTATAATCCTGGGAAATGGCATAACTGGAATTGATGCCGCTGCCGTCGAGGAAGTTCGTGCGCACGGTGCGCCCGGATCCTTTGGGCGCCACCAGAATGACATCGACGTTTTGGGGTGCGACAATACCGGTTTGGTCTTTGTAAACAATAGAAAACCCATGCGAGAAGCATAGTGCATCGCCCGGGTTCAGGCAGGCTTTGATTTTTTCCCATGTCTGCATTTGCCCGGCATCGGAAAGAAGAAATTGGACGATCGTACCTTTGCGGGCCGCTTCCTCCAACGGAAATAGTGTTTCACCGGGGACAAAGCCGTCAGCCAACGCCCGGTCCCAGGAGTTGCCGTTCTCCCGCTGGCCCACAATCACCCGGATGCCGTTGTCCCTCATATTCATGGCCTGACCCGGCCCCTGGACGCCGTATCCGAGTACGGCCACGGTTTCGTTTTTCAGAACTTCTCTGGCCTTTTGAAGTGAAAACTCATCGGAAGTCGTCACTTCTTCCACCATACCGCCAAAATCAATCTGTGCCATGTTTTACCCCTTTGAGATGTTAGATTTGAATCATGCTGAACGTATTAAGGTATTTCGTCTTAGGGAAATTTTCCGTTGCAAGTCACTCGCGTCTCAATTTGGTTCCCGAAGCAAAGCCAGCGGGCCGGTGCGGGCAATCTTTTTAATTCCCATCGGCTTCAGCAGGTTGAGCAGCGCCGTTATCTTGCCTTCGTCACCGGTAACTTCGATAATGTAGTGCTCCAGGCCGACATCGACAACTTTACAGCGGAAGATATCGACGATTCTTAGAATTTCAGCGCGGTGTTCGGACTTGGCATTGACGCAAATGAGGGCCATTTCCCGCTTTACGGCCTCGGGTCCGGTGACATCGCGTATCTTAATGACGTTGATGAGCTTATTGAGCTGTTTTTCAATCTGTTCGAGCACGAGTTTGTCGGCCTTGGTCAAAATCGTGATGCGTGACACCTTAGGGTCCATGGTTTCGGCCACCACCAGGCTGTCAATATTAAACCCGCGTCCACTGAACAAACCAACCACCCGCGAGAGAACCCCCGGTTCGTTGTCGACCAGCATGGTGAAAACGTGTTTTTCTTCTTTCATGTTATTCCCCAGTTACACGAGCAGCATTTCAGTGATCGGTGCGCCTGCCGGCACCATCGGATACACACTTTCCTCCTTTTCGACCACAAAGTCCATGATGACGGGTTTCGCAATGGACAGCCCTTCTTTGAGAATCTGCTCGACCTCATCGGGACGGGTCGCTCTCAGGCCGACGGCCCCGTAGGCTTCGGCCAACTTGACGAAATCGGGGGCGTGATCCATGCAGGTGCAGGCATAGCGTTTATCGTAAAACAGCTCCTGCCATTGGCGCACCATGCCCAGGTAGCCGTTATTTAAAATGATGATCTTAATCGGCAGGCAATACTGGACGGCCGTAGCCATTTCTTGAATGTTCATCTGGATGCTTCCGTCCCCGGCCACATCGACCACCAACTTGTCCGGGCAGGCCATCTGGGCGCCGATGGCGGCCGGCAGACCGAAGCCCATGCAGCCCAGCCCCCCGGATGTAATGAAATGATTCGGCTTATCGAAGTGATAGTATTGTGCTGTCCACATCTGGTTTTGTCCGACCTCAGTCGTAACGATGGCCTTGCCTTCCGTCAATTCGTATAGTTTTTCAACCACGAATTGGGGTTTGATGGTATCTTTTTGCTCGTAGGCCAACGGTTTGGTGTTTTTCCACTCTTCAATTTGGTCCAACCACGGCTGGCGCCGGGCGCTTAGATCTTTCAAATCCGCATTTTCGATCAATCGGTTGAGGTGTTCCAAGCTGTTTTTGCAGTCACCGACCACCGGTATGGTTACCGGAATATTTTTGCGGATAGAGGTAGGATCGATGTCGATATGTACGATTTTGGCCTGGGATGCGAATGCATCGGTCTTGCCTGTCACGCGGTCGTCAAATCGAACCCCGATGGAAATCAGCAGGTCACAGTTGCCGATGCTCATGTTTGCCCGGTAAGTTCCGTGCATGCCGATCATTCCGAGCCAAAGGGGATCGGTGGCCGGAAACCCGCCGAGGCCCATCAGTGAAGTCGTGACGGGCATCTTCGCTTTTTGCGCGAATGCCGTCAGTTCTTGCGCAGCCTTTGAAAGAATAATTCCTCCACCGGCGAAAACAACCGGTCGTTCGGCAGCTTCGATCAACTCGACGACTTTCATCAACTGCTTTTTATTGGGATTGTAAGTCGGGTTGTAGGACTTGAGATGCACCGGTGCTTGGTCGTCATAATGCGCACGGGCAATGGCAATGTCTTTGGGAAGGTCGATCAGCACGGGGCCGGGTCGGCCCGAACGGGCGATGTGAAATGCTTCTCTGACGGTTCTCGCCAGCTCATCGATCCGTTTGACCAGGTAGTTGTGCTTGGTGCATGGGCGCGTGATTCCGACGATGTCGACTTCCTGAAACGCGTCGTTGCCAATCAGGTGGGTGGGGACTTGTCCGCTGATGACCACTACCGGAATGGAATCCATGTAAGCGGAGGCAATGCCGGTGACGGTGTTGGTGGCTCCCGGTCCGGACGTCACCAGACATACGCCGACCTTGCCGGAAGCCCGGGCGTACCCGTCGGCAGCGTGCACGGCCCCTTGTTCATGGCGTACAAGAACGTGGCGGATATCCGATTTCATCAGCTCGTCGTAAATGTCGATCACAGCGCCGCCGGGGTATCCAAAAATGGTATTCACCCCTTCTTGCTGCATGACTTTCATCAGAATCTGGGCTCCGGTCAATTGCATGGTGGTTCTTTCCTTTCCGGAAGGTGTCGGGCATTCGAACATCGGATGCCGGTTTGAAAGCAATAGAGTAAGAGAAAAAAAAATCCGTTATCGCCCCGGGGGCTGATAACGGATTTTGTCTTTTTGCGTTTAAGCTACGCTGCCATTATCAACCCCCTGTCCTCGCAGCAGAGAATAATCCCTTCTACGAGGATAATAATAAGGCTAATAAGGTTGTAAATGGGGCCAAGATTTCTCATCGGTATCGTCCGTCGACAGCAATTTGCCGAACTCTAACAGCCGCTTAGAGGGTTTGTCAATAGGTTTTGTGTACTATATTGGAAATTATTTATCGATGGCCTGGTTACCATCAGTTTCTGTGATCGTTTCACGGTACTGACAGCCCTCGGTAAGACAGGCCAGGAATGTACCGTCTTTCTTGGTGGTTTTTTCAACCAAGAACCCGGCCTTACATTGGGGGCACGCTTTGTCTACCGGTTTGTTCCAGGTGGCGAAATCACAGTTGGGAAACTGGTTGCAGCCATAGAAGACTTTACCCCGCTTAGAACTTTTTTCGACGAGTTCACCGTCGCAGCCACGCGCCGGGCATGACACGCCGGTAGGCTTGCCGGTTCCGTTGGAATTGATCGAAAGCGTGTTCTTGCATTCGGGATATCCGCTGCAGGCCATAAACTCGCCGTAGCGCCCGCGCTTTATAACCATTGGGCTGCCGCACTTATCGCAGGTTTTGTCGGTAAGTTCTTCGGTCGACTGCTCGACGGCCTGTATATGTCCCTTTTCGTCCCGGACGTAATCCCGTGAATAGGTGCATTGCGGGTATCCGCTGCAGGCCAGAAAGTGACCGTTCTTACCGACCTTGATGTGAAGAGGTTTGCTGCATTCCGGGCAAACGAGCTCGGTTGGAATCCCGACACCCTTGACGCTGAGCATCTTTTCTCCGGCGACGTCCAATTTCGATTTGAACGGTTCATAGAAATGCGTGAGAACCTGCAGAGAGCCGATTTCAGCCGACTCGATGCGATCAAGGTTATCTTCCATCCTGGCTGTAAATTCGACATTGATGATCTCCGGAAAATTGGCTACCAGAAGATCGTTGACGATAAATCCCAGTTCGCTGGGGCGGAAATACCCCTTAACCCAATCCACATAACCCTTCTGCCTGATGGTCGTCAAGATGGCGGCATAAGTACTGGGCCGGCCGATGCCGTTTTCTTCAAGCTCCTTGACCAGCGAAGCTTCGGAGAAGCGCGGTGGTGGTTGGGTGAAGTGCTGTTTCGGTTCAAGCTGCAGTACCTTTAACACCATACCGCGGGAGAGCTCAGGCAGATTCAACTCCTTGCGGCTGCTGTCCCGTTCCTGTTCCTCGTCGGCTGAAAGGTAAATCTTCATGAAGCCCAAGAATTTGACCGTAGAGCCGCTGACGTTGAACACATAATCGCCCGCCAAAATCGCGGCCGAAACGTTATTGATCAGTGCCGGCTGCATTTGTGATGCCACGAAGCGCTGCCAGATCAGACGGTAGAGAGCCATCTGGTCGGCGGATAGAAAAGGCGCTACTTTTTCCGGTGTGTTGTATACCGATGTCGGGCGAATAGCCTCGTGGGCATCCTGAACCTTTTTCTTGTTTTTGAAAAATCGCGGTTTGTCGAGAGTATATTCCTTGCCGAACTGCTCCCGGATAAGCTGGAGGGCCTCGACAGCCGCTTCTTGAGATATACGGGTGGAGTCGGTTCGCATATACGTTATCAATCCGACCGACTCGCCGGGACCCAGTTCAATCCCTTCGTAGAGTTGCTGGGCGATGAGCATGGCTTTTTTAGCTGAAAATCGGAGCTTTCGAATCGCATCCTGTTGAAGTTTGCTGGTGGTAAATGGCGGCAAGGGATTGCGTTTGGTGGTTTTTTTCTGGACGGTGTCCACGACGAACTTTTCATCACCGAGTGCCACCAGGATGCCTTGGGCGGCTTCAGCGTTCGGGATAACGATCTTCTCGCCTTTTTGCTTGACCAGTTTGGCGCTGAAAACCGGAGGTTTTTCGGCTTCGAGACTGGCCGTTATCGACCAATATTCTTCCGACTCAAAGGCCTGGATGACACGTTCTCTGTCGCAGATGATCCGCAGCGCTACGGACTGAACCCGACCGGCGCTGAGGCCGCCTTTCACCTTGCGCCATAGCAGAGGCGATATCTGATAGCCGACAATCCGGTCGAGAATCCGTCGCGCTTGCTGGGCTTCGTACTTGTTGCGATCGAGTTCCTGCGGTGCGGCAATCGCTTCCCTGATGGCATTTTCGGTCAGCTCGTGAAAGAGCACCCGGAAAAACTTGCGTCCCTTTTTCTTCAGTATTTCCGCTGTATGCCAGGCGATCGCTTCACCTTCCCGGTCTGGGTCCGGGGCCAGGTAGACATCCTCTGTTGTGCCGGCCGACCGTTTCAAGTCTTTGATCACGCGTTGTTTGCCGGGGATGCTGCGGTATTTGGGTTTGAATCCATTGTCGACGTCAATACCCATTTCTTTTTCCGGCAGGTCTTTCAGGTGACCAACCGTTGCGGCAATATTGAAATTTACACCAAGATATTTTTTAAGAGTCTTAACTTTCGTTGGAGACTCGACAACGAGCAGGGGTTTTGTCACTGCTGCACCTCTTATGGTTAGCCCATCTCCGGTTGTTTCCCGGTCGGTGGATGTCAATTCGATTCTTAGGGTCAAATATTACGCTGTTATGATTCCTCGTCAACTTTGGCGAAAAGTTTTCCGGGCAGCTGTTCGACGATGCCTTTAAGTTCCAATGCCAGCAGAATGCCTGATAGTTTGCCGGGCGCTAGGGCTGTCTTGCGGCCCAGCTCGTCGATATGAACGGGGTAGGGATCCAGACTTCGATACACCGCGTTTTCCTCTGGTGTCAGCTCGATAGGTTCCTTTGCCGGCTGGGAGCGACATTCGGTCTGCGCGCTGCTCAGGAAGACGGCACCGGCAATTTCTTCAAGGATATCCTGCACATTTTCCACTAACTTGGCGCCCTGTTTGATCAAGTTGTGGGTCCCCATGCTTTTGAAGGACTGAACACTGCCGGGCACGGCGAACACCTCTCGGTTCTGTTCGGCGGCAAGCCTGGCGGTGATGAGAGACCCGCTTCTTTTGGTGGCCTCAACGATGACCGTGCCGAAGGACATTCCGCTTATGACACGGTTGCGGACCGGAAAATTATATGGCTCGGGTTCAGTCAACATTGGAAACTCGCTGATGACGGCTCCGTCTTGAGTTATTTCCCGCGCGAGGCCGTGGTTCTGCGTCGGATAAATCCGATCGAGGCCGCTACCGAGCACCGCGACCGTGCGACCGCCTCCTTGAAGAGCCCCCTTGTGAGCGGCGGTGTCGATCCCCCGGGCCATGCCACTGACCACCGTCAGGCCGCAGCCAGCCAGCTCGGCACCCAGGCGTCGGGCGACGGAGAGGCCATAGTTCGTTGCCATCCGGGAGCCGACCAGCGCAATGGCCTTGGCTTTTGCTTCCAATCGGCCCTGGAGATAGAGGAAGGGGGGCGGATCGGGAATTTGAAGCAGAAGTGCGGGATAATCCCGATCGTTCATGGTGACGATCCGGACATTTTTTTGCCTGACTAGGTGGATGTCTTGCCTGACCCGGTCTGGAAGTCGATGCGATCTCATCCGCCGAATCATGGCCCAACTCATCCCTCCAACAGTCTTCAGGTCATCATCGGAAGCCGCCAGAATCTGTTCCGGGGAGCCGAAGCGATCGATGAGTCGCTTAAACAAATGGTTGCCGATACCTGGCACACTTTTTAAGAAAAACCAGAGCCGAATCTCTTCCATCATCTGTCGCTATTGATTGCAGGCGAATTCCAGATGCCTGGGCCTTCCGAAAAACGTCATGGCCGGGAAACATGTTCACGCCCGGGGCTGTATCAGGTTTTTACCTTCGATTTTTGCCACGCAAGCAGGATCGGACTGGCCACATAAATCGACGAGTACGTTCCGACGATAATGCCGACCATCAATGCAAACGCAAAGTCGTGAATAATCCCGCCACCGAAAAGGAAAAGAGTTACGACCACCACCAGGGTCGTGAGCGAGGTCAGTAATGTCCGGCTCAGGGTTTCGTTGACGCTGCGGTTGATGACGAAATCAAGAGGGTGTTTGTGGTGTTTGCGCAAATTCTCGCGAATCCGGTCAAATACGATGATGGTATCATTGAGCGAATAGCCGATAATGGTCAGAAGCGCTGCGATGATGGGCAGGGTAAATTCCTTGCCGAAGATGGAAAAAATACCCACGGTGATTGTGACATCATGAATCAACGCCACGATCGCCCCCATCGCATACTTCAGCTCAAGGAACCAGAAGAGGATCAGGGTGACGATCAGGGCACCGGTGATCAGAAAAGGGACGCTGACCTTGAAGAGAATAAGGATATAAATAGCCCCCGCCAGCGCAGCAGCCATGACGCCGCTTAACATCCATTTGTATTCAAAGCGTCCGGAGATGTAGATGGTGATGAAGAGCAGAGCATAGAACATCGCCAGCAGCGCTTTTCCTCTAAGATCCTTACCGACCTGGGGTCCGACCATTTCGACTCGTCGAATTTCGACATCGGTGCCGGCGGCGGTTTTGAGCTGATCCTGCAGGCGCAACGTGAATCCCTCGGAAACTTCGTTGATGGCCTCGGTGCGCAGCAGGAATTCATTGTCGTCCTTTTCCCCGAATCTTTGAACGGACGTATTTATTATACCGCCACTGGCCAAACCCGTTTTGACGGCGTCGATACCAACCGGCGAGCTGAATTTGACCTGTATCACCGTTCCCCCGGCAAAATCGACCCCGTACTCCGGCCCGCCTTTAAGCACGAGGGAGGCGACACTGACCAGCAGCATGGCCAGGGATATAAAATAGGCAATTTTTCGATTGCCGATGAAGTTGATGTTGACATCAGGCTTGATGAACTGCATGGATGCGACCCCTCTTCACGTTTATGGAAAGACGTATTGGGCGGACTGGCGACAGTGACCGTCGACTGTCCGGCGTTTCTCCGCGGTGGTGTCAAATGCTCAGGCGTTTCATGTTGCGATTGATCAATAAATATTCGAAAATCTGGCGAGTCATGATCAGAGCCGTAAACAGACTGGCAATCACACCCAGGCTCAATGTCACGGCGAATCCTTTTACAGGTCCCGTTCCGAATTGAAATAGAACCAGTGCGGCGATCAATGTCGTGACGTTGGCATCCAGAATGGTCAGGGTGGCCCTGGCGTAACCGGCGTCGACCGCAGCCCGGGGCGTTTTCCCAAGGTTAAGCTCTTCACGTATCCGTTCAAATATCAATACGTTGGCATCCACGGCCATGCCGATGGTCAAAATTATACCGGCGATACCCGGCAGGGTAAGGGTCGCCTGGAATGCAGCCAGGCCACCACTGATCAGGACGATGTTCAGCAGCAGGGCGAAGTTGGCGATCAGGCCGGACCCCTTGTAATAAACGGCCATAAAGAGGATGACCAGGATGCCGCCGATGCACATGGATAAAAGGCCCTGACGAATCGAGTCCGAACCCAGCGACGGGCCCACGGTGCGTTCTTCAAGGATGTTTACCGGTGCGGGCAGGGCACCGGCGCGCAGGGCGATGGCCAGATCGTTGGCTTCTTCGGCGCTGAAGCGCCCGGTGATGCGGGCCTGACCGCCGGCAATTTTTTCCTGAATAACCGGCGCTGAATACACCCGGTTGTCTAAAACAATAGCCAGGCGTTTCTTGACATTTTCCTCGGTGACCTTTTCGAAAATACGGCTTCCCTTTTTATCGAAGGCGATCGACACATAAGGTTCGTTGTACTGACTGTCGATTTGCACCCGGGCGTCGGTCAGTTGAGCACCCGTCAATAGGGTTCTTTTTTTAAGCAGGTAGGGCACCTGGCCAATTCGCTGACCGGTTTGGGGGTCCAGACTATATTCATACAGGATTTCGTCGTCTTTGGGGATGGTTCCCTTGAGAGCGGTATTGACGTCATTTTCCTCGTCAACCAACTTGAATTCCAGCAGAGCGGTTTTGCCGATCAAGTCCTTGGCTCTTTCGGTCTCTTTGACCCCGGGAAGCTGCACCAGTATACGGTTTTCGCCCTGGCGCCTGATGTCCGGTTCGCTGACACCGAACTGATCGATTCGATTTCTTATGGTTTCAAGTGCTTGCCTGACCGCCATGTCCTTGATGTGGTCCACCTCCGGTTGCGGCAGACGAATGTTAACAACGGTGGCAGCACCCTCGCTTTTGTGAGAGGTTTCCATCCCGGCGAATTCTTTGTTGAGAAGTGCGTCAAATTTGCTGAGGTTCTCGTTATCAGGAAGTTGGACTTTAATTTGATTCCCACTTAAAATATCAAGACCGGTCTGCCGAATACGTTCCGATTTCAAAGAGCTGCGTAACTCCTGACCGATCCGCTGCACATTATTTTCAACCGCTTTTTCCGTTTCGACTTCGAGCACCAGATGCATACCGCCCTGAAGATCAAGCCCGAGGTTGATTCTTTTGTGCGGCCACAAACCGGGTTGCATCGTCGGTATCAGATAAATGATGGCAATCAGGATAACCACGAGAACGAATATCGACTTCCAGGAAAATAACTTCAATGATCCGTTCCTTTCTTATAACTCAAATAGTGAAAATACCTGCCATTGGCATGAAGATCTGCGATTTTTTTCAGCAAACGCCGGCATCGATTCCACCGACACTCTAGATGTATAACCGCCTTTTCGTAAGAAGCGAACGGGCGGTTCAGGAGGTGGGGAGCCCGGCCATAGGAAAGCCCCACGGCGCAGGTTGATCGGGTTGAGCCAGCGCGGCGATTCGGTCGATCCGATCCTGGCGCCGCTGCCTTGCAGCTCTTCCCCCTGGCGGATTGGGGCCTAGGACTTATCCCTACATTTGTAACGTTTGTAATGTTGTGCAGTGTAAGTAAGAATCAGGACTTCTTCTCTGCCGGCTCCGGCTGTCCGGTTTGTATCTTGCCGCCGACATTGCTGCGGCCGACTTTGACGCGGACCTTGTCTGCTATTTCGACGGTAAGCGTTGATTCGTCCATACCCGTGATGCGGCCGTAAATTCCGCCGCTCGTGATGATGCGGTCGCCCTTCTTCAGGTTGGCAATCATTTCACGGTGCTCTTTCGTTTTTTTCTGCTGGGGGCGTATCAGTAGAAAATAGAAGATGACGAACATCAGGATCAACGGAATGAAACCGGTGAAACCCGCTGCTCCTTCGCCACCGGTTCCGCCACCTTGTCCCATTGCATAAGCTATTCCAAACAAGATCAAACCTCCTCGATGCGATGACGCGGCACGTTTCCTTCGCAGGCACAGCTCCGGATCATGCCCGGGCACTGGCCGTTGAGCTACATGAATCGATCCGCGTGCGGTTAGGCCGAATTCGATGGAAACTGAGAACTCGGCTTCATTAAAAACGGCGATGATATACTGTAATCAATTGCTAAGGTCAATCGTTTCTTGCCATTTCAGGTTGTGCGGTGGTCGCGCGCCCCTTGAAAAGTGGCCGTTTAGGTCCCTCGATGCCGACCCTTCGGGGTTGTCGGTCTGTGTCCGAAAATCTCATTGCCGGCAGTTGGTACGGTATCGAACCTCGACCATCAAGATATCGGCGGCAGACAATTCTTACGGACATTCGTGTTTTGGTGTCAATTAATGATGATATCGCTCTCCCCGGGTGACATGGCGCCGTCACCTTCGATGGTAATGCGGAGGTTGCGACGCATTTCAAGATCGAGGATTTCTTTTCTTTTTTTATTCAACAAATAGCGTGCGACGTCAGGTGGTACCACACCCTTGACGCTGGTTAAATCGCCCTTGAGCGTCTCAAGGCGGAGTTTGCGCAGGAAACTCAGCACCAGGGTTTCGGTGGAAGGGGTGACGCCCTTGCCTTGGCAATTTTTGCATGGGACATAACTGCTGAACTCGATAGAGGGTCGAATGCGCTGTCGTGACATCTGCATCAGGCCAAAACCGCTTATACGGCCCACTTTGATTCGCGCTTTGTCCGTCTTTATGAAATTTTTCATGGCGCGCTCTATTTCAGCCCGGTTTCGCAACTCCCTCATGTCGATGAAATCGATGACAATCAGGCCACCCAAGTCGCGGAGTCGCAACTGCCGGGCGATTTCTTCCGCGGCCTCCCGGTTTGTCTGGAGGGCCGTTTCTTCTATGGATTTTTTCTGAGTGGCTTTACCGGAGTTGACATCGATGGCCACCAGGGCTTCGGTTTGTTCGATAACGATCGAACCGCCGGAAACAAGGGGGACGCGGTTGTCAAAGATGGACGCGATCTGGTTTTCGAGTTGAAATTTCGTAAAGAGGGGCCTGTCGCCCTTGTAAAGTTTGACGATTTTTATATGCTTGGGAGATATGATTTTGATGAAATCCTTAACTTCGTAATATACCGGTGCATCGTCAATCAGTATTTCGGTGATATCGGCAGTGAAAGAGTCCCGTATCGACCGCAGCACAAGATTGCGTTCTTTATACAGAAGGGCCGGAGCTTGTTCCCTACCGACACTGGTCTTGATGTTTTTCCAGAGGCGCATCAGGTAATTGAAATCTTTGCTGAGCTGGGTCTTGTTGCAGTTCGCTCCGGCAGTGCGCACGATGACCCCATACTCATCCGGCAGTTTGAGAGAACCCAGTATATCTTTCAAGCGCTGGCGCTCTTCTTCACTTTCAATCTTGCGGGATATCCCCCGAGAGTCGCTTCCCGGCATCAAAACCATGTATCTGCCCGGCAGGGAGATAAATGTGGTGTGCATGGCCCCCTTTTGGGCGATCGGATCTTTTGTGATCTGAACCAGCACCTGCTGACCGCGTTTGACGATGGCTCCCAGATGATGATCACCGTTAGGGCTGTCGTGAAAATAATCCCTGTGAATATCATTCCGCTGCAAGAAACCGTGTCGCTCGGCACCGTAGTCGACAAACACCGCTTGGAGACTCGGTTCAATTCGGGTAATGACGCCTTTGTAGATATTGCCCTGGGTGATTTCCCGCGAGGCGCTTTCTATGTGAAACTCTTCCAACTTGCTGTCTGTGACCTTTGCGATTCGGCATTCTTCCTGATCGACGGCATTGATAAGGATTTTGCTGTTCATTTAAGCTTTGCCTCTGTATAGATATCATGGAAATTGGCAGCCGGTTCGAAATTAATTCAGGCGGTGTGCCAGCATAAGCGAAACGCCGATTCGTTCATGACCGCTGCTGCTTTTGAAACTGGACTCTGATTTTTCCGTGTTCCTTCCGACTCTCGTCGATGGAAGCTGTACGTCACCGAAACTAAAAAATATTAAACAATTAAAATATGAAATTATATCAATCAAGTCAAACAGTTTTTATTTGATGCGCCGGGGTAACGAGCGGAAGGCGGCTGCCTCGGGTTCGTGTACGATTCAATCATATTGCCGTTTCGTCCCATCGCGGTTGGGCAAGGAACCCGGCCGACAGATTTCCTGTCATGGCTCGGGCCAGCCGCTCATTCAGCCCGGGGCCAATTCGGTCAATCACTCACGGCCACCTTGCTATTTGTTCCATAGTATGGCATGAGAAAATCCGTTTTTGTAACAGATGACAATAAGAGCCGATGGGGCTGAGCATACCTTCCCCGGCGTCCCCGGGTATATCTGTTTGGCGCGATAGGGTGGCCCATTCTCGCGCAGTCTCAATAAAACGGCTCCGACCGGCGAATTGACCTGGGCAGTGAGGTGAAATGTGCTGTGCAAAACCGATAGAGAGGTGAGACATCCATGATCGACGAAAAATACAATCCGCGGGCCATTGAGGCCAGGTGGCAGAAATACTGGGAAGAATCCCGTTTGTTTAGAGTCAAAGAGGAGCCGGACCGGAAGAAATACTACCTGTTGGAGATGTTTCCATACCCTTCCGGAAAAATTCACATGGGGCATGTGCGCAACTACACAATCGGCGATGTCGTGGCCCGCTACATGCGGATGAGAGGGTACAATGTCCTCCATCCCATGGGGTGGGATGCCTTCGGAATGCCGGCAGAAAATGCTGCCATCGCCAACAAGAGCCACCCGGCGCGCTGGACTTATGACAACATCGACACCATGCGACGCCAATTGAAGCGGATGGGCTTCAGCTATGATTGGGATCGCGAGATCGCCACCTGCCGACCGGATTATTATCGATGGGAGCAATGGTTGTTTCTGAAGATGTATGAGCGGAAGATGGCTTATCGCAAGGAATCCTTCGTCAACTGGTGCGAACCCTGCCAGACAGTGCTGGCCAATGAGCAGGTGGAAGCCGGTCTGTGCTGGCGCTGTGGTAAACCGGTTCGACAGAAGAAACTCTGGCAGTGGTTTTTTCGGGTGACCGACTATGCCGAAGATCTTCTGCTTTATTGTGATCGCCTTCCGGGATGGCCGGATAAGGTCATAACCATGCAGAAAAACTGGATCGGAAAAAGTACTGGTGCTGAGATCAGATTTCCGCTCGAAAGGCCGGTCGATGGTGAGGATGATTTTATTTCCGTGTTTACGACCCGCCAGGACACTGTTTTTGGTGCGACATTTATGGTCCTGGCCCCCGAACATCCTCTGGTGTTCAAGCTCTCCAGAAACACGCCGCATGAGAAAGCGATCGATGATTTCGTCGATCGGATGGCCATGCAAGACCGATCCGCCAAAACGGTCGAAAGTTATGAGAAAGAGGGAGTTTTTACCGGTGCATACTGTATCAATCCGATGACAAAGAAGCGGATACCGGTTTACACCGCCAACTTTGCATTGATGGAATACGGCACCGGAGCGGTCATGTCCGTTCCGGCACACGACCAGCGCGACTTTGAATTTGCGAAAAAATATGGTCTCGATATCGTCGTGGTAGTCAAACCAAACGACGAAGATCTCACCGCAGAATCAATGACTGAAGCTTACAGCGATGACGGCATTATGGTCAATTCGGGGCCTTTCGACGGTAAGGAGAATGTAACAGCGAAGGATGAGATCGCCGCCTTTATGGCGTCACACGACATCGGTAAAAGGACCGTTAGCTTTCGCCTGCGGGACTGGGGAATATCCCGTCAGCGTTATTGGGGGGCGCCGATACCGATGGTCCACTGCGCCTCCTGCGGCATCGTGCCGGTTCCGGAAAAAGAACTGCCGGTTTTGTTGCCTGAAGACACAGATTTGCTTGAGGGAGGCAAATCGCCCCTGCCGCAACTAAAAGCTTTTGTTGAAACAACTTGTCCGAAGTGCGGTCGGCACGATGCCCGCCGGGAAACAGACACGATGGATACGTTTGTCGAGTCCTCCTGGTACTTCGAGCGTTACTGCAGCCCGGGCTTCACCAAAGGGATGTTCAAGCGCAGTGCCGTGGATTACTGGATGCCGGTGGACCAGTATATCGGAGGGGTCGAGCATGCGATTCTGCACTTGCTCTATTCACGCTACTACACCCGGGTACTCAAAGAGATCGGGCTCGTTGATTTTAAAGAGCCTTTCACCCGACTGTTGACCCAGGGAATGGTATGCAAGGAGACCATCGCCTGTCCGGAGCACGGTTTTTTACTGCCGGAGGAAATCGACGACACCGATGGTGAGCCCCGCTGCGCCAAGTGCGGTGAAACGATCGTGGTCGGTCGAATCGAAAAGATGTCCAAGTCGAAGAAAAACGTGGTAGATCCGAATGTGCTGCTCGGAAAATACGGCGCCGACACGACAAGGCTCTTCTGCCTGTTTGCGGCTCCTCCGGAAAGAGATTTAGAATGGAGCGAGCAGGGTGTTGACGGAGGGTATCGTTTTTTAAACCGTGTGTGGCGATTTTTCACGAACTGGATTGATACGGTTGACAGGGTGTTGGCCTTCGATGGTCATGCCGACCTTCTCGATGACCCTGCCAGAGATCTTCATCGCAAGACTCACGAGACGATTCAGCGGGTCAGCAAAGATATCGAAGACCGGTTTCATTTCAATACCGCTATCAGCGGTGTTATGGAACTCTTTAATGCCATGTCAGGTTTTGAACCCGGTGGGCAGTCCAAAGAGACGCTGGCTGTCATGCGGTTTGCCATGGATACGGTTGTCCTGTTGTTAGCGCCCATTGTGCCGCATTTTGCCGAAGAACTCTGGCAGGCATTGGGTCACGAGCCAAGTGTTCTTCAGGAACCGTGGCCGACGTTCAAGAAGAGTGCGCTGGTTAAAGACGAAATTTTGATCATTGTCCAAGTGAACGGCAAACTGAGAAGCCGCTTTACGATCGCGGCCGATACCGATGAGGAAACCATCAAGAAAAAAGCCCTTGCCGACGAGCGCGTCCAGAAATTCATCGAGGGGCAATCGATTAAAAAAACCATTGTGGTAAAGAAAAAACTCGTTAACATCGTCGTCTGAGACTTGGACGGCGATATGGTGCTGCCGCCACGATGTCGAAAATGATTATAAGCCATCTCAAATTTGAGATAGCCTTTATCAGGGTTGGTGAGTTGTTATGCTGAAAACTATCGTCTGGACCATTCTGGTCGCCGTGATATCCGTATCGGGCTGTGGTTATCGTTTCTCCGGCGGAGGTGAGCTGCCTGCCGGAGTGGAACGGATATTTCTTGTTATTTTTGACAACCGGACCTCAGAGATCGGCGTGGAGAATGATGTTGCCGCCTCTTTAGCAAACACCTTCACCACGCTCGGGCACAAGGACGCGCTTGCAGGCAGCCGGCAGGTCTCCGATGCGGCACTTACCGGAGTGATTTCATCCTTGGAGATTTTTACGGTTTCCCGCAGGGTTCAGACGGTAAGTGCCGAACGCAGGGTGGTGATAACCGCATCGGCTCGGCTAACGTCAACCGACGGCCGGATTCTTTGGCAGTCGGATTCGCTTTCGGTGAGCCAGGCATACAGGGTTGCCCTGGACAATCAGGAAACGGATGCCGACAAGCGTGCCGCCATTCGCAGTGCAGCGGAGCTGTTAGCAGACAAGATTTTCAACAATATGACATCGAATTTCTAGCCTGATATGCCTCATGTGAGTCGCGGATTGGTACTAGCTGCTGGCGGCATTGACCTGCTTGGTCAGACGGGATATCTTTCTTGCGGCTGTGTTGGGGTGAATGACACCCTTCTTGGCGGCTTTGTCGATGGCTGATTTGGCCTTGTTCAATTCGGATACGGCATCCGATTCGACTTGACCGGCGACAGCTTGCCGAACGTTCTTGACCACATTCTTGATTCGGGTCTTTGTCGATTTGTTGCGAAGTCGTCGATCTTCGTTCTGTCGTGCACGTTTCAAAGCTGATTTATGATTGGCCAAAGTGATGGCTCCTTTCGTTGTTAATTCATAAACAACAATAGCTATTCTAACTTCTTATTGCTGTCAAGAAATTTTTATTGGTCCCGGAGAACCAAATTTTGGCCTCTGAAAACGCAAACGTGGCTCGTGCGGCCGGAATTGTTGGGACTGCGACACTGTTGAGCCGAATCTTCGGCTATATCCGCGACATGGTGATTGCCGGTTTGTTTGGTGCCGGGTTGATGACGGACGTATTCATCGCTGCCTTCCGGGTTCCAAACCTATTGAGACGTTTGTTCGGTGAAGGCTCCCTGGCCGTTTCATTCATACCGGTATTCAGCGAATACTTAACCAATCAAGGTACCGCAGAAGCCCACCGTTTGGCTGGTGCGGCCATCCGTTTGCTGGTCCTGGCGTTGGCGGTCCTGACGATTCTGGGAATTATTTTCGCGCCCTGGATAGTAAGGGCGCTGGCGTACGGATTTATCGACACACCCGAGAAATTTTCACTGACCGTTTCCCTGACCCGCATCATGTTTCCTTACGTCTTCTTTATCGGCATGGTGGCCCTGTTCATGGGGATATTGAATGTATACGGACACTTCACGGCACCTGCATTAGCCCCTGTTCTGCTCAACCTGGCTATGATCGGATCTGTTCTCGCAGTGACGCGTTTCACGCCCGATCCGGTTTTCTGGGTCTACGGCCTGGCCTTCGGAGTTGTCATCGGCGGTGTCCTCCAACTGCTGTTGCAATTGCCGTTTCTGTTACGAAAGGGGGTCACCTTTTGGCGCAGTTCTAAAGTGTACCACCCTGGATTGCGTAAGATCGCCCTCATGTTCCTTCCGGCGACTTTTGGCGCCGCGGTTCTTCAAATCAACACGCTGGTCGGAAATCTCCTGGCGTCTTTTCAGCCTGAGGGCAGCATATCTTATCTCTATTTCGCCGACCGGTTGGTACAATTCCCCCTGGGAGTGATCGGGATTTCTACGGCAACTGCAGTCCTGCCGGCATTCTCGCGTCAGGCGGCTGCATCGGATACATCCGCTATAAGAGATACCTTTGCTTATGCCATAAACATGGTTCTTTTTATTATCATTCCGGCGATGGTAGGGTTGATCGTCCTACGAGAACCGATAGTTGCTTTGCTGTTTCAGCGGGGGGCTTTCAGCGCAGTGGCTGCGCAATTGACGGCCGACGCCCTTTTGTATTATGCTGTCGGTCTCTGGGCTTTTGCAACCCTGAGGATTGTTGCGGCAGCCTTATACGCGCAGCAGGATGCCAGATCACCGGTCAGGTGTGCAGTTATTTCCATTGTCGCAAACCTTTTTTTAGGTGTAGGACTCGCGGGTCCGATGGGGCACAGCGGCATCGCACTGGCACTGTCCCTTTCCGCAATGGTGAACCTGGCGTTGCTCCTGATGGCATTAAGAAAACGTTTGGGCGCTTTGGGCGGCAGAATAATTGCGGCATCGCTGTCCAGAACCGTTTTCAGTTCCGCCCTGATGGGGTATGCGGTGTGGGTCGTCTCCAGCCGTCTGGTACCTTCCGGGGCCGAAGGAACGGCGATTCTACTGACAGGGATCCTCGCGGGTATTGCTACAGGATTAATCGTATACGGTGGCCTGTCATATCTAATGCGAACACCGGAACTTGTTCGGTCGGTTGCCTGGTTTCGAATGAGATCGTAACAGCATGACAATGAGACAGAAAATATTCTTATCACTGGCGCTGCTGGTTATTCTTTCTACCTCGTTGCTGATTGTTTTTGGAGAAAACGGCCTCATTGATCACCAGCGTCTGGACATCCGCCATGAACAGCTGGCCAGGGAGAATGCGGCCATCACTCAAGAAAATGCGCGGCTTTATCGTCAGATTGAGCGGTTAAAGAACGATCCAGAGTTTATCGAGAACATTGCCAGGCGAGATTTGGGAATGATCGGCAGTACTGAAATCATTGTCAAGCCCCTAAAACCCATCGAGATCAAAAGGGGTGTCGATCGCCCTGCGGTATCCGATATCCGCAATTCGGAACCTTGAATATTAACGTTAGTGTAGGGCCGGACTATGCAAACAGAAACCGATGACCTTCCCATCAGGACGGCAACGATGGCGAAGATTTTTGTCCAGCAGGGACATTACGATAAGGCAATAGACATTTATCGTCACCTGCTCAAGAAGGATCCTGACCGCCGGGACTTGGCAGAAATTCTCGTTCGCACGGAGGAAAAGCGGGATATGGCAGCCGCAGCAGCCCCCGGTGATTTAGCCTCTGTCCTTTCGGAATACATCCGATTTCTGCTGAATTATCGGCAGCTATTAGAGTTGCAGGCCCTTCAACGCCATGCAGCCTCGAAAAAACGGTCGGAATAATATTGACGGATAGAAACGCAAGACACATTCTTTAGCGGCGGTTGTGTTTTATACCGCTTTTGAAAAATAAATTACGAAATACGGAAGAGCAGTAAAAGTGGTTGTAGAAACAATCGTTCGAATAACGGAACGTTTTTTTGACAACCACTATACCATCGTTTGAGGAGGGTAGAAATGAAAGATCAGAAAATTGCGAGCATCATCGAAACCGCGATTAAACGGGAAGAGGAGGCCTACGCCTTTTACATGGACATCCGCGATAAGGTGCAGGATCGATCAGTGCAGGACACGCTTGAATTCATCGCCGGTGAGGAGCGAAAACACCGCGAATTTCTGGTGGCCTACCGCGACGGTGGCTTCGGGGTGCAGGCACTCCGTATGAGTGATGTCGTGGATTATAAAATCGCTGAACACCTCGAAGAACCAGCGGTCAATGATGATACGCCCAGTGAAGATGTTTACCTGATTGCCGCGCACAGAGAGTTGCGATCTTACAACTTTTACACCGAACTGACGCATCTTCACCCTGAGGGCGATTTACACGAAATGCTCGTAAAGATTGCCAATGAAGAGATGAGACATAAGGAAAAGATGGAATATCTATATGCCAACACGGCCTTTCCGCAGACTGACGGCGGGTAGTTTCAAGAGATTCCGCAACAAAGACCTGTGACTGTCGTGCCCCCATGTATGGTTGGTGATTAATTCTTCGGACGGGATTCGGTAGTTGCCGGACCGCCTTGGGGCGGCAGGGAGAGGTTTTCCGTCGAATAAAACACCGCTTTGACACGCTTTTGTTCAGAACCCTCAACGGTTATTTGCCCCGTATTTCGGCGCCAGGTGATTTTCGATCCAGTCAACGTATTCTTCCCATCAGTCACGATAGAATTTTCGCCCGTCAAAACAACCACGTCTTCTTTCAGGCGATATTCGGCGCGGTCGGTTTCGGCGCGGCGGGCCTCGGCTTGAATGACGACATTTCCAATTGCCACAATTTTCTCGATGGCATCTGGTTTGGATGCATCCTTTGACACATCGACGGCGGAGGTTTTGTAGTAGATCCTCAGGGTGTCTGAGCGGATTGAGAAATCTCCCTGGACGGCTGCAACGCTGCCGATGAATTCGGCATAATTTTGGTTTCCATGACTGATCAACTCGTCGGCCGTGATTTCAACAGGTAGGTTGGCATTCAATCCAGGTTCTTGCAGGGTTTGTGCGTCTGCCGGCCCCATACGAACCACAATCAGCAACAAGGCGACTGCCGGCAGTATACCGGAAAGCAGTCTTCTTATCATCGCTACGCTACGACAGCACCAGTATGAGGAGTTGCCGGCGGAAGGTTGGTATATCGTGGTTAACATCGTCTATTTCCGACCATAAATGCCCCTTTTACGCAATTCCCCGCCTGGTTCGGGACAGGTCGGCGACAAACACGCCAAAGGCGGACAACTTGGCGTCATCGCTTGCGCGGCGCACGAGCGTATGCCTCCGCGCAATCCCTTGGTTTTCTTTGAACTTACAGGAAATTGCCCATTTCTGAATCGGAAACTGACCCGTGCCCTTATAGAAACCATGGGTGAACCTTCGTTTAGAAGCGATCTCAACATGAGGATTTTCGTTCGAGATCAAGGCGAGACCAAGGATCTCCGCTGTGCGGGATTCCCAGCCTGATCGATTCTTCTTTGGGGTGTCCAAAAGGGGCGTATTAATTTTTTATGACGCTTCTAAATCTGATGGCCAAACCGTTCGGGTCGATGCGAACAATTTTTCCTTTCAACTTGAGCCCCCGACCCTGGCCACCGGATGGAATGGCCAATGTCAGGTGCTGCCCGACGGCCATCATATCCGGGGCTTCAATGAAAACGCCCCCTTTGCTTATATCCTTTATGGTTCCTTTGAAAAAACGGTTGCGGGTGGCATAGAGGACCGGTCGATCGAAAGATCGTCTCGTGTGCTTTCGGTGATCCTCAGCATGGATTCTCTTTTTCTGCCGCATCTGGGCCGGAATCTCTTGCGCTTCCTCGATCCCGATTTGGCGGTCACGGATTCGGGCGGTATCTCCACCAGGCGACGAGTGCCTATGGGGTAAAACCGTGCGCGATATACCGCGGAGCGTTAACAGAAAATCAGGATTGAAGTATTCGACACCCACGCCGAAACTGTAGAGAGAGGCCGTTTCCGGCAACTGGCGACACCATTTTATCTGGCCATGGTAAACGCCGGGGCATTCAGAATAGGGCGAGTCTTCGATACTGAATATAATCGGGGCCCCCGGTTCATGCCCAACTTGGGATTCAAAGCTCATTCCGTTCTCGCTGTAGTTCACCATCTTGCCATGGTAATACGTGCCCTGCGGAATGTCTTCGATCAGGATCGTCGCTTCATGGCCGAAACGCTTATCGTTTCTGGATTCTTTTACACTGTCCATGTCGCTCACGTGCCGGGGTGCTCCGTTCATCCTTGTGTACCGATTCGCAATGTCGATTATTCCTTTGTGCCGGGCGATCACCAATAAAGTCCGTTGTTGCAGAACTCCACCCGGCAGAATGGCTTCGAAGATTCCGGCGGCCAAGAATTCGAAGCGGTGATGAAGGTGTCCAACCGTATTCTTCGCGCCGACCCAATTGCCTGATAGTATCTCCATCAGACTTTCATCCGGTTGTCAATATGATTCCCGGATATAAACAGAAGCCATATCAAAAAAGTCTTTTCGCCCGATCCGCCGGAGGCGGACAAGTCCTCCAGAGGTTTACCCGCCTCAGGCGGGCGGATAAACCCTCCAGAGGCGGATAAATCTCGGCGTTGAGCCCTCGTGTCAGACCTCGACATACGTGGGTATGCCTGCGGGTTGCGACCCACAAAGAAGAATCGATCAGGCTGGGAATCCCGCACAGCGGGGATCCTTGGTTTCGCCTTGATATCGACCGAAATTCCACTTTTTGAGATCGCTTGCAAAGACGGCGGAACTTGCTCAACACAATAAGTGCGTATTTGTCACGAATATGTCAACGTATTTCCAACTCGCGGTGAAAGGCGGCCTCGAGGTGGTTTCAAAACCTTAGATCACGGCCAAGTGCAAGGCGTGGGTCGACGAAAAAACGTAGTATACACGGGCGTAAGTATTCAGTGTCCGGGGCAGGGCCCGCTGACACTGAGAGGAGGACCACAACACCGCAACTTGTCAGCCCGCCTGAGGAGGGTGAACCTTCGACGGGTTGGGTGTTAGATGGGGTTTTGATACCACTTCTAATTTGGCGGTGCGCGCAAGAAGGACCGGCTCGGGCACACCACTGCATACCGAGACATGTCAGGAGGCTTGCGATGGGACAGATTGACAAGAAGCTGTTCGATTGTCGGATCTTTATAGGAATTGATAGCCTTTGGTTCTGAACAGTTTCAGGCAGACATCGACGACAGCAGGGTCATAGAGAGTGCCTTTGTTTTCGGAAATCTCTTCCAGCGCTTTGTCTATGCCGAGACCAGGTCGATACGGCCGGTGTGACGCGATGGTTTCAACGACATCGGCGACACACAGGATTTTTGCCTCAACCAGCATTTCTTTTCCCGACAGTCCCATGGGATATCCCGACCCGTTTATTTTTTCGTGATGTTGCAGAACAATCTGGTCAACTGGCCACGGAAAATCGATGTTTTTCAGAATCTCATAGGCGACCTGGGGGTGCCGTCTGATCAATTGAATTTCAGCCTCGTTGAGACGGCCGGGTTTGCTCAAAATCTCAGCCGGTATGGATATCTTACCAATATCGTGTATCAACCCTGCCGTTCGGATTCCCTTGATCGTTTGGTCGGAAAGCCCCATTATTTTTGCCAGCGTCACGGCCAGATCGGCAGTGCGCCTCTGATGACCGGCCGTATAGGGATCTCGTTCCTCTACCGTTAAAGACATGGCATTGACCGTTTCATCCAGATTTTGTTGCAGCTTGTTGTAACTTTGCTGGAGCCTTTTTTCCGCGAGTTTGCGCTCGACGATCTCCTGCTTGAGCTGTTCATTCAATTTGGTCAACGCCGCTGTCCGATCCTGTACAATTGCTTCCAATTGGTCGCGATGCTTTTTGAGCTCGTCCTCGGCCTCCATCTCTTTGGACACAATGGTCAGGATGCCCGGTGACAAGCACAGTCGATCTTTTTCGAAGGCAATGATGGTTGCCTGATCCTTGAGCCAGATGGCCGTGTCATTGCCGAGGACGATTTTGTACACCGCCTCGATGTTACCTGTTTTTATGCTTTCCTCGCGCAATTCCTGCCATGCGCCGCTCAGTTCTTCACGACTCTTCACCTCTTTGCGGATACCGAGGTCGACATCCTGGTATTTGTATATGCGCCGATCGATAACGCAGTTACGAAACACTTCGGAGACCTTATCGGGATCACATCCCAACAGTTCTGCGAACCGATCCCCAGCGTATTCGTACCAAATCTTTTTGGTTTTATCCTGCCAGGCAGAAATGTAGAGGATTGCCGAGGTGCCGGTTTCCTCGAACGCCCGGCAACGATCGATATTATCACTCACAAAGTTTTTCAATTCCTGGCTGTAGTTACCGAATAGAATGCGGCCGCAATACGCACGCGGAACGGTGCTTTCGGAAATTCGTAATTGTCTCATATCGGTGCTTTCCTAATCAGTCCGATTTAGAACAATGCAATCCTTGGAAGTGGTTTCAAAACGTCAGATCACGCTTAGGTACAAGGCGAGAGACGACGAAAAAACGCCGCATACACGGGCGTATGTATTCAGTGTCCGGGGCAGGGCCCCCTGACACCGACAGGAGGGCCACAACGCCGTAACCTGTCCGCCCGCCTGAGGCGGGTAAACCTTTGGCGGATTGAGTGTTAGATGAAGTTTTAAACCACGTCAAATGAGTCTGCCGGGGAATCTCACAGCATCCCGGGTTTGCGCTTATTCGGTTTCTCAGTCAGCGCTTATGCGCTGTCTGATGAATTCAAGGATTTCCTTCAACTCATTAGGGTAACGGCTGTGGAGGTCTTTACAGAAACTTTTTACAGACGGCCTGACATCCTCGAGTTTGGGAAGCAAGGGAAACTCTAATAGCCCCAGAGTGTTTAAGTCGATCTGCCGGTAACACAGTTTTTCATCCAATGCCTGAGGGTCCGATATACCGCCTCCAGTGACCCGTTCCTTGGTCATCAAATCCGGTTTGAATTCCTTGGCAAATTGTAATGTGCAACTGGGTGAAATGGTGTCGTTGATCCGTTTAATTTCATGGTTGAGAACCTGGTGCATTTTAACGATCAAGTGGTAATAGATGAACTCCTGGTCCGGGCGGGCGGGCATTTTTATGGATTGCGGCGGCCCGTTCAAATAAATCGCTCCGGCCTCCTGCAGGTTACTGTAAACCGTGAAAACCAGTTTCGTATAACGGCTGCAGAAACCGATTCCAAATGGGATGCCGGAGAGGACGTTGTGCGGGTCAGCGATTTTGGCATCCAGGAACACCTCGCCATCGAGGCCGAGCAACCGGTAAAATGCCTCTGCCTGTCGGTCGTCGACAAGGAGAAGGTTGAGCAGGGCCGCTCGGGATTGAACATCGGCAGCCATCTTGCGCAAGGTTTTCACAAATTCATGGAAATGATCTATTTTAGCCTCTATCGTTCGGCGTGCCTCGAAGAATGAACTGGCAACATCATCGAGGATTTCGCCGATCAGCGGCTCGAGCATACCGTCATTGATTCCCATGACATTTTTCTCCCCGGACTTTCGGTCGGGCATCATAGCAGCAAGGACACCGGGAGACAAATGAATATTGGGGTGACCACCACATTTGTTTAGAATCATCGTCGGTAAACCCCCAGCCATGATAGGGAGACTGCCAAGCTTTGGCAGTTCAGGGAGGCTAACAGATACCTGAGACGATGATTGTTACCATTCAATGACCGGCTGGGTGCCCCAACGGTTGTTAAAGACCGCTTCGAGTGGTCCACAAACCGGTTTTCGGCTATGATGGAGGTCATTGGAGGCCGCAAAGCGTCTCGTTTAAATTATTCCAGGGATCGGGGAGTTTTTCCCGCCAATGCTGCACCAGAGGGGAGGAACCATCAGCAGCGTAAGCGCGTCCCGCCATGGCGGGATCTGAAAGCATTCGGCAGCCTTGGGAAAGAAAAGCGGGAACCCTGGCTCTCAGATGGGGACCATAAATGGTGATATGGTTCTAAAAATTTTATATTATTATTAAAATTGTTCTTTTCTTAGGTTGCCTCATGCATGAGTTTGGGCGCTGAAGTCGCTGATCATTTGCTCCGCTCCCGGTTGATGAAAACTCCCCGAGGGCTCAATTATTCAACTTTACTTTGGTTGTCAGCAGCGGTACGGAAACATCATGAATGACCTCACAGATACCTTGCGCCGCCCCCTGACCATCGGCAACCGAACCATTAACGGCAGGCTGGTCCTCGCACCCATGACCTATCTGGGACATGTTGCTTTGCGCGCACTCATTGCCTCTTTCGGGGGATTCGGTCTGCTTTTTTCGGAAATGTGCAGCGCCAAGAGAATTCCTAATGAGAATCGAAATTCATCCGCCCTATATCGCTGGCAGGCGGCCGAATTGCCCTATCTGGTGTGTCAGATCGTGGGCACGAGCCCTGTTGTAATGGCCAAGGCAGCCGGGTTAATCGAAGCAGAGGGATTTTTCGGTGTCGATATCAACTTTGGCTGTTCGGTATCGAATATCTGTAAACGGAACTGCGGTGCCGCATTACTGAGAAATCCCGCCCTAGCCGCAGGTATCGTCAAAGCCGTGCGCAAGGCGGTTTCCATCCCGTTATTCGTCAAATTTCGCACCGGATGGAAAGACGATCCTTTGCTGGCGGTCGACCTGGCGTGCCGGTTCGAGGAGGCTGGTGCCGATGCCTTGACATTCCATCCCCGGGTGGCACCTGACCGACGCTCACGACCGCCCAAGTGGGAATATATCCGTCTGGTAAAAAAGGCCGTATCGATTCCGGTTTTTGGCAACGGGAATGTTTTCAGCCGGCAGGACTGCCTCAGAATGCTGAATATGACGGATTGCGACGGCATTGCCATTGGACGGATGGCTGTTGCCCGGCCCTGGATTCTTGCCAGCTGGTCACAAGGTCTTAAGGTCGGGCCGGATATATACCTTGCGACAGCGTTGCAGCTGGCGGACCTTCTCTGCGAGCACTTCGACGAGAAAAGGGCCGTCCAAAGATTTAAAAGATTCTCGCTCTACTTTGCCGCCAATTTCAGGTTCGGCCATACGCTGCATAAACGGGTCTGCAATGCGCCGGACATGATCGCCATTCGGGGTGTTTTGATATCTTTCTTCGAAACGCCGCCGGAGATGTCGTCGTCGCCGAACTTGAACCTGTTCAACAATTAAACGGTGTGTTCGCCCGCACGTTTCATGAGTATTTTACATCAGAATTAACAAAGGTGTGCCACGTGCAAATGGACGATTGCAATTCGTGGATAAATTCAGATGGGTTATCGTATCTTTGGATCGAGCGGCCGTTATGAACCTATTTGCGGCTGCCTATGCGAAAGATGCGAACATCACGGCGGAATTTGGGGTAACAAAGGGCGGCTCCAGAGGAGCCGCCCTGAGCTATGAATACCGCGTGCCCGCCAACACACGGCTATATATTGATATCGACAGATTTCAGGGGAACTTTAATAGGAACACATCTCAAATATTCGAACATTTTTCTCTATAACTACTGATACCACCCTTCCGTATATCGGAATTTAAGCATTGAAAAGCAGTTTGAGATATACGGCGGAATTCAGGGCAACAGTTTAGACCGGGTCTGGATGATGCGTTGCAGGGCCGTGGCCGACGTCAGTACGAGATATAAGACGAGACCCGACCACAAAATCATATTCCGGTAGCCGGGCAGGATACAGATAAGCATGACCCAAACGATCAGATAAAGCGTTCGATACCCCCGTTCCATCCAACCGATGTCACAGGAGACGCCTAACGTTGTTGCGCGTGCCTTGACGTAGCTGACCATGAACGTCATCAGAAAACTGACAAAGATTAACGCGCTGGATAGAATTATCCCCTGCATTTGCCAAAACAGCACCCATATTCCGAAAAGATAACAAAAATCAGAGATGCGATCGAAGGTCGAGTCGATAAATGCACCGATCTGCGAGGCGGTGCGGCGACGGCGGGCAATGATCCCATCCAGGGTATCCGCGAATCCTGACAGGACGATGAGGCCGAGACCGAGGACAGGGTCCAGAAAAAAACCGATCGGAACGGCGATGGCCAGCAGTAGACCGATCAGGGAGTATTGATTTGGGGTGATGGCCAGGTTCTTTAGGACAGGGAGAAGCGTTTTGTCGATGAAGCGATAATAGATAAGGGCCAGAGAGTTCTCGCGAAGGGACATTTTCAGCTAATGTTTTGTAAGAGGGTAATAAATCTGTCTGATTTCCGTACCTATAGCCCGTAATTTTCATCAATTGGAGGCTGTTAGGGCCAATCGCATACCTTCAATCAAATGATCAGATGGGTGATCCCCCGCATTTCGAGGTGACGCAGTAATCAGTCTACCGCTATCCTTGGATATTCGCGCCATAGCGTGACCATGGGAACCTCCGGTTCATCCAAGGGCTGAAATCTTTTCAGCTTTTTCATTAGATCTTGGGGAGGAACAAAGTGTCCCTTGGTTAGAGGGTGCATGAGTTTGACCACTGCCCCGATATGGTGCCTTTTTGGCCGCTCGGTGAAAAGATTTCATGAAATATCCGGGATAGAGATGGATCGTATCGGCCTCGGCTCTCTAATTACGGCCTGCTTCCACGGGGGGTGTGATAGGGAGGTGTCTCACGCCCTTCGATGAATTCTTCAGTCATTCGATGGGCTTCATCATCGGGGAATTGGCTCGGCGGGTGTTTGCAAAAATAAGCCGACGGACCTTCGATGACCCCTCCCTGGCCGCGATCGAGGGCCAATTTAACGCATCGGATGGCATCAATGGCCACGCCGGCTGAGTTGGGAGAATCCTCCACCGACAGTCTCAATTCGATTTCCATGGGAACGTCACCGAACAGTTTGCCCTCCATTCGGATAAAGCAGACCTTGTTGTCTTTCTGCCATGCAACGTAGTCACTGGGGCCGATATGAATGTTTTCGTCTTTCAGACGTTTGGCTGTCACCGACTGGACGGCTTCGGTTTTTGACTCCTTTTTAGAAACGACTCGATGGCGGTTGAGCATGTTCAGAAAATCCGTGTTACCGCCAGTGTTGAGCTGATAGGTACGTTCAAGTTTGACCCCTCGCTTTCTGAACAGATCGGTCAGGATCCTGTGGGTGATGGTGGCTCCCAACTGCGATTTGATATCGTCTCCGATTATCGGGATGTTCTTCTCAACAAAACGGCCGGCCCATGTCGGATCGCTCGCAATAAATACCGGTATGTTGTTGATCAGAGCCACGCCGGCATCGAGCGCGCATTCAGCGTAGAAATGGGTGGCCTGGGTGGAGCCGACGGGCAGATAATTTAACAGGATTTCGGTACCGGTTGATTTTAGAACAGCGACGATTTCATGCTTGTCAGGTTCCGGTAACTTTGCGGGAACAAACGTGTGTTTGTCGTCGTAATCCTTCATGTGATCCGACAGGCCGTCAAGGATTCGGCCCATGCGGACCTCGACACCGGTGGGGGGTAAATCCGGGCAGAATTTCTCAGTGCAGTTGGGCAGGGCAAAGATCGCTTCACTGACGTCGTGTCCGACCTTACGCTGGTCGATGTCAAAAGCGGCCACAACATCGATGTCACCCGGTGTGTAATCTCCGATGGACCAGTGCATCAAGCCGGCGGCGTTTCGATTTTTACGATCCCTATAGTAATGGGTACCTTGGATGAGAGCGCTCGCACAATTCCCCAATCCAACGATCGCAACGTTGATTTTTCCCATTGATGTGTCAACCTCCTTAACAGACCTATCGGTCGATTTAATTAAAATAAATAATTATAGCAAGCGCTTTTCATAAAAAATGCAAGGTACCGGGGGGCATCGATATGATAGTTTGAAACGCTCCGTTGAGGTTAAAACAACTTAGGTTCGGAGTGTTCGACGATATCGAGCAGCAAGACACCTGGTCATGCGTTGATATCATCAATTATTTCAAATCTGCCGAAAATAGAGTTCATGCGGGATATAAAATGCGGGACAGCGCGCGGTTGATCGTGTCAGAGTTGTGGCTGGTTGGCGGTTTCGGTCGATGCCGTTCGGCCTTCTTTCAAATCGTTTTCCCATCGCGTTATAATCTTATGGTAGGTCCGGATTCGATCCACATATCGCACCGGTTCGGCGCCGCGGGCATAGCCATGGGGCAAATTTCGGTAATATTTCTTCAAACGCAACAACGGCAGGATTTCTCGAATGTCGGACCAGCTGTTTGGCTGCTTGCCAAGAGAGGTTGCCAATTTCCGGGCGTCATCGAGATGTCCCCAGCCTATGTTGTAAGCCGCCAAGGCCATGAACGTGCGGTCTGGGTCCGGTATGTCTTCTTCGATTCTTTCATATAGCTTGGCAAGGAAGCGTGTGCCGCCATGGATGGACTGTTTTGGATCCAACCGATTTTTGATGCCCAGGTAGCGTGCCGTATCGAGCGTCAGCATCATCATGCCTCTGACACCGGTAAAACTCCTGGCTCTGGGATTCCAATGGGATTCCTGGTAGGATTGTGCGGCTACGAGTTTCCAGTCAAGATTATGCGTCTTTGCGGCCGCAACAAAATGATTCCGATATTTTGGTAGTCGATGAATGAGTCGTTTTCGAAAAGTGGTGATGTCAACGTAGTCAAATTTTTCGAGATGACCGTAGTAGTGCTGCTTCAGACGATCAATCATTGATGCGGTGCTCGGCAACTGGAACCATTGTTGAACCGCTTGCTGCAGATGGCGGGACTGCGGGTGGATGACCCAGGCCAGTTCCTGCTCACTGTCGACAGCAAAATGGACCATAAGTTCGGGGTAATAACGCCGGTTCAGCGACATGATCGTGTCGTCGGCAATGGTTAATGGTATCAATCCTTTGCCGACCATTTCCAGAAGTTCTTCGGGTTCGTAGTCTGAGATGGATAGCCAGGTCAACGCCGGGTAATCTCTCTTCAGAACATTTAGCCGTTTTTCATGAAAAGCGCCGGCCATTACCCACAGCGGTTGACCAACAAGGTCGGAAACGGATTTGAGCCTGGGACCGTCACGCCGACCAATAACGAGCTGCCGGATCTGATGGTAGGCAGGTCCGAAGGCCAAGTGACGCCGAAGGTCTTCGGTTGCGATAAAACTGGCAGCGATAAGATCCGCCTTGCCAGCCAGCAGAGCATCAACCATGGATTTTTCCTTTTCAAGCACCAGGACCTCCAGTTTAACCCCCAGGTAATCGGCAAAAGTCGAAACCAGCTCGTATTCGAATCCCTCCCACCCGTGAGGGCCTTCGTAGTAGCAGGTACCGTTATTTCGCGTAATAACCTTCAGCACACCTTTGGATTGGATGGCCTGGAGGTCGTTCTTAAAAAGGGGTTGATTACATCCGGAAATAAACAGCGTCAGAAAGACGACAACACATATGCCGCCAACGAATCCACGCATCCGGCCAGGATTGAATGTGGCTACCGGCAACGGAGCACATGCGGTGAGGGCAGAATGAAGGTGGGCTGAAAGGGTCATTTTATCCGACGGATTAAAAAAACGGGGATACCAGCACATTTACGTGTTTCAGCGTCCGAATGTAAAAATTGGAAATAACGGCCGAAACGCTCCACACGTTATTTATTTTAACGGGTACTGAGCTTTATAGCAACAGTGCCATGCGGGGATTAAATTCCGGTATTGAACACCAGGATCTCATCCCCTAATCAAAGGACCGACCGAAATTCAGGGCGGCACCACCCCGAACCGCTTGTGCATTAGCTCAAGCTGACGGTTGTGTCCTGATGCCGTTTGGCGGCAAAAACCTCACCTGTTAATATCGGCCAATATTGGATCGAACTTGAGGCTGGGTTCGGTGATGGACACTTGAGCCACTGGGTCTCCAGCGCCGGCAGACAATGAAATACTTGCCGAACCGAATATCCGTCGCCGTATGAGATGGATTCGGATGTGTTGGAAGCGTCATACCTGTTTCATCAAAACCGTTTTTCGGGTATGATACAGAAAATGCGATGACATTTAAGATCGATTTGAATGGCCGCCACGGCCAAGAAACGCGCATCTTTTTGAAGTTAATGATAATCGTTCCATTGATCCGGTCCGAAGCAGGCCGGTCCTTACGGGTTGGTTGAAATTCTATCAAAAGGTGATATGCTCTGTGCGCCCGGTGTGAAAACCAGGCTGCTTGATAAAAAATGCATCAGGCCCTCAGACGCAGCTCAATGGACGTGTGATTGCCGGCGAGAGAAGTTCGTTCTGTATGATTAAATTCACGCTCCTCAAACGACTGACGCTCGGATACGTCGTCATCCTGTTTCTGGTTGTCCTTCTTGGGGTTTACGTCTCTTTGAAGCTGAACCAACTGAACCGGTTGATCCGTGGAACGGCGGTCGACGGAACAACGATAGCGCAGTTGGAACACCTTCGGGATACGATCTTTTCCCAAGTCAGTTTCGAGAAAAAGTATCACATATCCAAAGATGCGGATTTCAAACAAAAATTCTGGGAACTCCGGGCGCTATTCATAAAAGGACTGGATGACAACCAGTACCGAATGGACACCAGCCGAAAACGCAGGCTCTTTGATGAAACGCGACAGTTATATGGCCAATATGTCACTCTTTTCGAAGAGGAAAATAAACGTATCGACCTGGGACAACCCGCTCCAAGTCACGGTTATACGGCTCAGAACGAAAGTCTTTTGGACGGAATCACGCTTCGATTAAACAGTATCATCGCCATTGTTCAAAGCGGAAGAGAAGAAAAAATCATATCATCGAGCCTGATCAGTTCGAGGGTATTCAACATGACTCTTTTCACGGCGATTTTAACGGTGGTTATCGGCACCCTGATCTCATTTTTCAGTACCCGCAGGATCAACCGTTCGATTGTATTGCTGCAGAAAAATACCAAAGAGATCGCCAAAGGGAATTATGTGCAGATACCCTCAATGAAAGGGCCGCCCGAGATCAAAGACCTGGCGGACGACTTTAACCTGATGAGCGAAAAGCTCAAAGAAATCGATGAAATGAAAATCGATTTCATCAACCATGTGTCCCATGAACTCCGAACACCTCTGACGGCCATAAAAGAAGCATCAGAAATGCTTCTGGAGGGAACATATGCCGGGGCACCCGAAAAGCAGCAGCAGCTTTTGGCCATTACACGGGAGGAATGTGAGCGCCTGATTCGATCCGTGAACCGAATTCTCGATTTTTCACGCATGGAAGCGCACATGATGGAATACCGCTACCAGAAATCGAACATAGCGCCCGTGTTGCAGCAGACAGTTTTGAAATTGGCGCCGATCGCCAAAAGTAAGAAAATCCTGATAGAGTTGAAACCAATGCCGGAACTTCCTTTGATTCTCATGGATGAAGAAAGAATCAGCCAGGTCATGGAAAACCTGATTGGAAATGCATTAAAATTTACGCCTCCCAACGGGCGTATTATTATTCGCACGGTGCCTTACAATCATGACAAAAAATTCGTTTGTGTGGCAGTTGCCGACACTGGCATGGGCATACCTGCAGAGTCCGTGAAAACAATCTTCGATAAATTTTCCAGGGGCAAAACAAATGGCCACAAAGTCGCCGGTTCCGGTTTGGGACTGACCATTACCAGACACATCATACGCGATCACGGAGGGGAAGTATGGGCCAGAAGTGCCCCCGGAAAAGGCAGTACTTTTTATTTTGCCTTGCCGGCTGCCTCACTATAGTTTTGCTAACTTCGGGATGCGTTGTCTCACCCGAGCGCTTGGAAACCGAGGAGCATCTGGCAACGGCCAGTTATTACTGGGGCAGAGGCGACTTTAACGCATCCTTGAGGGAGAGCCGCAAAGCGCTCAGTTTTCAGCCCCAACTTCTGGGCGACAAGGCGCTTTTTCAGATCGGTCTGGTTTACAGCCATCCGGAAAATCCGGATCATGACCTGACCAAGGCTCGCGAAGCGTTTGGGGCACTCATCAATAGATATCCGGAAAGCCCCCTCAGGCCCCAAGCTGAATTGTGGATATTGATATTGAGAAATCTGCAGGATACCGAGAAAATACTGGTGTCCAAAAAGCGAGAACTGTTGCGGCTCAAAAGACAACTAAGGGATCGGCAGAATCAGATAAAAAAGCTGACGGACCAGAATAAAAAGGTCATCAGTGCCAAGGACGAATATTATCAAAAGCTACAGGACCAGAATCAAAAAGTCACCGATGCCAAGGACGAATATTATCAAAGAGCTATTGAAGAAAAAAACAGGCAGATCAGAGAGTTGGAAGAAAACATCGACAAGCTCAAGGAAGTCGACATTAAGATAGAGGAAAAGAAAAGAAAAGTCACTCCTTGAATCGCAGACTTGTCTTTGGGGCGCAAGAATACGGTGCTCCTTAAACTGATTAACCGTAGATTCTAAAAGAGGAAATCATGGACAATATTTTGGTGGTCGATGATGACCGGAATATCCTCAACGTCATCCAAATGCGACTTGAAGCAGAGGGATACCGCGTATTCAAAGCGCTGAATTCGATTCAGGCACTCACTTTTCTCCAAGACGCCGCCGTAGATCTTGCCTTGGTCGACCTGAAATTAAACGATGAAAACGGCATCGAAATAATGGAGGAGATTCATAAAACCTATCCGGAATTGCCGGTCATCATTTTGACCGCCCACGGCAGTATAAACAGCGCCGTGGACGCGATGAAAAGAGGGGCTGCCAATTACCTGACAAAGCCATTTAATTACCAGGAGTTACAGTTGCAGATAAAAAACTGCCTGGAAAAAAGCCAGTTGACCAAAGAAGTGAGCACGCTGCGCAACATCTGTGCCGTCCAATTCGGATTCAAGAACATTATCGGCAAAAGCGAGGGGATGAAGCGTGTCCTGGAACAGGTCGCCCAGGCAGCCGAGACGGATTCGAATGTCCATATTGATGGCGAAAGCGGCACCGGTAAAGAATTGATTGCCAAATCCCTCCACCTGTCGGGTCCGAGAAAGAAGGGGCCTTTTGTCGCCATAAATTGTGCCGCTATACCGGAAACGTTGCTGGAAAGTGAACTTTTCGGATACAAAAAGGGGGCCTTCAGCGGCGCCGTGAGCGATAAAAAGGGGTTGTTTGCCCAGGCGCACAACGGCAGTTTTTTTATGGATGAAATATCAGAGATGCCGCTGCCAATGCAAAGCAAGCTGCTGCGCGTGCTGGAGGAGCGTGAGGTTTTTCCGCTGGGCGGCAGCCAGACCATTAAAGTCGATACAAGAATTATTACCGCATCCAACAGGAACCTGGAGCAGGAGGTCGAGGCCAAGAACTTCAGGGAAGACCTCTATTATCGAATACACGTGATTCGAATTCAGTTGCCGCCGCTCAGAGAGAGAAAGGATGACATCCCGCTTTTGGCAAAGCATTTTCTAAAAAAGTACAGTGCCGAAATGGAAAAAGATATCCAGGGGATCACGTCGCATGCATTGCAGAAACTGCTACGGCATTCCTGGCCTGGAAATGTCCGCGAGCTTGAAAACACCATCGAGAGCGCCGTCGCCATGGCTGTCGGTGGCCAGATAGACGAGGACTTGATTCTGCCAAAATGCGAATTGGAAAATGACTGCATCAAGCCCCTCAAAGAGGCCAGGGACGACTTTATGAAGAATTACCTGCTTCAATTGGTCGAATTCACCCAGGGAAACGTCAGCCAGGCGGCCAAGCTGGCCGGCAAGTACCGCGCGGACCTCTACGAATTAATGAGACGCTACAAACTGGATCCATCAAGATTCAGGGACTAAATAGACCACAAGACAACAACTTGGGTGCCCTCCCGAATTCGCCGCCGACCATATCAGCGTGATGCTGCGATCGATGCTCTTGCGATTCCTCCGCCGAATGGTACCCTTCACAGGATAATATGAAACAATTTTAGGGTGTTGAAAAGAAGTGCTCCCGTCGTTTCCCCCCTCCGGTCGGCACACGCTACCTGTCATGCGCTTGTCCCTTCTCAGAGTAGAGAAAATCATACATATGTAAGTAATCGAAAATATTATAATATTTATAGGCCAAAGCACGGGTGAACCTCAAAGTGTATGGAATTTCATCCGATTTCTAAATGACGCCTTTGGTAGATATTTAAAAATAGTAATAATATCATAATGATATAAAATAATAAGAATGCGGTATGGCTCTTGCATATTCGCTGGCGACGATAGAGAAAAATTAAATACCACTGCCAGAGGGGGCCATAGACAGAATGCCAATAACTGATTGCCGACAACCGCATACCACTGAATCAAAATCCGTTTTTATTAGCGTCGTTTTTGTATTCATTTTTTGTTTTTTCGGGCTGATTCCATTTACCGTTTCGGAGGGGTGGGCCAAAGACGTGACTCTGGAATGGGATCCGAACAATGAGCCTGATTTGGGGGGATACATCGTTCACTACGGAACCGAATCCGGAATTTACGATACCAGCCTGGATGTCGGCAATTTCACCAGCGCGGTCATATCAGGGCTCGATCCGGATACGGAATACTATTTTTCCGTCAGTGCTTACAGCCTGGAAGGTTTGACCAGCGCACTTTCGAATGAGGTCTCCACTGCCTTGGTGGCAGCTCCCGCCCAGTATAGCTCTGCCGGCACTGGCGGCGGCGGTAGCGGCTGTTTTATAAGTGCCGCCGGAGACAGGTCGTTGACTACTGCGGGCATGACCCTGAAAAATTCACTTAAAACCTGGTGGCGTGAAGTCGGAAAAGCGGCCGCAGCGTTTAAAGCCTGGAGCCAATTGGAAAATAAACCTTTGTTACAATAATTGTTAGGCAGAGTCTCTGAAAGTTAACAGAGTGTTAAGTGGACGGCAGAGACTAAAAAATAAAGGAACTCATTGTAAGGGCGACGACCTGACGAAGCGTCCGCATTCATAGACCACCATCCTCATTCATCATCTGTTCCTCCTGTAAAGGCGGGTATGGCCTTAAGCCGAAACCCGCCTTTTTCATTGTATAATCACACATGCTGAAAGCCCTCTCCCGCAAATTTCATGAATATTATTAGAAGCTATCTCAAAATTGTGTTTTGGCCCAACCCGCCCAAGGCGGACAAGTCCTCCAGAGGCGGATAAATCTCTGCGTTGGCTCCTCGTTTTGGCAGAGGTGCTGGGTCCCTTCCCGCGCCTCTACGGACATAATTCAGTATGACTGCGGGATGTGACCGACAATGAAGAATCGATCAGACGGAAATCCCGCAAAGCGGGGAATCTCGGATTCGCCTTGACCTTGAACCAAAATCCTAATCTTGAGAAGGCTTCTATAATTTGAAACCACTTCGCGTCGAGTTCTTTCAGGGTACATGTTCGGAATCGGGGAGCACAGCAAGGGCGCTTGTGTTTTGATGAACACGTTTTACCTTATTGGTTAACAATTCTTCGTTCATTCATTAATAATTGAGAAACGTTTCGGTTCCATCCGGCAACGGCCGATCCAAAAGAATAGAAGCAAATAATGACATTACCTGAAAACGCGTCGCCTCAGACTTCCTTCAAACATTCAGGGCAGGGTATTCGCGAGAAACTTCGGTTGGCAATGGAAATCGTCGATCGCAGCCCGGTCATCCTGTTCCGCCGAAAGCCGGAACCGGATCCTCAACTCGTTTATGTGTCCGACAATATATCTCGTATCGGATATTCAGCAGAAGACTTCCTCGAAAAAAGAATCCTTTTCCGTGACCTGGTCCATCCGGATGATCGCGACAGGATTCGGGATGAAATCGCGGAGCACGCCGCACGCGATGTCAGCGATTACACCCAGAGCTACCGGATTGTCACCCGGGGCGGCGACGTTCGTTGGATCGAGGATACAACCACAACCGAACGCAATGCCCAGGGCAAGATCGTTTTTTACCAGGGAACAGTTGTCGACGTGACCGAGCGTAAACTGGCTGAAAAGGCTCTCCGTAAAAGCGAGGTCAAGTTTCGGCGCATCGTGGAAACATCTGCCGAGGGCTTTCTGATGATGGACAATGCGCTGCGGATCGTTGATGTGAACGATGCTTTCTGTCGGATGCTCGGTTATTCCCGGAGCGAGCTGATCGGTCAAACGGCTTACGACCTGGCGACCACTGATTTTAAAATCTATCTCGAAGCCAGTGCTCAGAGGCTATTGGGTCAAAAATACCGAACTGTCGAGGGTACATTCCGGTCTAAAAGCGGACGCAACGTACCGGTGCTCCTCCACGGTAACACCCTTGTCGATGACACGGGTGAAAGTATAGGGCAAGTGGCTTTCGTGACGGACCTGACAGGTCAAAAAAAATCTCTGGTTCTAGCGGGCGAGGTGCAAAAAAGTCTTTTGCCAAAATTCCCGCCGCGGATAAGCGGGCTTGACATCGCCGGGTTGAGTGTGCCGTGCGAAGAAATCGGGGGAGATTATTTCGATTACCTGCAGCCGGCGGCTAAGGCGACACCCGCAACAACGGTATTGACCGTGGCTGTCGGCGATATTGCCGGACACGGCGTCGATTCGGCTTTATTGATGGCCACAGCGCGGGCTGTCTTGCGCGATCGCTATAGAGCATCCGAGAGTTTGTCCAAGATTGTCAATGAATTGAACCATGCCTTGATCACCGATTTTTTGGCCACAAATCAATTCATGACCCTTTTTGCCCTGGAAATCGGCCGGGCTCATGATACAATTCGGTGGGTCCGGGCCGGCCACGATCCGGCCCTGCTGTACCGGCCTGACACCTGTCAATTCATGGAATTGGAGGGTCCGGGGATGGTGCTGGGCGTGGAGAAAGACATTCGATTCCATGAAAGTGCGCTGAACAATGTTCCGCCCGGTTCCATCATCGCTTTAGGCACGGACGGAATTTGGGAGGCGTTCAACCCTACCGGGGAAATGTTCGGCAAAAACCGGTTCAAGGAGATCATCCGCCGCTATGCCGACCAAAGTGCAGCGACCATAATAGACCACGTTTATCAAGCGGTGCATTCATTTACCGAAGGTCTCAAACCCCAGGACGACATCACCCTGGTTGTCCTCAAAATCGGTTCTGCCTGATTTTGACTCACTCTTTCAGTTTTATGGTGAGCTGCCCTTCCTCAACCCGAATATCGTCCACGCCTGCGGCAAAAAGTTGCCAAAATCCTCCGCTCGTCCCGAATTCTTCCACCAGGTCGACATTTTTGATACCGCCGAGCCAGGCATTGGGAACCGGAATGCCCCAGATGCTGATCCCCTTCAGAGCCACGATCGGCTTCTGATTTGCATACCGCAGTTCCAGTCCGGTCGTGACTCTTAATGTTTTACCACCGAAAAACGGCAGATCGGGATCAAGCGGCACAAGGAGCTTCGCACTGGCAAGATTATCCGACAGATCAATGGCCACTTTCGGTGCCAGATCGGTATTTTGGGCGATAAGAGCGTTCAATTCACGTTCTGAGAAGGACACCTTGCGTTTGGCCGCATCTTCGGTATAACGCTCCGGTTCCAGTGCATTCGATTTCGTTTCCCCGGACACCGCGGTCCTGGTTTGCTCTGCCCGGCCACGTTTCTGCGGGCGCGGTGCATCTTCCAGTTTGTCGATCTTGGCTCTCAACACCGCCTCTTCTTGTGCACTGAGTGTTACCGGTTTAAATTCTTTTGGGAAAAGGTAGCGCGTCACCAGAACGATGGTGAGCGCCGACGTGACGGCAGCCACAAACACAACGACAATCACTAATTTGAGCCAGTTAAACCTTTTCTCCTGGCTGGCATGTTGAGTCTCCAATGCAACCTCCCACCGTAATTGAGCGAAAGTCGAGGCTTGCCTGCCTGCGGCAAGGATGCCCCAGATACAATGCGTCAAGAGTGAAGCTGTAGTAAACTACGGCGAACTCTTGACAACACCGAAGATGGGGTGGCATCGGTATTCCGCAGGGTAAACAAAACCGAGATAAAATGATAGAATTTATATCTCACCGCTGGTAGAAATATTTAAATGAAGTCGAAAGTTTAAAATACTCATTGATTTAGATAGTGTCCATTCGCGAAAAGTAGTTGGCACTATTGAGTGTCCACTTCATAAATGAGAATTATTTTCGCTGGGCAAGGCCGCATCCCGCTTCGGCGGGACCCAGCGGAAAAAAGGCCATTTATGGATGGACAATAGATATGTTGTGATCGTACTCGTCTTTGTTTACGCTCATTTAGGGTCCCACTTTATATGCGACACAATTATTAGACGTATATCTCTATGCATTGGTTTACATATTTCGAAAATGTGAAACGCTCAACTTGGGTTTGGGTTAGGCAGACAGGTGTGAAGCACTGCGTTCGCGGCGATTCGCGGGTAGTGAGTAACTCTCAGCTGGCACATGGAGGGGCGATTCGCCGTCCAACACTTTGCGAACCGTGCTGAGCAATTGTTCGTAAGTGAAGGGCTTGCGCAGAAATTCACGGGTACAGGCTTCAATGGTTTTCATGGTTTGATCAACAGGAGAATAACCGGAGGTAATGACGACATTGATAGCCGCATTTTTTTTGAGGAGCTCTTGCAGGCACCTTGCGCCACCCATACCGGGCATGATGAGATCAAGCAGAACCAGAGCGATTTCCTCCGAGTTCTGTGCGTATATATCGAGCGCCATTTCTCCAGTGGAAGCCGTTAGCACGGTATAGCCGGCTCTTGCGAGCATTTCTTCGCCGGTTTGCCGAATGGTTTCATTGTCATCCACCAGAAGGATGATTTCATTGCCCCCTTGCTCACCCCTCTTTTCTTCGACCGCCATTTTTCCCAGGCTGGATTCTGCTACCGGAAAATAAATTCGGAAGGAGGTCCCTGCACCTGGAGTGCTTCTGCATGTGATCCGGCCTTGGTGGTTTTCGACAATTCCATGAACCATGGACAAGCCGAGCCCCGTACCTTTTCCGGGTGCCTTGGTACTGAAGAACGGATCGAAAATCTGCTTCCGGGTCTCTTTGTCCATACCGTGGCCGGTATCCGATACGCTGAGAACGACACCCTCCCATGGGGTCGATGTGGGGTGGCTTTCACATTGTTTGTCGGGCCGCCTGATATTTTTGGTTTTGATGACAAGCCGGCCTCCTTCCGGCATGGCGTCCCTGGCGTTGATCACCAGGTTCATCAACACCTGTTCCATTTGAACAGGATCCGCATCCACCAACTTGAGATCTTCTTCGAGGAGAAGATCCATCTCGATCATTTTGGGGATGGTCCTCTCCAATAGCTGATGTGCCTGGCGCACCTGATCGTTGAGATTGATGGGTCGCTTTTCACTCTTTACTTTACGGCTGTACGTAAGCAACTGACGGGTGAGTTTGCCACCGCTTTCAACCGCGTCCATGACCCGGTTGAGTGCCCGAAAGCTGGGGTCGTCTTCATGCATGTTATACAGAAGCATCTCCGAAAAACCTTGAATTGTTTGTAGCAGATTATTGAAGTCGTGGGCAACCCCCCCGGCTAACGTCGCAACCGCTTCTAACTTCTGGGCTTGCTGTAACTCTTCTTCAAGTCGCTTTTGCTTATTCACCATTCGCATGGCGCGCGTCATGTACCGTATGCGCTGGACCAAAATCATCCAGTTGATCGGCTTGGTAATGAAATCGGTGGCCCCCATTTCATAGGCACGATTGATCGAGTCATGATCGTCCAGAGCCGTCATTATCAGTATGGGCACGACTTCACAGCCGGGCATTCGGCGGACGGCCAATGAGGTGGCAAAGCCATCCATCTCCGGCATCACCACATCGAGCATGATAATGTCCGGTCGAAGATTCTCCAGGGCCTGCAATGCCTTGACGCCGTTTTCGGCCTCCGACACCGTAAAGTTGGCCTCTGTCAGGTATTCGCGTGCCATCTCCCTGATGAACGGATCGTCATCGACGACGAGGACATGCGGCTGTGAATTTTCACCCATAGATTCTTTCATCTTATCTTTCAGGAATGAATGATTTGTTGCGCTCGGCCATTCAGGAGTCCGCCAGCGATATGGCGGAGGATGATTCATTTCCTCTTATTCCGTATTATCGACTTATTTCATGAAATCTTAAGATTTATATATAGAGTCATCTTGTGGGGACTGAGCCATGTAGTGTCAATTTTGGGCACTTTAGGATACGAATTTTTGCATTTGGCGCCAGGTGGTGACTTCCTATGCAAATGAGCAGTAATTCGAGTTTCAAATGGGGCGCGGCGTTATGAATTCGAATTATGAAACCGAACTCTATTTAAATGGCTAACAAACTGAAAATAATTAAAAATAATTTCAAATCGCGGCCAAACCGGTTCAGTGATTATCCCTTTAGACATGTGAACTTTTGTCGGGTTTTGTAGCTCGTATTTTTAGTTCGTTTTCAATCTTTTCGGTTTAGTTTATATCCCATCAGCATGTTTTACGGTGCGCTTTGTGACACCTCCATCCCATCCTTATCAATCGATATCCATCGATTTATTGCAAAAAAATAATAATATTAATGCGTTAAATCATATTAACCTTGATTGGCACCACATGTGCACGAAGATCCTATGGTTTACAAACATCAGGAATGAATTTCAGCTCTATTAGCCTACATTTTTTCTGGCTGGCAGGAGGGCCAAGTGGTCCACTTTGTCGATGAGCAAAATGACCTGTAACTATATGTTGTTGTGTCAGTTTTCTGCTCTGCTGAAAAACATTCATGAAAAGTGCGGGATAGAGCATATGCTGAATGATCATTATTTCGACCATTTTTCCTAACGGAAAGCCTTATATGGCCGATACTAATAGGGTAAACTAATAACCCCAAATGCAACGATCATAGCAGCCTGCGGTGCAATGCGAAAAATGCTAAAACGGATAAGAAAAAAACAGGTCCCATGTGATACCGGTGTCTGTTTTGAAACCCTCGAACCTCGGTTGCTGCTTTCAGGAAGCTGGGGGGCCGGCGTGGACAGTCCGTCAGTGGATTCCCCGTCGAACACTCCCAGCGCCTTCGGACCGGAAACCGTCACATTTTCCGGGAGCCCCGACAATTTCGGTTCTGATGCACTGCTACAGAATCAACACACGCTCGGCACCGGCACCTTTGTCGATGTGTTGGCCGATGCTCCTGCACTGAGTGCACTCGATACCGATAGGGCGGCCGGCGCTGTCGAGTCCATCATTGAAGCGCCTTCGATCTCAAATAAAATTGAGTCCGCAACCGGCGATACCCCCACAAACGATGGCGAGTCGAACTCCGAGACGCAGCGCGACCCGATAGATGCGGCCGTGATGCGAGAGCTGGTATTTGTCGATGCAAATGTGACCGACTACGAACGACTGATTGACGATCTGCAAGGGAGGAATGACAGCCGGACCATCGAAGTCGTGGTTTTGGAATCCGATCGGGACGGGATTGGACAGGTTACCGAAATCCTTTCCGAGCGCTCGAATCTGGCGGCCGTGCATTTCATCACCCACGGGACCGACGGGCAGATCAATCTGGGCAACAGTTTGTTAAACAGCAGCACCTTGGAGGAAAACAATGATGCCGTTGCCGGATGGGGGAATGCCCTGACCGAAACGGGGGATATCCTTTTTTACGGCTGCGACTTTGCCTCGAACACCAAAGGCCAGACGCTGGTCGAATCTTTGGCGAATCTCACCGGGGCCGACGTGGCCGCCAGTAACGATGATACGGGACATGCAATTTTTAACGCCGATTGGGATCTGGAATATAAGGCCGGTGAAATCGAAACCGCCGTGGCTTTCAGTCGTGATTTGCAGGACAATTGGGGCCATCTGCTGAACGTCGACGTTGATGCGACGTCCACCGGCACCAGCACCGGTGGCGACTTCTCGGTCTTACACACGACTTCCGGCACAGACCGGTTGATGTTGGTTGGAGTATCGATGAACCTAGGAGGCTCGCAAACCGTCAGTTCCGTTACTTACAACGGTGACAGTCTGTCTCTCGTAGGCGTTGAGGAGGCCGGCGATGCGCGAATAGAGATCTGGGCCCTGCTCGCTCCTGACGTCGGGACCTTTAACGTTGATATCGCATTCAGTTCTCCGACGGACGGCAACACCGCAGGCGTGATGACCTTCATTGGAGTTGATCAGTCAACACCGTTGGGAGCCTTCGCGTCGGACTTCGGCTATGGTGAGAGCACCGCATCCACCACGGTAAGTTCAGCGCCCGACGAATTGGTTTTCGGCGTGGTTTCAATTGACGATCCAAATTTCCGCGTCCTGACCGAAGGTGCAGGCCAGACAGAGCGTTGGGAACTCGACGGTTTCCAAACGACGGGAGGCGGAAGCACTGCCCCAGGTGCTGAGTCAGTCAATATGTCCTGGACTTGGCCGGCCTCCGATAATTGGGCTGCCGGTGGTGTCTCGATCAAACCGGCTGTCGAAAACACAGCCCCCACTACTTCCGGCATCATTGATTTCTCCGTCAATGAAGACATAGGTCTCAGCTTCATCGATTTGAAAGCAATATTTGACGATGCCGAGGATACCGACTCAGCACTGATTTATACGATTGAGAACAACTCCAATCCTGGTTTGTTCGATGCGACGACCATAAACGCCTCGGGTGTGCTGACGCTGGATTACGCTGCCGACCAGAATGGTTCGGCCGATATCACTATTCGTGCCACCGATACTGGTGGATTGTTCGTCGAGACTAGCTTCACGGTCACAGTTAACCCGGTCAACGATGCACCTGTTCTTCTCACTGGTAGTGTCAACAATCTAACAGTAAATGAGGATTCCGGTTTTACTTCACTAGGATTGGGGAGTGTGACATACGGCCCCGGAGGTGGCAGTGATGAGAGCGGCCAAACATTATCTTATCAGGTAACGGCTATACCGGCAGACACTTCAGGGGACATCTTTCTATCTGACGGAACTACGCGGGTAACAACCGGTTCATACACGTTGGCCGATATTCAAGGCATGCAATTCAAACCGGCAGTTAATGCAAGTGGAACGACGGCATTCCAATTCAATGTATATGATTCGGGAGGTACCGCAAATGGTGGCGTGGATAACATCTCCCAGTTCATTCTCATTACGATCAATCCGGTAAACGACGACCCGACGAACGCCGGTACCATGCCGACCGACCTATTGTTTCTGCAGGATACCCAGGGCAAGTTGGATCTCAGTGCCATCGATCTCAGCGATATCGATGCCAACGGCGGCGACCTGACGCTCATGATCACTTCCGACGCTGGTCATCTGCAGACGCTGGGTGGCGTTGGCCTGACCAAAGGCGGTTCTCAATCCCAGCTAATCTTGACCGGCAGTCTCACAAACCTGAACAACTTCCTGAACGATATCAACGCTATCGATTATGAGCATGCGACCCCCGGAACATACGGCGATAATGTCGATCTGATTACAATCGAGATCAACGACAACGGCAACACCGGATCAGGTGTTGGCGGCACCATCACGCTGGGAACGATCAACATCGACATCGATCCGGTGGCACCACAAATCGATCTCGATGCGGATGATTCCGCGGAGACCGGGATCAACTTCACGACGACCTGGACACAGGGCGGCGGCCAGATCAATATTGCTGATACTGATGCGGTGATCACCGATGCTGACAGCGCCACATTGCAGTCGCTGACGGTCACGTTGACCAATCACCTCGACGGCGCTGATGAGCGCATGGTCGCAGACACCTCCGGGACGAGCATCTCCGTTTCATACGCATCGGGAGCTGGGGCGTACTACGTATATCTGACCGGTAACGATACGGTCACAAACTACGAGCAAGTTCTGAAGAGCATCATTTATGACAATACCTCTGCGACTCCAGACCCGACTACACGAGCGGTCACAGTGGAGGCATCCGACGGGACAAATGTCAGCACCGTTGCAACGACGACCATTAACATGACCATAACAAACGTCGCGCCGGTCATTACCTCCAACGGTGGTGGTGACGGTCATTACCTCCAACGGTGGTGGTGACGCAGCCAGTATTTACGTCGCGGAGAACACCACCGCAGTCACAACGATCACGGTGAACGATCCGGATGGCGGCACACCGGTGTATACGCTGATCAGCGGAGCCGATCAGTCGAAGTTTGCTATCAACAGCTCCAGTGGCGAACTGACGTTTCAGTCGGCACCAGACTTCGAGAATCCGACAGATGCCGACGCGGACAACGTTTATGAAGTCGTCGTGCTGGTCAGTGACGGCAGCGGTGGCACCGATACTCAGGCGATCAGTGTAACGGTAACTGACGTGTTGGAGCTGGTCGTCACCAATACCAATGCCACGGGCACCGGGTCGTTGCACGAGGCCATCTTGAATGCCAATGCCAATGTCGGCGTGACCGATACCATTACATTCAATGTCGGCGGCGGTGGACCGCAAACGATTTTGGTCGATCCTGCCGGCCTTCCCCTTATTACCGATTCGGTCATTCTCGATGCTACCACGCAACCCGGTTACAGCGGCACACCGCTGATTACGCTGGATGGTTCCGCGACTCCGGCGAGTTCCGGTATCAATGGCATCACTCTCCGCGCCAACAACAGCACCGTCAAGGGCTTTATTGTCATCAACTTTGCCGATGAAGGCATCGAAATGGATGGCTCTACCGGATTCGGTGATAACAACATCATTCAAAACAATTGGGTCGGGATCGATGCGGCCGGTAATGCCGTCGGTAACGCCGAGCACGGCATCATGATCAGCGATAATGCCACCGGAAACCAAATCGGTGGGACGGGACCAAACGAGGGGAACGTTACCGCCGGCAACGGCTTATCCGGTATCATTATTAATGAAAACAGCGACAACAATATCGTTGAAGGGAACATTATCGGCATCAAGCCCGATGGCACAACTCCGGCGGGCAACGGCACCCACGGCATACTCATTCAGCTTGCATCGGACGGCAACCGAATCGGCGGGACAACTGCGGGTGCGGGCAATATTGTCGCCGGCAACACTCAGGACGGTATATTTATCGACGGCACCACCGATGCGACCTACACGACCATCCCAACCGGCACCGTGATCCAGGGTAACTGGATCGGTACAACGGGTAACGGTTCGACAGGCGTTGGTAACGGTAACACAGGCATCAACGTCGAGGGAGCCAATACGATAATCGGCGGTACCGGAGTCAATGACGGCAACGTCATTACCAACAATGACAACGAGGGCATCAACGTTGCCGGAACCGGTGCGACCGGGACATTTATCCAAGGTAACATTATCGGCCTGGACCCCGACGGCTCGACGAAATCAGGTAATGGTGACGTCGGGATCGCCCTGTTATCAGGCGCTGATGACACGACAATTGGTGGCACAACGGCTGCGGCCAGGAATGTGATCTCGAATAACGTTGAAGGCATCGAGATCAATTCGAACAACAACGTCATTCAAGGCAACTACATCGGTACCGACGCCGGCGGCTCGCTGAACTGCGGCAATCATTCCGACGATGGAGTAGAAATTAAAAATGGCGCCACCGGCAACCTGATTGGTGGCGAGGTCGCCGGGGCTGGAAACATCATTGCCTTCAATGCGCTGAACGGCGTGAATGTTGTGAATGGTTCGAACAACGCCATTGTCCGCAACTCGATTCATTCCAATACGCTTCTGGGAATCAACCTCGGCACGGCAGGCGTCACGGTGAACGATGTTGGAGATGGTGATGGTGGTGCGAACAACCTGCAGAACTTTCCTGTGTTGACCAGCGCGGAAACAAATGGCTCGCAGATCACCATTACTGGAACCCTGAACAGCTTAGCGTCGACCAGCTTCCGTATAGAGTTCTATTCGAATTCGACAGCAGACGGTACCGGTTATGGCGAAGGGCAGACCTTGATTGGCGTCCACGATGTAACCACGGATGGATTCGGAAACGCCTCATTCTCTCCGATCATCTCAGCCAATGTGGCTGCAGGCAGTGCAATCAGTGCGACGGTTTCCCGCTTGGATATCGGCGACGCTGAGATCGAAACGTCCGAGTTTGCGCAAAACGTGATTGCTACTGCTGCCGACAATACCCTATGGATTTCCGCGGATGAGGATTCTCTTCCTCCTGATCCAAACGCCGGCGCAGACGGCCTTCCCGGAGGATGGAAAGAGGGCGAAGTGCTCCAGTTTGGCGGGCCCGACCTGACCTTGGGCGCCGCAACCGATGGTGATTTTTCTTCCGTCATCGATTTCGATCTTTTCACCGATACTCTTACCACCGGCAGCACCGATCCGGGCGCGCTTCATTTCGTGAGCCGTGCCCTGACCATCGGCAGCGGCGCCAACCAGTTCAGCCTGCAGATCGGAGACGTTCTCGTTTCCTTCAACCAGGACGAAACGATTATCGCCGCTTACTATGAAACGGGCGCGGATACCACCGTTCACATGAACGATCTGCTGGCCTTCCGTCCGGATACCCCCGGTGACTATACTTCAGGTACCTTTTACATGCTGCTCAATGGCATGCCGGATCCACTGGGCGCCCCGATTAACAGCTTGCACGCCATCTCACTGGTAGAACAGGATACCTATGTTGGAAGTACTTTACTACCGGCGGGAAGTTTTATCTTCTCCGAACAGGCTGGCGTTGCGCCGAATACTCCCAATCACATCTATCATTTCACGGCGACTGATGCCGGCCAGGCCGCCGCTGCCGGTACTTCCCAAATCTTGATTGACGGTAACGATATCAATATGGAGGTCGGCAGTAATATCCGCGGTCTAGACCTGATCGAAAAACCCATCACCATCGGCGGTATGACATTCGATTCGGGCGACATCCTCGTCACCCTGAGTATCGACGATGTGGCCGTGGGCAACGCCCCCACTCTGAATACGTCGACAAGTGATATTTTTGTCCTCAAGGTCACTCAATCGGAGCCGGAGCCTGGGAATTTCACCGCCGCCACGGCCGAAATGGTCCTGGATGGTAGCCTCGTCAACTTCAATGGAACCGAACGGGTTTACGCCATCTCCGTGGTCCCAGACAACTATGGGCCGGCCGTTGGTGGTGATTCCACCGGTACCGTCACCGAGGATGTCGGCGTTGTCGCCGGAAATATCAGTGATTCGGGCACGCTCACCGTCGCCGATCCCGATGCCGGTGAGTCGTCCTTCGTGCCCGAAACCATTGTGGGCACTTTGGGCTCCTTGACCATCGATGCCGCCGGGGCGTGGACCTACACGGCCGACAACAGCCAGGCGGCGATCCAGAGTTTGGGTGCGAGTGACATTCTCTACGATGTCTTTACAATCATCACGGCCGATGGCACCACCCAAAGAGTTACCATTACCATTAACGGGGCTAATGATGCGCCGACCACAAGTCCGGTGACCCTGGCGGCGATCGGCGAGGACAGCGGTGCGCGGACGATCACCCAGGCCGAGCTTCTTTCCAATGCCAATGATGTCGAGGGTGACGGACTGGCGGCGACGGGTCTGGTGATCAGCGCCGGAGGCGGTGTGCTGGTGGATAACGGCGACGGCACCTGGGACTACACGCCGGCGGCCGACGACGACACGTCTGTGAGCTTTACCTACACGATTACCGACGGGACCGATACGGTGGGCGGCAGCGCCACGCTGGACATCATCCCGGTCAACGATGTGCCGGTCGCCACAGCCAATACAGTCAGCACAACAGAGGATGTCGCTTATAGCTTCGCCTCGACGGATTTTACCTTTACCGACGCCGAGGGTGACAGCTTAGTCTCGGCCACGATCAGCAACCTGAACCTTGCCGGAGGCACGCTGACCCACAGTGGCGGTGTTGCGGTGAATAGCGGTGATACCCTGACAGCGGCCGAGCTGGATACCTTGGTCTACACGCCGGCTGGAAATGCCACCGGTACACCGTTAGCGACTTTTGACTTCACGGTCAACGATGCCGGTGCCGGTGTTGTTGCGGCCCAGATGG